>CAVTBS010000006.1:0-534910 GCA_963732995.1 uncultured Gaiellaceae bacterium | reverse complement strand
GCACTGATCGGCATCGCCCATGGCCTCGCCGATCAAAGATTGGGTCCGACAAAAGCGAGCAACCTGATACTGAACTGCGCCGTCGTTGCTTGCAGCGCGGGCGCAGAGCACGGAGGCAGACCGCGGAAGTAACGGCCTGTCCACGTAGGGGCCACGCGGGGAAACCTGTGTGGCCCTTTCTCTCAGGAGGCACCCATGGACGCAAACTCAGGCGAGCCCTGGTCCGAGATGGACATCAGTGACCTGACGAACGAGATCGCCCACGGCCGGACGATGGCGGAAACCGCTAGTTTCCTCTGCAGGGACGAGGACGAGGTGCGCCAGAAGGCCAAGGAGTTGCGGTTGGTCGAACAGCTAGGCAAGCGCGTCCGCTAGAACAGATGGCCAAACGGGGCATGAACCCAGGTGATGCTGCGGAAGTGATCGGTGTTGGACGTTCGACCGCATTTAATTGGAAAAAAGAAGATTAGGAGTTCAGCGCGAAGTGGGATGAAGCCCGCGAGACCGCATGGGATCGTGCGGAAACCAAGATGTACGATCTTGGCATGGATGGCGATGTAACCGCGCTGAAGGAAACGTTGAGGGCGAATCGTCCCGAGCGCTGGCGTGAGACGCGAAGCAGTGAATCAACGTCAACGACCAACGTGAATGTGCGCATGACGCTGGAAGAAAGCACGGAACGTCTGAAGCAACTCGGTATCGAGTTTCCGCTGCTGATCGAGGGCGATCAGATTGAAGATCACACGATCCCACTGATTGAAGATGCTTGAACTCGCAAAACCGAAGCAGCGCCGACCGGGCTCAGCGCACCCGACGAGCACGCATCGGGCATCCGTAAAATGCGCTCGACCGCCCTCCGTTCCTATGTCGGAAACCTAACGTAACCGATGTCCCTCAAGCTACGCCCAAACAGTCTCAGCTCCCCAACTCGACAAGGACCACTCCGGATGGCTGGATGTGTTGCTGTGGTGGTCGCTACTTGTCGGGGTTGGCTGGAGGCAGCGGCCCGTGTCCGCGCTCAAGTCTTTCAGCTTGTTCAAGCAGGCTAGTCGCGTGAATTCTCAGCGCCTGAGCGGCACGCTCGTCGGAAAGGGAGCGAGCTAACCGAAGCGCGCGATTAGCCTGCCGACGCGCAAGGCTGGGGCCTGTATTGTCATTTCACAACCCTAGCAGACTGGGCTGGCGGGCGCGCAGTTGCTGGCGTTCTTCGAAAGGCACGATGGCACAGAGGGCTGTTCGCCCTAAGCTCAGCCCACACCGCCAGCGTCGACCACTCCTTTGCAACCGCTTCGAAGTTGTCTCTTATGGACGGGTTGGTGGCGTGCGCCGCACGCTCCTTCGCCTCGTTAGCCAGTCCTTGGTAAAAGTTCGCCCACGAGCACATCTGAACCTCCTGAGAGATCCCGATCCAACCCCAGCAACATGAAGAGAGCCGCATTACCGCGGGGTGTAGGTGGAATTAATGATTGGCAATCTCCGCGGGTGGCAGCGCATCACCTGCGCTCCTGCGGCTCGGTCCATGCCGTGGGCCGATGTCGAGATCTGGGACGAGCACAACCAGCCGGTGCCGCTGGGCCAGCCCGGGCAGATCGTCGCCCGCACCGACGGGCAGATGACCGGCTTCTGGAACGACCCGGAGGGCACGAAGGAGCGCATGGTCGACGGCTGGGTGCTGACCGGCGACATCGGCATGATCGACAGGAACGGCTACCTCTACCTGCTGGACCGCGCCGACGACATGATCATCTCCGGTGGCTTCAACATCTGGCCGATGGAGCTCGAGAACGCCATCGCCGACGCATCCGGCGGTGATGGAGGTGGCGGTGTTCGGCATCCCCGACCCGCGCTGGGGCGAGACGCCCTGCGCCGTCGTGGTGCCGAAGCCCGGCCCGCGCGTCGACGAGGCGGAGGTGATCCAGCTCTGCGTCGACCAGCTCGGCTCCTACAAGAAGCCGGGCCGGTCGTGGTGCGCGACGAGCCGCTGCCCAAGACGCCGGTCGGCAAGATCAAGCGGCGCGACCTCCGCGAGCCCTACTGGGCCGGACACACGCGGCGCGTGGCGGGAAGCTGACGCCACCGCGTCGCCCGGACCGTCAGTCGCCGAGAGCCATCACCGCTTCGTGCAGACCCCTGGTGGCCGCAGGTGCTCGACGACCTGTGTCGGCGGCCCTCCGCTCCGCGAACCGCCGGGGTTCGCCCGGGGACGCCTCGGTCGTCGCGACGGTCGCAGCGCGCGATGGGGCCGTCGCGGTCGACGTGCTGGCCCTGTCGGACGCCCCGCCGTCGTCCCAGTCGCTCAGGAACGAATGAGCAGCCCACCGCTGAGGATCGCCGTCGTCGGCGCCGGCATCGGCGGACTCACCGCGGCCGTGTCGCTGCCCAGGCCGGGTTCGAGGTCGACGTCTACGAGCAGGCGCCGGCGCTGACCGAGGTCGGCGGCGGCATCAACATGGGCCCGAACGCGACTCGCGTCCTGCAGCGGCTCGGGCCTCGGCGGGCGCTCGACCGCGAGGGCGTGCGGCCGGTCAGCACCCACCAGCGCCGCTGGCAGGACGGCCGCACGCTGCAGCGGGCGCCGCTCAACCCGCGCTGCGAAGAACTGTACGGCGCGCCGCACATGACCGTGCACCGCGCCGATTTGCTGAACGATCATCGCCTGCGGGCTTCCGGCCGAGCGCGTCCACCTCGGCCACCGGCTGGTCGGCCTTCGACGACGCAGGGCGACCGGGTCGAGGCCTGCTTCGACAACGGCGCGCGCGTCAGCGGCCGACGTCCTGGTCGGCGCCGACGGCATCCATTCGACCGTGCGGGCCGCGCTGCTTCGGCGAGGAGGCGCCGCACTTCGCCGGCTGCGTCGCCTATCGCGGCCTGGTGCCGGTCGAGCGCATCGCCGATCTCGGCCTCGAGATCGGGTCGCAGTCGTGGGTCGGCCCCGGCGGCCACCTCGTGCACTACTTCGTCTCGCGGGCGCGCCTGCTGAACTTCGTCGGCTGGACCGAGCACGACACCTGGAACCGCGAGGACTGGACCGATCGCGCCACGATCGACCGGGCGCTCGCCGCGTTCGAGGGCTGGCACCCGCAGATCCGCCGCATCATCGCCGCGGCCGACACCTGCTTCATCTGGGCCCTGTTCGACCGCGAGCCGCTGCCGCGCTGGTCGGTCGGCCGCGTGACCCTGCTCGGCGATGCATGCCACCCGATGTACCCGTTCATGGGCCAGGGCGCGGCGCAGGCCATCGAGGACGGCGCCACCCTGGCCGCCTGCCTCCTCGCCGCCGATCCCGCCGATCCGCCCGAGGCGCTGCGGCGCTACGAAGCGGTGCGCCGGCCGCGGGTCACGCGGCTCCAGGAGATGTCGCGCGCCAACAAGACCCGCTTCCACCTGCCCGACGGCCCGGCCCAGGAGGCGCGCGACGCCGAGTGGGCGCGGGCGGGCGACCGTTCGCCCGACGCGCTGCGCTGGCTCTACGGGTTCGACGCCACGCGGCTTCCCGTCCCGTGACGGAGGGCGGCAACGGCCATGGCCCACGCGGCTCCCCGAATCCAAGCGGACCACGGCATCTCGAGGGGCGGCCCGGGTTGCGCATCCCGTACAATCCGGGGCGAGGAGATCGCCATGCCTGACTACATCCCCAGCCCCAGACAGTGGGTTCGCGATCAGGTCGAGCTGTACGAGAAGAGCGGCGGCCGCGAGGGCACCACGCTTCGCGACACGGGTCTGCCGGTCATCATCGTCACCCACACCGGCAGCAAGACGGGAGCGATCCGCAAGACCCCGCTGATGCGCGTCAAGGACGGCGCCCACTACGTGCTCGTGGGCTCGATGGGCGGTGCACCGACGAACCCGGTCTGGGTGTACAACCTCCGCGCGAACCCGTCGGTGGAGATCCGCGATCTCGCCGCGGTGCAGCGGATGCGCGTCCGCGAAGCGGACGACGAGGCCGAGCGCGCGCGGCTGTGGGCGCTGGCCGTGGCGGCATTTCCGCCGTACGCCGAGTACCAGGCCAAGACCACGCGGAGGATCCCGGTCTTCGTCGCCGAGCCGGCGCGGTAGAACGCCGCGTCCGCCCGGCGCGCTCGATGGGGCGAACCCACGTAAGGTTCACCCCAGGCCGAGGCTCTTCATCACGCGCGAGAGGTTCGACTGTCGCATGCCGAGCCGGGCGGCGGCGCGTGTCTGGAGGGACGCAGCGCTCAGCAAAAGGCCCTCGAATTCCCTTCTGCGCCGTCTTGTCGATATGCGCGGGAGTCGCGTCGATGCTTTCCGTCGATCCGTGCCCCCGGATCGTGATGCAGCGTGCGGGACGGGTCGCCGCAGCGCTTCGCCCTTCAACCGTTTCGCGCTCTTCGATCAGCCGTAGCGCATAGGGATTGAGCCATGGCCGTTCCGCCGGCCCGTGTCGTCGAGGAGTTGTACGCGGCGTCGCTCCGGACCTTCATCCGCGAACGCAATGCCAGGCCTCGGCGCTGAGCAAGGCGGGTCAGCCCGAGCAAGCGCGGGCGGTGAAGCAGCTGCGCCGGCCGGCCGCCTCGCTGTGGGCCGTCAACCAGCTCGTCCACGCGGATCCGAAGCGCCTGGCCGCCCTGATCGACGCCGTCGGGCGCGCCCGCGCCGCGCAGCTCCGAGATCCGCGTGGAGCGGCCGACGCGCTTCGAACCCAGCGCGCCGATCTCCAGGCGCTCGTCAATCGCGCGGGCGACGTTCTCGGTAGCCAGGGCTATCGGCTCACCCCTGTGATATCCCGCCGGATCTCCGACACCCTATTGGGCGCCGCCGTCGATCGGCGCCTCGCGGCCGACTTGCGCCGCGGTCGGCTCATGGCCGACGTGCCCGCACCGGGGTTCGAAGTGCTGTCCGGCGCTGCTCGACCGCTCCGGCTCGTCCAGGGTGCCAAGGTCGAGCCGCGGCACCCTCCGGCGGCGAAGACGCCAGACGAGACGGGAGCCGGCACGGCGAAGCGCGCGAACGCCGAGGCGGCCCGCCGCGCGAAGGCCATTGCTGCCGATGAGGAGCGGGCGCGGCGGCGGCGGGACGCTGAGGCACGTGAACGCGAGGCCGCCGCCCGGGCGGCGGCGGCGCAGCAGGCTCAACGCGAAGTCGCCGAGGCAGCCGCGGCCCTGACCGAGATGCGTCAACGACTGCGCGACGCGAAAGGCGCGGCCCGGGCCGCGGCGGAGGCGGCCCGGGCGGCGGCGGCAACGGCACGAAGGTCCCGGCGCGCCGCGAAGTAACCGGTCGCCCGAGTTTCGGCACATGGTCCGGCCCCCGGGCATGCGCCGCCAGCGCCGCGCCCCGTTGCGCCACACTTTTCACGCCACCTCCCCCCGACCGGCGATTTTTCACGGCTGCCTTCACGTCCGGATCACGCCGGGCGGATACAACGGATCATGCAGGCAGTGAGCGTGACCTTCGCGGGCGACGAACTCGGGAGGCAGACATGGCACCCACAAGGAGGATCCCATGGTGAAGTCGATTGTCGTACTCATCGTTCTGATCGCTGCTGTGACGTCGGGGAGCCAGGAGGCGGCGGCCACGAAACGCTGTGCCCCGCTGCCCGTCCAAGCGACCGGATCTCCCACCTGCAAGTGCACGGTCCAGAACTACAGCACGGTGGCGGACACGGCGATCAACGTCGTGATCTACGACGCCGCCGGCGGCCTGCACAGCTGCAACGGGCTCTCGCTTCCACCGAGGACCGCCACCTACTGCCACGTCAGCGTTGCTCCGGGGGCATCTGCGGGTGCGTAGTCAGCGGCGAAGGGTCGTTGACCTACGCGTCGCTCTCGGTGACGGATCTGGCCACCGTGGGAGCCCAGGCGTCGGTGGAGTGTCGCTGATCGTCCGCGAGTCCGCGTGCTGGGCCGGTCCCGATCGGGGAGCGGCGGACTCAGCGGCAGAGTCGGGCGGGCGACGAGGGGCCGAGCCGGTTCGCGCTCGCGCACACGTTCCGGCTGTAGGCGTTCGCGGTTCCTCCGGTGCCGGCTCCCCCCGTGAAGTCGTCGATCCCGAACCGGTCGTTGATGATACAGCGGTTGTCGGCGAAGCGGCTGGTGGTGGCATGGATGGCGAAGCCGGAGCCCGCACTGCTGACGGACGTATTGCGCGTCACCTCATGCCCTGAACCGAAGAGCAGGAGACCATCCCCGCCGCTCAGCTTGGCCAGGTTGCGGTCGAGGCGGGCGCCATCGCCTCGGATGTCGAGGCCCGTACCACCGGTGTGGGTCACGGCGATGTCAGAGACGGTGTTGTCGGCGCCATCATTCTGAACCCCGATGCCTCCGCTGCTGTCAACGGAGCTGTTCACGAGCGCATTCCCGGTGCCGGTGAGCCGGATGCCATCGCGACCCGAGCCGCGGACCGCGGTCTTGCTGATGGTGTTCTCGTCACCGGCGAGGCGAATGCCGTCGAGGCCGCTGTCTCTAACCTGTAAATTGACGAGCACGCTATGGCTGGTGGTCGTGTCAGACGCGATGCCGGTTTCGAACCCGATGAGCTGGCCACGGGTGAGGATGACGTCGTCGGCGCCCGGGGCGACGCGGAGACCCGTGCCGGAGTCCGCGCCCCGGATGGTCCTCCTCCCGAGGTCCAGGTGAACGCCCGCGGCGACGATGAGGCCGTCCGCCGGACAGATCGTGGTGGTGACGGAGTCGGAGGCGGTGAGGGTCCGGCTGGCGGTAACAGTATCGCCACATGCGCAGCGAGTGCTGCCGCACACGCCGCCGGCGACGAACTGGAAGTCGAAGACACCGCCGAGGCTCCCGGCGTGGAGCGCGCTGGTCCGCGCCGGGTCCACGGCCAGCGCGCGGACCGGGGCGCTGGGCAGGCCGACACTGGCGGCATGCCAGGAGAGGCCGCCATCCACGCTTCTGAACACGCCGCCGTACCCGCCGGCATAGACCGTCGTCGGCGCTTCGGGATCCACGACCAGCGTCAGCGCGGGCACGCCGTTGCCCACCGTGACCCACGAGGCGGCGCCGTCCGTGGTCTTGAAGACCGATTGGTTGCCGGCATAGAGCGTGGTGGGCACGGCGGGATCGATGGCGAGGGCGCTCACGTGAAGGTACGTCAACCCGGCGCTCATGGGCGTCCACGAGGTGCCGCCGTCCGTGCTCTTGAAGACTCCGCTGAAGTACGTTCCGGCGTAGATCGTGCGGGGGCTCGCCGGGTCGATGGCCAGGGCGAGGACCCACAGATCCGTCAGGCCAGCATTGATGGGCGCCCACGAGGCGCCGCCATTGATGCTCTTGAACACCCCCCCGCGGAGGGTGCCCGCATACAGCGTGCTGGGCACGACCGGATCGATGGCCAGTGTCATGATGTTCAGGCCCGTGGGACCGAGGAAGAGTCGCCACGAGGTGCCACCGTCCTCGCTTTTCCACACCCCGCCGAAGATCGTGCCGACGTAGAGCGTGTCCGGCCGGGCCGGGTCGATCGCCAGTGCGGTAAGGGGGAACTCCATCGGCAGGGCGGTGAGCGGTCTCCACGCCGCGCCCCCGTCGTCGCTCTTGTACAGAACACCGTGGTAGGTGGCGGCGTACAGCGTGCCGAGCGTGGAGGCGTGGCTGGCCAGGGCCATGACCTCGGGCAAGCGCAAGCCCCTGTTTATCGGCGCCCACGACACGCCGCCGTCCGTGGTCTTGAACACTCCGCCGAAGTACGTGCCCGCGTACACCGTCTCGGGAGTGGCGGGGTCGATGGCCAGTGCGGTCACGCGGAACTCCATCGGGAGGGCGTCCATCGACTGCCAGGAGGCCGCGCCGTCCGTGCTCTTGAACACCCCAGCGTCGGCCGTGCCGGCATAGATCGTGGTGGGCGTGATGGGATCGATGGCCAGGGCCGTGATGCCGAATCCACCCAGGCCGGCGTTCGCGGCCGTCCACGACGTCCCCCCGTTGGTGCTCTTGAAGATGCCACCAGAGTGGCTGCCGGCGTAGAGCGTGCTGGGGGTAACGGGATCGATCGCCAGCACCCTGATATCGCCGTTCAGGCCCCGACTCATGGGTGTCCACGACACACCACCGTTCGTGCTCTTGAACACGCCGGTGGAGAAGCTGCTGGCGTAGACGGTGCTCGGAGTGGCGGGGTCGATGGCGAGGGCGCTGACCGTGCGGGTGCTGAGGCCCGCATTCGCGGCGCTCCAGGAGGCGCCACCATCCGTCGTCTTGTACACCCCAGCGCCCTCGGTGCCCGCGTAGAGGATCGTGGGAGTGACGGGATCGATGGCCAGGCTCGGGCAGCACAGGCCACTGCCCGGCAGCGCGAGGGAGAGCGACGCCCAGGAGATGTTGCGCGACATGAGGAAGCGCGGGAATCTGGACGGGCGCCCACTCAGCTCTCGGCTGGGGGCCTGGGCGACTTGCGCTTGGCCTCGGCGACGCGGCGTCGATAGCTGTCCCCTTCGATCGGGATGATCTCCGCATGGTGGACGAGGCGGTCGATGAGTGCGACCGCACTGCCCGCGTTCGTGAACTTCGCAGAACACCGCTTAAGAGGCTGTATGAAAAGGCCTCAAACACTGGCGAGGCGCCTCGTCATGAGGCGAATCATGGCAGCATATACCAACGCCTCGCCGCTCGCACACAACCTCTCGTAGTCCTTACTCATCCTCCTTTGCTGGTCGATCCAAGCGATCGTCCGCTCCACCACCCACCTCCTCGGCAACACCAGGAAGCCTTTGGGGGGCATAAGTTTCTGCCAATCTACGGCCACGCCCTCTTTGGCCCATTCACTGGCCCATGCCATCATTACCTCTTCTGGGGCGGGCTTTTTCGGGCGCTCCACCAGATCCACGCTCCATCCCAGTGTCTTCCTCACCCAGTCCGCGCCCTTGTCCTCTCCGCGGTAGCCCGCGTCCAGCCACAGATGCCGGAGGCGAGGGAATCGCTCCCGTGCTCGATGCAGCAGCGTCTTGATCCCCTCGTAGTCCATAACCTTGGCGCTGTGGATCTTCGCCTAGAGAGCACGAAACCCTCGTGTCTACCAGGATGTGGCGCTTTCTTCCCTTCACCTTCTTGCCTCCGTCGTAACCGCGCTGTTCTCCGCCTACCGCGGTACTCTTTACAGACTGAGAATCCACCACCTAAGGCGCTGGGCTGGGGGTCCCTCTTCAGGCGAACCCGCAACCGTTCGCGGATGGCCCGGTTGATTCTTTCCCAGGTACCGTCTAAGCGCCATTTCCTGAAGTAATGGTAGACGGTGGGCCATCGAGGAAAGTCGTGAGGGAGCAGTCGCCACTGGCATCCGGTCTTCAGAAGGTAGAAGACAGCGTTCAGGATTTCACGGAGACTGTGGGTCCTCGGCCGGCCATGTCCCTTGGGGGCGGGCAGGTGAGGCTCGATGTATTTCCATTCGGCGTCGGACAGATCCGTTGGGTAAGGCTTTCTCATGCGTGCTAGAGTAGCGAAATACCCTCCGAGAACCACTTTTCATACAGTCTCGGAAGACGAATTCTCGGAAGTTCGCAAAGAAAGTTGTAATAAATACTGCAATTGAGTGATGCGCCAATGCACCTTTTGTGTTTCCATACCAACAGAAGATACATAGAGGGCCCAAGGTAGAGGCTAAGTATGCCCGCTTCAAGATAGATGGGCGCTTTTGAGGAACGGGCACACAGCCAGCAGCGCAACCGGCTACCTTCTATCCCCTACAGAGATTGGGGGAGCAAGGAGGTGATGAGGCCAGGTTAGCTTTCGAAGAAATCAGAAGGGCAAGGGGCCGGATGCTCGTTTTGGCTATGCACACAGCTCCACAAGCATACCCAGCCCCCCGCAAACAGGCATTCTACTGCCCTAAAACGCTGGCGTACAGATGTGCCCCTAGGAAAGAGTAGTAGAGGCCGACCAAGGGAAGGTCAAGGAAGGAGTAAGAGCAAGATGACCAACTTCAAGCGCCTCGGCCCTATAGTGGTGATAAGTGCGCTTATCACGCTGCTTGCTGGTGCCGCGTTGGCGACCCCATCCACGACGGATTTCGTCGGCAAGTTACTAGCCCACGCAAGTTTCGGCCAGCTACATGCCAAACACGATGGTGTGAAAGTAGCTAGCACGCACGGAAAAGCTGATGTTGAAGTCGACAAGGTTACCATCGGGCCGGGTGGCTCGTCTGGCTGGCATCATCATCCCGGTGTCGTTCTAATTGCGGTCAAGTCAGGTGCCGTCACTCTCTATAACCATCAATGTGACAAGACTGTCTACAAGGCGGGCAAGGGCTTCCTTGAAAGTCACGACAAACCGCTGCTTGTGCGGAACAAAGGCAAGGGTGATGCCGTTTTGTTCGTCACGTTCATCGTCCCGTCGAGTACGACCGCCGAAGGACTTCGGATAGACGACCCACGGCCAAAGGGTTGTAACGTCAAGTAACTGAAGCTCTGAACGCGCGAGGTAGGCGTCGTTGCGGAACCTGCGTGGCCTGCCTCGCATGCTTCTGCTCGATGGGTTAACCACTATATTCGGAGTGATCCTGTGAGTACGGGTCAGTGCCATACGCGAGCTCATGGTGTTGCCCTGCCGCCACTGCGCGGATACTCGATAGCCCCCGGTCCTACGGTATCTTGCCACGCATGAGGCAGATACTGACACTCCTGCTCTGCGTCATGACATTCTCGGCTACCTTCTTGCTGGTCGGTTGCGCCAGTGGCGGCTCCCAAGGCCAAGGCGGGCGTGAGAACCCCTCTACTCATCAGCAGGACACTAACGTAAAGTTCATCCTGCACTCAGAGCACAACTCCGGGGTGAGCGGCAGCGCTTCCTTCGTGGACACCTCCGACGGGGTCCTCGTAACGCTCAACCTGCGCAACCTCCCCAAGCCCAACACGTTCTACCTCGCTCACATTCACCCGGGCACTTGCGCGGAAGGGGAGACGCATGAGCACGGTGGGGCTCATGGCGCGGAAGGGCACGGCCATGAGCCCGGCCATGAGCACGGCAGGGCCAGTCGCGAGCACGGCGGCGCTAAGATAGAGTACCCGCTCTCACAGGTGAAATCTGACTCGGAGGGTCAGGGGTCGAGCACCACCACGCTGCGTGAGACCTCCGTCGAGAAGCTGTTCTCAGGAGCACCCAAGCACGTCAACGTCCACGAGGCGGGCAGCGGCAACCCTCCCATACTGGTTTGTGCAGACCTCAGGTGAGTAGGGTAGCGAACCGCCGCGTAGACTCTATTCACCGAAGTGATCCATGGCCTTGGCGGGCCACCCCGAAGCCATGAAAATGGATCCGTCGCCAACGCTATTTTCACACCAGTGCGTGGAAGAGGGATTCTACGAACTTCGCCATTACGGAGTTTCTCCGAAGTTCGCACCAGGCTTAGGCGGATGGCACCATGCTTGGCGTTGGAAAGAGTTAACCCGCTTCGAGGCCTCGAAGCGGCAGCCAAAGAGGAGGTGCTAGAAGATGGAACGTACCCCCACCCACGATCATCGGCTCGAGCTCGGCGCCGGACGGACTATCGGGTACGCCACCTGGGGAGATTCTGATGGGACTCCCGTGTTCATCGGCCACGGAACGCCGGGATCGCGCCTAGCCCTCTCCCCTGGCCTCGACGACCCGGAGTGGATTCGCCAGCAGAGACTGCTCTTCGTCGGCGTGGATAGGCCCGGCTACGGCTACTCGGATAGCTGGGCTGAGGCGAGTGTGCTCGACTGCGCAGGGGACCTCGTGCGGGTGGCCGACGACCTCGGCCTGGAGCGCTTCTGGGCGCTCGGGGTCTCGGGTGGCGCTCCTTACGTGCTCGCCCTCGGCGTGCTGATGCCCGAGCGTCTCAGGGGCGTGGCCGTCGTGAGCGGGCTCGGCATGCTGGACCGCCCCGGCGCATTGGAGGGGATGTCCGAGAGCGACGTAGAAGAGACCGAGATGGCCAGGGAAGCACCGGACGAGCTAGCCACGGCGCGCGATGAAGACGCTCGGGCGATCCAAGAGGATCCAGAGGCCGTCTTCGCAGGGCTTTCGGAGGAGGTTACCGAAGTCGATCGCCAGGCGCTCGAAAGGCCGGAGGTCAGGGCGTTCCTCATCGAGACGTTCCAGGAGGCCGTGCGACAGGGAGCTAGGGGCTGGATCGACGATGAACTGCGCCAGGTACGACCGTGGCCGTTCCGCCTTGAAGAGATAAGCGGGGTCGACGTGCATCTCCACCACGGAGAAGCCGACGTCTTCGTGCCCGCGCACCACGCGAAGCATCTGGCCGAGGGGATAGCGGGAAGTCGCTTGCGGCTGTACCCGGACGAGGGGCATCTCTCCTTCGACAAACACCTCAAGGAGATCGTTCAGACGCTGCTCGCCTCTTAACCGGACCGCTGCGGTGCGCATCGGTCGCTTTCCCGCCAATGCTATTCACCGAAGTGCGTGGAAGGTGAATTCTACGAAGTCCATTTCCACCATCCTATATAGCTCGCCCCTATGGGAGCGGAGGATGGCCTATTTCACCATCCTGGAGCTTATTGCCAAGCACAAGATATTGAAGCAGTGAATAAACATTCGCTGCGCTGAGAGGCAGAAACCTTCTTAGATGCAGACAGTACCGGCATGAAGCGATCCACGAACGGCCGGGTGGGGGTGGGCCAGAAGATGTGTAGGCGATGACCGCCAGCGCACCCCCCCTCGAAATATCCGCGTCCGGTTTTACGAGTACAAGCATACATCGCTTGGTCGATGTGCGTGCGCTCTTTAGTATTAGAAGCAGAGTATACCTAGAGGGATTTGAGGCTGCCAGATATATGGCTGGGACACGCGCATACTTACTACGTTTCCCGTGGCAAAAACTGGGTGGGGTGTTGTGAGGGTCAGCGAGGGCGTGCGAGGTGTAGCGTAATCGGTGGTGGTGCGAGCTCGAGCATGACGTGCGTGGAGTCCTTGTGCACAACACATATATGCGTTGTGCAGGCGGACGTTTTTGCCTCAAGGGGGAGCGGGGCGGCGGGGATCATGCACCACAACACTACCTCGCGTTACCTTAAATCGTACACTACCCTCTAGATCCCTATAGGTCTCCACTACCATGGGTAGTACCTTAAGGTGCGCGACTTTGCGCAATGCGCCCCAACTATGCGCGTCATGTGGTACCTCTACGCGTGATTTCGGCCGTCAGCGGCGCCAAGTCCTCACAACGGCGCGCTCCCTGTCGCCGTCCTGATAGAAGAGGAAGAAGTAGCGCGTGCATGCAACGGCGAAGAGCAGGAAAATCCAGAACAGCAGCTCCATGTTCTCCTGCCGCAAGCCGGTTCTCAAGTGTCACGCCGCTCCTCCTTCCTGCGTGCGCCCGCTTCGGCCACGATGGACGGGAAACAGTCGCGGGCGGGGAAGTCGTGCCACTCGCCCGCGGTTGGGTCGTGTAGGGAGATCCAGCCTGGCTCCCTGCTCCATTTGGCGACGAACCCGCGCCTGTGAGCTTCCTCCTGCTTGCGCCGCTGCCACTCGAGGAGCTTTATCAGGGATGGCTTGTTCTCTCTGAGGCGGTTCAGGAGCTCCGGCGTGATCTCCTCTTCTGGCCCCTCGTATTCCAGGTGATCACCGTCTGCGCGCAGCTCCACCCCGCGCCGCTCCAGTTGCTTGAGCAAGACTTTGCCCTTCATAGACGCCCCCTAATTCGCCGGCCGGAGAGTGGATGCGCCTCACCCACTGCGTCTTGTAGTCCGTCCGTTTCAAGAACCCGACCAACCCGACCATTGCCGGAATTATCCGCATGGGTTGGCGGTTCTTGCTGGTCAGGTCCGTGGTCGGGTTCGTGCTTGTGACCCGACCACCCTCTGTGTGCAACCCGACTATCATGTTCCTGGTCGGGTTCGTGCTCGAGAGTTGGTCGGGTTAGGGCATCGAAACTCGACCACAAGGGAGGCGTAGCATCCCGGTGTTTTTGCTGCTTCTGACCTGCGTGGTCGGGTTGGTCGGGTATTTCTATATGGAGGGAGAGAAGGTTCTCTGAAGTGTGCAACACTTCGCGGCGGCGTCCTCCGAGCGTGCGCCGCACTGTGAGGACCTGTCGAGCAACGTCCACGGAGAGAAGCAGGCCCTGCTCGTGCAGCCTCTTGCGCAAGGTGCGCCCGGTTACGGTTGGGGGCTCGCCTGAGTCGCGCCCCTGCTTCTGGACGGCGGCGTATGCCGCCTCCGGCTCTAAATAGAGATCCTCACCTTTGAGCCAGCCTACCCGCTCCCCTTGCGGCCGCCACTCCTCGCCAGAGAGACGCCAACCCCATGCTCCCGGGCGCTCTGGTCTGTCACCGTCCGGATCCGCGACATGAGCTCGGCCGCCGGCTATCGCCGCAGAGAGTAGCTCCCTGAATCGGCGCGTGGGTTCGCTCGCTGCTTGGTGTTGGGACTGTGAGGCCGCCACCACTCCGAGTTCCCGCCAGCTGCCCTCCCAGAATCTCTCCGCCTCTTCCTTGCTCAAGGCACCGCAATCATGCGCGAACAACAAAAAGTAGCGCAGACCAAGGGCGAGATCAGCGACGATACCAGGCGTCCTGCGGTGTTGCTTGCTGTCGCTGGCGCGCTGCCGGAGTAAAGCACGCTCCACTTTGAGATGTTCGCGCAACTCTTCGTAGGAGGGTGCGAGCCATCGAAGAAAGCCGCTCATGGCTTGGGCATAGAGACCGCTGGCGGCTTCTTGCTGGCACTTTGTGAGCTTCGACCAGTCGAGCGCGCCAGAAGCCAGCTCCAAGATCAACATCCGGGCTCTAAGAGATTGACCGCGCGGCACATCTTCCCCGGTGGAGAGTATGAGGGACCGCGGCGGCTTCTCCGGTCGGGCGGTAGTATCGGGTCGCATCCTCTGGCGACCGGCCCGATTGCCCTTCGCTCTGAGAACCCGGTCGGCCTTTCTGTGCCACCTCTGCACGTCGTAGGAGGTCCCGCTCGGGGCGAAATCGTCGAGCACGAGGATCGTGTCCTTGAGGGCGAACGCCTGTGCTTCAATGGCGTTCTCCGTTGACTCCCAAGAGAGTAGGTGGCGGGCGTCAAGGTGCGCGCCGTAGTGTTGCTGAGAGAGGGATGCAAGCTCGGTCTTGCCTTCTCCGGTCGGCCTGGAAAGATGAACTGTGAAATCGGTCTCCCCGAGGGCGGCGAGGTAGGCCGCGGAGTGCAGCGGCACGGTGATGCTCGGGTCTCCGACACCCAACAATCTGATGCTGGCCTGGACGGCCGCTTCAAGATCTGCGTCATCCGGAGGATCTGGAAGCGTGCGTCCCGCGAGACAACCGGACGACTCCACAAGCACGGACTCGATCCTGCCGGCTCGCCCAATCGCTCCGCCAGCGTGTAAGTACAGCCACTCTCCACCGATCTTACGCCAGCCGGTGTGCGCGTATACCCGGCGGGACGACACGCGGCCCGAGGTGAACTGTATCGCGGCGCGGGCGTGATCCTTGAGTCCGAATCCAGGGAACACAATAGCGTTGGCACCCAGTTGTTCAACGGGCCAGCCCATGCCGGCGAACTGGGTACTCGGGATCGTGAAGGCATACTGGCAGCCTTCTAGCGCCGCCTCTACCTCGAATCGGCGCTGCACTTCCGCTCCGTCGTCCTCCACTACATCGGCCGTTATCTTCGCTGTGAAGTTCGTGAGCTGCGTGGGTATGGTGCCGCTCTGGGTCGGCTTATCCCAGATCAGACCGTCCGGAGTGGCGCGGTAGGGTAGCGCGGGCCTGTCCTCTGCGGGCAGCCTCTTCATCTCCCGCGTGGCGTGTTCCAGCAACTCGTCTACGGTGTGGCCTGCAAGGTAGTCGTCCACGCCTTGTTTACGGCCTTCGGCTGCGGACGGAAGGTATACAAGAAGCACGTCGGCTCCTCGATGTTCGAGGAACGCCTTGAGCCGCAAGAGAGCCGCGTGAACCTCCCGCTTCTCCATAACGTCCGAGTCGAAGAGCACGTAGACCCTTCGGCCGTTCATGGCTACGTACTCCCACTCTGGAAGGACCGTCTTTCCGCCCTGCTCGTTCGTGCCGCGGAAGTTCCACACTCCGATCAGGGCCAGGGCGCAAAGTCCATGGCTCACGAGAGCATCGGCCTTTTTGACGCCCTCGGTAACGAACAGTGGTGCGTTCGGGTCTCCCAGCCTGTCCCGGCAGAACGGGTGTACGTCCAGGGTCATGCTCGCTCCCACTGGTGTCTCGTACCTGATCGCCTTGCCGTGCTTGCCGATCCGCGGCTCGTCCGGCCTGGATTGGTAGAGGACGATCTCGCCAGCGGGGTTCCAGATAGGAACAAGGAGCGTAGGAGTCCTTCTCTGAGAGCGCCCGAATCCCAGCCGCTCCAGCTCCGCCTTTCTCGTCAGGGTGCGGTACCCTCTCTTCACCGCGACGCGACGCCGTAGAAGCGATTTGCCTGCTCCATGTCCGTTACCGGGACACGGATGTAGTCGACTCGCTGTACGTCGATCATGGACCCTCCTTGCTCGGTTGCGGCAGACTCAACTCCAATGGTTCCGGAAGCACGATTGGATCAGACCGAGCACGGGCTCGTCCCGAACTCCGGGGGCTGGTACGTCGTCAACCTGCGCGACGCCGAGTGGCGCCACGCCGAGGGACGCGGCGCGGTCTGCATCGCACTCGACGACTTCGAGGGCGAGCGGCAGGACGTCCAGTTCGGCGTCAATCCCTTCGTGCTGATGCCGGGCGACGCGATGGCGATGTACCACTGGGAGGCCGATCAGGAAGCCATCCTCGTCGTCGCGGGCGAGGCGACGCTGGTCGTGGAGGGCGAGGAGCGGCCCCTGCGCGCGTGGGACTTCGTGCACAGCCCGCCGGGGACGAAGCACGTGCTCGTCGGGGCGGGGAGTGGTCCGTGCGTCGTGATCGCCGTCGGTGCACGCGAGCACGACGAGCTCGGCTTCCCGGTCGACGAGGTCGCGCAGCGCCACGGCGCCGGCGTCGACGAGGAGACGACCGACGGCGGGGCCGCGTACGCCTCCGTCCCGCCGAGGCAGCCGACCGCCTACCGCGACGGCTGGCTGCCCGAGTAGTACGTTCCAGGCATGGCCGGAGGGGCAAACCCGTTCGCGCTCGGCGCCGACGAGGGCGAGCGCCTCGAGTTCGGAGGCGTGACCGTCCTCGTGAAGGCGTCGGCCGAGACGACGGGAGGCGCGTACACGCTCTTCGAGGAGGCGCCGCCCCTCGTCGACACGCCCCTGCACGTCCACGAGCGCGAGGACGAGCTCTTCTTGATCCTCGCAGGCGACCACGTCTTCCAGGTCGGCGAGCAGGAGTTGGCGGCCGGTCCGGGCGACATCGTCTTCGCGCCGCGTGGGATCCCGCACGCCCAACGACGCGTCGTCGCCGGCGAAGGCCGTCTGCTCGCGCTGACGTCGCCGGCCGGCTTGGAGGGCTTCTTCCGCGAGCTCGCCGCGGCGCAGGAGCAGGGCACGCTCGGGCCGGACGCATACGCGGCGGCGTCGGCGCACTACGGGATCACCTGGCTCTGATCGCGTGGCCGAGCGCGTCCTGACGCTGCGTGAGCTGAACCGCGCAACGCTGGCGCGACAGTTGCTGCTGGAGCGGAAGCGGCTCTCGCCGACGGCCGTGATCGAGCGCCTGGTCGGGATGCAGGCGCAATGGCCGCCGGCGCCCTACGTCGGGATCTGGACGCGGACGACGAGTTTCCGGCGCGAGACGCTCGAGCGCGAGCTCGCGAGCGGCGCGGTGATCAAGGGACCGATGATGCGCCTGACGCTGCACCTCGTCACCCGGCGCGATTACGGGCTCATCCAATCGGCGATGAGCGAGATGAACTTCCCCTGGGAGTCGGAAACGGCCAAGCGGCTCGCTCCGTCGATGCGCGCGCTGGCGGAGGCCGGGCCCGTCACCACTGAGGCTGCGCTGGAGGTGCTCGAGCGCGAGCAGGGGCTCACCGGCATCACGGCCCGCCGTGCCTGGAGCGCGGCACGCCAGTGCGCGCACATCGTGCACGACCCGGGGACAGCGCTTTGGCAACCGCAGAACGTCGGCCGCTTCGTCGCGGTCGAGGAGCCCGCCACACACGTCCCCGACGAGGCGCGCGCCGAGATGATCAAGCGCTACCTCGCTGCCTTCGGGCCCTCGACGCGGAAGGACATCGGCGCCTGGAGCATGATGCGCACGCGCGAGATCGACCGGGCGCTCGGCCTGCTCGAGCTGCGCCGCCTTCGCGACGAGCAAGGCCGTGAGCTCCTCGACGTCCCGCGCGCGCCGCTGCCGCCCGCCGACACGCCCGCCCCCGTCCGCTTCCTGCCGAAGTGGGACAACGTCCTGCTCGCGTGGGCCGATCGGACGCGCGTACTCCCCGAGGCCTACCGCAAGACCGTGATCCGAACGAACGGCGACGTCGCGCAGACGTTTCTCGTCGACGGCTTCGTCGCCGGCATCTGGCGCGTCGACGACGCCCGCGTCGTCCTCGAGCCGTTCGAGCCGCTGTCACGGACAGCGCGGCACGAGGTCGAGGACGAGGCCGAACGGCTGGGGTCCTTCATCGCCGACTGAGGGCTCAGGCCCGCGTCTCGTCGAGATGCTGGAGCAGCTTGTGCGCTGCGAGTTCGATCTCCTTGTGCCGCCACTCGGCCGCCCGGTACTGACACGCGATCAGGCCCATCCGGTGAACCCGTCTGAAGTCGCCGTAGACGAATCCGTAGCGCGCCTTCGTCTCGTCGGCCGCGTCGTCGGTGAGCCCGAGGTGCCAGGCGCCGTAGTCGTCCCACGAGTGCGACTCCAGGTAGGTGTTCTCGTCGTCGGCAGTCGGCTGGACGTCGCCCCAGACGCTGTCGAGCACGTACTGGTGAGCATCGATCAGCCGCCGAGCTTGCGCAACCGCCGCTCGATTGAGGGAGTAGGACGCCACGTGCGTAGCTTGACTCAGCCGGCAGCCAGTGCCCTCGTGTAGTGCTCGAGCGAGCGGCGATACCGGTCGATCTCCGGCGCATCGATGCGCGTGCGAGCGAGATCGAGCACGTCGACGAGCGCCTCGCGATCGCGGCCTCCCGTTGCCAGCGCAAACGCCCTGAAGAGACGCAGCGCTGCGTCGTCCGGGAAGCGCGCGACCGCATCGTCGAACAGCGCGATCGCGTCGTCGTTCCGGCCGACGTTCCGCAGCGAGCTCCCGAGCTGGAGGAGTGCCCGTGGGACGAGCTCGTCCCGGAGCCCGAGGGAAAGCGCACGCTCGTAGTGCGGGATCGCCTCCTCCTCACGCCCGGCAGAGTCGTGCTCGCCCCCGAGCTCGTATTCCTGTTCGGCGTCGTCCATCCGGATCAGGCAGCCTGTGCGAGCTGGGCCGCGAGGCGGTCGACCGTGTCGCGCCAGCCGTCGCGGATCATCGACCACCACTGCCGCAGCCCGTCATCCGGCATCCCCGCCGGCAGCTCGACGTGGACCGTCAGCTGGGTGCGGTCGTCAACACGCTCGAGCGCGACCGTGACGGTGGGGCTGTGGCCGAGGTTGTCCGGATCGAGCTTCGGCCAGCCGTCGGTCGCACCCCAGGCGAAGACGAGCTTCTCGTCGGGCACGATCTCGAGGTAGACGCCGCCCGTGTAGTAGGCCGTGTCCTCGTCGATGACCATGTACTGGCGCCAGGCGCCGCCGACGGTCAGGTCGAGCTCGAGCGGCTCGCTCGGAACCGGCTGGGCGTCGTTGTAGTACCAGCCGAGGTGCTCCGGGTCCGTCCAGGCCCGGAAGACCTCCGCCGGCGCGGCGTCGAGCGTCCAGGTGAGGGTGAAGTCGTTCTGGATGCGATCGGTCGTCGTCATGAATCCTCCTTGGTTCGTTCGCGTGTGAGCTGTTGCTCGAGGCGGGCCAGCCGGGTCTCGAAGAAGGCGCGGTACGGCTCGATCCACGCGTCGGCCTCGACGAGCGGAGCGGTGTTCAGGCTGCACGGTCGCCACTGGGCCGAGCGGCCCTTGACGATCAGCCCGGCGCGCTCGAGCACCTTCAGGTGGCGCGACACCGACGGCAGGCTGATCGCGTGCGGGGCTGCCAGCTCGTTCACCGTGGCGTCGCCTTCCGACAGCCGCGTCAGGATCGCCCGCCGCGTCGGGTCGGAGAGGGCCCCGAAGACGAGGCTGAGCTGGTCGGTCTTCATTTAGCACTTCCGCTAATTAGCACGATGGCTGAATACAAGCACGGCGACGCCCTCGTGTCAATGGCGCGTGCGAGCTCAGGTCTTGGTCGCCCGGCCGCCGAGGACGGTCACGGCGAGCGCCGCGAACACGAGCAGCCAGAGCGTCTCGGGCAGACCGACGTGGTCGGCGGTGATCCCGATCACCGGCGGGCCGACGATAAAGCCCGTGTAGCCGAGCGTGAACGCCGCCGCGAGCGACGGGCCGGGCGGATCCAGGCGGCCGGCCGCGCTGAACAGCAGCGGCACGGCGTTGGCGATCCCGAGCCCGCAGAGCACGAACCCGATCACGGCCGGCACCGCCTCGCCGATCAGCAAGACGACGCCGAGTGTCAGCGCCGTCAGCGTCATCCCGCTGCGCAGCAGCATCCCCGCGCCGAGACGCTCGTTGAGCCTGTCACCGCCGAGCCGCGCGACCGCCATCCCGAGTGAGAAGCCCGTGAAGGCGAGCGCGGCTCCCGCAGCACTCGCGCCCGCGTCCTGACGGAGATAGATGCCGCTCCAGTCGGCGATCCCGCCCTCGACCATCATCGTCAGGAAGCAGAGCCCGCCGATCAGCAGGACCGCCCGGGAGGGCAGCGCGAAGCCGGCCGCCGCCTCCGAGTGCGCCGAGGCGCTTCCGAGCCTGCCCGTGATCCAGAGCGCCGCGAGCCAGAGCGCGACCCCGACGACCAGGCTCTCCAGCCGCGGGTCGATCCCGGCGGCGGACGCGATCGCGACGAGGCCGGCGCCGGCGAACCCACCGACGCTCCAGCCACCGTGCAACGACGACATGATCGGCCGCCGCAGCTCGCGCTCGACGGCGACCCCGTGGGCGTTCATGGACACGTCCATCGCGCCGTTGGTCGCGCCGAACACGAACAGGATCGCACCGAGCATGTACGGGCTCGTCGCCACGAGCGGCAGCGGCAGCATCAGGCAGAACGTCAGGGTGGCGGCCCGCGTCACCGAGGCGCTCGAGCGGCTGTCGAGGATGTGGCCGGTCAGCGGCATCGAGATCAGCGCGCCGGCGGCCATGCACAGGAGGCACAGCCCGACCGTCGTCTTCGAGATGTCGAGATGGTCCTGGAGCCACGGGATGTGGGCGAGCCAGGTCCCGATCATGGCGCCGTTGATCCCGAAGACCAGGAAGGTGGCCGAGCGTGGTGTCATCAGCGCGTGTTCAATCGGGCTCGGCGTAGGCGGCGGAGACGCTCCTGGGCACCACCATCGCCCACGCGTCGATCACGAGCTCCCGCATCTCGGTCTCGTCGATCGCCGCCAGCCGGACGACCGCCCAGTTGTAGCGGAGGTCCGATTGCCGCGGCAGCATGAACTTGTCCGGCTCCGTCTCGACCAGCGCCTCCCGCCACTCCTTGGGGAAGGCGAAGCCGAGCAGGGTCTCGTCGCGCGAGAAGGCGAGGTAGACGATCCGGCCGACGCGGAACTTGACCCGGCCGCGCACGAACGCCTCCGTCGAGCGCGGCAGCGTGATCGCGAGCGAGCGCACGTCGTCGATCGTGACCACGAGCCGCGCCTATCGCACTCGCCGCGCGGGGAGCCCGTCGATCGCGACCATCGTCGACCACGCCGCGACCGCCGCCAGCGCGGCCGCAGGGATGGCCTCGGTCCCGGCCGTGCCGACGAGCAGCCCGGCGAAGAGGAGCGCCGCGAACACGAGCCGGGTCATCGCCGCCATCCCCGCCGCGGTTCCGACCGCGACCGCGAGCGTCGGCGAGACGTCGAACGCGATCACGGCGAGCATCGCGAGGGCGATCCCGAGGAAGATGGCCGGGAACACGGGCCCGCCCCGGAACCCGCAGCCGAGGCAGACCGCGAACCCGAGCGCCTTGGCGGCCAGCAGGACGAGCACGACCTGCGCCGAGTCCTCGACGACCAGGCCGGGAATCGACGTCTGGCCGGAGAAGAGCACGTCCTGCGAGCTCGCGCCGAGGCCGTCCGCCAGCAATGCGAGGGCACCGACCGTGACGGCGCCGCCGAGCAGCAGCACGGGCATCCCGAGCCGTGTCAGCCCCTGGCCGGCGACGCCGCTCGGCGAGGTGCCGGACGACCGCGACGACGAGTGCGATCGCGACGCCCACCCCGATCGCGATCACCAGATCGAGCAGGTGGACACCCTCGTACGCAGGCAGCCCGGGGATGGACAGCGCCGTCGTCTCGAGCCCACCCCAGTCGCCGAGCCCGATGAAGATGAAGTAGCCGATCGAGGCGGCGACGAGCCCCGGGATCAGCACCGGGATCAGCGCCGCGCCGAGACCGATACCTGCCTCGAGCAGCAGCATGCCGGCGACGAGCGGCCCGCCGAAGAGCGCCGAGATCGCCGAGAACGAGCCCGCCGTCGAGAGCACCCTGCGCTCGTCGCCCGTGCCGACCCGCGCGATTCCGGCGACCGCCATGCCCACGACCGAGCCGAGGGCGATCAGCGGCGCCTCGGGACCGAGCACGGCGCCGAACGCGAGCGAGCCGATCGCGGCGAGCGCCACGCTCGGGGCGTGCGCGAGCGGCGTGGGCGCGACGCTGATCCCGCCGATCGGCTCGTGGCCGCCGTCTCCGGGCAGGAGCGTGCGAGCGGCGAGGACGATGCAGGCGCCGGCGAGCGGGAGCCCCAACACGAGGTACCAGGGAGGGCTCGTCGCGTCGAGCCGCTCGGGGAGATCGACCCACAGCCAGTGCTCGAGCTCGTGGATCAGGGCGACGAACACCGCCGCGACGAGCGCTGCGGGCACGCCCACGATCGCGCCGAGCCCGATCAGGCGGAGCGCGCGCGACGCCGAGAGGCCGGAAGGCGGTTCGGACGCGCTCACGCGAGCACCGTATCGCGGTGTAGGGTCGCAACCCGTGGCGACGTCGAGTGGCGCATACGTCTACGCACCGGGCGCGGCCGAGCGCCGGTGGTTCGGGGAGACGTTCACGGACTTCCTCGCCGAGGGGACGCAGACCGGCGGGGCGTTCGCCCTGGTCGACGAGCAGGCGAAGCGAGGCGAGAGCGTTCCGCTGCATCGCCACGAGGACGACATGGAGTCGTTCTACGTCGTCGACGGCGAGCTGACGCTCTACATCGGCGAGGAACCGGGTGTCCGGCTCGGCGCAGGCGCGTTCGCGCACATCCCCGGCGGAACCGTCCACGGCTTCCGCGTCGAGTCGGCGACGGCCCGCTACCTGATCCTGACGACCCAGCGCCACGGCGAGTTCTACCGCGCGATCACGCTGCCCTCGCAGCCCGACGGCTCGCAGCCGGCGGAGTCGATCGACGGCTCGACGATCGGGAACGCGGCCCGCACGTACGGGATCGAGCACGTCGGGCCGCTGCCCGACGGCTAGACGAGCCCGCGAGCCGCCCAGGCGCGTGCCGTCAGCACGAACGGCGGCTCCGGGAACTGCTTGCGGCAGCGCTCGCGCAGCTCGGCCTGCTGCTCCGGGCCGAGCCCGGCGGCGTGGGCGCCTGCAGGCCCGACGCCGAGCGTGAACGGCTCCCACCAGTCCTCGAAGGTCGGATGCTCGACGCTGACCGAGTGCGCGGTCTCTTCGACCTCGCGCAGTCCGGCCGCCTCGAACAGCTCCGTCAGGTGGCCCGCCCTGGCCCCGGCCAGCCGGGACTCGTCCTCGACGTCCTGGTCGAGCTCCCGCGCCGCGTCCCAGAACGGGCTCAGCGGCCCCTGCCCACCGCCGTGATCCCAGACGCAGGCCGCGACGACCCCGCCGCTGCGCGTGACCCGCGCCATCTCCCGCAACCCCGCGACCGGATCGGCCATGAAGTGGACGACGAGCTGCGCGAGCGCCGCGTCGAAGTCGTCGTCCGGAAACGGCAGATCCTCCGCCGCCGCCCGCTCGACCGTGACCCCGGGATGCCGCTCGCGGGCTGCCGCGACGAACGGCTCCGACGGGTCGACCGCCGCCACCCGGTCCGGGCCGACCAGCCGGACGAGCTCCGTCGTCAGCGCGCCCGGGCCGCAGCCGACGTCGAGCACGCGCTGGCCCGCCTGCGACGCCCGCCAGCGCCGCGAGCTGCGGGGCGAGCAGCACCGAGTAGCGGCCCATGAAGCGGTCGTAGGAGTCGGCGGCGACTGTAAACGTCACCCGGACAGCCTATGCCGGTAGCCTCTCGCCGGTGTCTGCCCTGGAATCCGAGCTCGACGCACTCGCCGGGGAGACCGCGCTTCTCCGGTGTCGTCCGCATCGATCGCGGCGAGACCGTCGAGCTGGCGAAGGCGTACGGGCTCGCACATCGCGGCTACGAGATCCCGAACGAGCTCGACACTCGTTTCGGAACCGCGAGCGGGACGAAGACCCTGACCGCGCTCGCCGTCGTCAGCCTGATCGAGGAGGGAATGCTCGAGCCGGCGACGACCGCACGCTCGTTCCTCGGCGGCGACCTGCCCCTGATCGGCGACGGGGTGACCGTCGAGCAGCTGCTCGCCCACCGGTCGGGGATCGGCGACTACCTCGACGAGGAGGTGGAGTTCGACCCGAACGACTACTTGATGCCGGTCCCCGTGCACGAGCTCGTGAGCACGGAGGACTACCTCGCCGTGCTCGCTGGGCATCCGACCAAGTTCGCGCCCGACGAGCGCTTCGGCTACTGCAACGGCGGCTACGTCGTCCTGGCGCTGATCGCGGAGCGGGCGAGCGGAACGCCGTTCCACGAGCTCGTGCGCGAGCGCGTGTGCGAGCCGGCGGGAATGCAGGACACGGCGTTTCTGCGCTCGGACGAGCTTCCCGGGCGCACCGCGCTCGGCTATCTCGATCTCGAAGGCGCGTCGCGCAGCAACATCTTCCACCTGCCGGTTCGCGGCACCGGCGACGGCGGGATCTACACGACCGCGGCGGACCTCGCCCGGCTCTGGAACGCGTTCTTCGCCGGCCGGATCGTCTCGACCGACTGGGTCGGCGAGATGGTGCGGCCGCGCAGTGACGCGCCGGAGGAGTCGGCGCGCTACGGCCTCGGCTTCTGGCTGCACGCGTCGACCGACGCGGTGCGGGTCAGCGGCGGCGACGCCGGCGTCTCCTGCTACAGCGTCCACGACCGGCACGCGACGCTCACGTACACGGTGCTGTCGAACACGACGGGCGGCGCCTGGCCGGTCGCGCGCCTGCTCGACGAGCGGCTGGCCGGCTAGGGCACCGCTCCGCACTCCTCGAGCCCGAGCTCCGCGATCAGGCGCTCGACCTCCCGATCGCTCGCAGCCGAGAGTCCGGCGTTCTGCGCGCGCTCGAGCTCCTCCATCGCCTCTCTCGCCGCCGGGACCTCGTGCAACTGGGCCATGATCGAACCGGCCACGGTCTCCCCCTCTTTCCTGGGCTCCATCGTGGCGGGATCGATCGTCTCGAGAACCTCTTCCCACCGACGTGAGGCCGCCTCGATCCGGGGCAGCGCCGCCGCGTACGTGTCGGCCATGTCGACGCTCAGCTCGACGAAGCGCTCCGCCTGCTGACGACGATCGTCCGGCAGCGGGATCGCACGGAGATCCGCCGCCGTCTCGCGCAGGGCCTCCGCCCCGCGGCGCATGAAGGCGTCGAACGCTCCACTGTCGTCCGGAAGTGGAGGCGCCTGGGCGAGCTCGGACTCCACTCCCGACCTCAGCACGGCACAGGCGGAGGTGCGCCACGACTCGAACGTCACCTCCGAGCTGCTCCCGGCCTCGGAGCCGCAGCCGGCGGCCAGAGCCGAGAGAAGCGCCGGCAGGAGGGCGTACCCGAAGCGGAACCGCCTCACGTGGAGATCATCCCACGCGCGCAGGCGGCCCTGGTAGCGTCGCGGAACCCGAGCGGAGAGGAGCGGCCGTGTCCGCCTTCATCATCACCCGGATCCAGACGGGCGACTATGAGACCTGGCGGTCGATGTTCGCTCAGGACCGCCCCCAGGCGCGGGAGCACGCGACCGCGACCCGCGTGTTCCGGAGGGTCGACGACCCGAACCACGTCTTCGTCTTGCTCGAGTTCGACTCGGTCGAAGCTGCGAACGAGTCGCGGCGCCGGCTCGTCGACACCGGCGTGCTCGAGAAGTTCGAGGACAAGCACGGCCCCAACGTCCTCGAAGAGGTGACGTGACGCCGGACGACTACATCGACGCGCTCGACGAGCCCCGCCGCAGCCAGGTCCGGCAGCTGCACGAGCTGATCCGGACGACGGTGCCGGAGCTCGAGCCGCAGATCGTCTCCGGGATGCTCGGCTACGGCAGCTACCACTACGTCTACGCGTCCGGCCGCTCCGGCGACTGGCCGATCCTCGGGCTCGCCAGCCGCAAGCGCGCGATCTCGCTCTACGCCAGCTGCGTCACGGCCGACGGCGGCTACGTCGCCGAGGAGTACCGCGAGCGGCTGCCGAAGGCCGACATCGGCAGGAGCTGCGTCCGGATCAGGAAGCTCGAGGACGTCGATCTCGGGGTGCTCGCGGAGCTGATCGAGCGCGCCGCCGCCGGGCCGTACCCGCAGTAGCTCACGCCAGCTCGAGCCGCGGCTCGAGGCCGAGGAAGGCCCCGATCCGCTCGGCCTCGGCCTCGACGCCGGCCCGCTCGGCACGGGTGAGCTTCCGCGCCGGCGTCGACCGTCAGCTCGATCGCGCTTCGCCGTCTTCCGCCGGCGCCAGATCCCGGCGGCAAGCCCGTCGATCAGGAGGAACGGCGTGCCGGCCGGACCCTCGTAGCGGCCCTTCCCGTGCGCCTTCACCTGCTCGACGACCTCGGGCGGGACGAGGTGCTCGCGCTCGCGGAAGCCCATCACGTACGGGTCGTACTCCGGGAGCAGCCGCACCGACGAGACCTGCGCCCGCTCGAGCGCGACCTCGGGCACGTCGAGCTCCACCTTGGCCGCGAGCCACTTGCGCAGCTGCCGCAGGCCGGCCGGCGCGTAGGCGGTCGCGTACCGGCGCGCCACCTCCGCCAGCGCCGTCGCCGGCTCCCACCGGCGCTGCGGCCCGAGCCAGTCCTCGACGTGGACGAACGTCACCTTCGCGCCCTCGGGCGGGCCGAAGCAGAGCAGCCCGGCGGTCGCCGCGTCGGCGAGGTGGAAGCCCCAGCCGGACGCGAGCTCGTCGCGTGGCGCAGAGGGCACGCGCTCGAGCACGGCGTCCGCGAGCTCCTCCCGGGTCAGCGGCCCGCCGCGCAGCGCGTCACCGATCGCCGGGACGAGATCGACTCGGCCGCCGACCTCGACCGCGCGACGCGCCGCCGTCCAGAGCGAGAGCTCGTCCGCCGGATGGATGTGGAGCGTGCCCCGCGTCGTCCACGTCTTCGCGAGCGTCCGTCGCTCCCAGAGCGCCTCGCGCACGTCGGCCTGCGTGATCCCCTCGACCCGCGCCGCCAGCTGCAGCTCGGCCGAGCCCATCACCTGCGCATGGATCCCGCAGACGTCGCGGACGACGTCGACGAGCCGCGCCGCCGGCGCACGCACGCCGAGGTGGGAGCGCGCCACCCGCGACGCCCGCACCTCGTCCCAGCTCACGCAGGCAGGAGCTGCTTCAGCGTGTCGCCGCGGAGGCCGCGCCGGAGCGTCTCGAGCGGGATCACCTCGTCCGGCGGGATGTTGCCGAGGTTGACCGACGGCCCGAACTCCTTCACGAACCAGGCCTGCGCGGCCTTGCTCGGCGCCTCGAAGACGACGTTCTCGGTCCCGACGGCCGCTGCGATCTCGCCGATCAGCTCCGTCCGCATCCCGCCGCCGGAGTCGAAGATGCCGGCCGTACCGCCCTCGCGTGCCTCGGTGATCACCTTCCAGGCGCCGGCGTCGAGCTCCTCCTGCAGCCAGCGCTTCCAGTCGTCGGCCTCGTACTCGACGGACGAGTCCTTCGAGCCGACCTCCGAGAGAACGGTGAAGTCACGCGCGAAGTCGGCGATCAGCTCGAGCTTGCGCTCGCGCGGGATCTCGACGGTGCCGTCCGAGATCTCGACGTGCGTCAGGCCGAGCTCGCCCAGCCAGCGCTTGTAGTCGTCGAGCCGGTCCTTGACGTAGACGACCTCGAAGAAGGTGCCGCCGATCACGACCGGCTTCTCGCGGAGGACGTCGAGCTTCCGCTCCAGGTTCTGCGTCACGGCGGCCGTCCCCCAGCCGAGCTTGACGATCGAGATCAGGTGGCCCGAGACCTCGAGCACGTCCTCCCAGCGCGCGCGGGCCGAGGCCCTTGTCGATCACGTGCGTCAAGCCGTGTGCGGCTCAAAATCGAGCAAAGAGCTCCTTCAGCTTCTCCTGCGCGCGGCCTGGACGTCGTGGTAGAGCGAGTTGCCGTGGGCGTCGATGCCGACGGTGAGCGGACCGAAGTCCTTGACCCGGAACTTCCAGAGGCACTCCGGCATCAGCTCCTCCCACATCACCTCCTCGATCTCCTCGATCTGGGTCGTCTCGAGCGCGGCCGCGCCGCCGACGATCGCGAAGTAGACCATCCCGAGGCGCTGCATCGGCTCGATCGCCTCGTCGGGGAAGCCGCCCTTGCCGCAGATCGCGCGGACGCCGTACTGCTCGCCGAGCGGCTCGGTGAAGCGCACCATCCGCGCGCTCGTCGTCGTGCCGATGCAGATCTTCTCGTACGTGCCCCTGCCCTCGGCGTCCTCCGAGACCTTGCGCACGTTCGGCGCCGTGTGGAGCAGGAAGGCGCCGGAGAGATCCATCGGCGACTCGACGCCCTGGTCGAAGATCCGGATCTGCGTCCGGTCGCGGATCCCGATGATGTGGCCCTGGACGGTGACCTCGTCACCGGCCCGCAGCTTGAGGATCTCCTGCGGATCGGTGACCGGGAACGTGACCTCGTGCTTCGCCATCGCTAGAACTCCCGGTCGTAGTCGAGGTTGCCCTGCGCGTCGACGTGCACGGAGGCGCGCCGCGCCGCCCAGCACTGGTAGTTGACCGCGACCGGGTTCAGCGTCATGTGCGTGTCGGCGTGCTCGATGTGGCACTGGAGCACGGTCACGTCGCCGCCGAGGCCCATCGGGCCGATCCCCGTCTCGTTGAGGAGGCCGTAGAGCTCGTCCTCGAGCTCGGCGACGAGCGGGTCGGGGTTGCGCGTCCCGATCGGCCGCGTGATCGCCTCCTTGGCGAGGTACATCGCGTAGTCGGCGGTGCCGCCGATCCCGACGCCGACGATCCCGGGCGGGCACGGCTTGCCGCCGGCGCCCACGATCGACTCGAGCACGAACTGCTTGATCCCCTTCACGCCGTCGGCGGGGACGCACATCTTCAGGAAGCTCATGTTCTCGGAGCCCGAGCCCTTGGGGACGCACTTGACGTCGAGCCCGTCCCAGTCGGCGATGAAGTCCCAGTGGACGATCGGCAGCCGGTGGCCGATGTTGGGCCCGGTGTTCTCGCGCGTGAGCGTGTGCACCGCGTTCGAGCGGAGCGGGTGCTCGACCGTCGCCCGCGCGGTGCCGTCGCGGAGCGCCTCGTAGATCCGGGTCGGATGGAGCGGGAAGTGCTCGCCGACACGGCAGGTGTAGACGGCGATGCCCGTGTCCTGGCAGACGAGGTTCTTCTCCGAGTCGGCGATGTTGACGTTCCGGTGGATCGTCTGCAGGACGCGCTGGCCGGTGACCGACGTCTCGCGGTCCTTCGCGGCCGCGAGGGCGTCGCGCAGGTCCTGCGGGATGTCCTTCAGCGCCCAGACGTAGAGATGCGCCGCGGCGTCCTCGACCGCGTGCTGGAGATCCGTTCCTGTGAGAGTGCTCATGCGCTCGCTTTCTCTGCGGCGGCCCTTCCGGCCCGCCGTCCGAATACAACACATTCCAGCAGGGAGTTGCCCATCATGCGGTTGCGGCCGTGCGTGCCGCCTGCGATCTCGCCGCACGCGTAGAGGCCCTCCAGCGTGGTCTGGGCGTCCGTGTCGATCGTCAGGCCGCCGTTCTGGTAGTGGAGCACGGGGTAGGTGAGGAGCGGCTGCTCGAGCGGGTCGATCCCGGCGCCCCGGTAGCGGCGGAGCATGTACGGGAGCGAGATCTCCGCGTCCTCGGGTGTGATCCGCGTCGTGTCGAGGTAGACGGCCGGGCGGCCGTCCTCGGTCTCGACGCCCTTGCCGCGCTCGACCTCGTCGAAGATCGCCTGGCTGACGACGTCGCGCGGGCCGAGCGAGTCGGTGAACTCCTCGCGGTCGGCGTTCAGGAGCACGGCGCCGTAGGCTCGAGTCGTCTCCGGGATCGAGTACCCCTGCATCGTCTCGGGCCAGGCGCCGCCGTTCGGGTGGTACTGGAGCTCGTCGAGGTCACGGGAGTCGGCGCCGAGGCCGAGTGCGATCCTGGTCACTTCCCCCGTGGCGTTGGGGTGGTTCGTCGAGAGCTCGCCGCGCTCCTCCGCGACCCGGAAGCAACGGCCGCCGGCGGCGAGGATCACGGTGGCGGCCTCGAGCTCGTGCTCGCCACAGCTCGCGCGCCAGCCGTTCTCGCCGGGTGCGAGCGCCGACAGAGGGCTGTTCGGAAACACGGTCCCGCCGCCCGCTTCGAACGCGTCGCGCAATGCCTTCGTGATCGCGTGCCCGGTGCGGTCGCCCACCTGGAGCAGGCGCTTCGCGGAGGCGCCGCCGCAGCGGGCGAGCCTGTAGCCGCCGTTCTCTCTCGTGAACTCGACGCCCAGCTCCTCGAGCCAGTGGATCGCGCTCTGCGCGTCTCCGGTCAGGATCTCGACGAGCCGCATGTCGGCGCTGTCGTGCGAGCTCTTGAAGATGTCGGCCGCGTGCTGCTCCGGCGAGTCGTCGTCGCCGAACGACGCCTGGATCCCCCCCTGCGCCTTGGCGGAGTTGCACGCCTGGATCGAGCCCTTCGTGGCCAGGCCGACGCGGGCGCCGGAGCGCTCCGCAGATACGGCGGCGGCGAGCCCCGAGGCCCCGCTCCCGATCACGAGCACGTCGAAGGAGTGCGAGCCGGTCACCCAGCCAGAATACCGCAAACGCTAATGCGCTGCATTAGTCATTCTTATCGTTCAAGGCTCCGGCCAGAGCTGCCGATGAGCGGAGTGGTGGTCATGCGGCTCCTCAGGTTCGCCGCCGTAATCGCGGTGCTCGCGTTCTCCGGCTACACGTTCGTCGACAAGGCGCGGACCGGCAACCTCGATCCCGCCGACGAGATCTCGGCGGCCGAGGCGCGGTTGGAGCTCAGAAGCGCCCAGTACGTGCTCACCGTCGTCTCGGGACAGCTGGCGCGGGTGCACGTGATCACCGGCAGCTACGCCGACACGCTCGAGGTCGACCAGTTCCCGCTCGTCCGGCTGGTCTGGGCGAACGAGACCGCGTACTGCCTCGAGTTCACGAAGACGCAGACGTTCTTCCTCCAGGGCCCGGGCGGCACGGTCGCCCAGGGCTCCTGCTGAGCACGCGCTCGAGCCGAGCAACCGTCTCTATTGCCGTTTGCCCAGGCTGCCGATAAATGGGCTGATGACCCGCTTCTTCGGATTCGTCTCCATTCTCGCCGTGCTGGCGGTGTCCGGCTACGCGTTCCTCGGCAAGTCGAGCCTCGCCGGGCTGAACCCGATCGGCAAGGTCTCGGAGGCCGAGTCGCGCGCCGAGGTCGCGAACGCGAAGTACACCCTGGCGATCGTCGCCGGCCAGCTCGACCAGGTGCGCGCCGTCACGGACACGTATGCCGGCACGCTCGAATTCGGCAACTCGTTCGTCCGGCTGGTTCGCGCCGACGCGGACTCGTACTGCATCGAGTACAGGAAGACGCAGACGTACTTCCTCGCCGGTCCGGGCGGCACCGTCGCCCCCGGCTCCTGCTGATCACCAGATCGATCGGATCATCGCCTCGGCGTCTGCCGCCGTCACCTCGCGCGGGTTCGTCCTGGCGGCCGGACGAGCCGCGGCGGCCTCGGCCACCTCCGCGGCGGAGTCCTCGGGGATGCCCAGGTCGCGCAGGCGCTCGAATCCGCCCAGCCGCGCGAGCTCCTCGACCCGCCCGGCGGGATCCTCACTGCCGAGCGCCTCGCCGAACCGCGCGATCGCCTCGGCGGCGACCGGCTCGTTGAACCGGAGCGCGGGCGGCAGCGTCAGCGCGTTCAGCGCCCCGTGCGGCGCTCCATAGCGTCCTCCGAGCGCCTGGGCGAGCGCGTGGCCGACGGCGAACGTCGAGCCGCCGAGCGCGGCACCGGCATGGCAGGCGCCGCGTAGCAGCTGCTCGCGCGCCACCGGATCGTCCGGCTGCTCGACGACCCGCGGCAGCCACTCGCCGATCAGCTGTGCGCCGGCGAGTGCATCGCGGTCGGTCTCGGGGGTGCGCTCGGCGACGTAGAGCGCCTCCGCGCAGTGCGCGAGCGCGTTCAGGGAGGTGCCGACCGTCTCGGCCACCGGCAGGCCGAGCGTCAACTGCGGCTCGTAGACGATCGCGTGCAGGTTGGCGCCGGCGCCGCCTCCACGTGCGCGGCGGTCGGGGTCGCGGACGCCGAAGAAGGCCGTCCACTCGGCGCCGGAGTATGTCGTCGGCACCGAGACGAGCGGCAGACCGCTCGCTGCCGACGCGGCCTTGCCCGTGTCGATCGCGCTGCCGCCGCCGATCGCGACGATCGTGTCGACGCCGTCCGGCACCTCGATCCGGTGGGACGGCACCTCCTCCCAACGGTCGCCCGCGTCGAGCACGTCACGCCAGCGCGGGCTCGCGACCACGAGCGGCCGCTCCCCCGCGAGTGGGGGCAGCTCGTCGATGCCCCAGCGAACGATCACGCCGCGGCGAGACGCGTGCGCGCGAACTCGACGAAGGCGTCCGCAGCGCGCGTCGGCGTCCGCCCGGACGCGCGTGCGAGCGCGATCTCGCGCCGCGCGTCGAGCCCTTCGACCTTGGCCGCGGTCAGCGTCCCGGCCGCCAGCTCCGGCTCGACTGCCGAGCGCGAGATGAAGGTGACGCCGTAGCCGGCCTGGACGGCGCTCCGCACCGACTCCTGGAGCCCGAGCTCGAGCGTGACGTCGAGGTCGCGGAGCCGGGTCCCGATCGCGCGCAGCTCGTCCTCGACGATCTGGCGGACGCCGGCGCCCTCCTGCATCACGATCAGGTTCTCGCCGCGCAGCTCCTCGAGCGTGACGGTTCGGCCGGCGAAGGCGTGGCCGGGCGGGCAGGCGAGGATCACCTCGTCGTCGAAGAACGGCTCGAAGGCGACCGCACGATGGCGGCGGGCGGCGCCCACGATCCCGAGCTCGAGCTCGCGCGCCGCGACGCGTTCGACGACGGCCTGGGTGTCGGCGACGGTCAGCGCGATCCGGACGCCCGCGTGCTCGCGCTGGAACTCGCACAGGAGCAGCGGCACGACGATCGCCGCCGGGCCGGTGGAGGCGCCGATCTGCAGCTCCCCGCTCAGCTCGCCCTCGCCCTCGCCGGCGATCTCGTCGAGGATCTGCCCTTCGAGCGTCAGCAGCCGCTGCGCGCCGCGGTAGAGGCGGAGCCCGGCCTCCGTGGGCTCGACGCGGCGGCCCGAACGGTCGAGCAATTGCGTCCCGAGCCGCTTCTCCAGCGCGCGCACCTGCAGCGAGACGGCGGGCTGCGTGACGCCGAGACGCTCCGCTGCCTGGGAGAAGCTGCGCCGTTCGACCACCGTGCAGAACGCCGCCAGCTGTCGCGTGTCCATAAGCAGATCTTATAGGGTCGTAGCGAGTGCGAGTCTGGGTCGACATCACGAACTCGCCGCACGTGCCCTTCTTCCGGCCGCTGCTGCGCCTGCTCGCGCACGACGGCCACGAGGTCGAGGTGACGGCGCGGGACTTCGCCCAGACACTCGAGCTGCTGGAGCGGGCCGGGATCGAGCATCACGTCGTCGGCCCGGGGCACGGAGGCGCGGGCGCGCTCGGCAAGGCGCAGGCGCTCGCGAGACGGCTGCCGGCACTGCGCCGCTTCGCCAAGGGCCGCCGCTTCGACATCGCGATCGCGCACGGGTCGCACGAGCTGATGCTGGCCGCCCGCAGCCTCGGGATCCGCGGTGCGACGGCGCACGACTACGAGTACGCGACGCTGCAGCACCAGCTCGGGCTCCGCGCCGCCCGCCGCGTCGTCTTCCCGGACGCGGTGCCGGCGGACCGCCTTGCCCGCCTCGGCGCCCGGCCGCCGAAGCTCGTCCAGTACCCCGGGCTCGAGGAGGAGTACTACCTCGCCGACCTCGAGCCCGACCGGAGCGTGCTCGACGGGATCGAACCCGGCCGGATCCTCGCCGTCGTGCGGACGCCGCCGGACGTCTCGCTCTACCACCGGCACGAGAACCCGCTCTTCGTCCGCGTGCTCGAACGGCTCGGCGGCGACGAGAACGTGCACGCGGTCGTCCTTCCCCGCACCGCCGAGCAGCGCAGCGCGATTCGCGGCCTCAGCCTGCCGTCGCTGCACGTCCCCGAGCACGCGATCGACGCTCTGAGCCTCGTCGCGCTCGCCGACCTCGTCGTCTCGGCCGGCGGGACGATGAACCGCGAGGCGGTCGCGCTCGGCACCCCCGTCTACACGACGTTCTCCGGCCGGCTCGGCGCGGTCGACGAGGCCCTGATCAGCTCGGGGCGGCTGCGGCCGCTCGCGTCGCCCGACGAGCTGGACCTGCGCAAGCGCACACCGGACGAGGCGGGACGCGTGCGACGCGACCCGCGGCTGCTGCTCGACCTGCTCCTCTCGGAGTGAGGGCCGGCCCCGCTCGGGGCCGGCCCTCGTACCTCCGTCGTCGAACGCGCTACGGCTGCCTGACGAGCCTGCCGTCGACGACCGGCGCCACCGGCGAGTGCGCGGTGACGTAGTCGATCGCGACCTGCAGCAGGTCGTCACCCGGCTGAGCGACGTTCGTCGCGCTGGCGAAGACCGTGTAGCCGTCACCGCCGCCGTACATGAAGTCGTTCGTCACGAACCGAACGCTGTCCGTCGGCCCGATCGGCGTCTGCGTTCCCGCCGGGCCGTTCGGCGTCTTCCACATGCCCGTGACGACCGGGGTCGTGCCGTTGCACCGGAACGTGGCCTTGAGCCCGGACACCTGCGGGAACCGGCCCGTGTTGACCAGCGGATCGCAGACCGGCGAGAAGCCGTTCAGGAACGCCGTCTGGAGCTGGGCCCCGGTCAGGGTGATGATCGTCGTCCGGTTCCCGAACGGAAGGACGGCGAACATCTCGCCCCAGGTGATCTGACCCGGCTGCTCGCCCGCGCTCGGCGGTGAGATCACCAGGTCTGCGCGCAGACCGCCCGAGTTGGTGTACGCCCCGTCGACGCCCGGATACTTCTCGCGCATCGCGTCGGCGACCATGTTGCCCATCGCCGACTCCTCCAGCCTCGACGGCGAGCGCCGGATGTCGATCGACTGGGTGCCGATCACCTGGTTCCGGAGCACGGCGGTCTTGGCATTGGCGTCGTCGACGATCGCCTTGACGTCCGCCCTGGGCGCGACGCCGAGGTTCTTCGCCACCCGCGTCGCCCCACCGGCCCAGGCGACGTCGCCGCCCTTGACCAGCAGTTGCAGCACTGAGTAGCTGGCACCGGCGTTGAGGCCCTCGGTGATCAGGATCTTGCCCCGCATCAGGTTCGAGATGCGGTGCGTGTGCCCGACGATCATCGCGTCGATCGTCGTGTCCTGGAGCGCGTCGGCGATCCCCATGATCGGGCCTTCCCACGGCACTCCGGGCGTGTTCCCGACCGTGTTCTGACCGCGGGACGTCCCCTCGTGGATCACGACGATCTGGACGCGGATACCCCGCGCCAGCAGCCGCTGCGACTCCGCCTTGATCCGGGGTGCCTCGTCGAGGAACTTGAGCCCGGCGGTCGCGCCCGCGGAGACGAGCTCGGGAGTGCTCTCGAGCCCGGCGCCGATGACGCCGACCTGGACCCCGCTGACGTTGAACACGACCGACGGCGTCACCCAGGGCGGTGTCTGCCCGGTGACCGCGTCGACGATGTTCGTCGCCAGGAACGGGAACTGCGCCCGCGCCTGATGCGCGAGCAGCCGTGCGAGGCCGTAGTCGAACTCGTGGTTGCCGTAGGACGTGGCGTCCAGGCCCCACGCGTTCTCGACGTCGATCGCCGGCATGTCCTGCAGCAGCCCCGAATTCGGCGGGGATGCGCCGACGTTGTCGCCCCCGGCCAGGAGCAGGCCGGCGCTCGGCGCGATGCCGACGCCGGGCAGGGCCGCGAACTCCTCGTCGAACATCGTCGCCAGGAATGCCGCCCCGCCGACCGACTGCGCGATCCCGTCGAACGTGAGCGTCGTCGGGTCGAGCTGGCCGTGGAAGTCGTTCAGCCCCACGACCGCGATCGGCCTGTACGAGTCGCCGCCCTTGACGGCTTCGAGCAGGACGCGGCCCTGGCTGTGCTGAGGCTCCGGGATCCCGAGCAGGAACGCGAGCGTCGGCGCGAGGTCGATCGAACGCGCCGTCACCTGCCCCTTCGCGATCCCCTCGCCTCCGGCCAGGAACGTCGCGCGCATGTTGATGTTCGCGCGGAGGTCCTGGACGTCCGGGACGTAGCCGTGCTGCCCGAAGAAGTGCGACGGCGCGACCAGCGTGCCCGGCGTCTCCGCGTCGTACTGGTACGGCGGGTACGCGAAGGCGATCACGTCGCCCGTCCGCGTCGGATGGGCCATGTCGGTGGTGCTGCTCGGCCCGTTCGGGATGTAGCGCGCCTCCGCCTTCGTGAAGACGCGGTCGATCATCTTCCAGCCCTCGGGCTTGCCGTCGCGGGTCCAGTCGTTCGGGTCGACCAGACCGAGGTACTTCGCCTTGATCGCGGCCACCGTGGCGGTCACGTCGTTGGCGGCGATCTGCGTGAAGCCGCCGCCGGCCGGGTCGCGTCCGGCGACGTTGAGGTAGATCTGGAGCGCACCGCCGGCCCAGCAGGCCTTGGCCTTGCCGATGGTCTCACCGGTGGCCGGGCGGCAGTTGGAGGTCTGCGGCCGTGAGAGCAGGCCCATCTCGACGAGCGGCTGGCTCGCGTCGATGGCCAGGAACTGCGGCGCGAAGCCGTGGTCGGAGCCGACGAACGTCGTCGGGTTCTTGCCCATCAGCTCGCGGGCGCGGGTCAGGACCTCGTCCGCCTCTTCGTATGCGGTGCGGATGAACGCCTCGCGGGCGGCCACGCGGCCGTCCGGGGTCGCCGTTCAGGTCGACGTCGTCGAACGCCGGGTTGCGCGCGCCGCCCGGCAGCCGCGGCGAGACGAGCCCGAGGAACTGGTGCTGGAACTCGTCCGTGGTCGGCATCCCGACGAGGAGCAGGTCCGGGTCGTAGTGCTCGACGACGTACTCGAGCATCGGCTCGTGGCCGGTCTTCCAGTACAGGCCCTGCTCGACGTACGTCTCCTCGGAGACGACGCCCGCCTCGAGCACGGCGAAGTCGGCCGCGGTCGAGGTCGGGAACTTCTGCGCGAGGAACTCGGCGAAGTCGCCCGTGAAGCCGGGCTCGCCCGGCCATCCGGGCCACGTCGCATTCGCGCGGCTGACCGACGTGTGGAAGAGCCGGACGCGGGAGAGGTTCCCCGTCAGCTCCTCGACCTCGGATCAGCATGCCCGCGGTCAACCCGTTGAGGGCGCCGCCCTGGATCGTGACCTTCACGTCGGCGAACTCGCCCTCGCGGAGGATCGCGACCGTGTCCGCGGCGCTCTTCGTCCGCGAGAACAGGACCTTGTCGTAGTTGGTGGTGCCGTCGTTCGTGCTGTCGAAGATCCACGCGTTCAGCCCGTACTTGTCGATCCCGAAGTCGAGCACGCGCATGCGCATCTCCTCGGGCGGGACTGAACGTGGCCGGCAGGGCGCCTGTCCACCCCGTCGCGGGGGTCGGAGCGGCGCCCGGGAAGGGCGCCTGGCCCGCAAAGCCGGCCGGGTGGTCGAACTGGAGCCCGAACGCGGTGATGAACGGCACGTCGTCGAAGAGGACGTCGCCCGCCTGGCCGGTGAAGTTCGTCGTGACGCCGCGGCCGGACTGGAACGTCCGGAAGTCGATCGTCGGCCCGGCAATCGTCGCGTTGCGGCCGCCGGCCCACTCGACCTGGGCGACCTTGAGCCCGCCGCGCTCGGCCGACTGCGCGATCGACTCGGCCTGGAGCACGTTCGGGTCGAACGCAGCGGTCCGGTTTGCGAACGGCTGGCCGTTGATGTGGAACGTGTTGTTCGTGGAGGCGTGGACACCCGGCCACGCTCCCGTGGCGAGGCTGTACCAGCCGGCGCCCGTGTTCGGCGGCGCCTGGGTCAGGAGCCCGTTGCCCCTCGCCAGGACGCCCTTCTTGAGGAACGACGACATCGTCGGCAGCAGGCCGTCGGCCGCATACCGCGCCACGATGTCCTGTCGGAGACCGTCCGCCGCGAAGAAGACGGCGGTGTCGGTCGAAGCTTTCTCGGCCGCAGTGGATGCGGCTGCTGTCGGCCTGCCTGCGGCAGGCCCCACGAGCACGAGCAGTACGGCAATCGCGCTCAGGAGCACGATTGATCGGAATCGAACGGGTGACGTCACTCCGCACCTCCCCGGGAACTGGAGTCGTTGTCGGGACTGGCTGGAATCCCCTGCGGTGACAGGCCAACCCCCTGGCCGCCACGGCTGCCAATGCTATTCCCGATCGCACCTACGGGTAAAGCAGAACCGGTGTCGATCGGGTGAAGGTGCGGCTTCTGTCAGACCGTCTTCGGCGCCGGCTCTGCCGTCCGGACCGGCGCGGCGGCCGTCTCGGAGGCCGGCTCGCGGACGATCGCGGCGAGCCGCCCGACGAGCTCGAGCGTGTCGCCCGCCTCGACGAGCCGCTCCAGCTCGTCGAGCTTCCCGTCGAGCCACGTGCGCTCGACCGCCGAGACGTCGAGGGCGACGATCTTCGGGTGGGTCGTCGGCTTCCACGTCTCACCCTCGGCGAAGAGCTCTTCGTGGATCTTCTCGCCGGGGCGGGCGCCGATGAACGAGATCTGGACGTCGCGGTCGGGCTCCTTGCCGGAGAGGCGGATCATGTTGCGGGCGAGGTCGACGATCCTGATCGGCTCGCCCATGTCGAGCACGAGGATCCGGCCGCGGCCGCCGATCGCGCCGGCCTGGATCACGAGCGCCACCGCTTCCGGAATCGTCATGAAGAAGCGCGTCATCTCGGCGTCGGTGACCGTGACCGGCCCGCCGCGTTCGATCTGGCGGCGGAAGAGCGGGATCACGCTGCCGGCCGAGTTGAGCACGTTGCCGAAGCGGACGGCGACGAACTTCGTCGGCACGTCGTCGCGGTCGCCGTGCGAGCCGACGATCCACTCGCAGAGCGTCTTCGACTGGCCGTAGACGCTGTAGGGGTTGAGCGCCTTGTCGGTCGAGATCAGGACGAAGCGCTCGACGCCGTGCTCGATCGCGGCGTCGGCGACGATCCGCGTGCCGAGGACGTTGTTCGCGACCGACTCGAGCGGGTTCGCCTCCATCAGCGGCACGTGCTTGTACGCGGCCGCGTGGAAGACGACGTCCGGCCGGTAGCGCTCGAAGACCTGCTGCAGCCGCTTGCGGTTGCGCACGTCCGCGAGCACCGGCACGCAGGCGCTGAAGCGCCGCTCGTCGACGAGCTCGCGTTCGATGTCGTAGAGCGAGCTCTCGGCCTGGTCGACCATCACGATCCGCTTCGGCTCCGCCCGGGCGAGCTGGCGGCAGAGCTCCGAGCCGATCGAGCCGCCGGCCCCGGTCACGAGCACCGTCTTGTCGGCCACGTACGAGGCGATCGCGTCGACGTCGACCTCGACCGGCTCGCGCCCGAGCAGGTCCTCCACCTCGACCGGGCGAACCTGCTTCGCCAGGTCGAGATCGCCGGCGATCAGCTCGTTCAGGCCCGGCAGCGTCTTCACCGCCACGTTCTCGGCCCGGGCGATCTCGACGATCCGCGCCCGCTGCTCGCCCGACGCGGACGGGATCGCGATCAGGAGCTCGTCCGGCCGTCGGTCGCGGAGCAGGTGCGGCAGCTCCTCGCTCGTGCCGAGCACGCGGATCCCGTGCAGCCGCATGTTCTTCTTCCGCGGGTCGTCGTCGATCAGGCCGATCGGCGTGTAGCCGAGGTCGGGCGTGCGCAGGATCTCCTTCAGCATCAGCTGGGCGGCGTCGCCGGCGCCGACGACGATCACCTCCTTGCCGCGCGCGACGATCGATCGGCTCTGCGGCCGCTCGATGATCGTCCGCGCGAGCATCCGGGAGCCCGCGACGAGCGCCAGCGTCAGCAGCCCGTCGATCACCCAGACCGTGCGCGGCACCTCGGCGGCGTGGACGTCGAAGAAGCTGAAGACGAGGAAGGTGACGAGGCTCGCCGCGACGACTCCCTGCGCCGCGCCCCACATGTCCCGGGTCGAGACGTAGCGCCACCAGCGGTTGTAGAAGCCGAAGAGCGCGAAGATGGAGAGCTTGATCGCGGCGACGAGCGCGAGGATCTGCCACGAGAGGTAGTAGTCGTAGTAGACCGGGAGGTCGGTGTCGAAGCGGAGCCGGAAGGCGAGGAACCAGGCCGTGACGACGATCACCAGGTCGGCCGCGAGCTGCGGCAACCTGTGGCGGTTGATCGGCGTCCTCAACGCGCGGACGCGACGCCGACCGCGTCCAGCACGGTCGAGACGACGCGCTCCTGGACCTCGGCGTCGATCCCGCCCCAGAGCGGCAGCGCGAGGTTCTCGGCGGCGGCCTTCTCCGTCTCCGGCAGCGAGCCGTGCTCCCAGCCGAGGTACCGCAGCGCGGGCTGGAGATGCAGCGGTGTCACGTAGTACGCGGCCGACGCGATCTCGCGCTCGGCGAGAGCCGCGGCGATCCGGTCGCGGTCGGGCGTGCGGACGACGTACATGTGGTAGACGTGGCCGGGCGCGTCGGCCGGCACCTCGACCGCGTCGCCGAGGCCGAGCTCCGCGTAGCGCGCCGCGCCGTCGCGCCGCGAGGCGTTCCAGCCGGCGAGATGCGGCAGCGAGATGCGCAGGAACGCAGCCTGGAGCGCGTCCAGCCGGGAGTTCGTCCCGATCAGCTCGAAGGTCTTCTTGTCCCGCGAGCCGTGGAAGCGCAGCATCCGGATCCGCTCCGCGACCTCGTCGTCGGTCGCGGCCACGAGACCGCCGTCGCCGAGCGCGAAGAGGTTCTTGGTCGGGAAGAAGCTGAAGGTCGAGGCGACGCCGGTGGTGGCGATGCCCTCGGCGCCGAAGGCCTGGGCCGCATCCTCGAGGAGCGGAAGCCCGAACGCGGCGAGCTCGGCGAGCGGCGCCGGCCGGCCGAAGAGATGGACCGGCACGATCGCCTTCGTGCGCGGCCCGATCCGGCGCTCGACGTCGTCGGGATCGAGGTTCATCGTCGCCGGATCGATGTCGGCGAAGACCGGGGTCGCGCCGGCGCGCGCGATCGCCTCGGCGGTCGCATAGAAGGTGAAGGCGGGGCAGATCACCTCGTCGCCGGCTGCCGATGCCCATCGCCTCGAGCACGAGCACGAGCGCGTCGGTGCCGTTGGCGACGCCGATCGCATGCGGGACGTCGAGGTACGCGGCGGCCTCGGCCTCGAAGGCCTGGACCTCGGGCCCGAAGACGAACCTGCCGGACTCGACGACACGCTCGAACGCCTCCCGGAACTCGGGGATCAGCGGCGCGTACTGCGCCTTGACGTCGACGAGATCGATCTTCACGGCCGGAAGAGTCTAGCGGGGCTCCGGCGCGGGCTTTCCGCGCCTGCGGACGTACTTCCACCCCAGCCACACGGCCCCTGCCACGAGCAGCGCGAGCGATCGCGTAGTCGACGTAGCGGAACGCGTGGTGGAAGTCCTCCCACTGGCTGCCGAGCGCCCAGCCGACCCCGGCGAGGGCGAAGCACCAGATCGCGGAGCCGAGCAGCGTCAGGACGACGTAGCGGCGGAACGGCGCCTCGAAGATGCCGGCGGGGATCGACACGAACGAGCGCACGACGGGTGTCAGCCGGCCGAGGAAGACGGCCCAGTCCTCCCAGCGCTCGAACCAGCGCTCGGCCTGGTCGAGCTTCGCCTCGTTCAGGTGCAGCCAGCGGCCGTGCCGCTCGAGGAAGGGCCGGCCGCCGTGCAGGCCGAGCCACCAGCCGCCGATCGAGCCGAGCGTGTAGCCGATCGTGCCGGCGAGGGCGACGGCGAGGAAGGCCGGGAGGCCCGATTCGATCGTCCAGCCGAAGAGCATGATGTCCTGGCCGGCGAACGCCCCGGCCGCGACCGCGCCGCCGTAGACCATCACCGGCTCGCTCGCCGCCGGGAAGACCGCGTCGATCAGCATCAGGATGAAGACGGCGTAGAGGCCGTAGTCGCCGACGACCGTCGTCAGGAGATCGGTGACCTCCGAGAGGATCGACGCGACCGGCACGCGCGGAGGCTCTAGCCCGCGGGCTCGGCGGGCTTCTTCTGCGGCACCGGCGCCGCGCGGATGACGCGGAACGCGGGCGCTGACGACCTCGACCGCGCCGAGCTCGTTCGTGGCGCGGAAGCGGACGACGTACATGCCGCCGTAGACGAGGAACTTGCCCCCGCGGGTCGTGCCTCGCCAGCTGGCGGCGAAGCGTCCGGCCGGCAGGCGGCGCACCGCGATCGTCGCGACCTGGACGCCCGTCTTCGTCTCGACCGTCGCGGTCACGCGCGCGGCGCGCGTCAGCGTCACGCCGGCCGAGATCGTCTGCTTGCCGCGGACGCGGACGACGAGCGAGCGGCGCGAGAGCTTCGCGAAGCCGAGCGTGTTGTTGACGGTGAACGTTCTGCGTCGTCGTCGAGGTCCGGGCGAGATCGTCGGTGGCCGTGACGTCGAGCCGCCAGCGGCCCTCGGCCGGCGCAGCGGGCTCGCCGCGGTCGGATCCGCAGCTGCCGGCGGGAAGGCGACCGGGTACGTCCCCGGCTGGCGGAGCAGCGTCTCGGTGAAGACGACTGCGCCGCCGGGCGCGACGAGCGTCGCGGTCACGTTCGAGGGCCGGACGACCTTGTAGGTGAGCTCGCGCTGCCGCTCGGCGAAGCCGTCGCCGTTCGGCGAGATCACCGGCGTCCGGCGTCGGCGACGTAGACGCCGTAGTACATGAGCTGGAGCGCGGTCGAGACCGGGCGCTCGCCGCCGCGGTCGGACGGGCGGTTGAGCAGCTTCCCGTCGAAGGCGAGCGAGGACGAGCCGCCGCCGTCGAAGGCCGAGCCGGTGACCGCGCCGAGCCGGACCATCGTCTGCGCGAGCTCGAAGTTCGTCATCCCGACGCTGTAGCCGGGCCGGCGGCCGTCGGTGACGACCATCAGCACCCGTCCGTCGGCGAGCTGGCCGACGCCGGTGCGCGGATGCCGCGGCGCGAGCTGGCTCGAGGTGAAGGCCTCCTGGGCGCGGAAGACCGGGCCGCCGCTGCGGACGAGCACCGGGCCGCCGCCGACCGCGTTCGTGATCCCGGTCCACTCCGGCCGGAAGATCAGCCGCAGCGTCAGGAACGAGCCGACCGGCGACTCCTCGAGCAGCCGCTGGCGCCGCGGTGCCGCGCGCGACGAGCACGGCGCCGTCCCGCGGGATCGCGGTGCCGCCGCCGGCCCGCGATCTGGACGACGGGCCCGATGAGGTCGGTGTTCGGGGCCGCCGCCGGGAACGGCGCGATGCACGACCTCGGTCACGCCCGCCTGGACCGGCGTCGTCGGGCCGTAGGTGGGCGTGAAGAGCGAGATCGCCGTTCGAACCGGGCGACTGGTTCAGGTCGTTCAGCGTCCGGCGCTGGCCGAGCCCGCGCCAGGTGCCGAAGAACTCGATCCGGCGGACGTCGAGCCCGCCCTCGGGCGTGACGCCGGTGCTGGAGCGGTCGCCGTAGGGCGGGCTCTCGACGACGTTGTCGCGCATGAGCACGCCGCTCGGACGGCCGGAGTCGGCGTAGAAGTCGCCGTTGACGCCGACCATCGTCGCGCCCGGCGAGAGCCGCTTCTGCATCGAGGTGACGCGCTCGACGCCCTGGATCGTCTCGTTCGAGAGCGTCGGGCGGAGCGCATAGAGACCGGTCGGGCGCGGGCCGCGGACGATGTGGATCGCGACCGGGCCGTGCGGGGTGAACTGGACGCCGCGCTCGTAGGTGACGCCGGGCATCAGCGTCGTCGGCGCAGCAGCCGCGGGCGCGGCGATGACCAGGGCGAGGAGCCCTCCGGTGAGTAGCTTGCGAAGCACGACCCCGACGGAGGCTAGCCGAAGCCTCGGCGGCCCTTTGCAGGGATTTACGGAATCCGTACAGCGGTCGTCTTCGGGAGCGAGCTCGATCCGAACCCCGTTCGGCAAGCGGGCCTGCCCTCCTGCCGTTGTGCACCGGATCGGCGTGGGCAGCTAGGTTGAGGCCATGAGCACCGCCGCCACGGAGTCGCGCACCGCGCTCGTCGAGGGGCTGATGGCGCGGTTCCCGCACATCCCGCGCGAGGCCGTGCTCAAGGAGGATCTGCTCCGCACCGGGATCGCGTTCGACGAGTCGGCGCTGACGGACAACCTCGACGGCGAGGTGAAGCCGAAGTCCTACTTCATCTTCTCCTTCGACCAGAAGCCGCTCGCCGAGCTCGGCGAGGCCGCCAAGCGGCGCCCGCCGGAGGAGATCGCGCTCACCGGCGGCCCCTACGAGCTGCGCCGCACGATCGTCTCGGTGCGCGTGAACCCCGATTCGCCGTACCGGATGACCGGACAGCGGGCTGACCCTGGACGGCCGGCCGGTCGCCGACGTGACCCTGCCGCCGCTGCCCGAGTACTACCGGCACACGCTCGCGAACGGGAAGACGGTGATGGAGACGGCGCCCACGATCCAGTGGGGCTACCTGATCTATCTGACCGTGCTCCGGCTCTGCCAGTACTTCGGGGCCAAGGAGGAGTGCGGCTTCTGCGACATCAACCACAACTGGCGCCAGCACAAGCGCGAGGGGCGCCCGTACACGGGCGTGAAGCCGGTCGAGGACGTGCTCGAGGCGCTGGCGCTGATCGACCGCTACGACGTCGACCGCGCGAGCAAGGCGTACACCCTCACCGGCGGCTCGGTCACGAGCACCGTCGACGGCCTCGCCGAGGCCGACTTCTACGGCCGCTACGCGCAGGCGATCGAGGAGCGCTTCCCGGACCGCTGGATCGGCAAGGTCGTCGCGCAGGCGCTGCCGAAGGCCGACGTGCAGCGCTACAAGGACTACGGGATCACGATCTACCACCCGAACTACGAGGTCTGGGACGAGCGGCTGTTCAGGATCATCTCGCCGGGCAAGGAGCGCTACGTCGGCCGCGACGAGTGGCACCGCCGGATCTTCGACGCGGCCGAGGTGTTCGGGGCACGCTTCGTGATCCCGAACTTCGTCGCCGGCGTCGAGATGGCGAAGCCGTTCGGCTTCGAGACGGTCGACGCGGCGATCGCCTCGACGACGGAAGGCCTCGACTACTTCATGAGCCGCGGGATCACGCCGCGCTTCACCACCTGGTGCCCCGAGCCGACGACGCCGCTCGGCCGCGACAACCCCGACGGGGCGCCGCTCGAGTACCACATCCGCCTGCTCGAGGCCTACCGCGAGACGCTCGAGAAGCACGGCCTCAAGCCGCCGCCCGGCTACGGCGTCGCGGGCGCCGGCAACGCGGTCTTCTCGGTCAGCTCGTTCATGGACACGCTCGCGCCCGAGGTGGTCACGACAGAGGAGGCCGTCCCCGCATGAGCCGCATCTCCCTCGACGAGGCGCGCGAGCTCTGGCTGCGCGCGGACGACGAGGAGCTGCGCTCGCTCGCCCAGGCGGCGCGCGGCCGCTTCCACGAGCCCGACCGCGCGACCTACATGGTGATGCGGATCATCAACTACACGAACGTCTGCGTCGCCCAGTGCGACTACTGCGCGTTCTACGTCCTCCCCAACCAGGAGGGCGGCTACGTCCTCTCGCGCGAGGACGTGTTCGCGAAGATCGACGGGCTGCTCGAGGTCGGCGGCGACCTGGTCGCCTTCAACGGCGGCTTCAACCCGAAGCTGCCGCTCGAGTTCTACTGCGACCTCTTCGCAGCCGTGCGCGAGCGCTACGGCGACCGGGTCGAGTTCTACGCGCTGACGATCGCCGAGTTCGTCTACCTCGCCGACCGCGCCGGCCTCTCGCATGCGGATGCGGCCGCGCGGCTCCGCGATGCCGGCGTCCACTGGATCACCGGCGGCGGCAGCGAGATCCTGACCGAGGACTTCCGCAAGCGGCACGCCAAGTTCAAGTACACGGTGCGGGAGTACTTCGAGGCGCAGCGCGCGATCGTCGAGGCCGGGATGCGGACGACCGCGACGATGGTGATCGGCTTCGACGAGACGCTGGAGGAGCGGCTCGAGCACCTGCAGCGGACGCGCGACTTCCAGGACGAGACCGGCGGCCTCTTCTCCTTCCTCTGCTGGACGTACAAGCCCTACGGGACCGCGTTCGGCGGCCGCGAGATCTCGCCGCAGGAGTACTGGCGCCACATCGCGCTCTCGCGGATCTTCCTCGACAACGTCAAGCACGTCCGCACCTCGGTGCTGACGCAGAACGAGGAGGCGTTCCGCGCACTCGACTACGGCGCCGACGACTTCGACCTGCCGATCGAGGACGAGGTGACGCAGAAGGCGGGGGCGACGATCGAGCTCGACCTCGAGGGCCTGCTCGAGATCCCGCGCCGGCTCGGCTACCGCGTCGAGTACCGCCGCGCCGAGCGGCCCGCCGCGGTCATCGCCTAGGCTCCCACCGAATGGGGTTCGGCGAGCATGCGGCCTGGTTCGCTTTCACGTCGGGCCGCTTCGACCACTCGTCGGAGCTGCCGCCCGAGGCGAATGCCGGCAACCGGTTCTACGGGGAGGATGTCGCGTCGTTCGTCGCGGACGGGCTGTCGGAGCGCGGGCTCGACGCGTCGTTCTTCGACGAGGACTGGGGCTGGCAGGTCCACGCGAGGCGCCCCGACGCGTCCGTCCTCGAGATCTCGATCTACCACAACCCGGATGAGGAACCGGCCGCCGAGGACGACTGGGCGCTGATGCTCCGGTCGCTGCGGAAGGAGCGCAAGCTGGGGATCTCGCGCTTTCGCGAGACGGAGATCGACGTCGATGCGGTCGCGGCGCTGGAGGACGTCTTTCGCGAGGCGGGTATCGTGCTCGGGGCAACGGCCGGCCGCTAGAGGCCGTGTCAGAACGCGTTCGCGGCCGACTTCCACTCCCGAAGGCGCTCACCGATCAGCCGCGCCCGCTCCTCCTCGCTCCCAGCGTCCAGCACCTGGAGGTCTGAAGGGTCGGCCCGCAGGTAGACGCCGGCGGTTCGGGCATTCAGCCCGGGGTCGCGATCCGATCGAGTCGTCCAGTACCCGGTCGCGCGGTCGGCGCTCTCCACCCTGATCTCGCCTGTGCCCTCGAGCTGCGGCGCATCCGGGTGCCGAGGACGCTCGCCCTTCCAGAAGTAGAGGATCCCGGCCGGTTCCTTCCGCTCCTTCGCGGCCTCGCTCCAGTAGCGGGCCGACAGAGTGCCGTCCTCCTGCCAGGCTCGGCCGTTCACGTCCAGGCCGCCGTCTCGGTTCCGCGAGATGCGCAGGAGGCTCACCGCCGACGGCTCGCTCTCGCTCCGCGCGGTCAGCGAGAGCTGCCACCACAGGCCCTCGACCAGGCCGCGGCGACCCTCCGTCTCGATCGCCTGCCGGAGCTTCTGGTTGATCGCGCGAACCTCCGCCGGGCTCGTGGCCGGGTCGTAGCGGACGGAGGTCAGCCCGAGCAGGTCGCTCGGCAGCTTCGAACCGTTCGCGTGGAGGATGAACGTGCGCCGGATCCCGAGCGCGCCGCCGAACAGCCCGGCCTCGAACACGACGTTGTCGCGCGGCGACGCCTGGCCCGAGTCGGACGCATCCCCTGTCGTCCAGTCGTCCTGGGCGAACACGAACGCGGCGAAATCGACCTCCTGCGAGAGCTCGACGAGCCGGTCGAGAGTCGAACGCCCGGGGTTGAACGTAGTCGTCCACGGCTCGACGTCGGCGACGTCCTCGAGCCCACGCGTGATCGCCTGGAGCAGTTTGGCCTGCTTGCCCGACGAGCCGAGGAAGATGCGCGGCTTGTGCATCGCTGTCGAGGTCCTTCGTTCGCGTCCGTCCGTGCACCGGGAGCGTAACCTCCTCACATGCAGTTCGACCGGCACACGCTCGTGCTGCTCGTGCGCCCGCCCGACGCACCGGAGCTCACGGACGAGGAGGCGGCGGAGCTCCAGGATCGGCATCTCGCCTATCGCGCCGACCTGCGCGACCGCGGCTACCTCCTCGCCGGAGGGCCGCTCGTCGACCAGGACGACGAGCGCATGCGCAGCATCTCGATCTGGGCCTGCGACGCCGAGACGGCGCGTCGGCTCAGCGACGAGGATCCGGCGGTGCGGGCGGGACGGCTCGCAGTCGAAGTGATGACCTGGATGGTTCCGGTCGGCAACGTCCGCTTCGAAGACGTGCCCGCGCCGCGATCGATCGCGGAGGCGACGGAGGACTGACGGCCGCGGGTCGGCAGGCGTCTACGCCGGCACGGAGGACTCGAAAGCCGCCGGACGGTCTATTCGATCGGGATCTCGAAGCGCGCGATGATGCCGGGGTCGCCGCCTCTCGCGAGTAGCTCGGGGTCGGGATCGCGAGTCGCCACCCATGCATATCCGTCTTCGGGGTAGGCGACGACGTCCGGGAAGCTCTTGGCACTGATCGCGAGGATCTGAGCCGGCTCGTCGGTCCGATTGCTGAACGCGTGGAGTCCGGCCCGTCCCTCGGGGCAGAAGACGAAGTCGCCCGGCGCCAGCTCCTCTTCGCGGTGTTGGTTCCGGAAGCTGGGGCGGCCGCTCTGGACGAAGAACATCTCCTCGACGCCGAAGTGCATGTGCAGCCGCAGGTCGGGCGCGCCGGGGGCAAGCTCGTACAGCGTTGCACCCAACCTGGCGTCGTCCGGCCGCCAGAAGACTCGGTGCCGGGTCCGGGCTTCCTCGTCGCCTCCATCCCAAGCGTCGGAGTACAGGTTCTGGCGAGTCATTCCGAGTACCTCCAAGTCGTAGCGGTGGCACGCAGCGTCCGAAGCCGCCTCGAAAGAGCCTCGGCACTGCGCCAGTCACGCGCGGCGGCTGCCGCGCCGAACCGCTATCTCCTCGCCGGATCCACGGCGCGATCCTAACGTTCGCCGACGCAGGTGCGAGGATCGGAGGTCAGCGTCCCGAAGCGGCCTAGAATCCGCGCCAGTGGCCGCCGCCGACGTCGACGCGTACCTGAGCGGGCTCGAGGAGCCGAAGCGCGGGACGCTGCAGACGCTTCGCAGCACGATCCTCGCGATCGTGCCCGAGGCTGAAGAGGTCATCTCCTACCGCGTACCTGCCTTCCGAGTAAGCGGTGAAACCGTCGCGGGCTTTGCCGCATTTCGGGACCACTTGAGCTATCTGCCGTTCAGCGGCTCGGTCCTGCCGCTGTTGGCCGATGAGCTCGAGGGTTACACGATGACCAAGAGCGCCCTTCACTTCGCGGTCGACCAGCCGCTTCCAGAGACGCTCGTCAAGAAGCTGATCGCTGTTCGGCTCGCCGAGAGCCGGTGACGCTCGCGGCGGCGAAACGTCGTTCCTCGGCTGGGCCAGTGGTCGGAAGTGACCGCTGAGCAATCACGACCACGGGTCCTCGTCGTGCTGCGGTAGGTCGTCGAGGATCTCGTACCAGGGAGCCTTCGAGCCGACGAACATGTGAGCGGTCGGCTTGAGCGCCGGCTCGTCGATCAGTGCCCCGTACGGCACCCGGATCTTGCCTTCGTAGCCAGTCCAATACAGCCGCGAGTAGCAGTCCCCGCAACGCCTCGCGTGGTGGCCGTGGGGATCGCCGATCACGATCAACGAGTCCGCGCCCCTGGTCACTCTCAGCTTCTCGGGCTCGATCTCACCCCAGGGCAAGAACGCCGAGCCTGTCGCCGCGCGGCAATTCGAGCAGTGGCAGTTGTACGCCTCGACGAACTCGTCCGAGACCTCGAATGCGACGGCATTGCACGCGCAGCGCCCCCTCAGCACGACGGCACCTTGGAACGATCTCGGCGCGCTACGGCTGAGGACGCCGGAGCCGGGTCGGGGGCCAGTAGGTCACCTCAGCCCGCCCGATGACGCGGTCACGAGGGACGACACCCCAGCGGCGCGAATCGCAGGACATGGCTCGGTTGTCGCCGAGCACGAAGTAGCCGTCGCTCGGGCTACGTCCCCAGCTCCCACTCTCGCGGCCCCGGTAGGCGGGCTGAAGATATGGCTCGCTCAGCCGCTCGCCGTTGACGAAGACGTAACCGGCCCGCATCGACACGGTCTCACCCGGCAAGCCCACGATTCTCTTGATGAAGCTTCCACCGGCATCGCAGGCGGCCTTCACCCGAGCCGGCGCGTCGAAGACGATGATGTCGCCGCGTTCAGGTTCGTGGAAGCGATAGACCAGGCGGTTCGCGATGACTCGATCGGCGACGCGCGACTCGCAACCGCTGACCGGTTTGGCGCAATGGAGGGTCGGCTCCATCGACGGCGTGGGGATCCGGTACGGCTTCGCGACCTCGGCCTGGAAGACGAGAACTGCGACTACGGCCAGGGTGATGGTCAGCGCCCAGTCGACCACTGTTCTCACTGGCGCTGGAAGGCGAGAGAGAGACCGATCGAGAACCCGCACAGCCGAAGAGTGCCACTCCGCCTGGCGTCGCGCCAGGCTTCGACTCCTTGGGCGCAGATTGATACGTTCGCCGAATGAAGACGTTCAACCTCAACGGCGACGAGTGGGATGGGACGAGGGACCGCGAGGGCTGGCGTGCGAGGGGCGCGCTCGTCGGCCAACGCATCGGCGGTGAGCTTCTAGGCGCGACCATGTCCGAGGTCGAGCCTGGCGACAAGCTCTGGCCCTACCACACGCACCACCTGAACGAGGAATGGGTGATCGTGCTCCGCGGCGAGCCGACCCTGCGCACGCCCGAAGGTGAGCGTGTGTTGCAGGAGGGTGACGTCGTCTGCTTTCCGCGCGGCAAGGACGGTGCGCATCAGATCATCAACCGAACAGACTCGCCTATCCGCGTACTCATGCTGTCCTCGACGATCCCCGGCGAGATCATCGAGTACCTCGACACCGGAAAGATTCTCGCCAAGGACGCCCAGGACGAAGACGTCATGTTCGCGAGGCCGGGACCCACTGCCGAGTACTGGGAAGGCGAGGACTAGCTCCGGGCGACGCCTCGATCGACCGGCCGCCGGGTCGCGGAGTCGCATGGGCCAGCGTTCGGGAACGTCCCTTGAGCGCGATGTTCCGCCTAGGTCGCGAACTGGACGTTGGTGCCGAGCGGCAGCCAGTGGATGCGGCTGCTGATGTGTTCGGGTGCTTGGGCGAACTCGCGCTCAATCGCATCTCGACCCTGCCGGAAGTGTTTCCATCCTTCGTAGTGGATGGGGATGGCGGTTCCTGGGCGCATGAGCTCGCAGAGTTCCACTGCGTCCTTGGCTGTCATCGTGTAGCGCACTGGTCCAGTGACTGGAAACTGGACGCCGCCTAGATGGAGGATTGCAATATCGACATCGAGGCGATTGGGGATCCCCCGGACCTCGTCGTAGAGAACGGTGTCGCCGGAGATCCAGAGGACACCGTGTTGTTGTGTGTCCCAGCCGAGAGCGAAGCCGATCACGTCACCGATGATTGGGTGACTTAGGGGCGGGCCGTGACGGCACGGTGTCGCGGTGATCTCGAGGGTAGGCCGTCCGGGCATCTCGAGCCGGGTGGATTGCCAGGGGGCGAGCCCTCGCGTGTCGCCGCCGAGGCGGCCGGCACCGGAAGTCGTGGTGATGACGACGCCCGCAGTGGGTAGGAGCGCACGGCCGGCTTGGTCGAGGTTGTCGTCGTGGTGGTCGTGCGTGAGCAGGACTCCGTCAATCGGCGCGAGGTCAGCAGCGGCGATCGCTGGTCCGGCGAGTTTGCGTGAGGACGTTCCCCAGCCGAAGGAGTACTTTCGGCCGGGGGGATCGAATGTCGGGTCGGTCAGTAACCGCCATTCACCGACCTCGATCAGGATCGTCGGTCCGCCGATGTGGGTGATGTGCAGGTCGGTCAAGCGCCGCTGGGCGTCGCGCGCGCTTCGGCCCACGACTCGGCGTGCTCGGATGCCCAGTCGAGCGCGTAGTCGGCGACCTCTTGCCACCCCTCTCGGGACGGAAGCAGGTGTGGTCCTTCGAACTCCTTCACCTCTGTGACGGTGTTCGACTTGTAGTGCTTGGCGTTCGATTGCTGGAGGCTTGGCGGCATCAGGTGGTCGTCGCTGCCTGAGATGAACAGCAGCGGTGCGCGGTCGTCGTTCTTGTAGTTGACGTTGTTGACGTCGGGGCCGGGATGGATGTTCGCGAGTGCGCTGCTCCAGAAAATCTGTCCGGACGCCGGGATGTGGTAGCGCTCGTACAGCCTCCGCGACTCTTCCTCGCTGAAGGTATTGGTGAACGCGTACTGCCACTGCTCGAATGTGAACCCGACAGCCCTGTGGCGGTTGGCCGGGTTCTTGAGCACCGGGAACGTCGCCTTGATCTGCGACAGGGGAATCCTCTTGACGCCTTCAGTCGGGGCCGAGTTGATCGCGACACCGGCAGCGCCGAAGCCGTGATCAAGCAGAACCTGAGTGAATACGCCCCCCGCGGAATGGCCGATCAGAATTGGTGGCGACTCCAGCCCACCGACCACCGCTTCCAGGTGCTCGATGATCTGCGGCACAGTCACCGCCTCGATTGGCGAGACATCGGCATTCAGCGCCTCCACCTCAACCTCAAACCCCGGATACGCCGGCGCCAAGACGCGATAGCCGCGACCCTCGTAGTGGGTTATCCAATCCTCCCAGCTTCGCGGCGTGACCCAAAAGCCGTGGATCAGAACAATCGTGTCCGGACGGGTGCTCATACCTGGCTCTCCTAAGTCGCGGGCAGCAGCCCTATTTGGACCGATCTGCGCGACCGCTGCTGCCTCGGCCACGCCCCACCAACGATAACGCCGTGTGCGCGCACGGGAGGCAGGCAACGCTCCACTGGGCCAGTGTTCGGGAATGTCGCCTGAGCGCGTCGGGCTAGCGCGGCCTAGCCTGCGAACAGCCGTCGCGCTGTCAGCGCTAGAAGCGATGCCGCGACCGCGACCGCGAGGAAGTCGGACGCGCCGGAGATACGGTTGAAGTGCGCGGACCCGTTGCGCACCTCGACGTAGCCGACGGGCTTCACGATCGCACCACCGCCTCCGCCCCCGCCCGACCCCTCGTCGCCGCCCTTCGTGCCCCCGCCGCCGCCGCCGCCGAACCCAAAACGCATCCTGGCGACGGGGATCACCGTGATGCCTTCGCGATCAACCGGGTCACCGAATACCGTCGCAACCGTGGCTCTGCCGCCGGTCGCTTGGCTGAGACGTTCCAACAGCTCGTTCGCGACCGCTGATTGGTTCAACAGCGTTGTCATGCTCGCCTCCCTCGCGTCGAATTTCGGTTCATTGTCGCTGGTGCGCGTGGCGGCCAAGCTCGGATTCGCCGTCCGCAGTACGGGACGGGGGCGGTCAGGCGAGCCGATGACGGTGTACACCCTTTGCAGAGACGACTGGCTTCGACGACTCTGAAGCGTGCGTTGGAGACTTGGCCTGGGCCAGCGTTCGGGAATGACGCCTGAGCGAGTTCGGGTCGTGGGTCACGTGAAATCGCGCATACTGCCTGGCAGATGCAGAACGATCCGTGGCACCCCGCTTTCAGGCCGCAGACACCAGGTTGGGTTCCGTTGGTCGCTGTGCTGATTCTCCTAGGCGTGCTGATTTTCGCTCTAGTCCGCTAGCTACTCACCTGGGCCAGTGTTCCGGAATGACCCTTGAGCGGGTACTCGTCGCCGGAACCGATGAGTTGTCCGTGGCCTGACAGTCTTTATCTCGCGCGGATCCGTAAGCGGCCCGAAGGGACCACGTCCCCAGTAACGACTCCAGGAGACACATGAAGCTCCTTCTCACTTCCTCCGGAATTAGCAACCCGAGCATCGAGGAGGCGCTCGTCGACCTGTTGGGCAAGCCGATCGCGGAATCGAGTGCCCTCATCGTCCCGACCGCGATCTATCCCTTCCCCGACGGCCCGGGCGGGGCATGGCGGGCGATCAGCGGTCAGACCGAGAGCGCGTTCAGTGGACTGGGCTGGAAGTCGTTGGGGGTGTTGGAGCTCACCGCACTGCCCAGCATCAAGGAGGAGAGCTGGGTCCCCAAGCTCCGGGAGACCGACGCCCTACTGGTGTGGGGCGGTCACGTGATGTACCTGTGTTACTGGATGCGACATTCGGGACTGGCTGACCTCCTCCCGTCGCTGAGCAAGACGGTCTACGTGGGAGTGAGTGCGGGGAGCATCGTCGTGACCCCTCACAACCCCGATGTGGAGTTCAACCTTCAGTGGATTCCGACGGGAAGCGACCTGGCGCGGGAAGGCGACAGAGGGCTGGGGCTGGTCGATTTTGCGGTGACCGTGCACGTGGATCGCGAGGGCTTCAACACCTCGGCCGACGTGGAGAAGTGGGCCTCCGGACTCCCCGTACCGACGTACGCGCTCGACGACCAGACTGCCGTCAGAGTGACCGACGGCAACGTCGACGTTGTCTCCGAGGGAAACTGGAGGCTATTCACCCCGGCGCAGTAGCAAGCGGAACGGGCTAGACACCGTCAACGTGCCGCTCGCCTGGGCCAGCGTTCGGGAATGACGCCTGAGCTTAAGGCCTGGCGTCCGCGTGTTGCGCTCGGATGTCGGCGAGCGCGATGTTGGAGGGTGTTCGGGGCAGGTACTCGTAGGTCAGGTAGCGCCGGACGTTCTTGCCGGTGCGGCCCGCTTGGTCCGTTACGGCAGGGCTGTCTGTTCCAACGAGGTGGAAGGTTTCCGGGTCGACGTATACGTAGCCGGACGTCAGCGGACATGTGGCGCATCGCCGCACAGGCTCGATACGGATGCGTTCAACGGTGCGCCCATCCAGTTGCATCTTGCCTTCAAGGTGCGCACGACCGGCGTTGGCTGGACTGCGCCAGTGTTCGGGAATGTCACCCGAGTGAGGGTGGGCTCAGGCGTCCAACCGTACCGCCGCGTGATGGTCGCCTTGCCTATCGGCCTGGGTTGGCGTCGGAGAGTGCCGTTCGCAGGATGCTGCGGGCTGATGAGCGCATGATGTCGACCGCCTGTTCGCGGGACGCGCCGCCGACGTCGGTCAGCCAGACGAGCGGTTCAATGCCGATCGTGGCGCGTATCGCGAGCACGAGCCGGCGAAAGTCGCGTTTCGGCATGCGCTCGCGGATCGGCGTTAACGCGTCTTCGATCCACCCGATGGCGCGGCCCTGGCGGAGCGGAAGCTCGTCCGGCGGATGTGGTGTTGGTTCGAGGGAGAGACGGAGGTGGGTGCGCAGCTCTGGCTCATGCTCGAGGAGCTGGCGCGCCAGCTCCTTGGTGACGGCGTCCAGTCGGGCGATCGGATCCTCCGGCGCGTCCGCTCCTAGCAGCGACCGTTCCTCGAGCTCGGGGTAGGTGGCAACGAGCAATGCGCGCTGGTTGGAGAAGTAGCGGAAGGCGGTGGCGCGGGAGATTCCTGCTCGATCGGCTGTTCTCTCGACGGTCGGCGTTTCTCCCTCGGTGAGGAGCGTACGCGCGGCGCCGACGAGAGCGTTCCGAGTTCGCGTCTTTTGCTGTGTTCTGCCGGTGCGCTCATATGGGATTGACATTCTCATCATGATACTACAATATGGTGATGAGCATTGAAGTCTCATATGATCGGAGGGTGTCATGGTCAAGCCAGCATCGGTAATCCGGCAGGACGGCGAGGGCGAGCAGCGTTGGTTCGCCGGCGGAGGGCTTTTCACGATCAAAGCGAGCTCAGCCGAAACGGCAGGGGCGTTCGCGCTGGTCGAGGATCGCGAGGTACTCGGCAAGACGACGCCTCTGCACCTGCATCCCGGCGATGACGAGGTGCTCTATGTGCTCGAGGGCGAGATTCTCGTCCACATCGACGGCCAGGAGCATCGCGTCGGCGAGCGCGGCGTTTGCGTGGCGCCGCGCGGCGTGCCACACGCCTTCCTGGTGACCTCCGAGGTCGCACGGCTGCTCTGTCTGATCGTGCCCGGCACGGGGTGGGCAGAGGTGCAATACGAAGAACTTTGCGAGCCCGCGAGTCCCGATGCGGTTCCCGGATCGCGGCCGCCCGATTTCGCAAAAATACGCGCCGTCGCCGAGCGAAGCGACACCATCGAGATCCTCGGCCCGCCGCCGTTTGCCGCCGCCCAGCAGAAGCCGGGTAGCACTTTCGCCTGAAGACTCCGACCGAACCTGGTAGCCCTCAAACACGCCCGCGCCGAACGGGCTACCTAGTCCTCCGTCACCCGTGACCCATCGCCGCGTCAAGCCACCAGCGCGCGGAATACGCCTGGCCTGGGCCAGCGTCCTCACGCGCGAGGCTGCTAGACCCGGGTCGCGCTCGGTGAGACGAAGCGGAGCTCGGGGACGTGCTCGAGCTCGCCGACGTCGCGGGCCATCTCGAGGAACGTGTAGAAGCCGGCGCGCTCGCGCGGCCCGAACGAGTAGCGCAGCTTCTCGAAGTAGCGCGCCAGGTAGCCGGCCGGATAGCCGTAGCGCTCGCTGGCCTCGAAGGCCAGCACCTGCGGCTCCGCCCGCGCGAGCCGCACCGAGGAGACGAGCGAGTGCTCGAGCTCCGCGACGCCGTCCGCGACCGGCTCCGGCGCCGCCCAGACGGCGAACACCATCGGCAGCCCGGTCTTGTCGAGCCACAGCTTGCCGAGGTCGTAGTGCGGAGTCGGATCCTCGAACGCGCTCCGGAGGGCCGCGTCGCCGATCAGCAGCCTCGCGTCGGCCTCCTCCTCGAGCGGGACGTGGGTCGCGTTCGGGATCAGCACCTTCGCGAGGACGACCGAGGTCGCACTCTCGGGTGTCACCGCGATCGAGCGGATCTGCGGGAACGGCGTCCGCGAGACGAGCTGGATCGAGTCGACGGCGCCCTCGGAGGAGACGCACATCCGCGGGAGGATCCGCAGGCTTGCAGCGTGGCGGGCGTACTCGATCGAGGAGATCGGCGCCAGGTCGAGCTGCCCGTCGAGGAGCATCGCGTTCAGCTCCGTCGGGACGCCCTGCACCTCCTCGACCTCGGCGTTCAGCCGGTGGAAGACCGGCGCCATGTTCACGTAGCTGATGCGGCCGAGGCGGACCGTCACGCCGACACCCACTCGAAGAACGTGACGAGGTTGCCGTCCTGGTCGAGGGTGGCGAACTCGCGCGTTCCGAAGTCGGTGTCGTCGACGCCGCCCTGCGAGACCGAGTGGAGCACGTCCTGCGCCTCCAGCTCCGCGAAGAGCGCGTCGACGCCGTCGACCCCGATCCGGCAGCTCGCCGTGCCGGCGATGAACGACTCGGCGCCGGAGCAGACCGGGCCCTCGCTCGCCTCGCGCTCGCGCCAACTCTCGTCGCTCGCCTCCCAGAGGTGCAGGACGGCGTCGTCGCGGCCCATGACCGCGAAGCCGCCGTCGTGGTGCAGCGTCTTGAAGCCGAGCCGGTCGCGGTAGAAGCCGACGGCGGCGCCCGTGTTTCGCACCGGCAGCGCCGGAATCGTCTGTGAGAGGTGAGCAGTGGTTACCAGGTCAGCGCTTCCTGTTCACGACGGCGTCGGCGAGGGACGTCGAGCTCTTCCCGGTGCGCCTCGCCGTTCAGGCTCACCCGGGCTCGTTCAGCGTAGTCGAGCGCGACCTCCCGGGAGCGATCGAGCGCACCTGTCGCCGCGACGCGGACGAGCGCGCCCTCGACCGGCCCGCCGGCGAGTGCGGCCCGGACGACCTCGTCCTCCTGCGCGGCGAGCAGCAGCGGCAGCGTCGGCGTCCCCTCGCGCAGGTCGGTGCCGGCGACCTTTCCGGTCTCGATCGTGTCGCCCGAGCAGTCGAGGATGTCGTCGGCGATCTGGAACGCGATCCCGAGATTGAGCCCGAAGCGGCCGAGCCGGCCGCCGGAGCCGAGCGAGCACGCCGCCTCGAAGAGCTTCCCCGTCTTCAGCGAGCAGCGCTCGAGGTAGGCCTCGACGGTCGTGTCCGGGTCGTGCAGCTGCCGCCGCTGCATCGCCTCGCCGCGGGCCAGGCAGAGGCAGGCGTCCGCGAGCACGGCGACGGCGGCCGACGTCGCCCTCGGCGGCGAGCTCGGCGAAGGCGCGGGCGAAGAGGTAGTCACCGGTCGCGCGCGCGGCGTCCGGCGCCGTGCGCGGCCCAGGCGGCCGCCTTGCCGCGGCGAACCTTCGCACCGTCGACCAGATCGTCGTGGACGAGCGTCGCCATGTGCACGAGCTCGACCGCGACGCCGGCGGCCACCGGCGGGTCGTCCGCCGCGGCGGCGCGCAGAGGAACGCAGCAGCGGGCGCAGCCGCTTGCCGCCCGCGGCGAGCGCGTCCGCGCCCACCTCGGCGACGGGCCGCCGTGCGCAGCCGCCGCAGCGGCCAGCCGGTCCTCGACCTGGGCCATGTACTCGTCGACGCCGGGCAGCGCGACGACTGCCTCGAGCGTGGTCACGCAGCCGTCCCCGTGTGCAGCGCGACGATCCCGCCGCCGAGGCGGCGAAAGGCGACGTCGCCGAAGCCGTGCGCGCGCATCAGCTCGGCCAGCTCGTCCGGGCCGGGGAAGCGGCGCACGCTCGCGGGCAGGTACGTGTACGCCTTGCCGCCCGGCAGGATCTTGCCGGCGAGCGGGATCAGCACGTCGAACCAGAGCCGGTAGAAGAGCTTCAGCGGTCCGTTCGGCTTCGTGATCTCGAGGATGCCGACGCGGCCGCCGGGCTTCAGGATCCGGCGCAGCTCGTCGAGCCCGCGCTCGAGGTCGGCGACGTTGCGGACGCCGAAGCCGACGGTCGCCGCGTCGAACGAGCCGTCCTCGAACGGCAGCTCGAGCAGGTCGCCCTGGATCCACTCGATCGCCGGCTCCTTCCGTCGTGGCCCGCTCGAGCATCGGCGCCGAGAAGTCGAGCCCGATCACCTCGCCCGCGCCGGCCTTGCGCGCGGCGACGGCCAGGTCGCCGGTGCCGCAGCAGCCGTCGAGCACCCGGTCGCCGGCCGAGACGACCTCGCGCACGGTCAGGCGCCGCCAGCGCTGGTCGAGCCCGACGGTCATGACGCGGTTCATCAGGTCGTAGACCGGCGCGATCCGGTCGAACATCGTCCGGACGCCCTCGGCGGGGAGCGTGCCGGACTCGTGGCTCACTGGCCCCACCTCGCGACGAGCGTGTTGTCGAGCCCGAGCTGGTCGAGGATCCGGGCGACGATGAAGTCGACGAGGTCGTCGATCGTCTCGGCGCCGTGGTAGAAGCCGGGCGCGGCGAAGAGGATCACGGCGCCCGCCTGCTGCAGCGTCGCGAGCCCCTTCAGGTGGATCGAACGAGAGCGGCGTCTCGCGCGGCACGAGCACGAGCTTGCGTCCCTCCTTCAGCGCGACCGACGCGGCGCGGTGGATCAGGTTCGCCATCGCGCCGGCCGCGAGCGTGCCGACCGTCGACATCGAGCAGGGGCAGACGACGTAGGCGTCGACCTTCGCCGAGCCGGAGGCGTACGGGCTCTTGTAGTCGTTGATCCCGTAGACCGTCACGTTCGCGGCGCCGCCCGTGAACCGCTCCAGAACCTCGTCGCGCGGCAGCGTCGCGTCGCCGTAGAGCTCGGTCGCGATCACCTCGACCCGGCCGCGGACGCGACAGCCCGACCTCGCAGCCCGCTCCGCGAGCGCACGCAGCAGCCTGACGGCGTACGGCGCGCCCGACGCGCCGGTCACGCCGAGGAAGACGTTCATGTCCTACTCCTCGGGCCCTTGGAGGCGTCGAGGAAGGCGCCGAGCTTGGCGAGGTTCTCCTCGCCGAGCCCCGCGAACGGCGGCATCACCGTGTTCCCGTACTGCGCCGGGTTGGCGACGTAGCTGGCGAAGAACTCGGCGCCGCGGTTGCTCGCGCCGACGTCCGAGAGATCGGGAGCGCCGAGGTTGGAGGAACCGGAGCCGAGGTAGGTGTGGCACTGGCCGCAGCCGACCTGCGCGTAGATCTCCGCGCCCGCGACGGCGTCCTCGTTGTCCTCGAAGCCCTGCACCTCGGCCCACTCAGGGACGGACTGCCCTGAGCTCCGAGCCGAGCGCCTCCTTGGCCGTCGCGCCCTTGTAGGTCAGCGTGCCCATCGCGAGCACGACGACGATCGCGGCGACGATCGCCACCGGCCGCCGCGAGAGGCGCCGCTCGCGGCGGAGGTCGATGAACGGCAGCGCGATCAGGATCGCGAGCAGGATGTTCGGGACGCCGACGGTGCCGAGCACGACCGTGTCCGGCCACTTGAAGATCCGGAGCAGATAGAAGAGGAAGTAGAAGAACCAGTCCGGCCGCGGGACGAAGTCCGTCGTCCCCGGGTCGGCCTCCTCGGTGAAGTGCGGCCCGAGCCAGCCGGGATCCTCGGTGCCCTCGGCGGTGAAGTACCAGACGCAGGCGAGGCCGATGATCACGCAGACGACGACGAGGCTCATCACCGTGTCGTGGAACATCGCGTGCGGGAAGAACGTCTTCCCGTCGCGCTCGACGTCCTCCTTGTAGCGCTTGTGCTGGGCGCGCCGCTCGTCGATGCGTCCTACTCGCCATTCGCGCTCCTGCCGGCCGGGCCGCATCAAGCCGCGGCGACCGCCTGTCGGAGGCCGCCGGCTCGCCGCGGTCGCGCCCGGCCGCGTCCGGCGACCACGGCGGCGAGGTGACGCCGAGCCGGATCACGAGGTAGAGGTGCAGCCCGATCAGCGCGAAGATCGCACCGGGGATCACGAGCATGTGCAGCGCGTAGAACTTGCTCAGCGCGTCGGCGCTGATCTCGGCGCCGCCGGAGAGGAACTGCGCCAGGAACGGCCCGAGCACCGGCGCCGTCCCGTTCAGGTTGATCCCGACGACCGTCGCCCAGTACGCGGTCTGGTCCCAGGGCAGCAGGTAGCCGGTGAAGCCCTCGAGCATGCCCATCGCGAGCAGGAGCACGCCGATGATCCAGTTCAGCTCGCGCGGGTACTTGTAGGCGCCGAAGAGGAAGACCCGCGCCATGTGGAGGAACATCAGGATGATGAAGACGCTCGCGCCCCACTTGTGCATGCCGCGCACGAGCCAGCCGAGGGTGAGGTCGTTGGTGATGAACTGGATCGACTCGTAGGCCGAGTCGGGATCCGGCTTGTAGTACATCGCGAGCACGACGCCGGTGATCGCCTGGACGAGGAACGCCGTCAGCGTCGCCGAGCCGAGCGTGTGGAACCAGCTCGTGTCGCGCGGCACCTTGCGGAAGAGGAAGTACTTGACCCCGCCGACGAGGCCGGAGCGCTCCTCGAGCCAGTCGAGCGGATAGAGCGCGACCGTGGCGAGCTGCTGGCCGCGGGTGGCGCCGTTCGCGGCTATTGCGGCACCTCGATCGGGTAGAGCCAGGCCGAGTAGCCGTCGACGTGGACGCCCGGCACCTGACGGCCGTACTTGTAGATCCTGCGCGCTGGCGCCGGCGCCCTCGACCTTGGCGACGCTGAAGAAGCTGCCGACGACGAGATTGCCGTTGATGATCGAGAACTCGGAGCGATCGAGCGCCCGCACCGGCGGGCCGGCGACCCTGTTGCCCTCGGTGTCGTACTGGCCGCCGTGGCACGGGCAGCCGAAGCCCGTGACGAGCATCGGGGTCAGGTCGACGTTCTCCGACCGGGCTCTTCTTCTCGTCCTCGATGATCAGCCCGTTCGGCTGCACCGGGCAGCCGAGGTGCGCGCAGCGCGAGTAGAGCATCGTGAACGACGGGCACGTCGTCCTCGATCCCGTTGTTGCGGATGAACATCGTCCGCCGCGTCACCTCACCGACGTCGGGGTTCTCCAGGTAGGTCGCGATCACGAACTCGCCCTCGGGGAAGTCGTCGATCGGGCCGAGCTCGACGTCGTGGCCCTCCTGGTTCGTGAACGACGGCAGCACGGCGAAGCCGAGCACGGGGATGGTGATCAGGCCGCCGATGACGGCGCCGAGGCCGAGCGTCGCCGCCGAGAGGAAGGTGCTGCGCGGATACGTCTCCGGGCCCATCGTCCTCCGCCGGGGTGATCGCCACGTACGTCTCGCGGCTGCTCCGGCTCGACCGGCTCCGGGCGGCGTCCGCACGGGCCGGGTGACGTCGCGGAGCCAGAGGAAGCCGAACACGATCGCGATCACGGCGCCGACGATCGCGACGATCGAGCTGACGACGATCCCCGTCAGGACGCAGGCGATCGCCGACTGCGAACCCGATCGGCCACAGGCTCGGCGGCGGCAGGTGCGGCTGGTCGTTCTCGCTCAAGTCTCTGGATTCAACCCCTGCGTCAGGCGCGCTGTCAACGACGTATCAGCTGCCGCAACCCGCGGCGAGAGCCATTCTGTACCGAAACGCCGTCGGCATGCGCCGGTATCCCGTACTCCGCCCAGCGGCGGTCGACGAGCTCCCTGATCTCCTCGCTCATCGCGATCTCCTCGGGCCATTCCCGCGCCCCTTCCTCCGGCAGCTTGGCGGTCGCGTCGATCCCGATCTTGCCGCCGACGAACTGCTGGGTGGGTGCGTGGTCGAGGTGGTCGAGCGGCCCTTCGGAGATGACGACGTCCCGCTTCGGGTCGACGTTCGCGCCGACGTAGAAGAAGACCTCCTCGTAGTCGTGCACGTTCACGTGCGCGTCGACGACGACGACCGCCTTGGAGAGGCTGAGCATCCCGAGGCCCCAGATCGCATGCATCACCTTGTGCGCGTGGCCGGGGAACGTCTTCCGGATCGAGACGATGACGCAGTTGTGGAAGGCGCCGGAGACGGGGAGGTCGTAGTCGACGATCTCCGGCACGGTCATCCTGATCGCGGGCAGGAAGATCCGCTCGGTCGCCTTCCCGAGCCACGCGTCCTCCTGCACCGGCTTCCCGACGACGATCGACGGATAGATCGCGTCGCGCCGCATCGTGATCGCGGAGAGGCGGAAGATCGGGAACGGCTCCTGCAGCCGTGTAGTAGCCGGTGTGGTCGCCGAACGGCCCCTCGGGCCCGAGCTCGCCCTTCTCGATCGTCCCCTCGAGCACGATCTCGGCGTTGGCCGGGACCTCGAGGTCGACCGTCTTCGCCTTGACGAGCTCGACCGGCTCGCCCTTGAGGAAGCCGGCGAGCATGAACTCGTCGAGGTGCTTCGGCAGCGGCGCGCTGGCGGAGTAGGCCGTGACCGGGTCGAGGCCGAGCGCGACGGCGACCGGGATCTTCCCGTCGGTCGCGAGGTAGTCGGCGCGGCCGTCCTTGTGGATCTGCCAGTGCATGTAGGTCGAGCGCGCGTCGATCTTCTGCATCCGGTACATGCCGACGTTGCGGACGCCGGTGTGCGGGTCCTTCGTGATCACGGCCGGGAGCGTGATGAACGGGGCCGGGTCGCCGGGCCAGCAGCGCTGGATCGGAAGCAGGCCGAGGTCGACGTCGTCGCCGGTGAGGACGATCTCCTGGCTGGCGCCGCGCGAGACCGACTTCGGCCGCGAGTCGGCGATCGACTTCAGCTTCTTCAGGCCACGCACCTTCTCGGCGAGCCCCTGCGGCGGCTGCATCTCGAGCACGTCCTCGAGCTTGCGGGCGACGTCGTCGAGCCGCTCGACCCCGAACGCCATGCACATGCGCCGCTCGGTGCCGAACTGGTTGATCAGGAGCGGAAGATCTGAGCCGCGCGGGCTCTCGAAGAGAAGCGCCGGACCGCCGCTCTTCACCGTCCGGTCGACGATCTCGGTGATCTCCAGGTCGGGGTCGACCTCGGCGGCGACGCGGACGAGCTCGCCCTCGTCCTCGAGCAGCCGGATCCACTCGCGCAGGTCGCCTGGCGGGGCCATGACGCCAGTCTACGGACGCCCCTTGACAAGGCGTGCCGAACAGCTGGTAATCGCCGCCACAAGCGGTAAACGAGGGTGACGATCGCGGAGGGATAGCCGCGAGCGCGGCTTCGAGGACTAGTGCGAGCGGCGGCGGTGCCGGAGGGCCCGCGACGTCTCGCCGAGCGCGATCACGAGGATGATGATCAGGCCGACGACGAGCATGCCGGTGATCACGTTCTTGCCCTCTTCGGCGGCGTTGGCGAGAAGCCAGGTGGTCACGGCGCGAGCTTAACCAACCCGGTCGGCGTGCGCACCCAGTGAGCGCGCCGCGGCGGCGGGATCCGAGTTGCCGCCGAGGCGAGCGACCGCCGCGAGCCACGCGTCGCCGTCGCCGGTCTCCTCGTCGGCGCGAAGCGCCGCGCAGGTCGAGATCAACTCCGCGAGCGCCGCGACGGCGTCGAGCTCGCCGGTCGCCGCGATCCGGACGAGGCCGTGCGCGTAGAGGTAGTCGCCGAGCAGGAGCGCGACGTCCGCGTCCGGCGGCGCGAACAGCCGCGGCCGGCCGTAGTGGAGCAGGTAGCCCTCGTAGATCGTCTCGACGCCGAGCGCGAACCGCTCGGGCACGAGCGCGCCGAAGACGTGCACGTGCTCGGGGTCCGGCCGCCGCGCCTCCCCCCACAGCGGGCTCTCGGCCGCCGCGCCGGCCGAGATCGCGTCGAGCAGGTCAGTCGCGGAAGAAGTCGCCAACGGCCTCGACGGTGCGGTCGATGTCCTCGTCCGAATGGGCGACCGAGACGAACAGGCACTCGAACTGCGACGGCGCGATGTAGATCCCGCGCTCGAGCAGGTGGCGGAAGAGGGCGCCGTAGCGCTCGGTGTCGCTCGCCTTCGCGTCCTCGAACCTGCGCACCGCGCCGTCGTGGAGGAACAGCGTCGCCATCGCGCCCACCCGCTGCACGCGGCCGAACGGCGCGAGGCCTGCCTCGAGCCGGGCGCCCTTCGCCTCCAGCTCCTCGTAGACGCCCGGGTCCCGGAGCCGGCGCAGCACCGAGGTGCCGGCCGCCGTCGCGAGCGGGTTCCCCGAGAGCGTCCCGGCCTGGTAGACGTCGCCGGCCGGGGCGAGCCGCTCCATCACCTCGGCGCGGCCGCCGAACGCGGCTGCCGGAAGGCCGCCGCCGACGATCTTGCCGAGGACGGTCAGGTCGGGCAGGACGCCGAGGCGCTCCTGGGCGCCGCCGCGGGCGACGCGGAAGCCGGTGATCACCTCGTCGAAGATCAGCAGCGCGCCGGACGCGTCGCAGAGCGCGCGGAGCGCCTCGAGGAAGCCCGGCTCGGGCGGCACGACGCCCATGTTCCCGGCCACCGGCTCGACCACGATCGCCGCCAGCCCCTCGCCGTACCGCTCCACCGCCGCGGCCGTGGCGTCGACGTCGTTGTAGGCCGTGACGACGGTGTCGGCCGTCGTCCCGGTCGGGACGCCCGGGCTCGACGGGATCCCCAGCGTCGCCAGTCCCGAGCCGGCGCTCGCGAGCAGGCCGTCCGAGTGGCCGTGGTAGCAGCCCGCGAACTTGAGCACGCGGTCGCGCCGGGTGAAGCCGCGCGCCAGCCGGATCGCGCTCATCGCAGCCTCGGTCCCGGACGAGACCAGGCGCACCATCTCGACCGACGGGACCGCGTCCACGATCTCGGCGGCGAGCTCGACCTCACCCTCGGTCGGCGCGCCGAAGGTGGTCCCGCGCTGCGCCGCCTCGGCGATCGCGGCCAGCGTCTCCTCGTCGGCGTGCCCGAAGACGAGCGGCCCCCAGCTCATGCACCCAGTCGACGTAGCGGTTGCCGTCGACGTCCTCGATCGTCGAGCCGGCGCCGCTGCGCATGAACACGGGCTCGTCGAGGCCGACGCTGCGCATGGCGCGCACCGGTGAGTTGACACCGCCCGGGATCAGCTTCTCGGCGCGCCGGGCGAGCTCCGACTTCTGCCTCAGAGCCAACCGGCGAGGTCCTTCGTCCAGTAGGAGACGACGAGATCGGCGCCCGCGCGCTTGATCGCGGTCAGCGACTCGAGCGCCGCCTGCCGCTCGTCGAGATGGCCGGCGGCGGCAGCGGCCCTCACCATCGCGTACTCGCCGGAGACGTTGTAGGCGGCGACAGGGCAGTCGAAGCGCTCGCGCACGGCCCGGATCACGTCGAGGTACGGCAGCGCCGGCTTGACCATCAGGACGTCGGCGCCCTCGGCGAGGTCGAGCTCGCACTCGCGAAGCGCCTCGCGCACGTTGGCCGGATCCATCTGGTAGCCGCGCCGGTCGCCGAACGCGGGCGTCGACTCGGCCACGTCGCGGAACGGCCCGTAGAAGGCGGAGGCGTACTTGGCGGCGTAGGCGACGAGCGGCGTCTCCGGCAGCACCTCGCGGATCGCACCGACGCGGCCGTCCATCATGTCGCTCGGCGCGACGGCATCGGCGCCGGCCTCGACGTGGCTGACCGCCGTCCGCGCCAGCAGCTCGAGCGTCTCGTCGTTGACGATCTCGCCGTCGCGGACGACGCCGCAGTGGCCGTGCGACGTGTACTCGCAGAGGCAGACGTCGGTGATCAGCACCAGTCCGGGCTGCTCGGCCCGGAGCGCCCGCAGCGCCCGCTGGACGACACCGTCCTCGTCCCAGGCGCCCGACCCCTCCTCGTCCTTCTCGTCGGGGACGCCGAAGAGGAGCAGCGCCTTGACGCCGAGCCCGGCCAGCACGGCCGCCTCCGCGACGAGGTCCTCGATCGAGTAGCGGCTCATCGCGGGCAGCTCCTCGTTCCGGACCGTCGACGGCCCGGCGAAGAGCGGCAGCACGAAGTCGTCCAGGTCGAGCCGCGTCTCCCGCACGAGGCCCCTGAGGGCATCGGTTCGACGCAGCCGCCGGAGGCGTGTCGCGGGGAATGCGCTCACGCCCGACACCCTACTCAGGCGGCGGCGCTGGGGGGTCGCCGCCGTCGAGCCGGTGGTTCTAGACCCCGATGATCCGCACCTGAAGTGGTGCGAACGGGGAGTTGCGAAGCTTCCGCTTGAGCTCTGCCGCAGTCATTCTCGTTCCGCCTTTCGGCCGCAGGGAACCAGTCCGGTGCAGCATGGTCGACCCGTGCCGGATGTCATCACCCCTACGGGGCATTCACCGCCCCGGCCCGGCAGAGATTGTGCCGATCGGCGCGCTGTCTCTCGGAAGCCATCGGCAGGGTCGGCTATGGTGCCGCCCATGGCTTCGGCCCCCACCCGCCATGCGGTGCCGCCGCGCGCTTCCAGAGCGCGCAACCGCAGGGAGATCGAGCGGATGCGTGCGCGCCGCCGGCGGCCCGAGCGGCACGCCGCACGCTTCCTGCTTGCCGCTCTTCTTTCGGCGGTCCTGCTCCTGACCCTCCTGCTGACCGCATTCGGGACCTGGAACGCGGATCCGGTGGCGACGAAGCCGCTGGCGACGCCGGCCGTGCTTCCCGGCGGCGAGCCGCTGCGCCAGATCGTCGCGACCGCGGGCGGCCTGCACCTCCAGCTCCCCGTCTCCCAGAGCGCGGTGACCGCGATCGGGTACCACAACGGCGGTGACGGCTCGCTCCAGCTCGACCCGATCGGCCGGCAGGGGAATGCAGGCCTCGTCGCCCGGCTCTGGCACAAGCTGGCCGGGACGAGCGAGACCAGCCTCGTCTGGTACCAGCTGCGCGGCGACCGCGGCCCGGGCACGTCGGTGCTCTCGGTCGGCGCCGCGCCCGGCACGGACGTCTACTCGCCGGTGGACGGCACCGTCGTCGGGATCACCGACTACGTGCTCTCGAACAGGACCCACGGCGCGCGGATCGACGTTCGCCCGCTGCACGCCCCGTCGGTCGTCGTCTCGCTGACGCGTCTCCGCGCCGACCCGGCGCTGACCGTCGGCTCGAGCGTCGAGAAGGCGCGCACCAAGGTCGGCACGATCGTCGACCTCACCTCAGTCGAGCGCCAGGCGCTCGCCCGGTACACGCAGGACGCGGGCAGCAACGTCTCGCTGTCGGTGCGTCCGGCAGCGCTCCTCTCGGTCCGCTGAGGATCCTCTTCGTCGGTGACGTCGTGGGCGCGCCGGGCAGGCGGGCCGTCGAGGAACGCCTGCCGCAGCTGAAGGAGGAGCTCGACGCCTCCTTCTGCATCGTCAACGGCGAGAACGCTGCCGACGGCGTCGGGATCACGCCCAAGCTCGCCGCCCGGATCCTCGCCGCAGGCGCCGACGTGATCACGCTCGGCAACCACACCTGGCGCCGGTCCGAGATCGGTCCGTACCTGGATTCCTCCGAGCAGGTGATCCGGCCGGCGAACTTCTCGACGCTGACGCCGGGCCGCGGTCTCACCGTGCGGCAGGCGGCGGACGGCACGCCGGTGGCCGTGATCAACCTGCTCGGCTCGCTCTTTCTCTCCCCCGCGGTCTCGATGTTCGATCTCGTCGACGGACTCGTCGAGAAGGCGCGCGCGCAGACCGAGGTGATCGTGGTCGACGTCCACGCCGAGGCGACGAGCGAGAAGGTCGCGCTCGCGCACTGGCTGGACGGGAAGGTCACGGCCGTGCTGGGCACGCACACGCACGTGCAGACGTCCGACGCCCGCGTCCAGCGCGGCGGCACGGCGGCGATCACCGACGTCGGCATGACCGGCCCGCACGACTCCGTGATCGGGGTGAAGGCGAACCTGGCGATCCACCGGATGCGCACCGGGATGCCCGTGCGCTTCGAGGTCGCCGAGGGCGGCGTCCGGATCGAGGGCGCCCTGATCGACTGCGACGCCTCCGGCCGCGCTACGGCGATCGAGGCTATCCGCCGCGCAGGATGAGCATCCGCAGAAGCGGACGCTCATCGCGCAAAGACCCCTAAAGAGGTCGCTTCGCTCCCGGCTGTCCTTTGACGAGCGTCACGAGCACAGCGATGAGGATGAGGTCGCGGATCAGCACGAGCGTCGACGGCAGCGGCTCGAGCTCGCGGGCGAGATCCCAGTAGCGCGACGGGAACCAGAGCTGCGTGACGAGGAGCGCGGCCGCCAGCAGCACGGACGCACGCAGCCCGCGCCGGCCGGCGACGAGGGGCACGACGGGGACGAGCCAGATCAGGAACTGCGGCGAGAGCACCTTCCCGAGCGCGACGAAGGCGACGAGCGCGGCCGCGCTCCAGCGAACGAGCTCCTCGGTCGAGCCCGGGCGCCTCGACCAGATCCAGGCGAGCACGCCGATCTGGACGAGGCTGAGCAGGACCGCGGTGACGACGGTGCCGGTCGCGTACAGATTCTGCGAGCCGTGGCTCGACCGCATCTCGACGTCGAGACCGACGAGGTGGTGGGCGGCGAGATAGAGCCCCGAGCCCAGGCTCTCGATCTGCAGCGGACGTGAGAGCTGCCGCCCGATGCTGTGCGCAACGCCGTCCGGTGCGAGCGCGAGGAAGGGAAGGAAGACGAGCGCCACGACGCCGGCGCAGATCGCCAGGCAGATCAGCGCTTCGTCTCTCCCCCGCCGCCGCCAGACGTAGCCGAGCGCGACGGGCACGAGCACGGCGGGATAGAGCTTCACCGCGACCGCGGCCCCGAGCAGGCCGAAGCCGAGCCGGTCGCGCCGGTGGACGAGCGCCGCGAGCGCGGCGGCCACCAGCGCCGCCGGGTAGAGGTCGAACCGCGTCAGCACGACGGAGCCGAGCAGGAGCGGGAACGCCGCGACGAGCGCAAGCGCCCCGACCGTCCGCTCGCGGGAAGCGCCGAGCCCGCGCAGGCTCACGGCTGTGAGCAGGACCGTCGCGACCCCGCACAGCGCCAGGAGCAGCTCGAAGACGCTGCGGAACCCGGCCTCGTCGTCGCTCAGAAGGGCCGGAAGCACGAACACGGGCAGCGCGCCGGGCGGGTACTCCGGCCTGATGTCGCGGTACGGCACGGCCCCGTCCTCGATCGCGTTCCCGTAGTTCGCGTAGACCGGGATGTCGACGATCTCGTTGTCGTCGTACCAGGCGGTGTGCGTCACGGCCCAGGAGACGAGGAAGAGCGCCGCCGCGGCAAGCGCCGCGAGCTCAGTGAACCTGCGCGGCGCGATCACGTCGGTAGAGCACAGCGAAGGCGACGAAGGGGAAGAACCAGGGGATGTAGAGATAGAACCAGTGCGTCAGCACGAGCTCGAAGCCGATCAGGATCGCGGCGGTCAGCGCCGCGAGCTGGAGGATCGACTTCCGCCTCGGCACGAATGCGGTCAGGACGGCTCCACCGACGACGAGCACCTGCACCACCTGCTGGACGACGTGCAGGTCCGGGACGCCGGCGGCGTGGTACTGACCCCAGCCCCAGATCGAGAAGGGTGAGTCGCGGTCGAGCTGGAAGCCGAACGTGCGCTCGGCGAAGACGCGTGCGGCGTGCAGCGGGTCGGGCTCGAGCAGGAGCACGAGGAACGCGGCGAGCGTGGCGCCGGCGAAACCGAGCGCGAACCGCCGCACGGGCACTCGCAGCCCGTTCGGATACGAGAGCCAGAGCGGCGCCAGCAGCAGGGCGGCGAACTTCGTCCAGCCCGCCAGCGCGACGGCGGCGCCGCGCGCCCAGGCCGAGGAGGCGAGCCAGAAGCCCCAGATCAGGAAGGCGGGCATGATCGCGTCGTTCGTGTTCGAGTTCGAGGCGTAGAGCGTGAACGGGTACGCCGCCCAGGCGAAGGCGAGCGTCGCCGCCAGTCGCGGCCCGCCGAAGCGGCGGCCGACGAGCGCCAGCCCGAGGATGCAGAGCGCGTCGAAGAGGAGCGAGGTCGCATGCGCCGCCCAGAGCTCGTCCCACTTGCCCGACCAGCCGAAGACCGCATACCCCGGCACGTACGCGAGGTAGGAGACCGGCCCGTAGGTGTCGCCGCGTGGATTCGACGCCTCGCAGCGCCCGTTGGTCTGGATCCGCTCGCGGATCTCGCCCTCGGCGTCGGCGGTGCCGCACGGCTTCTGCGACTCCTGCAACGGCATGTGCCCGTACGGCATCTCGCCGTTGACGATCCGCTGGGCGCCGACGACGCCCGCGAAGCCGACGTCGATCACGCTTCGCTGCGCCTCGACGTTCAGCCCCACGCGAAAGCCGGCGAGGAAGACGCAGGCGGCGGCGAGGAGCCAGACCGGCCAGACGGGAGCCGACGTCCGCGGCGGCCGGTCGCGCTTCGCGATCCAGATGCAGCGGCCGAGCAGGTAGACGAGCGGCGGGTAGGCGAGCGGCGCGCTCCAGAAGATCTCACCCTCGTTGAAGAGGCGGAGCGAGATCGAGAAGGAGAGCAGCGCGAGCAGGTCGAGGTTGCGAAGCGAGAACGGCCGCCGCAGGTCGGCGAGGCCGATGACGAAGAGGACGCAGAACGTCAGCCAGAGCCAGACGCCGTTGATCGTCTTGCCCCCGAACGCACCCGCGCCGCCGCGCGCCATCGTCCAGGCGACCTGCGGGCCGGTCCACGCCTCGATCACCTCGCCGGTGCGGTCGTCCACCTTGCCGAGCACGATCTGGCCCGCCTCGCCGGACCACGCCTTCACGACCCACTCGTCGGCCGCGGCCCGGTACTCGGCGTCCGTCTGCGGCTTCGGCGGGTAGCGGTCGAGCCAGGCAGCGACCTTCCCGTCGCGGAAGAGAATCGCCGTCGCCTGCTCCTCGGTGAGCCGGGCGGCGCCGCCTGCGGGGACGAACGGGGTCTCGACGAGCCGGCCGTCCTGGTCGTACACGGGCTCGGTCGGCGCCGCCGCCGCCGGCGCGGCGAAGGCCAGCGCCGCGAGCGCCGCCGCTAGCGGGAGCCGCGTCCGAACGACCAGAGCTTGTTCCCCACGAAGTTCCACGGGGTCACGAGCACGATCGCGATCGCCTGCGCGAGCACCTTGCCGACGTCGAAGGTGTCGACGAGCACGTGCAGGATCACGAGATTCGCCGCGAGCGCGATCGTCGAGACGACGAGGAAGCGCAGCCCCTGGTAGGCGACGTGGCCCCGCTGGCCCCGGAACGTCCAGAGCCGGTTCCACGTGTAGTTGCTCGTGACCGCGACGAGGAAGGAACCGGTCGCGGCGAGCAGGTAGTGGACGTCGCCGACCGTCAGCAGCAGTGTGTAGACGCCCAGGTTGACGACGTAGCCGCTGGCGCCGACGAGGCAGAAGCGCACCAGCTGCAGCCAGTTCTCGCGCCGGCCGAGCGCGCCACGCGTCCGAGCGAGCGCAGCCGAAGCGCTGGGAGCGGTGGAGCGCTGCATCGCCGCGCGAGCCTAGCTACTGCGAACGGGCCGAGAGCGGGATCACGAGCGCGCCGTCAGGCGCGACGCGGGCGTCGGCGAGCTCGGGAACGCTCGCGAGCGGACGGCCGTGCGCGCGGTAGAACTCGAGCTCGCGCTGGTCGAGCAGCGTGAACGTGCTGTCGATCTCGATCCCGTGGGCGCCGCGCCGCGCGGTCGAGAACGGGAGGAAGCGATTGGCGCCGTCGCCGCAGCGGACGTCGAGCCCGAGGATCCTCGGCTCGTCGGCGTCGAGCAGCACGCTCTCGACCTCGCCGAGCCGGATCCCGCGCGTGAGCACGGGAACCCGCAACAACGTCGCTGCCGTCTGACCGCGCACGACGGTCGGTCTACCCGCCGTCCGGGTCGTCGAACCCTGCGACCCCGAGGAGCGGGACGAAGCGGCATGGCACCGAGCGCGAGCGGACGGGACCGTCGGGTCCGCGCTCGACGATCTCGAGCCACTGGTCACGGCGCGTCCCGACGGGGACGACCAGACGGCCGCCGGCCGCCAGCTGGGCGTAGAGCGATTCCGGGACGGAAGGCGCCGCAGCGGCGACGACGATCCCCTCGAACGGCGCCCGTTCGGGCACGCCGAGCGTGCCGTCCCCGACCCGCACGTCGACGCGCTCGTAGCCGGCTCGCGCCAGCGTCCGCCGTGCCTCCTCGGCGAGCTCGGGGACGCGCTCGACCGTCACCACCTCGTCGGCGAGCTCCGCGAGCAGCGCCGCCTGGTAGCCGGAGCCGGTGCCGACGTCGAGCACCCGCCCGCCGTCGAGCGCCAGCGCCTCCAGCATCGTCGCGACCATGAACGGCTGCGAGATCGTCTGGCCGGCCCCGATCGGGAGAGCGCGGTCGGCATAGGCGTGCTCGCGGAGCTGCTTTGGGACGAACTGCTCGCGCGGCACCGACACGAACGCTGCGAGCACCCGCTCGTCGCGGATTCCCCTGCCGGCCAGGTGCGTCGCCAGCTTTGCACCGCCGCTCATGCTCTGGCAGGAGCGCGAGCGTACGACGGCGCCGGGACGCCGAAGTGGTCGAGCACCGCGGGCATCACCTCGATGATCGAGGCGGGCAGCACGTCGAGCCCGACGGCGAGCATCGGCACCTCCGAGTCGCCCGTGACGAGCGACCCGTGCGAGCCCCCGCCCGAGTGATGACGCCCGGCGAGATCCGCGAACTCCCACCCCGAGGCGGCGGAGATGATCAGCTCGCCGGCGTTCGGATTTGCGAGCGCAGCCGTCGCGCGCGCAGGGCCGTCCGGATGGTCGAGCTGCGAGACGTCGCCGTCCGCTCCGTCGCGCCGCGCGACGAACCTGTCGCCGTCGCGCCAGAGGACGACGTCGACGGCGGGGTTGCCGTCCAGCTTTCGCGCGAGCGTCGCCGGATCGCGATCCGTGTAGACCATCCCGGCTCGATTCGACGCCGTCACGAGCTCGTCCGGGAAGACGTCCTGCAACCGGGCCACGTCGGTGACCGGGGTTTGGCCGTGGTCGGAGCAGAGGATGACGGCGTAGCGCTCGAGGAACTCGTCGGCGCCGCCGGCGGCCTCGATCAGCGTCCCGATGGCGTCGTCGCAGCGCGCCAGCGCGGCATGCGCGGCATCCGGGCCCTGCGCGTGCGAGGCGTAGTCGTAGTCGGAGAGGTAGAAGACGAGAAAGTCGAAGCCGTCGCGGGTCACGAGCCAACGGCCGACCGCCGCCGCGTAGGCGTCGATCGTGCCGCGCGGGCGGTTGCGCACCGAGAGCGGCGCACCCGTCACGTCCGACTCGAAGAGGTTGTAGAAGAAGAAGCGGCTCGGCCCGTGCGCCGGCCGGGTGAGGAAGGGGACGGTCGGGCTGTGCGCATGCCGGCCGCGGTAGCAGGTGATGTTGACCGCGCCGGCCGTCAGGCCCGCATCCTCGAGCGCCTCGTAGACCGTGACGGCGCCGCGGCCGAGGTGACTCGCGTTGAGGCTGTAGATCGTGTCGATCAGCGACTGCTTCGTCCCGGCGGCCCGCACGGCGCCGAAGGAGGAGCCGTACTCGACGAGGCGCTGCTCGCCCCGGTGGTACCAGACGAGATGTGGGATCTCGTGGACGTCCGGGTGGGCGCCGGTCGCGAGCGCCGAGAGGCAGACCGGTGTCAGCGAGGGGAAGGTCGAGATCGCCCGGCGGTAGCGGCCGTGCTCCGCAAGCAGCCCGAGTGATGGGGCGACGCCCCGCTCGAGCGTGTCCTCGAGCATCGACGGCGTCAGGCCGTCGATCACGATCAGGATCAGCTTCTTAGTCGCGGGCAAGACTGCGCAGGCCGGCGTACCGCTCGGCCTGGGTGAGGCGGAGGCGTGCGGCGAGCAGCGGCAGCGCGACCGCAACGAGATAGCCGGCGCCGGGGACGAAGGCGAGCGCCGCCAGGCCGACGGCGACGGCGGCCACGATCAAGGCCAGCCCACCCCGGGTGCCGCCGCGCCTGAGCGCGCCGCTGACCACGATTGCCGCCGCGGCGGCGCCCATCACACCTCCGACCGCCCCGGCGACGAGCTCCGTCCAGTCGTCGATCATGACGCCGGCCACGGCGCCCGCGACTCCTGCGAGCACGACTGCCGAGATCCGGCCGAGCGGCGTCGCCGAGAGCAGCCCGGCGAAGAGCACTCCCAGGGCCGTGCCGATCCCCAGCGCGAGCCCGATCGTGTACCAGTCACCCATCGCCGGTCAGTGTAGAGACGCGCCGCGTTTCGACCGGGCGTTTTCTGGGGATACAACACGTGACCCGTTCGCCCGCTGCTCAGGAGGAGAACCGTGAACGACGACCGGCTGCTGCTCGTGTTCTTCTGGTCCGAGCGCTCGGGCCCGGCAAGGCGGATGGAGAGCCTGCTCGCGCACCTCGAGCGGAAGGAGCGCGACCGGCTCCGGATCCGGCGCATCGATGTCGACGCCAGCCCGGAGCTCGCCGAGCGCTTCGCCGTCCGGATCGTCCCGACGCTCGTCCTCGTCAAGGACAAGCGCGTCGTGTCGCGGCTCGACGGGCGGACGAGCGCGCCGAAGATCGAGGCGATGCTGGAACCGCACCTGCGCGTTCTCGCAGCCGCCTAAAACCGAGATCGACCGCCTCGCGTAGGTCGTTCTGACGGGCACTCGCCCGTCCTACGCAACCGGGGAGGTTCGTATGTCGAGGCTCGCACTCAGGGTCATCGCAGTGGCAGGGGTGATCGCGCTGCTCGGAGTCGGCTCGTACGCCATCGCAGGTAGCGGCTCGAAGAACTTCAGCGGCAGCCCGCTCAACGGGTACGAGGAGAACCCGGACATCTCGACGGTGGCGAACGGCTCGTTCACTGCCCGACTGTCCGACGACGGCTCGTCGATCCACTACAAGCTCACCTACTCGGGTCTCGAGGGCGCCGTGACGCAGGCGCACGTCCACTTCGGAAAGACGGCGGTCAACGGCGGCGTCTCGTTCTTCCTTTGCGGGACCGCTGCCGCCACGGGTCCTGCCGGGACGCCGGCCTGCCCGACCCCGGGCGGCACCGTGGAGGACGACATCGTCGCGGCCGACGTGATCGGCCCGGCCGGCCAAGGCATCGAGGCGGGGAACCTGCCCGAGATCCTGGCGGCAATGCGCGCCGGCAACGCCTACGCCAACGTGCACAGCACGAAGTGGCTCGGCGGTGAGGTCCGGGCGCAGATCCAGAACCGCGGCGACGGCGGCGGCGGCATCGTCGGAGGGGGAAGCGGCTAGGAGGAGAGACCGGACTCGAGCCGCGCGATCACAGCGAGTGTGAACGCGGCCGCCCGTGCCCCGTCGACGACGCGGTGGTCGAAGGTGACCGAGACGTTGGCGATCTGGCGGACGACGATCTCCCCGTCGCGGACGACGGGGCGCGGGCCGATCCGGTGCAGGCCGAGGATTCCGACCTCGGGATGATTGACGAGCGGCGTCACCAGCACGCCGCCGAGCTTGCCTGCGCTCGTGACGGTGAAGGTGCTGCCGCGGAGCTCCTCGGGCTTCAGCGTCCCGGCGCGCGCGGCGTCGGCGAGCCGCGCGACCTCCGCCGCGATCGCCTCGAGCGGCTCGCTGCCGCAGGCGCGGACGACGGGGACGACGAGCCCCTGGTCGGTCTGGACCGCGACGCCGATGTCGCAGCGGTCGAGATAGACGATCTCGTCTTCCTCGAGCCGTGCGTTCAGCTCCGGGAACTCCTGCAACGACGCGGCCGTCGCCTTCAGCGCGAGCGGCACCAGCAGCTTGACGTCGACGTCCGTGAAGTCGGCCTCCTCGACGAACGTGACCGCCGGGATCTCGCGGTGGGCGCGGGTCAGGTGCTCGACGATCTGCCGCCGCACCCCGCGCACGGGCTCGCGCCGGCCCTCGGAGGGCTTGTGTTGTTTCAACACAACCCCTTCTCCTCCGGCTCCGCGGACGTCGTCCTCCGTGATCCGCCCGTTCGGGCCTGTGCCGCTCAGTTGAGCCAGATCGACGCCGAGTTCCTGGGCGATCCGGCGAACGACCGGGGTCGCCTGAACTCGAGCTTGTGTTGAAACAACACTTGCTCTCGTCGGCGGCGGTCGTTGCAGCCCGAGGCTCGGCGACGGCCGGCGGCGGCTCGGCGCCGTCGCCGCCGATCACGACCAGAACGGTGCCGACCGGGACGACCTCGCCCTCGCCGACGAGGATCTTCGTCACGGTGCCTGCCGCGGGCGAGGGGATCTCGACCGTCGTCTTGTCCGTCGCGATCTCGACGAGCGGGTCGTCCTCGGCGAGCTCCTGCCCCTCCGTGACGAGCCAGCGAGCGATCTCGCCCTCGGTCAGGCCCTCGCCGAGGTCGGGCAGCTTGAACTCGTACGCCACGGCGCGCAGGCTACCGGGGGGTTCCGATCCAGGCGTCGGCGGGGGCGATCAGGACGCGAAGGCCGCCGTCGACCCGCCAGAGCGACAGCGCCTGCTCGTCGCCGGACAGCTCGGGTGCGACGGTGGCGGGGACGTAGCCGACCTGCAGCGTCCGCTCCTCGTTCCAGATCGCAACGGCGTTCGAGTCGTGCTCGTTCGCCGGCTCGGGGACGAGCGCCAGGCGGCGCGGTGGGTCGAACGAGGGGTCGGGGAGCGCCTCGGGGCGGTAGCTGACGCCGGCCGCGGCGACGACCCGGATGCGCGGGTCCTCCCAGGCCACGGGATCACCGGTCGCCGCGTCGCGGAGCCGGTATCCGCTCGCGCCGCGCTCGAGCCAGAGCCGGCGAGCCGCTCGGGCTCACCCGAGCGCGTCGTCGCGCAGGACTGCGTGCACGCCGAGCACCTGGTTGACGACCTGGGTGACGCGGAGGTCGACGACGACGGAGGAGAGCGCCAACGCGGTGTCGCGGTCGAGCCCGTGCTCGCGCTCGATCAGGTCGAGCATCCCGTCGACCGCGATCCGGGCGGCGCGCGCCGAGGTGCTCGTCGAAGCCGAACGTCAGCCAGGCGCCGTCGCAGCGGGCGATCGGCCACTCCAGCTCGAGATCGTCCCGGACGTCGAGCGTCACCCGTGCCGCGACCGGGGCCTCGATCGCCGTGCCCGACACCTCGCCGTCGCCCTGCGCCGCGTGCCCGTCGCCGGCGGAGAAGAGGCGCGCCGTCGACAGGGATCGGGAGGTAGAGCGTCGTGCCGGCGACGAGCTCCTTGCAGTCGATGTTGCCGCCGCAGCGCCGGGGCGGTGTCGTCGTGTGGATCCCAGGCTCGTCGGGCGGCATCCCCAGCACGCCGAGGAACGGCGCCAGCCGAACCGAGTGTCCGCCCGCCGTGCCCGTGTCGCCGTCGAGCTCCCAGTCGAGGCGGTACGCCTCGCCGCTGAAGGTGACGCCCCACGACGACGGCACGACCTCGTCGATCTGCACGGAGAGCACCTGGCCCGCCCGCGCGCCGCGCACCTCGATCGGCCCGGCGAGCGCGTGGCCGGTGTCGAGCTCCGGCTGCCGCGACGCGAACCGCTCGTCCCGGGCCGTCGTGCCAGCCCGCGTTCGGGACCGAGAAGGAGACCGAGTCGCCAGGATCCACGGTCAGCACCGGCTCGAGCTCGCGCGAGAAGTGCCCGTGCAGGACCGAGGCATCGAGCGGCAGCTCGTGGTGCATCAGAACGCGAGCAGGGTGCGGGCGGCGTCGACGACCCGCGCGACGGACGGCATGTAGGCGTCCTCGATCTGCCAGTACGGGTACGGGACGTCGTAGCCGGTCACGCGGACGACCGGGGCGCGGAGGTCGAGCAGCGCCTTCTCGGCCAGGATCGCCGCCAGCTCGGCGGCATAGCCGCAGGTGCGCGGCGCCTCCTGGACGAGCACGACGCGGCCGGTCTTCGCGGCCGAGTCGAGCAGTGCCTGCTCGTCGAGCGGCTTCAGCGAGCGGAGGTCGAGCACCTCGACCGAGGCGTCGAGCTCGTCCGCGGCCCGCTCGCAGACCGGCACCATCGCGCCGTAGGCGACGAGCGTCAGGTCGGTTCCCTCGCGCGCGAGCCTCGCCTTGCCGAGCGGGACGACGTGGTCGCCCTCGGGCACCTCGCCGCGCTCGGTGCGGTAGACGAGCTTCGGCTCGAGGATCACGACCGGGTCGGGATCGCGGATCGCGGCGGCGAGCAGCCCCTTCGCGTCGGCGGGCGTCGACGGGATCGCGACCTTGATCCCGGGCGTGTGCACGTAGTAGGTCTCGGGCGAGTCGTCGTGCAGCTCGGGCGCGCGGACGCCGCCGCCGTACGGCATCCGGATCGTGATCGGGAACGTCATCTTCCCGCCGGTGCGCCAGCGGTAGCGGCCGACGTGGGTGATCAACTGGTCGAGGCAGGGGTACGAGAACGCGTCGTACTGCATCTCGCAGACGGGCCGGTAGCCGGCCATGCAGAGCCCGACCGCCGAGCCGAGGATGCCGGCCTCGGCGAGCGGCGTGTCGACGCAGCGGTCGCCGCCGAAGCGGTCGCGGAGCCCCGCGGTCGCGCGGAAGACGCCGCCCGCGCGGCCGACGTCCTCGCCGAGCACGAGCACGTCGGCGTCGCGCTCCATCTCGACGTGGAGCGCGTCGTTCACCGCTTCGACGAGGTAGAGCTCAGCCACCGAGGATCCTCCGCAGCTCGGCCAGGTCGTGCGCGTACGACTCGGGCGGGTTGGCGAGCGCATGCTCGAAGACGAGCCCGACGTCGGCCGGCGGCTCGGCCTCGGCGGCCGCGATACCCGCGCGCATGACGTCGGCCGCGTCGGCCTTGATCTGCTCCTCGAGCGCGTCGTGGAGAACGCCCTGGCGACGGAGGTAACCGGCGAAACGGCCGACGCACTCGTTGGCCCGCTCCTCCTCGACCCGCTCGAGATCGATGTACGCCTTCGGGTCGTCCGCGGTCGCGTGCGGCGCGGCGCGGTAGGTGACCGCCTCGATGAAGCTCGGGCCGTTCCCGGCACGCCCGCGGGCAACGGCGTCTCGCGTCGCTTCGTAGACGGCGAGCACGTCGCCGCCGTCGACGCGCGCTCCCGGGATCCCGTAGCCGGCCGCCTTGTCGACGAGCGCCTCCGCCCGGGTCTGCGCGGAGAGCGGCGTCGAGATCGCCCACTGGTTGTTGTTGCAGAGGAGGACGAGAGGTGCGCGCATCACCGCCGCGAAGTTGGCGCCCTCATGGAAGGCGCCCTCGGAGGTGGCGCCGTCGCCGAAGAAGGTGAGCGCGCAGGCGGTCTCGCCCCGCAGCCTCTTGCCCCACGCGAGGCCCGGCGGCGTGCGGGACCTGGGTCGCGATCGGGACGCAGATCGAGGCGAGGTTGTAGTCGGCGGGGTTCCACCAGCCGGACGGATGGCCGCGCCACCACGAGAGGATCGTCGCCGCCGGCATCCCGCGCAGCAGGCCGATCGCGGACTCGCGGTAGCTGGGGAAGATCCAGTCGTCGTCCTCGAGCGCGTGGAACGCGCCGGCCTGGATCGCCTCGTGCCCCCAGTAGATCGCGTACGTCCCGATCCGGCCCTGGCGGTGGTAGACGACCGAGCGCTCGTCGTAGGTGCGCAGCAGCACCATCGAGCGGTAGAGGGCGAGCAGCTCCTGCTCGCCGAGCCCCTCGACCTCGCCGTCCGGGATCGGTCTCGCCGTCGCCGATCACGCGGCGGAGATCGCTCTCCGCGGGCATCGTGCTCGCCATTGCGGCGCGCACGATACCTCTCCGGACGGATTCTCAGGGAAGCGCGAGCGCCCGGGCGAGCACGGGGTCGCGGCCGGCGAAGAAGTCGGCTGCCGTCAGCCCGACCGCCACGTCGACCGGCGTCTCGGCCCGGGTGTCTCCGGGCGGGCCGAACTCCCAGTACACGGTCGCCACCCGCAGCGTCAGGCCGGCGTGCTCGAGCGGGATCACGACCGAGTCGCCCCACTGGTTCGGCGCGCCGCCGGCCGGCTCGCCGACGATCCTCGCGGCCGTATGGCGGTCGACGTCGGCGACGAAGTTCCCCGCGGCCGAGAAGGTCGACGGTCCGGTGAGCAGGACGAGCTTCTTCTGGATCGCCGGACGCGAGAGCACGTCGAGCAGTGGGCGCATACGTCTGGTTGTTGCCGCCGTGGTTGAGGCGGACGTCGACGACGACGCGGCGCACCGACGGCTTCCGCGCGAGCGCGAGGAGGCGCTCGGAGAGCTCGTAGGTCGAGTCGGTCGTCAGCCGGTAGCCGAGGTAGACGACCTTGCCGCCCTCCAGCGTCGTCAGCCACTGGTCGGGTCGTCGACGCTGCGCAGCCAGACCGGGTCGCGATCGGTCGGGAGCGGCGCGGGCGCGCCGCCGAGCGTCGAGGAGACCTCGCCGGCGTCGACAGGCTCGAGCGTCGCCTCGGTGCCGTCGGCGAACGAGAACGTGGCCGTATCGCCGTCCACGATCCCGAGGCCGCGCAGCACCTCGGCGGTCGCGACGTACTCGGGCAGCAGCCAGCGGAGCCCCGACTCGTTGTCGTGCGGAACCAGCGGCCGGACGCGCTCGACCACCTCGGCGATCGGCGTCCCGTCGATCGCGGTGAGTCGCTTCCCCGTCAGGTCCTCGCCGCCGAGCGAGCCGACGACGTGGAGCCCGTCGGCGAAGTCGTAGAGCCGGAACGGATAGACGTGGAGCGACCGTGGCGTGGTCGTCGAACGGGTAGATCGCGGTGTGGCCGTCGCGCTCGCCCGGGAGGGCGGCCATGCGCATCAGCCCGACCACGAGCTCGTCCCGGCTCAGCTCGGGCGCCGACGCGGCGAGCTTCGGCCGCGTGCGCGCGGAACGTCGCCCGGGGGACGTCGTGGAAGAGATCGGGATGCATCGACTCCATCGAGTCGGCTGCGGCGCGCACCTCCTGCTGCAGCGGCGTCGGCGGCGTCGGCTCGTCGCCGCCGCCGGCACAGCCCCCGAGCAGGAGAGCGAGGATCACGATCCGGCGCACTCTCCGAGTGAACGCAGCGGCCGTCGACATGTCAAGTCTGACATGTCGTGGTTAACGCCCGCGCAACGTCAGACCAGCACGGTGACGGCGTCCCGCTCGGCCTCGAAGACGACCTCGGTGACGTCGCCGACGTCCTCGCCGTCGAGCTGCAGCGGCAGCGGCCGGTCGCAGCGCACCTGGATCCGGTCCTGGTCGTGGAGCTCGAGCAGCGGCAGACGCGTGCGCCCGGTGAGGAGGTAGCGGACCGCGCCCGGGAGCGAGCGCAACGCGGAAGGAGCGCGGCCCGAGCACGTCGAGCCCGCCTTCGAGCCGCGCGCCGCGGGGCAGCCGGAGCGGCAGCCGGCCGACGTAGCTGTACGGGTCGGCGTTCGCGACGAGCGCGAACGCGGCCCGGCCGTGGCCGTCGACGTCGAGGACCGGGTCGAAGCGGACGCGCGTCTCGGCGAGCGTCCTGACGGCCGTCCAGGCGAAGACCGCGTCGCCGGGCCGCTTGCCGTCGGCGCGCCGGCCGCGGGCGTCCATCCGGCGGATCAGCTCGGCGTCGAGCCCGACGCCGGCGGCGAAGCCGAAGCGGCGGCCGTTCGCGCGCCCGAGCCCGATCCGCCGCGTCCGTCCGGCCGCGAGCCGCTCCGCGGCGGCGACGGGATCGCGCGGCAGGCCGAGCGCGCGCGGCAGCACGCTCGTGCCGCCGCCGGGGACGAAGCCGAGGACGGTCTCCGGCCGAGCGCCGTTCAGCGCCTCGTTGAAGCCGCCGTCGCCGGAGAAGACGACGACCGCATCGGCATCCGCGTCCCGCGCGAGCTCGGTCGCGTGGCCGGCGCGCTCGGTGAAGACGGTCTCGGCCGCCCCGAGCGCGTGCGCGACCCGTTCGGCGAGCTCCGGGGTGACCCGGCTGGCGTACGGGTTCACGATCAGCGTCGTTCGCATCTCAGCGGGGCGGCGCGTAGCCGCGGATGCCGTCGACGAGGATCGCGGCGAAGGAGTCGGCGAGCGCGTCCGTGTCCCGCCCGGGCGTGAGCCAGGTGTAGGCCCAGTTCGCGGCCGAGAGCACGAGCAGGGCGGCGGCGCCGTCGTCGAGATCGGTGCGGAGCTCGCCGCGCTCGCGGCCCTCCCGGAAGAGCGCGCGCAGGCGCTCCTCGTAGCGGCGGCGCTCGGCGACGATCTCCTCGCGGCGCTCGCCCTCGAGATAGCGCCACTCGCGGATGAAGACGGTCGCCATGTCGAGCTGCTCGGCGACGACGCGCAGGTGGGCGCGGAGCGCGAGCCGGATCCGCTCCGCTGCGCCCGTCTCGTCCGGGATCGCGTCGAGGCCGGCGTGGAAGGCGGCGGCCCCTTCCCGCATCGTCTCGTAGAGCAGCTCCTGCTTCGAGTCGGTGAGCGAGTAGAGCGAGCCTTTCTGCACGCCCATCGCCTCGGCGAGGTCGCCCATCGACGTGCCGTGGTAGCCCTTCTGCGCGAAGAGTCGGGCGGCCTGGCGGGTCAGCTCGTTCCTGCGAGTGCCGATACACTCAATGCTAACGACCGTTCGGCAGGGAGGCGAGACCGTGGAACCGCGTGAGCAGGAGTTTCTCGACTACGTCCAGGGCGGCGGGCTCGTCGAGACCGACGACTGGATGCCCGACGAGTACCGGAAGCGGCTGATCAAGTTCATCGAGATGCACGGCAACTCGGAGCTGATGGGCGTGCTGCCCGAGCGCGACTGGATCCTGCGCGCGCCGACGCTGCAGCGGAAGCTGGCGCTGACCGCGAAGATCCAGGACGAGGTCGGCCACTGCCAGCTGATCTACCGCGTCGTCGAGGACCTCGGCAAGCCGCGGAGCGCCTGTCTCGACGACCTGGTCGCCGGCAAGTCGAAGTTCCACAACGTCTTCCACTACCCGACGAAGAGCTGGGGCGACGTCGGCGTGATCGCGTGGCTCGTCGACGCAGCCGCGATCATCAGCCAGAAGGCGCTGCTGAAGTGCTCGTACGCGCCGTATGCGCGCGTGATGAAGAAGGTCTGCTGGGAGGAGTCGTTCCACATCCTCCACGGCCGCGACACGATCCTGGCGATGGTCACGGGGACGCCGGAGCAGCGCGAGCTCGTGCAGGAGGCGCTCAACCGCTGGTGGGAGCCGCTGATGCACTTTCACGGCACGCCGATCCCGGCCGAGGAGGATCCGATGGTGATCTGGCGGATCAAGAGCCAGGGGAACGAGGACGCGCGGCAGCAGTTCCTCGAGGGCTACGTGCCGCAGATCCTCGAGCTCGGGCTCGAGATCCCGGATCCGAAGCTGCGGCGCAACGAGGACGGCGTCTGGGAGTACACCGAGCCGGACTGGGACAAGCTGCTCGCCGTCGTCACGGGCCACGGGCCGGCGTCGCAGGAGCGGCTCGACTTCCGCAGGCTCTCGCGGGCCGAGACGGACTGGGTCTCGAAGGTGGTCCTCGCGGAGGCAGCGTGATCTGGGAGGTCTTTCGGCAGGAGCGGAAGGGGCAGCCGTTCACGCACGGCGGCTCGTTCCACGCGCCGGACAAGGCCTTCGCGGACGCGTACGCGCGCGAGTTCTACGCCCGGCGGCAGGAGTCGGTGGCGCTCTGGGTCGTGCCGCGCGAGGCGATCACGGCGATCGAGGAGTTCCCGGACGAGTTCGACCTCAAGTACCGCCGCGTCGACGGCTACTCGATCAAGGCGAGGCTGAAGGAGGCGCGTGACCGCGCGGGCACAGCTGCTGATTGAGCTCGCCGACGACGAGCTGATCCTCGGCTGGCGCAACTCCGAGTGGACGGGGATCGCACCCTTCCTCGAGGAGGACGTCGCGTTCTCCTCGATCGCGCAGAACGAGATCGGGCACGCGCGTGCGCTCTACGACCTCGCGGCTGCCGAGCTCGGCACCGACGCGGATGCGCTGGCCTTCGACCGCAAGCCGGAGGAGTACCGGTGCGCGCCGCTCGTGCAGCTCCGGCTCGTCCCCGACTGGGCGCGCACGATCGCCCGCCACGTCCTCTACGAGACCGCGGACGCGCTCAGGATCGAGCGGCTGAAGGAGCACGAGGACGCCGACCTGGCCGGAATCGCCGCGAAGATCGAGCGCGAGGAGGTCTACCACCGGCTCCACGCGGAGATGTGGCTCGAACGGCTGCAGGGCGAGGAGCGCTACGCGGCGGCGGCCGAGGAGCTGTGGCCGTACGCGCTCGGCGTGCTCGAGCCGGACCTGCGTCCCGCGCTTGCCGAGCGAGTGGGCCGGCCGGAGGTCGAGGCCGTCGAGCGCTCGGCGCCGGGTGAGGAGTTCGCGGCGCTCTGGGAGGAGATGACGATGGTGCGCCGCTCGGCCCCGGTGGGTGCGCAGTGGTGACCGAAGCAGCGGTCTGGGACGCCCTGGCCAGGATCCCCGATCCCGAGATCCCGGTGATCTCGCTCGTCGACCTCGGCGTCGTCAAGTCCGTGGACGTCGACGCCGAGCGGGTGCGGATCGAGTTCACGCCGACGTTCATGGGCTGCCCGGCGCTCGACGCGATGCGAACGCAGATGGAGGCGGCCGTGACGGCGCTCGGCGGCGAGCCGGAGATCGACGTCCTGCTCGACGACTCGTGGTCGACCGACCGGATCACGCCGGCTGGCCGCGAGAAGCTGCGCGAGGCGGGCTTCGCGCCGCCCGCTCCACGCGCGGAAGGCGCCCCGACGCTCGTCCAGCTGCAGCGGGCCGTCCACCGCTGCCCGTACTGCGGCTCCACCGAGACGCGGCTCGACAACCTCTTCGGCCCGACCCCCTGCCGTTCGGTGCGCTACTGCACGAGCTGCAGGCAGCCGTTCGAGCAGTTCAAGACGATCTGACTGGGGCGAGCAGGCTGGAGAGGATCAGCGACCACGTGTACTGGCTGCCGCCGGCGAAGCCCGACCGGCCGTCGCTGTGCGCTGTCGTCGGCGAGCACGCCACGCTGATGCTCGACGCCGGCTCCTCGGACACGCACGCCCGGCTCTTCCTCGACGAGCTCGCCGCGGAGGACGTCGCGCCGCCGATCGCGGTCGTGCTCACGCACTCCGACTGGGATCACGTCTTCGGCGCCGTCGAGGTGGGAGCCCCGGTGATCGCGCACCGGTTGACCGACATCGCCCTGGTCGAGCTCGCCGCGACCGACTGGAGCGACGCGGCGCTCGACGCGCGGGTCGCGTCAGGCGTTCGCAGCCCGGAGCACGCGGCGAACATCAAGGCCGAGATGCCCGCACCGCGACGCGTCCGCATCGCGCGGGCGGACACTCTCTTCGAGGATGGGCTCGACCTGGAGCTCGGCGGCGCAAGCGTCCAGGTTCGGCATGTCGGCGGCGACCACGCGGCCGACAGCACCGTGATCTACGTCCAGCAGGACCGGCTGCTCTTCCTCGGCGATGCCCTCTACGAGTCGACCGGAGGAGAGGCCGGCGGAGCGGCGCGCACGCTGACCGCCGAGCGCGCGTTCCCGCTGCTCGACGCCGTCCTCGCCTTCGACGCCGAGCTCTACGTCGAGGGGCACACCGACACGGTGATGCCTCGCGCGGAGGCCGTCGAGCTCCTCGATGCGATCCGCTGGGCGGGTGAGCTCGTCCGCACCTCCGTATCGGCCGGGGTGCCCGACGAGGAGATCGCGCTCGCGGCCGCCCGCGAGGACCTCCGCGCCGAGCCGAGCGAGCTGCAGGCGGATCTCGTCCGCGCGTTCGTCGCGGGCCGCCGAGCGGCCTGAGGATTTACAGATTCCTGACGGCGTATGACCCTTTCGGGTCTGTACGACGCAGGGGTGTCGTGACGATGATTCCTCGCTGAAGCGAATCAGGCGCCCCGCCGGGTGGTCCCGTCTCTACGCCCCGGTGTGCTGTGCCGTCCAGGAGGTACCTCGAGCATGACCCGACGCGCACACCGCGCCACTCTGAACGCCATCGTCGTCGCCCTCGCCACGCTCGTGCTCGTGCTGGGGAGCGGCCTGCTCGCCACACCCGCGAGTGCGGCCGCCGACCCGAAGCGGCCCCACAAGCCTGCGAGGAAGCACGCCAAGAGGCACGTCAAGAAGCGGGTGAACCTCGGCCTGCGGGCCGTCCAGATCGCGAACCAGCTGACCGGGGTCCCCTACCGCTGGGGCGGCTCCTCGCCTGGATCCGGCTTCGACTGCTCCGGCCTCGTCCAGTACGTCTATGCCAAGGTCGGGATCGAGCTGCCGCACTACGCCGCGGGTCAGTACGGGCACGGGCGGCGCGTCGGGCGAGGCTCGCTGCGGGCGGGCGACCTCGTCTTCTTCTCCGGGCTCGGCCACGTCGGCATCTACGCCGGCGGCGGGAAGTTCATCCACGCCCCCCGGAGCGGCACGACCGTCCGCTGGTCGCGGATGTCGTCGCACGGGAGCTACTACGGCGCCACCCGCCTCTTCGCGGCCTAGAGGGGCTTGCAGCCGTTGCCGGCGCGGCCGGCGAAGATCTGACGCTGGTGCGCGTTCGCGGCGCGCTCTCGCGCCAGGTCGTAGGCGCCTGCGGGGTCGCCCTCCCACATCACGTCCGGAGCGACGCCGGGGCCGATCACGGTCGCCCGGTAGTGGGTCCCCTTCCCGATCGGCCGCGAGCCGTGCGGGTAGAAGCCGTAACAGAAGGCTCCGTTCGGGCGCTGGGCGAGGAAGCTGTTCTCACGGCGCCAGCCGGCTCCGTAGCGGGAGTCGAGCGTGTCCAGGTAGAGGTTGCGGCCGTAATCGTCGAGCGGGTTGCCCTGCGGCGTCACCCGGAACCCGTGCACGGGCTCGCCCCGGTAGGTGTAGCGGCCGTAGAGGTGGTCGAAGCGGCGGTACGCCCAGTCGGTCCACACCTCGAGCACGGGCAGCGGCCCCGTCCAGTGCGAGAGGCGGACCTCCCACTCGCCCGTCTTGCCGCCGTAGTTCGGCTTCAGCCGCTGCCAGCGCTGGAGAGCCCAGTACGAGCCGTCCGAAGCCTTGCAGGCCGCGAGCACCCAGGCGAGCGGCGGCCCGTCGTAGCGGCCGCAGCCGGCGCCCGGGATCGAGCGCTCGCCGTAGCGGAGCCGGAACGAGACCTGCGGCACACCGGACCGGGGCGGGCGGGCGTTGATCGCGTCGGCAGCGACGACATGCCGGGTGGCGCCGTCCTCTGACCAGATCACGTGCGCCTGGCCGGCGCCGTTCACCTGCAGGCTTGCACGGCCGCCGTCGCGGCCGATCAGCTCGGAGGCCGCGGCGTCGCCGGCGAAGGCGAGGAAGACGAGCGCGAGCGAACCGGCGCGTGTGAGGATCGCAGCCTCCTTCCATCACGGGCGCGGCGCAGCATCCGGAACGACTCTCAGCCGAGGGAGCTGCGGCCACGCCTCGGTCAGGTTCTTGGGCGATTGTGCGTGCACGGCGACACGCACGTACAGACCGGTCACGGTAGCGAACACCGCTCGGAGCTGCAGGGAAGCATGGTGTTGCGGGCGCCCGGGATCTAGGGGATGCTTGGCCGCGCCGTGCCCGAAACGTCAATCGAGGCCGCTGCGGACGTCGAGTCGTTGTTGCGCACGCCGCTCTTTCACGGCGTCGACCGTGCCGTACTCACCCGGCTGGCGTCCGACGCGGAGCCGATCGCGCTGCGCGGCGGCGACTACCTGTTCCGGGGCGGCGACCCCGCCGACCGGCTCTACGTCGTGCGCGCCGGCCGTCTGCGCGTTCTCGTCGACGCCGCCGACGGCCCGAAGGTCGTCCGGGAGCTCGGGCCCGGTGACGTTCTCGGCGAGCTCGCGCTGCTCACCGGCTCACCGCGGTCGGCCTCGGCGAGAGCCGTGCGCGACAGCGAGCTGCTCTCACTGGATGCGGCCCGGTTCGACGCGCTCCTGGCAGACGACCCCGCCTTCGCACGGGCGCTCCTGCGCGAGCTCGCCGGGCAGCTGCAGCTCTCCGGAGGCCTGACTCCACCGTCGACGCGGCCGAACGTCTTCTCGATCGTCCCGCTGGCAGCCGGCCTCGATGCCGACCGGCTGGCCGCCGCGATCGGCCGCGAGCTCGCGCGGTTCGGAGCCGTCGACACGCTCCGCGGGAACGAGGGCTCGGATGGCCACAGCGCCTTGCTTGCGAGGGCGGAGGCCGCGAACGACGCCGTGATCCTCGTGGCCACCGGTGCGGACGCGGACTGGGACGCGTTCTGTCGCCGGCAAGCCGACCGCACGATCCTCATCGCCGGCGCGGACACACCGGTCGCAGGCACCGCGGCCGGCTGCGACCTCGTCCTGCTCGCGCCGATGCCCTCCGGCAAGACGGCGGACTGGCTCGAGAAGACCACGCCGGCCGCCCATCACCTCGTCTACGAGGCCGCCTACGACCTCGGCGCAGCACGGGTCGCACGCCGGATCGCCGGCCGCTCGCTGGGCGTCGTGCTCTCGGGAGGCGGCGCCCGTGGCTTCGCCCACATCGGGGCACTCGCGGCGATGGCGGAAGCGGGCCTTCAGATCGACCGGCTGGGCGGGTGCAGCATGGGAGCGTTCATCGCGGCGATGGCGGCGCTCGGCCTCGAGCCGGACCAGATCCGAGACAGCTGCCACGAGGAGCTCGTGCGCAAGACGCCCTTCAACGACTGGACGTTGCCGCGCGTCGCCCTGATCCGGTCCCGCAAGGCCGGCCGGATGCTCGAGCGCATCTTCGGCGAGCTCCAGGTCGAGGAGCTGCCACGCCCACTGTTCACCGTCAGTGCAGACCTTCTCTCCAGCCGCACCGTCGTACACCGCCGCGGCCCCCTGATCGAGGCGGTCGGAGCGAGCATGTCGATCCCGGGTCTCGTGCCGCCGCTCGCCCGTGCCGGCAAGCTGCTCGTCGACGGTGGCGTGCTCAACAACCTGCCGGTCGACCTGATGCACGACAGCCAGGAAGGGCCGGTGATCGCGGTCGACGTGGTTCGGCGGCTCGAGCTCGAGGACGTCTCGGAGACGCCGCGGCTGCCCTCGATCATGGAGACGATGACCCGAGCGACGGTTCTCGGCAGCGTCGAGCGCGCGGAGCGCAACCGGTCCCTCGCCGCGCTCGTGATCTCGCCGGACGTGCAGGACGTCGGGCTGCGCCAGTTCGGTGCGCTCGACCGAGCGGTGGCCGCCGGGCGCGCCGCCGCCGAGGTCGCGCTCGCGGATGCCGAGCTGTTCCGGGACGGGCTCTAGAGCAGCACGAGCCGGTCGCGGTGCACGGCCTCGACGTTCGCCGGACGACCGCCGAGCTCGACCGCATCGACCGACGCGATCCCGCGCGCGAACGCGACGCCGTCCTCCCCGAGCAACTCGACGCCGTCGCCCGCACGGAAGTCCGGCTCCCAGCCGGCGACGCCCACGGCGAGCAGGCTGCCGCCGGCGACGACAGCGCGCTTCGCGCCCGCGTCGACCGTCACGGCCGCGTCGATCCGCTTGCCGAAGCGAAGCCAGAGCTTGTAGGCCGACGACGATCCCTCGCCGGCGGCAAATCGGGTTCCCCGAGCCTCCCCGGCGACGAGCGGACCGAGGACGGCCGCGCCGGTCCCGCTCGCGATCACGGTCGCGATCCCGGCCGCCGCGGCCAGCTCGGCAGCCTGCACCTTGCTCTCCATCCCACCGCGTCCCGCCGCCGTCCCCGCCCCGAACGCGGCGCCTCGCGCATCGGCGCCCTCCCTGATCAACATCGCCTCGGGCGCACCGGGCGCGTGCGAGTACACGCCTTCGACCGAGGTCAGGAGCACGAGCAGCCGCGCGCCGCAGAGGACGGCGACCTGGGCCGCGAGCGCGTCGTTGTCGCCGAAGCTGATCTCGTCCGTCGCGGTCGCGTCGTTCTCGTTCACGACCGGGACGGCGCCGAGAGCGAAGAGCTCGTCGAGCGCGTGGCGGACGTTGACGTACGCCCGGCGGTCGGCGATCTCGGCGCCGGTGAGCAGCACCTGCGCGGCCCGGATCCCGTTCCGGGCGAACACCTCCTCCCAGGCGCGCTGAAGCCGCGACTGGCCGAGCGCCGACGCCGCCTGGAGCCGCGGCAGGGCGCGCGGCCGGGCGGCGAGCCCGAGCAGCGGGAGCCCGAGCGCGATCGCACCGGACGAGACGACGCACACGGGTGTCCCGGCGGCGACGAGCTCGGCGATCTCGGCCGCACGGGCCCGCAGCAGCTCGCGCCGCACCCTGCCGCGGTTGTCGGCGACGAGCGCCGACCCGAGCTTGACGACGACGGGTTGCTTCACCGGCTCTGCGTGCCGTCGCCGACGACGCGGTACTGGCGCAGCCACAGATCGCGGTAGGTGACCGGGCCGCGAGGACCCGGGACCCAGTCGACGTTGATGCCCGTCTCGGGGGCGCCGGTCAGGGCGAAGCCGTCCGTGAATCTCGTCGGCGCCTGCCAGAACGCCGCCGTGCCGCGGTAGCCCGCGAGAAAGGCGTCCGCCGCCTCCCTGTCCTCGGCGACGATCGTCGCCGCGAGGGCGGAGGTCTCGCCGTTCGCGATCGCGACCGCCTCGCCGATCCCCTCGACGACGTCGACGGTGACGGTCGCGACACGCTCCGGATCGTTCGCCCACTCGTGGCCGAGGCGGACATCGAGCGGGGCCAGCTCGGCGTGCGCCCGCGCCCGCTCCGTGCCGCGCGGCTCGATCCCCAGCCGGTCGAGCACGGGCAGGACACGTTCGAGCAGAGCCACCGCGCCGACATCGACGAGCAGGAGGTTGAGCCGGTTGCAGACACCGAGCCGGTCGAGGCTCGCCGCCACGATCGCCTCGGCCTTGTCGGCGTCGGCCGACGCAGCGAGGTAGAGCACGCCGCCGCCCTCCGCATGAGCCAGCGTCCGGACGCCCTGCTCCGCGGCGAGCTTGGCCAGCGCCGCCGTCGTCTCGCCGCTGCCGCGCAGGATCACCAGCGGCACGAGCCGCGGCAGCGAGACGAGCACCCGCGCTCCCTCACGGTCGGCCGAGCGCACGAGGCCAACGGCCTCCGGCGGCAGGCCGGCCTCGGCGAGCGCCGGGCGCAAGACCTCGTCGACCAGAGCGGTGACGGTGCGGAGCGCAGCGCCCCCGGTGCGCAGAACGGCGCCGTTGAGGCTCTTCAGGAGCTGGCCGGCCACGTCGACGGCGACATTGGGCCGTGCCTCGAAGTTCGCGCCGACGACGCCGATCGGGATCCGCCGCTCCGAGACTTCGAGCCCGTTCGGCAACCGCCAGGAATCGAGCTCGCGCTCGAGCGGCGGCAGCGCCGCCAGCTCCCGCAGCTGAGCTTCGATCGCGTCCAGACGCTCGGGATCGAGCCTGAGCCGGTCGAGCGCGCCTTCGTCGATGCTGCCGGCCGCTCCCTCGAGATCGGCCTCGTTGGCGGCCAGGATCGCGCCCCGCTGAGCCGACACGCGGTCGGCCGCGAGCGAGAGCGCGGCGGTCACGAGCGGGTCGGCGAGGCGCGGCACCGCCGCGTGCGCGGCTGCTGCCTCGCTGCCGACGGACTCGGTGAGCGTCAGCCCGCTCGCCGCCGTGCCTCTTCGATCACGGTCTCGGCCTCGGCCCGGTTGCCGTAGCCGCGCGTCTCCGTCTTCTTGGCCTCGAGATCCTTGTAGACCTGGAAGAAGTGCTCGATCTCGTCGCGGAACTCGGACGGGATGTCGTGGATGTCGTGGACGCGCATCCAGGCCGGGTCGCGCAGGGGGACGAGGATCACCTTCTCGTCCGGCCCCTTCTCGTCGGTCATGTGGAAGACGCCGACGACGCGGGCGCGGATGCGGCAGCCGGGGAACGTCGGCTCGCCGACGAGCACGAGCGCGTCGAGCGGGTCGCCGTCCTCGCCGAGCGTCCCCTCGATGAAGCCGTAGTCGGCCGGATAGCTCATCGAGGTGAAGAGGCGCCGGTCGAGGACGACGTGACCCGTGTCGGCGTCGACCTCGTACTTGTTCCGCGAGCCCATCGGCACCTCGACGAAGACCATGACGTCCATGGTCGCCGAGCCTACACTCGGTCGGATGGACCCGAACGCGCTCGAAGTCCTGGAGTTTCCCGCGATCCGGGAGCGAGTCGCCGCGGCGGCGGCGACCGAGCACGGGATCGCTCTCGCACGCGAACTGGCGCCCTCGCCCGACGACGGCGAGGTGGCGAGGCGCCAGGCGCTGACGGCCGAGGCGATCGCGCTCCTGGACGAATCGCTCGAGCCGCCGCTCGACGGGATCCGGGACGTGCGGGAGCAGGCCGCGCACGCGGCCCTCGGCGGCGCGCTCTCGCCGCAGGCGCTCCGGCACGTCTCCGACACGGCCGGCGGCGCAGTGCGGGCGCGCGGCGCGCTCGACGAGGCCGCGGCGCCACTCCTGCGCGAGCTGGCGGCCGCGATCGATCCGGCGCTCGCAGCTGTCACGAAGGCGATCGACCGCGCCGTCGAGGAGGACGGCTCCGACCTCCGCGACAACGCGACACCGAAGCTCCGCAAGCTCCGCGGCGAGCTCCGCACCGGCCGCCAGCGGGTGCGCGACAAGCTGGAGCAGCTCGTGCGCTCGAGCGACCTGCGCGACCATCTGCAGGAGGACTTCATCACCCTGCGCGGCGGCCGTCCCGTGCTTGCGGTGAAGGCGAGCGCCCGCCGCAGCGTGCCCGGGATCGTCCACGACGCGTCCGACTCCGGCCAGACGCTCTTCGTCGAGCCGTTCGACGTCGTCGACCTCTCGAACCGCCAGTCGGAGGCGGCGAGCGCCGAGCGCGAAGAGGTGGAGCGGATCCTGCGCGAGCTCTCGGCCGCCGTCGGCGAGGCGGCGGCGCCGCTGGCCGCAGCCGTCGAGGCGACGGGGCGGATCGATCTCGCAATCGCGCTCGGCACGCTCTCGCGCGGCTGGAAGGGGGCGCGCGTGGACGTCTCGGACGAGGTCCGGCTCTCCGCCGCGCGCCATCCCCTCCTCGATGCCAGGTCGGCGGTGCCGATCGACCTCGACCTCGGCGGGCTGCGCGCGCTCGTGATCAGCGGCCCGAACACGGGCGGCAAGACCGTGGCGCTGAAGACGCTCGGGCTCGCCGCGCTGCTGCACCAGTCCGGGCTGCGGCCTCCGGCCGAGACGGCGGCCCTGCCCGTCTTCGACCAGGTGCTGGCCGACATCGGCGACCGGCAGTCGATCGAGATGAGCCTCTCGACCTTCTCCGGCCACGTCGCCAGCATCGTCGAGATCCTCAACGCCGCCGGCGAGCGCTCCCTCGTGCTGCTCGACGAGCTCGCCTCGGGAACCGATCCGGTCGAGGGCTCGGCGCTGGCCCAGGCCCTCGTGGCGCGGCTGGCCGACCAGGCCCGGCTCACGCTCGTGACGACGCACTATCCCGAGCTGAAGGAGTGGGCCAGCGCGAGCGACGGCGTCGCCAACGCCGGCACGGGCTTCGACCCGGACACGCATGCGCCGCTCTACCGCGTGGCGCTCGGCCGGCCGGGGACGTCGCACGCGCTTCAGATCGCGGAACGGCTCGGGCTCGACGCGGCCGTCGTCGCGTCCGCGCGCGAGCTGGTGGCTCCCGAGCGACTTCGGATTCAGGAGCTGCTCGCCGAGGCGGAGGCGGCCGAGCGGACGGCGGTCGACGAGCGCACGGCCGCAGAGGAGGAGCGGGCAGAGGTCGACGTCGCCCTGGAGCGCGCCCGGGAACGGGAGCAGGCGCTCGAGGAGGAGATCGCGGCCGTCAGGGCATCCGCAGCAGCCGAGCGGGAGCGCGCCGCAGAGGACGCGCAGCGCGACCTGGCCGGCGCCCGGGCCGAGCTCGACGCTCTTCGTGCGGAGATCCGCCTGGCCAGGCGCCACCGTCGCGACGAGCCGGAGCGCGACCGCCGGCTCGGCGCCGCTGCGACAAGAGCCGTGCGGGCGGAGCGCGCGATCCGCGAGCTCGACGAGCCGCTGCCGTTCACCGGGCCGCTCGCCGCGGGCGATCCGGTCGAGGCGCCGGCGCTCGGCGTCCACGGCACGATCGCCGCGATCGAAGGCGAGGAGGCGGAGGTGGTCGGCGCAGCCGGACACCGGATCCGGATCCCGCTCTCGCGGCTGCGGCCGTCACGGCGGCGTGAGCCGGAGCCCGAGCAGCCGGTGAAGGTCGTGGCGATGGCACGCGGTGACGTCTCGGACGAGCTCGACGTGCGAGGGCAGCGGGCGCAAGAGGCACGCGAGGCCGTTCGTTCGTTCGTCGACGACGCCGCCCTGGCGGGCCTCCCGAGCGTCCGCATCGTCCACGGTCGCGGAACCGGCTCGGTCCGGGCGGCTGTGCGCGACGAGCTCGACGGGCACCCGCTGGTCGACCGGCGCGAGAGCGACTCGGCAGACGGCGCGACCGTCGCGCATCTGAACGGCTAGAGCGGCTCCTCGACGACCTTCGCGGCGTAGAGCTGGTACGGCAGCGCCTCGAGCACGCGCAGGCGCGGCTCGGGGACGTCGAAGAAGCGCTCGAGCACGAGCGGTTCCAGCCATGCCAGGTCGGCGCGCGACTCGAGCACGCGCGAGACAGCCGTACGGTCGCCGCCGAGGGCGACGTGCTCGATCCGGCCGCGCCACGGCTCGAGCACCCGCGCCGCCTCCGACGCCGCGGCGTCGACGAGCTCGCGCTCCTGCTCGCCGCGCCGCCGCCGGAACCGGTTCGAGGACGAGCCGCCCTTCTTGTGGCGGCCCTTGACGAACCGCGTCCCGACCTTCGACGCCACGAGCTGCTCGCCCTCGAAGACGCCGACCGCGTAGCCGCCCATGCGCACGAGGAGGACGCCGACCCTGGGCTCGACCTCGAGCGCGTCGAGAAGCGGGTCGGCACGGACGACGTCGTACTCCGCCTCGTGCTCGAGGCCGAACGGCGGCGTCACCGTCAGTGCCGCCTCGTCGAGCTCGATCCGCGCGCGTCCCTCCGCGTAGACCGCCCGGCCGGGCGTTCCCTCGAGCGCCGAGAGGCGCTTGGCGATGTTGGCGCGGCCGATGTAGCGGGTCTCCGGCATGCGGGCCACAATGGCACGGATGGCGACCGCGCACGGCAACTCGACGGCGAACCAGCCGCCTCCACTCGCGGGCTACAACCTCTACGAGCAGGACGCCGCACTCGTCGAGGGGCTGCGCCGCGAGGGCGGTGCGGACTGGGAGGAGCGGGTCTCCGCGTTCGGCGAGCATCCTCGGCGGCGAGCCGCTCGACTGGGGACGGCTCGCGAACGAGCACCCACCTCGATTGCGGACGCACGACCGCTACGGCGAGCGGGTCGACGAGATCGAGTTCCACCCCGCCTGGGACTGGCTGCTCCGGATCGGGCTCGAGGCTCAGGTGCAGTCGCTGCCCTGGGTCGAGCCGCGGGCGGGCGCCCACGCCGCGCGCGCGGCGCTCTTCATGCTGCTCGGCCAGGTCGAGGCGGGCGTCGGCTGCCCGCTCTCGATGACGTTCGCCGCCGTGCCGGCGCTGCGCGTCCAGCCCGAGCTGGCAAGCGAGTGGGTCCCCCGGCTGACGGGCGGCGACGCTCTCTGCGGGATGGCGATGACCGAGCGGCAGGGCGGCTCCGACGTGCGCGCGAACGAGACGACGGCGCGCCCCGCCGGCGACGGCTGGGAGCTCGACGGGCACAAGTGGTTCTGCTCGGCCCCGATGAGCGATGCGTTCCTCGTCCTGGCGCAGGCGCCGGCCGGCCTCTCGTGCTTCCTGCTGGAACGGCCGCAGCCGGGCTTCCGGATCGAGCGGCTGAAGGACAAGCTCGGCAACCGCTCCAATGCCTCGGCCGAGATCGCGCTCGACGGCGCCGTCGCCCGGCTCGTCGGCGAGGAGGGACGCGGGCTGAGAACGATCCTCGAGATGGTCAACCACACCCGGCTCGACTGCGTGCTCGGCTCGACCGCGCTGATGCGCCGGGCGGTCGCCGAGGCGACGCACCACGCCGCCCACCGCTCGGCGTTCGGCCGGCTGCTCGCCGAGCAGCCGCTGATGCAGAACGTGCTCGCCGACCTCTGCGTCGAGTCCGAGGCCGCGACCGTGACGGCGCTGCGGCTCGCGCGCGCCTACGACGAGGCGGATGGGCCGTTCCGGCGGCTCGCCACCGCGGTCGCGAAGTTCTGGATCTGCAAGCGGACGCCGCCGCTCGTCGCGGAGGCGCTCGAGTGCATCGGCGGCAACGGCTACGTCGAGGAGTCGCAGCTGCCGCGCCTCTTCCGCGAGAGCCCGCTGAACTCGATCTGGGAGGGATCCGGGAACGTCAACGCGCTCGACGTCCTACGTGCGCTCGGCCGTGAGCCGGAGACCGCGGAGGCATTCCTGGCCGAGGTGCGGCTCGCTTCAGGCGAGGATGCGCGGCTCGACGCCGCGATCGGACGCCTCGAACACGAGCTCGTCGATCCCGACGAGCAGGGCGCCCGGCGGCTCCTGGAGCTGCTCGCGGTGACGCTGCAGGGCTCGCTGCTCGTCCGCCACGGCGCGCCTGAGGTCGCGGACGCGTTCTGCGCCTCACGGCTCGACCGGCCCGGCGGTGTCCACGGAACGCTGCCTGCCGGCCTCGACCTGGCGGGGATCGCCGAGCGGCACAGGCCTCGGATCGGCGGGTAAGCTCGGATCGTGGCCGTCGAGATCCACTACTGCCCCGTCTGAGGGGGCTACGACCGACGAGCCGCGAGTCTCGCGGCCGTGCTGAACGGCAACGGCATCGCCGCCTCGGTGGTCGAGGGCGCCAAGAGCCAGTACGACGTCCTCTCGGACGGCGTGCTCGTCTTCTCGAAGCAGCGGGAGGGCCGCTTCCCCGAGGAGGACGAGGTGCTGGAGCTGCTGGCTAGCTCCCGCTGAAGCGCGGCTCGCGCTTCTCCAGGAACGCGGTCACGCCCTCGGCGAAGTCGGCCGTGCCGGTCGCGGCCTGCTGCAGCTCCGCCTCGAGCTCCAGCTGCTGTTCGAGCGTCGCGTCGTACGCGTGGTCGAAGAGCCGTTTCGTCATCCCGATCGCGCGCGTCGGCAGGGTTGCGTAGACGGCAGCGACCTCGGCGACGTGCGCGGCGAAGCGATCGGCCTCGACCACCTCCGCGACGAGCCCGAACGCCTCGGCCTCGGCCGCGGTCAGCTCGCTTGTTCGTCGTCATCCAGTCGAAGGCGCGCGCGAACCCGAGTAGGCGGTGAAGGAACCACGAGCCGCCGGAGTCCGGCACGAGGCCGATCCCGATGAAGCCGGGGACGAACGTGGCCGCGTCGGAGGCGATCCGGAGGTCGCAGGCGGCTGCGAGCGAGAGCCCGGCGCCCGCGCACGGGCCGTTGACCGCCGCGATCACGGGCTTCTCGAGCCCGCGGATCAGGCGGATGTTCGGGTGGTAGGTCTGCTCGAGCCGGTCGCGGATCGAACCGACGCCGTCCTGGAACTCCTTCAGATCCTGGCCGGAGCAGAAGCCGCGGCCGGCGCCCGTGATCACGACGGCGCGCACCTCCGGGTCCGCTGCATCCTTCAGGGCGGCGTTCAGCGCCGCGTGCAGCGCCGCGTTGAACGCGTTGAAGACGTCGGGGCGGTTGAGCGTGATCGTCAGCACGCCGCCGTCGCGCTCGGTCAGGACTTCGCTCATGCGGCGACCCTAAAGAATCCGGCGATCCGGCCGCGCCGCCCACGAAGGGGTCAGACCCCGGACATGTCCGGAACCGGCAGGACCGCTTGGACACGATTCCGCTCAGGAGCAGGGACGTTGGCCGGAACGGCCGGCGTCCGTTCAGGACACGACGGGGTCTGACCCCGGACATGGCTGGAACGGCCAGTGGGTGTCAGAGACGACTCTGACACCGTGTCGGAGACGAGTCCGACTCAGCGGTCGAGGAAGCGCTTGATCGCGCCCTGCGCCTCGTCGCCGAGCATCGAGAGCGCCAGCCAGTCGCGGGCGTGGCCGACCGTCTCGTGCCAGGAGATGTCGCGCCACCAGTTCAGCTGCTGCTTGGCGTACCGCGTCGTCTCGGGCAGCTTGCGCGCGAGCTTCTCGACCCACTCGTCGACGGCGGCGTCGAGCTCGGCCGCCGGCACCGCGCGGTTGATCAGCCCCCACTCCGCCGCCTGCGTCGCCGGCACCTCGTCGCAGAGCAGGATCATCTCGCGGGCGCGGCGGTCGCCGATCATGATCGGCAGCCACTGGGTCGCGCCGCCCGCCGGCACGGAGCCGTGCTCGAGCCCGACGTGGCGGATGAAGGCGTCGTCGACCATGACGGCGAGGTCGCACGCCATCTGCAGCTCGTTGCCGCCGCCGACCGCGATCCCGTTCACGCGCGCCACGGTCGGCTTGCCGATCTCGCGCAGCCGGTCGTGCATGTCCTTGAAGGCGCCGAACCACTTCCAGTACTCCTTCGAGTTCCCGAGCAGGTCCTCGCCCCAGGCGCGCAGGTCGGCGCCGACGCAGAAGGCGCGGCCGGTGCCGGTGACGACGACGACGCGGATCTCGTCGTCCCAGGACGCGTCCTCGAACGCCCGCGCGAGCTCGCGCAGCATCCGGAAGTCGAACGCGTTCAGCACCTCCGGCCGGTTCAGCGTCACCGTCGCGCGCGGATAGTCCTTCTCGTAGACGATCCGCTCGAAGCCGAGCTCGTCCGGCGAGAGCGGGCGGGGCTGATCGGGCTCGGTCACGCGAGCTCGACGAACGCGATCGTGAACGGGATCCCCATCGCCATCGCGTCCTTGCCGCTCGCCGCGAACGCGTCCGAGCGGACAGCCGCCTTGAACGCGTCCATGTCGGCCCACTCGAACTCGGCGTAGTAGGCGTACGGCGGCTCGCCGAAGGGAGAGCCGAAGGCCTTGCCGTGGCGGAACGCGTCGCAATCCACCGCGCCGACGAACTCCTCGACGTGCCGGGCGTAGCGCTCCGCCTCGGGCTCCCGCTCGTACTGGACCACCGCTCTGACCACCGTTCTCTCCTCTCGGCTCGGGACGTGCGGGAGCGTATAGCTTGCGCCTGTGTCCGGAGGAACGGCTGCAGCCGCCACGCTCGCAGTGATCGCCGGTCTCGCCGGCTCGATCCAGGTGGCGGTGATGGGCCGCTTCGGCGAGCGGGTCGGCTCGCTCGAGGCGCTCGCCGCGAACCTGGTCTTCTCGACGCTGATCGCGACGACGGTGCTGCTCGTCGCCCGTCAGAGCCTGGCCGGGTTCGGGGCCGCGGTGCACTCGCCGTGGTGGTACTGGGTCGGCGGCGGCGGAATGGGCGTCGTCGTCGTGCTGACGATCACGGTCGTGACGCCGCTGATCGGCACGGCCGCGACGATCGGGCTCCTGATCGCCGGACAGCTCGCGATGGGCGTGCTGATCGACCGCTACGGCTGGTTCGGCGTCGAGCAGGTGCCGCTCACCTGGCCGCGGCTGCTCGGCGTGCTGCTCCTCGCGATCGGTGCGCTGCTGGCGTTGCGCAAGGCTTGAGCCACGGCGCGAAGGTCTGGGTCGCCCTCTGGGCCGTCTACATCATCTGGGGATCGACCTACCTCGGGATCGAGCTCGCCGGTGAGACGATCCCGCCGCTCTTCGCCGTGGCCTGGCGGTTCCTCGTGGCCGGCGCGCTCATGGCCGGGTGGGTCGCGTGGCGGCGCGGCTTCTCGGCGCTGCGCGTGTCGCGGGCCGAGCTGGCCTCCGCTGCGCTGATCGGCCTGCTGCTGCCCGGCGCGAACGCCCTGCTCTTCGTCGCCGAGCAGGAGGTGCCGATCGGACTCGCCTCGCTCGTGATCGCGTCGGTGCCGCTCCTCGTCGTGGCGCTGCGATTCGCCGGCGGCGACCGGCCCACCCGGGGCTCCCTGGTCGGCGTCGCGATCGGCTTCGTCGGCGTCGCGGTCCTCCTCCAGCCGGGAGGAGGAGCGAGCGCGACCGGGCTCGCCCTCGTCGTCGGCTCCGCGGTCGCCTGGGCGGTCGGCTCGTATCTCTCGGGCCGCCTGCCGATGCCGAAGGACGCGTTCGCCGCGACGGCGCTCGAGATGCTGGCGGGCGGCCTCGTCCTGCTCCCGATCGGTCTGCTCGCAACCGACTTCGAGCCGTCCGAGTGGTCGGCCCGCTCGATCCTCGGCTGGTGGTACCTCGTCCTCTTCGGCTCGCTGATCGGCTACACCGCGTACGTGTGGCTGCTGCAGAACGCCCCGATCGGCAAGGTGGCGACGTACGCCTACGTCAATCCCGTCGTCGCGATCGCGCTCGGCGCGATCGTCCTGCACGAGGAGCTGACGTGGCGGATCGTGCTCGGCGCGGCGATCGTGCTGGCGTCGGTGGCGGTCGTCGTTCGCCGGGAGTCCGTGCCGGCCGAGGCGGAGGCCGCACCCGCGGGTGCCGGGCGCGTGTCGGACCGGGACTAGAGGGCGATGTCGTCGGGCCGGACGGGGATCCGCGCCAGCTCGCGGCCGGTCGCGGCGCGCAGGGCCGAGACGACCGCCGCGGACGAGACCACGGTCGGCGGCTCGCCGACGCCCTTGACGCCGTAGGGCGCGTCGGGCTCGGCGTCCTCGATCAGCTCCGTCGTCGACCGGCGGCATGTCGAGCGCGGTCGGGATCAGGTAGTCGGTGAAGCTCGCGTTCGTGATCAGGCCGTCGCGGGTGCGGATCTCCTCCATCAGCGCGAGGCCGAGCCCCTGCGCGGTGCCGCCCTCGATCTGGCCCTCGACGGCGAGCGGGTTGATCGCCTTGCCGACGTCCTGCGCCGTGCCGATCCAGACGACGCGGGTCAGCCCGAGGTCGACGTCCACCTCGGCGACCACGCGCATCGCGGCGACGGCGAAGGAGACGTGGGCGCGCTCGCCGGTGATCTGGCCGGTCTCCGGGTCGAGCGGCGTCGTCCGCGAGTGGCGGTAGACGCGCTCGACGTCGACCTCGCCGCCGCGCCTTCCGCTGCTCCTCGAGCGCCGCCCGGCAGGCGTCGCGGACGGCGCCGGCCGCCATCCACGTCATCCGCGAGGCCGAGGCCGAGCCCGCCGAGCCGACCGCCGCCGTGCCCGGCGGCGCGAGCACGACGTCGTCCGTGCCGAGCTCGGTCCGGGCGACCTGGAGGATCACGTCGGTGACGCCCTGGCCGACCTCGGCCGAGGCGCAGTGGATCTCCGCCGAGCCGTCGGCGCGCAGGATGACGCGCGCGGCGGCGAAGTCGTCGAAGCCCTCCGAGTAGCAGATGTTCTTGAACCCGACCGCGAAGCCGACGCCGCGCTTGACGCCCTCGCCGCGCGTCGTGTTGCCGGCGCCGCCGGGCAGCCGGATCGCCTCGCGCGGCAGCGCCTCGGGCTCGGGGACGGGCAGCGCGGCCGCGCGCCGGATCACCTCGGCGGTCGGCAGCACGCCCTCGATCACCTGCCCGGTCGGGCAGCGTGTCGCCGCTGCCGAGCGCGTTCAGGAGCCGCAGCTCGACCGGGTCGATCCCGAGCTCGTCCGCGAGCTTGTCCATCTGCGCCTCGGCCGCGAAGCAGGTCTGGACGGCGCCGAAGCCGCGCATGGCGCCGCAGGGCGGGTTGTTCGTGTAGACGCAGGTCGACTCGATCAGCGCGTTCGCGACCTTGTAGGGGCCGATCGCGAAGCAGGCAGCGTTCGAGGTCACGGCGGTCGAGCTGGAGGCGTAGGCGCCGCCGTCGAGCAGGATCCGCATCCGCACGTTGACGAGCTCGCCCGCCTTCGTCGCCCGGTGCTCGCACCAGATCCGCGCCGGATGGCGGTGGACGTGGCCGAAGAACGACTCCTCGCGGTTGTAGACGATCTTCACGGGCCGCTTCGTGTGCAGCGCGAGCAGCGCGCCGTGGATCTGCATCGAGAGGTCCTCGCGCCCGCCGAACGCGCCGCCGACGCCGGCGAGGTGGATCCGCACCATCTCGGGCGGCAGGCCGAGGCACGGCGCCACCTGGTCGCGGTCGACGTGCAGCCACTGGGTCGCGACGTAGATGTCGACGCCGCCCTCGCCGTCCGGGACGGCCAGCCCCGACTCCGGGCCGAGGAACGCCTGATCCTGGATCCCGATGTCGTAGACGCCGCTGACCGTCACGTCGCCCTCGGCCTCGGGGTCGCCGTGGCGGATGACGAGGTGGCGGACGACGTTGGGGCGCTCGTCCTCGCGGTAGCCGTGGGCCATCGTCGGCCGGTCGGGATGGAGCGGCGGCTGCTCGGTGGCGCGCTCCATGTCGACGACCGGCTCGAGCAGCTCGTACTCGACCCGGACGGCGGCGGCGGCGCGGCGCGCCTGCTCCGGCTCCTCGGCGGCGACGAGCGCGACCGGCTCGCCGTAGTAGCGGACGCGGTCGGCCGCGAGCACCGGCTGGTCGGCGAACTCGAGCCCGTACGTCTTCTGGCCGGGGACGTCGCCGTGCGTGAGCACGGCGTGGACGCCCGGCATCCGCACCGCCTGCGAGATGTCGAGCTCGACGATCTTCGCGTGCGCGTGCGGGCTGCGGACGGTGACGCCCCAGAGCATCCCGGCCGCGCTCAGGTCGCTCGAGTAGGCGAACTCGCCCGTCACCTTCGGCGTCGCGTCGTGCCGCGTGGCCGGGTCGCCGATCCGGCCGAGCTGGAGCTTCGTCGGCTGGCGTCGTGCTCATGCGCGCGAGGCCGCCAGCCGAACGGCGTCGAAGATCTTCGCGTAGCCGGTGCAGCGGCAGAGGTTGCCCGAGAGCTCCTCGCGGATCACGTCGTCGCTCGGGCTCGGGACGCGCTCGAGCAGCGCGGCGGTCGCGACGACGAGGCCGGGCGTGCAGAAGCCGCACTGGACGGCGCCCGCCTCGACGAACGCCTGCTGGACGCGGTGAAGCCCGTCCTCGGAGCGCAGGCCTTCGACGGTCGTCACCTCGTGGCCGTCCGCCTGGGCCGCGAGCACGAGGCACGCGCAGACGAGGTCGCCGTCGAGCAGGACGGAGCAGGAGCCGCATTCTCCCTGCTCGCACGCGTTTTTCGAGCCGGGCAGCTCGAGCGTGTCGCGCAGCGCGGTCAGCAGACTCTCGCCCGCCCAGACGTCCGCCTCGCGCGCCTCGCCGTTGACGGTCAGCCTGATCTTCACGCGAGCACCCTGTCGAGAGCGCGCTTCGTCAGCACCGAGAGCGCGTGGCGACGATAGGCGGCGGTGCCGCGGACGTCGTCGATCGGGCTCGACGCGTCGGCGACCAGCGCAGGGAAGTCGGCGCGTGCATCGAGCGGCGCCGTCACGAGCGCGGGCACCGGGCCGGCCGAGCCGTAGGCCGCGCGCAGCTCGCCGCGTTCGCGGTCGACCCCGACGGCGAGCGAGCAGACCGCGATCACCATCGCGTTCCGCGGGCCGACCTTCATGAACGTCTGCGGCTGCCGGCTCGGGTCGATCCGGACGGCGAGGACGAGCTCGTCGTCGGCGAGCGCGTTCCGCTTCGGGCCGAGGAAGAACTCGGTCAGCGGCAGCGTGCGGACGCCGCGCGTGCTCCCGATCTCGACGGTCGCGTCCTCGACGAGCAGCGGCGGATGCGCATCGCCTGCAGGCGACGCGGTGCCGAGATTGCCGCCGATCGTGCCGCGGTTGCGGATCTGCGGCGAGCCGACGGTGCGGGACGCCTCGGCGAGCGCGGGGAGCAGTTCTGCGAGCTCGGGCGCCATCGCCTCCGTGTAGGTGAGCCCCGCCGCGAGGCGCAGCGTGCCGTTGTCGCGCGCCCACCCCTTCAGCTCCGGGACCTCGGCCAGGTTGAGGATCGTCTCGGGCCGCGCACGGTCGAAGTTGAGCTCGACCAGGAGGTCGGTTCCACCGGCGATCGGGCGTGCGTCGGGCCGCTCCGACTTCACGCGCAGGGCCTCGTCGAGGGTGCGGGGCGTGATGACCTCCACGCAGCCAACGATACGGTACTCGGCGATGAAGTCCCTGCTCGCAGACGCGTACGTGCTGACGATGGACGACGCCGAGACGGAGCACACGGACGGCTGGATCCTCGTCGAGGACGGATTCGTCACGGCCGTCGGGACGGGCGACGAGCCGGAGGCGGACGAGCGCACAGGCCTTGGCGGCGCCCTCGTCACGCCCGGCCTCGTCAACACCCACCACCACCTCTACCAGACGCTCACGCGCGCCCGAGCGCAGCAGGCGACGCTGTTCGAGTGGCTCGTCGAGCTGTATCCGACCTGGGCGCGGATCGACGCCGAGGCCGAGTACGCGGCCGCGCGGACCGGGATCGCCGAGCTGATGCTCTCCGGCTGCACGACCGTCTTCGACCACCACTACGTCTTCCCGCGCGGCCGCACGGGGCTCGTCGAGGCGGAGGTGCAGGCGGCCCGCGAGCTCGGCTGCCGGCTCGTCGCGTCGCGCGGGTCGATGGACCTCGGCGTCTCGGACGGCGGGCTCCCTCCCGACGAGCTCGTCGAGGACGTCGACGCTGTACTTGCCGACACGGAGCGGCTCGCGGCCGAGCTGCACGAAACCGGCCCGGGAGCACGGATCCAGATCGCGGTCGCCCCGTGTTCGCCCTTCTCGGTCACGGGGCGGCTGATGACCGAGTCGGCCGAGCTCGCACGCCGGCTCGGGCTCAACCTGCACACCCATCTCGCGGAGACGGTCGAGGAGGAGGCGTACTGCCAGGAGCTCTACGGCTGCACTCCCGTCGAGTACCTCGACTCGCTCGGCTGGCTGGACGGCGACGTCTGGTGCGCGCACTGCGTCCACCTCTCTCCGCCCGAGATCGCGCGCTTCGCCGAGACGGGCACCGGCGTCGCGCACTGCCCGACGTCCAACCTCCGGCTCGGCGCCGGCGTCGCGCCGGTGGAGGCGATGACCGCGGCTGGCGTCCGCGTCGGGCTCGGCGTCGACGGCTCGGCCTCGAACGAGCGCAGCCATCTCTTCAACGACGTCCGGCAGGCGCTCCTCGTCGCGCGCGGCCGAGGCGGCCCGACCGCGATGACCGCGCGCGAGGCGATCCACCTCGGCACACGCGGCGGCGCAGCGGTGCTCGGCCGCGACGACATCGGCGCGATCGCGCCGGGACGATGCGCGGATCTCGCCGTGTGGGCGACCGACGGCCTCGAGCTCGCCGGGGCTGCCGACCCGGTCGCAGGCCTCGTCTTCGCCGGAGCGCATCGGGTCGACCGGCTCTACGTCGGCGGCGAGCTGGTCGTCTCGGGCGGGGCGCTCGTGCACGCGGACGAGAGGGAGATCGCACACGCCCACCGGACGCAGGCGCGCAGATTCACGACGTAGAGATCCATTCGTAGTAGGTTCGCGCGAGTGACCTCGTTGTCGACCCACGTGCTCGACACCGGTGCCGGCCAGCCCGCCGACGGCGTCCTGATCGTCCTCTACCGCGGCGACATGTTCATGGCCGAGATGCGGACCGACACCGACGGCCGGGCGCGGCTCCACGACGACCTCGATCCCGGCACGTACCGCCTCGTCTTCCACCCGCCCTCGCCGTTCTTCAAGCGCGTCGAGCTGGAGGTGGAGCTCGACGAGGGCCACTACCACGTCCCGCTGCTCGTCTCTCCCTACTCGTGCGCGAGCTACCGCGGCAGCTGAGCGCGGAGGAGCTGACGCCGCTCTTCTCCGGCCGGAGCAGGCTCGTCGACGAACTGGCCACGCGACCCGATCCGCTCACGGCCGCGGAGGAGGTCGCGCTCGCCCTGCCCGAGGCCGATCAGGTCGCGGCGCTGGCGACTCACCCGCGCATCGGCGAGCCGTCCGAGGAGCAGCGCGGCGCCGAGCCCGAGGTGCTCGCGGAGCTCGCCCGCCTGAACGACGAGTACGAGCGCCGGTTCGGCTTCGAGTTCGTCGTCTTCGTCGACGGACGCACGCGCGCCGAGCTGCTGCCGGTGCTGCGCGAGCGCCTCGACCGGACGAGAGCCGAGGAGCTCGAGACGGGGTTGCGGGCGCTGTGTGCGATCGCGAGGGACCGGTGGACGCGGACTACCTGAGAGACCTCGCCGACCTCGTCCTGCGGATGCTGCACGTGGTCGCGGGAATCGCCTGGATCGGGGCGTCCTTCTACTTCATCCGGCTCGATCTCGGCCTGGCGCCGCCGAAGGAGCCGAAGGAGGGCGTCGCCGGTGAGTACTGGGGCGTGCACGGCGGCGGCTTCTACCACTCGCAGAAGTACAAGGTCGCGCCGCCGGTGCTGCCCGAGCACCTGCACTGGTTCAAGTGGGAGGCGTACACGACGTGGCTCTCCGGCTTCGCGCTGCTGCTCGTCCTCTACTGGCTCGACGCGGACACGAGGCTGGTCGATCCGGCCGTCGCCGACCTGAGCGGCTGGCAGGCGGCCGCGCTGTCGGCCGCCGGGCTGGCGCTCGCCTGGCTCGTCTACGACCTTGCCTGCCGGCTGCTGATCGAGGACCGGCTCGTCGCGATCGCGGTGATCGCGCTCGTAGCGGTGTCGGCGTTCGCGGCGGGCGAGCTCTTCGCCGCGCGGGCGTCGTACCTCCAGGTCGGCGCGATGCTGGGGACGATCATGGCCGCGAACGTCTTCTTCGTGATCATCCCGGCGCACCGCGAGCTGATCCGGGCGAAGCAGGAGGGCCGGGAGCCCGACCCTCTGCCGGGGCTGCGCGCGAAGCAGCGCTCGGTGCACAACAACTACCTGACGCTGCCGGTCGTCTTCACGATGCTCGCCGGGCACTTCCCGCTCGCGTTCGGAAGCGACAACGCCTGGCTCGTCCTGCTCGCGATCTTCGCGCTCGTGGCTGGGATCCGGCACTTCTTCAACCTCTGGCACACCGGCAGGCGTGCGTGGTGGATCCTCGCCGCGGCCTCGGTGGGAGCGGTCGCGCTCGCAGTCGTCCTCGCCCCGGACGACGCCGACTCGGTGCCGGTGCCGACGGACGAGGCCGTCCTCGGGATCGCCGCCGGGCGCTGCCAGACCTGTCATTCCGGCGCGTCGGCGCCGCTCGGGGTCCAGCTCGAGAGCGTGGCCCAGCTCGAGCAGCACGCAGCCGCGATCGAGGCCCAGGTCTCGGCCGGGGCGATGCCGCCCGGGAACGCGACCGGCCTGACCGACACGGAGCGCGCGCAGCTCGTGGCCTGGGCCGCCGCCCACGGGTAAGTTCTGCCCGTGCTCGAGATCACCGCAGCCGGAATGCGCTTCGTCGCCCGCTGGGAGGACGAGCTCGCGCCCCAGACGGTCGCGGCCTTCAAGGCGATCCTGCCGCTCGAGGACCGGATCATCCACTGCCGCTGGAGCGGCGAGTCGAACTGGATCCCGTGGGGCGACCGCGACCTCGGGATCGGCCCGGAGAACGCGACGAGCTACCCTCACCCCGGCGAGCTGGCCCTCTATCCCGGCGGCGAGAGCGAGACCGAGCTGCTCTTCCCGTACGGCTACTGCTCGTTCGCGAGCAAGGCCGGCCACCTGTGGGCGAACCACTTCGCCACCCTCGTCGAGGGGCAGGAGCAGTTGAAGGAGCTCGGCCGGCTGACGCTCTGGGAGGGCGCGCAGCCGATCTCGTTCCGCGCGCTCTAGTCCGACTCGAGCCTGAGGTCGAAGCCCGCCGGCGCGTGGACGTTGACCATCCGGACGAGCGCGTCGCCGTCGTTTCGGAACGTGTGCCTGAGCCCTGGCGGCACGAGCACGAAGGTGCCAGGCCCGGCGACGACCTCCTCGCCCTCGACGCCGAAGGTCAGCTCGCCGTCGAGGATGTAGAACGCATCGTCCTCCTCCTTGTGCGCGTGCTCAGGCGGGCCGCCACGGTGCGGCTGGATCTCGATCAGCGCGAGGTTGAAGCGCGGCGTGTCGGCGCTGCGGGCCAGGAACTCGACGTTGCCGACGCGATGGCCCTCGCCCGGCTTGACGACGACGGCCTTCACGAGACCAGCCGCCTCAGCGTCCCGGTGAGGGCGTCGACTCCGAGCGCGATGTCCTCCGCCGAGCTCAACTCGGCGGGATTGTGACTGATCCCGCCGTTGAGGCTGCGGACGAACAGCATCCCGGACGGGATCCCGGCCGTCGCGAGGATCCCGGCGTCGTGGCCGGCGCCTGACGGCAGCTCCAGCACCGGTGCGCCGAGCGCCTCGACCTCGGCTCGGAGCGCGGCGCGGATCTCCTCCGACATCGGCGACGGTTCGGTCCGGATCGGCTCCTCGATCTCGAGCGCCGCCGCGAGCCGGTCGAGCCGCTCCGCATCCGGCGCGCGGGCGTCGACCGAGACGACGACGCGGCCGGGAATCACGTTCGTCCCACCGGGCTCGACCGTCACCTGGCCGACGGTCGCGACCGCGCCCTCGATCGCGCTCGCGACCTCGCGTGCCTGGAGGACGAACTCGGCCGCTTCGACGAGGGCGTCCTCGCGGACGTCCATCGGCGTCGTGCCGGCGTGACCCGGCGTCCCGGCGAACGTGCGGCGGCCGCGGACGTAGCCGACGATGGCCGTGACGACGCCGAGCGGAGCATCCGCGCGCAGCAGCGTCGGGCCCTGTTCGATGTGAACCTCGACGTAGGCGTCCGGTCGTGCGGTGCAGCCGCGGCTGCCGGCGCACCCGCGCTCCTCGTCGCGGAAGACGACGACACCGAGCCCCGGCGTGCGGAGCCGCTCGACCGCTTCGAGGCCGGCGACCACGCCGAGCGTCCCGTCGAACCGGCCGGCGCCGGGGACCGTGTCGAGGTGCGATCCGGTCCAGACCTCGCGCGTGCCGCCGGGAACGCGGCCGATCAGGTTCCCGGCGGCGTCGACCTCGATCTCGAGGCCCGCCTCCCGGAACCAGCCGGTCGCGAGCTCGTGGGCCGCATCCTCCTCCGGCGAGTAGCCGATCCGGTCGCCGAGGGCGGCGAGCTGGTCGAGTCGGTCGAGGATCCGCACGCCGCGGAACCTACCGCGCTCGCAGACCGGCTACCCGACCGAGCGGGCCTCGAGCTGCCGCACGAGCCAGACTCCGGCGAGCGGGAGCACCGCCGCCACCGCGAACGCCGCCTGCCACGACGTCCACGAGACGAGCGCCGCGAACGCGACCGGGGCACCGACGCCGCTGGCCGCGAGCACGGTCTGCTGCAGCCCGATCGCGGCACCGCTGCGGCGGCCGCCGAGCTCGGCGGCCAGCGTGAACGAGAGCCCGTTCCAGGCCATCGACACCGCCGTCGCGAGCACCATTACGACCGCGGCAACGCCCCCGGCCGCACTCGCCGTGGCCGCGACGAGCGCGATCGAGACCGTCATCGCCAGTCCCACGCTCCGCAGCGGCCGCGTCCGGGAGCGCGTGACGTCGGACCAGCGGCCGACGCCGATCCGCAGGGCCGCCGCGGCGACCTGGGACACCGCGAGCGCGGCCGCAGCCGCTCCGGTCGAGAGCCCGCGCTCCTCGTGCAGGTAGAGGACGATGAACCCCATCAGGACGACCTGGGCGACGACGTAGGCGCCGCTGATGCCACAGAGGATCAGCAGCCTGCTGTCGCGGAGCGTCGCGTCCACTCCCGTGATCTCGGGCAGCTCGGACTCGGGCCGAGAGCGGAGCACGACGGCGCCTGCGATCGCACCCGCGAGGACGAACCCGGAGAGGAAGAGAAACCCCTGACGTGGCCCGTCGAGCTGGGGCAGGACGAGCGCGGCGATGAAGCCGCCGATCGGGACAGCCGTCTGGCGAACGCCGAGTGCGAGCCCGCGCTCGTGGGCGCCGAACCACCGCATCACGGCGCGTCCGCTTCCCGACTGGACGGCGCCGCCCGCCACACCCGCCAGCGCGAGCAGCGCCACGAGCGTGCCGTAGTCGGGGGCGAACGCCGCCGCGGCGAGGAAGCCCGAGCAGGCGACGAGGCCGACTGCGAGTGTGACGCGTTCGCCGTAGCGGTCGGCGGCGAAGCCCCACGGCAGCATCGCGAGCGTGAGCCCGATCCACTCCGCCGCGAGCACGACGCCGATCTCCGTCAGGCTCAGGTCGTAGAGGTCGCGCAGAGCCGGCGCCATCACGGCGAGCGCGAACGTGATCGTCGAGAAGCCGGCCTGCGCGCCGGTGCCGGCGGCGAGCACCGCCCAGCGGTAACGGGGCGCCGCTACAGGCCGAAGGGGTTGATCGGCCGCGAGCCGGTGTTGACCGTCACGCTCTTGGTCTCGAGGTAGAGATCGAGCGCGTCGATCCCGAGCTCGCGTCCGAAGCCGGACTGCTTGTAGCCGCCGAACGGCAGCCCGGGGAAGGCGGTGTACGGCATGTTGATCCCGACCGTGCCCGCCTTGATCCGCGACGCGAGGCGGTGCCCGCGGGCGGGGTCGCCCGTCCAGACCGACGCCATCAGGCCGTACTTGACGTCGTTCGCGATCCGGATCGCATCCTTCTCGTCGGCGAACGGGATGATCGTGACGACGGGGCCGAAGACCTCCTCCTGCGCGATCGTCGACGACGGCTCGACGCCGGCCACGACGGTCGCCGGGTAGAACGCGTGCTCGCCCGGCTCGCCGCCGAGCACGACCTCGCCGCCCTCCTCACGGGCGCCCTCGACGAAGGAGTGAACGCGCTCCTGGTGCGCCTGCGAGATCAGCGAGCCCATCTGCGTCTCGGCGTCGAGCGGGTCGCCCACCTTCAGCTGCGAAGCCTTCTCGGTGAACGCGGCCACGAAGTCGTCGTAGATCGGCTGCTCGACGAGGACGCGGGAGCGCGCCTCGCAGCTCTGCCCGGCCGCGTAGTAGATCGACCAGACCGCGCTCGGGATCGCCGAGTCGAGGTCGGCGTCGGCGAACACGAGGTTCGGGCTCTTGCCGCCGAGCTCGAGCGTCAGCCGCTTGATCGGCTCCGAGCAGAGCCGCATGATCTCGCCGCCCGTCCTCGTCGAGCCGGTGAAGGCGACCTTGTCGACGCCCGGGTGCTTGACGAGGTAGGCACCGGTCGTCGGGCCGTCGCCGGTGACGATGTTGACCACCCCGGCCGGGAACCCGACCTCGGCGGCGAGCTCCGCGAGCCGCAGTGCCGTGACCGGCGTCTGCGGGTCGGGCTTCAGCACGACCGCGCACCCGGCGGCGAGTGCGGGCGCGAGCTTCCACGTCGCCATCAGCAGCGGGTAGTTCCACGGGACGATCTGGGCGGCGACGCCGACCGGCTCCTTCAGGGTGTAGGAGAGCAGCGAGCCGCCGATCGGGTTCGAGCGGCCGCCGATCGACCCGATCGCGGACGCGAAGTAGCGGTAGTTCTCGACGGCGCCGAAGAGCTCGGCCTTCGTCGAGGCGATCGCCTTGCCGACGTTGCGGGCCTCGAGCTCCGAGAGCTCGTTCCGGTTCGCCTTGACGGCGTCGGCGAGCGCATGCAGGAGGCGCGAGCGCTCGTTCGCCGGCGTCTTGCCCCAGTCGCCGTCGAGCGCGGCGCGGGCGGCCTCGACAGCACGGTCGATCTCGGCCTCACCGGCCAGCTGGGTCGTGCCGAGCGCCTCACCGGAGGCCGGCTCGACGAGGTCGCGGGAGGAGGAGCCCTCGACGGACTCGCCGTTGATGAAGAGCCCGTAGTCGTTCGTCGCGACGGCCACGGCAGGACGATACCGGGCGGTCAGTTTCCGAGGTGCCGGAGGCTGACCGAGAGCGCCGGGGGCTCGATCTCGTCCGGCAGCAGCAGCGCATCCTCGATCAGCGTGACGGCCAGCTCGATCCGGCCCGACGGCACGGTCTGCTCGGCGAGGAAGCCGCGGCCGGTGGTCTCGCCGACCGTCCAGCCGTCCTCTGCTGCAGCTGCGCGGGCTTGCTCGAGCGCCTGCGGGACGGCGGCGGGCTGCAGCTGGAACAGCCGCGTGACCTGCGCCTGCACCGGCTTCCCGAGCGACGTGCCCTCGTTCTGCGCGTCGGTGTCGAGGAGCGTCCCGCCCGCCGGGACGTACGTCGCCATCGGATCGTCCTCGAGCGCCTGGCGCTGCTCGCTCGGCCCGCCGCCACCTCCGCGCGCAAGCACGATCACGAGCAGGGCGAGCACCCCCACCGCGGCGAAGATCTTGGTCCGGGTGGTCAACGCTCGAACAACGCGGCCTGGCCCTGCCCGACGCCCACGCACATGGTCGCAACGCCGTAGCGGCCACCGCGGCGCCGAAGCTCGTGCAGGAGCGTGACGACGAGACGTGCGCCGCTCATCCCGAGCGGGTGGCCGATCGCGATCGCGCCGCCGTTCACGTTCACCTTCTCCTCGTCCAGCCCGAGCTCGCGCACGACCGCGATGCTCTGCGACGCGAACGCCTCGTTCAGCTCGACGAGGTCGAGATCGGCGACGCCGATTCCCGCGCGATCGAGCAGCTTGCGCACCGCCGGGACGGGGCCGATACCCATCACCCGAGGGTCGACGCCGGCAACGGCGCTCGCGACGAACGCGCCGAGCGGCTCGGCGCCCAGCGCGCGTGCTTTCTCCTCCGATGCGATCACGAGCGCCGCGGCACCGTCGTTGAGGCCGCTCGAGTTGCCGGCTGTGACCGTGCCGCCCTCGCGGAAGGCGGGCTTCAGCGTCGCGAGCTTCTCGCCGGTCGTCTCCGGCCGCGGATGCTCGTCGCGCGCCAGCTCGCCGACCGGCACGAGCTCGTCGGAGAAGTCCGCCGCCGCCCACCGCTGCTGTGAGCGAAGCGCGAACGCGTCCTGATCCCGGCGCGAGACGTCCCAGCGGTCGGCGACGTTCTCGCCCGTCTCGCCCATCGTCTCGAGCGGGAACCGGGCCGCGAGTGCGGGGTTCGGAAAACGCCAGCCGAGCGTCGTGTCGTACATCGTGCGGTCGCCGCGCGGGTAGGCGGCGTCCGGCTTCGCCGTCACGAGCGGCGCCCTGCTCATCGACTCGACGCCGCCGGCGACGAAGAGTTCGCCGTCTCCCGCGGCGATCGCGTGGCAGGCGCCGACGACCGCCGAGAGCCCGGACGCACAGAGGCGGTTCACGGTCACACCGGCCACGGACTCCGGCAGCCCTGCGAGCAGCGCCGCCATCCGGGCGACGTTGCGGTTGTCCTCGCCCGCCTGGTTGGCGCAGCCGAGATAGACGTCCTCGATCTCCGCGGGCTCGACGCCGGCGCGCTCGACGGCGGCGGCGACGGCGATCGCCGCGAGATCGTCCGCGCGGACTCCGGCAAGAGCACCGCCATACCTGCCCACGGGCGTCCGCACGGCTGAGATCACGACCGCACGGCTCACGAGCTGCTCCGGCGCGGCCGGCGCACCAGTTCGCCGCCGCAGTTGGGGCAGACGTGCTCGAGCTCCGCCGCGCACGCGCCGCAAAAGGTGCACTCGTAGCTGCAGATGAACGCGGTGCCCGCGTGATCGAGGCGTGCGTCGCAGCGCTCGCACGCTTCCTTCAGCTCCAGTGGCATCGCCAGCCAACCGTAGCGCCTGCACCGGTGTCAGACTCGTCTCTGACACGGTGTCAGAGTCGTCTCTGACACCACCTGGTCGGAAAGGGCACGGCTGAAGGGGTCAGCGTTAGCTGACGTAGTCGAGCCGTACCGGCTCGGGAAACGCGCCGATCGCCTCGCCACGGCGGAGCAGTTCTTCGACGGCGCGCCGTCCCTCGTCGCCGTAGTCGCACGTCAGCTCGTTGACGTACATGTCGACGAAGCGCTCGTTCGTGGCCGCGTCGATGCCCCGGCCGAACCGCATCGCGTAGCGCATCGCGTCGCGCCTGTTCGCGAGGCCTGCCTGGATCGACTCGAGCAGCACCGCGGAGAGATCGCTCAGCCGCTCGCCGACGTCGCGGCGGACGAGGTTGACGCCGAGCGGCAGCGGCAGCCCTGTCTCGAGCAGCCACCACTCGCCCAGGTCGAGCACCTTGTGCAGCCCCTCGGCTTCGTAGGTCAGCTGACCCTCGTGGATCACGAGCCCCGCGTCCGCGCGGCCGGACGAGACCTCGTCCAGGATCCGGTCGAAGGGCAGCTCGCGATTGGCGAACTCGCCGAGCGCCAGGCGCAGCGTCAGGAACGCGGTCGTCATCCGCCCCGGCACGACGATCTCGGCGAAGCGGAGCTGCTCGAACGTGAGCGGCTCGCGCGCGACCAGGATCGGCCCGTAGCCGGAGCCGATGCTGGCGCCGTGCGGGAGCAGCGCGTAACGGTCCTGCACGAACGGGTACGCGTGCAGTGACGTCGCCGTCACCTCGAGCCGTCCCTCCAGCGCCCATTCGTTCAGCGTCTGGATGTCCTGCAGCACCTGCTCGAAGCTGAATCCACGCGTGTCGATCGCACCCGCGGCGATCGCCCAGAACATGAACGCGTCGTCCGGATCCGGGCTGTGTCCGAGTTTGATCAGCATCCGGCCGAGGCTAGCACCGGCCTAGACTGACCCGGCGATGGTCGACCTGAGCGACGCGATCCAGGACTACCTGAAAGAGATCTACAAGCTCGGCACCGAGACCGAGCGCGTCTCCACCTCCGCGCTCGCGGAGCGCCAGCAGGTCTCGGCCGCGTCGGCGAGCGCGATGGTGAAGAAGCTCGCCGCGCTCGGGCTCGCCGAGCACGCGCCGTACCGCGGCGTCACGCTCACGCACGCGGGCGAGCAGGTCGCGCTCGAGGTGATCCGCCATCACCGGCTGCTCGAGCTCTACCTGGCGGAGACGCTCGGGATCGGCGTCGACGACGTCCACGACGAGGCCGACCGGCTCGAGCACGCGCTCTCCGAGGAGCTCGAGGCGCGGATCGACCGGGCACTCGGCTTCCCCACGCACGACCCGCACGGCGACCCGATCCCGGACGCCAACCTCGAGTGGCCGAAGGACGCCTAGCGGTTCCGCTGCCGTCTGGCGCGTCGCTCGCGGTGCGTCGGCCGGTGGAACAGTGCTCAGCACGGGCCTCCGGCTGAAGCGCCGCGAGCGGCGCGAGGTCGGCGGAGCCGGGCTCCGCCCGGCGGGAGCCGACCGGCCAGGCGTCAGCGGCGGCCGAAGAAGAAGCGCTCGAGCACCGGGAGCACCTCTTTGCGCGTGAACGGCTTGATCCGCTCGGTCGAGCCGTCGTCCTCGAGCACGCGGGCGTCGTCCTCGAGCGCGCCGTTCGCAGCATCGAGGGCGTCCCCGAGCTCGTGCCCCTCGAAGAGGTAGTCGTCGCGGCGCGGCTCGCCGCTGGGCCGGTGCTGGGGATTGACGGCACGGCCGACGGCCCAGAGCGCGCCCTCCTTCCGCTCGAGCCAGATCACGATTCGCTCCTCGCGGCCAGCGTCGTCGAACCCCTGGAGAGTCCGCTCGGCGCACCTGCCGTCGGAGCTGTTCCTGCGCATCGATTAGGAGGATACAATCGCCCGCGATGCCGTTCCCGAACCCGTTCTCATTCCTGTTCCAGCGCTCGTCGGCCGACGAGCGCGTGGCGGCCTACGTGATCCGCGAGCACGATCGCGGCCGCGACCTCGCCGAGATCCTCGAGGACCGCTACGTGCAGAACCGCCTCAACCCTGATCAGCGCGCGCGGCTGCTCGACCGGCCGGAGATCATCAAGGCGATCGGCAAGGACACGATCGCCGACGCACGCGCAGCCAGCGGCGTCAGCTAGACGGTCGTCCCCACGCCGCGCTCCCGGGCGCGCCGCACCAGTTCCGCCGTGATCGCCACGTCCCAGACGGCGAGCCCGTTCGACTTGAACACGACCACGTCGGCGTCCGACCCTCGGCCCGGTACCTGCCCCGCCACAACCTCGTGCAGCTCGTGTACCTCGAGCCAGTCGAGGAGCCCGCTCTCGATCGGGTCGATCAGGTCGCCCGACTCCAGCTTCGCGTTCTCCTTCGAATCGCAGCAGACGAAGGTCGCGCGCTCGAGGACGACGTTGTCGAGCTCGCGCTTGCGCGGATCGTTCGCCCCGGCCGCGCAGACGAGCGCCCCCTCGCGCAGCCATTCGCCGCGGACGACGGGATCGCGCGACGTGGTGATCGTGACGACCACGTCCTGGGCAGCGGCGTCCGCGTTCGACTCCGCCGGCTCGGCGCCTACCTTCGCGCAGAAGGCGTGCAGGCGCTCGGGCGTCCGGCAATAGGCGACGACCCGATCGATGCCCGGCACGGCGGCGCGGATCGCTTCGACCTGCGACTCGGCCTGCCAGCCGCAGCCGATCACGCCGAGGGTGGTCGCGCCGCGGCGGGCGAGGTACTTCGCCGCGACGCCGCTCGCCGCGCCCGTTCGCCTCTGGCCGGCGGTATCCGCCTCGACGACAGCGGCGAGCTCGCCGGTGCGCAGGTCGAACAGGGAGACGACGAAGACCGCCTTGTCCACCGTCGCCGTGTACGCCTTCACGCCCGCGTAGCCGAGCTCCCGGTCGACCGCCGACATGAACGCGAAGCTGCCGTGCTCGAACCTGAGCCGCCGCCGAGGCACGTTCTCGGCGGTCCCGGCGGCCAGGCGCTGGAAACACGCCTCCAGCACCGGCACCGCCTCGCCGGCCGTGATCAGGCCGGCGACATCAGCCTCGGTCAAGTAGAGCGGCAAGCCGAAAGCCTACGCGCGGCCCTCCTGCACGAAGCTGATCCGGCCGTTCGTCTCCAGCACGGCCCAGCGGACACCGTCGAGCGACCCGATCCCCTGCTCGCGCGCCGCCGCCGCAAGCTCCTCGAGCGTGATCCGGTTCCGGCGAAGGTTCCGGTCGATCGGCTTCCCGTCCTCGACGACGATCACCGGCTCGCCGTCGAGCACGGGGCGGAGCCGCGGGAACCTGAAGCTCGTGTACGAGACGCCGACCGTCAGCAACGCGATCGTGGAGCCGACAAGCAGCGCGCCGGTGACCGAGAAGTCGTTCTGCGTCACGCCCTGCTGGACGAGGTCGCCGATCATCACCAGCATGATCAGGTCGAACGGCTCCATCGACGAAAGCTCGCGTCGCCCGATCACCCGCGTCAGCAGATAGACGAACAGGAACGCGACGGCTGCCCGGACGACGAGGTCCATCAGGGGTAGATGGTCACCGTGCGGTCGATTGCGAGCAGCGGCGTCTCGCCGTCGAGCAGCTCGACGTTCTGCGAGCGCCGCCCGACCTCGGTCGGGTTGACCTGGAAGTGGAGGAAGAAGACGTGCTCGGTCCCGGCACGGACGCGGCCGAGGTCGAAGGCGATCCTCCCGTCCCGGTTCGCCTCACCGACGGGCGAGGGGACGAGCGTGTTCAGCGTGATCCCTTCCATCCAGCCCGGGTCGAGCAGAAGTGTCGCCTGCTCGAGCTCGCGGTCGGTGCGAATGGTGAAGCGCGACATGAAGAACAGACCGCTGCGAACGTGCTCCGGCGAGTAGACCTCGAGCTCGACGCCGTCCCCGGCGGCCGTCTCCGTCTGCGGGCGCTGGCCGAACACGTTGAGCAGACCGAACACGCAGAGCAGCCCGAGCACGGTGAGCACGACCCAGCGCACGTACGGCCTGTGCTCGCGGCCGCGGAGGTCGCGGTGCCGCGCGATCGTGAGCTGGTCCGGCGCAGAGGCCACGCCGAGCAGTTCGCCCGGCGCCAGAGCTCTCCTACCAAGGGAGGCCGCTACACTAGGCCGTCTCCGAGCGCCCGTAGCTCAGGGGATAGAGCGCTGCCCTGCGGAGGCAGAGGTCGCACGTTCGAATCGTGCCGGGCGCATCTCGAAGCTGTTCGCGACGTCGCCGTCGGCTGAGACACGCGACTCGACCCGCGTTATCGTGCGTCCGCGTGGAACGGGTCCAGGCGGCGAGCGCCGACTACGGACGCCGCAACCTGCCGGTCGTCTGGTTCGTCGTGGCCGCAATCGTCTGGGTCGCGATCATCAAGATCTCGGGCGAGTTGACGGAGAGTCGAGCCGATCTCGACGACGGCCGCCTGCTTTCGGTCAACGACGTCATGTGGGCGCTGATCGTGCCGCTCGGCGCCGCCTGCATCTTCGTGTATCTCCTGATCACGTACTTGGGTTGGTGGCGCACGGTGTTCTACGACCCGAAGCCGGTACGAAGATGGCTCTGGGCGATCCCGATCGTGTTCGCCATTTGCATCGCACTCGGAATCAACTACGGCGGACTCGCCGACCGAGGACTCGGCTTCACGCTTGCGCTGCTTGCGGCGGCGATGATCGTCGGGTTCGGCGAAGAGGGGATGTTCCGCGCCGTCGGGGTCACATCGTTCCGCCGCAACGGGTGGAGCGAAGGCAAGGTGGCGTTCTGGACGAGCGTCGTGTTCGGCCTGGCGCACATCGCGAACATCATCGGCGGCGATCCCAGGGCGTTCGGTCAGGCGATCGCTGTGAGCCTGGCCGGGTACTTCTTCTACTTGATCCGCCGGGTATCGCGCTCGAACATCCTCAATTCGATCCTCCACGGGATGTTCGACTTTCTCATCATCAGCGGCAGCCAGATCTTCCCGGAGGGCGAGACGGGCTACCTCGGCGCCGGCCTTGCCCTGGTGGTGTACATCGTCTGCGGGGCTCTTGTGTTCATCCGGCGACACAAGATCGAGCCGGAAGGCGTTCCATCGGCAGTTGGGACGCTCTAGGCGCCGAAGGTGCCGGCGAGTGCCCAGCCCACGATCGACCACATCGCGACGTACGGGATCGCGTAGGCGACCGCCCCGAGCACGACCCTTCGCTCTCCGACCGGGGCGCCGGCGATGACGCGAGCGAGGGCGGCGACGAGGATCGGGTTGGCCACCGCCGCGGCGAAGGCATACGAGCGGTCCGAACCGCGCTGGAGCCACGCAACGGGGTGTGCGAGCAGGCGGCTCGCCCGCATCGACTCGAGCCGGTGCTCGATCCGGGTGCCGTTGCCGGAGAACCAGTCATCCCAGTGTCGATCGATCCAGCGGCAGCTGCCGATCACGAGCAGGACGACGACGACCGTGGCGACCGCGTAGACGAGCGAGGGCCGGAAGGAGGCCGCGAGCAGCGCGATCGGCGCCCCGAGCAGGATGCTGTCGAAGAACGCGAACGCCGCGACGGCGGTGCCGACGACACCTGTACGTGCGGCGCTCACGACACCTTGCGGCGAGTTGGGCGGCGGGCCATCCCGCTGTGTATCGGCAGCGAGGGACTAGGACGCGAGGTCGAGCGAAGCGTCCTGCGGAACCTCACGGCGCACGTAGGCGAGCGCCACCACGCGGTCGCCGTCACGCGCGGCGCTCGTGATCCGGCCGACGGCCTTGCCCTCGTAGACGAGCTCGGTGTCGGGCTCCGGCAGCTCGGTCAGCTCGAGCACGCGCAGGCCGCGGTTGGCGTGGCCGCGGTAGTGCAGCCGCGCGATCGGCTCCTGCCCCGGATAACAGCCCTTCGTGAAGCTGACCGCCCGCTCGGTCAGGCCGGCCTCCGCCGGAAGGACGCGGTCGTCGATCTCCTTCCCCCAGGCGGGCGTGCCGGCGCGGATCCGGAGCAGCTCGAGCTCCTCGGCCGTGACCGTCGGCTCGATCCCGGCATCGAGCACCTCGGCGGCGGGCTCGCCGTAGTCACCGGTCGCTATCCCCTCGCCTCCGAAGACGACGTGGGACGTGTGCTCCTCCGGCTCGAGCTCGACCTTCGCCGCGAAGCGCGCGCGAACCAGCTCGGAGCGGACGCGGTCGCCGAGCCCGGGCTCCGTCAGGAGCAGAAAGTCCTCGTGGCCGCGCCGGAGCACGACCAACGGCGCGATCACGCGCGCCTTGGGCGTCAGGAGCAGCGCCTCGCAGGCTTCGCCGGGTCCGAGCGCGGCGACGTCGTTCGAGACCATCCGGTCGAGGTACTCCTCCGCGGCGGGCCCGGAGACCCGCACGAACGAGCGTGGGCGCAGTGCGACTCGCATCGCTGGTTACTGTAGAGACGGTGTTCAGGTCGAAGGCGGAAAAGAAGGTGCGCGAGGCGGGTTACGACCCCGTCCGCCTGCCGCCGGGTCAGTACCTGACCGAGAAATGGCCCGTGCTCCACGCCGGCTCGGTACCGTCGGTCAACCTCGCGACCTGGACGTTCGAGGTCTCCGGCGAGGTCGAGAGCCCGGTCGCGCTCTCCTGGGCCGAGCTGAACGCGCTGCCCCGGACCGAGCACACGCAGGACATCCACTGCGTCACCCGCTGGTCGAAGTTCGACCTGACCTTCGAGGGCATCCACTGGCGCGAGCTCGAGGAGCTCGTCCGCCCGAAGCCGAGCGCGCGCTTCGCGATCGCCCACGCCGAGCAGGGCTTCACCGCCAACGTGCCGATCTCGTTCCTCCGCGACGAGCACGCGCTGCTCGCGACGCACGCGAACGGCGAGCCGCTCGCGGCCGAGCACGGCTTCCCCCTGCGGCTCGTGATCCCGGGCAAGTACTTCTGGAAGAGCGCCAAGTGGCTGCGCGGGATCGAGCTCTCCGCGTCGGACAAGCCCGGCTTCTGGGAGCGCTACGGCTACCACAACGACGCCGACCCGTTCGAAGAGCAGCGCTACCAGTTCTAGGAGCATGGGGGAACCCATGGTTCCCCCATGAGCCCCCTCCTTCTTCGCAGCGCCCAGGTCCGAGCGACTTGGCCTCCCGCCGGGCAAAGCCCGGCTCCGGCCGCAGGCCGCTCCGCCTCTGTCTCAGGACCAAGAAATGTGCCTTGTGACAGATCACTCGTTCGAGGGGCTACTGCGGTCCGGCGGACGCCGATACCTGGGCTACCCACCTCCCCCAGTTTCACCCCTCGAAGACCCGGCCCCCACCGGGTCTTCTCTTATGGGGGAACCCATGGTTCCCCCATAAGCCCCCTCCTTCTCCGTCGCCGGCCTGTCGCAGTGGTCGGGCCTCCCGCCGGGATGAACCCGGCTCCGGCCACCAAGGGAAGCGCCAACGACGACGCAAGAACGACGAAGGGCCGGCGCGTTGCCGACCCTTCGGTTCTTCACGTCAGCCAACAGGCCGACTCATTCGGGCGGAGCCGGGCTTTGCCCGGCGGGAGCCCAGACCCGCTCCTCTCGCGCTGGCGAGGAAGGAGGGGGTTCGTGGGGGAACCTGGGTTCCCCCACGCGACTTACATCATCCCGCCCATGCCGCCCATGTCGGGCATGCCGCCGCCGACGCCCGCCTTCTCGGGGGCCTCGGCCACGATCGCCTCGGTCGTGAGGATGTTCTTGCCGATCGACGCGGCGTTCTGCAGCGCCGAGCGGGTCACCATCGTCGGGTCGATGATCCCGGCCTTGACCAGGTCCTCGACCTCGCCCGTGTCGACGTTCAGGCCCTGGCCCTTGGCGGCCGAGCGAACCTGGTTGACGACGACCGAGCCCTCGAGCCCGGCGTTGTAGGCGAGCTGCCGCAGCGGCTCCTCGAGGGAGCGGGCGATGATCTGCGCGCCCGTCTTCTCGTCGCCCTCGAACGAGTCGAGCTTGATCGCCCCGACCGCCTGCAGGAGTGCGACACCGCCGCCCGGCACGATGCCCTCCTCGAGGGCTGCGCGGGTGGCCTGCAGCGCGTCCTCGACGCGGTGCTTCTTCTCCTTCATCTCCGTCTCGGTGGCAGCGCCGACCTTGACGACGGCGACGCCGCCGGCCAGCTTCGCGAGCCGCTCCTGGAGCTTCTCGCGGTCGAAGTCGGAGTCGGTGTTCTCGATCTCGGACTTCAGCTGCTTGATCCGCGACTTGATCGCCTCGGCGTCACCGGCACCGTCGATGATCGTCGTCGTGTCCTTCGTGACGACGACGCGGCGGGCGTGGCCGAGCTGCGTGATCTTCGTGTTCTCGAGCTTGAGGCCCATCTCCTCGGTGATCACCTCGGCGCCGCTGAGGATCGCGATGTCCTCGAGCATGCGCTTGCGGCGGTCGCCGAAGCCGGGAGCCTTGACCGCGACGGCCGTGAAGGTGCCGCGGAGCTTGTTGACGACGATCGTCGCGAGCGCCTCGCCCTCGACGTCCTCCGACACGATCAGCAGCGGGCGACCGGCCTGGATCACCTGCTCGAGCACGGGCAGGAGGTCCTTGACCGACCCGATCTTCTGGTTCGCGACCAGGATGTACGGGTCCTCGAGCACGGCCTCCATGCGCTCGGCGTCGGTGATCATGTACGGCGAGAGGTAGCCCTTGTCGAACTGCATGCCCTCGGTGAACTCGAGCTCGAGGCCGAACGTCTGGCCCTCCTCGACGTTCACGACGCCGTCCTTGCCGACCTTCTCGATCGCGTCCGCGATCACGTCGCCGATCTCGCGCTCGCGCGCCGAGATCGTGGCGACCCGGGCGATGTCCTCCTTGCCCGAGACCTCCTTCGACTGCTTCTTCAGGTCCTCGACGACGGCCTCGACGGCCGCCTCGATGCCCCGCTTGATCCCCATCGGGTTCGCGCCGGCGGCCACGTTCTTCAGGCCCTCGCGCACGATCGCCTGGGCGAGCACGGTCGCGGTCGTCGTGCCGTCGCCGGCGACGTCGTTGGTCGCCGTGGCGACCTCGCGGACGAGCTGCGCGCCCTGGTTCTCGAACGGGTCCTCGACCTCGATCTCGCGGGCGATGGTGACGCCGTCGTTGGTGATCGTCGGCGCGCCGAACTTCTTGTCCAGCACGACGTACCGGCCCTTCGGGCCGAGCGTCACCTTGACCGCGTCGGCGAGGATGTTCACGCCGCGCTCGAGCGCGCGCCGTGCGTCCTCGTTGAACTTGAGCTCCTTGTGAGCCATTTCCGTATTCCTCCTGTGCTTCCTAGGGTGTGACTAGACCGCTGCGCGGTCGCCGACGACCTTGGCGAGAACGTCCGACTCGCGCAGGATCAGAACATCGTCGGCACCGACCTTGATCTCGGTCCCGCCGTACTTGGAGAAGATGACCTCGTCACCCTCCTCGACGTCCATCTTGATGTACTCCCCGTCCTCGTCGCGCGGGCCGGGACCGACCGCGAGGACCTTGCCGCGCTGCGGCTTCTCCTTCGCGGTGTCGGGCAGCACGATGCCGCTGGTCGTGATCTCCTCTTCCTCGAGGATCTCGACGATCAGACGGTCACCAAGCGGCTGCAAATTCATGTGATGCCTCCTCGTGCTTCAGACTTTGTGACACTAGCTGGCACTCTACGTGTGAGAGTGCCGACGCCATTCTACAGCCTGTGTGCCGCCGCGCAAGGGAGAACCGTCCAGATCAACAGCGCATTGTCACAAAGTCGCGATGACGCGTGAGTTCTCGGCGGGTGGAGTGATCGTGCGGCGGCTGCGCGGCCGCTGGTGGCTCGCCGCGATCCGCCCCACCGGCAAGCCGGAGGGGACCTGGGCGCTGCCGAAGGGCCTGATCGACCCGGGCGAGCGCGGCGCCGAGACGGCCGTGCGCGAGGTGGCCGAGGAGACGGGGCTCGCCGGGCGGCTCGAGGGGAAGCTCGGCGACGTCCGGTACGTCTACACCCGCGGCGGCGAGCGGATCTTCAAGGTCGTCAGCTTCTTCCTCCTCCGCTACACGGGCGGCCGGATCGGGGAGCTGCCGCCGGGAATGGAGCGCGAGGTGGCGGAGGCTCGCTGGCTCCCGCTCGACGACGCGCCGCGGCTGCTCGCCTACGGCGGCGAGCGAGAGATGGCCTCGAAGGCGGCCGCCCTTCTATGATCCTCCGGCTGTGGCGATGTACGCGCTGAACTTCTACTCCCCGCTGGTCGCCGACCAGCTGCGGACACACCGCAAGACTGCGACGATCCGGCTCGGCGACAAGTCGGGCAAGTACAAGAAGGGGATGATCGTGACCGTGCTCGTCGGCGTCCGCTACGGGCAGCGCGAGAAGATCTTCGACGCGGTGATCGACAAGGTCGAGGTGAAGCAGATCAGCGAGCTCTCGCCGCGCGAGATCGAGCACGACAACCCGGAGATCCGCCGGCCCGACGAGATGACGCGCTTCCTCGGCCAGCTCTACAACCGCCCGGTGACCGAGGACGAGACCGTGACCGTGATCCGCTTCTCGCAGATCATCGGGAGCATGTTCTAGGGAGAACCTCCGTAGGATGGGGCGGAGCGCACCGTGACCGCCACCACCCGCACGCCGCTGCTCGTCGTCGCCGACGACGACACGGAGGAGCGCGAGCTGATCGAGGCCGAGCTGCTGCGGCGCTACGGCGCCGACTACACGGTCCGGATCTGCACCACCGGCGAGCTGAACCGGGTGCTCGACGACGCCGAGGCGAACGGCGACGACATCGCGCTCGCGCTCGCCTCCGGGAAGGACGGCGCCGACCTGCTCGCCCGCATGCGCGACCGCTTTCCGACCGCCCGGCGCGGGCTGCTGATCCCGTGGCTCGGCTGGAGCCGCCGTGGGATGGCGCAGCTCGTGCTGCGCAGCATGGCCCGCGGCTGGATCGATCTCTACGTGATCGCGCCGACGCGCCGGCGCGACGAGGTCTTCCACCGGACGGTCGCGGAGCTCCTGCAGGAGTCGGAGCGCCTGCGCGGAGAAGGGCCGGCGGGTGCGGTCGTCGTCGCCGACGAACGCTCGGCGCGCGCCCACGAGCTGCGGGCCGACGCTCTCCGGCCTCGGGATTCCACATCGCACGCTCGCTCCGGATGACGAAGGGCCGCCGGCCGTGACGCTCGCGAACGGCCAGGTGCTCACCGATCCGGATCCGGCCGAGCTGACCCGCGCGCTCGGCTTTCCGACCGAGCTCGACCCGCACGAGGCCGACCTCGTCGTCGTCGGCGCCGGTCCCGCCGGGCTGAGCGCGGCGGTCTACGGCGCCTCCGAGGGATTGCGGACGACGGTGCTCGACGCCGGCGCGGTCGGCGGCCAGGCGGGCTCGAGCTCGCTGATCCGCAACTACCTCGGCTTCCCGCGCGGCCTCGGCGGCGGCGAGCTCGCGCAGCGCGCCTACCAGCAGGCGTGGCTCTTCGGGGCGCAGTTCCGGCTCACCCACCGTGCCGTCGCCCTCGAAGCGGGCGACGGCAGGCACGTCCTCCGAACCGAGAGCGGCGTCGAGATCACGGCACGCGCCGTCGTGCTCGCGCTCGGCGTCGAGTACCGCCGGCTCGACGCGCCCGGCCTGACGGAGCTGGAGGGCGCCGGCGTCTACTACGGCGCCTCGATGTCGGAGGCGCAGGCGCTTGCAGGTGAGACCGTCTACGTCGTCGGCGGCGGCAACTCGGCCGGGCAGGCGGCGCTGCACCTCGCGCGCTACGCCTGCAAGGTCCGAATCCTCGTCCGCGGCGACGGCCTGGCGGCGACGATGTCGCAGTACCTGATCGACACGATCGACCGCGATCCGAACATCACGGTGCGGCCGCGCACGGAGGTGGTGGCGGCGCACGGAGACGGCCGCCTCGAGCGCCTCGACCTGCGCGGGACGGACGGGATCGAGACCGTCCCCGCGGCCGCCCTGATCGTCCTGATCGGAGCCCATCCGCACACCGAGTGGCTTCCGGAGGAGATCGCCCGGGACGAGTGGGGCTACCTCGTCACCGGCCGGGACGCCCCCGGCTGGCCGTCCGAGCGACCGCCGCTCCCGCTCGAGACGAGCCTGCCCGGCGTCTTCGCGGCGGGTGACGTGCGCGCCCGCGCGGTCAAGCGCGTCGCCTCGGCCGCGGGCTCGGGAGCGCTCGCCGTCAGCGACGTGCACGCCTACCTCGCCATGGAGCCTGCCGTTCGATGGCCCGCTCGCCCCTGACGCTCGTCGTCCTGCTGGCGGTGCCGCTCGTCGGGCTGGCAGTCCTGCTCGCGGCGCCGGACGCGGACGTCCACTGGCAGCACCAGCCATCCCACTTCTGGCTCGTCCTCATGACCGCCGGGCTGAACGCGGTGCTCGCCTACGCGACGGGCGTGGCGGCCCGGCGGCGCGGCGACCGGCGCGTCCACCTCGTCTCGCTCTCGTTCCTCGCCGCGTCGGGCTTCCTCGCCCTGCACGCGCTCGCGACGCCCGGCGTGCTGCTCGACAAGCCGAACCTCGGCTTCGTGATCGCCACGCCCGTCGGCCTCGTGCTCGCGGGCGTGCTCGCCGCGCTCTCGGCCCTCGACAGCGAGCCGATCGAGCCCCGGTTCCTCGAACGCGGGCTTCTGGTTCTGCTCGCCGCCTGGCTCGTCGCGTCGTTGACGTTCTTCCCCGAGGTCGACGACTCGGTCGTGCCCGAGCGTCTCTCCTGGCCGATGGTGGGGCTCTCGATCGTCGGAATCGCGTGCTACGTCTTCGCCGTCGTGCGCTACGTCGAGCTCTACCGGGAGCGACGCTCGCGGCTCGTGCTCGGCTTCGCGGTCGCGTTCGTCCTGCTCGCGGAGGCAATGGTCGCCGTCGCGGTCGGCCGCAACTGGCAGGCCTCGTGGTGGGAGTGGCACGTGCTGATGCTGGTCGCCTTCGGCGTCATCGCCGTGATGGCGCACCAGGAAGGCTCGGAGGAGCGGTTCGGCCGCCTCTATCTCGACCGCGACGCGCAGCCGGTGACGGTGCTCTTCGCCGACCTCGTCGGCTTCACCTCGTTCTCGGAGCGCCAGGAGCCCGCAACGGTCTCGCGGATGCTCGACACGCTCTTCAAGGCGGCAGTTCCGGCGATCGAGCACCAGAACGGCGTCGTCGACCGGCTGATCGGCGACGCGGTCTTCGCCACGTTCGAAGGCGAGGACCATGCGGTCCGGGCCGCACGAGCCGCGCTCGCCCTGCAGGAGAAGACCGGCGAGCTCGTGGCGGAGCAGCCCGAGTGGCCACGCTTCCGCGTCGGGCTCAACTCCGGCGAGGCAGCGGTCGGCGTGCTCGGCACCGGCAGCGGCCGGATCTACAGCGCGATCGGCGACACGGTCAACCTCGGTTCGCGAATCGAGGGGCTCGCACCGGCCGGGGGGGTCGCGATCAGCGCGGAGACGGCGAAGCAGCTCTGGGGCGCGGAGACCGAGCCGCTGGACACGGTGCAGGTGAAGGGCCGGGAGGAGCCGGTCGAGGTGCTGCTGCTGAAACGACTTCCCCCGGGTTAGCGGCCGGGCTTGCGGATGCGGACGCCGAGCACCTCGGGCGGCCGCACCTGGGCTCCGCACTCCTCACACTCGACCGCGAAGGCCGACGGGAACGGCGCCGCGCACGCGGGACAGCGGTGGCGCGTCTCGCCGCCGCAGTTCGGGCACGCGTCCGGCAGCTCGCTCTCGCCCTCGAGGAAGTAGCGCCAGACGGAGCCGCAGGCGAGGCAGAAGCACGTGTAGTCGCCGAGGGTCTTGCGCCGCTCCTCCTGGATCCAGTTCCGCTTCGCCACCGAAAACGACTCTAGCTAGGGTGCTCGGTCGTGACCGAGCGCGCCACGAACCCCTGGGTCGTGCTCTCCCTGGTCTGCCTCGCGCAGTTCATGGTCGTCCTCGACGCGACGATCGTGAACGTCGCGCTGCCGTCGATCCAGGCCGACCTGAACATGGACGAGAGCGACCTGCAGTGGGTGGTCAACGCCTACACGCTGACCTTCGGCGGCTTCCTGCTCCTCGGCGGCCGCGCCGGCGACCTGCTCGGGCGCAAGCGCGTGTTCCTGGCCGGGGTGGTCGTCTTCACGGGCGCGTCCCTGCTGAACGGGCTCGCCGACTCGTCCACCATGCTCATCCTCGCCCGTGGCCTGCAGGGCCTCGGCGCCGCGCTGATCTCCCCCGCCGCGCTCTCGATCATCACGACGACGTTCGCGGAGGGCCCGGAGCGGAACAAGGCGATGGGCGTCTGGGCCGCGATCGCGACCGGCGGCGCCGCAGCAGGCTTGCTCGCAGGCGGAATCCTGGTCGAGTTCCTCTCGTGGCCCTGGATCTTCTTCGTCAACGTCCCGGTCGGGATCATCGGCGGGTTGGCGGCGCTCCGCTACGTGCCGGAGTCGCGCGACGCGGGGCACAAGACCTACGACATCCCGGGCGCCGTGACCGTGACCGCCGGGCTGATCGCACTCGTGTACGGGATCGTCTCGACGGCGGAGGCGGGCTGGGCGTCGCCGGAGACGATCGGCTTCCTCACGCTCGCCGTCGTCCTGCTGACCGCGTTCGTCGTGATCGAGCGCCGCTCGCCCGAGCCGCTCGTCCGGCTCAGCATCTTCCGCGTCCGCACGCTGCGCGCCGCGAACGTGGTCATGCTCGTCGTCGCCTCGGGCCTCTTCGCGATGTTCTTCTTCAACACGCTGTACATCCAGCGGGTGCTCGGCTTCTCGCCGCTCCAGGCCGGGCTCGCATTCCTCCCGTTCACCGTCGGCATCGGAATCGGGGCCTGGCTCTCGCAGGGGATGATGAGGTCGCTCGGGCTTCGCACGACGGCCGCGATCGGGCTCGTGATTGCGTCGGTCGGCATGTTCGCCCTGCTCACGATCGACCAGGACGGCACCTACCTCGCGGACGTCCTCCCGATGATGATCCCGCTCTCGATCGGGATGGGCCTCACGTTCGTCCCGGTGACGCTGCTCGCGACCTCCGGCCTCCAGGCCGACGTCGCCGGGCTCGCGTCGGGCCTCTTCAACACGTCCCAGCAGATCGGCGGCGCCCTCGGCCTCGCGGTGCTCTCGACGATCGCGGTGAGCCGGACCGACGCCGAGCTCGCCGCGCTTTCCGGCGCCCCGAACCCGATCCAGCTGGGCGACGCGCTCGTGACCGGCTTCAAAGGGGCGTTCTTCGCAGCCGCCGTCCTCCTGGTCACGGGCCTCGTCCTCCTGCTGACGATGCTGAAGACGCGGGACCTGGAGTCGATCCCGACCGACGAGCCCCTGCACGTCTCGGCCTAGCTCCGCCGCGGGGCGCTCGGCCTCGAACACGGTGCTGACCCCGCTCCATCCTGTGCGCGTCGATAAAGTGCAGCCGTCGTTCAACCGCGGGGGTAAGACGCATGGCGGTACGTGAGGCGGAGCCGGTCGGCTCGCTGAGTGAGGTACGTGAGGCAGGCCTCGACCGCGAGGACCTGCTCGGCGTCTACCGCAACCTGCTGATCACCCGCGGGATCGAGGAGCGCGGCCACATCCTCTACAAGCAGGGGAAGATCCCGGGGTCGTTCTACACCGGCCGCGGCAACGAGGGCGCAGCGGTCGGAGTCGCCACCGCGATGGGCCCGAACGACGTCGGCACGCCGCTCCACCGCGACATGGGCGTCCACGTCACGCGCGGCGTCGAGCCGTGGCGGATCTTCGCGCAGTACATGGGCCGCGAGGACGGGCCGACGCGCGGCCGGGACGGCAACGTCCACATGGCCGACGCGCGCCTCGGGATGATCGCGATGGTCAGCCACCTGCCGGCGATGCTGCCGGTGGCGGTCGGCTGCGCACTCGCGTTCAGGATCCGGGACGAGAAGCGCGTCGCGGTCGGCTGGTCGGGCGAGGGCGCGATGGCCCGCGGGGACGCGCACGAGGCGATGAACCTCGCCGGCGTCCGCCAGCTTCCGATGGTCTTCATCTGCGACAACAACCAGTGGGCGTATTCGACGCCGACGCACCTCGGCTACGCGATCGAGCACCTGGCCGACCGGGCCGCGGCGTACGGCTTCGAGGGTGTCGTCGTCGACGGCACCGACGTGCTCGCCGTCTACCGCGAGGCGAAGGCCGCGATCGAGAAGGCGCGCAACGGCGGCGGGCCCACCCTGCTCGAGCTGAAGACGCTGCGGATGGAGGGACACGCCGTCCACGACGACGCCTTCTACGTCCCGCGCGAGCTGTTCGAGGAGTGGGCGAAAAACGATCCGATCGAGCGCTTCCGCACCTGGCTGCGCGAGAACGCCGAGCTGACGGGCGAGGAGGAGGAAGAGATCTCGAGCCGCGTCAAGAAGCTCCTGAACGACGCGCTCGCCCAGGCGGAGGACTCGCCGCTACCCGATCCCGCGACGCTGATGGAGGGTGTGTACGCGACGCCCGAGGACCTCGACACGCCCCACCACAAGTAATGGCCGAGAAGACCTATCTCCAGGCGATCAGCGACGGGCTCCGGCAGGAGATGCGCCGCGACGACCGCGTCTTCGTGATCGGCGAGGACGTCGGCGTGTACGGCGGCGCCTTCAAGGTGACGCTCGGCTTCCAGGAGGAGTTCGGCCCCTGGCGCGTGCTCGACGCGCCGCTCGCCGAGACCGCGATCCTCGGCGCCGCCACCGGCGCGTCGATGATGGGCATGCGGCCGGTCGCCGAGATGCAGTTCGCCGACTTCATCTCCTGCGGCTGGGACCACCTCGTCACCGTCGCCGCGAAGCAGCGCTTCCGCGCCGGCACGCCGGTGCCGATCGTCGTCCGGCTTCCGTCCGGCGGGGGCTTCTCGGGCGGCCCCTTCCACTCGCAGAACCCGGAGAGCTCGTTCGCGCACATCCCCGGGCTCAAGTGCGTCTGCCCGGCGACGCCGGAGGACGCGAAGGGACTGCTCGTCGCCGCGATCGAGGATCCCAATCCCGTCCTCTTCTTCGAGCACAAGCATCTCTACCGGCGGATCAAGGCCGACGTGCCCGACGAGCGCTACGTGACCCCGATCGGGAAGGCACGGACGCATCTCGAGGGCGACGACGTCTCCGTGATCACCTGGGGCGCGATGGTCTACACCGCCGAGGAGGCCGCGAAGCAACTCGACGCGGACGGCGTCTCGGTCGAGATCATCGACCTGCGCACGGTCATGCCGTGGGACAAGGAGGCGGTGCTGGAGAGCGTGCGCAAGACCTCGAAGGTGATCGTGCTGCACGAGGACAATCGCTCCGGCGGCTTCGGCGGCGAGATCGCGGCCACGATCGGCGAGGAGGCGTTCGAGGATCTCGACGCGCCCGTCAGGCGGATCGCGGCGCCGGACTGCCCGGTCCCGTTCGCGCCCGTGCTCGAGAAGGCCTTCCTCCCACAGGTCGAGGACGTCGTGCAGGGACTGAGAGAGCTGGCGGAGTACTAGGAGGGGCGATGTCCACCGGAACGCAGACCGAAGTCGTCATGCCCCAGATGGGCGTGTCCGTCTCCGAGGGAACGGTGACGAAGTGGCTCAAGTCCGAGGGCGAGCACATCGGCCGGGACGAGGCGCTGCTCGAGATCTCGACCGACAAGGTCGACACCGAGGTTCCGAGCCCCGGCGAAGGCGTCGTCGCCCAGATCCTCGTCCAGGAGGGCGAGACGGTCGAGGTCGGCACCGTGCTCGCGGTGATCGCGCCCGAAGGCGCCGCACCCGCGGCTGCCCCCGAGGCGCCGCCGGAGCCGGCGACCCAGGATGCGGCAGACGCGTCCGAGGCTGCGGCGAGCGAGACCGCGGAGCCGACCGCTCCGACACCGCCGCCCGCTCCAGCCGCACCCGCTCCCGCTCCTCCCGCCGCCGCGCCTGCGTCCGGCAACGGCCGCACGTTCGTCTCTCCGGTCGTCGCGCGGATCGCGTCCGAGCACGGCGTCGACCCGAACGCGATCCAGGGCACCGGCACCGGCGGCCGCGTGACGAAGAAGGACATCCTCGCCTTCGTCGAGAGCGGCGGCCACGCCGAGCCGGCCGCGGCTCCGCCCGAGCCCGCGGCACAGCCCGCGCCTCCCGCGCCTGCGCCCGAGCCGAGCCGGCTCCTGCCGCGCAGGCGCGCTCCCGCGCCTCCGGCACCCGCTCCCGTTGCGCCCGCGGCTCCGGCCCCTGCGGCGCCGGCCGCCCAGGCGCCGCCGCCCCCGGCTGCCGCGCCGGCACCGGTCGCGAGCGCCGAGCCCGAGCCGGGCGAGTCGTTCGAGCCGATGTCCGCGATGCGCAAGGGCATCGCCGAGCACATGCGCCGCTCGCTCGACACCTCCGCGCACGTCACGAGCGCGATCGAGGTCGACATGTCCAAGGTGGTCGCGATCCGGAAGAAGCTGAAGAAGGAGTACGAGGACGCGTACGGCGTCAACCCGACGTACCTCTCCTTCGTCGCGCGGGCGACGATCGAGACGCTGCGCGAGTACCCGTGGATCAACGGCGAGATCCGCGGCGACAAGATCGTCACGCGCAACTACGTCAACCTCGGCTTCGCGGTCGAGCTCGCCGACGGCAAGGGGCTGATCGTGCCGGTGCTGAAGCACACCGAGGGCCTCAACCTGCTCGGCCTCGCCCGCGGCGTCGCCGACATCGCCAAGCGCGCCCGGGACAAGAAGCTGATGCCCGACGACGTCCAGGGCGGGACGTTCACGATCACGAACCCCGGTGGCTACGGCACGTTCCACGGCACGCCCGTGATCAGCCAGCCGCAGGCCGGGATCCTCGGCACCTACGCGGTCGTGAAGCGCCCCTGGGTGGTCACCGACGCGCTCGGCCAGGACGTGATCGCGATCCGGCCGATCATGAACCTGACACTCACGTACGACCACCGCCTCGTCGACGGTGCCCTCGCCGGCCGCTTCCTGCACGCACTGCGTGAGAAGCTCGAGAACTGGGGCGAAAGCGACTACTAGCGTCCTCACCGTTGTCTCGAGCGAGCAGGAGGCCATGATGATCCGCGGCCTGCTCGACTCGGCCGAGATCGAGTCCGCCCACCGCGCGACGCAGTCGGGGGACAAGTTCGGCGGCGCCTGGGAGGTGCTCGTGCACCCCGAGGACTTCGAGACCGCGCGGTCGCTCCTCCCCGTCGAGGAATGAAGCAGGCAGACGTGATGCAGCTTGGCCTCGTCCCTTACGGGGAGGCCTGGGAGCTGCAGCGCTCGGTCGCCGCCGCGGTCGCCGAGGGCGAGCGGCCGGACACGATCCTCCTGCTCGAGCACCCGCCGACCGTCACGACCGGCCGCCGCACCGACGAGTCGGAGCTGCACATCCCGGACGGCGCCGAGGTCGACGTGGTCGAGACCGACCGCGGCGGCAAGTCGACCTTCCACGGCCCCGGGCAGCTCGTCTGCTACCCGATCTTCGACCTGAAGCGCCACGGCCAGGACGTCAAGCGCTACTGCCGCGACCTCGAGGAGGCGTTGATCCTGACGCTCGCGAAGCTCGGGGTCGAGGCGCAGCGGATCGACGGGCTGACGGGTGTCTGGCTGACGCCGCCGCCGCGGAAGATCGCCTCGATCGGGATCCACATCGCAAAGTGGGTGACGACCCACGGCTATGCGCTCAACGTCGACCTCGACCCGGCACCGTTCACGCAGTGGATCACCGCGTGCGGGCTCGAGGATGCAGCCTTCACGACCGTCGCGACGGAGCTCGGCCGCCCGGTCGCCGTCGACGAGGTGCGCGGCCCGGCGCTCGAGGCGCTGGCGGAGGTCTTCGAGCTCGAGCGGCTCGAGGAGCGTCCCTCCCCGCAGGCCCAGCTCGCCGCCCGGTGACCGTCGACATCCGCCCGTTCCCCAGGCCCGACTGGAGCCCGCTGCCGCACGAGGGCTGCGTCGGCGTCGAGGGCAAGCTGCTCGTGCGCGAGCCGGACTTCTTCGTCGCCATGCTCCGCTTCGCCGAGCACGCCACGATCCACGAGCATCCCGGCGAGGCCGACACGATCGTCGTCTGCATCGACGGCTCGGGCTTCACGTCCGTCGGCGAGGAGACAGCCCCGCTCGCGGCGGGCGAGCAGGCCCGCTGGCCGAAGGGCGTCCTGCACCGCCTCTGGACCGAGGCGTCGACGATGACGACGCTGATGATCGAGCGCACCGTGCCCGAATGAGCTTGTGTTTCTGAAACACAAGCTCTCCGCGACCCGCATGACCAAGCCGTTCGAGAACCGCGAAACCGAGCTTGTGTTTCAGAAACACAAAGTCTTCCTCGCTCCGACCCACGTCCGGCGGGCGTAACTAGACTCGGCCCATGGAGACGTCGCTGCCCGTCGCCGAGCGCCCGCGCCGGCCGGAGTGGATGAAGGTCCGCGCGCCGAGCGCCGACGGGCACTTCTACGACGTCAAGAAGCTCCTCCACGGCCTCTCGCTGAACACCGTCTGCGAGGAGGCGCGCTGCCCGAACATCTCCGAGTGCTGGGGCCGCGGCACCGCCACCTTCCAGATCCTCGGCGAGACCTGCACCCGCGCCTGCCGCTACTGCTACGTCCACTCCGGCAAGCCGCAGGACGCGCCGGATCCGCTCGAGCCGCTTCGCGTCGGACAGGCCGCGGCGCAGATGGCCCTGAAGCACGTCGTCGTCACGTCGGTCGATCGCGACGACGTCCCCGACCGCGGCGCGCGCCACTTCGCCGCGACGATCCGGGCGATCAAGATGAAGCTGCCGGAGGCGAGCGTCGAGGTGCTGACGCCCGACTTCCTCGGCGTCGAGGAGGAGGCGTTGCGCACGGTCCTCGCGGCGCGCCCGGAGGTGTTCAACCACAACATCGAGACCGTCCGCCGCCTGCACCGGAACATGCGCGGCGCGAAGGCGAGCTACGACAAGGCACTCTGGCTGCTCGGCCGCGCGAAGGAGCTCGCCGGCTATCCCGTGCTGACGAAGTCGGGGATCATCGTCGGGCTCGGCGAGACGAACGACGAGGTCGTCGAGACGATGCGCGACCTGCGCGCCCACGGCGTCGACGTCGTCACGATCGGCCAGTACCTGCAGCCGAGCCCGAAGCACGCGGCGATCGACCGCTGGGTGCATCCGGACGAGTTCCGGTGGCTGCGCGAGCAGGGCGAGGAGCTCGGCTTCGGCTCCGTCTTCGCCGGCCCGCTCGTCCGCTCGAGCTACCGCGCCGACGAGCAGCGCCACGCCGCCGAGACCGGCCGCGGCGCCGTCGCCTACTAGCGCCTGAACTCCTCGACATAAGTTGACCCCCTTCCGGGGGGTCCGCTCGTTCTCCTCGTCTGGCTTCATTGAGTGAGGAGGAGAGGAAATGCGCGTTGCCGCCGCTGCTGTGCTGATGCTCGTGCTCGCCGTCCCCGCAACGGGGGCGCAGTCGCCGCGCCGCGCGTCTCTGAAGCTCGAGTCGCTGACGCCGCTGCTGATCGACGGCCGCCACTTCGCCGCCCGCGAGCCGGTGCTGATCACGTACCTGGCCGCCGGCGAGGAGAAGCGCGTGGTCGGCGTGCGCGCGAAGCGAAACGGCCGATTCCGCGTGTCATTCGACCTTCGGCTCGACCGCTGCGAGCCGTTCACGGTTCGCGCCGCCGGTCTCCGCGGCAGCCGCGCCGTGCTCCAGGTCGAGCCAAGTTGCGGCCGCGACGACCGGGGCCCGCCGAAACGGGCCCCGGGGATCGTCCGCGGGCCGGGGACGGGCTAGCCGCCCGGCTGCACGACGCCGTTCACCTTGAGGGTGTACGGGGCGTAGCGGGTGATCGACTCGGTCGGCTCGTCGTACATGACGAGGATCGCGACCGTCTCGGCGTCCTTGCCGAGCAGGAACCGGAACAGCCACTTCGCGTCGAGCGCGTACGAGCGGCCGCTCTTCAGCGGCACCTGCACCAGCGTCGCGCGCTTGCCGTGCTTCGCGCCGATGCTGATCAGCTGCAGCGTGTAGCCGGCGATCGGCGGCGCCTCGGTGCCCCAGCCGGCGAGCGAGCCGTCCGAGACGAGCACGCCGCCGACCCTGACGTCGTCGACGAGCCAGCCTGCCTCGATCGGGCCGCCGTTGCCGAGCGTCGCCCCGTCCGTCATCAGCCGGAACCGGATCAGCACCGTCCTGCCGGCGTACGCGGAGAGGTCGAACGACTCGGCGTGCCAGTCGGCGTCGCCGTTGAGGCCCGGGAGCTGCGCGACGATCTCGGGCGCGGCGGCCGGGTCGTGCTCGTCGGTGGTGCTCGCGTTCGCGAGGCTCGTCCACGTCAGCCCGTCGTCCGTCGAGACCTGGACGAACGAGAAGTCCCACTCGGTCTCGAGGCCGTAGCGGGTGTCGAACGTCAGCGTCCGGTCGCCGCTCGCGGGCACCGCCACCGGGCGGATGATCGAGCGATCGGCGTTGTCGACAGCGCCGGCGGAGAGAACCGCGTCACCGGCCACCGACACCGACGTCCACTCGAGCGGCGCCGGGGCGTGCTTGGCCGGGCTGGAGAACTCGATCGAGCGGATCTTGCTCGACGAGAACGGCTTGCCGGCAGCGTCGCGGAGCTGGACGTAGTCCGATCCGTTCGGCGGCGCGCCCGGCGTCGAATACGACTCCGGGTTCTCCCAGTAGATCGACGAGTTCAGGTTCGCCGTCTGGTAGCGGGACTCCCGCACGAAGCCGAGCAGGCGGGCGCCGTCGTCGATCGGCTTGTCGAGCGCGACCATGGCGGCCCAGTCGTGGATCACGTCCATCGCCTTGTCGCCGGTGAGGTACTTGTCCAGCACGGCCTGGAAGCCGCCGATCCCCTTGCCGTCCTCGTTGTGCAGGTCGGTCATGAACCGCGTGCCGTAGCGATCGGCGATGAACTCCATGAACGTCCACGCAGCGCCGTAGTCGGCCAGGGTCTCGAGCCCGCCCTGGTCGTCCCAGAGCGTGAGCGAGTTCTCGGCGCCGCCCTTGGGCTGCGGGATCTGGTTCGCCGGCGTCTGCAGCGCCCGCCAGCCGAGGAAGGTCTGGATGTGGCCCTCGTAGCCCGTCTCGAAGATCGAGCGGGCGGGGAAGCCGTAGCCGGTGATCGTGATCGCGTAGTCGGCGAGACCCTCGTCGATCCAGTTCAGCTCTCCGGGGCTCGCCCAGTACTCGAGCAGGTGCTCGTACTCGTGCGCGAAGATCGCCTCGTACTTGAAGGGCTGAGCGGGGCGGTTGAGGCAGAGCTCCGTCGACGGCTCGTTGGGCGGATTCGCGCCGGTGCGGTGCGCCCAGTCGAACGAGTCGATCGACATCACGTTGCGGTTGACGAAGTCGTTGATGTCGCCCGAGTGGTAACCGGCGACGTAGGACGGGAACTCGATGTCGACGTAGTTCTCGTCCTGGAAGTTCGCGATCAGGGTGACGATCTTGTCGCCCGGGCCGGCGTAGTAGCCGGGCGGGACGATGCCGAGCGTCTCGAGCAGACCGCCGTTGCCCTCACGGGAGGGCGGCGAGCTGTAGGCGGCGGTCAGCTTCGGGTACATGTTCGCCGTCGAACTGACCCGCGAAGTAGGCCGCCTGCGCGTCGGTGATCAGGTTGCGGACGCCGTCGTTGCGGCAGTCGGACGCCGGGAAGTCGATCGAGTTCGAGACCCAGATCTCGATCTTCTCGCCGACGGCGCGGAGCGTGAACTCCTCGAAGTACGGGCCGCCCGTGTTGAAGTCGATCAGCGGCCAGAAGCGGGTTGCGCCGACCGGCGGGCTCTCGTCTGCAGACGCTGCCGCGGCGTCCGCGCGGGCCGCGCGGGCCTTGGTCGCCGGGAGCGGGCTCTGGGTCGGCACGGCCACCTTGCCGTCCCCGACGTGGATCACGTCACCGAGTGTGTCGTCGGCGAGCGCGGTCGCCGGGACGGCGAGTGCGCAGGCGGCGAGCGCCAGCGCGAAGAGTCCTCTTCTCACGATTCGTTCCCCCTGAGTCGACGGCGAGTAGTCGGCTCAGATTACTCGAAAAGCCGTGAATGCAAAGACTCTGGGGAACGTATTTAAAAACTATTGCTGATGCGGCTTCGCCATCTTGCGAAAGTCGAGCGCCTCGTCGAGCGTGGCGTCGTCGACGCCCTGCTCGCGGGCGACTTCGCGCAGCGATCGTCCTGATGCAGCTGCCTTCTTGACGATCTCCGACGCCTTGTCGTACCCGATATGCGGGTTCAGCGCGGTCGCGGCGGACAGCGTCAGCTCGGCGTAGCTGCTCGTTCTGCTCCCGGTTCGCCTCGATCCCGTCGACGCACTTCTCGGCGAGCAGGCGCGACGCAGAGGCGAGCAGCTTGATCGAGCCGAGCAGGTTGCGGGCCATCATCGGGATGAAGACGTTGAGCTCGAAGTGGCCCTGGAGACCGCCGACCGTGATCGCCTGGTCGTTGCCGATCACCTGCGCCGCGACCTGCGTGACGACCTCGGGAATGACCGGGTTCACCTTGCCGGGCATGATCGAGCTGCCCTTCTGGAGCTCGGGCAGGAAGAGCTCGGAGAGGCCGGCCCGCGGGCCGGACCCCATCAGGCGGAGGTCGTTCGCGATCTTCGTCAGGCTGACCGCGACCACCTTGAGCGCACCGGACGCCTCGACGAGCCCGTCACGGGCTGCCTGCGACTCGAACGGATCGGCCGGCGGCGAGATGTGGAGGCCGGTGTCGGCCGACAGCAGCACGCGCACCTTGGCGGCGAAGTCGGGATGCGTGTTCAGACCGGTGCCGACGGCCGTGCCGCCGAGCGGGATCTGGCCGAGCCGCTTGCGGCTGTCGCGCACGCGCTCGATCCCCTCGCGCACCTGTGCCGCATAGCCGCCGAACTCCTGGCCGAGGGTCACGGGCACCGCGTCCATCAAGTGGGTGCGGCCGGACTTGACGACGTCGTCGAAGGCCTTCGCCTTCGCCTCGAGCGAGCGCGCCAGCTGGTCGAGCGCGGGCAAGAGATCGTGCTCGAGCTCGCCGAGCGCGGCAAGGTGGACCGCCGAGGGGAAGACGTCGTTCGAGCTCTGGCCCATGTTGACGTCGTCGTTCGCGTGGACGTCCTCGCCGGCGAGTGCGGCGATCACCTCGTTCGCGTTCATGTTCGAGCTGGTCCCGGAGCCCGTCTGGAAGACGTCGATCGGGAACTGGTCGTCGTGCTCGCCCTGCGCGATCGCGTCGCCTGCCGCGGCGATCCGCTCCGCCTTCTCGGCGTCGAGCAGGCCGAGCTCGGCGTTCGCCCGCGCTGCGGCGGCCTTGATCCGCCCGAGCCAGCGCGCCACGGGCACCGGGATCGGCTCGCCGGAGACCGGGAAGTTGGCGACCGCCTTGCGCGTCTCGCCGCCCCACAGCTCCCGCTCGGTTCCGGTGCTCACCGAGCCGAAGTCTACCGGCGTTCGAAGGCCTCTCTGAGCGCGTCGGCCGGGGCGCCGCTCCTGCTGTAGCCGGACGTTCCCGCATCGCGAAGCTCCTCCGCGCCGGCGAGCAGGGCGCCGTACGCCGTCCGCGCCAGCGCACCACCGGTCGAGACGCGCCGGACACCCGCCGAGCCGAGCTCGGAGACGCTCGGGCCGCCCGGCAGCGCAAGCACGTTCACGGGGATGCCGACCTCGTCGACGACGCGCGTGATCGAGGCGAGCTCGGCGAGGCCGGGGGCGTAGACGACGTCCGCGCCCGCGTCGCGATACGCCTTGAGCCGGCCGATCGTGTCGTCGAGGTCGTCGACGCCGTGGAGATGGTTCTCGGCGCGGGCGGTGAGCACGAGCGATCCCTGGGCTGCGATCGCGACGCGCTCGGCCGCGACGTCGACCGGGTCGATCTCGCCGGTCGCCGGATCGAAGTCCTCGATCGAGCAGCCGGCGGCACCCGCGTCGGCGAGCAGGCGAACGGTCTCGGCGACGCCGCCCGGCTCGTCCGGGAAGCAGCGTTCGCTGTCGACGTTGAGCGGCAGCGGCGTCGCCTGCGTCAGCCGGGCGACGTGCGCCACCAGCTCCTCGCGCGTCACCTGCATGTCGAGCTTGCCGAGCGACCAGGCGAGCCCGGCGCTCGTCGTCGCGAGCGCCTCGAAGCCCATCGACGCGAGCAGCTTCGCCGAGCCGACGTCCCACGGATTCGGCATCACGAAGATCCCGCCGCTGTGCAGCGCGCGAAAGCTCTCCCGGCGGTCACCCGTCACACCGCAAGCCTATGTCCGGCGGCAGGTCGGCCGCGAAGCGGCCCTTCAGGGGTCGTCGCGACGCATGATCCGCTCCCGCGGATCATGCGTCTGCGGGCAAGCATGGCGAGGGCCGGACTTGAACCGGCGACACCACGGTTTTCAGCCGTGTGCTCTACCAACTGAGCTACCTCGCCTCAGGCCGTCGGATTGTAGCCAGTAGGTTTTGCGCCGTGGCTGCAGGCAAACAGGTCGCGATCATCGGCGCCGCGCTCGACCTCGGTGCAGGGCGGCGCGGCGTCGACATGGGGCCGTCGGCGATCCGCTACGCCGGCCTCCACGACCGCCTGAAAGCTGTCGGCTACGGCGTCCTCGACTGGGGCGACGTCGAGACGGCCGTGCTCGAGGCGACCGAGGAGACGGACGAGACCGCCCGCTACCTGCCCGAGATCAAGGCCGCCTGCGGCAGGGTCGCCCGGCTCGTCGGCCTGGCGCTCGACCAGGAGGCGCTCCCGCTCGTCCTCGGCGGCGACCACTCGGTCGCGCTCGGGACGCTCGGCGGCCTGGCGCAGGCCCGCGGCATGGGCGGTGTGCTCTGGATCGACGCGCACAGCGACATGAACACGCCGGAGACGTCGCCGAGCGGCAACGTCCACGGGATGCCGCTCGCCGCAGCCCTGGGCTTCGCGGACGGGCGCTTCGACAGCGACGCCTGGACGCTGCCGGCAGTCGAGCCGTCGCGCGTGGCGCTCGTCGGGCTCCGCTCGGTCGACGCGCGCGAGCGCGATCGCATCCGCGAGCTCGGGATCAAGGCGTACACGATGAGCGACATCGACCGGATCGGGATCGAGCGGGCGATCCGGGAGTCGCTGACGCACATCGCCGGACCCGGCTTCGTCCACGTCTCCTTCGACATGGACGCGCTCGACCCGGAGGTCGCCCCCGGCGTCGGCACGCCGGTCCGCGGCGGCCTCTCCTACCGCGAGGCGCATCTCGCGCTCGAGCTCGTGGCGGAGTCGGGCCTCGCCGGCTCGATCGAGGTCGTCGAGGTGAACCCGATCCTCGACCGCGAAAACGCGACCGCGCAGCTCGCCGTCGAGCTCGTCGCGAGCGCGCTCGGCAAGACGATCCTCTGAGGCTACCCGGCGACGCTCGTCCAGAGATCGTGCGCCCCGTCGGGCCGGGCCGCCTCGAAGTAGAACCGGGTGCGCCCGTCGGGCAGCGGTACTGCGGCCGCGTAGCGGAGGGCGCCGTCCGAGTAGGGCGACGCCGCGGCGGGGCCGTCAGGGTCCGCGACGAGAACGCCGTTCCGCTCCCGGGCGATTCCCGTCTGCTCGAACCAGTTGTCCTCGGCGGTCGCGCGGCCGTCGTACAGGACGACCATCGGCTCCGAGGTCAGGACGGTCGTCATCCGCGCGCCGCGCTGATCCCACGTGCCCGGTGTGGGACGCAGCACGTCGCCGTGCCAGTCCCACGCCAACCCGTCGGCGCTGGTGGCGTAGGCCGTCGTCATCCGGTCTTCCTCACCCGGCTCGGTCAGCGGGTGGCAGCAGATCCACGCTTGCCAGGCTCCGGCGGCGCCGACCTCCACGATCGGATCCTTGACGGCGAGCTCTGCCGACCCCGGGAACGCGACGGCTCGGTCGCCGGCTGGCAGCCCGGACGCGTCGTCCGCGTCGATCGCCTCGATCCACCAGTGCTTGGAACCGGGCGTGGCGCAGCAGACGTAGAGCCGCCAGCCGCCGTCCGGTCGCCGAACGAGACATGGGCGCTCGAAGGAGTCCGTCCGGAACGCGTCTCGCTCGATCCTCGCCACGGTCTCGAAACGCTCACCGTCGACCGACCGGGCGACCACGGTCTCGACGCCGCGGGTCTGGCCGCGCTCGGGACCTGTCGCCAGCCGCACGCGGTAGCTGAGCCAGTAGACGCCCTCGTCGAGGAGCGCGTGCGGTGCGCCGGCCCAGTTGCCAGGGCCGATGCCCGGTGCCGCGACGACCACACGGCCCTGCTCCACCGAGGGCAGCTGCACGGTCAGCGGGCGATCGTGACGAGCGTGACGCCCGGGAGGACGTAGCCCTCCGGCGTCAGGTAGCCGTCGAGCCGGGCGCGCGCGGCCTCGTCGATCTCCCCGCGCGTCTCGTCATCGAGGTCGGCGAGCGTCTGGCGCAGCGAGGCGGCAAGGCTCGTCATCACCCGGCGGTACTCGTCCCAGCTCGGGAACCGGTACTCGACCGGGACCTCCTCGACGCGGACGTCCGCGAATCCGGCCGGGCGGACGAGCGCCTCGATCTGCTCCGGTTCGCCGAGCATGAACTGGCCCGGCTCGCCGGGCTTCGGCGGCTCCTGCAGGCCGCGCTCGATCAGCACGGGGCCGTACGCGGTCGCCCAGGGGTTCCGCCTCGCGGGCGCCCAGGTCGCGAACGCGAGCGGCCGTCCCGGCTTGAGCACCCGCCTCGTCTCCCGGAGCGCGAGTACCGGGTCGGGGACGAGCATGTAGCCGAAGCGCGAGACGACGGCGTCGACGCTCCCGTCGGCCAGGTCGAGCTCCTGCATGTCCATTACGCGGTGCTGGGCGCCCTCGATCCCGCGCCGGCGCGCCGCCTCGACCATCACCGGCGACAGATCGGTCGCGATCACCCGCGCGCCGCGTGCCGCCACGGCCTCGGCGACGTCGCCGGTGCCGCCCGCGAGATCGAGGACCAGGTCGGACGGGGCTGGATCGACAGCCGCGACGAGCGCGTCCGTGACCGGCGCGTTGACGGCGGTCACCGTCTCGCGCTCGGCCTCCCATCCCACCGCCGCGGCGTCCCAGCGCCGCCTGACCTCGTCTGCCGGCTCTACGCCGCGACCCCGCTGAACTGGGGCAGGATGTCGCGGCCGTAGGCCTCGAGCGTCTTCTCCTGCCCGTGGGTCATCAGGTAGATGTTGAACTGGTCGACGCCGATCGACTCGAGCTCGCGCAGCTTCGCGATCACCTGCTCGGTGCTGCCGATCGCGCAGAAGCGGTCGCAGATCTCGTCGGTGACGAACTCGCCGTGCTTGGCCCCGACGCGCGAGTGCTCGTTGTAGTCGTAGAACTTCCGCGCCTCGACGTAGTCGGTCAGGACCTTCGGGACGACCGACCCGTCCGTGCCGTAGCGGTCGATCAGGTCCTGGACGTGATTCGACACCATCGCCGGGAACCAGCGGACCTGCTCGCGCGCGTCGGCGAGGTCGTCGGAGATGTGGCTCGGCGCGCTGACGATGCACTTCAGCGCGGCCGGGTCGCGCCCCGCCTCCTCGGCCGCCTTGCGGGCCGTGTCCATGATCCAGTTGATGATGTCCGGGTCGGCGAGCTGGATGATGACGCCGTCGCCCTGCCGTCCGGCGACCGCGAGCGCCTTCGGGCCGTAGCCGGCGACGTGCATCTCGATCTCGGGGAGCTCCGGCCGCACCCACTTCAGCTGCAGCTCCTTGTCGTTCCAGCTGACCTCCTTGCCGTTCATGAACGGCTTCACCATCTTCAGCGCTTCTTCGAAGTCCGCGACCTTCATCGGCTTGCGCCCGACGTAGCGCACCGCCGAGTCGCCCCGCCCGACGCCCATGATCATCCGGCCGTTGGAGATGTCGTGCAGCGTCGCGTACGCGCTCGCGAGCACGGTCGGGTCGCGCGTGGCCGGGTTCGTGACCATGTGGCCGAGCTTGATCTTCGACGTCTCGTTGGCGACGAGCGCCATCACGGGCATCGACTCCTGCCAGAGGACGTGCGAGTCGTACGTCCAGCCGTACTCGAAGCCCTGCGTCTCGGCGAGCTGCATCAACTCGATCAGGCGCTGGTAGGGCGGGTCGGGAAGGACAGTGACGCCGAACGTGAGCACAGGAACCCCCGAAAGTCGTGGGCAGGGAAAGAGGCATTCTCGCGCGAATCCGGGCGCGTGGCAACGTGGCCCTACTACCTGTTCGCGGTCGCCGCGGGCGCGATGCTGCCGATCCAGTTCGGGGTCAACGCGCAGCTCGCGACCTGGGTGGGGAGCCCACTGCGGGCGACGCTCGTCTCGTTCGCGGTCGGGACCGCGGTGCTGCTCGTCGCCGCCCTCCTGTTCGCCCGCGGCTGGCCCGGCACCGAGAAGCTGGGCGCGGCGCCGTGGTGGGTCTGGGTCGGCGGCTTCCTCGGCGCGTTCTACGTCCTCGGCTCGGTCGTGACCGCGCCCAGGCTCGGAGCCGCCGCGCTCTTCGCCTTCATCCTCGCGGGCCAGGCGGTGGCGTCGCTGGCCGTCGACCACTTCGGCTGGGTCGGCTTCGAGGAGAACCCGGTCACGCCCGGCCGACTGTTCGGGATCGCGCTCGTCGCCGCCGGCGTCGCCGCGGTGCGCTTCCTCTAGCCACGTCCCGTCGGGACAGGAGGTGTCAGAGACGACTCTGGCACGGTGTCAGAGACGAGTCTGACACCGGGTGTTCTAACCGGACAGGTGGGCGAGCGTCTTTGCCGTCAGGAGGTCGAGCGCCTGGACGGCGAGCTCGATGTGCTCCGGCTTCGTGTCCTCGAGCTTCGTGTGGCTGAGGCCGCGGAGGCTCTGGACGAAGAGCATCGCGGTGGGGACTCCGGCGCGCGACACCTCCGCGGCGTCGTGCAGCGGGCCGCTCGGGAGCCGGTAGCGAGGTTCCCGCCACCTCCTGCACCGCCTCGTCGGCCAGGTCGACGAGCTCGAACAGGATCGGCTCGATCTGCCAGATCCGCTCCCACTCGACCTCGATGTTCTCCTCCCGCGCGAATCGCTCGCTCGCCTCGTGAGCGGCACGGTTCAGCTCGGCGAGCTTGTCGGCGTCGAGATGCCGCATGTCGAGCAGCTGCTCGGCCGTCTCCACGACCGAGGTGACGATCCCCGGCTTCGTGACCACGCCGCCGCTCGTCAGCACGGCTCCGCCGCCGACGCGCGCGGCGATCTCGCGGAGCTCGAGCGCGAGCTTGGCGGCGCCGGCGAGCGCATCCCGCCGCTGATCCATCGGCGTCGAGCCCGCGTGTGCGGCCTGCCCGCGCCAGGTGATCCGGTGGCGCTCGACCCCGAACGTGCCGAGCACAGCGCCGAGCGGCAGTTCCATCGACTCGAGCACAGGCCCCTGCTCGATGTGCAGCTCGAGGTACGCGGCCGCGTGCTCGAGCTCCGAGCGCGCGTCGAGCGCGGAATCGAGGTCGACGCCGAAGCCCCCGATCGCATCGGGCAGCGACACCCCGTCGGCATCCTGGAGCGCCCGCAGCTCATCCTGGTCGGCCATCGAGCCCGCGGCGGCGGACGAGCCGAAGAGCGAGCGGCCGAAGCGGGCGCCCTCCTCGTCGGCCCACGAGACGAGCCGCACGGTCAGCGGCGGTTCGCCCTCGGCGGCGATCCGGCGCAGGACCTCCGAGGCGGCGACGACGTTGAGGCAGCCGTCGAGCCAGCCCCCGTTCGGGACCGAGTCGAGATGGCCACCGAGGATCAGCGACCGCTCGCTCGCGCCGGGCAGCGTCCACCACTGGTTCCCGGCCGCGTCGAAGCTCTCGCTGACGCCGACGTCCCCGAGCTTCGACGACATCCACTCCTGCGCGCGCTTCCAGGTCGGCGTCCAGGCCACGCGCTGGGCGCCGTTCTCGTCGCCGGTCAGCTCGCGGAGCTCGCGCAGCTCCTCGACGGTGCGGGAGGGGTTGAGCGGCACGCGGCGATCCTAACCAGTGTGGTAAGGAGTACCCGTGTCGAGCGCCGCAGTCGCCCGCCCGGTCGTCGACTCCCGCCGTGAGGCGCAGCAGTCCGCGCTGAAGAGCGGCGCGCTCTCCCTGCTCGTGCTGATCGTCCTCTGCTCGCTCTGGGAGGCGTACAAGTGGTTCGGCGAGCGGGTCGAGCTGACGCGCCCGTTCCCGGTCAACGACCGGACGATGCCGCACGTCTACGACATGGTCGGGCAGCTCTTCGAGCCCTCCCGGCGGAACGGGCCGCTGCTGATCGACGTGCTCCTCGACGCGGCCGCGTTCACGGCGAAGGAGGCCGCCGCGGGCTTCATCCTCGGCGCCACGGTCGGCTTCGCGATCGCCGTCGTGCTCTCCGAGTCGAGGCTGCTGCAGCGCGGCTTCCTCCCCTACATCGTCGCCTCGCAGACGATCCCGATCCTCGCGATCGCGCCGATGGTGGTCGTCTGGATCAACCCGAAGCTGCCCGAGTCGCTCGCCGGCTGGGGCGCGGTCTCCGTGATCGCCGCCTACCTGACCTTCTTCCCGGTCACGATCAACACGCTCCGCGGGCTCCAGTCGGCCGACCCGCGCGCGCTCGAGCTGATGCGCTCCTACGCCGCGAACCGCTGGAGGATCCTCTGGAAGCTGCGGATCCCCGCCTCGTTCCCGTTCCTGTTCACGGCGCTGAAGATCGCGGCGCCGGCAGCGGTCGTCGGCGCGATCATCGGCGAGCTGCCCTCGTCGATCCAGGACGGGCTCGCCGGCGCGATCCTCAACTTCAACCAGTACTACGTCACCTCCCCCGAGAGCCTCTGGGCGACGAACATCATCGCGGCCGGCGCTCGGGATCATCTTCTTCTCCGTGGTCGCGATCGCCGAGCGGCTGCTCGTCCACCGCGCACCGGAGAACGTGGCATGACCGACGCCGCCGCCGTCTCGATCAAGGGTGTCTCGAAGCGCTTCGAGCGCGGCGACGTCCTCGCGCTCGAGCAGATCGACCTCGACGTCCAGCCGGGCGAGTTCGTCTCCCTGATCGGCCCCTCCGGCTGCGGCAAGTCGACGCTGCTGCGGATCATCGGCGACCTGATCCGGCCGACCGAGGGCGACCTGCTCGTCAACGGCAAGACCGCGCACCAGGCCCGGCTCGACCGCGACTACGGGATCGTCTTCCAGGACGCCGTCCTCTACGACTGGCGCACGGTTGCGAAGAACATCGCGCTGCCGCTCGAGATGGCCGGCTGGGACCGGAAGCGCAGGGACGCGCGCGTCGAGGAGATGCTCGGCCTCGTCGAGCTGACCGGCTTCGAGAAGCACCACCCGTGGCAGCTCTCGGGCGGGATGCAGCAGCGTGTCTCGATCGCGCGCGCACTCTCGTTCTCGCCGCCGCTCCTGCTGATGGACGAGCCGTTCGGCGCCCTCGACGAGATGACCCGGGAGCGGATGAACAACGAGCTGCTGCGGATCTGGCAGGAGACGCTCTCGACCGTGGTCTTCGTCACGCACTCGATCGCCGAGTCCGTCTTCCTCTCCACGCGCGTCGTCGTCATGTCGGCCCGGCCCGGACAGATCGCCGGGATCGTCCCGATCGACCTGCCCCAGCCGCGCGGCCCCGAGACGCGCGAGCACCCGCACTTCGCCGAGCTGATCACCCAGGTGCGCCGGCTGCTGCGGATGGGCCACGCGCTCGACGCGCCCGAGGAGGACGAGACGCCGCTCTACGTCGCCGAGGAGGGGCTGTGAGCGTCGTCGCTCCCGTTCCGCGCGGGACGCTCGGGGCGCGGATGGGGCGAGGAGTCGTCGACTGGGTCCCGGCGGCGGTGGTGCTCGTGCTCGGGATCCTGCTCTGGGAAGGACTCGTCCGCGCGCTCGACGTCCAGCGCTTCCTGCTGCCCGCGCCCTCCGCGATCCTGGAGACGCTCTGGGAGGAGCGCGACCTGCTCTGGTCGGCGGGGATCTACACGTTCTCGGAGGCGCTCGGCGGCTTCGTGATCGGCAGCACGCTCGCCGTCCTGTCCGCGATCGTGCTCGCGCGCTTCCGCAGCCTCGGCCGCGCATTGATGCCGTTCGCGATCGCCGCCAACGCGATCCCGATCATCGCCTTCGCCCCGATCACGAACCAGTGGTTCGGGCCGCTCGAGAAGACCTCGAAGATGGCGATTGCCGCCATCCTCGTCTTCTTCCCGGTGATGGTGAACACGCTGCGCGGGCTGACCTCGGTGCGGCCGCAGTCCATCGAGCTGATGCGTTCCTACGCGGCCGGGGAGATCGCGGTCTTCCGGCGGGTGCGGTTCCCGAACTCGCTCCCCTATCTCTTCGCCGCCTTGAAGGTGGGGACCGTGCTCGCGATGATCGGCGCAATCGTGGGCGAGTACTTCCTCAGCTCGCAGGAGGCGCTCGGGTTCCAGATCAGGAACTCGGCCGCGCTCTTCCAGTTCGAGCTCGCCTGGGCGGCGATCACGGTTGCGAGCGTGCTCGGAATCCTGTTCTACTCGTCCGTCGCGTTCGTCGAGCGGCTGACGATGAGCTGGCATCCGTCGTCGAGGAGGGAGTGACGGAGTACGTGTCGAGAGGGCAAACGAACGAAGGAAAGGACGACGCATGAAGAAGGCTCGGATCTGGCTGCTGCTCGCAGGCCTGCTCGCCGCGCTCGCGCTCGTGGCCGCCGGGTGCGGCAGCGACGACGACGAGGCGGCGGACACCGGCGCCGCGGAAACGACCGCGGCGGAGCTCGACAAGGTCACGCTGCAGCTGAAATGGGTGACCCAGGCACAGTTCGCCGGCTACTACGCCGCGCTCGAGGAGGGCTACTACGAGGACGAGGGCCTCGACGTCGAGCTGAAGCCCGGCGGCCCGGACATCACCCCGGAGCAGGTCGTGGCGAGCGGCCAGGCCGAGTTCGGGATCGACTGGCTTCCCGCGCTCCTGGCGGCGCGCGACCAGGGCGGCGACCTGGTCAACATCGCGCAGGTCTTCGCGAGAAGCGGCATGACCGAGCTGACCTGGAAGGACAGCGGCATCACCGACGTGGCCGGGATGAAGGGCAAGAAGGTCGGCGTCTGGTGCTGCGGCAACGAGAACGAGCTCTACGCCGCGCTGGTCAAGAACAACATCGACCCGAAATCGAAGGACGACGTCACGATCGTCAACCAGCCGTTCGACATGAACCTCTTCCTCAACAACGACGTCGACGCGGCGGCGGCGATGACCTACAACGAGCTCGCGCAGGTGCTCGAGACGGAGAACCCGGACACGGGCAAGCTCTACACCCTCGACGACCTGAACGTGATCACGATGGAGGACGCCGGCACGGCGATGCTCGAGGACGGCATCTTCGTCCAGGGCGAGTGGATCGCCGAGGACGCGAACCAGGACATCGCGGAGCGGTTCCTGAAGGCGAGCTTCCGGGGCTGGGTCTTCTGCCGCGACAACCACGACTCGTGCCTCCAGTACGTGCTCGACAACGGCCCGACGCTCGGTGAAGGCCACCAGCGCTGGCAGCTGAACGAGATCAATGCGCTGACGTGGCCGAACGAGACCGGGATCGGGGTCATGGACGAGGCCGCGTTCCAGCGGACGGCCGACATCGCGAAGCAGTTCGGCGTGATCAAGGCCGACGCGTCCAGCGACTCGTACCGCACCGACCTCGCCGAGGCGGCCGTCAAGTCACTGGAGGACGAGGGCGTCGACGTGAACGGTGCAGACTGGCAGAAGGAGACCGTCGCGGTCACGGCCGGCGGCGAGTAGGAGACGACACCGAGAAGGGAGATCCGCAATGTCCGTTCTGATCAAAGGCGGCCGCGTCATCACGGCGGCGGACGACTACGTCGCCGACATCTTCGTCGAGGACGAGCGGATCTCCCTGATCGGCGAGTCGCTGGACCTCGCGGCCGATACCGTCGTCGACGCCTCCGGCAAGTACGTCCTGCCGGGGGCCGTCGACCCGCACACGCACCTCGACATGCCGTTCGGCGGCACGACCACGATCGACGACGTCGAATCGGGCCAGCGTGCCGCCGCCCGCGGTGGCACGACGTGCCACGTCGACTTCTGCATCCAGGCGCCCGGCACGAGCTTCGGCGACGCGCTCGCCGACTGGAAGTCGAAGGCGGACGGCAAGCAGCTGATCGACATGGGCTACCACATCGCCGTCACCGACCTGAAGAACGGCGGCTCGCTCGAGGAGCTCGCGTCGCTCCCCGACCAGGGGATCACGTCCTACAAGCTCTTCATGGCCTACAAGGGCGCGCTCATGGTCGACGACGAGACGCTGTTCAAGACGATGGAGGTCGCGGCCGAGACGGGAGCGCTCGTGATGGTGCACGCCGAGAACGGCGATGCGATCGACGTGCTCGTGAAGAAGGCGCTCGCGAAGGGGCAGACCGAGCCCAAGTACCACGCGCTGACGCGGCCGCCCGAGACCGAGGGCGAGGCGACGAACCGCGCGATCCAGCTCGCCCGTGTCGCCGGTTGCGCGCTCTACGTCGTCCACGTCTCCTGCAAGGAGGCTGTCGAGCCGATCGAGCTGGCCCGCGAGAAGGGCTGGGACGTCTGGGGCGAGACGTGCACGCAGTACTTCTTCATCGACTTCACCCACCTCGAGCAGCCGAACTTCGAGGGCGCGAAGTACGTCTACACGCCGCCGCCCCGGGACAAGGCGAACCAGGACGTACTCTGGAACGCGGTCCGGACCGACGTATTGAGCGCGATCTCGACCGACCATTGCGCGTTCACCTGGGGCGAGCAGAAGGCGATGGGGCGAGACGACTTCTCGAAGATCCCGAACGGCGGCCCCGGGCTCGAGAACCGGCTGCACATGATCCACAACTTCGGCGTGCGCGAGGGCAGGATCGGGCTGAACCGGATGGTCGAGCTGCTCGCGACGAACCCGGCCAAGCTCTTCGGCCTCTATCCCCGGAAGGGAACGGTCGCGGTCGGCTCGGACGCCGATCTCGTCGTCTTCGATCCCGAGAAGCGGCACACGATCACGGCTGCGGGCCAGCAGTCGAAGACCGACTACAACCTGTACGAGGGAACCGAGGTGGTCGGCGACATCGAGATGGTCCTCCTGCGCGGGAACGTGATCGTGGACGGCGGCGAGGTCGTCGGCAAGCCCGGCATCGGCCAGTTCGTCCGGCGCGCCAAGTTCGGCGAGCAGCTCGCCGCGGCCGGAGCGGAGGCCCCGGCCGCGGCGTGAACGACCTCAGCCGGCCTCGTTGAAGGGGCGCATGAGCGGGTTCATGCCCGCGTAGAACCCGTCCGGATTCGGGTACCACGCCCAGAGGTGCATGGTCACGAAGTCCGGGTGCCAGAACCCGAACGCGGCCCCGCTCTCGGGGCTCGTCTTCGCGCAGTCCGCTTCAGCGGCCGCCGCCACGAACGTCCCGTCGACGTAGTGGCAGGCCGCGGCAAAGGAGCCGTACGTCGCTCCCGGCAGCGGCGGCTTGGCGGGCTTCGAGGGGAAGACCCACTCGAACGCGACGAGCTGCCACGCCTTTCCCCGCTTCACGTAGACCAGGATCGGCGGCTTGCTCGCGTCGACGCCGGTGATCTTCGGGTTGAGGAAGTGCCAGCCCATGTCCGGGATGTGCCTCGTCACGGTGACCGTGTAGCCGTCCTTCTTGGCCGCGTCGAGGCTCGTGGCGTACTTTGCGGTCGCGAGCCGGGCCTTGGCCAGCAGCGGCGCGAGGCCCTTGGGCGTGATCGAGCCCTGCGGGGCCGGGTGGACGTGCACCATCGGTGCGGGCTTCTCCGTGCGGGCCGCCCACGCTGCGAGTGGGACGACGGCGCAGAGGAGCATGATCAGCGATGCGATTGCTGTACGGCGCATGTCTGTCCTCCTAGCTCGCGACGCTCGCCGGCTGGGGGTCCGGCCTGACGATGACGGTGTCGGCGACCCGGATGATCTCGTCGACCGGCAGGTCGGCGGCTGCGGCGTGGGCCCGGATCGCCTCGGGGCTCGTCGCCTGGTAGACGCAGACCGTGCCGACGCCGTTGCCCTCCTCCAGCACATAGCTGCGGATCCAGCGGACGTCGTCCGGCATCTCCTCGCCGACGGCCGTGGAGCGGGCCGCCGCCTCTTCGAGCTCCTCGCCGCTACGCCAGCCGCTGCGGCGGAGGATCACGTACGTGTCCAAAACGGACTCCTTTCGTAGACCGCTTTCGAGGCTACGAACGGGGCTGCTGCGCCACATCGGCGGGACCGCCCATGTTGGCGCCCGGTGCTACCGATATTTCGCGGTACCGCACCGCCGCCTCGCCGCGCGTCCGCGCGTCCAGCTTCTTCAGGACGGACGAGACGTGATGGTCGACGGTGCGCGGAGAGAGCACGAGCCGCTCCGCGATCTCCCGGTTCTGCAGCCCATCCGCGACGAGTGCGAGCACCTCGAGCTCGCGCGCCGTGAGACCGGCCGGGTTCGCCCGAGTCGTCTCGCGCGGCCCACGGAGGCCCAACCGCCGGCGCAGGTCGGCCGCGAGCGGCCCGGCGCCGAGGCGCTCCAGCTCCTCGAGCGCCGACTCGTCGTCCGCGTCCGCGAGCGTGCGCAACGCCTCGTACGGGCAGAGCCGCTCCCGCCAGGCCGACGACGCCGCCTGCGGGTCGCCTGCCAGCTGGAGCCGGTAGGGCTCGGCGATCCAGTCAGGCGCGTCGTCGAGCGCACCGGCCTTCCACTGCCAATACGCGAGCTCGCCCGCAAACCAGAAATGCCGCTTTTCGAGCGCGAGGCCATAGACCGCGCGAGACTCCTCCACCGCGCGCGCCGGGTCTCCCCCCAGCCAGGACGCTTCGGCCCGGGCGGCGTGCACGTGGCCGAGCCGCTGCAGGTGCCCGCCCGGAAGCGACAGCTCGAACGCTTCGTCGAGGACGTCGAGCGCGCCGGGGTCGCCGCGTCGCGCCCGCACGCGCCCGAGTGCGATCAAGGAGGTGATCCGGCTGATCGGGTCGACGAACCCTCGGAGCACGTCGGCGGCGAGCGCGGCTCCGTCGTCCCAACGGCCGCGGTAGACATGCACGAGCGCAAGCCATGAGCGCGGGTACAAGGGCCAGAGGTCGTGCGCCTCGGCGTAGCCGATGCACTCCTGCAGCCAGCGCTCGGCGGTCTCGAGCTCCATCATCTCGCCGAGACCGGTTCCGAGATTGTGCAGCGCCGACATCGTGAAAACCTCGTTCGAGGTCCCCGTCGCGAGCTCGAGGCTGCGCAGGAGCTCGGCGACGCCGGCCTCGATCTCCCCGGACACCATCAGCGAGCAGCCGATCATGTTGAGCGCGTACGCCTCGACCGCGGTGTCGCCGATCGCGACCGCGGCGGCGGCGGACTTCCTGCCCCAGGCGACACCCTCGGCGCTGTCGCGGCTGAGCATGCGCGCGTAGGCCTGCACCGAGTACGCCCAGGCGAGCTCCCGCCCGAGCGGCAGCGTCTCGAGCACCTCGATCGCCTCCCTGCTCGCCGCCTCGGCCTCCCGGTTCCGGCCCAGTCGGGTGTAGGCGTTCGTCGCCCGGGAGAGCGTCTCGCCGACCCTGAGCATGTTCCCGAGCTCCCGGTAGAGCGCGATCGCGTCCTCCCGAGCCTCGACGGATGCCTCGTAGAGGCCGGTCACGGCCGCCTCCTCTGCGTAGGCGTCGAGCAGGTCGGCCCGCTCGGCTGCTTCCAGCTGGTCGGCGTGACGGAGGGCCCGAGCGAACTGAGCGGCCGCCTCCCGATGCGAGCTCGCCGCCGCTGCGGCCCTCCCCGCCTCCGGGGCGTAGCGAAGCACCGCCTCGTCGTCGCCGGCCTCCTCGGCGTGGTGGGCGAGCCGCGAGACGTCTCCGCCTTGCTCGAGCGCCGCGAGGATCGCCGCGTGCAGGGCGCGACGCCGGTGCGGCGGCAGCTCGCTCTCGACCGCGAGCCGCGCCAGCTCATGCCGGAACGCAACCGCGTCGCCGTCTGCGCGCAGCACCCCCGAGGCGAGGCCATCGTCGAGGTGCGCCAGCTCGCCGGCAGCGACGACCTCGAGCAGCCAGAGCTCCGCCCGGCGAGGCACCAGAGCGATCACCTCGAGCAGCCGCCGCGCAGGCTCGTCCAGCAGCGCGACGCGTGCGAGCACGGCGTCGCGAACCGTCTCGGGCAGGTCGCCGCCTGCGGCGGCGAGGATCTCGGTGACGAAGAAGGCGTTGCCGAGCGTCAGCCGGTGGATCGCGTCGGCGTCGGCATCTAGCGGCGCCGTGAGCTCACGCACGGCAGCGAGGGAGAGCCGCGGCACCGTCAGCCGCACGACGCCCGGCGCCGATGCGAGCTCGCCGAGCACGACGCGGAGCGGATGGTCGCCCGTGACCTCGTCGTCCCGGTACGTGGCGACGACGAGCGCGTCCGAGCCGTCGACACGGCGCCCGAGCACGCGCAGGACGTCGAGCGATGCACCGTCCGCCCAGTGCACGTCCTCGAGCACGAGCACACCGCCGCGAGCAAGGGCGGCGCTCGCAGTCGTGCGCGCGTCGCCGGGCTCGAGCCCGAGATCGAGGAACGGCCCGAGGGGCGTCGGCGCGGCCAGGTTCTCGCACGAGCCGCGGCCCACTTCACCGGCCGAGTCGGCGAACGTCCGGACGAGCGCCGTCTTGCCGACACCGGCCTCGCCGCCGACGAAGACGAGCCGCCCGCCTTCCCCGCGAAGCTCTTCGAGCCGAGCCAGCAGCGGCTGCCGCTCGAGCAGCTCGGTCATGGGCAGCGGCCGGCCCCGAGCGAGATCGTGCGTCGGTAGGTGCGGCCGCTCTCGACGTGCACCTCGACCGCGTAGCAGCCGCGACGCGTGAACGAGAGCCCGCCGGGGAACGTCGTCACCCGCTGCAATTTGCCGACGCCGCCGAACATCGGCGTTCCGGGACGGCAGGGCTCGAACCGGATCGACGTCGTGAGCAGGTTCGGGCGGGCGTACTGGAGCGCGAGCGCCGCCTGGCTCGCCGGTGCGACGGTCACCGTGACCGGCTTGCCCCAGAGCACCTTCGCGCCCGTCTTGCGCATGTAGCGGCCGTCTGGACCGCGGTCGAGCGCTGTGGCCGTTGCTGCGGGGACGAGCCCCGCGAACGAGACGGGGCCGACGACGACGTCGCCCGCACGGGCGAACGGGATCGGCACGCCGTTCCCGGGGTCGCCGCGCGTCCCGCAGTCGCGGGTCGGGACCTCCTCACCGGCAGCGGGCGCGGCGCCGGCGGCGAGCGCGGCCAGAACCGCCACTCCCGCAAGCGCGAGCCTCATCGCGTCTGCGGGAACCCCAGGTCGACCTTCGACGTGGCCGGATCGGGCCAGCGCGAGGTGACGACCTTGCCGCGGGTGTAGAAGTTGATCCCCTCCGGTCCGTAGATGTGCGTGTCGCCGAAGAGGCTCGCCTTCCAGCCGCCGAACGAGTAGTAGGCGACCGGCACCGGGATCGGCACGTTGATCCCGACCATCCCGGCCTCGACCTCGAACTGGAACTGCCGGGCCACGCCGCCGTCGCGGGTGAAGATCGCGGTGCCGTTCCCGTAGGGGTTCTCGTTCACGAGCGCGACTGCTTCGTCGTAGCTGCCGACCCGCGTGACCCCGAGGACGGGGCCGAAGATCTCGTCCTTGTAGGCGTCCATCTCGGGCGTGACGTCGTCGAGGAGCGTGACGCCGAGGAAGAACCCGTCGCCCTCGGGCGCCGTCTCGCGGCCGTCGACGACGACCGTCGCGCCCTGGTCGGCGCCGCCCTCGATGTACGAGGCGACCTTGTCGCGATGCTCTCGGGTCACGAGCGGCCCCATCTCGACGCCGTCCTCGAGGCCGTTGCCGACCTTGATCTTGGGCAGCCGCAGCTTGATCGCCTCGACGAGCCGATCGCCCGCGTCACCGACCGCGACCACCTGCGAGATCGCCATGCAGCGCTCTCCGGCCGAGCCGTAGGCGGCGCTGACGGCCGCGTCCGCGGCCATGTCGATGTCGGCGTCCGGGAGGACGATCATGTGGTTCTTCGCCCCGCCGAGCGCCTGCACGCGCTTGCCGTGCTTCGTCCCCGTCTCGTAGATGTACCGGGCGATCGGGGTCGAGCCGACGAAGCTGACCGCGGCCACGTCCGGGTGCTCGAGGATCGCGTCGACGGCCACCTTGTCGCCGTGGACGACGTTGAAGACGCCGTCGGGGAGGCCCGCCTCCTTCAAGAGCTCGGCAGTCCAGATCGACGCGGACGGGTCCTTCTCGGACGGCTTGAGGACGAAGGTGTTGCCGCACGCGAGCGCCGGCGCCCACATCCACATCGGGACCATGGCGGGGAAGTTGAAGGGCGTGATCCCGGCGACGACGCCGAGCGGCTGCCGGATCGAGTAGACGTCGATCCCGGTCGAGGCCTGCTCGGACATGGCGCCCTTGAGCAGGTGCGGGATCCCGCAGGCGAACTCGATCACCTCGAGCCCGCGCGTGACCTCGCCCATCGCGTCGGAGAGCACCTTGCCGTGCTCGGCGGTGAGGATCCGCGCCACCTCTTCGCGCCGGTCGTGGACGAGCTCGCGGATCCGGAAGAGCAGCTCGGCCCGCTTCGCGAGCGACGTCGCGCGCCAGGCGGGGAACGCCTTCTTGGCGGCCGCGACCGCGGCGCCGACTTCGTCGGCGGTTGCAAGATCGACCTCGCTCGACTGGCGACCGAGCGCCGGGTCGAACACCGGCCCGGTCCGGCCCGAGGCCCCCTCGACGGACGTGCCGCCGATCCAGTGGCTGATCCGGGTCAGTCCTTCGCGCTGCTCGGTGGGCGGGGTCGCCAGCTCGGTCATGTCGGGCCTCCTCAGGTGATGGCGCAAGCGTAGCGCGGTAGCATCCAGCACATGGCCACGATCGAGACGAACCCGCAGCTGGGGGCGCAGATCAAGGCGGACGCGAAGGAGTTCGTCCTCCACTCGTGGTCGGTGCAGAACGCGATCGACCCGATCCCGGTCGCGGGCGCCGAGGGCCGCCACTTCTGGGACTACGACGGCAAGCGCTACCTCGACTTCGCCTCCCAGCTCGTCAACGTCTCGATCGGCTACGGGCATCCGAAGCTGATCGCGGCGATCAAGGAGCAGGCCGAGAAGCTGGCGACGATCGGGCCGCCGATGGCGACCGAGCCGCGCTCGACGCTCGCACGCATGCTCGCGGACGTGACGCCCGGCAACCTGAAGATGTCGTTCTTCACGAACGGCGGCGCCGAGGCGAACGAGAACGCGATCAAGGTCGCGCGCTGGGTCACCGGCCGGCACAAGATCATCGCCCGCTACCGCAGCTACCACGGCGCGACCGGCGGCGCGATCACGCTCACCGGCGACCCGCGCCGCTGGCATGCCGAGCCCGGGCTTCCCGGCGTCGTCCGGATGCTCGACCCCTACACCTACCGCTGCCCCGCCGGCCATCCCGATCCGTGCCCCGTCTGCTCGGGCGCGCCGCACCTGGAGGAGATCCTCCAGTACGAGGGCGCGCACACGGTCGCCGCGGTCATCCTCGAGACCGTGACCGGCACGAACGGGATCATCGTCCCGCCCGAGGGCTACCTCGAGTCGATCCGCGAGACGTGCGACCGGCACGGGATCCTGCTCATCTGCGACGAGGTGATGGCAGGGTTCGGCCGCACCGGCAAGTGGTTCGCCTGCGAGAACTGGGACGTCGTGCCGGACATCCTCACCGTCGCGAAGGGGATCAACTCGGGCTACGTGCCGCTCGGCGCGATGATCGTCTCGGAGCCGATCGCCGACCAGCTGCGCGACCGCTTCCTGGCCGGCGGCCTCACGTACTCGGGCCACCCGATCGCGTGCGCGTCCGGCGTCGCCTCGATCGAGGCGTTCCAGGAGGAGGGGATCGTCGAGAACGCCGCCGAGCACGGCCGCTATCTGGCGGAGGCGCTACCCGCGCTCGCGGCCAAGCATCCCTCGGTGGGCGACGTGCGCGGGCTCGGGCTCTTCTGGGGCCTCGAGCTGGTGAAGAACCGCGAGACGAGAGAGATGCTCGTTCCGTTCAACGGCGGCGGCGAGGCCGCTGCGCCGGTGGTGCGCCTACAGAAGGCGGCGCTCGAGTCGGGCCTCTACCTGATGGCTCACTGGAACGTCGTCATGATCTGCCCGCCGCTGACGATCACACGCGAGGAGCTCGACGAGGGACTCGCGATCCTCGACGACGCGCTCTCGATCGCCGACGAGTACGTCGTCTAGTCGGAGACGCAGGAACCGGCGCCGACGCCGGGGAGCTTCCCGAGCAGCTCCGACAGCTGCTCGACCTCGTCCTCGCTGAGCGTGTCGCGGAAGAGGGCGCGCAGGCGCTGCGTGTGATTCGCGCCGACGCACTCGAGCGTCTCCACGCCGTCCGCCGTCAGCCGCGCCCAGGTGACGCGCGCGTCGTCCTCGCACTGCAGGTTCTCGACCAGGCCCGCCTCCTGCAGCCCTTCGAGCAGGCGCGTGACGCCCGACGGGGTCAGCATCAGGCGCTCGACCAGATCGACCCGGCGGAGCCGCAGCTCGTCGGCCCGGGAGAGGTGCATCAGCGCCTCGAAGTCGTTGATCGTCAGCCCGCGCGGCCTCAGCACCTCGGCATCGAGCTCACGGCGCAGGACGCTGTGCGCCCGCATCAGGCGGGCGAAGGCGTGGAGCTCAACTGGTTGCGGACTCAATACTTGACGACTCAAGGTTCTTCCTCTATTGTTGCGTGCACAAGCAAGTGTACACGCCAGACCAAGGGAGAGCAATGACCACGGCAACACAGACCACGCAGATTCCGACGGGCACCTGGACCCTGGACCCCGTTCACTCGAGCATCGGCTTCGCCGTCCGCTACAGCGGCGTCGGCACGTTCCGCGGCACCTTCGAGGACTTCGACGCCACGCTCGTCGACGGCCGGATCGAGGGGATCGCCAAGGTCGCGAGCGTCAAGGTCGACGACGAGAACCTCGCCGGCCATCTCCAGAGCCCCGACTTCTTCGACGCGGAGCAGTACCCGGAGCTTCGCTTCACGTCGAGCACGATCGACCTCCACGACGACAGCGTCTCGATCCAGGGCGAGCTGACGCTCCGCGGGATCGCGCTTCCGGTCGAGATCACCGGCGCCGTCGCAGGCCCGCTCGAGAACGCCCACGGGCAGCAGCGGCTCGGATTCGACCTGGAGACGACGGTCAACCGCCACGACTACGGGATCGCCTGGAACATGGAGCTCCCCGGCGGCGGCCAGGCGCTCGGCGACGACGTCGTCATCACCGCCAACCTCGCGCTGGTGCAGGCGTAACCCGATGAAGATCCTCGCGCTCAGCGGCAGCCTCCGGGCGGGCTCGCACAACACCGACCTGCTCCAGGCGGCTGCCGCCGTCGCGCCCGACGGGATCGACATCGCGCTCTACGACGCGCTCAAGGAGATCCCGCCCTACGACGCCGACGACGACGTCCCGGGCGCGCCCCCGGCGGCGGTCGGGCGACTCAAGGAGGCGCTCGAAGACGCAGACGCGGTTCTGATCGCGACGCCGGAGTACAACTCCTCGATTCCGGGCGTGCTCAAGAACGCGCTCGACTGGGCCTCCCGGCCGCTGGCCGAGTCGCCCGTGCGGAACAAGCCCGTCGCGGTGCTCTCGTCGAGCACGGGGATGTTCGGCGGAGTCTGGGCGGCGGCGGAGACGCGCAAGGTGCTCGGCGCCCTCGGCGCACGGACGCTCGAGGACACGGTGGCCGTGCCGAAGGCGAACGAGCGGCTCGCGAACGGCGTCGACGCGACGCTGCTCGACGAGCTGCGGACGGTCGTCGACGCGCTGGCCGCAGCCGTCGAGGCCCGCAACACTGCCCGGATCGCGGCCTAGAGGAAGCGCTCGACGGCGCCGAGGGTGTCGTCGAGCGCGTCCCAGAGGACGGTGTGCCCGGCGGCGATGTCCGCCACCTCGAGCAGGTCACCCAGCGCAGCAGCATGAGCGTCGAGGAGGTGGTCGTAGGGGAGATACGAGGTCTCGCCGAGCACGAGCAGGGTCGGGATCCGCACCTGCTCGAACGGCGGCGGCTCGCGCGTCATCTCGCTGTAGGCCGCCACGACCGCGCTCTGGCAGTAGCGATAGCGGAAGCGGCCGTCGTCGTCCGGGACCAGGTGGACGACCAGTTCCCCCTCGACGAGCTCGCGCGGCGCCGTGGTCAGCACGCTCTCGTCGTAGCGGCGGTCGATCCCCTCTTCGAACGAGACGTACGAGCGGTCGCGACGGGCGTTCTCGGCCGCTGCCAGACCGACGTAGGGTGGTAGCCGGATCGCGGGATCGAGCAGGACGAGCCGCTCGACCCGGTCCGGGGCAGCGGCAGCCGCCTCGTACGCGATCCGGCCCCCGAACGAGTGGCCGAGCCAGACCGCGCGCCCGCTCGGCGCCGCGTCGAGCACGTCGGCGACGTGCTGTTCGAGGTTCCACGGCGGGTCCCACGTCGAGTCGCCGTGACCGCGGAGATCCAGCGCGACGACGTGATACCGGTCGAACAGGCGCTCCGCGAGCTGCTCGAAGTGGCGCCCGTGGCTGGTGACGCCGTGCAGGCAGACGAGCGAAGGCAGGCTCGCGTCACCCCACTCGTAGCGGGCGAGGCTCAACTCGTCGTGCTGGCGGCGAGCGGCGCCGAGGCGAGCTCGGCACGGCGCGTGTCGGCGTCGTTGACGAGGCTCCAGACGACGGCGCCCGTCTTGTCGATCAGGAACGTGCCGCGCACGGGCGCTCCGCGGGTCTCGTCGAAGACGCCGTAGGCCTTCGACGCCTCGCCGTGCGGCCAGAAGTCGGACGCGAGTGTGTAGGTGAGGCCCAGCTTCTCCTTCCAGGCCTGGCGCGCCGCGGACGAGTCGCACGAGACGAGGACGACGTCGGTGTCGGCGCTCTCGAACGCCGGCAGGTTCTCCTGCAGGTCGCGCGCCTCTTCCTCGCAGATCGAGGTGAACGCGAACGGATGGAAGACGAGCAGCAGGTTGCGGCGACCGCGGAAGTCGGCGAGCCGCACGCGCTCGCCGCGGCTCACCTCGAGGTCGAAGTCAGGTGCCTCACTCCCCGCCTGGATCGCCATTGCCCGCCTCCTCCCCGTTGCCCGAAGGCCGATAGTAGCGTCGTCCCTGCAACTCCTCCGGGAGATGGTCGACCTCGGACCCGCGCGCGTCCGTGTGTGGGTCGATGTAGCCCTCACCGTGGCCGAGCTTCTTCGCGCCGGCGTAGTGGGCGTCGCGCAGCATCGCGGGCGGGCGCAGGTTGCCACCCTTGCGCACGTCGTCGCGGGCGGTCCAGATCGCGTTCGCACTCGCCTTCGACTTCGGCGCGCCCGCGAGGTAGATCGCCGCCTGCGAGAGGTTGAGCTGCGCCTCCGGGAGACCGACGTGCTCCAGCGCCTGCGCCGCCGCGACCGCGACCTGGAGCGCACGCGGATCGGCGTTGCCGACGTCCTCGGAGGCGAAGATGACCATCCGGCGGGCGATGAAGCGCGGATCCTCGCCGCCTTCGAGCATCGACGCGAGGTAGTAGACCGCGGCGTCGGGGTCGGAGCCGCGCATCGACTTGATGAAGGCGGAGACGAAGTCGTAATGCTGGTCGGCGCCCTTGTCGTAGCGGAGCGGCCGCTTGCGGGCCGCGTCGTCGACGTGGCGCTCCTCGAGCGGTGCACCCTCGGCCTCCGCCGTCTCCCAGGCGAGCTCGATCGTGGCGAGCGCCGTCCGCGCGTCGCCGCCGGCCCGGCGAGCGATCAGGGCCACGATCTCGTCGGACGCGTCGGCCCCGATCGCCGCAGCGCCGCGCCTGACGACCTCGGCCAGCTCCTCCTCGTCGAGCGCCTCCAGCTCCACCACCTGGCAGCGGGAGAGCAGGGCCGAGTTGACCTCGAAGTACGGATTCTCGGTCGTGGCGCCGATCAGCGTCAGCAGCCCTTCCTCGACCGCCGGCAGGAGCGCATCCTGCTGCGCCTTGTTGAAACGGTGGATCTCGTCCAGGAAGAGGATCGTCCGCTGGCCGTTGCCGCCGAGCCGGTCGCGGGCCCGCTGCATGACGCCGCGGACGTCGTCGACGCGGGCCGAGACGGCCGAGAGCTCCTCGAACGCGGCGCCGGTCTCGGCGGCGACGATCCGCGCCAGCGTCGTCTTGCCCACGCCCGGCGGCCCGTAGAGGATCAGCGACCGCAGCCGGTCCTGCTCGATCGCCCGGCGCAGCGCCGAGCCCTCGCCGAGCACGTGCTTCTGGCCGACGAGCTCGGCGAGCGAGCGCGGCCGGAGCCGCTGCGGCAGCGGTGCATGCGCGGCCGAGCGCTCGCGGGCTGCGTCGGCGAAGAGGTCGCTCATGCTCGTCAGTATGCTCAGGCCGTGGCGACGCACGAGGACTACTCGGAGCCGATCCTCGAGGGCGAGGGCGCGAGCGACTACGAGCGCTATCTCAACACCGACGCGCTGCTCGCGCTGCAGAAGTCGGCGGACGACTGGGTGCACCGCGACGAGCTCCTCTTCCAGACCGTGCACCAGTCCTCTGAGCTGTGGCTGAAGCTCGCCTGGAACGACGTCGAGGCGGCGACGGAGCACCTGCACGCCGGCGAGGTCGCGCCCGCGCTGAGGCTGATCCGGCGCTCGACGCTCTGCCTCAACTACGCGACGACGCAGCTCGACATGCTCGAGCAGATGTCGCCCTGGGAGTACCAGGAGATCCGCAAGGTGCTCGGCCATGGCAGCGGCTTCGACTCGCCCGGCTGGCGCGAGATCCGGCGGGTCACGCCCGCGCTCGGCCAGGCGTTCCATGCGCTGCGCGAGCAGGCGGGGCTGTCGCTCACCGACGTCTACGTCAACGGGCGCGAGCACGAGGACCTCTACCAGCTCGCCGAGGTGATCACGGAGTGGGACGAGCGGATCAACTTCTGGCGGATCCGGCACTACAAGGTCGTCGCGCGCGTGATCGGCGACTCGGTCGTCGGCACGCAGGGGACGCCGGTCGAGGTGCTCGGCCGGCTGATCCATCACGTCTTCTTCCCCGAGCTCTGGCGCGTGCGCAACGAGCTGACGGCTCTGTCGCAAGAGCAGCAGTGACGCTGCAGGACGAAGCGGTCGAGCTGCTGCAGCGACTACTGCGGCTGAACACGGTCAACCCACCGGGGAACGAGACGGTCGCGGCCGAGCTGTTGCGCGACTACCTGGAGGCGAACGGGGTCGAGGTCGAGCTGTACGGACGCGTGCCGGAGCGGATGAACCTCGTCGCTCGGCTTCGCGGCGGAGACGGGCCCTCGCTCTGCTTTCTCTCCCACACCGACACGGTCGTCGCCGATCCCGGCGAGTGGTCGCGCGATCCGTGGTCGGGGGACCTCGCCGACGACCACGTCTGGGGACGCGGCGCGCTCGACATGAAGAACCAGGTCGCGGCGAGCGCGGTCGCGATCGCCTCGCTCGCGCGGGAGGGCTTCACGCCGCCGGGCGATCTCCTCTTCGTCGCGGCGGCGGACGAGGAGGTCGGCGAGAACTACGGCCTCCAGTGGCTCTGCGAGCACCATCCGGATGCCGTCCGGGTCGACTACGCGATCAACGAGGGCGGCGGCGAGCGCGTCGAGCTCGGCGGCCGAGCCTTCTACCTCTGTGCGACGGCGGAGAAGATGAGCTCGCCGTTCCGCGTCACCGTGCACGGCCGCAGCGGCCACGCGTCGATGCCGGGGATCGCCGACAACGCGCTCGTGAAGGCGGCGCCGCTGATCGAGAAGCTGGCGGCGTACCGGCCGGAGCCGTCGATCGGGCCCGAGGTGGCGGGCTTCCTCGAGGCGGTGCTGGGCGAGCAGCCGGCGCCGGAGGACGTGCTCGAACGGCTCGCCGCAGTCGACCAGCTGGCCGTCGACACGATCGAGCCGCTGCTCGCGTTCACGCTCTCACCGACGATGATCGCGGCGTCGGAACGGCGGAACGTGATTCCGGGCACGGTCGAGCTGACCGTCGATCGCCGGCTTCTCCCGGGACAGACGCCCGAGGACGTCGACCCGATCGTGCGCTCGATTCTCGGCGACGGCGGTCACGTCGAGGTCGAGACGATCGAGCGCTTCGGCGGCACGCGCTCGTCGCTCGACACGCCGCTCTGGCGGCTGATCTCCGACTGGGTCGAGGCGACGGAGCCGGGCGCGAAGCTGGCGCCGCTCTGCTGCTCGGGCTTCACCGACTCGCACTGGCTCCGCGAGGCATTCGGCACCGTCGCGTACGGCTTCTTCCCGATGCGGACGATGAGCCCCGAGCTGGCGGCGCGGCTGATCCACTCCGCCGACGAACGGACGCACGTCGACGATCTCGGCCTCGGCGTCGAGTTCCTCCGCGCGGCCGCCCGCTCGCTGGGCTAGCCCCGTGCTCGAGCTGCACTCGCCCGAGGGCGCGTTCGAGCAGATCGAGGCGTACCTGCGCGAGCGCGGCTTCTTCGCGCCGGCGGGCGAGGCGCTCGAGGCGGATCTCTTCCTCGGCTACGGACTCTCCGACCCGCTCCGCCGCACGACGGCCGCCGCCCCGCCCGAGCCGTGCCCCCTGCCCCTCGCAGCCGTGGCCGTCCGGGACACGACGGGGTCTGACCCCGGACATGTCCGGAGCGGGCTAGGGCGCGACTGTGCGCCGGCGCATGAGCAAGCGTCCTTGCGCGGGTCCATGGCCGTTTCGCACACGACGGGGTCTGACCCCGGACATGTCCGGATCGGCCAGTGGGAGCGGTCGTGGACCGATGCGGAGTACGCCGACGCGGTCGAGGCGGTGCGGGCGGCGATCGGGCGCGGCGACGTCTACCAGGTGAACCTCGTCCAGCATCTGAGCGCCGAGTTCGAGGGCCGCCCGGCCGCGCTTGCCGAGCGCCTGGCCTCGTTCGAGCCGCGCCTGCTTGCGGGCGAGGGCTGGGCGGTCGTCTCAGCCTCGCCCGAGCTCTTCCTCGCCCGACGCGGCCGGCGCGTCTGGACGGCGCCGATCAAGGGGACGCGCCCGCTGGGCGAGCACGTCGAGGGCGAGAAGGACACGGCCGAGCACGTGATGATCGTCGACCTCGAGCGCAACGACCTCTCGCGGGTCTGCGAGCCCGGGTCTGTGCGCTGGCCGCAGCTGATGGCCGAGCGCGAGCTGGCCGGCGTGACGCATCTCGTCTCGACCGTCGAGGGGACGCTCCGTGCCGACGTCGGCCTCGCCGAGCTTCTCGCCGCCGACGTTCCCCGGCGGCTCGGTCACCGGCGCGCCCAAGATCGCCGCCCTCGACCTGATCGCGGCGCTCGAGCCCGTCGGCCGCGGCGCCTCGATGGGAGCGCTCGGCGTCGTCCGTGGCAACGGCGACCTCGACCTCTCGCTGACGATCCGCACGTTCGCCGTCGCCGAGGGCCGGATCCATCTCTGGGTCGGCGGCGGCGTCGTCTGGGACTCGGAGCCGGAGGCCGAGATCGAGGAGTCGTGGACGAAGGCGCGGCCCCTGCTGGCCGCGATCGGAGCCCCGGTCGAGGTGGGAGCGCGATGACGCTCCTGGCGGTCGCAGTCGGAGGCCGCGGCGTCGTCGACCCGGCCGAGCCGGTGCTGCGGGCCGACGACGAGGCCCTGCTGCGCGGCCGGGCCGCGTTCGAGACGGTCCGGGTCTACGGCGGCGTCCCGTTCAAGCTCGCAGAGCACCTCGACCGCCTCGCCGGCTCGGCCGAGCGGATCGGCCTGCCCGAGGTGAACCGGCTGGAGCTCGAGCAGCTTTCGCGTCAGGCGCTCGACGCGGCCGGGGCGCCCGACTCCGTGCTTCGGCTCTACTGGACGCCGACGCCGGTCGCGCTGGCCCTCGTCAGCGAGCTCGGCGACCACTACGACGCGCTCCGCGAGCGGGGCCAGCGGCTGATCTCGCTGCGCGGCGTCCGTGCGGACGAGCCGTGGCTCCTTCCCGGCGTCAAGTCGACGAGCTACGCGGTCAACATCGCCGCCGAGGCGGAGGCGAGACGGCAAGGCGCCGACGACGCCGTCTTCGTGGACGCCGACGGGACGGTGCTCGAGGGCCCGACCACGAACATCTGGTGGCGGCGCGACCGCACGCTGCTGACGCCCTCGCTCGACCTCGGGATCCTCGCCGGCGTCACGCGCGCGACGATGCTCGAGCTCGCGGGCGAGTCGGGCTACGTGGTCGAGGAGGGTCAGTTCGGGCTGACCGAGCTGCTCGCGGCCGACGAGGCCTTCACGTCCTCCTCGGTGCGCGAGGTGATGCCGGTGACGGAGCTCGACGGCGTGCCGATCGGCCGCGGGCCGGCGGCCGACGAGCTTCAGGCCGCGCTCAGACGCGCCGCCGGGGGCTAGGCTTCGGAGATGAGTGCGAAGGTCCGCCTCGGCGGCATGGCTCTTTCGAACGGCGTCCTCGTGCACGGCCCCACCTCGTGGGCCTGCGCGATCCGAACCGACGACGGCGAGATCAAGGTCGCATCCGCCCGCAAGCGGCTGCTCGCGCCCGGGATCCAGCAGCCGTTCCTGCGCGGGCCGCTGCGCCTGGCCGAGTCGTTCGCCGTCATCCCCGACCTGCGCCGGGCGCTGCCGCAGGCGCGGCTGCCGTTCGAGCGTCCGTCGGTGCTCGCGGCGACGGTGGGAAGCGCGCTGACCGTCCAGGCGATCAGGCGCTCACCGAGGCTCGGTGAGGCCGTCCGCGAGGTCCTCTCCGGGGCGCTCGCGATCACACCCGCGCTGCTGGCCCTCCGAGGCGGCGAGCTCGCCGCCTACCACGGCGCCGAGCACATCTCGATCGGCTCCTACGAGCACGGCGAGAAGCGCGCGAAGGAGCACGAGCGCTGCGGCTCGCACCTGATCGGCCCGCTGCTGGCGGCGTCGGCGGTCGGCAACGTGCTCGCCTCCCGCGTCCCCGTCAATCTGCGCCGGCCGGCGCGAACCGCGAGCTCCGTGGCCGCCGTGGGCGTCGCCGTCGAGGTGTTCGCGTGGATGACGAAGCATCCCCGCCACCCGCTCGCGAAGGCGCTGGCAAAGCCCGGACACGAACTGCAGCACCGCTACGCGACCGCGGAGCCGTCGGCCGAGCAGCTCGAGGTCGCCGACGCTGCGCTCGCGGCCTGTCTGGAGCTGGAGCATGGCGACCGAGCAGGAAGCTAAGCCCCGCCGCCTCCCGCCCGAGATCTTCGACCTTCCGGTCGAGAAGATGCGGGAGGGCTACTACACCGACGCCTACTTCAACCACACGCGCGAGACGCTGCTCCAGGACGGCAGGCATCCACGCGTGGTGATGCAGGTGTTCCAGCGCAACCAGGCGATGCTCGGCGGGGCCGACGAGGCGATCGCGATCCTCAAGCTCTGCTCCGAGGACTGGGACGCGCTCACCGTGCATGCTCTCCACGACGGCGACCGCGTCGAGCCGTGGGAGAGCGTGATGACGATCGAGGGCGACTACACCCTCTTCGCCCACCTCGAGACGGTCTATCTCGGCGTGCTGACGCGGCGGACGCTGATCACGACGAACACGGCCCGCGTCGTCGAAGCGGCGAACGGCAAGCGGATCATCTTCATGCCGGCGCGCCACGACCATCACCGCGTCCAGACCGGCGACGGCTATGCGGCCTACGTCGCGGGCGCAATGATCGGAGCCGAGATCGGCGTCACCTCCGACGCGCAGGCGTCCTGGTGGGGCGGCCGCGGCGTCGGCACCGTCCCGCACGCGCTGATCGCCTCCTACGGCGGCAACACCGTCCTCGCCGCGACGAAGTTCGCCGAGTGGGCCCCGGAGGACATGAACATCATCGTCCTCGTCGACTTCGAGAACGACTCCGTCGGGACGGCGCTCGAGGTCGCGCGCGCGCTCGGCCCGCGGCTCTGGGGCGTCAGGCTCGATACCTCCGGCCAGCTCGTCGACCGCTCGCTCTGGAACGAGATGGGCGACTTCGACCCGCGCGGGGTCAACGAGCGGCTCGTGCACAAGGTCAGGGACGCGCTCGACGCCGACGGGTTCGAGCGGGTGAAGATCGTCGTCTCCGGCGGCTTCACCGTCGACAAGATCCACGACTTCGAGCGCCGCCAGGTACCCGTCGACGCGTACGGGATCGGCTCGTCGCTGATCCGCGGCCAGAACGACTTCACCGCCGACATCGTCATGACCGACGGCCGTCCGTCGGCGAAAGTCGGCCGCCGCTACCGCCCGAACGCGCGGCTCGAGCTCGTCACCTAGCCTCTTCGACCAGTTCGCCCGGGAGGAGGGAGAACAGGATCGAGTCGCGCCGACGGCCATCCGGGTGGTCCAGATGCGAGCGCAGCACGCCCTCGCGGCGGTAGCCGACCTTCTCGGCGACGCGCTGCGAGCCGTGGTTGTCCGGGTCCGTGATCAACTCGAGGCGTAGGAGGCCGCGCTCCTCGAAGCCGTGTCGGCTGAGCAATCGCAGCGCACGCGTCGTGACGCCGCGACCGCGGGCCTCCCGCGCGCACCAGTAGCCGATGTGACCGCTTCGGCTCCGGTTGACGCCCATCCCGATCGAGCCCACGGCACGGCCGTCCTCGACGATCGCAAACTGGTCCTCGCCGATCCCCTCGACCTCTCCCCGTACGAACGCCAGCGCGTGCTCACGCAGGTACGGCTGCGGCAGCGGAATCCAGTGTTGGATCTCCGTGTCCTGACACGCCGCGACGATCGCGTCGACGTCGTCCTCGCGCCACCGGCGCAGCGAGACGACCCCGTCGGTTGCGACGACGTCGTTCACACAGCCGCGAGCGACTCGCCGACGACGCCGGGCCACTCCTCCAGCGGCTGATCGGAGCGGACGACGTGCGCGCCCGACTCGGCGAAGCGGGCGAAGTGGGCGTCGGCCTCGTCGGTGTAGTCGACCGAGCCGGGGACGACGACCGGGGAGGTGCAGTCCTCGAGCAGGTAGACCTTCTCCGCGAGCCCACGCTCCTGCACGTTCGGGTCTGTGAGCAGGTCCTCGATCGTCCAGGCGACGCAGTGACTCTTCGCCTCGCCGGCGATCACGACCGCGTCGTTCTGGAGCAGGCGCTCGATCAGCTGCTGGTTGCGCCTCCCGAGCGGCTCCCCCTCGAGGTCTTCCTCGACCTCGGGGCCGAGCATCGAGTAGTGCTCCGTCAGCGCGTTGTCGCCCTTGGGCTGGAAGTCGACCGGCGCGTACCGGACGACCGAGTGGAAGAAGAGCGCCTCCTCGATCGCCGAGACGAGCGCGTAGCCGATCCCGCCGAGCATCGCGTGGAAGGGCCAGATCGTCAGGTTGTACTTCCCGCCCTGCTCGAGCGTCCGCGTGTAGTAACGGAGGTGCTCGGCGGCGGAGTCGGGATCGATCCCGAGCCCCGACGCAGCCGCCGCATCGACCCGCCAGCGACCGGCTTCGACATCGGCGGCGCTGACGAGCGTGAAGGGCTCCGGATGCCTCCCCGACTCGTCGACGAGCAGGGTCCGGTGGAAGATCTGGAGCGCCTGGTGCGTGTCGAGCGTGGGCACGACCTGGGTCAGCCGGCCGAGGTTGCGGTAGACGAACTCGCAGACGCGGCGCGAGTCGTCCAGCGCCCCCGTCCCCGAGCGGCCGGCGACGAAGAGCTCGAAGCCCGGCGAGCAGAACGTGTTCTGCATGTCGACGACGACGAGCGCGATCCGGAAGCGATCGTCGGCCGCCGGCTGGATCGCGTGCTCGGCGCGCCAGAGCCCTGCGTCCTCGAACCGGGCCGCGTAGTCGACCCGCCAGACCTCGCCGACGCGATCCGGGTTCCAGTGCGGAGGGAGCGGGAGCACCGCGAGTAGTCTAGGAACGTGGCTCCGCCGCTCGTCGAGAAGGCGCTCGCCCTGACGGAACGCCTCGGCTTCGAGCGGTCGTGCCGGCCCGAGGTCGGGCGCCTGCTCCACGTCCTCGCCGCCTCGCGCGGGCGCGACCGCGTCGCTGAGATCGGCACGGGCACGTGCGTCGGCGCCGCCTGGATCGTCTCGGCGCTGCCGCCGCAGACGCCGTTCTTCACGACGGAGCTCGACGAGGCCCGGGCGGCCGCCGCGCGACAGCTCTTCGCGTCCGACGAGAACGTCCACGTGCTCGCCGGCGACTGGCGCGAGCTGCTGCCGCCCGAGGCGCCGTTCGACCTCGTCTTCTACGACGCCGCCAAGCAGCTGCGCCCGCAGGAGGACGGCGAGCTCGTGGTCGGGCTCCTGGCCCCGGGTGGGATCGCCGTGCTCGACGACCTGACTCCCGGATTCGCAGGGCCCGACCCGGTGCGCGAGTTCTGGCTCTCCCGTCCGGACCTGGCGGTGACGGAGGTCTTGACGACGCCGGAATCCGCAGCGATCCTGGCAGTCCGCCGATAGCCGCTTCAGGCATCGGAGCCAGCTGCCGATAGGAGCGGGGATGCCGGACGTGGGGGGATTTCTCGATCAGGTGGCCAGCTATGCGCTGACGTGGCTGCCCCTCGTCTTCTTCGGCCTGATCATCTACCTGCTCTGGCGCACCCTCCAGTACATGCCGCGCGTGAAGCCGGCGAAGCTGGAGGCGAGCGCGAGCTCCTCCGTCTCGTGGGGCGACGTCGCCGGCGTCGAGGAGGCGAAGGCGGAGCTGCAGGAGGTCGTCGACTTCCTCCGCCACCCGAAGCGCTTCCATCGCCTCGGCGCCCGCGTCCCGAAGGGGATCCTCCTCTACGGCCCGCCCGGCACCGGCAAGACGCTGCTGGCGAAGGCCGTGGCGAAGGAGTCCGGCGCGCAGTTCTACTCCCAGAGCGCATCGGCCTTCGTGGAGATGTTCGCCGGCCTCGGCGCCTCCCGGATCCGCAAGCTCTTCGAAGAGGCGCGCCGGAACGCACCGGCGATCGTCTTCATCGACGAGCTCGACGCGGTCGGCACGGCCCGCGCGGGCGGCGCCTTCAACCGCGAGCACGACCAGACCCTGAACCAGCTGCTCGTCGAGCTCGACGGCTTCGACGAGGCGGCGCAGGTGATCGTCATGGGCGCCTCGAACCGGCTCCAGGATCTCGACCCCGCACTCCTCCGGCCGGGCCGCTTCGACCGCCAGGTGCTCGTCTCGCCGCCCGACCTGAACGGCCGCGAGGCGATCCTGCGGCGTGCACACGCGTGGGAAGCCGCTCGCGACCGAGGTCGACCTCAGCCACGTCGCGCGCCAGACGTCGGGCCTCACGGGCGCCGACCTCGCGAACCTCTGCAACGAGGCCGCGATCTTCGCCGGCCGCCAGGAGCGGACGACGATCCTGATGGAGGACTTCGACGGCGCGATGGAGCGCGTGATCGCCGGCATGCAGCAACGGCGCGTCGTCACCGAGAAGGAGAAGCGGATCCTCGCCTACCACGAGGCCGGGCACGCGCTGATCGCGTACATGATGGGCGAGCTGCTCCCGATCCAGAAGGTGACGATCGTGGCGCGCGGCGACGCCCTCGGCTACGCCTACTACCTGCCGACGGAGGAGCGCTACCTGCACACGAAGGAGGAGTTCCTCGACGTGATGAAGGTCGCACTCGGGGGGCGCGCCGCCGAGCAGGTCGTCTTCGGCCGCGTCACCAACGGCGCCTCGAACGATCTCGAGAAGGTGACCGAGATCGCCCGCGCGATGGTCTTCGAGTACGGCATGTCCGAAGCCTCCCCGTCGAGGACGATGCGGGCCGACAACTACGCCCTCTCCGAGGAGACGAAGCGCCTGCGCGACTCCGAGCAGGCGCGGCTGACCGACCACGCCTACGAGGAGGCGCAGCGGCTGCTCGTGAAGCACCGCGTCTCGCTCGACCGGCTCGCCGTCCAGCTGCTCGAGCGCGAGACGCTCTCCCGCGACGAGCTGAAGGAGCTGCTCGGCGCGATCGAGCCCGAGTCCCGGGCCTCCGAGACCGTCGGTACGGTCCGGGCCGTCGAAAACTAGACCGGTAGCATCGCTGCCGTGCGGGCCCGCGGCATCCATCATCTCGGCGTTGCCGTTCACGACCTGGACGAGGCGGTCGACACGTACGAGCGTCTCTTCGGCGCCGAGGTCGAGCACCGGGCCCAGGTCGACGAGCAGGGAGTCGAGGCGGCGGCGGTGCTCGTCGGCGCCGGCCGCGTCGAGCTGCTCGCGCCGCTCGGCGACCAGACGCCGGTGGGCAAGTTCCTCGCCAAGCGCGGCCCCGGCATGCACCACGTCGCCTACGAGGTCGACGACGTGCAGGCGGAGCTCGACCGGCTCTCCGCCGAGGGGGCCGAGCTGATCGACGCCGAACCGCGGCAGGGCCTCTTCGGGCTCCAGGTCGCTTTCGTCCATCCCGACGCCGTCCACGGCGTCCTCACGGAGGTGGTGTCCAGTGGCTGACCCCGATTCCGTCCGCGTCGAGCTCTGCTTCGACGGCGGCCAGATCATGGGCGCGACCGTGACCGTCAAGGGAGCGGACGAGCTCGAGCGCATGCTCGCGACCGACCAGGGCGGCTCGATGATGCTCGACGCCAGCGACGGCCGCTACACGGTCGTGCTCGCCCGCGTCGTCTACATGAAGCGCTACGCGCGCGAATCGCGCGTGGGGTTCGGCATCTAGGGGCACAGCCCCCTTCAGGTGACCGAGATCCAGCAGAAGGGGCCGTCCGCGGCCGAGATCCGAAAGCTCGTCGAGCGGGGCCAGCAGGGCGATCGCGGCGCGCTCGAGGAGCTGTACCTGATCCACTTCGACCGGATCTACAGCTACCTCCACATGACCGTCGGCAACCGGCACGACGCCGAGGACCTGACCACGCAGACCTTCATGCGGATGCTGGAGTCGATCGGCAAGTTCCGCTTCCAGTCGGCCCCGTTCTCGGCCTGGCTCTTCCGGATCGCGCACAACCTCTCGATGGACCACTTCCGCGCGAACCGCCGCTGGCAGCCGGAGGAGGACGTGCCCGAGCCGCACGGCTCAGAGGAGCGCTCGGCCGAGGACGAGGCGTTCCAGTCGATCGGCCGCCAGTCGATGCTCGAGCTGATCGACTCGCTCTCGCAGGAGCAGCAGCAGGTGCTGACGCTGAAGTTCGTCTTCGGCTTCTCGAACGGCGAAGCGGCCACGATCCTCGACAAGACCGAAGGTGCGGTCAAGTCGCTGCAGCACCGCGCGCTCGTCTCGCTGCAGAAGCAGATCGCCGGCTAGATGGCGCTCGAGGTCGGGATCGTCGGGCTCCCGGGGAGTGGGAAGACGACGCTGTTCACGGCGCTGACGAAGACCGGCGGCGCCGGCTTCGGCAAGGAGAACGTCGGCATGGCGTCGATCGCGGACGACCGGCTCGAGGAGCTCGCCGCCCTCGTCGGCGCCCGCAAGATCACACCGGCGACGATCCGCGTCGTCGACGTCCCCGGCACCGGCCCGGCGCTGCTCGGCGGGCTCCGCCAGGTCGACGCGATCCTCGCGGTCGCCGACGGCTTCTCGGCGGAAGCCGAATCCGAAGGCCGACCTCGAGACCCTCGAGCTGGAGCTGCTCGTCGCCGACCGTGACCACGTCGAACGACGGCTCGAGCGCGTCGAGAAGCAGGCGAAGTCAGGCGACGCGGCGATGCGCAAAGAGGTCGAGCAGCTCCAGGCGCTGCTCGCGCACCTCGATGCGGGCAACACGCTGCGGGACTTCCCGGGCGAGCTGCCAGCCGAGCTGGAGCCGCTGACGACGAAGCCTCTGCTGGCGGTCGAGAACGGGCCGGGCGGGATCGACCTCCAACTCGAGGCCGAGCTGGCCGAGATGTCCGAGGAGGAGGCAGCGGAGTACCGGGAGGGCCCGTCCGCGCTCGACGAGGTCGTGCGGCGCCTGCGCGACGCGCTCGACCTGATCACGTTCTTCACGGCCGGCGAGAAGGAGACGCGCGCCTGGACGCTGCGGCGAGGGCAAACCGCGCTCGAGGCAGCAGCGTCGATCCACTCCGACATCGCGCGCGGCTTCATCCGCTGCGAGACGATCTCCACCGAGGACCTGCTCGCCGCCGGCTCGCACGCGGAGGCGTCGAAGCGCGGGACGCAGCGGCTGGAGGGGAAGACGTACGCCGTCCAGGACGGCGATGTCCTGAACATCCGCTTCAACGTCTAGCGGAGCCGGTCGGCGAGGTAGCGGAGGCCGATCGGGTAGCGGTACTCGATCGCGAGGTGGGTCGCGTCGAAGAGCTCGACCCGGAGGTCCGGGACGGACAGCGCGGTCAGCTCGCGGCGGAGCCACTCGGCGGTGAGGTCGAGGTACCACTCGTCGCGCGTGCCGACGTCGAAGTAGATCGCGCGCATGCCGCGGAGGGCGTCCGCGTGCCGCGGCACGAGCGTCGGGTAGTCCCACTCGAGCCACCGGGCCCAGAGCTCCGGGATCACCTCGGCGGTCGCGACGTCGTACGGGAGGCGGATCGTGCCGTCCGGGTCGGCGGAGTAGGCGGCGGCGAAGCCCCACTGGAGCAGGATGTGAAGGTCGTCGGGATGCGCGAGCGGCGCCGGGCCGGTGCGGAGCTCGTCGAGAAAGCGTTCGATCGAGCCGCCGTAGGCATCGCGCAACCGGCGCGCCGCGACGCGGAAGAACGGCCGGATCGACACCTCGAAGAGACCGCCGCCCGCGTGGCTCGCGAAGCCCTGGAAGAGATCGGGTCGGAGCATCGCGGTCACCGCGGCGCCCTGGCCGCCGCTCGACTTGCCGGCGACGCCGCGCAGCCCGTTCGTCTCGTACCGCTCGTCCACGAACGGGACGATCTCGTCGCAGATGTAGGAGTGGTAGCGGCCGCTGCCGTGCGAGTCGACGTACTGGGAGCCGCCGACCGACGTCCAGGCGTCGACGAAGACGACGCGCGCGTCGATGTCGGCGTCGTCGAGGAGCTCGAGGAAGGTCGGCCGGAAGGCGGCTCGGTTGCGCCACATGTCGATCTGGCCGGTGAAACCCTGGAGCATGTAGACGGCCGGCCCGCCGCCGTACGACGGCGGCGTGTAGACCCAGAGCGGCCGCTCGTGCGGATCGCCGAGCGGGTTGCCGCGCAGCGCCTCGCTCGCGATCACGTGCTCGTCGAGTGTGCCTCTCATCCGGCGGTGATCATCGCAGCGCCGAGGAGTGCCCCGGCGACTCCGACGCGCTGCGACGGCGCGATTCGCTCGTGCAGGATGACCGCGGCGAGCGCGACCGTCACGACCGGGTAGAGAGCGGAGAGGACGGCGACGATGCTGAGGTAGCCGTGCGTCGTCGCGATCGAGAAGAGCATGTTCGCGCCCACGTCGCACAGGCCGACCACGATCAGCGCAGGCAGGAAGCGAGCGTCCGGCCCGGACGGACGCGCCGATCGCCAGCGCGGCGACGAACGCGACCGCGAGCGAGACGCCGCGCGCGGTGGCGACGGCGAAGGGAACGCTGGCGTCGGCCGCCTGGTCGGCGAAGACGAAGTAGAAGCCGAAGCCGAGCGCCGCGACGAGCGCGAGGCCGATCCCGGCTGCACGCCCTCCGCCCCGGTCGGCCGGTTCGCGGGACGCGACCGCAACGCCGGCGAGCGCGAGCACGATCCCGATCACCTGCAGGACACCCGGCCGTTCGCCGGAGGCGATCCCGACCGCGAACGGGATCACCGCCGACACAGCCGACACCGGCGCGACGATGCCCATCGCCCCGACCGCCATGCCGCGGTACAGCGCACCGATCCCGAGACAGCCGCAGACCCCCGCTGACGCCGCCCAGGCCGTCGCCGTCCAACCCGGAAAGCCGTCCCAGGCGAAGAGCACCCATGTCAGAGCCGCCGCGAGCCCGAACACCTGCTGGACGGTGAGCACCGTCAGCACGTGAAGGCGGCGCGACGTCAGGCCACCGAGGAAGTCGCCGAGCCCCCACGAGGCGCTCGCGGCCAGTGCCAGCACGATCGCAAGCACTACTCGACCGGTCTGGTGGCCGCGACGGCGTCGAGCTGGTTCGCGTGGTAGAGAACGGCGGCCTCGGCGGTTCGCGCGGCGTTGCGGTCGTGATGGGAGGCGACCGCGTGGAGGAGCTCGGCCTGGACGGCCGGGTCGAGCCCACCGGCCCGCTCCTCGATCATTCGCAGGCCGAGATGGACGTGGCCGAGAAGCCGTCCCTCATCAGTCGGCCGGAAGGCCGGCCCGCGGCCGAGCTCGCGCACCCGCCCGACGTCGTGCAGCAGCGCCGCCGCGATCACGAGATCGGAGCGAAGCCGCGGGTGCAACTGCGCCGTCTCCCGCACGAGGGTCGTGACCCCGACCGTGTGCTCGAGCAGGCCACCGGCGTACGAGTGATGCGTCTCGGCAGCCGGCAACTCGCGGAGCGACCGGCGCAGGGTCGGATCAGCGAGAAAGCCGCCGACGACCGCGGCCAAGCCGGGATGCGCGACCTCACCGGCCAGGAACTCGAGAAAGCCGTCGAGCTCGTCCGCGTCCCGACGCAGCCGCGGCGCGAGACCCGCCGGGTCGTCGTCGGTGGTCTCGACGGAGCGGATCTCCAGCTGCAGCCTGTCGTCGAAGCGCTCGACCCGGCCGAGCACGCGGACCGCGTCGCCCTCCGCAAACCGGCCGTCGAGCAGCTCGACGTCGTTCCAGATCCGCCCCTCGATCCGGCCGGTCGGATCGACCAGCTCGAGCGCGAGATAGGGCGCGCCCTTCCGCGTGGTCCGCCGCTGCTTGCGCGCGACGGCGTAGACGCCTTCGAACGTCCTGTCGGGAGCGAGCTCGGAGATCGTGCTCATGCGCTGAGTCTAGGCCGCGAGCCTGTTGGTACGTTGCCCGCCATGGCCGTGGTCAAGCCCTTCCGCGCACTCCGCTACGACGAGGCGATGGCCGGACCGCTCGAGACGCTCGTGGCACCGCCCTACGACGTCATCGACGAGGACGCGCGGCGGGAGCTGCAGGCTCGCAGCCCGCACAACGTCGTCCGCCTGACGCTGCCCGACTCGGAGGACGAAGCGGCCCGCACCTTCGACGACTGGCGCGCGCAGGGCATCCTCGTCGAGGAGCCGCCCGCAGTCTGGGCGCTCGAGCAGGACTACGTCGGCCCGGACGGCGTCGCCCGCATCCGCTTCGGCATCGTCGCCTCGCTCAAGGTGGAGCCGTACGAGACGGGGACGGTGCTGCCGCACGAGCGCACGCACGCAGGCCCGAAGGAAGGCCGGCTGCGCCTCCTGCGGGCGACGCGTGCGCAGCTGGAGCCGATCTTCCTTCTCTACGACGGTCCGGCGCCGGCGGAGCGGCCCGACCGGGACCCCGACATCGAGGTCGAGGGAGCCAAGCTCTGGCGTCTCGACGATCCGACGCTCGTCCGCGCCTTCGACGACAAGCAGCTGCTGATCGCGGACGGCCATCACCGCTACGAGACGGCGGTGGCGTTCGCTGCGGAGGAAGGCACACCGGCGAGCGCGCAAATGCTCGTCGTGCTCGTCTCGACCGACGACCCCGGGCTCGAGATCTTCCCCACTCACCGGCTGTTCGCAGAGCCGAAGCATCTCGACGGCGACAACGGCGCCGGCCCCTCGGTGACGGAGCTGACGCGCGACGAGCGCCGGCAGGTCTCCGTGCCCGACGGGATGCTCGACGTCCAGCTCGTCGACACGCTCGGCCACGAGGGGATCTCCTACACCGCCGACGCGACCGAGGCCGAACGGCGCGTTCGCGACGGCGAGGCCGCGGTCGCCTACCTGCTACGGCCGACGCGGATCGAGGACGTCTTCGCCCACGCGCGCCGCGGCGAGGTGCTGCCGCAGAAGACGACGTACTTCTTCCCCAAGCTGATCTCCGGACTGCTCTTCCATCCGGTTTGAGATCCAGCCGATGAAACCGTGGCTCGATGTCTGCCGCAACTCGGTCGGCGACATCAAGGCGGTGCTGGCGGAGCTGCCGACCCGCGTCGAGCGCGAGCCCGTCCTCCAGACCGGTGTCGGCGGTGACGACACGACGGCGATCGACGCCGCGGCGGAGACGGCGGTCGTGCACCGGCTCGAGCAGCTCGACGAGCAGTTCACCCTCGTCTCCGAGGAGCTCGGCGAGCGTGTCTTCGGCTCCGGGAAGCCCTGGCGGGTCGTCGTCGACCCGATCGACGGCTCGCTGAACGCCAAGCGCGACATTCCGTTCTTCTCGCTCTCGCTCGCGGTGGCCGACGGGGGCACGATGGCGGACGTCGCCTTCGGATACGTCTACGACTTCGGCTCGGGCGAGGAGTGGACGGCCGAGCGCGGCGGTGGCGCCTTTCTGAACGGCGTGCGGCTCGGCGCCGTCCGGCCGAAGGACGTGATCGAGATCCTCTCGTTCGAGGCGACGACGACGGCCGAGGTCGCGGAACGCGCGGCAGCGATGGTCGGCAGCGCCTACCGGTTGCGGATCATGGGCTCGCTCGCACTCTCGCTCTGCCATCTCGCCGCCGGACGCGTCGACGCGGTCTGCTCGCTCAAGCCGGCGCGGTCCGTCGACATCGCCGCCGGGCAGCTGCTCGTGCGCGAATGCGGCCTCGAAATCGACCTTTTCGAGGATCCGCCCTTCGCCGCGGCCCCGCTCGACCTCGTCGGTCGATCGCGCGTCGTGGCCGCAGGAACCGCAGAGCTCTGCCGAACGCTGGAGGCTGCGCTGACCTCCTGACGCGCAGGGGCTCTGGCGCAGAGTCCGAATCCCATACGGGCGTGACTACACTGGGACAGACCCGAGCCACCCCCTCCTTTCTGGTGGACGAGCAGCCACACAACACCGCCTCCGACGACCTCGGCGCGACGATCCTCGTCTGCGACGACGACCCGAGCCTGCGCGAGCTGGTCCGGGCCGTGCTCGGTCCCGGCTACCGCTTCGTCGAGGCGGCGGACGGCGTCGAGGCGCTCGGGCTGGTGCGCGAGGAGCGCCCGGATCTGATCGTGCTCGACGTGATGCTGCCCGGCCTCTCGGGGATCGAGGTGCTCGAGGAGCTGCGCACGGACCGCGCCTTGCAGGCGATCCCCGTCGTCGTGATCACCGCCTGGAGCCACGCCGAGCTCGATGCACAGGTGGCGGGCGCCGACCGCTTCGTCTCGAAGCCGTTCGACCCGGACGACCTCAGCTCGGCGGTCGAGGAGCTGCTCGCATGACGCTCGCCCGCCGGATGTGGCTCGCGAGCGCAGCGCTCGCCCTGCTCGTGGGAGCGGCCTTCACCGCGTTGATCCTCGCCGTCTCCGCACAGCGGGAGGCCACCGACCGCGAAGCGCGCTCGAAGGACGTCACCGCGGCGTCGCTGCAACTGGAGCGGTTGGTGTCGGACGTCGAGTCGAGCTTCCTCAGTTTCACGGTCACCGGCGCCGACCAGTCGCTCGAGGCGTATGACGCAGCGAGGAAGAAGCTGCCGTCGCAGCTGCGCGCTCTCGACCAGCTCGTCGAGGACGACCTGCCGCAGAGCGTGCGTGCACGGGCGATCGAGAACCAGGTCCGCGAGTACGTCTACTTCTTCGTCGACGCGTTGATCCCGATCCTCCGCGAGGAGCCGGGCATCACGGCCGGCGACTCCACCGTCGCCCAGAGCAACGACCAGTACACGAACGAGATCGGACGGCTGTTCCTGGCCTTCCGGGGCGTGGAGGACGAGCTCGCGGCCCAGGCTGCCGACGACGCCGACGAGCGGACGAACCTCGCCGTGCTCGTGGGCGGCGTCGCCGTCGGCGCCTCGATGGCGCTGATCGCCCTCTTCGGCGTCGTGCTCGCGCGCTCGATCGGACGGCCCGTGCGGGCCGTCGCCGACGGCGCCGGCCGGATCGCAGGCGGCGAGCTCTCGTACCGACTGCCCGAGGAGGGCCCGGGCGAGGTCGGCGAGTTGACGCGGGCGTTCAACGAGATGGCGGAGCGACTGGAGGTCAACCACGACGAGCTCGAGCAGCAGAACGACGAGCTGCGCGAGAGCGAGCGCGGCAAGACCGAGCTCGTCAGCATCGTCTCGCACGAGCTGCGGACACCGCTCGCGAGCGTGCTCGGCTTCACGGCGCTGCTGCTGAAGCGCGAGTTCGACTCGCCGACGCGGCGCCACTACCTCGGCATCGTCGACGCGCAGGCGCGCAGGCTCGCCGCGCTGCTCGAGGACTTCCTCGACGTGCAGCGGATCGAGCACGAGGGCGTCGACCTGACCACGGAGAGCGTCGACCTGGCCTCGCTGCTCGACGAGCAGGCGCAGCTCTATGCGGCGCAGAGCCCCAAGCACCGGCTCGCGGTCGACCTCGCCGAACGCCCGCTCAACGTCCCCGGCGATCCCGGCCGACTGGCCCAGGTCGTCGGTAACCTGCTCTCGAACGCGATCAAATACTCACCCGACGGCGGCACGGTTCAGCTCGTCGCGGCCCGCAGCGACGACGGCGTGCGGATCGCAGTGCGCGACGAGGGACTCGGGATCCCCGAGGAGCAGCAGAGCCGCATCTTCACCAAGTTCTTCCGGGGCGACGCAGGCGCCACCGGCATCACCGGAACAGGCCTCGGTCTTGCGGTCTCTCGCGAGATCGTGGAGGCGCACGGCGGCACCATCGGCTTCGACAGCGATCCAGGCGAAGGCACGACGTTCTGGCTCGAGCTGCCCGGGCCCAACGGAGACCCCAGAACGATGACCAAGGAGGAAGCATGAACAGAAGAGTCGGCTGGGTGGTGGCGGGCGCGCTCGCCGGCATCCTCGTCGCCGGCCCGTGGAGCAGCTCGGCAGGTACCGGGCCGGCCACGATCAGGATCACCGACCGCCAGCAGGCGCTGACGCGGATCGACCTCGGCCCGGACGGGACGTCGCCCGGCGACATGGAGGTCAGCAGCAGCCGCGTCTTCCAGCGGGGGACGGGGACGACGATCGGGCGCAGCGAGCTCGTGTGCACCTTCACCGACAGCGTGCGGGCGCGGGGCTGCCGCGGGACGTACACCCTGCCGAAGGGAAAGCTGGTCGTCGGCGGCTCGCTCCTCTACCGCCAGTTCTACGACCTCGCGGTCGTCGGGGGCACCGGCCTCTACGACAACGCAAGAGGAACGGTGACCGTCACCCGGACGCATCGGAATCCACCCCGCCATCTGATCGTCTTCAGGCTCGTCGGGTAGGAAGGGCGGCACCGCTACGCTCAGGCCATGACCGTTGATCGCGACGAGGTGCTTCGCGCGCTCGAGCACGTGATCGATCCCGAGCTGCGCAAGCCCGTGACCGACCTCGACATGGTCCGCTCGGTCGAGATCGAGGGCGGCGACGTCGCGGTCACGATCGCGCTCACCGTGGCGGGCTGCCCGCTCAGGAGCTCCTTCCAGGACCAGGTGGCGGAGCACGTCGGCGGTCTGCCGGGCGTCCAGCGCGTCGAGTTGCGCTTCGACGTGATGAGCCCGGACGAGAAGGCGGCGCTGACGACGAAGCTTCGCGGCGGCCGGCCCGAGAAGTCGATCTCGCTCGACCCGTCCACACGTGTGATCGCCGTCGCGAGCGGCAAGGGCGGCGTCGGCAAGTCGTCGCTGACCGTCAACCTCGCCGCGGCGCTCGACGGGCTCGGCCAGCAGGTCGGCGTCATCGACGCGGACGTCTACGGCCACTCGATCCCGCACATGCTCGGCGTCCACCAGCGCCCGATCGTGGTCGACAAGATGATCGTGCCGCCGGTGCGCGGCAGCCTGAAGCTGATCTCGATCGGCAACTTCCTCGACGAGAACGCGCCTGTGATGTGGCGCGGGCCGATGCTGCACCGGGCGCTCGAGCAGTTCCTCTCCGACGTCCACTGGGGCGACCTGGACACGGTCGTGATCGACATGCCGCCCGGCACCGGCGACATGGCGATCTCGCTCGGCCAGCTGCTTCCGCGCGCGGAGGTGCTGGTCGTGACCACGCCGCAGCCGCTGGCGCAGGAGGTGGCGGCGCGCGCCGCGATGATGGCGCAGAAGACCGGGCAGAAGCTCCTCGGCGTGGTCGAGAACATGACCGGCGATGCGTTCGGCGAGGGCGGCGGCGCCAGGCTCGCCGACGAGCTCGACGTGCCGCTGCTGGGGACGATCCCGCTCGACCGCGCCCTGCGGGAGGCCGGCGACACCGGCGTCCCCGTCGTCGAGGCCGATCCCGACGCGGAGTCGTCGCGGGCGATCGTGGCGCTGGCCGAGACGGTGGCGGCGACGCGGCAGGCCGCGATCCGCAAGCCGCTCACGCTGCTCTCCTAGAACGAAAGAGGGCGCCCGGAGGCGCCCTCTGCCGTCTCTCTCCAGAGACCCGTTACTTCTTGCGGACCTTGGTCAGCACCCACGCGCCGGAGACCTGGCTGCAGCTCATCTCCACCTGGTCGCCCTGCTTGACCCGGTCGACGTCGTCGTCGTCCTTGACTGCGCAGGTCTGCGCGGCGGAGCCGTCCTTCGGCTTCACCGTGATCGAGGTGGCGCTGACCGCCTCGATCTGACCGCGGACGAAGAGATGCACGCTCGGGCGCGTCGGCTTCTCCGAGTTGCAGCGCATGCCCTTGGCGATCAGGGCCGCGTTCGTGCCCGTGCCGCTGCCGATCGCGCCGCCCGTGAGCCCGCCCGTCTTCGAGAACGAGCCGGAGAGGCTGCCGAAGAGCGTGCCGTCGCCGCGGCCCGCGCTGCCGCGAACCCAGCCGTCGAGCTTGCCGTCGGTGTTGACGCCCGTCACCCACGCATGCGTGCGACCGTCGGAGGCGCCGATCGTGAGCCGGCCGTCGACCCAGCCGAGCTTCTTCGTCGCGTTGTAATGGCTCTTGAGATAGAGCACGGCCTCGCCGTTCAGGTCGGCGGTCGTGCTCGTCGCCGTCCCCGACCAGCGGCCGGTCGTGATCTCGAAGGTCTGGCCGTCGCAGGTGTACGTCCTCGTCTGGACGTTCGACGGCGTTGTCGCGGTGAGCGTCGCGCTGGCAGCGGCGACGTCCGAGGCCTTGAGGTGCGCAACCGCCGCACCGGTTGCGACCAGCGCACAGAGCGCCGCGGTGATCAGTACGAACCGCTTCATACCGTGTCGTCTCCTTTTCGGGGTTCCCTGGTAAGACGTCGAACTCTGAGGTCTCCAGCGCAGTAGCCGGTTAGCAATCCGTGAGGATTTTGTGAGGTCTTCCCGCCCGTAGACTCGAACCGTGCAGGCAGCCGCCTTCTTCGACCTCGACCGGACGCTGCTGCGCCGCTCCAGCGCGCTCGCGCTCGCCGGGGCGTTCCGCGAGCACGGCGTGATCGGGCGCGGTCAGCTGGCGAAGGCCGCCGCGTGGCAGCTCTTCTTCGCCGCACGCGGAGCGAGCGCGGAGACGGTGCGGAAGGCGTCCGAGGACGGCCTGATGATCCTGAAGGGCTTCGCGGTCGACGATCTCCGCAGCCTGGTCGCCGCCGCGATGGAGCCGGTGCTGAAACCGCTCGTCTACCAGGAGGCGCTCGCGCTCGCGGAGGAGCACCGGGAACGGGGCGAGCCGACGTACATCGTCTCGGCGACGCTGCAGGAGATCGTCGACGAGGTCGCGCGCGAGCTCGGCTTCGACGGCGCGATCGGCTCGACGTGCGAGATCGTGGACGGCGTCTACACGGGCCGCTCGCTCAGAGCGGCTCACGGCGAGGGGAAGGCCACGGCGCTGCGCGAGCTGGCCGCAGAGCACGATTACGACCTCTCTCGATCGACGGCGTACTCGGACAGCCACACCGACCTCCCCTTCCTGGAGGTGGTCGGCAATCCGGTCGTCGTCAATCCCGATCGTGAGCTGCGCAGGCTCGCGAGCGAGCGCGACTGGCCGGTACGGGAGTTCGGCGAGCTCGCCTATCCGGCGGCGCGGCGCGTCAGCCCGGCGCTGCTCGGGATCCCGCTCGTGCTCGGCGCGGGCGCCGCGTACTGGGCGTCGCGTCGCCGTGCCGCCTAGGACGCACGAGCGGATCGCGGCGCTCGGCTTCTCCGAGGCCGACACGGCCACCCTGGCCGCCCACTTCCTCGACGCCGAGTCGCGCGGGAAGCTCGGCCACGGGCTCTCCCGGGTCGACTGGCTCGAGACGCTGCCGGACCTGCAACCGGACGCCGCGCCGCAGCGCCTCCAGGCCGAGCCCGGCTACGAGCGCTGGGACGGCAACGGCGCGCTCGGCTACCTGACGCTGGCGGCGATCGTCGAGGCCCAGCTCGCCGATCCGCCGGCCAACGCGCGCGTCGTCGTCGCCTCGAACTGCTTCCCGACCGGGATGCTCGGCTGGTACGTGCGGCGCCTCGCGGACGGCGGGCTCGTCGCCGCCTTGACCGCGACCTCGCCGGCGCGGCTGGCGCACCCGGACGGAGGCGAGCCGCTGGCGGGGACGAACCCGCTCGCGCTCGCGATCCCGAGCTCGGACGGCGCGCCCGTCGTGGCCGACGTCTCGATGGGCGCCGTCACCTACGGCGACGTGCTCCGCGGCGCCGCCCGGCCGGACGAGCTCGTCCCCTTCGGCGGCGAGCAGGCGCACAAGGGCTTTGCGCTCGCCCTCGGGCTCGAGCTGCTCGTCGGCGCGCTCGCGGGCGAGGGGTTCGGCGCCGTGCTCGTCGTCGCACGGCCGGAGGCCGATCCGGTGCCGGCGCTGCGCGCCCGCGCCGCCGGACTACGGCTCCCCGGCGACTCGTAGCGGCGCGAGGTCCTCGTCCTCGTCGGCCCAGCGTTTCAGCTCCGGGTCGCCCGCGAGCGCCCGGTCGAGATAGCCGCGGGCCTCGTCGAGCTGGCCCGCACGGGAGAGGACGCAGGCCCGGTGGTACAGCAGCGGCGGGTGGTCGGGCTTCTGCCAGAGGCCGGCGTCGAGCTCGGCGAGTGCACCCTCGTAGTCGCCCGCGTCCGCCTTCGCGTACGCGGCGAAGAAGTACTCCCAGGCCGAGATCTCGTGCTGCCCGGGCTTGCCGCCGATCGCGAGCACGGTCGTCCCGGCTTCCTCGGCGCGCGCGAAGCGCTTCACCGTCGGGTCGCTGAGGAAGACCGCCGACCCCGCCGGCACCTCGACCTCGTCGCCGTCGAGCACGAAGGTCGCTCGCCCGGAGACGACGACGTAGAGCTCCTCGTGGCCGAGCCGCTCCTCGGTGTGCTCCTCGACGACGTCCTGGCCGGCCTCGGTCGCCGTGTAGGCGTTGATCCCGAACGCCGTGATCCCGAAGTGCTTCCGCAGCGGCGTCCACTGCAGTGACCCGGGGCCCTTGACCGACTCGACGCCGGTCAGGCTCGCCACCTCGTATCCGCTCACGATCTCCTCCTCAGCTCGTCCAGCACGACCGGGTCGATCTCGGTGTCGCCGTCGACGCGCTCCTCGAGATTCGCGACGCCGGCCCAGTCCTCCAATCGCTCGTGGCCGAGCCGGGCGAGACGGCCCTCGATCTCGGCGCGGAGCTCGTCGTCGACCGCCAGCCATTCCTCACGCGGCGTCGAGCCGAACAGCTGCTGGTGCAGGCCGTAGAGGCGGCCGAGCTCCTCGATCGGCGCGGCGTGGTCGTCGACGCGCAGGTCGACCAGGGTGTCGGAGAGGCCCGCGTAGCCGCCGTCGCGCTCGACGACGATCAGCGCCGTCGACTGCTGGCCCCGCTTGTCGCCGCCGGCCGCCTGCGCGGCCGCGAGCGCCTCGATCAGGCGCGCGGCAAGCGATCCGCCCGAGGACTCGAACGACTGCGCCAGCGCGTCGACCGTCTCGCCCGAGACGAGGATGTTCCCCTGTGCCGCGTAGCCCGGCCCCGTTCGTCCGCCGGCCCAGTCGTGGCAGGCAGAGCCGGTGTACGTGGCGCCGCGGCCCTGCGCGTCGACGACGCCGAGCTGGCGCTCGTCCCGCCCGTCGTCGGCCTCGGTCAGGCGCCTGACGACCTCGTCCGCCGAGAGCCCCTGCCGGAGCAGCGCGATCCCGTCCGGGCCGTACCGCGGGTTCGCGTACGACTGGGTCGCGACCGCGCCGGCTCCGGGTTCCGCCCACGGCACGACCGAGCCGACGGCGAGGAACTTCGACTGTGTCGCCACGCCCCACTGGCCCCGCTCCAGGTCACACGCCACGAGCGAGTACGTGGAGACGGGTCTAGCCATACGTGAGCGAGGTGAGATCGAGCGCGAGCAGCTCCTCGGTCGGGACGAGCACGCTCGCCACCTCGGGCCGCGCGAGAGCCGCCTTGACCGCCTCCGGCGTCGACGCCCGCACGACGACCGGCGTCCCCTGTGCGTGCGCCTCCTGCAGCCGGGTCGGGTCGGCGACGTCCTCGAGCACGAGCGCCCCTTCGAGGTCGAGTGAGCCCTCGAGCGCGAGCTCGGGGACGCGGCGGCCGGTGGCGCCGAACCAGCGCTCCCTCACAGCTCGACCGGCTCCCCGGGCTCGGGCGCGATCACCTCGACGCCGGGCGCCAGCTCGCGCAGCTGGTCGGGCGTGCCCGCCAGGATGGGGAAGGTGCCGTAGTGGCACGGGATGCACCGCTTGACGTTCAGGAGCTCGAGCGCGACGGACGCCTCCTTCGGATCCATCGTGAAGTGGCCCCCGATCGGCAGGATCGCGATGTCCGGCGCGTAGAGCCGCGCGATCAGCGCCATGTCGCCGAAGACGTTCGTGTCGCCGGCGAAGTAGAGCTTCGGGCCCTCACCGAAGTCGAACACGAGCCCGCAGGGCTCTCCGGTGTAGACGATCTCCCACTGCGTCGCCGATCCTTCCGGGGCATCGGTCATGAAGCTCGAGGAGTGCTGCGCATGGACGAGCGTGACCTTGATCCCGTCCAGGTCGACCGTGCCGCCCTTGTTCGGGTCGTGCGCCCCGTCGGCCTCGCAGCCGAGCATGGAGAGGTAGTCGCGCAGCTCGACCGGAGCGACCACGGGGCACTGGAACTTCTTCGCCAGCTCGAGCGTGTCGCCGACGTGGTCGTTGTGGCCGTGGGTGATGAAGATTGCGTCGACCCGCTCGGGCTCCTTCTCGTTCTCCGGGCACTTCGGGTTCCCGTTCAGGAAGGGATCGACGTAGATGCGCTTGCCGCTCGGGGTGTCCACGCGGAACGCCGAATGGCCGAGCCAGGTGAGTGTCGTAGGCATGCCGGGAGCCTAGAGGACCGTCCGATGTCGGGTCGAACATCAACGCATGACAACGCGCCTCGGTTCCGTCGCCCTCGTTCTCGGCGCCGCCCTCGCGGATGCCGCCGGCCAGCACGCCCTCGCCTACTACGCCCTCGTCGCTGCCGTGCCAGTCGTCGCTCTGGCTGCGCTCACCGGCCTCGGCGACGTCCTCGACGGCTCCAGGGCGCAGCCGCACGACCGCGGCATCGCCGTGCTCTCGGCGCTCGCACTCCCGTTCGTCCTGCTCGCGACCGCCGTCCGCGCGCCGTTGCTGGAAGGCGGGCCGCCGCCCGTCGTCGGGATCACAGCGGTCGTCGCCGCGCTCGCGATCTTCGCCGTGCAGGCGCTGGTCGCCGCGACCGCGGTCGCACCGCGCGAGCGGCTCCGCACCGCCTTCAGGCGCGGCTAGAAGGGCAAGCTCGCGGCCGCTTCGCCCGCGAGGTCGATCAGCGGCTGAACGAAGAAGAACGAGCCGATCGTGACGCCGACGGCGAGCAGGACCGCGCTCTGGAGCGGCAGATCGAGCGGCGGCGAGCCGCCCGCGATCGCGGGGCGGAGCTCGGCCGCGGGACGCAGGTAGATCGCCCGGATCACGCCGAGGTAGTAGTAGAGGGAGATCGCGGTCGCGATCACGCCGGCGATGATCAGCCACCACATGCCCGCCTCGTAGGCGGCCGAGAAGACGTAGAGCTTGCCGATCAGGCCGCCGGTGAGCGGCATCCCCATGAAGCCGAGCATGAAGACCCAGAGCGACGCGCCGAGGAACGGCCGCTCCCAGCCGAGCCCGCCCAGGTTCTCGAGCGTCACGGGCGCATTCAGCTCGCGCTCCCGGGCTGCGACGACGGCAAAGGAGCCGATCGACATCGCCCCGTAGGGGATCAGGTAGTAGAGGAGCGCCCGCGCACCGAGCTCGCTGTCGGCCGCGATCGCGATCAGCATGAAGCCGGCGTGCGAGACCGACGAGTACGCCAGCAGCCGCTTCAGGTCGCGCTGAGCGAGCGCGGCGAGATTGCCGACCGCGAGTGAGACGATCGCGATCACGGCGATCGCAATCGTCCAGAGGTCGTCCTGCCCGGGGAAGGCGGTGACGAGGAGCCGGAGCGTGACCACGAGCGCGGCGACCTTCGTCGCAGCCGACATGAAGGCCGTCACCGAGGTCGGCGACCCCTGGTAGACGTCCGGCGTCCACATGTGGAACGGCGCCGCCGAGGCCTTGAAGCCCAGCCCGGCGATCAGCATCGCGAGGCCGGTCAGCAGGAGGACGTCGTCGCCCACGTCCGCCGCCGCGATCTCGGAGAAGCCGATCGCGCCGGTCGCGCCGTAGACGAGCGCGGCGCCGAAGAGCAGGATCGACGACCCGAACGCGCCCACGATCAGATACTTGAGGCCCGCCTCCAGCGACTCCTCGCGGTGGGTGTCCATCGCGCAGAGGATGTAGAGCGCGATCGAGAACCACTCGAGCCCGAGAAACAGCGTCATCAGGTTCGTCGAGGTGACGAAGAAGACCATCCCGGCGCCGGCGGCGGCCAGCAGCGCGTAGTACTCGCCCACGTGGTCGCGGCGCCGGTCACCCCATGAGACGAGGACGGTGAGCACGCCCGCGCCCGCGACGATCAGCGCCGCGAACGCCCCGAGCCGGTCGCGCGTGAAGGACTCGGCGATCAGCGAGCGCCCGTCCGGCGTCTGGTCGAACACGACCGCGGCAAAGGCGCCCGCGGTGACGAAGCCTGCGAATGCGACCACCGCCGAGAAGATGCGGCGCATCCACCAGGGGACGAGCACGCTGCCGAGCAGCGCGACGCCCGAGGCGGCGAGCAGTGACAGCGTCGGCGCGAGCGCGAGCCAGTCGACGGTCGGCGTCTCGATCACGGCGACACCTCGGATTGCGGGCCGTCCTCGATCAGCGGGAACGCGCGCTCGGAGATCGACGCCGGCCAGGCCGAGAGCACCAGCAGGATCGCGACGAGCGGGACGACGATCGCGAGCTCGACGGGCCGCACGTCGGGCGCGTCCTCACGCACGGCCGACCCGCGCGCCGTGTGGAGCACGGCCGAGATCAGCCGCAGCATGTACATCGCTGCGAGCACGATCGCGGAGGCGCCGACGACCGCCCAGCCCCACCCGACGCCGTAGATCCCAGCCAGGATCAGGAACTCGCCCGCGAACGCGACCGAGCCCGGCACGGCGAGCGCGATGATCCCGGTCGTCATCAACACGGTCGCCAGCACCGGCCGCCCGCGCGCCATCCCGCCGAGGCCGGCGAACGCGCTCGTGCCGGTGCGCAGCTCGACCATCCCCGCGAGCAGGAACATCGTCGCCGAGACGAGCCCGTGCGCCACCGACTGGACGATCGCGCCGGCGATCCCGAGCTCGTTCAGCGAGAAGAGGCCGATCGTGATCAGGCCCATCTGCGCCATCGAGGAGTAAGCCGCGACGCTGCGGATGTCGGGCGCGCGGAAGGCGAGCACCGAGGCGTAGATCAACCCGATCGTGGCGAAGGCGAGGATCGTCGTCTGGAACTCCTCGACCGGCTCCGGGAACTTCCCGATCACGATCCGGAGCAGGCCGTAGACGGCGGCCTTCGAGACGACGCCGGAGAGGATCGCGGCCAGCTCCGGCGGCGACTCGCGGTAGGCGTCGACGAGCCAGCCGTGGAAGGGGAAGATCGGCGCCTTGACCGCGAAGGCGACGAGGAAGCCGAGGAAGACCCAGTCGTTCGACGAGACCCCGGAGTCGGTGAGCGAGAACGTGCCCTGCGAGAGCCCGAAGACGACGATCGACGCGAGCATCAGCAGCGACCCGGCCATCGTGTAGATCACGAACGTGGCCGTCGCGCGCCGGCGCCGCGGTCCGCCCCAGACGCCCATCAGGACGTAGATCGGGATCAGCATCGCCTCGAAGAAGACGTAGAAGACGAGCAGGTCCTGGGCGGCGAAGACGCCCACGATCGAGCCCGTCAGGAAGAGCAGGAGGCCGTAGTAGCCGCGGCTGCGGTCGCCGGCCGACCAGATCGCGTACGCGATCGCGATCGTCGAGACGACCACGGCGAGGCCGGCGAGGAAGATCGAGAAGCCGAAGAAGCCGACGTGGTAGGAGACGCCGAGGTCGCTGAACCAGCTGTGCCGGTCCTGGAGCTGCAGCCCTTCCGTGAAGTCGAACTGCCCGACGGCGACCGCCCACAGGACCACCTCGGCGAGCGCGGCCAGGAGCGCGAGCCCCCCGGCGACCCGCCCCGGCAGCGGCAGGAGCCAGACGACGAGAGCCGCGGCGAGGGGAAGGACGATCAGCGCGGTCGTCATTGGACGCTCACGAAGACGACGACGAGGATCGCGACGCCGAAGGCGATCGCGAGGGCATAGCTCCGCAGGTAGCCGGTCTGGGCTTCGCCCACGACGCCCGCCGTCTCCCGGGTCCCGATCGAGACCCCGGTGATCGAGCCGCCGATCACGGGCTCCTCGACGCCGCGGCGGAGTCCGCGCGCGAGCAGCACGGCCGGCTTGTAGAAGATCAGGTCGTAGAGCTCGTCGAACCAGAGCTTGTGCTCGAGTGCGTTCTGGATCGCGGCGTTCCGCGGCACCGGCCGGCTGCGCGCGCCGTAGAGCACCCAGGCGCCGTAGATGCCGATCAGGCCGAGGCCGACCGCGATCACGCTCGTGACGTAGTCCTGCGTCGTGGTCGGCTCGACGAGCGCGAGGTGCTCACGGCCGATCGCGATCGGGTCGAGCCACTCGCCGAACGTGTGCCAGCCGCCCGCGACCTGCACCCAGCCGCCGATCACGGAGAGAACGGCGAGGATCCCGACCGGCCACATCATCGTCCACGGCCCTTCGCCGTGGCCGTGCCCGTCGGCGTGCTCCACGACGAGCGGCGAGGGCTCGCCGCGGAAGACGATGAAGAAGAGACGAAACGTGTAGAGCCCGGTCAGGAGCGCTCCGACCAGGCACGCGGCGAAGAGGACCTGGCCGTAGCCGCCGCTCGCAAGCGACGAGGCGATGATCGAGTCCTTGGAGAAGAAGCCGGAGAGCGGTGGGATCCCGACGAGGGCGAGCGAGCCGATCAGGAAGGCGATGTACGTCTTCGGCATCGAGCCACGGAGCCCGCCCATCTTGCGGATGTCCTGCTCGCCTGCGAGATGGTGGATGACGACACCGGCCGCGAGGAAGAGCAGCGCCTTGAAGAACGCGTGCGTCATCAGGTGGAACATGGCGCTGCTGTAGGCGCCGAGCCCGGCGCCGACGAACATGTAGCCGATCTGCGACATCGTCGAGTACGCGATCACCCGCTTGATGTCGGTCTGGACGAGCGCGACGAGCCCCGCGACGAGGAGGGTGATCGCACCAAGCCCGGCGGCGAGGTCGGAGATCGAGGGCGCCAGCTCGAAGATCGGATGCGCGCGGACGATCAGGTAGACGCCGGCCGTGACCATGGTCGCGGCGTGGATCAGCGCCGAGACGGGCGTCGGCCCCTCCATCGCGTCGGGCAGCCAGGTGTGGAGCGGGATCTGCGCCGACTTGGCGACCGCGCCGCCGAGCAGGCCGAGCGCGACCAGGTTGACCGCCGTCTGGGAGAGCGTCGCGGCGCCCTCGAAGGACGCGAGGAAGTTCAGCGTCCCGGTCTGCCACATCAGAACGAAGAACGCGAGCGCCATCGTCGCGTCGCCGAACGCGTTCATCACGAACGCCTTCTTGGCCGCCGCCACCGCCTCGGGCCGCTGGTGCCAGAAGCCGATCAGCAGGTAGGAGGCGAGCCCGACGAGCCCCCAGCCGACGAGCAGGAGCAGGAAGTTCCCCGCCTGCACGAGCATCAGCATCGAGAAGACGAAGAGCGACATGTACGCGAAGTAGCGCCGCTCCTCGGGATCACCGTCCATGTAGCCGACCGAGTAGAGGACGATCAGGCCGCCGACGCCGGAGACGATCAGCATCATCACGACCGAGAGCGGATCGACGAGCAGGGAGAGGTCGACGCGGAAGTTCGGGGTCGCGAGCCAGGTGTACGCGGTCGTGATCACCTGGCGCTCCTCGTGGTCACGGCCGAGCAGCCCGATGAAGGACGCGACCGCGCCGCCGAAGGCGATGAAGACGGAGACGGTCGAGATCCAGCCGGCGGTGAGCCGGGAGATCGAGCCGCCGAGCAGCGTGATCGCGAGCGCGCCCGCGAGCGGAGCGAGCAGGCAGATCCAGGCGCCCGCCGTCATCCCCTGAGCACCCGGAGCCGGTCGACGTCCAGGTCGAGCCGCCGCCGCGCGATCGCGACGATCAGGCCGAGGCCGACGACCACCTCGGAGGCGGCGACCGCCATCACCGCGAGCGCGAAGATCTGCCCCGCGTGGTCACCGTGCATCCGCGCGAACGAGATCAGGGCCAGGTTGGCGGCGTTGAGCATGATCTCGAGCGAGAGCAGCACGATCAGCGGGCTCCGGCGCAGGAGCACGCCGGCGGTGCCGATCGAGAAGAGGATCGCGGCGACGATCAGGTACCAGAGGACGTCAGGCCCCTGCACGAGCGGCCTCCGCTTCCTCGAGCTCGTCCTCGGCGCGGGAGCGCGACCCGAGCACGACGCCGCCGACGGCGGCGACCAGAAGGATGATCGAGGTGATCTCGAACGCGAGCAGGTGGTCGGTCAGGAACAGGCGCCCGATCTCCTCCGGGCTGCCGAACGAGCGCTGGATGTCCGCGGGATCGGAGAGGCGGTCGCCGGCCGCCATCTCGATCACGACGACGACCTCGACGAGCAGGGCGGTCGCTGCGACGATCGCGCCGATCCGGACCCAGGACGGCCCGCCGGCAAGGCGCACGCCCTCGCTGCGGTCGCCGAGGTAGGCGATCACGAACAGGAACATGACCATGACGGCGCCCGCGTAGACCAGGACCTGCGCGGCGGCGAGGAACTCGGCCGACGCGAGCAGGAAGAGGACGGCGAGCGAGCCCAGGTTGCCGATCAGCGCCAGCGCCGAGTAGAAGGGGTTCGTGAACGTGATCACGGCGATCCCGGAGCCGAGGCAGCCGCCGGCGGCGAGGAACCAGATCACCCAGACGAGAAAGTCGCCCACGCCTACGACTCGGACTTGTAGGCCGGGATCGGGGTGTCGTAGAGGCCGGGATCGGCGACGGGAATGCGCTTCATCGGCTCGGCGAGGAGCATGTCCTTCGTGTAGATCAGGTCGTCGCGCGAGTACTCCGAGATCTCGTACTCGTTGCCGAGCGTGATCGCGTCGAACGGGCACGCGAGCTCGCAGTAGCCGCAGAAGATGCAGCGGCTCATGTTGATCTCGTAGATGCGCGCGTAGCGCTCGCCGGCGGAGACGCGGTTGTCGGCGGTGTTCTCGGCCGCGACGACGCGGATGCAGTCGGCCGGGCAGGCGGCTGCGCAGAGGGAGCAGCCGACGCACTTCTCGAGCCCGTTCTCGTGCGTGTGCAGCCGGTGGCGGCCGCGGAAGCGCGGGTAGACGGGCCGCTTGTACTCGGGGTACTCCTGCGTGATCGGCCGCTTGAAGATCTGGCGGAAGGTGACCCCGAAGCCCTTGGCGGTCCCGATCGCCATCAGATCCAGACCACCAGGATCGCCGTGACGACCGCGTTGACCGTCGCCACCGGCAGGAGGATCTTCCAGCCGAAGCGCATCAGCTGGTCGTAGCGCAGCCGCGGCAGCGTCGTCCGCATCCAGATGAAGATGAAGATGAGCACCATCAGCTTCAGCACGAACCACAGCGGCCCGAGGCCCTCGAGCACCGGGAAGTGCCAGCCGCCGAGGAAGAGCGTCACCGCGAGGCCGGAGAGCGTGATCAGGTTGATGTACTCGCTCATCGTGAAGAGGCCGAAGCGCATGCCGCCGTACTCGGTGTGGTAGCCGGCGACGAGCTCCTGCTCGGCCTCCGGGAGGTCGAAGGGCGCGCGGGCGGTCTCGGCGGTGCCGGCGAACATGAAGATCACGAAGCCGACGAACTGCGGGCCGATGTACCACCAGCCGTCCTGCTCGGCGACGATCTCGGTCAGCGAGAGCGTGTGCGCCATCAGGACGACGCCGAGGACGGAGAGGGCGAGCGAGACCTCGTAGCTGACGAGCTGGGCGCAGGTCCGCATCGCTCCCAGGAGCGCGTACTTCGAGTCGGACGCCCAGCCGCCGACGATGAAGCCGTAGATGCCGACGGAGCCGATCGCGAAGATCAGGATCAGCGCGATCGGGACGTCCGCGACCACGCCGTCGACCTGGACGCCGCCGATCTCCCAGCCCGGTCCGAACGGGATCACCGCGAACGTCGTCAGCGCCGTGAAGGCGGCGACCCAGGGCGAGAAGATGTAGAGCACGTCGACGGCGGAGCCCGGGAAGAAGCTCTCCTTCCGGATCAGCTTCACGAGGTCGGCGATCGGCTGCAGGAGCCCGAACGGGCCGGCCCTGTTGGGGCCGTAGCGGAGCTGCATCCGCCCCATCACCTTGCGCTCGGCGAGGGTCAGGTACGCGAACGCGGCCATGACGAGGTTGATGATGATCACGCTCTTGATCACGGCCACCCACCACGGCTCGCTCATGACTTCACCACCTCCACGTCCCGGTGGAGCTCGCCGGCGTGCTCGTCGGCGATCCGGGCGGTGCCGGCCGCGAGCGCGCGGCTGACGCGTGCCCGCAGGGCGAGTGAGGTGCCGTTCGAGCGCACGCTGACCTCGTCGCCGGTCGCGATCTGGCGGCGCTGCGCGTCGTCGTAGGCGAGCTCGATCTCGGCCTGGGGCCGCTGGAACTGGAGCTCCGGGACGCGCTCGACCGCCGGGCCGGAGAAGAGCGGCCGGTAGCGCTGGAGCCGCAGGGTGCCGAGGAAGTGCTCCGGCGGCTCGGGCTCGGCGGGCGGGATCGGAGCGACCGGCGCCGGCTCCGGTGCGACGTACTCGACCCGCTCGCGGCAGCGGCGCCCGCTCGCCGACGGCCCCGAACGGGATCCCGCCGAAGCAGCGCGCGGACACGTCCTCGAACACGATCGCCGCGTGCGGCGACAACTCGACGTCGAAGCGCTCCGCGAGCTTGGCGATCCAGGCGAGCTCGTCCGGGACGGGCGGGATCACCGCGCGGCGGAGGCGCTGGACGCGGCCCTCGAGGTTGACGAAGGAGCCGTCGCGCTCGAGGTAGCTCGTCCCCGGCAGGACGAGATCGGCCCAGCCGACGGCGAGCCCCTGGAACATGGTGATCGCGATCACGCTCTCCGCCTGCTCGGCGAGCGCGCGCACGGCCGGGTCGGCGGCGGCCTCGTCGCCGGACACGATCAACAGGCCGATCGGCTCCGGGTTCTCCTCGTCCTCGTCCGAGCACGCCGCCCAGGCGTCGGCGACGCCGCGGGCGTTCGGCGTCGCCGGCAAATGGAAGGCGGCGCAGCCAGGCTTGGCCTCCAGACCCAGCCGGTGGCCGAGCTCTGCGAGCCGGGCACCCCCGCCGCCGCCGCGACCCGACCAGATCAGGACGGCGCGGTCGGAGGCCGCGACGCGCTCCTCGAGCTTCCTGCCCAGCTTCGGCTCGGCCAGCTGGACGACCTCGGCGCCGTTGCGGCGCGCCTGCCGAATCCAGAGGTCGACGATCGGCGCCCGGTCGGCGACCCGCTCGTCGCCGATCACGACGACGAGCTCGGCCGCGCCGATCGTCGCCAGCGGCGCCCGGAAAGCATCGAGCCCGTGCGAGACCGCCTCGGGCAGCACCGCGGAGTGCGCGCCGAGCCCCTGGCGCAGCAGCTTGCCGAGTGCGTAGGCCTGCTCGACCGTCTCCGACCCGGAGAGCGCGGTCACGATCCGGCCCTGGGCGGCGCGCAGGAGCTCCTCGGCGCGTTCGAGCGCGTCGTCCCAGGAGAGGACGCTGAGCCCGCGGCGATGCTCGCGTGCGAGCGGGTCGACGATCCGGTCGTCCGCGTAGACGTGCGGGTAGGCGAAGCGGCCCTTGTCGCAGAGCCAGCCCTCGTCCAGCTCGGGATGGTTGCGGGAGACGATCCGTTTCACCTTGCCCTCGCGGGTCGTCGCCGAGATGTTGCAGCCGACGGAGCAGAGGCCGCAGACGGTCGGCACGTTCTGGATCTCCCACGGCCGGCCCTCGAACCGGTACTGGGTCGAGGTGAGCGCGCCGACGGGACAGAGCTCGATCACGTTGCCGCTGAACGGCGCCGTGTAGGCCTCGTCCTCGAACGTCGCGATCATCGACTGCGCGCCGCGGTTCTTGGCGACGAGCTGGCCGTCCTCGGCGACGTCGGACGAGAAGCGCGTGCAGCGGTAGCAGAGGATGCAGCGCTCGCGGTCGAGCGCGATCGTCGGCGAGATCGGGATCGGCTTGTCGAACGTCCGCTTCGGGAAGGTCATCCGCGTCTCGCCGGGGCCGTAGCGGAAGGTCAGATCCTGGAGCGGGCACTCGCCGCCCTTGTCGCAGACCGGGCAGTCGAGCGGGTGGTTGACGAGGATGAACTCGAGCGTCGCGTTCTGGCCCTCGGCCGCCCTCGCCGACGCGGCGGCGGTGCGGACGACCATTCCGTCCTGCGCGGTCAGGGTGCAGCCGGCCTGCAGCTTCGGCACGCCCTCGATCTCGACGAGGCACATCCGGCAGGCACCGACGGCCGGCCCGAGGCGCGGCTCGTAGCAGAAGACGGGGATCTCGACGCCGGCGGCGGCGGCGGCCTCGACGAGCCCCAGACCCTTGGGCACGTCGACCTCGCGGCCGTCGATCGTCACCTTCACGGACTCGACCGCGCTCACCGTGACACCTCGGTCACCAAACCTGCGCAGTCCGGTAACGGCCCCGAAAACCGCCTTTTGCAGCCGTTTCGTACTTCAAACCAAGAAACGGTGTCAGAGACGACTCTGGCACGAGTCTGACACCCGTGGTGGCTGAAACGGACGGTGCGGGTCACGCGGGGACCTCGGCGACGGGAGCGTGCGAGTGCTGGTCGACCGGGGCGAGGATGCCCTCGAGCGACGAGCTGCCGTGCATCGGGCAGCCGCTGTCGAGGTGCTCCTGGAACTCGGAGCGGAACTTGTCGATGTAGCTCGCGACCGGCATCGCGGCGGCGTCGCCGAGCGGGCAGAGGCACTTGCCGAGGATGCGGTCGCAGACGTCGAGGAGCAGGTCGAGGTCGCCCTGCGAGGCCGTCCCCTCCTCGATCGAGCTCAGGATCTGCACCATCCAGCGGGTGCCCTCGCGGCACGGCGTGCACTTGCCGCAGCTCTCGTGCATGTAGAACTGCGCCACCCGGAGGCCGAGCTGCACCATGCAGCAGCGGTCGTCGATGACGATGATCGCGCCGGAGCCGAGCATCGAGCCCGCCTCGGCCATCGCGTTCGCCTCGAGCGGGGTGTCGAGCTGGTCGGCGGTCAGGACGGGCACGGACGAGCCGCCCGGGATCACCGCCTTGAGCTGACGGCCGTTCGCGATCCCGCCGCCGAGCTCCGGCTCGTAGATCAGCTCGCGCAGGGTGACGCCCATCGGCAGCTCGTAGTTGCCGCCGTTGACGACGTTGCCGGAGAGCGAGAAGACACGGGTGCCCGACGAGTCCGGGGGGACGCCGGTCTTCGCGTACTCCTTCCCGCCCAGCTCGATGATCTTCGGGACGGTCGCGATCGTCTCGACGTTGTTGATCAGGCTCGGCGAGGCGTAGAGACCGGCAACGGCCGGGAACGGGGGCTTCGTCCGCGGCTGGCCGCGCTTGCCCTCGAGCGACTCGAGCAACGCCGTCTCCTCGCCGCAGATGTACGCGCCGGCGCCGCGGTGGAGCACGATCGTGACCCCGCCGAGGAGCTTCGCCTTGTGCACCTCGGCGAGCGCATCGCGCAGGACCTCGAACTCGTGCAGGTACTCGCCGCGGATGTAGATGAAGACGCGGTCCGACTCGATCGCGTGCGCCGTGATCAGGCAGCCCTCGATCAGCCGGAAGGGGACGCTGAACATGATCTCGCGATCCTTGAACGTCCCGGGCTCGGATTCGTCCGCGTTGACGACGAGGTAGGTCGGGTTGCCGGTGCCCTTCGCGAGGAAGCTCGCCTTGCGGCCGGTCGGGAAGAACGCGCCGCCGCGGCCGCGCAGGCCCGACTCGAGGATCTCCTCGACGACCGCCGCCGGCTCCATCGCCCGCGCGGTCTCGAGCGCGTCGAACCCGCCCGCCTCGCGGTAGTCCGCGAGCTTCGTGAGCGGCCGCTCCTCGGCGCCCGCGAGGACGATGAACTGCTCAGCCGCCATCGACGGCCCCGTTGCCCCGGATCTCCGCCACGATCGCCGGCACGTCCGCCGCCGTGACGCGCTCGCGATAGCGGTGGTTCAGGGCGACGACCGTGCCCCAGCCGCACCCGCCGGCGCACTCGATCGTGCGCAGCGTCACCTCGCCGTCGTCGCTCGTCTCGCCGGCGTGGATCCCGAGCTCGTCCTGGAAGGCCTCGAGCACCTGCTGCGCGCCGACGAGGGCGCAGGAGACGTTCGTGCAGACCTCGACGAGGTGCGTCCCGACCGGGGCGAGGTGGTACATGTCGTAGAAGGACGCCACCGCCATGCAGTACGCGGGCGTCTCGTCGAGCGCCTCGGCGACCTCGCGGAATGCCTCCGGCGAGAGCCAGCCGTGCCGCTCCTGCGCCAGCCGCAGCGCCGGCAGGGTCGCCGAGCGCGAGACCGGATAGCGCGAGCGGAGCTCCTGGACCTCGTCGTAGAACGTTTTCTCCCGGGCGCTCATCGGTCGACGTCCCCCATCACCGCGTCGAGCGAGCCGACGACGGCGATCAGGTCGGCGACGGCGACGTCCTGGCAGCACGCCGCGGTCGCGTGCAGGGCGGCAAACGACGGTGCCCTGAACTTGACGCGCCAGGGCTTGGCCGTCCCGTCGGAGACGATCGTGCAGCCCGACTCGCCGCGCGGCGACTCGATCCCGACGTAGACCTCGCCCTCGGGGACGCGGAAGCCTTCGGTGACGATCTTGAAGTGGTGGATCAGCGACTCCATCGAGGTGTGCAGCTCCTCGCGCGGCGGCAGCACGACCTTGCGGTCGTCCGCGATCCACGGCTCGCCCTGCATTTGCTCGAGCCGGTCGACGCTCTGCTCGATGATCCGCACCGACTCGCGCATCTCGTCGACGCGGACCTTGTAGCGGTCGAAGACGTCACCGCCCGAGTAGACCGGCACGGCGAAGTCGACCTCGTCGTAGGCGAGGTACGGCTCGCGCTTGCGGAGATCCCAGTCGACGCCCGAGGCGCGGAGGTTCGGGCCGGTCTGGCCGAGCGCGATCGCGTCCTCGCCCGAGAGCGCACCGACGCCGACCGTCCGCTCGAGCCAGATCTTGTTCGAGTTGAGGATCGCCTCGTACTCGTCGACCGCCTTCGGCATCCGCTCGCAGAACTTGCGCGCCTCGTCGTAGAAGCCGACCGGGATGTCCTCGGCGAGCCCGCCCACCTGGAAATAGCGCGTGTGCATGCGCGTCCCGGCGACCATCTCGAAGAGGTCGAGCACGAGATCGCGCTCGCGGAAGCAGTACCAGAACATCGAGATCGCCCCGATCTCGAGCGCGGAGGTGCCGAGATAGACGAGATGCGAGTGGATCCGGACGAGCTCGCCGAGGGCCATCCGCATCCAGGTCGCCTTCCGCGGCACCCTCAGCTCGAGCAGCTTCTCGACCGCGAGCACGTAGACGAGCTCGTTGTACTGGAAGGAGACGTAGTCGACGCGTGCCGGATAGGTGACGCCCTTCCACCACGTCTTCTGCTCCATCGTCTTCTCGAAGCCCGTGTGCAGATACCCGATCACGGCTGCGAGCCCGACGACGTGCTCGCCGTGCAGGTCGACGATCAGGCGGAGGACGCCGTGCGTGGAGGGGTGGTTGGGGCCGAAGTTCACCCTGAGCACGTCCTCCATCCTCGGGTCTGCCGCGAGAATCGTCGGGACGGGGTGCGGGATCCGCGAGCCGGCGTACGGGGCGCGCCCGGTGACCGGAAGCCTGTGCTCGACGATCGCCACTACTCCGCCTCCGAGAAGCGCACGGGCTCGCCGCCGATCGGATAGTCCTTGCGGAGCGGGTGCCCCTCCCAGTCGTCGTCCATCAGGATCCGGACGAGGTTCGGGTGGCCGTCGAAGGGGATGCCCATCATGTCGAAGGCCTCCCGCTCGTACCAGTCCGCCGTCGGCCAGACCGGGACGACGGTCGCCACCGACTGCCCGTCGTCGAGCCAGACCTGGACGCGCACGCGCGTGGTGTCGTCGGCGACGCGGATCAGGAGATAGGAGAGCGAGAAGCGCTTCGGCTTCGGCTCCGGCGAGCGGGAGTAGCCCTGCGCCGCCGGCTCGTTCAGGTTGCGGCCGGACCCGGAGCCGTAGTAGCCGGCGACGCCGCCCTCGCCCCAGCCGAGATAGTCGGTCGCGACGATGTCGACGAGCAGGTTGAAGCCCTCCTCGTCACGGAGGTGGAGGCACGCTTCGTCAAGCCGCGCCGGATCGACGACAAGCGTCGTCTCGCCGTGCGCCTCGCGGGTCTCGACGAGACCGGGAACGCCCTCGTAGGGCACTAGGAGGCGACTCCGCGGATCTGGTACGCCGGCGGGATCCCCGCCATCACCTTCTCGTGCAGGCGGACGATTCCCTCCATCAGCGCCTCCGGCCGCGGCGGGCAGCCGGGCACGTGGATGTCGACCGGGACGATCTTGTCGACGCCCTGCAGGATCGTGTAGTTGTTGAACATCCCGCCGGAGCTCGCGCAGGCGCCCATCGCGATCACCCACTTCGGCTCCAGCATCTGGTCGTAGACCTGCCGCAGCGGCGCTGCCATCTTGTGCGCGACCCGGCCGGAGACGATCATCAGGTCGGCCTGGCGCGGCGAGGACGAGAACTTCTCCATCCCGAAGCGCGCGATGTCGTAGCGGGAGGAGACGATCGACATCATCTCGATCGCGCAGCAGGCGAGGCCGAACGTCGCCGGCCACATCGACTTGGTCTGCGACCAGGCGAGCGCCTTCTCGAGCGTCGTCAGCCCGAGCGCGTCCTCCATCGACTCGACCTCCTGCTCGAAGACGCCCTGCTTCGTCGGCCAGAGCAGGCGCTCGGACTGGAGCCCGGCCTTGGCCAGCGGCCGCTTCGACACCCGCGAGCGGTCGACGCTCTTGTCTAGCGCCATTCGAGCGCTCCCTTCCGCCAGATGTAGATGTACGCGACCCCGAGGATCGCGACGAAGACGAGGAACTCGGTCAGCCCGAACCAGCCCAGCTGCTCGAGCACGATCGCCAGCGGATAGAGAAAGACGATCTCGATGTCGAAGAGGATGAAGAGCATCGCCGTCATGTAGAAGCTGACGGTGAAGCGCTGCTGCTTCGGCGGCCCCTCGGAGACGCCCGACTCGAAGGGGAGGAAGCGGGCGTTGACGCGGCTCTTCGGACGGGTGGCGAAGATGAACGAGAACGCGATCAACGAGGCCGGGATCGCGGCGGCGAGGAACGCGTAGACCAGAAGCGGGAAGTAGTCCTCAAGCATCCGAGTCGGGCCTACGCTAGCAAGCCTGCCTCGGGCGCACGAAGAGAGGTGCAACCGCTGGAATCAAGCGCCGCTGACGTGTCACAAAGTCGCCCTCGAAGCACCCCTCGGACGAGGGACGGTGACGGACGACGCCCCTGCTACGATCAGGGCCATGGAGATCGTCGAGCGCCCCGACACGACCCTCGTCTCGCTGACGCCCACCGCGGCGGCGAAGATCCGCGAGCTGATGGCCGAGGATCCCGACGGCGAGACGTCGGTCCTCCGCGTGGCGATCCAGGGCGGCGGCTGCTCGGGCTTCCAGTACGGGCTCGGCTTCGACTCGGGCCCGGTCGACGACGACGAGACGCTCGAGCTGCACGGCGTCACGATCGTGGTCGACCCGCACAGCGCCCCGTACCTGAAGGGCGCCACGATCGACTTCCTCAACGGCCTCGAGGAGTCCGGGTTCAAGATCGACAACCCGAATGCCCAGGCCTCGTGCGGCTGCGGTCACTCGTTCACGGTGGAAGAAGGGGCGGCGGACGCCCCCGCTGCCGAGCACGGCGGCGGCTGCGGCTCCGGCTGCTCCCACTAGTCCTCGCGTAGCCGCTCGACGAACTCCTGCGCGACGGCAGCGCTCGTCGTTGTGAGCTGAAACGACGGCGCGTTCGGGATCCCGTTCGGGTACTGGTCGAAGTCGACCTCCGGGAACGCGACGATCTCGTCCCCGACGACGACCGCGACGTGATGCCAGCCCTGGTCGCGTGCTCCGTAGCGAGCGACCTCCCGCGTCAGCCGCCCGAACGCCGCCGTGCCCTCGGCCGTCAGCGGGATCACGACGAGCTCGCCTCGCGCCTCGATCCCGGCCCGGTCGATCCCGTCCCCCTCGAGCCCCGGCTCGGCCAGCACCTGGTAGCGCACGTCGGGACGAGGGTGCTGCGCGAGCACGCCGGGGCACTCCGCACGGGGCGGCCCGCAGCGGAGCTCTCCGTCGGCCCCGGGACGGCCGATCGCGGTCTCCAGGTGGTAGAGCGCGAAGCGCTCGGCTCCGTCACCGTTGCCACAGCCCACGCAGACGAGGAGCAGGAGGCCGGAGAGGACGAGGCTGCTAGCCCTCGCGCACACCGTCCAGCTCGTGCAGCCGCCCGAACTTCCGGTCGAGCTCGTCGTCGTCCGGCAGCTCGCCGTCGGGCGTCGCCTGATCGACCACGTCCGGGAGCACCTGCGCGACGGCTTCTGCCGCCTCGTCCTCGCTGACGCCGAGCTGCTGCGCGATCTGCGCCAGCTCCTCGCCGCCGAGAGCCGCCTTGATGTCTGTGGCGTCGGCAGGCTCGTTCGGGCCGGTCGAGACCCAGGACTGCCCCTTCGCACCCTGGCCGCTCTGCTGGAGCCGGCCCAGGATCTTCTGCAGCCCGCCGTTCATCAACATGCTCGCGACGATCGGCAGGAGCATCTTCAGCATCGGGTTGCCTCCGAGACCGCCGGAGCCTCCTCCCTGCGAGCCGCCGCCGAGGATGCCGCCGAGCAGGTCGCCGAGCCCGCCGCCGCCGCCACCGCCACCTCCGGCGCCCTTCAAGAGATCGTCGAGACCACCCATGCCGAGCTCCCTTCGTCGGGTTGAGACCTCACCCTAGACTCTCGCGCGTGGATCCTCTCCGTGTCGCGGTGGTCGGCTCCGGGCCGGCCGGGTTCTACGCAGCCTCCGCGCTGCTCGCAAGCGACGTCCCGGTCGAGGTCGACCTGATCGAGCGCCTGCCGACGCCCTGGGGCCTCGTCCGGCTCGGCGTCGCGCCCGACCATCCGAACATCAAGGCCGTCTCCCGCGCGTTCGAGAAGACGGCTGCGCAGCCGGGGTTCCGCTTCTTCGGCAACGTCGAGGTCGGCCGCGACGTGACGCACGAGGAGCTGCGCGGGCTCTACGACGCGGTCGTCTACTCGGTCGGCGCCCAGACCGACCGGCAGCTCGGGATCGCGGGAGAGGACCTGCCGGGCTCCTGGGCGGCCACGGAGTTCGTCGCCTGGTACAACGGCCACCCGGACTTCCAGGAGCTCGAGTTCGACCTTTCGCACGAGCGGGCGGTGGTGATCGGCAACGGGAACGTCGCGCTCGACGTCGCCCGCATGCTCGCGCTGACGCCTCAAGAGCTGGCGCCGACCGACACCACCGACGCGGCGATCGAAGCAATCAACAGTTCAGCGATCGTCGAGATCCTCGTCGTCGGGCGGCGCGGGCCGGTCCAGGCCGCGTGGACGCCGGTCGAGGTCGGCGAGCTCGGGGAGCTGGCGGGCGCAGACATCGTCGTCGACCCCGCCGATCTCGAGCTCGACGCGGCGAGCGCGGCGGAGCTCGACGCCGCGCCGCCGACGGTCAAGCGCAACGTCGAGCATCTCCGCGACTACGCCGTCCGCACGCCGACCGGCAAGCGCCGCCGGATCGTGCTTCGGTTCCTCGCCTCGCCGGTCGCGATCCACGGCGACGGCAAGGTGGAGGCGATCGAGCTCGTCCGCAACGAGCTCGTCGACGGACGCGCCGTCGCGACCGAGGAGCGCGAGACGATCCCGTGCGGGATCGTCTTCCGCAGCGTCGGCTACCGCGGCGTCGCCCTCCCCGGCGTCCCGTTCGACGAGGGCTCGGGGACGATCCCGAACGAGGGCGGGCGCGTGGAGCCGGGCCTGTACGCGGCCGGCTGGATCAAGCGCGGCCCGAGCGGCGTGATCGGGACGAACAAGAAGGACGCAACCGAGACCGTCGCGCTGCTGCTCGAGGACGCCCGAGCCGGGAAGCTGCCGGCGCGCGGCGACGGGACGCTCGAGGCACTGCTCTCGACGCGTGGCGCCGACGCCGTCCTCTACGCCGGCTGGCAGGCGATCGACGCGGCCGAGCGGAGCGCCGGCGAGCCGCACGGCCGCCCCCGGATCAAGCTCGCGAGCTGGGATGCGCTGCTCGAGGCGTCCCGGCGCACCTGACCCGCTTCACTCGCACGAGGGAAGGCAACGGGACCCGGATGCGCCGACAACATGGTCGTGGAGTCGCTCACGGTCGAATGTCTTCGCTGCGGTCACGAGCGTGCGTTCACGCCCGGGCCGCGGCGTCATGACGAAGCGGGCAGCTGCCCACGCTGCCAGTACGTCGGCTGGGCGTACTCGAACGAGCTGAGCGAGAAGACGCGCAAGCTCTTCCGCGAGCTGCCGCTCGAGCGGCGTCTTCGGCTCGGACCCGTCTAGCGCCTGTCCTGACAGACGGGCGTTCCGTCCGCCGGACCGCGCAAAGTCACCCTCGCACGGTCAATCGCGAGGGCAAAGGAGAGGCCATGTCCGACACGGCTGCTCGACCCGGCGGCGGCGCCGGCATCCTCGAGCGCTATTTCCGCTTCGGCCAGCACGGGACGACGCTCGGCCGCGACACGATGGCCGGGGTGACGACGTTCATCGTCATGTCCTACATCATCTTCGTCAACCCGCAGATCCTCAGCTTCGCCGGGATCGAAGGCCTCTCCGAGATCGGGCTCCCGTTCAACCAGGTCCTCGCCGCGACGTGCCTCGTGGCCGGCGTGATGACGATCCTGATGGGGCTGTACACGAACAAGGCCTACGCGATCGCGCCGGGCCTCGGCCTGAACGCCGTCGTCGCCTTCAGCCTCGTCGCCGGTGAGGGGCTGTCGTTCCCGGCGGCGATGGGGCTCGTCGTCGTCGAGGGGATCGCGGTCACCGTCCTCGTGCTCACGGGGATGCGCGAGCGGATCATGGATGCGATCCCGCTGGACCTGAAGAAGGCGATCGCGATCGGCATCGGCCTCTTCATCGCCTTCATCGGGCTCGTCAACTCGGGCCTCGTGATCCGCGGCACGGGCACGGTCGTCGACCTCGCGCCGCTGACGACCTGGCCCGCCTTCGTGACGCTCTTCGGGCTCGCCCTCACGATCGTGCTCAGAGCTCGCGGCGTCCGCGGCGACCTCCTGATCGGGATCGTCGCGACGACGATCCTCGCCACGGTCATCAATGAGGCGGACGACAACGCCGCCGGCTTCACGGCGGGCGCGTCCTGGCCCGGCGACGTCTACGAGACGCCCGACCTCTCGCTGCTCGGCGAGTTCAACTTCGACGCGTTCACGGAGCTCGCGTTCATCTCGGCGATCGTCTGGGCGTTCTCCCTCTTCCTCGCGGACTTCTTCGACACGATGGGAACGCTCGTCGGCGTCGGCAAGCCGGCGGGCTACCTGGACGAGAACGGGCGCATGGAGGACATCCGGAAGCCGCTGCTCGTCGACTCGCTGGCCGCGGTCGCGGGCGGCGCGGCCTCGACCTCGTCTGCGACCACGTACATCGAGTCGGCCTCGGGGGTCGGCGTCGGCGGCAGAACCGGCTGGGTGGCAGTCGTCGCCGGAGCGCTGTTCTTCCCCTTCATGTTCATCGCGCCGATCATCGGGATGGTGCCGCCTCAGGCAACCGCGCCGGCGCTGATCCTCGTCGGCTTCATGATGATGACCGCGCTGACCGAGGCGGAGGAGGACGCCGAGGGGCGCCAGGACGGCCGCAAGCTCGCGGGGATCGACTTCACCGATCTCGCGATCGGGCTCGGCGCCGCGCTGACGATCATGTTCATGCCCTTCACCTTCTCGATCACGGACGGAATCGGGATGGGCTTCCTCGCCTTCACGCTCGCCCGCACCGCCCAGGGCCGGGCGCGCGACATCCACCCGTTCATGTGGGTGGCGTCGGCGATGTTCGTCCTCTACTTCGCCGTCCCGTTCCTGCAGGACACCTTCGACTGGATCTGAGCCGACGACGACCGGGACGGGGTCCACCGATCACCGTCCCGGTCGTTGCCGCCGCTCCACTAGGCTGGCGCGATGCGCTTGTTCCGTGCAGCCGCGCTCACGAGCCTCGGCGTCGTTCGCGGGCTTCACCGCGGCGGCGGCCGTCGCCAGGCGCGCCCTCCCGAGCCGCGGCGACGAGTCGAGCGACGAGGTGGCGCTGGTCGCGATCTTCGACGGCGTCGACCTGAAGAGCCGCGCGGCCGCCTTCACCGGCGGCTCAGCGATCGCGTGGTTCGGCGGCGTCAACCTCGACCTGCGCGAGGCGACGCTCGCCCCGTCAGCTCACCTGACGGTGCATGCCATCTTCGGCGGGGTCGCGATCCGCGTTCCTCCCGGCTGGCGGCTCGAGTCGAACGTGCACGCAGCGGCCGGTGGCGTCGACGTCCGTGCGGCGGACGACGACAGCCCCGACGCGCCGACGCTGACGCTCGATGGCTTCGCGCTGTTCGGCGGGATCGCCATCGGTGCGCGAGGCCCCGGGCCCGCGAGCCTCGACGCGTAGCGCCGTGGACGAGCTCGCCTTCCTGCCGGCGACCGAGCAGGCTCGCCTCGTGCGGGAGCGCGAGGTCTCGCCGGTCGAGCTCACCGAGCTCTACCTGAACCGGATCGAGAAGCTGGATCCCGAGCTGGGCGCGTTCGTGACCGTGTGCGCCGAGGAGGCGCTCGCCGACGCGCGCGCGAAGGCCGACGCGACCGCCGAGGCGCCGTTCCACGGCGTCCCGATCGCGTTCAAGGACCTCGACACGACCGCCGGGATCCGCACCACCTTCTCGTGCAAGGCGTTCGAGCAGAACGTCCCCGACTTCGACCTCGCCCACGTCGCGAAGACGCGCGCAGCCGGCTTCGTCGTCCTCGGCAAGACGAACACGCCCGAGTTCGGCTCGACGGCGTTCACCGACTCGCCGCTGAACGGGCCTTGCAGGACGCCGTGGGATCTCGGCCGCAACGCCGGCGGCTCGAGCGGCGGTGCCGCGGCGGCCGTCGCCGCCGGTCTCGTCGGGCTCGCTCAGGGCTCCGACGGGGGCGGCTCGATCCGGATCCCGTCCTCGTGCTGCGGCGTCTTCGGGATCAAGGCGTCGCGCGGCCGCGTCTCGAACGCCCCGTTCGTTCCCGGGATCGGGCTCGGCACCGCGGGGCCGCTGGCGCGGACGACCCTCGACGCCGCCGCCTATCTCGACCTCGTCACCGGCTACGAGTGGGGCGATCCGTTCCCTGCCGCGCCGCCGGAGCGGCCATTCGTGGAGGAGATCGGCGTCGATCCGGGCCGCCTGCGAATCGCCGTGACGACCGAGGCGCCGATCGACACCGAGGTCGATCCCGCCTGTGTCGCCGCCGCCCGCCAGGCGGCGGAGCTACTCACCTCACTCGGCCACGAGGTCGTCGAAGCGGCGCCCGACTGGGGCGGCGAGGAGCTGATGGAGGACTTCCTGCCGATCTGGCAGGCGATCCCGGCGCTCTATCCGATCGCGGACCCGACCGAGCTCTCGGCGCTGAACCAGTGGTATCTCGACGCAGCGCTCGCCACGACGAGCCCGGTCTACGCGGGCGCGATCGGCCGGCTGCAGCTGCGCGCGCGCCGGATCGTCTCGTTCTGGTCCGACTTCGACCTCCTGCTGACCCCGACGCTCGCGCTGCCGCCGGTGCCCCTCGGCTGGGACACCGAGCCCGAGAGCCCGCGCGAGCAGTTCGATCGGGCCGCCGGCTTCACGCCGTTCACCGCCGTCTTCAACGTCACCGGCCAGCCGGCGGTGTCGCTGCCGCTCCACTGGACGGACGACGGCCTGCCGATCGGCGTCCAGCTCGTCGGCCCGCCGCTCGGCGAAGCGCTCCTCTTCCGGATCTCGTCGCAGCTCGAAGCGGCGCGGCCGTGGGCGAGTCGACGGCCCGCACACTCCTGACCGCAGAAGGAAGGACGTCCGGGACGGAATGACCGCTCCGCGAACGTCCTTGTGCGCCGGAGACTCGCAGACGGTGGCGGTAGCTGCAACCTAGAGGTTGCCGAGGTTGATCCTGATCGCCTGTCCGACACGTGCGTGCAGCATCTCGGCCGCGTTGCCGCTGCTGATCGCGACGGACATGTTCCGGTAGCTGTCCTCGTAGAGCATGATGTCGCCCGGCCGCGCGTCCGCGAACGTCCGCGCCGCGACGGCGTAGAACCGCTCGCCGCCGAGATCGAGCTCGACCTGCATCCCGGGCACGATCCCCGCCTCGGTGATGTGGTCGCGCGTCAGGTTGAGGGCGACGTTGCCGAACGAATCGAGGTAGAGGATCGTCGCGATGATCCGGTCGGCACGCACCTCGGGTTGCGGCAGGTCGAGCCGGACGAGCGCGTCCGGGTCGACCGGCGGGCCGAGCTCGCCGATCGCGACTCCGGACGCGAGATGCGCGGCCGCCGGCGAGAACAGGTCGCGGCCGTGGAAGGTGCGCGAGATCGTCTCGAGCGCGTATGCGGGGTTCGCAAGCTCGTGCGCGGCCTCGATCCCCGCGCGCTCGGCGGCCGGAATCAGCAGACCGTTGTCAGGCCCGACGAAGTAGCGGCCGTCCTGGTCGCGCAACGCGAGGGCCCGGCGCGCGCCGCCGACACCGGGGTCGACGACCGCGAGGTGGCTCCCGACCGGCATGTACCGGATCGTGTTCGCGAGCACGAGTGCCCCCTGCAGGATCTGCTGCCGCGGGATCCCGTGCGTGATGTCGATGATCTGCGCCTCGGGGGCGATTCGCTTGATCACCCCGTGGCAGGTGCCGACGAAGTCGTCCTGGAGCCCGAAGTCGCTCAGGAAGGTGACGAACACGCGCCGGAGCCTATCGCTGCCAGCAGGCCCGCGACGTCGTGCGTCTTCGCCTCGCGCACGACCTCGACTCCCGCCTCCCGCGCCGCCTGCGTCGTCTGCGGCCCGATGCTGATCGCCGGGATGTCGACGCCGATCCGGCCGAACGCGCGCGCGGCCGACGCCGACGCGAGCACGACGAGGTCGCCCGCCGGCGGGATCGGCGGGGTCAGCTCCCGCGTCCGGTAGAGCGAGACGACGTCCGCGCCCAGCTCGTCCGCGAGCAGCCGACGCGCCCCCTCGGCTCCCGCGAAGAGGACACGTCCGGCCGGCCGCGGCAGCTCGGCGAGCAGCCCCTCCTGCGTTGCGACCGCCGGCACGAGGTCGGCGCCGCCGAAGGCCTCCGCCGTCGCCTGGCCGATCGCCGCCACGCGCGCGGGCGTGCCTCGCAGCCGCCGCCGCAGCTCCCGGGCGCCGTTGACGCTCGTGACGATCACCCAGTCGTAACCGGACACGTCGACCGGCTCGTCTCCGAGGGACTCGATCTCGAGCAGCGGGCAACGGACGACCTCGTGCCGAAGCGCGACCAGGCCGCGCACGAGCTCCTCCTCCTGTCCCTCCGGCCGCGTGACGACGACCTTCACGAGACGAACGAGAGCAGCTCGCGCGCGACGACCTCCGGATCGACGCCGGTGCGACGCTCGATCCACGCGCCCTGCTCGTCGGCGACGAGCGCCGTCAGCGTCGTCCCGTCGTGGAAGGCGGCGACGGGCGCGAGGCAGCCGCCCCCGACGAGCGCGACGCAGCGGCGCTCGGCCTCGACCCGGCGGCGCGTCTCGGGATCGTCCGCCGCCGCGACGAGAGCCTCCTCCCCGGCCCGAACCTGCAGCGCGAGCGAGCCCTGGCCCGCCTCCGGCAGCAGCTCGTCGGGATCGAACCGATGTCCGATCTCGGCCTCGAGGCCGAGCCGGTCGAGGCCGCAGGCGGCGAGCACCACCGCGTCGAGGCCCCGTTCCCCGCGCTTGCGCAGCCGCGTGTCGATGTTGCCGCGGAGAGGCTCGATCGAGAGCCCCGGCTCGAGCGCGAGCAGCTGCGCCCTGCGGCGCACGGACGCGGTGCCGACGCGCATGCCGGCGCGAAGCTCGCTCGCACCGCAGAGGGCGTCGCGCGGATCCTCCCGCGGCGGATAGGCCCCGACCACGAGACCTTCCGGATCGCTCGCGGTCATGTCCTTCGCCGAGTGCACCGCCACGTCGATCCTGCCTTCGAGCAGCGCCTCCTCGAGCTCCTTGACGAAGACGCCGCGCGACCCGATCTCGCCGAACGGCTTCGTCCGGTCGCGGTCGCCCGCCGTCGTGATCGGAACGAGCGCGATCTCGATCGCAGTCTCGCCAGAACCCGCGCGGAGCCTCTCGGCCGCCTGCTCCGCCTGGGTGAGCGCGAGCCTACTGCCGCGGGAACCGACGCGGATGAGCACAGCTTCGCCGCGACGCGGGCCGGGACTCGCCGCAGCCGCGCATGCCGGTGGCACTGGTCGGCCGGATCCGCACGAACGCGGTCGGCACCTGCAGCGGCAGCGGGCGACCGGTCAGGAAGCGCGTGTTCAACGCCGCCGCTCCTCCTCCTCGAGCCCGAACAGATGCCTCACAACGTCAGCATAGACCACTCCGTCGGCTGCCGCGGCTGCCTCTTTCATGCGAATTGTCGGCAGGTGCAGCAACTTCGCGAGGATCTGGGAGGTGACCGATTCGACATGCCGGCGCTCGCTCTCGGAGAGCCGCCCGCCGGCCCGCGCGAGCTCGCTGTCGCGGATCTCCTCGGCCAGCGCGCGCAGCGACGCGATCGTCGGGACGACGTCGAGTGCGGCGTGCCACTCGCGAAACCGGTCCGCCTCGTCGGCGACGAGGCTCTCCGCTCGTGCAGCCTCCGTGCGGCGGCCCGAGATCGTCTCCGTGACGACCGCCTCGAGGTCGTCGACGTCGTAGAGGAAGCAGCCGTCCAGCTCGTTGATCGCCGGGTCGAGGTCGCGGGGGACGGCGAGGTCGACGAGCAGCAGCGGGCGTCCCTTGCGAGCCCGGAGCGCTGCGGCGACGACGTCCCGCGTGATCACGTGGTCGGAAGCGCTCGTGGCCGAGACGACGACGTCGGCGAGCTCGAGCTCGGCGCCGATCGCCTCGAGCTCGACCGCCTGCGCGCCCAGCCGCGTCGCGAGCTCCTCGCCGTGCGCCAGCGTCCGGTTCGCGACGACGGCCACGTCGGCCCCGCGCGAGACGAGGTTGCGCGCCGTCGCCTCGCTCATCTTCCCGGCGCCCAGCACGAGCACGCGTCGGCCGGAGAGCTCGTCGAAGACCTGCTGCGCGAGGGCGGCGGCCGCCGACGGCACCGACGCCGGGCTCTCGCTGATCGCGGTCTCGAGCCGCACACGGCGGCCGGCGTGGAGCGCCTGGCGGAAGAGCTTGTCGAGGAACGGCCCCGGCGAGCCCGACTCGAAGGCGGTCCGGACCTGGCCGAGGATCTCGCCCTCACCAGGGACGAGCGAGTCGAGGCCGGCCGCGACCCGGAAGAGATGCAGCGCCGCCGCCTCGTCGCGAAGCCGGTAGAGCGCTGCGGAGAGGTCGTCGCCGCGGTCGCCGGCGAGCTCCGCGAGCGTCCCGACCGCGAGCTCCTCCACGTGCTCGTCCTGGGCCAGATAGAGCTCGGTGCGGTTGCACGTCGAGAGAACCACCGCCTCCCCGCCGAGCTGCTCGGCGAGCGCAGTGCACGTCTCGAGGTCGAGCGCGACACGCTCGCGCAGCTCGATCGGAGCCTTGTGGTGCGACACGCCGACGAGCGTCAGCTTCATGCGGCGAAGTGGGTCAGAGGGAGGACGATCGCCACGAGCGCGAAGCCGCAGAGGTTGAGCAGGGCGGCGCGGCGGCCCCGCCAGCCCTCGTGGCGCAGCACGAGCAGGGCGGAGTAGGTGGCAAGGATGAGGAGCGTGACCACCATCGCGGCGTCGAAGTCGCCGCGCTCGAAGCTGGCGGCGCCGACGCCGATCCCCAGGGTCAGCACGACGAGCGACCCGAGCACGGTGCGGGCCGCGAGCCGGTCGAGCGCATCGAGCGGCGGCATCCGGACGCGGAGGACGCTGCGCTCGTGCCGCTTCAGCCGCCGCTCCTGCCAGAGGTACATCGACGCCATTCCGGCGGCGAGGGTCAGCCCGGCGAAGCCGGCCAGCATCAGGACGACGTGAACGGCCAGCAGGACGCCCGAGCGGTCTCCCTCGTCGAGCGCGGTCCCGCCACCGGCCCAGGCAAGCGCGAGGAGAGCGGCGGCGACCGGCATCACCGTCAGGCCGAGCAGCCTGTACCGCGGCGTGCAGCCCCAGATCAGGTACGCGCCGACGACGAACCAGACGAAGAGGTTGAGCGCGCCTGCCCACGTTCCCCACGGGAAGCCCTCGGCCGAGATCCCCTGGCCGATGATGAGCGCGGTCTGCGCGAGCCAGCCGATGCGGACGCCCCACGTCGCGAGCCGTCCGGCGAGCCCGGGGCCGCGCAGCTCGCCGGCGTAGGCGAATGCCGCCTCTCCGTAGGCGAGCAGCGCCGGGACGACGAGGAACTCAGCCATCCGAGCGGCGCTGCCGGGCCAGCTCGGCCAGCTCGGCCGTGTCGCGCTCGAGCCGCGACAGCTTCGCAGCGATGATCGCGACGTAGACGAGCAGGGTCACGAAGACGACGGCGTACGCCGCCACGACGTAGTCGCCCTGACTCACGAGAGGGCCTCGCGCAGCTCGCGGAGGTTGTTGTCGAGACGCTTGCCGAGCAGTTCGACGCGGTAGAGCGTGTACGCGAGCAGCGTGATCGCGACCCAGCAGACGCAGAAGGCGAAGAACATCGTTCCCGTCATCTGGGGCCCCTCGCGGTTGAAGGCGGTCGGATGGATGAAGTCCTCGGCGAGCCGGATCGCAAAGAAGCTGACCGGGATCAGCGCGACCCCGAAAAGGGCGTAGACGGCCGAGAGGTTCGCGCGCCGCGGTCCCTCCTCGATCGAGAAGCGGAGCATGAAGTAGGCCGAGTAGAAGAGGAAGAGGACGAGGAAGAGCACGAGCTGGTTCGAGTCCCAGACCCACCAGTGGCCCCACGAGGCCTTCGCCCAGATCGACCCGGTCGCGAGCGTCAGCGCGCCGAAGATCGTGCCCTGGTGGATCGCGACGTAGCTCTCGAGGTCGTAGCGCTCGCCGCCCTTCCACAGCAGCCGCAGCGCCTTCCACGCGCCCCAGCCGAAGCACGCGTACGCGGTCAGCGCGATCGGGACGTGGAAGTAGAAGATCTTCTGCGAGATCCCCTGGTCGGCGTCCTCGGGCGCGATCCAGAACGCGAGGACGATCGCCAGCCCGACGAGCGCTGCGGAGAGCGCCGCGAGCGCCGGAACCGAGACGAGAGAGACCCTGCTATTCGGAGACGACGTACTCAAAGGACGCCCAGCACAGTATCGCGAAGACGGCGTCGTACAACCCGAGAAACAACAGGTACCGCCCCGGCTCGGTCGAGACGCTCGCCCCGACCCCGCCGACGACCAGCGGGATCGCGAGCGGCAGGAAGAGGAGCGGCAGGATCAGCTCGCGCGTTCGGCTCGCCGCTGCCATCGCCGCCAGCAGCGTCCCGACCGCGCAGATGCCGATGTTCGCGAGCAGCACGCCGAGCACGGCCTCGGCCTGCAACGGCGAGAAGAAGATCGCGAACGCGGGCAGCGCGACGAGCTCCACCAGCACGAGGAAGACGAAGACCGCCGCCGACTTGCCGAGCCAGATCGCGCTCCGGTCGGACGGCGCGAGCACGAGACCCTCGAGCGCACCGCCTTCGCGCTCGGGCGCCCATGCACGCGCGAGCCCGAGCAGGGCCGTGAACACGAGCGCGACCCAGAGCAGCCCCTGCGCCGCGACCTCGTCGGCGCCGGTCGGCAGCGCGAAGTGGAAGACGACGAGCGTCGAGAGCACGAAGAGCAGCATCGCCGGCAGGGTGTCCCGCGCCCGCAGCTCGAGCCGGAGATCCTTGCGCGCGAGCGCGGCGACGTCCGCGAAGTAGCTCATGCGAGCGCCAGCCGAGAGCTCGCGAGCGACTCGACCCGCGCAGGGTCATGGGTTGTCAGGAGGATGGTCGCCGTCCCGGCGAGCTCGGCGAGCTGGCGGTCGAGCAGCTCGGCCCCGTCGACGTCGAGCGCGGTATAGGGCTCGTCGAGCACAAGCAGCTCAGGCTCGTGCAGGAGTGCGCGGCAGAGTGCGAGCCGTTGCGTCATCCCGCGCGAGTACGACGCGACCCGCTCGGCGCGAACGTCCCAGAGCCCGTAGCGCTCGAGCAGCATCCCGATCCGCTCGCGCCGCTCCGGCACGCGGTAGAGCCGGCCGTAGAGGTCGAGGTTCTCGAGCGCCGTCAGGTCGCGGTAGAGCAGCGGCTCGTGGCCGAGGAAGCCGAGCGCGCCCCGGCCGGCGTCGACGTCGAGCTCGCCGCCGCTGGGCGCGGCGAGGCCGGCGACGAGGCGTAGCAACGTCGTCTTGCCCGACCCGTTCGCGCCCGTGACGACGAGGAAGCCGCCGCGCTCGAGCCGGAAGTCGAGCGGCCGCAGCGCACGCCGCCTGCCGTAGCGCTTCTCGACCGCGCGCGCGCTGATCACAGGAGCACGTCGGCGGCGACGAAGCAGAGGAAGACGATGCTGATCACGCCGTTGACGGTGAAGAAGGCGGCGTTCAGGCGGCGCAGGTCGCCCGGCCGGACGAGCGAGTGCTCGTAGGCGAGGAGCGCCGCGACCGCCGCGACGCCGAGCCAGTAGAAGGCGCCGACGTCGAGACCGAGACCGGCGAGAGCGAGCAGCAGGACCGTGCCGACGTGGAAGAGGCGGGCGCCGACGAAGACCCCCTTCTCGCCGAAGCGGGTGGCCCACGAGTGCAGGCCCTGCTCGCGATCGTGCTCGAGATCGAAGAGGGAGTAGAAGAAGTCGAAGCCGGCGACCCACAACGCGACGGCGGCGCCGAGTGCCCACGCCTCCCACGGCAGCTCGCCGGTGACCGCGATCCACGCCCCGACGGGAGCCAGCCCGAGCGAGCAGCCGAGCCAGAGGTGGCAGAGCCACGTGGCGCGCTTCAGGTACGGGTAGACGACGAAGAAGACGACCGGGATCGGCCACAGCCAGCGCACGATCGGATCGAGCTGGAAGACGGCGACGAGGAAGAGGGCGAGCGCGCCTGCGCAGAGCGCCAGCACCTGCGTCCGCGACAGCGTCCCGGACGGAAGCTCCCGGCTCGCCGTGCGCGGGTTTCGCGCGTCGACCTCGGCGTCGATCAGCCGGTTCAGGCCCATCGCGAGCGTCCGGGCCCCGACCATCGCCACCGTGACCCAGAGCCAGTCGGCCGCCGACGGCGACTCGCCGAGCGCGAGCAGCATCCCGACGTAGGCGAACGGGAGCGCGAAGACGGTGTGCTCGAGCTTCACGAGCGACGCGAAGCGGCGCGGCAGCGAGACGGCGGTCGCGCTCATGTCTGCCTGTGGGCCGTCTCGGCGTCCGCAAGGAGCCCGAGCGCATGCGCGAGCGCCGGTTGCAGCACCGCATAGCCGTCCCGGCAGCCGCCGGGCGAGCCCGGGAGGTTGACGACGAGCGTGCGTGCGTGGATGCCGGCGACGCCGCGCGAGAGCAGCGCGTGCGGGGTCTTCGCGAGCGAGTCGGCGCGGATCGCCTCCGCGATCCCGGGCGCCTCGCGATCGATCACGGTGCGCGTCGCCTCGGGAGTGACGTCGCGCGGAGCGACGCCCGTGCCGCCCGTCGTGAGCACCACCGCGGCCGTTTCCGCCAGCTCGGCGATCGCGGCTGCGATCTCGTGAGCCTCGTCTGCGACGACGCGCCGCTCGACCTCGTAACCGTCCCCGGCCAGCAACTCCGCGAGGATCTCGCCGCTCGTGTCCTCGCGCGTCCCGGCGACGACCCCGTCCGAAACGGTGAGCACGGCCGCCCTCACACGACCTCCTTCGTCTTCTCGACGAGCGTCACCTCGGCGATCACCATCTCCTTGTCGATCGCCTTCGCCATGTCGTAGACGGTCAGGGCGGCGACCGAGGCTGCGGTGAGCGCCTCCATCTCGACCCCGGTCTGCGCGGTCGTCTCCGCCGCGGCCGTGATCTGCACGCCGCCGGGGACGATCTCGAGCGAGACGTCGACGACCGAGAGCGGCAACGGATGGCAGAGCGGGATCAGGTCGCTCGTCCGCTTGGCGGCCATGATCCCCGCGAGCTGAGCCGTCATCAGCGCGTCGCCCTTCGGCAGGTCGCCGAGCCGCTCGGCGGTCGCGGCCGCCATCCGAACGGAAGCGCGAGCGACTGCGCGCCGGCGCGAGAGCGGCTTGCCGCCGACGTCGACCATCCGGATCGCGCCGGTCTCGTCGACATGGGAGAGGTCGCTCATGGGCGGCGAATGCTACTCGCGCGGTCGAGGTCGGCCAGTTGCGCCGCGATCCACGCCTCCAGGTCGTGCCCGCGGACGTGGGCGGCGATCGCCTGCTGCCGTCGCCGGCGCTCGTCCTCGCCGAGCGCGAGCGCGTCCTCGAGCGCGTCGGCGGTCGCGGCGACGTCGAACGGATCGACCGGAACGACCCAGTCGCCGAGCTCCTCGTACGCGCCTGCGTTTACCGATAAGACAACGGCCCCCGCCCGTTCGTTGACGACCGGAGCCTCCTTCGCGACGAGGTTGAGCCCGTCCATGACGGCGTTCACCAGCAGCACGTCGAACTGCTTGTAGGCGGCGATCGAGCCGGGGAAGTCGTCCGCGACCTGAAGCGTGAGCGCGCCCGGGAAGGCAGCCGCGACGGCGGCGGCGGCTTCGTCGATCCGGCGCCGCTCCTCGACGTACTCGGGAATCTCCTGGCGGGAGGCGTCGAGCAGCGCAAGCATGCGGACGCGGCCACGCAGATCGGGCCGCCGCTCGAGCAGGAGGCGGAAGGCCTCGAGGCCGCGCGGCACGTTCTTCGACGGATCGGTGCGGTCGACGCGGAGGATCAGCAGCTCCGGCCGCTCGGCCTTCAGCTCGCGTTCCCGCGCCAGCACAGCGTCGCTCTGCGCCAGGCCCTCGAACTCGGCCGGGTCGATCGAGATCGGATGGGCGTTCACCCGCCGCTCGTCGACGGGGAGACCGAGGCTGCGGCAGGAGTCGAGGAAGGCGCCGCGCCAGCGCTCGGTGTGGAAGCCGGTGACGTCGCACGCGAGCAGCCCCGTGTGGATCGCGCGGACGATCGGGTCGGGGAGCACCGCCCAACTGTCGGCGCCGACCCACGGAATGTGCGTGAAGTGCGACAGGGAGGCGTGCGGCGCCCGCTCGCGGACGAGCGCGGGAGCGGCGTAGAGGTGGTAGTCGTGGAAGAGGACCGCGGCTTCCGGCTCGCGCTCGAGCTCCTCGATCACCGCGGCGGCGAACGCGCGGTTGACCGGGACGTACCCGTCGTCCCAGGCCGGCCGGAGGTCGGCGCCGGGGTCGTGCATGCGCTCCCAGAGCCCGTGCTGCACGAACCAGAGCGCCGGGTTCGCGATCACGTTGTAGTAGAGGTCGTACGCCGCCGGCTCGTGCGCGACGAGCCGGAGCCGGTAGCGCGACCCGTCCGACGCGGTCTCGTCGACGGTGCCGTCCGCGGCGACCGCGCGATCCTCGTCGGAGAGCGCACTCGCGATCCAGGTCACGTCGTGGTGGGAGACGAGCGGCGCGAGCGCGGTGACGAGCCCGCCGGCCCCTCTCTTCGCGATCCGTTCGCCTCCCTCGCGCCGGTACGAGATCGGACCGCGGTTGGAGACGACGATCAGCTTCCGCCGTTGGGACATGGAGGCGGAGCCTAGAGCAGCTTGACGAAGCGCAGGCGCGAGCCCCTGCCGTCCGGACCGCCGCCGATCTCGACCTCGTCGGCGATCGAGCGGATGATCGCGATCCCGAGGCCTCCCTCGGTCAGCTCCTCGTCGCCGTTCGACGACTCGGTGCCGAGCTCGAAGCCGGAGCCGTCGTCGGCGACCTCCACGATCAGCCGGTCGTCGAGGAGCTCGAAGCTGATGTCGACATGGCCGTCGCCGTCGCCGTAGGCGTGGCGGACCGAGTTGGAGCAGGCCTCCGTGAGCGCCAGCTTCAGGTCGGCGAGCGTCTCGTCGGAGAACGCCCGCACGCGCGAGAGCCCGGCCAGGGCGAGCCGCGACAGGGTGATGTACTCGGCCTTGGCCGGAATCGTCAGCCGGACGATTCGACCGAGGTCGAGGTCCCGTTCCGTCGTCGTTGCGTGCTCGCTCACCTGGTCGCCTTCGCGGTCGTTCTACCGAAAACTTGCGAACCCTTGTAACTCCTCATGCGGTCTTCCCGAATTCGGGTGAACCTAAACCGGAGGAGCTAGCGAGTCGGGTTGACCGGGCGCTGGGTCAGGCGCACGCGCACCGTCTCGCGCTTGCCCGTGCCGCGGCGGAACACGGTCACCGAGACGGTCTGACCGGGGAGGAGGCTGTCGGTGACGATCCGGGCGATGTCGGCAGCCCGCTCGACCGTGCGGCCGGCGAAGCCGACGATCAGGTCGCCGCCGATGTTGATCGGGACACCGTTGAAGACTTCCTGGTTGGCCGAGCCGCGCAGACCGGCACGGGCGGCCGGCGCGTTCTCGACGACCGCCTGGATCAGGGCGCCGCGCTCTGCCCCGAGGCCGAAGCGGCGCGCGATCGCGGGGGTGACGTCCTGCGTCGTGACGCCGACGTAGGCGTAGGCGACCTTGCCGGTCGAGATCAGCTGCTCCATCGAGCGGCGCGCCGAGTTGATCGGGATCGCGAAGCCGACGCCCTCGGCGTTCCCCGAGTCGGAGCGGATCTGCGCGTTGATCCCGATCACGCGGCCGCGGGCATCGAGCAGCGGGCCGCCCGAGTTGCCGTGGTTGATCGGAGCGTCGATCTGGATCGCATCCGAGACGTCGTAGGCGGAGGTGAGCGAGTCGATCGAGCGCTCGGTGGCCGAGACGACGCCGACTGCGAGCGAGCTCTCCTGCCCGAACGGGCTCCCGATCGCGGCGACCGGCTCGCCGACGACGACGCGGCTCGAGTCGCCGAGCGGCACGGGCGACACGGAGTGATCCTCCGGATCGACCTTGACGAGACCGGTGTCGTTGAAGAGATCCCAGCCCACGATCGAGCCGGGAATCCGATCGCCGTCGTGGAAGACGACGTAGATCCGCTCGGCGCCGCGCACGTTCGACTCGTCGGCCCCCGAGTTGGTGACAACGTGCGAGTTCGTCAGGATGTGCCCGTCCGTCGAGACGACGAAGCCCGAGCCCTGCGCGCGCTGGCCGTTCGCGAAGTAGGAGTAGATCGTCACGACCCCCTCGGACCGATTCGCGTAGATCTTCGCGGGGTTGAAGCCGTTCCCCAGCAACGGCGCCACACTCGACGACGCGGCCTCGCTCTCGGTCTGCACGGTGGGGACGACGACCGTGCGGACACCGCCCTCGCCGCCCACCCAGCCGGCAAGTGAGGCGACCACGAGCACGGCGGCGGCGCCGAGACCGGCGGCGACGATCGAGACGGCCGCGAGGGCGCCGGGACGCATGTGGCTCACTGTAGCGGCGACGTCTCCGTTTTCACGTGAAAACGGACTCGGCCGGCTCGGCCGCCACCGAGGTCGGTGCTGCGCCGAGCACCACGCGCACGATGTTGCGGCCGGGGCTCGAGTCGAGCACGACCTCGCCGCCCATCATCTGCACGAGCTCCCGGGCGATCGCGAGCCCGAGGCCGCTGCCGGAGGCGATCGTGCCGTCGCCGCGGTAGAAGCGGTCGAAGACGTGCGGCGCGTGCTCGGGCGGGATCCCCGGGCCGTCGTCCTCGACCTCGAGCAAGGCATGCTCGCGATCCGCCCAGGCGCGCAGGGTCACCCGCGTCCCTTCGGGCGTGTGCGTGAGCGCGTTGTCCAGCAGCGCCCGGACGACCTGGAGCACGCGCAACTCGTCGGCTCGGGCGACCGGATGCCCCTGCACGACGGCCTCGACGGCGTGCTGCTTCCGCTCCGCGACCGCGCTGAACTCGGCGCAGACGACCCTGGCCACGGAGCCGAGGTCGACCGGCTCGTGTTCGACGTGCATCCGGCCGGCATCGAGCCGCGAGAGATCGAGCAGGTCGGTGGCGAGCTTCGCGAGCCGGTCGACCTGCTCGCGCATCGTCTCGAGGAACTCCTGCCGCGTCGCCTCGTCGACGTCCTCGTCGGCCATCAGCTCGAGAAAGCCGCCGAGCGAGAACAGCGGCGTGCGCAGCTCGTGCGAGGCGTTGGCGATGAACTCGCTGCGGGCGCGGTCGAGCTGCCCGAGTCTCCCGCGCATCCGCTCGAACGCGATCGCGAGGTCGCCGAGCTCGTCGTTGCCCGTGTCGACCACCGGCTCGTCGAAGCGGCCGCCCGCGATCCGCTCGGCGGCACGCTCGAGCCGACGAATCCGCTTCGCATGCACGGACGCGGCGAAGTAGCCGACGACGACGGCGAACAGCAGCCCGATCAGGCCGGCGAAGAGGAGCCGGCGCTCGATCAGCTTCAGGCTCGAGATCGGATCGGCCAGCGAGTCGCTGAGCAGGATCACGACGCCCTCGTTCTCGAGCGGGATCGCGACCTCCGCGAACCGGCGGCCGCGGCGCTCGACGGTGTCCCGCTCGACCTGGCGCGTCCGGGTCGCCCGCAGCGCGGTCGGATTCCGGGCGACATCGAGGGACGAGGTCGTGTTCGAGTCGCCGAAGATGAACGGCTGCCCCTGGAGGATCGAGTAGATGACGACTCTGGCCTGGAAGACCGAGGCCGCCTGCTCGGCGAACTCCTGCTCGCTGCCGATCTCGTTCTCGTAGCTGCGCGCAACCCGCTTCGCGTCCTCCTCGAGCTGGTCGAGCTTCGCGTTGATCAGCTCCGCCTCCAGCGAGGGGACGACGATCAGGTAGACGACGCCCAGCGAGCCGGCGACCACGAGCAGCAGCGCCAGAGCGAGGCGGAAGCGGATGCCGCGGAACCTGGACCGGCGGCCGGGCACGGAATCAGCGCTCCCGGAAGCGGTAACCGACGCCACGCACCGTGAGGATCAGCTTCGGCTCGTGCGGATCCTCCTCGATCTTCTCCCGCAGGTGGCGGACGTGGACGTCGATCGTGCGCGGCTCGCGGTAGTCCGCGCCGCCCCGCAGGCGCTCGAGCAGCTGGCGGCGTGAGAAGACCCGGCCCGGCGCGCCGGCGAGGACGCGGAGCAGCTCGAACTCGACGAAGGTCAGCTGCGCCTCCTCGCCGCGCACCTCGACCGTCCGGCGCGGCACGTCGATCGTCAGCTCGCCCACCTCGATCACCTCGTCGTCGCGGCGCTCGCCCGGGCGCGGCGCCGCCGCCCGGCGCAGCAGCGCCCGCACACGGCTGCGGAACTCGCGGATCGAGAACGGCTTCGTGATGTAGTCGTCGGCGCCGAGCTCGAGCCCCAGCACCTTGTCCAGCTCGTCGTCGCGGGCGGTGAGCATGATGATCGGGACGCTGCTCTCGGCCCGCAGCCGCTTGCAGACCTCGAGGCCGTCCAGCCGCGGCAGCATCAGGTCGAGGACGACGAGATCGACGTCCTCCTCGGCGAAGCGGGCGAGCGCCTCCTCGCCGTCGCGCGCGTGCACGACCTTGAAGCCGTCCCGCTCCAGCGGGTAGGTCAAGAGCTTCTGGACCGAGTCCTCGTCGTCCACGAGAAGGATGGTCGAGGTGTCCGCCATGGCCGAATGCTAGAGATGGCCGCGGCGTTCCCTACACTGGCCGGTGCAATGGCGCCGCCCAGACGAGCGCTGCCGACGCGCGGGCGCCCACGCCGCGGCTCCGTCGAGCGGCCGGTGAACGCACGGCTCGTGCGAGGAACGTGGCTGCTCGTCGCGCTGCCGCTGCTCCTGGCGGCGTTCAGCGTCGTCCGCCCGCAAGCGCTGCCGCCGCCGACTCTGCCGGCGACCTTCGACGTGTCGGTCGCCGAGCAGCTCTCCCGCGAGCTCGCCCGCGAGTACCCCGACCGCTCGCCGGGCTCACCCGGCGGCCTCGGCGCCGCCACCTGGGTCTCCCAGCAGTTCGAGCTCTACGGCTTCGAGCCGCCGCGCGTGGAGCGATTCTCGGCGGAAGTCCCGGGACTCGGCGACGTCGAGCTGCAAAACCTCGTCACCGTCGTCGACGGAGCGTCCGACCAGGCGATCGTGATCACGGCGCACCGCGACAACAGCGGTGAGATGGGCGGCGTCAACGACAACGCTTCGGGAACCGGGGCGCTGATCGAGCTGGCGCGCGCCTATGCGCCGGTCGGAGGCGAGACGCTCGTGCAGGCGCAGCCGACCTACACGCTTGTCTTCGTCTCCACCGACGGCGGCGCGTACGGCGCCCTCGGCGCGGCGCAGTTCGCCGCCAACTCGCCGTACCGCGACAACGCGCTCGCGGTGGTCAGCCTCGACGCGATCGCCGGCCCGGGCAGGCCGCGGCTCGTCATCGGCGGCGATACCGCACGCTCGCCCTCCGCCTCGCTCGTGCGCACGGCCGCCGTCCGTGTGCTCGAGCAGGCCGGCGAAGAGCCGGCGCGGGCGTCGTCGCTGCGGCAGCTGCTCGACCTCGGCTTCCCGTTCACGCTCGGGGAGCAGGGCCCGTTCGTCGCACGTGGGATCCCGGCGCTGAGCCTGACGACCCTTCCCGACAGCGCTGCCCGCGCCGACGCGACGCCGTTCGACGACACGTCGTTCGACGTCCAGCGGCTGGCGGAGCTCGGCCGGGCGACGCAGAACCTGATCGGCTCCCTCGACGCGGGTCTCGAGCTCGCGCAGGGCACGACCAGCTACATCTACTTCGGCACCCGCATCGTCCGCGGCTGGGCGATCGAGCTCGTCCTGCTGACGGCGCTGCTGCCGTTCCTGATCGGGACCGTCGACCTCTTCGCGCACTGCCGGCGCCGCCGGATCCCGCTTGCGCCCGCCGCGCGCAGCCTCCGCCGGCGGCTCTACTTCTGGGCCTACGCGGCCGGGCTCATCTTCGCCGCCGCCCTGCTCGGCGCCTTTCCCCAGGGGGAACCGCGGCCGTTGCCGCCGGACCCGAGCCTCTACACGCCCGCGCCGGCCGTGCTCGGGATCCTCGGAGTGCTGCTGTTCATCGGCTGGCTCGTCGCGCGCGAGCCTCTGATCCCGCGCCGTCCGGCCCGGCCGGAGGAGAACCTGGCGGGCCACACCGTCGCGTTGCTCGGGCTCGCCCTGATCGCGCTCCTCGTCGTCGCGACGAACCCGTTCTCGCTCGTCTACCTCCTGCCGTCGCTCTACGCCTGGCTCTGGCTCCCGCAGGCTCATGCCTCGGGCCAGATCGCGCGGGGCGGGCTGCTCGTGCTCGGCTTCTCGGGCCCGCTGATCCTGCTGCTCTCCTTCTCGACGCGCCTCGGGCTCGGGCTCGAGACGCCGTGGTATCTGCTCTCGCTCGTGTCCGTGGGCTACGTCCCGTGGATCGTCGTCGCGCTCGCGTTCGCGTGGCTCGCCGTCGCCGCCCAGCTGACGGCGCTGGCCGTCGGCCGGTACGCGCCGTACACGAGCGCCCGGCGGCCGCGGCGCAACCAGCCGCTTCGACTCGTCCGAGGCGACCGCGACGCGATGGAGGGTTGATGAGGCGCCTCGCTCGCATCCTCGGAACGCTGATGATCGTCGCCGGCGTGGGCGCGCTCGCCTGGGCCGTCGTCGTCTGGCAGTGGCAGGACCCGTTCACGGCGGCCCTGAACAAGCTCGAGCAACGCGAGCTCGAGCACGACTTCGAAGAGCGGGTTCAGGAGGGCAAGTCGATCCTCGTCGACACGTCCGGCGCGGACCTCCGCGAGTCGCTCCCGCGTGCGGCGAAGGCCTGGCGCAAGCGGTCGCAGCGCGGTGACGCCGTCGCCCGGCTGCGCATTCCCGCCCTCGGCGTCGGCGAGATCGTCGTCAACGGCACCGACACCGCTTCGCTCAAGCGCGGGCCGGGCCGCTACCTCGGCTCCGGGATGCCCGGCGAGGGGAAGCTCGTCTACATCGCGGGCCACCGCACCACCTACGGCGCTCCCTTCTCGCGGATCGACCGCCTGGACAAGGGCGACCGCGTCTTCATCGAGCTGCCCTACGCCACGATCGAGTACGCGATCACGGGGAGCCGGATCGTGCCGGCGACCCAGACGTCCGTGCTCAAGTCGAAGGGCTTCGAGCAGCTCGTGCTCCAGGCCTGCCACCCGCGCTTCTTCGCATCCCATCGCTATCTCGTCTATGCGAAGCCCGTGCGCGTGACGCCGCACGGCAGCGAGCGGGCGACGCCGTACGAGGCGCTGGCCGGCTGATCAGCGAAGCCGGAGGTAGCGCACGCGCTGCGCCGGTCTCCAGCTCGCCCTCGCCGGCGGGGACGAAGATGAGCGCGTCGGCGGCGGCGGCGCGCGCGATCATGTGCGACTCCTGGCCCGAGAGCGGCTCGACCGACGTCCCGTCGGCGCCGGGCCGCGTCCTGGCGCGCGCGAGCTCGTCCCGGGCCGCGTTGCGCCGCACCGGCGCCGAGAGCGTCGCGGTCTCGTAGCTCGGTCCCGGGTCGGCGGCTCCCTGGAGCGCGAGCAGCGCCGGCCGGACGAAGAGCTCGACGCCGACGAGCGCCGAGACCGGATTGCCGGGAAGCCCGAAGACGAGCGTCCGGCCACGGACGCCGAAGGCGAGCGGCTTCCCGGGCCGGACGGCGACGCCCCAGAAGTCCTCCTCGACTCCGAGCTCGCCGAGGATCCGGCGGACGAGGTCGTGCGGGCCGACCGAGACACCACCCGAGCTGACGAGCACGTCCGCCCCCAGGCCGCGCTCGAGCGCGCGCCGGTGCTCCGACTCGTCGTCCGCGACGCGTCCGATCCGCTCCACCTCCGCCCCGGCCGCCTCGAACGCCGCCTCGAGCATCGGCGCGTTCGACTCGTAGATCTGCCCTGGACCGAGCTCCTCGCCCGGCGCCCGCAGCTCCGTGCCGGTGCTGAGGACGGCGACGCGAGGCCGCCTCGCGACCGTCACCTCGGCGACACCGGCGGCGGCGAGCGCGCCGATCTGAGCGGCGCCGACGCGGGTTCCGGCAGGGAGCAGCAGCTCGCCGGCGCGAACGTCCTCGCCGACGGGCCGCACGTTCGCGCCGCGCTCGACGGGCGCCGGGATCGTCAATCTGTTGTCTTCTTCGACAACAAGCTCGATCGGGACGACCGAGTCCGCTCCGGCCGGGACCGCGCCACCCGTCGAGATCGCCATCACCTCGCCGCTCTCCAGAGCCCGGTCGGCCGGAAGCCCGGCGGCGATCCGGAACACGACCGGCAGCCTCCCGGGCGTGTCCTCGGCCTGGAGCGCGTAGCCGTCCATCGCCGAGCTGGCGAACGGGGGCAGGTCGACCCCCGCCGTCACGTCCGCCGCCAGGAAGCGTCCCGTCGCGGCGCCGAGGGGCAGCTGCTCCGGATCGAGCACGCTCACGCGCGCGAGTACGCGGCGCAGTGCTTCCTGGATCGGCAGCGGACCGCTCATCGGGGGCATACGCTAACGGCCGTGATCTCGGTGGTCGTCCCGGTGCACGACGAGGAGCGCAGTGTCGCGCTCCTGCATGACGAGCTCACCTCGGCGCTCGAGCCACTCGAGCGGCCCTGGGAGGTCGTGTTCGTCGACGACGGCTCGACGGACGGCACGTTCGCGGCGCTGACCCGCCTGTACGCGGCGCACGACGAGGTGCGCGTCGTTCGGCTGCGGCGGAACTTCGGCAAGGCGGCCGCCCTCCAGTCCGGCTTCGAGGAGGCGCAGGGCGAGGTCGTCGTCACGATCGACGGCGACCTGCAGGACGACCCGGCCGAGATCCCGCGCCTGCTCGCCAAGCTCGACGAGGGCTTCGATCTCGTCTCGGGCTGGAAGACCAGGCGCCGCGACCCGATCACGCGGCGGATCCCGTCCAAGATCTTCAACTGGATCACGGGACGACTCTCGGGCCTCCGCCTCCACGATCTCAACTGCGGGCTGAAGGCCTACCGCGCGGAGGTGGTGCACGGGCTTCGCATCTACGGCGAGCTGCACCGCTTCATCCCGGTGCTGGCCCACTACCGCGGTTACCGCGTCGCCGAGCTGCCCGTGAACCACCGCCCGCGAGAGCACGGGCGGTCGCGGTACGGGCTCGAGCGGTACCTCCGCGGCTTCCTCGACCTGCTCACGGTCACGTTCATGGGCCGCTACCGGCACCGGCCGCTCCATCTCTTCGGCGGTGTCGGCCTCCTCCTCGGCGCTGTCGGGACACTGCTGCTCGTCTACCTGACCGTGCTGAAGCTGACCGGCGAGGCGATCGGGCACCGGCCGCTGCTGACGCTCGGCGTCCTCCTCGTGGTCGTCGGTGTCCAGCTCGTCTCACTCGGCCTCGTCAGCGAGCTCCTCGCCAGCCACCACGAGGAGCGAACGGGCGGCCGCGATCTCGAGCGGCACGTGGACGAGATCCTGCGCTGAGCTTGAAGGTTCTCTACTTCGGCACGTACGAGCGCGACTACCCGCGAAACGCGCAGGTGATCTCCTGCCTCCGCGGCGCGGGCGTCGAGGTGGTCGAGCGGCACGCGAGCGTCTGGGAGCGGCGACGGCACAAGTGGTCGCTCGGCCTCGCCGCCGCGGCGCGGATCGCGCTGGCCGAGACGCGCCTGCTCTTCGGCGGCCGGCGCGAGCTCTACGACGCAGTCATCGTCGGCTACCCCGGGCACTTCGACGTGCCCGCCGCCCGCCGCGTCGCACGCGGCCGCCCGGTCATCTTCAACCCGCTCGTCTCGCTGCACGAGACCCTCGTCGAGGACCGCGGCCGGTTCAGGGCAGGGTCGCCGGCGGCGGGAGTCCTGCGCCAGGTCGACCGGCTGGCGCTTCGCCGGGCCGACCTCGTCGTCGCCGACACCGCCCAGAACGCACGCCACCTCGCCGAGCTCGGCGAGCTCGCGCGACGAGCGGCTCGCAGTCTGCTTCGTCGGGGCGGAGGAACGGCTCTTCCGGCCCGGCCGGCAGCCGGCGGAGACGTTTCACGTGCTCTTCGTCGGCAAGCTGATCCCGCTCCACGGGCTCGAGACGATCCTGGCCGCGGCCCGGCTCGCCCCGGAGCTGCCGTTCCGCATAGTCGGGAGCGGGCAGCTCGACGCGCTGATGGGCGAGCGCCCGGCGAACGTCGAATGGGTCGAGTGGGTCGAGTACGAACAGCTGCCGGAGGAGATCCAGCGCGCCGGCTGCGCACTCGGCGTGTTCGGGACCTCCCCGAAGACGGCGCGCGTGATCCCGAACAAGGCCTTCCAGGCACTCGCATGCGGCACACCTCTGGTGACGGCCGACACGCCGGCGGCGCGGGAGCTGCTCGTCGACGGCGAGAGCGCCGTGCTCGTCCCCGCCGGCGATCCCGACGCGCTGGCGGCGGCGGTGCGACGGCTCGCCGGGGACCCCGAGCTGGCCCGTGCGATCGGCGAAGGGGGCCTCGCCGCGTACCGCGAGCACGCCAGCGAGGCTGTGCTCGGCGAGCGCTGGCGCGGCCTGGTCGAGCAACTCAGCCGGCGATGACGCCGACGCGGCTCGTCTGGCTCGCGACGGCCGCCTTCGCCGCGGTCTTCAGCGTGCTCGCGGTCCTGCGCCACCGCGCCTTCGGCAGCGGCCGCTTCGACCTCGGCAACATGACTCAGGCCGTCTGGTCGACCGCGAACGGCGACCTGCTCTCCGTCACCGACGTCCACGGCGAGCAGATCTCGCGGCTCGGCTCGCACTTCGACCCGATCCTCGCGCTGCTCGCGCCGCTCTGGTGGTTGTGGCCGAGCCCGGAGCTCCTGCTCGTCGTCCAGGCCGGAGCGGTCGCAGCGGGGGCTCTCCCCGTCTTCTGGCTCGCGCGGGCGCACCTCGACTCCGAGTGGCCGGCGGCCGCGCTGGCCGGCGCCTATCTGCTCTACCCGCCCGTGCAGTGGCTGACCGCGAGCGACTTCCACCCCGTTGCGCTCGCGTGTCCGCTCCTGCTCTACGGCTGGTGGTTCCTCGACTGCCGCCGTCTGCTGCCGTTCGCGCTCTGTGCGGCGGCGGCGCTGGCGACGAAGGAGCACGTCGGGCTGACGATCGCCGCCATGGGCGTCTGGTACGCCGTGCGCTTTCGAGCTCCGCGGACGGGCGGCGTGATCGCACTCGTGGCCGGTTCCGCGGCGCTCCTGGCCGCGCTGGTGGTCGTCCCGCACTTCGCACCCGCAGGAACGTCCGCGTTCGAGAGCCGCTACGACGCGCCGTCGCTCGACGGACGGGATCTGTCCTACCTGGCGGCGCTGTTCCTGCCTCTCGGCCTGCTTCCCCTCGCGGCGCCGCTCGCCCTGATCGCGGCACTGCCCGAGCTAGGCCTCAACCTGCTCTCGAGCACGATTACGCAGACGTCGGTGAAGACGCACTACGCGGCGACGGCGATTCCGGCCCTGCTCGCGGCCACCGTCTACGGCGTCGCCCGGGTCGGCGAGCGGGCCGGCTATGCGGTGGCGCTCACGGCACTCGTCGGCGCGGTCGCGCTGGGACCGGTCGGCCGGGTCGACATCGATGCGGGACCGCACGACGCCGCGGCGCGGCGGGCGCTCGCCGTCGTTCCCGACGGGGCGCCGGTCAGCGCGACGAACGCGCTCGGCGCGCACCTCTCCGAGCGGCGCCGGATCTTCAGCTTCCCGGTCCTCCGGGAGGCGGAGTGGGTCGTCGTCGACTCGACCCGGCTGACGTTCCTCGACAGCCTCCGGCCCGGCCGGTCGCGGCCGGCGCTCGCCGCGCTCAGGCGCGACCCAGCGTGGCGGCTGGTCTTCGCAGAGGACGGCCTGCTCGTCTTCCGGCGGCGCTAGAGCGGGATCGCCTGCGGCAGCAGGTACGCGCAGAACGCGAGGGAGATCAGCTGTGCGCGACGGTCGTCCTCCGCGGCGGCGAGCGGGACGGCCCAGATCGCATACCAGGGCGTCAGCCACGGGGTAGTGGCGAGGAGGAGACAGCCGGCCAGGCCGAGCCGGACGCGGCCGCGTGCCGCTTCGCGCGCGAGCCAGGCCAGGCCGGCCACGAGGCCGAGGCCGGCGAGCACGAGCGTGGCGTCGTGCGGGACGCCGAGCTGCTCGAGCCGGTGCGGCAGCGCGTAGCTCGACTGCTCGGCCGCGTTGCGGGCGAGCGGCCCGAACGAGCGCACCCAGTCGATCCCGTAGCGCTGGGTCGCGACCCCGACGACCGCGGCGGCGGCCACCGCGAAGCCGAGGTGACCCACGCGGCGCCCGCTCGCCCGCGCTGCCACGGCCCGCAGGGCGAAGAAGACCAGCGGCACCCACTTGATCAGCACCGCGAGCGCCCAGCTGACACCAGCGAGCTGACGCCTGCCGCTCGCGGCGAGGGCGATCGCGGCAAGGGTGAGCGCGATCAGGATCGAGTCGTTGTGCCCGCCGCCCGCGAAATGGATCGCGAAGAGCGGATTCCAGCCGACGAGCGCCGCCGCGTACGCCTTCTCCCGGGCGAGCCTCGCCGCAAGCACCGTGCACGCCAGCACGCCCAGGGCCGCGAGCACCTTGAAGATCCACGCCGCCGCGGCCGCCGACGAGCCCGAGACGAGCGCGACCGCCTCGGACAGCAGCGTGAACCCCGGCCCGTAGACCGAGGTCGTGTCGCGCCAGTCGGCGCCGGCGTCGTCGTACGCGGGATCGTCCGGGAACTCGCTCGGCGTGTCGACGTAGGGATCGCCGTCGTTGATCGCGGCGATCCGGCCGTACTCCCAGTACGTCCACGCGTCGGTGGAGACGAGCAGCGGGCCGGCGAGCGGGATCAGCTGGATCACCGCCGCGGCGATCAGAACGGCACGGAGCAGCTGCGGCCCACGGCGGAGCAGCACGAGCCCGGCGAGATACGCGACGAACGCGAGGACGAGGAAGGCGAGGAAGAGCGCACCGAGCGAACCACCGTCCGCGCGGCCGCCGTCGGCCGGAACGAGCGGCGCTCCCTCGACCCACGCGCACGCGACGCAGCCCGCGACGAACAGCGCGACCGCCCCCGCCGCAACCAGGGCGATGCGGCTCAGGGCAGTTCGGACTCGGCCGGCGGAGTGGTCTCTGCAGGCGGCGGTGTGATCGGAGTGGACGGCGGAGGGGTCACCGGAGGCGGAGTGACCGCGGGTTCCGGCGTCGTCGCGGGCCGCGATGCCGGCGGTGCGTCCGGGACGGAGTCGTCGCCCTCGGTCTCGGACTCCTCGGTCGTCTCGGTCGTCGCCGGCGGCGTGTAATCGTCGTCGTTGTAGTACCCGAACGATCTCGCGTACTGGCCCCGCTCGAACTCCTGCCACTCGGGCTCGTCCTGCGGCTCCGGGAAGTCCTCGGGCTCGAGCTGGCCGATCGCCGAGCTCATGAACAACCGCCAGATCTGCGCCGGGAACGAGCCGCCCGAGACGGAGATCCCGTGCACGCTCGTCATCGGCACCTTGCCGCGCGGATAACCGACCCAGACCGTCGTGCCGAGCCTGGGCGTGTAGCCGCAGAACCAGGCGTCGGAGTGCTCCTCGGTCGTGCCGGTCTTGCCGGCCGCGGGCGCGCCGTAGTTCGCGGCCGTGCCGGTGCCGTACTGGACGTTCTGCTCCAGGATCTGCGTCACCGTGTAGGCGACGCCGTCGGAGATCACGCGCTTGCGCTTCGGCTTGCCCCAGCCCGCGCTCTTGTCCTCGCCGGTCGGGAGGACGACCTTCCGGATCGCCATCGGCTCGGAGTAGATCCCGCCGGCGGCGAGCGTCGCGTAGGCCGAGGCCATGTCGAGCGGGGAGACGTCCATCGCACCGAGGCCGATCGAGGGGACGAAGGCGCCGTCGACGGCGAGCGGCGAGCGGACGCCGAGCTTCGTCGCCATCTCCGCGACCGCCTCGGGGGTGACGTCCAGCGTCAGCTGCGCGTAGACGGTGTTGTCCGAACGGAGCGTGGCCCGTTCGATCGTCGTCCAGCCGGTGTAGCTGTGGTCGTAGGTCTCCGGGCACCACCAGCTGCCGTCCTCGCAGTTGCCGTTCGGGTCGGGCCGGTAGAAGAAGGGCGCCGAGAGGTACGTCGTCGACTCCGGGTTGATCCCCTGCTCGACCGCCGCCGCGAGCACGAAGGTCTTGAACGTCGAGCCGGACTGCCGCCGCGCCTGCGAGAGCAGGTTGAACTGGTTCTTCTTGTTCCCTGGGATCACGGCGGTCATCGCTCGGATGGCGCCGTTCTTCGGGTTGATCGAGATCACGCCTGCGGCCGGGTCGTCCGGCTCGTACAGCGTCTCCCTGATCGCCTTCTGGGCGGCGCGCTGGAAGCGCGGGTCGATCGTCGTGTAGACCTTGAGCCCGCCGGAGCGGACGGTGCCGGCGCCGTATTCGGCGATCAGCTGGTCGCGGACGTAGCCGAAGAAGTCGGGCTCCCGGATTTCCTTGTAGAGCTTGCCCGCCTTGAGCCCGAGCCCGCGCTTGACCGCCCAGTCGTACTGCTCGCGCGTGATGTCGCCCTCGTTCAGGAGCGCCTGCAGGACCTGGTTGCGCCGAGCCTTCGCAACCTCTTCCTTCTGGAAGGGGTTGTAGTCGCTCGGCGCCTGCGGCAGCCCGGCCAGCATCGCCGACTCGGGCAGGTTGAGCTCGCTCGCGTTCTTGGAGAAGTACGTCTGCGCCGCCGCCTCGATCCCGTAGGCGAGGTTGCCGTAGTAGACCTGGTTCATGTAGGTCGCGAGGATCCGGTTCTTCGCCCACGCCCGGTCGAGCTTGATCGCGAGGCAGGCCTCCTTCAGCTTCCGCTCGACCGTCTTCTCACGGCCGATGTAGAGGTTGCGGACGAGCTGCTGCGTGATCGTCGAGCCGCCCTCGACGACCTGGCCGGCGCTGACGTTCTTCCAGAGCGCGCGGGCGATGCCCTCGACGTCGACGCCGTCGTGCTGGTAGAAGCGCCGGTCCTCGATCGCGACGGTCGCGCGCGGCATCCAGGAGCTGATCCGCCGGTACGGCACCGGCTGCCGGTTCCGCTCCGCGGGGATGACGCCGAGCCGCGAGTTGTCGGCCGCGTAGATGAACGTGTTCGAGCCGATCTCGACCTGCTGGAGCGAGTTCAGGTCGCAGGACGAGCCGAACGTCGCGACGCTCGTGACGGCCGCGCCCGCGACGACGAAGAGGAGCGCGAGCACCGCGACGAGCGCGAGGATCACCGCGCGGCGGCGGGTGTGCTTTCGCTCGACCCGCTTGCGCTTGCGCCGCCTGCGGGCGTAGATCTCGTCGTCGAGGCCGCGGCTCCGGCGCGACGTGCTCATGCGAAGATCCCGCGCGTGCGCAGCACGCCGTGCGCGCGCAGGCGGAGGTCGTGCTCGAGCTTCTCGGCCGCAGCCTCGTTCTCGGACCAGGCGCGCATCGTCAGGGTCGGAGACCCGTCGAGAGAGGAGACGAAGACCTCGTCCCGCTCACCGGGAACCTCCGCACGGAGATCCTCGACGAGCTGACGAAGGTCGGCTGAAGGAGGAACCTGCACTGTGACCTCGGCGTACTTCGCGGCGCTGCGAATCGTGGAGTTCGTGATGGTATCGGAGGCCAACTTCTCGTTTGGGATCACGAGCCTGGCGTTGTCGTCGGTGCGGATGAACGTGTACATCAGCCCGATCTCCTCGACGGCCCCCTCGACCCCGCCGATCGCGACCCAGTCGCCCAGCCGGAGCGGCTGCGTCATCGCGATCATCAGCCCGGCGACGAAGTTTCCGAGTGTCCGCTGTGACGCGAAGCCGATGATCAGACCGAGAATGGCCGACGACGCCAGCAGCCCTCCCGCGACCGCGCGCACCTGGGGGATCACGAGCAGCGCCGAGAGGATTCCCACGCTGACGATCCCGGCTGTGATCGTCCGGCGCAGGACGCGGTAGCGCGTCATCGCCTCGGGAGAGCGGTTCGCGCCCAGGATCCGGTGGTCGATCATGCGCGCGGCGATGAAGCTCAGCGCGACGACGATCGCAATCACGAGCAAGCGCTGCCACGGCTCCATGCGGGCGAGTTCGACGGCAGGACGCCGGTTCCTCAATGCGGCGACGCGCGGCTCTGCTCCAATGCCGCGATGAGGCTTGCTCTCTGGCTGCTCTTCGTCGGCGTCTTCGCCGCGCTCAATCTCTACGCGCGCAGCGCCGGCACGCGGCCGGACGACGACGCCATCTACCAGTACGACTTCGGCATCGGCGCCCTCGCGGGCTACGCCCTGCTCTTCTCGATCACACTCGCGCTGACGATCGGCCTGCCGCGGCGGGAGGTCTTCGCGCTCCGGCGTCCACGATCCTGGCCGCGGTCGCTCGGGCTGGCACTGGGGGCGCTGATCGTGATCTACGTCGGCGCCGCGCTGGCGCTCGTCGCCTCCGGGGCCGACGACGAGCAGAACCTGACCCCGGAGGGTTGGGACGGCAGCCGCGCCGGCGCCTACGCGCTCAGCTTCGTCGCCGTCGTCTTTGCGGCGCCGATCACGGAGGAGCTCCTGTACCGAGGGCTCGGCCTCTCACTGCTGCTCGCGCGCACGACGGCGCCGATCGCGGTGGGGGTGACGGCGGTGCTCTTCGGGCTCGGGCACGGGCTGTTGCTCTCGCTGGCCGCGTTCATCTGGTTCGGGATCGTGATCGCGCTCGTGCGGCTCCGGACCGACAGCATCTACCCGGCATTCGCGGTCCACTGCTCCTTCAACGCGATCGGGATGATCGCGCCGCTGTTTCTCTGACCGCCTGTCCCTCTGACCGCGCCGTTATTGTCGGTCCCGTGCGCGGCGCGATCGTCCTGCTCGCCGGTCTCGCCCTCGCGGCTCCGGCTACCGCTGCGCCGCCCCTCGTGACAGCGACGACCGCGCCCGCAGTGGGCGCTGCACCGTTGCGGGTGACGCTCGGCGCCGCCGGCGACGCTGCTGCCTACAGCTGGGATCTCGGCGACGGCAGCACCGCTACCGGGGCTCTGGTCACCCACGTCTATCCCGCCGGGCGCTACACCGCGACGGTGACCGCCACGAACGAGACGGGGGAGACCGCCCAGGCCCAGGTACAGATCACCGCCGTGAGCAGGAAGCTCGCGCTCTCGGCCCCAGCGGCCGGGGACTACCGCGGGTCAGCCACCCTCAACGGCACGTTGCGGCCGGCGGTGCGAGGCGCGCTCGTCCAGATCTACCGCGGCCGCGCTCACGTCACCTCCGCCCGCGTCCGCGCGAACGGCAGCTTCCGCGCTCGCATCCTGCTCCGCTCGCCGGGGCCCTACCACGCTCGCTACGGCGCCCTTCGCTCTCGGACGAGGACGGTGGTGCTGCGACCGGAGCTGCGCGTGAGCCTGCCGGCGGTCGCACCGGTCGGCGGGGCGCTCGCGCTTCGCACCCGGCTCGTGCCGGCGGGCGCCGGGCCGGTGCGCGTGCGCGTGCTTCGCGACGGCCGGCTCATCCGACGGAAGTCCGGTGCGATCCCGACCGCGGTTCCCGGCTCGATCCGGATCGAGCTGACGACGGCAGCGCGTCCCGGCTACGCGGGCGTGCGCCGGATCCTCAGGACCCAGGTCGTCCAGCCGTCGCTCGGGCCTGGGGCTCGAGGCCCGAGCGTCCTGGCGCTCGAGCGCCGACTCGCAGAGCTCCACTACGCCCTCAGAGGTGTCGACGGGGTCTACGGCCAGGACACCTCCGAGGCGGTGCTCGCCTTCCAGAAGGTCAACGGCCTGCCGCGCACGGGGCGCGTCGAGAGCTGGCTCTGGCGGCGTCTCGCCCGGGCCGGCGTCCCGCAGGCGCAGGGAGGCGGCGACTACATCGAGGTCGACAAGACGCGGCAGGTCCTGTTCGTCGTGGCCGCCGGGCGCGTCGCCAAGGTCGTCCACGTCTCGACCGGAGCGACCGGGAACACGCCGCTCGGCAGCTGGCAGGTCTACCGGCGGGTGCCCGGCTGGGACTGGGTGCTCTGGTATCCGCTGTACTTCAAGGGGGGCTTCGCCATCCACGGCTATCCATCCGTCCCCGCCTACCCCGCGTCACACGGCTGCGTTCGGATCCCGATGTGGATCGCGCCCTCGCTCTACGGGACCCACGGCCAGGGCACGACCGTGATGGTTCACCTCTGATGGCCGGCCCGGACGCCGGCGATCCGCTGATCCGCCAGCTGCGCGAGCAGCTCTCCGACAACGACGTCGCGATCGTCGAGGCGGTCAACGCGAGGCTGAAGCTCGTCGCGCGGCTGAAGCGCGTGAAGGACGAGCGCGGGATCGAGTTCCTCGACCCGGCGCGGGAGGAGTGGATGCTCCAGTACCTCACGCGTGCGAACCGGGGCCCGCTCTCGCCCGACGGCCTGCGCGAGATCTACACCGAGCTGCTCGACCTGACGAAGCGCGAGGTCGCGCGCGACGAGGAGGCCGGCTAGCTCTCGTCCGGATCGGACGCGAACTCGTCCGGCGAGACGGTGTCGAGGAACGCGCGGAACTCGTCCGGATCGAGGTCGGCGAGCGAGGTGACCCCGGCCCCGGCTGCGATCTCCTCGTGGGAGGCGTCGTCCTCGAACTCCACACCGGACTCCTCGATCACCTCGTCCGCGACGTAGATCTTCGCGCCGGAGCGGATCGCGAGCGCGATCGCGTCGGACGGGCGCGAGTCGACCTCGATCTCGGAGCCGTTGCGCTGCAGCGTGATCCGCGCGTAGTAGGTGTTCTCGCGCATCTCGGTGACGGCGATCGAGATCACCTCGGCGTCGAGCTGGCCGACGACGTCGTTGAGCAGGTCGTGCGTCATCGGCCGGGCCGGCGCCGCATCCTGCAGCTTGACGAGGATCGCTGCCGCCTCCGGATGTCCGATCCAGATCGGAAGAAAGCGGTTGCCGTCAGCCGTCTTCAGCAGCACGATCGGCTGCTTGCCGACCATGTCGAAGCTGACGCCGTAGATGACCATTTCTCGCATCGACAGGCCTCTCGCTCAGTGTAGCCACGGTCTACGAGACCGAATCCCCGTCGTCCAGCTCGGCGATCGGAACCCGGATCGACTCGCCCGTCTCGACATGCTCCAGGTCCGCGCGGCGCTCGGGCACTCCCATCGGGTCGAGCCCACGCACGATGTACTGGGTTCCCTCGTAGTCGAGGAGCTCACCAATTCGCATAGCCGCAAGAGGCGCCGACGTCAGGCACCTCTGACTCCTGTCGGCAGTCGGAGCGAAGCGGGCCATCCCTGAGTCGAGTGCCCGTACCTCCGGCGCCCGGGGCCGCGTTGAATGAGCAATGGTCGACCTCTGGCTCCACGACATCGAATCGCTCGAAGCTGTAATGCAGGACGAGCAGACGAAGCGGATCTGCCTCCGCCTGGCGGCGATGTCCCAGGCGGGGACGCTCGAGCCGTTCGTCGCCAACCTGCATCACGACGACGAGCTCGACGACGGCACGAAGGTGACGATCGCGGAGATCGCGGGCGACGCGAACTTTCTCCTGGCGGTCGAGGACTACGTCCGCCGCACGCGGCTCGTTCACTGAGCGCCGGCGTGGGAAGTGGGCGATCGTGGATTCGAACCACGGACCTCCGCCTTATCAGAGCGGCGCTCTAACCAACTGAGCTAATCGCCCACGGACGGCGATTGTAGCTAGAGACTTTCGAGGACTTCGACCAGCTCTTCGAGCCGGAGCTCCTCGCCGAAATGGATCTCGAGCTTGCCCGCGCTGACACGCGCGGGCAGCCCGGTGAGCCGCTCGGCAGCGCCTCGGGCCCGTTCCGCAAGCGCAGGGTCGATCGCCGGCGCCGAGCGCGGGCGACGGGCGGCGCCACCGTCCTGAGCGGCCCTCTCGGCGGCGCGGACGGACATTCCGTCGCGGGCGATCCGCTTCGCGAGCTTCTTGCGCGCATCGTGATCGGGGAGCGAGAGCACGGCCCTGGCGTGACCCTCGGTCAGCTCGCCGCGCGCGACCATCCAGAGCACCTCCTCCGGGAGCTCCAGCAGCCGCAGCCGGTTCGAGACCGACGACTTCGAGCGGCCGACGCGTTCCGCGACGTCTCCGAGCGAGAGCTCGAACTCGTCCACGAGCGAGGCGTAGGCGCGCGCCTCCTCCACGGGAGAGAGCTGCTCCCGCGCCACGTTCTCGACGAGCGCGAGCAGGAGGGTGTCGCGGTCGTCGGCGTCGCGGACGAGCGCCGGCAGCAGCTCGATCCCGGCCTCGCGGGCGGCACGCCAGCGGCGTTCGCCGGCGATCAGCTCGTACCCGCCTGCAGCACGCGGCCGCACGACCACGGGCTGCAGCAGGCCCTGCTGCTTGATCGAGCTGGCGAGCCCGGTCGTCGCCTCGGGCTCGAAGCGCCGGCGCGGCTGGCGCGGGTTCGGGTGAATCGCGTCCACCGGCAGCTGCGCGAGCTGCGTCCCGGCGCTCTCGGCGCCGCCGATCAGGACTTCGAGACCCCGGCCCAGGCCTCGTCTAGGCGCGCTCGACAAGCTCCATCGCCACCTTCCAGTACGCCTCCGCGCCGGGGGAGCGCGGGTCGTACGCGATCGCAGGGAGGCCGTGGCTCGGCGCCTCGGCGAGACGAACCGAGCGCGGCACGGTCGTGGTGAAGACGAGCTCGCCGAAGTGCCTCCGCACCTCGGCCTCGACCTCGGCGGCGAGCCGGGTGCGGCCGTCCACCATCGTCAACAGGATCCCGGCGATCCCGAGCCGGGGGTTGAGGCGGGCCTTGACGAGCTCGATCGAGCCGAGCAGCTGCGACAGCCCTTCCAGCGCGTAGTACTCGGCCTGGACCGGCACGATCACCCGGTCGGCGGCGGCGAGCGCGTTCACCGTCAGCGGCCCGTAGGACGGGGGACAGTCGAGAAAGACGTAGCCGTAGCGGTCCCGGGCGCCGGTCAGCGAGCCCTGGAGGTAGCGCTCGCCATCAGGGTGGTCGGAGAGCTCGACGGCTGCGCCTGCGAGCGCCGGCTTCGCGGGCACGAGCTCGAGGTTGTCGAACCGCGTCGGCTTCGCGATCTCGGCGACCGGAGCGCCGTCGAGCAGGTCGTAGCTCGACGTGCCGTTCGCCTTCTCGCCGAGGCCGGAGGTCGCGTTCGCCTGCGGGTCGAGATCGACGAGCAGCGCCCGTTCTCCCGCTTCCGCCAGGCAGGCGGCGAGATTGACGGCCGTCGTCGTCTTCCCGACGCCGCCCTTCTGGTTCGCGATCGCGTAGATGGTGCCGGGCACACAGCGAGTCTAGAGAGGGCCTCGGACTATCCTCGGCGCGTGCGTGCGCCCGCTCCTCCCTACGCAAACGAAGGCCTGCACGCGCTCTGGCACGTGAGCGAGAACCCCGAAATCGAGCGATTCGAGCCCCATGTCAGCGCCACGGCGGCCGAGTCCGAGCCGCTCGTCTGGGCCATCGACACGAGACATCTCCCGCTCTACTGGTTCCCCCGTGACTGCCCGCGGGGCACGTTCTGGGCCGATGCGGAGACCTCGGCCTCGGACGCCGCCCGACTGCTCGCCGGCTCTGCTCGTGTGCACGTGGTCGAGGAGGCATGGCTGGAGCGGCTGCGGACGACGACCGTCTTCGCCTATCGCCTCCCCGAGCCGGCGTTCGTGCCGCACCCCGAAGTCGGCGGCTACTGGATCAGCCGCAGCGCCGTCCAGCCGGCGAGCGTCGAGGCGCTCGAGGATCTCGTCGGCCTGCACGAGCGGGCGGGGATCGAGCTCCGCGTCGTCGAGAGCATCTGGCCGCTCTGGAACGAGGTCGCCGCCTCGACGCTCGAGTTCAGCGGCATGCGCCTCCGCAACGCGCGGCCGGCCACGTAACAGACTGTTGCTTGGCGTTCAGGCGAGCGGACGCTTCTTCGCGACCCCGGGTCGCCGCGGGAAACCGGGCGGCGTCGGTCCCGTCTTCCGGATCACGAGGAAGCCGGGCGGGGACTCCTCGAGCTCGCCGGCGATCTTCCCTGCAACCACGGCCACTGCGTCAGAGTCGGCCGACGGGCCGACCCAGAGCACGACCCCGCCGCCCTCCTCGACGAGAGGCAGGCACCACTCCGCCGCCACCGGCGGCTGTGCAAGCGCCTTCGCGACCGCGACCTTGTAACAGTCTGTTGCCTGGCTCTCGGCGCGGCCCCAGACGACGCGGAGGTTCGGCAGCTCCGCCGTCCAGGTCTCGAGGAACGCCGTCTTCCGGCGCTCGGCCTCGAGGAGGGTCACCTCGCGGTCCGGCAGCGCCACGGCGAGCGGGATCCCGGGCGTGCCGCCGCCGCTGCCGACGTCCACGATCGGGCCGTCGAAGCGGCCGGACGAGCTCCACCCCGGCGAGCGCGTCGTCGAGCAGCACGCGCCTCGCCTCGACGGGATCCGCGAGCGCGGTCAGCCCGGGCGTCGACAGCACCCCGGCGAGCCAGCGATCGAGGACGTCAGACAGCGACGTTGCGCGGGAAGATCACGACGAAGCGGTTCGGCTCGGTGCCCTCGCTGGCCGTCTCGACCTCGGGGTCGTCCTTGAGCTTCTCGTGGACGATCTTCCGCTCGACCGCGGTCATCGGCTCGAGCTCGACCCGCAGCCCGGTCGCCGCCGCCTGCTCGGCCATCCGGAGCGCGAGCGCGTCGAGCGTGGCCTGCCGCCGATCGCGATAGCCGGCTGCGTCGACGACCAGCGGCTTCCGTTCCTCGTAACGGCCGCGGAAGACGATCGCGTTGGCGAGGTACTGGATCGCGTCGATCGTCTGGCCGTGACGGCCGATCAGCATCCCGAGCTCGTCGCCGTCGCAGACGACCCGGATCTCCTCGTCGGTCTCCTCGATCTCGACGGTGCAGCGCACACCGATCTCGTAGGCAATCCGCTCGACGACCTCGCGCAACTTGGCTGCGTCGGCGCTCTCGCCGTCGCGCGGCGCGGGCTCGTGCGGCTCGCGGGCCGGAGCGGATCCTTCGTCGACCGAGGCGATCACGCGGGCCGGCTCGTAGCCGACCCCGAGGAGACCTCGTTCGCCCTCGCTGACGACCTGGAACCGGACCGCCTCCCGGTCCAGCCCCGGCCGCATCCGCTCGAGCTCCCGGAGCGCCGCCCATTTCGCCTCGCCGACCGTCTCGCCGGTCATCTCGACGTCGATCTCGCTCACCGGCGGGAACCGCCCTTCTTCCGCTTCACCTTGCGCACGCGGGGCGGCGCGGCGGTTGCCTTCTTCTCCGCCGCAGGCTTCGCGTTCGCGGCGGTCGCCGCGGCAGCTTCGACCTCCGCTTTCGGCGGCGTCCGCGAGCTCTTCTTCGGCGGTGGCTGCGGCTTCGGCGTCAGGCGGCGCGTGATCAGCCCCTGGCCGGTCGTCCACAGGTTCGTGGTCAGCCAGTAGATCATCAGGCCGGAGGGGAAGTTGAGCACGAACGGGATGAACGCGATCGGGAGGATGAGGAGCATCGCGCGCTGCGCCGGCTGCATGTTCTGCGACATCAGGTACGACGAGGTCAGCTGGCTGATCGCGTAGAGGACGATCAGGAGCGGGCCCCAGCCCACCTTCGTGTCCTCGGTGATGTTGATCAACCCGAGCCACTCGAGCTCAGACGCAGGAACGTTCGAGTTGATGATCTCCTCCTCGAAGTCGCGCAGGACGAAGAAGAGGCCGATGAAGATCGGGAACTGGGCCAGCATCGGCAGGCACGAGGCGGCCGGATTGATCTGGTTCTCCTTGTAGAACGCCATCATCTCGGCGTTCATCTTCTGTTTGTCGTGCTTGTACTTCTGCTGGATCGCCTTCATCTCGGGCGCGTGCGCCTGCAGGTTCTGCATCGAGTGGATCTGGCGCACCGTCAGCGGCACGAGCAGGATCCGGACGATCACGACGAGGCCGACGATCGACCACGCCCAGGTGAGCCCGACCGAGTCGTGCAGGTGCGTCAGCACCCACGTGAGCAGGTCCTCGAGCGGCGTCAGGATGCCGGCGAGGATCACGCGGGATCGACTCCGCCGTGGCTCCACGGGTTACAGCGGAGCAGCCGCCAGCCGGCCTTGACCGAGCCCTTGACGAGGCCGTGAGCGTGAAGCGCGTCGAGCGCGTACTGAGAGCAGCTCGGGTGGTACTTGCACGTGTTCGCCGGCGTCAGCAGCCCGAACGTGTAGCGCCAGGCGTAGACGAGGCCGATGCCGACGTACTTTCCCGCTCCGGTGATGGCAAAGCCGCCACCTCCGCTCTTGGGCGGCTCCGTCAAGCCTGCGCCGCTCATGCGGCAGCCTTGTCGAGGACCTCGGTCACCCGCTCGGCGAGCCACTCGTGGCCGCGGGTGTCCGCCGGCTCCGCCAGCCCTGGCCGGGCGACGAGCACGTAGTCGTGGCCGGGGCGAGCCCGGTCGGCGAGCTCGGTCCACGTCTCCCGCAGCTGCCGCTTGACCCGGTTGCGGACGACGGCATTCCCGACCGACTTCGGCACCGCGAGGCCGAGGCGCGGCTCGTCCGAGTCGCCCGCCTCCGTGCGCGGGAACCAGTAGAGAACGAGGAAGCGCGTCGACGCGGAGCGGCCGCTGCGATAGACGGCGTCGAAGTCCCGCGAGCGGGACAGGCGGTGGCGGCGCTGCACGGTGCGAGAATAGATGGGCCGGCTCAGGCGGAGAGCCGCTTGCGGCCCTTGGCCCGGCGGCGCTTGAGGATCGCCTGCCCGGCGCGCGTCGACATCCGCGCGCGGAAGCCGTGCTTGCGCTTGCGGCGACGGACATTGGGCTGGTAGGTGCGCTTCAAGAGAGTGACTCCGGATCGAAAAAGGAAGAGCCGCCGAAGCGGCGGGAGCGAAAGTATAGACAAGGCGATCGAAAGTCGGTTATCCACAGCCTGAGTGGGTCCGGGAAAAGACCCGCAAACGGGCACCGCTCACGGCCGCCGCCCACAGAGTTTCCACAGCTGTGGAAAGAGGTGTGGACGCCGAAAAAGTCCTGCAAATTGCACTCTTTTATTTGAGGCCGAGGGTGTTGAGAGCGCGTGAAGACGCTGCTATGCTCGCCGCTTCCTGACCCCCATCAGTGAGGAGCGGGCCGCCGCGTGGAGCACCAAATCGAGCTGACTGCAGGGAACCTGTGGGACGAGGTGAAGAGTCGGCTCAAGGGAGCGCTCAACGAGGCGACGTTCGAGAGCTGGTTCGGGAGCACGGAGGGCATCGAGCTCACCGACGACGCGTTCACCCTCTCCGTCCCGAACGACTTCACCCGGGAGTGGATCGAGGGGCATTTCCTCGGCCTGATCCGCGCCGCCGTCAAGGACGCGACCGGGCACGAGCGCCGCATCCACCTCAGCGTCCGCGACGAGGCCGCGCCCGACCAGGCCGCCGACGGTCACACGCTCGAGCAGCCGGTCCGCAGGCCATCGGAGCCGGCAGCGAGCGGCGCGATGAGCCTCAAGTACACCTTCGACCTCTTCGTGATCGGGTCGTCGAACCGGTTCGCGCACGCGGCCGCGCTGGCAGTCGCCGAAGCGCCGGCGCAGGCGTACAACCCGCTCTTCATCTACGGCGGCACCGGACTCGGCAAGACCCACCTGCTCCAGGCCGTCGGCCAGTACGTCGGCGAGCACGGGAACGGGCTGACGGCGCGCTACGTCACGAGCGAGACGTTCATGAACGACTTCATCAACTCGCTCCGGGACAAGCGGATCGAGGGCTTCAAGCAGCGCTACCGCACCTACGACGTCCTCCTCGTCGACGACGTCCAGTTCTTCGAGGGCAAGGAGCGGATCCAGGAGGAGTTCTTCCACACCTTCAACTCGCTCTACGAGGCCGGCCGCCAGATCGTGATCTCGTCGGACCGGCCGCCGAAGGAGATCGCGACGCTCGAGGAGCGCCTGCGGTCGCGCTTCGAGTGGGGCCTGATCACGGACATCCAGCCGCCCGACCTCGAGACGCGGATCGCGATCCTGCGCAAGAAGGAGAAGACGGACCGGATCCACGTGCCCGACCCGGACGTGCTCACGTACGTCGCGGAGCGGGTGACGACGAACATCCGCGAGCTCGAGGGCGCGCTCACACGCGTGGTCGCGTTCTCCTCGCTGACCGGCCGGCCGATGACGGTCGAGCTGGCCGAGGACGTGCTCAAGGACGTCTTCCCGCAGGGCCAGTCGGTCGAGATCTCGATCCGCCGGATCCAGGAGACCGTCTCGGAGCGGTTCGGGATGACCGTGAACGAGCTCTGCAGCGCCAAGCGCTCCCAGTCGATCGCCTACCCGCGCCAGGTCGCGATGTACCTCTCGCGCGCGCTCACGGACTCGTCGCTGCCGAAGATCGGCAAGGAGTTCGGCGGCCGCGACCACACGACCGTGATGCACGCGAACGCGAAGATCGAGGGGATGATCCGCGAGGACCGCTCTGTGTACAACCTTGTGCAGGAGCTGACCGCACGGATCAAGCAGGCCGGGTGATCTCTGTGGGAATCTCTCGAAACGGTCTCGAGCCTGTTGAGAGCTGTCGTTTCTCCACGGAAGCGCTCCACCGCGCAACCCCGCTCGGGAAGCCGAATCCCTCCGTCTTCCCCGTCGTCCACACTCCCTATGACTTCTACGAGAGGATTTAAAGAACTATGGAGACAGAGACGGCGGAACCCGGCCTCCGCGAAGATGTGGCAGGAGATGCGACGATGGCGGAGATGGCGACCGGCACCGGTACGGGGATGAAGATCGGCGTTGCCCGCGACGAGCTCGTCGCCAAGCTGGGCGTCGTCTCCCGTGCGGTCTCGACGCGAGGAACCGTCCAGGTGCTCTCCGGGATCCTGCTGCGCGCCGACGGCGACGGGCTGACGCTCGCAGCCACCGACATGGAGCTGTCGCTGCGGACGACGCTCGACGCGCAGGTGGAAGGCGACGGCGCCGTCGTGATCCCGGGCAAGCCGCTCGTCGAGCTGGCGCGCCTGCTGCCCGAGAGCGAGGTCACGATCGAGTACCGCCCCGAGGAGGGCACGGTCCAGATCGTCTCCGGCTCCTACAGCTCGCGCCTGCACGTCTTCAACGCCGAGGACTTCCCGCGGCTGCCGGCCGTCGACGCTCAGCTGCATTCGATCGACCGCGACGCGCTGCTCGAGACCGTCGACCGCGTTGCCCGTTCGGCCTCGCGGGACGAGTCGCGCCCGGTCCTCACCGGCATCCTCGTCCGCTTCGAGGCCGGCAAGCTCGTCATGGTGGCGACCGACTCGTACCGGCTCTCCGTCAAGGAGACGGAGCTCGGTGAGGCGGCTCCGGAGCTCGAGGCGATCATTCCGGCGCGCGCGCTGACGGAGCTCTCCCGGCTGGCCGGCGGCGACACGGTCGAGCTCGGCGTGCACGAGAACCACGTCGTCTTCGGCACGGGCACGGGGGACGGCGCCGATGCCTGGCTGACGACGCGCCGGATCGACGGCCAGTTCCCGAATTACCGCCAGCTGCTGCCGGAGACGTTCGAGGTCGAGCTGACGCTGCCGAAGTCCGAGCTCGCCGACGTCGTCCGCCGCGCTTCCGTCCTGGCCCTTCGCAACTCGCCGCTGCGCCTGCGCCTGGCGGAGGGCGAGCTGACGGTCTCCGCGGAGACGCAGGACGTCGGCGCGACCCAGGAGTCGATGCCGGCGGCGTACACGGGCGAGGAGTTCGTGATCGGCTTCAACGCCGAGTTCCTCCGCGACGGGGTCGACTCGATCGTCGGCGACGACGTGCGCGTGAAGCTGATCAATCCGCTCCGGCCCGCGATCCTCGAGGACGCGGCCGGCGACTTCACCTACCTGATCATGCCGATCAGGCTGGCGGGGTAGAGAAGCCGGCGCCTGATCGTCCGCAACGTCACGCTCCGCAACTTCCGTTCCTACGAGCGCCTGGAGCTGCCGCTCGAGCCGGGGCTCGTGCTCGTGACGGGCCCGAACGGGGCCGGGAAGACGAACCTGCTCGAGTCGCTGCACGTCGGCACCCAGGGCTTCTCGCCCCGGACCCGGGCCGACCAGCAACTCGTGCGGCTCGGCGCCGACGGAGCCCGAGTCGCCCTCGCCGGCGACGCAGGCGGCCGGCGGCTCGAGCTCGAGGTGACCCTGCAGCAGTCGGGGAAGCGCGCGAAGCTGAACGGAGGTGCGCTGCGCTCGGCCGAGCAGCTCCGCGCCGAGGTGGCGACGCTCGTCTTCACGCCCGACCGGCTCGCCGTGGTCAAGGGCGGCCCGGCGGCCCGGCGCGCCTACTTCGACCGCACTCTCGGGCGCCTGCAGCCGAGTAGGGCGGCGCTGCCGGTCGAGTACGCGGCCGCCGTCGGGCAGAGGAACGCCGCTCTCCGCCGCGTCCAGGTCGGCGCCTCCACACGGGAGGCCGTGGCGCCCTGGACGGAGCAGGTCGCGGCGCTCGGGGCGCAGCTGGTCGAGTACCGGCGCGAGGCGCTGGCGGTGCTCTCACCCGCGTTCGCCGAGCGTGCGGGCGAGCTCGGGTTGCCCGAGGCGGCGCTCGACTACGCCGGCGAGCCACCGTCCGTGGAGGCTCTCGACGCGCGCCTCGATCGCGACCTCGAGCGTGGCGTCACCGGCCTCGGCCCGCACCTTGACGACATCACCGTTCGCTCTGGCGATCGCGACCTGCGCAGCTTCGGCTCGCAGGGGGAGCAGCGGCTCGCCGTGCTCTCGCTCCTGCTCGCAGAGGCCGAGGTGATCGCGGAGCAGCGGGGAACGCCCCCGCTCGTCCTGCTCGACGACGTTCTCTCCGAGCTCGACTCGTCCAGGCGGCGGATCCTGGCCGAGCGGATCGGCCGCGTCGGCCAGGCGGTCGTCACCGCCACGGGCGCCGACGCGCTCCCGCTCGAGCCGTCGCAGCTGCTGGAGGTCACGCCCGGGGTCGTGAGCGCGCGCTGATGGAGCGGCTCGACGTCGAGGTGCGCCGCGAGCTCGGCCGGTTCGGTCCGATCGAGGGCGACACGGCCGCGATCGCACGCGCCTGGCCGGCGGCGGTCGGGGAGACCGTGGCGCGGAATGCCTGGCCGGCCAGGCTGTCGCGCGACGGGACGCTGCTCGTCAACACCAGCTCGTCGACGTGGGCGTTCGAGCTCGGCCGGCTCGCGGAGACGATCCTGACCCAGCTCCGCCCCGAGCTCGGCGCCGCCGCGCCGAGGGCGCTCAAGTTCGCGGCCGGCCCGCTGCCGGAAGCCCCGCGGAACGGCGGCGAGGCACCGGCTGGTACCGGAAACGAGCCGACCGAGGAGCACCGCGCTGCAGCAGCAGCGATCGCCTCCGGGATCGAGGGCGAGGACCTCCGGCGGCTGGTCGCTCGGGCCGCCGCCGCGAGCCTTTCCAGGGCGGCCGAAGCACCCTCCGCTCCACCCCCCGACGACCGGCGTTTCTGATAGACTGCTCAGTGCCCGCAAAGAGGCTATTTGCAGGGCTTTTTTAATGGCTGAAACCGCCTACACCGCAAAAGACATCACCGTTCTGGAGGGCCTCGAGCCCGTTCGTCTGCGACCCGGGATGTACATCGGCTCGACGGGCCCTCGGGGGCTCCATCACCTCGTCTACGAGGTGGTCGACAACTCCGTCGACGAGGCCCTCGCAGGCCGTAACGACTACGTCGAGGTCACCCTCCATCCGGACAACTCCGTCACGGTCTCCGACCGCGGCGCCGGCATCCCGGTCGAGCTGATCGAGGATCAGGGCCTGTCCGCGCTCACGGTCGTGCTGACGAAGCTGCACGCCGGCGGCAAGTTCGGCGGCGACGGCTACAAGGTCTCCGGCGGCCTTCACGGCGTCGGCGTCTCCGTCGTCAACGCGCTCTCGGAGCGGCTGGTCGCCGAGGTGCGCCGCGACGGCAAGATCCACCGCCAGGAGTTCGAGCGCGGCGCCCCGCTGGGCGACGTCGAGATCGCCGGCGAGGTCGAAAAGGACGACACCGGGACGACGATTCACTTCCTTCCCGACGCCGAGATCTTCGAGGAGGTCGACTTCTCGATCTCCACGCTCGTCCAGCGCCTGCGCGAGACGGCGTTCCTGACGCGCGGGCTTCGGATCGTCCTCACCGACGAGCGCGAGGGCGAGGAGCGGCACGAGTTCTACGCCGAGGGCGGGATCAGGGACTTCGTCGCCTACGTCAACGACGCGAAGGACCCCGTCCACAAGCACATCGTCTTCTTCGAGGGCGAGAACGAGGACGGCGCCGTCGAGGTCGCGATGCAGTGGAACACCTCGTACGTCGAGTCCGTCTTCTCGTTCGCGAACAACATCAACACGCACGAGGGCGGCACCCACCTCTCCGGCTTCCGCGCTGCGCTCACCGGCACGATCAACCGGTATGCGCGCGAGAAGGGGCTGCTGAAGGAGAAGGAGGACAACCTCGAGGGCGAGGACGTCCGCGAGGGCCTCGCGGCCGTGATCTCCGTCAAGCTGCGCAACCCGCAGTTCGAGGGACAGACGAAGACGAAGCTCGGCAACCCGCCGATCGAGAGCCTCGTCAAGCAGGTCGTCAACCAGAAGCTCGCCGAGTTCCTCGAGGAGAACCCGCAGGACGCGCGCCAGATCATCACCAAGACGATCTCGGCCGCCCGTGCGCGCCAGGCCGCCCGGAAGGCGCGCGAGCTGACGCGGCGCAAGAGCGCGCTCGAGAGCATGTCGCTGCCGGGGAAGCTCGCCGACTGCTCGATCAAGGACCCCGAGTCGGCCGAGCTCTTCATCGTCGAGGGCGACTCCGCCGGCGGCTCGGCGAAGATGGGCCGCGACCGCACCTACCAGGCGATCCTGCCCCTGCGCGGGAAGATCATCAACTCGGAGAAGAACCGGATCAACAAGGTTCTCTCCAACAACGAGATCCAGGCGATGATCACCGCGATCGGGACGAGCCTCGGCGAGGAGTTCGACATCGCGAAGCTCCGGTACCACCGGATCATCGTGATGACCGACGCCGACGTGGACGGCTCGCACATCCGGACGCTGATCCTCACGTTCCTGTACCGGCAGATGCCGGAGCTGATCGAGCGCGGCCACGTCTACATCGCCGTGCCGCCGCTCTACAAGGTCAAGCTCGGCAACCAGGAGTACTACTTCGAGAAGGACGCGCAGCTCGAGGAGCTGCTCGTCCGCGAGCGGGTCGGCGAGCTCGAGATCACCTCGCGCGACGGCGAGACGCTGAAGCTGACCGAGGCCCGCTGGGGACGGTACGTTCGCGCGTTGGCCGAGTTCGAGGGCTGGCTCGCCCGCCTGCGGGTCGACTTCGGCGCCGCGGCCGCAGACTTCGTGATCACGCACCGGATCGTCGAGGGCGACGCGGCCTCGCTCGCCGATCTGGACAAGGCGATCGTGGCGTCGGTCGACAACGGCTACGCGCTGAGCATCCTCGGCACCGGCGACGGCACGATCGAGGTGAAGGTCGTCGAGACGGAGACGAGCTCGGCGACGCACATCACCGTTCCGGCCGCGCTCTTCGCCTCGCCCATCTACGCCAACCTGCGCAAGGCCTACGCCAAGCTGGTCGAGATCGTCGGCCCGCCGCCGTTCGCGCTCGCAGCGGGGAAGAAGCGGCGCGAGCCGGAGACCTTCGCCGCGCTTCGGCACGAGTCGCTCGACCTCGCCAAGGAAGGCCTGCAGCTCTCGCGGTTCAAGGGCCTCGGCGAGATGAACGAGGAGCAGCTCTGGGAGACGACGATGGATCCCGCGAAGCGGCTGCTGATCCGCGTCGACGTCGAGGACGCGTCCGCTGCGGACAGGATCTTCTCGACGCTGATGGGCGACCAGGTCGAGCCGCGGCGCGCCTTCATCGAAGAGAACGCACGGGACGTCCGCTTCCTCGATGTCTAGGTCTCCATACGCCGATCAAGAGTGTTCCCGACTCTGGCCGGAGGCCGGCTTTGCCGGCCGGGAGGCCGAGCCGGCGCCTGTCAGAGACGCAGCGAGGAAGGAGGGGGGCCATGGGGGAACCATGGGTTCCCCCATGAGAGATGTCTGATCTGACGAACGAGCCACTCGGCGGCGGCCGGATCGAGTCCCGCGAGCTCGAGCAGGAGATGCGCTCGAGCTATCTCGACTACGCGATGAGCGTGATCGTCGGGCGCGCGCTGCCCGACGTCCGCGACGGGCTCAAGCCGGTGCATCGGCGCGTCCTCTACGGAATGCACGAGGCCGGGCTGCAGCCGAACCGGCCGTACAAGAAGTCCGCCGCCACCGTCGGCGACGTGATGGGCAAGTACCACCCCCACGGCGACGCCTCGATCTACGACACCTTGACCCGGATGGCGCAGCCGTTCTCGCTCCGGTACCCGCTCGTCGACGGCCAGGGCAACTTCGGCTCGATCGACGACGACCCGCCGGCCGCGATGCGCTACACCGAGGCCCGCCTCTCGCGGATTGCGACCGAGATGCTGCGCGACATCGACGCCGACACCGTCGACTTCGAGCCGAACTACGACGAGTCGCGCAAGCAGCCGTCGGTGCTGCCGTCCCGCTTCCCGAACCTGCTGGTCAACGGCTCCGCCGGGATCGCGGTCGGGATGGCGACGAACATGCCGCCGCACCGGCTCGGCGAGATCGTCGACGCGATCGTGCAGCTGATCGACAAGTCGGACGCGAACGTCGAGGACCTGATGCAGCACGTGAAGGGCCCCGACTTCCCGACCGGCTCGATCGTCGTCGGCCGGCAGGGGATCCGCGATGCCTACCGCACCGGCCGCGGCCGGATCGTGATGCGCGCGCGTGCCCACATCGAGGAGCTGCGCGGCGGCAAGACGGCGATCATCGTCACCGAGCTGCCCTACGGGGTGAAGAAGGGCGGCGACTCCGGTGTGATCAAGAAGATCGCCGACCTCGTGGGCGAGAAGGTGATCACCGAGGTCTCCGACCTCGCCGACCACTCGGACCGGACCGGGATGCGGATCCAGATCGAGCTCAAGCGCGAGGCGATCCCGCAGGTCGTGCTGAACAAGCTCTACAAGCACACCTCGCTGCAGGCGACCTTCGGCTACAACGCCGTCGCGCTCGTCGACAACGTCCCGAAGACGCTCTCGCTGCTCGAGCTCGTCACGCACTACCTCGACTACCAGCGCGAGATCGTCACCCGCCGCTCCAAGTACGAGCTGCGCAAGGCCGAGGACCGCGCGCACGTCCTCTCCGGCTATCTGATCGCGCTCGACAACCTCGACGAGGTGATCCGCGTCATCCGCGGCGCCGACGACACCGATGGGGCGCGCGAGCAGCTGATGAGCCAGTTCACGCTCTCCGAGATCCAGGCGACGGCGATTCTCGACCTGCGCCTGCGCGCCCTCACCGGCCTCGAGCGCAAGCGGGTCGAGGAGGAGTACGCCGACCTGCAGGAGCGGATCGCCGAGCTGCGCTCGATCCTCGGCGACCCCGCCCGCGTCGACGCGTTGATCCGCGAGGAGCTCCTCGAGCTGAAGGCCCTGTACGGCAAGACCGACGACCGGCGCACGGAGATCATCGCGGCCGAGGGCGAGTTCTCGCTCGAGGACATGATCGCCGAGGAGGACATGGTGATCGCGATCACCCGCTCCGGCTACATCAAGCGGCTGCCGGTCACGTCCTACCGCGAGCAGCGACGCGGCGGGATCGGCGTGATGGGGATGGACCTGAAGGACGAGGACTACATCGAGCACCTCTTCGTCGCCTCGACGCACGACTACGTCCTCTTCTTCACCACCGTCGGCAAGGTCTACCGGCTGAAGGTGCACGAGCTGCCGCTCGGCTCGCGCCAGTCGAAGGGCCGCGCGATCGTCAACCTGCTCCCGTTCCGCCAGGACGAGCAGGTCAAGGCCGTGATCGCGACCCGCGACTTCAAGGAGGCGAAGTACCTCCTCTTCGCGACCCGGGCCGGCGTCGTCAAGAAGACGGAGTTCCTCGAGTACAACACGCCGCTGAAGGCCGACGGGATCATCGCGATCAAGATGCGCGAGAACGACGAGCTGGTCGGCGTCAGGCTCTCCGACGGCGACGACGACGTCCTGATGGTCTCACGCGGCGGGCAGGCGATCCGCTTCCACGAGCGCGACGTGCGCTCGATGGGCCGGGCCGCGTCCGGCGTCAAGGGGATGGGGCTGCGCAAGGACGACGAGGTGATCGAGCTCGACATCGCGCACGACGACACCGATCTCGCTCGTCGTGACCGAGAACGGCTACGGCAAGCGGACGAGGGTCTCCGACTATCCGGTCAAGGGCCGCGGCGGCCTCGGCGTCAAGACGATCCAGCTCACCGACGCGCGCGGGAAGCTCGCCGGCGCCCGGGTCGTCCGCGACGGCTACCAGGTGATGCTGATCTCGACCGGCGGCACCGTGATTCGGATTCCGGTCGAGGAGATCAAGCGGCTCGGCCGCTCGACGCAGGGCGTGATCGTGATGCGCCTGCGCGGTGACGAGGACAAGGTCTCGAGCCTCGCCCTCGTGATGGAGAGCGACGCGTCCGACACGGCGGTCAACGAGGCCGCCGACGCCGCAACGGCTGCAGGGATCGAGCCGCTCGCGGAGCCCGACTTCGACGAGGACGGATTCCCGGCCGCGTCGGACGACGAGCTCTGACGAAAAGTCTGACCTTTTCTGCGCTCTTCTCTTCCCAAAACGGGGAAAACCCTGTATATGTTCGTCCCGAGGGGTCAGCGTATCCGCCGAGAGAGGGACGAACATGGCTTACAACACACAGGTGGACATTCTCGAGCCGGTCAACCTCTCCGAGCACCTCGACAAGATCGAGCTCTATCTGGGCCAGGTCTGCCAGATCGCCGGCATCTCGAAGATGCAGCTCGACTACTGGACGAACAAGGCGCAGATCCCGACCAAGGGCAAGAAGCAGCGGATCTACGACATCGAGGCGCTCGAGACGGTGATGCTGATCAAGCAGGCCAAGGACAAGGGCCTGAACCTCGGCGCAGCGATCGAGGCCGCCAAGCGCTTCCGCGGCGCCAACGGCCACGTCACCCCCGGCTCGCCGCCCGACTTGGTCTAGCTCGTCCCGCCGCCGCTCTCGCCGGTCGCCTTGCCCATGAAGGCGGTCAGCATGTCGATGGGCGCCGGGAAGACGATCGTGGTCGCGTTCGTGGCGCCGATCTCGAGCAGCGTCTGCAGGTAGCGCAGCTGGAGGGCCATCGGCGACTTCGCCATCACGTCGGCCGCCTCCGACAGCTTCTGCGAGGCCTGGAACTCGCCCTCGGCCGCGATCACCTTCGCGCGGCGCTCGCGCTCGGCCTCGGCCTGGCGCGCCATCGCGCGCTGCATCCCGGCCGGGATCTCGACGTCCTTCACCTCGACGATCGACACCTTGACGCCCCAGGGTGAGGTGGCCTCGTCGATGATGTTCTGCAGGATCGCGTTGATCTTGTCCCGCTCGGAGAGCAGCTCGTCGAGCATGTGCTGGCCGAGCACCGAGCGCAGCGTCGTCTGCGCGATCTGCGAGGTCGCGACCATGAAGTTCTCGACCTGGACGATCGCGTTCTTCGGCTCGATGATCCGGAAGTAGGCGACCGCGTTCACGCGCACCGGGACGTTGTCCTTCGTGATCACCTCCTGCGGCGGCACGTTCAGCGTGATCGTGCGCAGGTCGACCTTGACCATCCGGTCGACGACCGGGATCAGCAGGAAGAGACCCGGTCCCTTGGGCTCCGGCAGCAGGCGGCCGAGGCGGAAGATCACGCCGCGCTCGTACTCGCGCGCGACCTTCACCGCGGCGAAGAGGAACATCAGCAGCAGGAAGGCGATGGCGGCGATTGCGATCAGGGCGATCACGGCGTGATTACGTCCTTTCGGGCTGGAGATCCGGGACGGGCTGAGGGGATCCTACGATGAGCTCGAGTGTCTCCGGCTCGACGCCTTCGACGAGCAGCTGCTCGCCGCGCACGAGCGGGGAGCCGTCTGCGCTGCGGGCCTGCCAGAGCTCACCGTCGACGAAGACGAGGTTCTCGCCTCGGACCGCCGCCGGCTCGCCGACGAGCCGGTGCGAGCCGACCGCGACCGGAACGCGCCTGACCTGCGCCGCCTTCGTCAGCGCGAGGCCGAAGAGCAAGGCGAGCGTGCCCGCGATCGCCACCGCGACCGGCAGTCGAGACCTGGTAGGCGTCGCCGGCGGGATCGAAGAGCATCAGCGCGCCGATCACGAACATGACCGCTCCCGCGACGGCGAGCGCGCCGTGGGAGACGATGAACGCCTCGGCTATGAAGAAGCCGGCCGCGAGCAGCATCAGCAGCAGCCCGGCGGCCGAGATCGGCAGCACCTGGAGCCCGTAGAGGCCGACGATCAGCGAGATCGCGCCGACCGTGCCGGGGAAGACGAGCCCGGGGTTCCAGAGCTCGACGACGATCCCGATCAGGCCGATCGAGAGCATCAGCGCGATGATGTTGGGGTCGATCAGGATGTCGAGCAGCCGCTTCCAGGCCGAGAGCTCGACGCGTTCGATCTGCGTGTCCGGCGGCGTCGAGATCGTCAGGCCCTTCGGCTCGGTCGTCGTGCCGTCGATCTGCCGGAAGAGGTCGGGATAGTCGACCGCGATCACGTCGATCACGTTCTGGTCGAGGGCCTCGCGCGCTCCGAGATTCGTCGCCTTCGTGACCATCTCGCGCGCCACCTCGACGTTGCGCCCGTGCTCGCGCGCGAGCTCGCCGATATACGCGGCGGCGTCGTTGACGATCTTGCGGCGCAGGTCGCGCGAGATGTCCTCGCCGCCGATCGACACCGGCGTCGAGGAGCCGATGTTCGTCTGCGGCGCCATCGCGAGCACGTCCGCGGACATCCCGATCACCGCGCCGGCCGAGTCGGCGCTCGCTCCGGGCGGCGCGACGTAGACGATCACCGGCACGTCGGCCGCGAGGATGCCCTTCACGATCGCGCGCATCGACGAGGAGAGACCGCCGGGCGTGTCCATCTCGATCACGACCGCGTTGTAGCCCTCCTCCTCGGCGCGGTCGATCGCGTCGAGCAGGAAGTCCTGGGTCACGGGATTGACGTCGTTCGCGAACTCGGCCACGAGCACGCGATTGCCCGAATCCGCGGCCTGTCCTCCAACGGCCAATGCAGCCGCCGCTGCCGCTGCGGCGACGACCAGGAGTCCTCGACGGAGGCCCGCCACACCCAGACACTAGCTGTAAGGATTCGGTCAAACGAGGGGCGGGGCTCTTGTCGCCGAATGGGGAAGCCGCCACCCTGGGGTGGAGAGACCGCCGTGCTCAGACGCCTGCTCATCCTCATCGGACTCGCTCTCGCACTTCCCGCGCAGGCACTGGCGCAGGAGGCGACGATCGTCTCGCGCGACGTTCCGCTCGCGGGCGAGCGGACGCTCGAGGCGGCCGGCGCGCCGGCGCGCTTCGACCTCGTCGGCATCCACTGGCAGGGCCCGGGCACGGTGCAGTTCCGCACGCGCTCGCTCGCCGGCCGCTGGAGCGCCTGGAAGGACGCTGCGCCGGAGGCCGAGGACCGTCCCGACGCACGGCACGCGCCGAGCGTGCCCGAACCGGCGGCTGGCGCCTCGGCAACCCGTGGTGGGTCGGGACCGTCGGATCGGATCGAGTATCGGACGCGCGGGAAAGTCAGCCGCCTGCGCGCCTGGTTCGTCTCGAGCCCGAGCTGCCGGTGTCCCGCGCCGGACGCTGCAGATCGCGGGCGCACCGGCGATCGTGCCGCGGCGCGGCTGGAGCGCGGACGAGAAGATCCGGCGCGCCGGACCGTCCTTCGCTGCGAACGTGCGGCTCGCGCTCGTCCACCACACGGCGGGCGCCAACGGCTACACCGCGGCCCAGGCGCCGGCGATCGTCAAGGCGATCCAGCTCTACCACGTCAAGGGCAACGGCTGGAACGACATCGGCTACAACTTCCTCGTCGACCGCTTCGGCACCGTCTACGAGGGCCGGTACGGCGGGATCGAGCGCAACGTCGTCGGCGCGCACGCGGAGGGGTTCAACACCGGCTCGGTCGGCGTGGCGGTGCTCGGCGAGTACAGCTCCCTCGCCGTCGCCGCGAAGGCGCGCAGCTCGCTCGCGGCGCTGCTGGCGTGGCGGCTCGATCTCGCGCACGTCGACCCGGCGTCGACGCAGTCGTTCATCTCCGGCGGCAACGCCCGCTTCGGCGCCGGGCTGCCCGTCTTCCTGCGCACGGTCTCGGGCCACCGCGACACGGGCTTCACCGACTGCCCGGGCACGGCGCTCTACGCCTGCTCAACGGGATCGGCGGCGAGGTCTCGAAGATCGGGCTGCCGAAGCTCTACGCCCCGACGGTCACCGGCACCGTTCCGGGCCCGGTCCGCTTCCGCGCCAAGCTGTCCGCGCCGCTGCCCTGGACGGTCGACGTCTACGACGCCGGCGGGCAACGCGGTCGCGTCCTCGCCCGGCAGCGGCGCGGCCGTCGACTGGACCTGGGACGCGACGGCGGCGCTGCCGGGCAGCTACACGTACGCGATCCGATCCGACCAGAGCGTCACGCCTGCGCAGGGCGTCGATCGGCGGCGGTGACATCTCGCTCGCGATGGGCGGGCTCTCGGTCGACCCGGAGACGGTGTCGCCGAACGGCGACACGCTCGCGGACAGCACCACGATCACGTACACGCTGAACACGCCTGCGAACGTGTCCGTGCGGGTCCTCGACGTGCTCGGCGCTGCAGGTGGCCGCGTTCCCGAAGACCTGGAAGCGGGCCGGCGAGCACGTGATCCGCTTCGACCCGGCGCCGCTGCCCGACGGGATCTTCCGGATCGAGCTCTCGGCGAACGCGACCGGTGGCCGCGTCGCCACGTCGGCGACGCAGCTCGCGGTCACGCGCACGCTCGGCGGCGTCGGCGTCACCCGAGCTCGCCTTCTCGCCCAACGCCGACGGCCGTGCCGATCAGATCTCGTTCAGGTTCGCGCTCGCCGCGCCGGCCGAGGTGCGGCTGCGGATCATGAAGAACGGCAAGTGGGTGGCGACGCCGTTCTCGGGGCCGCTCGAGCCGGGTGTCGAGGAAGGTCGACTGGGACGGCGCCAAGCGGGTCGGCAGGCTCGCTCGACGGCACGTACGAGGCGATCGTCGAGGCGACCGACCCGATCGCGACGTCGACCGTCGCGCTGCCCTTCGCCGCCGACACGCGGCAGCCGAAGCTGCGGATCGTCCAGCGCAGCCCGCTGCGGATCTGGGTCAGCGAGCCGGCGCGGCTGACGCTCCGCTTCGGCACGCGGAACCTCGTCCACGACGCGCCGCGTCGCCGGGATCGCGCGGATCCCGAAAGCGCCCCGCCTGGGGCATCGTCCGCGCGGTCGCGTGGGACCCGGCGGGCAACAAGAGCATCCCCGCATCGAAGCGGTAGAGCCGCGCTAGTCCGTAGACTCGACGGGTGCAACCGCCCGTGCGCAGATCGCGTCCAATCGGTCAGGACCTCCGGCACGACGAGCCGCTGGTCTACGAGAGGCTGAGCGATCCGATTCTGGTGAAGAGAGCAAAGGACGGCGACCGGCGTGCGCTGGCGGCGCTCTGCGAGCGGCACGCGCCGCGCGTCGAGCGGCTCGCGCACCACCTGCTGCGCGACCACGAGGATGCGCGCGACGCCTCGCAGGACGCGCTCGCGAAGCTCTGCGTGAAGCTGCCGCAGTTCCGCGGCGAGTCGTCGTTCGCGACCTGGCTGCACCGGCTCGTCGTCAACGCCTGCCGCGACGTCGCCCAGCGCCAGCTCGCGCGGCGCTGCGAGCCGCTCGACGAGGACCGCCGCGAGGCGCGCGACGGCGACCCGGCGCGTGCGGCCGAGGCGTCGGAGCTCCGCGCCGAGCTCGGCGCCCAGCTGGCCGAGATCTCGCCGGCGCAGGCGAAGATCGTCGTCCTCAAGCACGGGTTCGACTTCAGCTTCGAGGAGATCGCAGGCGCCGAGGGGATGCCGGTCGGAACCGCCAAGTGCCACGCGCACCGCGGCCGCAACGGCCTCCGGGAGCGGCTCTCCGCATGAAGCTGCCGCTCGGACAAGAGCGCAGATCGAGTCGATCCTGCCGCACCGCGATCCGTTCCTCCTGCTCGACGAGGTGATGGAGCTCGAGCCGAACAAGCGCGTCGTCGCGCGCAAGCTCGTCACCGAGGAGGACTGCGCGGGCCACTTTCCCGGCAACCCGATCATGCCGGGCGTGAAGATGGTCGAGGCGCTCGCCCAGGCCGGCGCGGTCGCCGTGCTGAGCGAGGAGGAGAACCGCGGCCGGATCGCCCTCTTCGCCGGGATCGACGACGTCCGCTTCAAGCGGGTCGTCCGCCCCGGAGACGAGCTGATGCTCGAGTGCGATCTGGAGACGGTGCGCGGCCCGATCGGCAAGGGCAAGGCGCGCGCGACGGTGAACGGCGAGCTCGCCGTGCGCGGCACGCTCACCTTCGCCGTGGACCGGTCGTCGTGATCGGCTCGGCGAACGGGAGGCGGATCGGAATCACCGGACTCGGCGTAAATGTTCCCGAGCGGGTGTACACGAACAAGGATCTCGAGCAGTACGTCGACACGACGGACGAATGGATCGTCGAGCGCACCGGCATCCGCGAGCGCCGCTTCGCGACGAAGGACGAGGCGCTGACCGACATCGCCGCACCCGCCGCCGTCGCCGCGATGTCCGACGCAGGCGTGGCCGCCGACTCGATCGACCTGATCGTCGTCGCGACGGTGACGCCGGACATGATGTTCCCGACCAGCTCGGCGCTGCTCGCGGACTCGCTCGGCATGCCCGACGCCGCCGCCTACGACCTGCTCGCCGGCTGCACCGGCTTCATGTACGCGGTCGCGCAGGCGTACGCGATGGTCTCGACCGGCCTCTCCAAGCGCGCGCTCGTCGTCGGCGGCGACGTGCTCTCGAAGATCCTGGACTGGGAGGACCGCTCGACGCTCGTGCTCTTCGGCGACGGCGCCGGAGCGGTCGTGGTCGAGCCGGTCGACGAGGGCGGGTTCCTCGGCTTCGAGCTCGGCGCGGACGGCGGCGGCGGCGAGAACCTCTGGCTGCCCGGGCAGCGGCTCGCGCCACTTCGAGGACGCCGACAAGCTCGTCAAGATGAACGGCCGCGAGGTCTTCAAGTTCGCGACGCGGGTGATGGTCAGCTCGGCGCAGAAGGTGCTCGACGAGTGCGGCAAGTCCGTCGACGACGTCGACGTCTACGTGCCGCACCAGGCGAACAAGCGGATCATCGACCACGCTGCGGGCAAGCTCGGGATCCCCGAGGAGAAGGTGGTCGTCAACGTCGACCGGTACGGGAACACGTCGTCGGGCTCGATTCCGCTCGCGCTCGCCGATGCAGCCGCCGACGGCCGGCTCCGCGAGGGAGAATTGGTGCTGATGACCGGAATGGGAGCGGGCCTCACCTGGGGCTCCGCATTGATCGAGTGGAATCAGGGAGGAGTAGCCGCGTGAGCAAGATCGCCTTCATGTTCCCGGGCCAGGGCTCGTACGAGGCCGGGATGGGACGCGACGTCGCCGAGGCCGTGCCCGAGGCGATGGCCGTCTACGAGGCCGGCAGCGCCGCGTCCGGGCTCGACCTCAAGCAGATCTGTTTCCACGACCCGATCGAGCAGCTGCTCGACACGAAGCTGCAGCAGCCGGCGCTCGTCGCGACCAGCCTCGCGATCAACGAGGCGATCCGCGCGCACGGGATCCACCCCGACTTCGTCGTCGGGCACTCCGTCGGCGAGTTCGCTGCGCTCGGCGCCGCGGAGTCGATCGGCTCGGCCGATGCGATCAAGCTCGTGACCGAGCGCGGGATCGCGATGGCCGAGGCGGCGAGGGAGCGGCCGGGCTCGATGGCCGCGATCCTCGGGCTGGCCGACGAGGTCGTCGAGGGTCTCTGCCGCAAGATCTCGAACGTCTGGCCCGCGAACTACAACTGCCCCGGCCAGATCGTCATCTCCGGCGAGGACGATGCGGTCGGCGAGTGCTGCACCGAGGCCGAGCGCGAGGGTGCCCGCCGCGCAGTGCGGCTCCGCGTCTCCGGCGCGTTCCACTCGCCGCTCGTCGAGCGTGCGGCCGACAAGCTGCGGCCCGCGGTCGAGAAGATCCACTTCGCCGATCCGCGGACGGCGTTCATGTCGACCGTGACCGCGAAGCTCGAGGACGCGACCCACTATCGCGAGCTGCTCGTCCGTCAGCTGACGGCGCCCGTCAAGTTCACGCAGGCGGCCGGCGAGCTGATCGGCAAGGGCGTGACGGTCTTCGTCGAGGTCGGCCCCGGCAACGTGCTCAGCGGTTTACTGAAGAGGATCGACAGGAGCGTTCGCACCGTCTCCGTCAGCGACATGAACGGCCTCCGCGAGCTGGAGAAGACGCTTGCCTGACTTCGCCTCGCTCGAGGGCAAGACCGCCCTCGTCACCGGCGCGTCGAAGGGGATCGGCAAGGCGATCGCGACAGAGCTCGCCGCCGCGGGCGCGACGGTCGTCGTCGGCTATCGCTCCGGCAAGGACGACGCCGAGGCGCTCGCGACCGAGCTCGGCGGCAGCGCGATCCAGGCCGACGTCTCGAGCGCCGAGGACGCCAAGCGGCTCGTCGAAGAGGCGGGCGACCTCGACATCCTCGTCAACAACGCCGGGCTGACGCGCGACGGCCTGCTCGCGCGCATGTCCGACGACGACTGGCGGACGGTGATCGACACGAACCTGGCGTCGGTCTTCTACACGTGCCGGGCGGTGACGCGGCCGATGATGAAGAAGCGCGCGGGCGCGATCGTGAACATCTCGTCGGTCGTCGGCGTCCACGGCAACTGGGGCCAGACGAACTACGCCGCCTCGAAGGCCGGGATCATCGGCTTCACGAAGTCGCTGGCGAGGGAGCTCGGCTCGCGCAACATCCGCGCGAACGTCGTCGCCCCCGGCTACGTCAAGACGCAGCTGACCGAGGTCCTGCCCGAGGAGGCGACCGGCGCGATGCTCGAGAACACGCCGCTCGGCCGGCTCGGGGATCCGGAGGACGTGGCCGGAGCGGTACGCTTCCTCTGCTCTGACGCCGCCTCGTTCATCACGGGCGAGGTGTTGCTCGTCGACGGTGGACTGGGGATGTAGGTGGCTGGAGACAACGGAAGACGGCGCGTGGTCGTGACCGGGCTCGGGATGGTGACCCCGCTCGGAAACGACGTCGAGACCTCGTGGTCGAACCTGATCGCGGGCGAGTCCGGGGCTGCCGACATTCAGCAGTTCGACGCGAGCGAGTTCCCGGTGCACTTCGCCGCTGAGCTCAAGGAATTCGACCCGACGACATGGATGGAGCGCAAGCAGGCGCGCCGGATGGACCGGTTCGCGCAGATGATCGTCGCCGCTGCCCGCCAGGCCGAAGCCGACTCGGGGCTCGAGATCGCGAAGGAAGGCGACCGCGTCGGAGCGTCGATCGCGACCGGGATCGGCGGCCTCGGTGCCTTCCAGGACTGCTACCAGACGCTGATGGACCGCGGTCCCGATCGCGTCAACCCGTTCTCGATCACCGCGATCATCCCGAACATGGGGGCCGGCTGGGTCTCGATGGAGCTCGGCACGCGTGGACCGCTCTCGTCGCAGTGCACGGCGTGCGCCGCGTCGAACATGGCGATCGGCGAAGGTGCCGATGCGATCCGGCTCGGCCGCGCCGACGCCATGATCTGCGGCGGCACCGAGGCGGGGATCACGCGTGTCGGCATCGCCGGCTTCGGCGCGATGCGTGCGCTCTCACGCCGCAACGACGATCCGAAGCGCGCCTCGCGGCCGTTCGACGCCGGGCCGCGACGGCTTCGTCATGGGCGAGGCCGGCGGCGTGGTGGTGCTGGAGGAGTTGGAGCACGCGAAGGCGCGCGGGGCGAAGATCTACGCCGAGCTGATCGGCTACGGCGTCTCGTCGGACGCAAACCACGTCACCGAGCCAGACCCGGCCGGCACGAATCCGGCCCGCGCGATGCAGATGGCCTTCAGCGACGCGGGCATCGACGCGTCGGAGATCGGCTACATCAACGCGCACGGCACCTCGACGCCGCTCGGCGATGCGAGCGAGACGCGGGTGATCAAGCTCGCGGTCGGCGAGGAGAACGCGTACAAGATCCCGGTCTCGTCGACGAAGGGCGCCACCGGCCATTGCCTCGGAGCAGCTGGAGCCGTGGAGGCGATCTTCACGATCCTCGCGACGGAGCGCGGCATCCTGCCGCCGACGATCAACTACGAGGACCCGGATCCCGAGTGCGACCTCGACTACATCCCGAACGAGGCGCGCAAGTCGGAGATCCAGGTGGGCGTCTCGAACTCGTTCGGCTTCGGCGGCCACAACGCCTGCGTGGTCTTCCGCAAGCACGACGAGTGATCCGCCCGGCCGAGGCCGAGTGATGCCGCCGCGATCGCCGAGATCTGGCGCACGGCTGGCGCGACGGTCATCTCGATGTCACGTTCCGTGACGGCGCTGTCCGCGTACGCACGGACGAGTCGTTCCGCGACTCGCGCCGCGGATCGGTCGCCGACACGACCGTCGCCGTGGTCGACGGCGAGGTCGCCGGTTTCATCATGGTCGTCGACGACGAGGCCGAGCAGGTCTACGTCTCGTCGCCGCACCGCGGCAAGGGCGTCGCCGACGCACTGATCGCCGAGGCTGAGCGGCAGGTGCGCGCGCAACGAGCACTCGACGGCGTGGCTCGCCGTCGTCGCCGGCAACGCGCCGGCTCGCGCCTTCTACGAGCGCATGGGCTGGAGCGACACGGCGGCTTCGACTACGAGGCAAGCCGTCGAGGACGGGAGCACGTGCTCGTCCCCTGCCGCCGCTACGTCAAGGCGGTCTAGCACTAGAGGCGCAGCTCGAGCAGGACGACGTCGCGCCAGACGCCGTCGAGCTGCCCGATTCGCTCGCGCACGCCGACCTCGCGGAAGCCGACGCTGCGGTGGAGCTCGAGCGAGGCGACGTTGTCGGTGAAGATCCCGGCCTGCAGCGTCCACAGGCCGCCGGCGCGGGCGCTCTCGATCACCGCTTCCAGCAGCGACCGGCCGACGCCCGTGCCGCGGGCGCGCTCGGCGACGTAGACGCTCTCCTCGCCGACGCCGTCGTAGACGCTGCGTCGCGAATAGGGCACGACCGCCACCCAGCCGACGATCTCGCCGGCTGCCTCCGCGACGAGTCGGTGCTCGCTCAGGTGGGCGGCGTCCCACTCCTCCCATGACGGCACCCTGGTCTCGAAGGTGGCGAGCCCCGTCGCGACCCCCTCGGCGAAGATCGCCGCGACGGCCGGGTAGTCGTCGGGATCCAGAGGGCGAACGAGCACCGGCCAACAGTAAGCTCCGGCCATGTCGCGCTGGGCCACGTTCGACTGCTACGGCACGCTGATCGACTGGAACGCCGGCATCGGCGGCGTCCTCGCGCAGCTCTACGGCGCCGAGCAGGCGCCGACGCTCCTCCGCCGCTACCACGAGCTCGAGCCGGAGATCCAGAGCGAGCGGCTACCGCAGCTACAGCGAGGTGCTGGCGCTGACGCTCGAGCGGCTCGCGAACGAGGTCGGCTACGGGATCCCCGAGGGCGAGGGTGGTGCGCTCGCGCACTCGCTGCCCGAGTGGCCGCCGTACCCCGAGGTGCCCAGGGCGCTCGAGGAGCTGCGCCGGCGCGGCTGGAGCCTCGCGATCCTCTCCAACATCGATCGATCGCTGATGGTCGAGTCGGAGAAGCGGCTCGGCGTGCCGTTCGACCTGATCGTGACCGCCGACGACGTGCACTCCTACAAGCCCGCGCCCGGTCACTGGGAGCGCTTCTTCGAGCAGACGACGGCAGCGAAGGAACGCCACGTGCACGTCGGCGCGAGCGCGTTCCACGACGTCGCACCTGCGAGCGCGCTCGGCCTGAAGACGGTCTGGATCAGCCGCGGCGGCGCCGACTCGTTCGCGCACACGGCCGACGCGGAGCCCGACCGCGAGCTGCCGGATCTCTCCGGCCTCCCCGAGACGCTCGACGAGCTCGTCCCGGCGTGACGCTCCGGCCGCCCCGCGACGACGACTTCGACGCGATGCTCGAGCTGATGAACGCGCACCAGCTCGCCGCGTTCGGCGAGGCCGACGCCACCGCCGAGGAGCTGCGCCTGTGGCTGACGACGCCGTACGTCGTGGTCGAGAACGACATTCGCGTGCTCGAACGCGATGGGCGCCTGATCGGCTACGCCGACGTCGACGCATCCCGCGAGGAGCCGCCGTTGTGGTGGTGCGACGTCAAGGTCGCCCCCGACGTCGACGCGGACGAGGTCGTGCCGATGCTCGTCGCGTGGCTCGACGAGCGGGCGGAGCGAGGCCGTCTCCGCGTCTGGACGTCGGAGAACGACACGCGGATCACGGAGGCCTTCAAGGCACTCGGCTTCACGCCGTCACGGCACTCGTACCGGATGGAGATCGACCTCGCAGACGACGTCCGCGAGCCCGTCTGGCCGGACGGGATCGCGATCCGGACGGTGCGCGAGGACGAGCACGAGTTCGTCTTCGACAACGCCTTCGAGGTGTGGCGGGACACCTCCGACCCGATGGACGAGACCTTCGACGAGTGGGCGCACTGGATGATCAGGAACGAGTCGTTCGACCCCTCGCTCTGGTTCCTCGCGTTCGCCGGCGACGAGCTCGCCGGCTTCTCGCTCTGCAAGCAGAGCGCGACCGACCCGAATGCGGGCTACGTCGCGATGCTCGGCGTCCGCCGGGCCTCGCGCAAGCAGGGCCTCGGCGAGGCGCTTCTCCTCCACTCGTTCGCCGCGTTTCGCGAGCGGGGCTGGACGCGCGGCACGCTCGGCGTCGACGCCTCGAGCCCGACGGGCGCCACGCGCCTCTACGAGCGCGCCGGGATGCGCGTGTACCGCGACACCGCCTTCTTCGAACGGCCGGTGCGCGCGTGAGCCGACTCCGCGCCCGGTGTCCTGACTGCCACACGCTCACCGCGGTCGCGGTCGGGCCCGAGTACCAGTGCCACTCGTGCGGGCGGGAGTACCTCGCCGGGCTCGTCCGCGTCCCGCGAGCATGGGGGTCCGGCGGCGAGGCGATGGCCGACGCGGCGAACCTGGAGCTGCCCTATCCGGAGGCGAGCGTGATCGAGGCGGACACGCTCGCGGAGCAGAACCTGCTGCTCGCGTGCGAGCTGCCCGACCGGCCGATCGTGCTCGGCGGCTGCTGCTGCTCCCACGTCGGCGCGATCGAGGCGCTCTCCGCGGGGGAGGAGTGCCTTGCGGTCGTCTGGCTGGACGCCCACGGCGACCTGAACACGCCGCAGAGCTCTCCCTCCGGGAACGCTTGGGGGATGCCGCTGCGGATGGTGATCGACGACGGCGCCGTGCTTCCCCGCAACGTCGCGCTCGTCGGCGCCCGGAACCTCGATCCGCCCGAGGTCGAGTTCATCGAGTCGAGCGGCGTCCAGACCGGCGAGGGCGCGATCGAGCGGGCGCTGGAAGGAGCCGACGCCGTCTACGTCGCGCTCGACTGCGACTCGTTCGACCCGGCCGAGCTGGCCGTCTTCATGCCCGAGCCGGACGGTCTGCGGCTCGGCGAGGTCGAGGCGCTGCTCGAGGACCTCTCGTCGCGGATCCGCGTCGCAGGCCTCGGGTTCACCGGCCTCGTCCGCGACGACCTGAACGGGCCGAAGCTCGCCCGGCTCGCGACCGCACTCGGCCTGTAGCGCAACCTCCTCGAGCCGACCCGGGTCTAAGATCGCACGATGTCCGAAACGTCCCGGATCGACGTCTCGATCGAGCACAAGCAGGCTCCCGAGCCACCGACCAAGAAGCATCCGAACACCTGTCCCGGGTGCGGCTCGCACTATCGCGACGACGAGCTGGTCGCGAACCTTCGTGTCTGCACGCAGTGCGGTCATCACTTCCCGGTCAAGGCGCGCGAGCGGATCGACCAGCTGGCGGACAAGGGCAGCTTCGCCGAGGAGGCGGCCGATCTCCGCTCCGCGGATCCGCTGAAGTTCTTCGATCTGCGGGCCTACAACGAGCGGCTCGCCGAGGCCGAGATCGCGACCGGGCTCGGCGACGCGCTGGTCGTCGGCGCGGCCACGATCGAGGACATGCCGTGCGAGCTCGCCGTGATGGACTTCTCGTTCATGGGCGGCTCGATGGGCTCGGTCACGGGCGAGAAGTTCACGCGCGCCTGCGAGAGCGCCGCGGCGGCCGGCGTGCCGCTGATCTCCGTCTCCGCCTCCGGCGGCGCCCGGATGCAGGAGGGGATCCTGGCGCTGATGCAGCTGCCGAAGACGGTCGTCGCGGTCGAGGAGCTGCACGAGGCCGGCTGTGCGCTGATCTCGGTGATGGCGCATCCGACCACCGGCGGCCTGCTCGCGAGCTTCGCGAGCCTCGGCGACGTGCTCCTCGCCGAGCCGGGGGCGCTGATGTCGTTCGCCGGGCCTCGCGTCGTCGCGCAGACGACCCGCGAGAAGCTGCCAGACGACTTCGGCCTGGCGGAGTCGAACCTCCGCTTCGGCCACGTCGACGCGATCGTGCCGCGGCCCGAGCTGCGACCGACGCTCGCACGCCTGCTCCGGCTGTTCGGAGAGGAGTAGGGTGCCGCGGGATGCCGAGATCAGGCTACGTGATCGGTTGAGCAAGCTTGGTGGACTCGACCTGCTGCGCGGTGCTCGCCTCTCCGGCGAACTCGAGCGGCTGCAGCGGCAGCTCGACCGGATCGAGGCCGAGCCGACCGACGAGGAGATCTGGACGAAGGTCGACCTCGCGCGGCACGAGGAGCGCCCGTACACGCTCGACTACGTCGAGCGGATCCTCGACGACTGGTTCGAGCTCCACGGCGACCGCGGCCGCGCCGACGACTCCGCGCTCGTGACGGGGATCGGCAAGCTCGAGAACCGGACGATCGCGCTGATCGGCCATCAGAAGGGCCGCGACATCAAGGAGCGGACGAAGCGCAACTTCGGCATGGCCTATCCGGAGGGCTATCGGAAGGCGATGCGGGTGATGGAGCTGGCCGACCGGCACGGGTTCCCGCTGCTCACGCTCGTGGATACCCCGGGCGCGTACCCGGGGATCGCGGCCGAGCAGCACGGCCAGGGTGGCGCGATCGCGCGCTCGCAGGCCGTGATGGCGCGGTTGAGCGTCCCCACCGTCGCCGTCGTGATCGGCGAGGGCGGCTCCGGCGGCGCCGTCGCGATCGCGCTGGCCGACCGGGTCCTGATGCAGGAGAACGCGATCTACTCGGTGATCTCGCCGGAAGGCTGCGCCGCGATCCTCTGGCGCGACGCGGGCGAGAAGCGGAAGGCCGCGGCGGCGTTCAAGCCGGACGCGGCGCACTGCCTCGAGCTGGGCGTGATCGACGGGATCGTGCCCGAGCCCGAAGGCGGGGCGCACGAGAGCCCGGACGAGGCCGCGCGGCTGCTTGCAGCCGCCGTCGGGGACGCCTTCGACGACCTCGCGGGCACCCGGCCGGAGGAGCTGCGGAAGGCGCGGCGGGCGAAGTTTCGTTCGATGGGCGTGCTCGCCTGATCGATCAGGCTTTCCACAGCTTCCACAGGCTTTTCCCCGGTCCCAATTGCGGCTTGTAAGCGGCGGTTTCATGCGTTGAGGCCGGCAATGCCGGCCCCAACTGACCCCCGCTCGTGGTGGAGAAGCTCGTGCGCGCCGGTTGCGGCTGCGCACCTGTTCGATTTCCGTTCTCGTTGTCGCCAAACCTCCACAACCGGTATGAGTTCAGGCCGTGGCGTCTCTGAAGGACTACGAGCGCAAGCGCTCGCGCGCGCAAGACCCCCGAGCCGTTCGGGAAGGGCAAGCGCGGCAAGGCGCCGATCTTCGTCGTCCAGCGCCACGACGCCAGCCGGCTGCACTACGACTTCCGGCTCGAGCGCGACGGCGTGCTGCTCAGCTGGGCCGTCCCCAAGGGCGTGCCGCTGGAGCCGGGCACCCAGCACCTGGCCGTCCACGTCGAGGATCACCCGCTCACCTACGCCTCCTTCGAGGGTGAGATCCCGGCCGGCAACTACGGCGCGGGCACGGTCGAGATCTGGGATCAGGGGACGTACGAGCTGGTCGAGGAGAAGCCGAACGGCGGCCTGACGGTCGAGCTGCACGGCGAGCGGCTGAACGGGCCGTGGACGCTCGTGCCGGCGAAGCTCGGCGGCGACCCGAAGAACTGGCTGCTCGTGAAGAAGAAGTCCGACGAGCCGGCTGCCCGGAAGAGCTACTGGCCGATGCTCGCCACGCCGGCCGAGGCCGTTCCGGCCGGGGACGGCTGGCTCCACGAGGTCAAGTGGGACGGCTTCCGGGCGATCGTCCGGATCGCGGGCGGTGTGGCCGAGCTGACGAGCAGGAACGGCAAGTCCCTGACGGCGCGCTTCGAGCCGGTCGCCCGCGCGGTCGTGCAGGCGGCCAAGACGCCCGACTGTGTGCTCGACGGCGAGGTCTGCGCGCTCGATGAGACGGGCCGCGCCAGCTTCTCGGCCATGCAGCAGGGATCGGGCTCGCTCGTGCTCTACGTCTTCGACGTGCTCGAGGTGGACGGCGAGCCGCTGATCGAGCTTCCGTTGACCGAGCGCAGAGAGCGGCTCGACGCGCTGATCGACAAGCGGAACCGAACCGTCCGCGTCTCGGATGCGTTCGACGACGGCGAGGCGCTCTTCGAGGTCGCGACGGCGCAGCGGCTCGAAGGGATCCTCAGCAAGCGCGCGGACTCCGTGTACGAGCCCGGCCGGCGCAGCCGCCACTGGCTGAAGGTGAAGACGCAGGGGCGCCAGGAGCTCGTGATCGCCGGCTACACGAAGGGTCAGGGCCGTCGCACCGGCGCGTTCGGGGCGCTCGTCCTCGGTGTGAACGAGACCAGCGGGCTCCGCTGGGCCGGCAACGTCGGCACCGGCTTCGACGACGCGGAGATCGACCGGCTGCTCGGAAAGCTGAAGCCCCTCCGCCGCGACGAGTCGCCGTTTGCGGAGGTGCCGAAGATGCCGAGGGTGCGGAAGGGCGACGTGGTCTGGGTCGAGCCGCAGCTCGTCGCCGAGGTCCGCTTCGCCGAGTGGACGCACGACAACCGCCTGCGCTCGCCGGTCTATCTCGGCCTGCGCGAGGACAAGGCGGCGAGCGACGTGCACCGTGAGCAGCCGCCGCTGCCGGAGGAGATCCGCCACGGCAAGCGCACGCTGAAGCTCTCGAACCTGGACAAGCCGTTCTGGCCGGACGAGGGGATCACGAAGGGCGACCTGATCGCGTACTACCGCGACGTCGCGCCGGTGCTCGTCCCGCATCTGCGCGACCGGCCGTTCACGATGAAGCGCTACCCGGACGGCTGGAACGGCAAGTTCTTCTTCCAGAAGGACGCCCCGAAGCACATGCCCGACTGGATCCCGACGCGGCCGTTCGAGGCGTCGACCCGCGACAAGCCGCCGCAGCGGCGGGTGATCGACTTTCCGCTCGTCAACGACGAGCTCGCGCTGCTCTGGATGGCGAACATGGGCTGCATCGACCTGAACACCTGGTATTCGCGGGTCGACAAGCCCTCGCGGCCCGACTGGGTGCTCTTCGACCTCGATCCCTCGCCCGATGTCGGCTTCCCCGAGACGATCCAGGTCGCGCTCCTGATCAAGCAGATGCTCGACCTGCTCGAGCTCGAGTCGTTCCCGAAGACGAGCGGCTCCGAGGGGATCCACATCCTCGTGCCGGTTGCGCGGCGGCACACCTTCGCGGAGACGCGCGAGTTCTCCGAGATCGTCGCCGGCGCGCTCGCGCGGGCGCATCCCGGCCTCGCCACGACCGAGTGGACGAAGGCGAAGCGCCGCGGCGTCCTGATCGACTCGAACCAGAACGGTGAGGGCAAGACGATCGCGTCCGCCTACTCGGTGCGCCCCAAGCCCGGCGCCCCCGTCTCGACGCCGCTCCGCTGGGACGAGGTGACCGAGTCGCTCGACCCAGCCGCGTTCACGATGGAGGCCGTGCTCGCCCGCGTAGCCCGCGAGGGCGACCTGTTCGAGGGCGTGCTGACGACGAAGCAGTCGCTCTCGGCGGCCCTGAAGACCGTGCGCTGAGTCTCAGTCGCCGAGCCGGTGCGGGTTGCTGAGGCCCGAGAGCTCGGCGATGTCGCGGCGGAAGAAGAGCGACGTCGTCCAGTCGACGACGACGCGGAGCTTGCGGGAGAAGAGCGGCAGCTGGAGCAGGTGGTAGCTCCGGGTGACGAACCAGCCCGGGAACCCGCGCAGCCGCAGGCCCATGACGTCGGCGATGCCCTTGTAGCGCCCGAGCGTCGCGACCTGGCCGAGCATCCGGTAGGCGTACGGCTCCGGCTCGCCCTGCAGGTTCTTCGCCAGCCGCCGAGCCTGTCGCAGTGCGTGCTGGCAGGTCGGCGGATCGAATACGCCCGGCGTGCTCCCGTTCGGGACCGCTGCGCAGTCGCCGAGGGCCCACACGTGCTCGCGGCCCTCGACCCGCAGGAACGGGTCGACTCGAACGCGGCCGCGGTCGTCGAGCGGCATCCCGAAGGGGCCGAGCAGCGGGCTCGCCTGCACACCCGCGGTCCAGACGAGCGTGTGCGTCGGGATCCGCTCACCGTTCGAGAGCTCGGCGGTCTCGCCGTCGTAGGAGGCCAGCGTGGTCGAGACGTGGATCTCGACGCCGCGACCGGAGAGCTCCTTCGCGGCGTAGTCGCCGAGCCGCATCGGGATCTCCGGGAGGATCTTCGGCGCCGCGTCCACGAGCACCCAGCGCTGGGGGAGGCCTCGGAGTCGCGGATACCAGCGCAGCGCGTCCGTGGCGAGGTCGGCCAGCTCGGCCAGCGCTTCGACGCCGGCGTAGCCCGCGCCCACGAAGACGAAGCCGAGATGCGGCGCGGTCTCGTCCGGGCCGGCGGCTGCGTCGGCCGCCTCGAGCTCGCGCAGGACGCGGTTGCGCAGCTGGATCGCGTCCGCGAGGTCCTTGAACCCGAGCCCGTGCTCGGCGAGGCCGGGAACGGGGAACGTCCGCGGCACGGCGCCGAGCGCCAGCACGAGCTGGTCGTAGCCGAGCTCCCAGGTGCCCGCGTCCGGTGTCTCGACGTGGGCGGTTTGCTGCTCCTCGTCGAGTGCGGTGACGCGGCCGAGCACGAGCTCCGCGTGCGGGCACATCTGGCGCAGCGGCACGACTGCGTGCCTGGGCTCGAGTGTCCCCGAGGCGGCCTCGGGGAGCATCGGCGTGTAGAGCATGAAGTTCTCGGGGCTGACGATCGTGGCGCCGCTTCTGCCGAGCAGGCGCGCGACGTAGCCGCCCGCGAAGCCGCCCCCGACCACCAGGACCCCGCCGCGCGCCCGACGTATTGCCGCCATGCGGGATTCCTACCACGCAGCGCGTTGGCGTCTTAGCAGTACTTATTTGACGCATATCGAAAGCTTATGCTACGACTTTGTCCACCAAGAAGGTGGTCTTTCGCTGCGGCGGGCATGGCCCGGCGGTCAGTACACGATTCGAGGAGGGTTCATGCAACGGAGCAAGTTCGTCTGGGCTGCAGTTCTGCTGGCCGTGTTCGGCACCGCGGTCGCGGGCGCGGCCACGGCAGCCGAGAAGCGTTCGAAGGCCGTCACGCTCAACCTGGTCGCGTACTCGACGCCGCGGCCGGTGCTGACCAAGCTGATCGAGGAGTTCCGCAAGACGCCCGCCGGGTCCGACATCAACGTCCGGGCGTCGTACGGCCCGTCCTCGGCGCAGGGGCAGGCCGTGGCCAACGGGCTCCCCGCCGACGGCGTGATCCTCAACACCGGCAACGACATCAACGACCTCGTCGACAAGGGGCTCATCAGCAAGAACTGGGACAAGCAGAGCTACAACGGCGTCGTCTGGAACTCGGTCGTCGTCTACGGCCTCCGCAACGGCAACCCGAAGAAGATCAAGGGGTGGAACGACCTCGTCAAGCGGGGCGTCGGGGCGGTGACGGTGAACCCGTTCACCGGTGGGATCGCGAAGTGGAACATCCTCGCGGCCTACGTCGCGCAGCGGCGGCTCGGCAGGACCGAGAAGCAGGCCATCGACTACCTGCGGAAGTTCTACAAGAACAACGTCGTCTCGCAGGACTCGTCCGGGTCGAACGCCACGAACACCTTCCTGGCGGGCAAGGGTGACGTCCTGCTCACGTTCGAGAGCGAGGCGATCAACGGGAAGATCCCGTTCGTGATCCCGCGCCAGACGATGTTGATCGACGTCTACATCGCGGCGCTTCAGAAGAGCGAGCACAAGGCGGAGTGGAACGCCTTCTCGCGGTTCCTCAAGACCTACCCGGCTCAGAAGATCCTGGCGGAGAACGGGTATCGGCCGGTCAACAAGCAGGCGCTCACGGAGTTCCGGCGCAAGTTCCCGGTTCGCGCCGGCGAGACGAAGATCACGCACCCGCTGCTCGGCGGCTGGCGCGCCGTCGACAAGAAGTGGTTCGACCCGAAGAAGAGCATCATGCAGCAGATCGAGTCGTCGCTCGGGGTCCCCACTGGCAACTGACGCCGCTCTCGAGGCACCGGGCCTCCCGGCGCCAACCGTGCACCGCAGAGGGAGAGCCACGTCGGCTCTCTCCCTGCAGGTCGGGTTCGTCACGACGTTCCTCCTGATCGTCGTCGTCCTCCCGATCGCGGCCGTCGTGTGGAAGTCGACGGGCAACGGCTGGGCCGGCTTCTGGGAGGTCGTCTCGTCGCCGCAGGCCGTCGCCGCCCTGAAGCTGACGATGGTGATCTCGACCCTCGCCGTGCTCACGACCGCCGTGTTCGGGACGATCATCGCGTGGGTGCTCGTCCGCGACTCGTTCCGCGGCAAGAGCGTCCTGAACGCGATCATCGACCTGCCGTTCGCGCTGCCCACGATCGTCGCGGGCCTCGTGATCATGGCCCTCTACGGGCCCCGGACGCCGATCGACTTCACGATCGGCTCGTTCCACCTGGACGCCGACGTGACCTTCACGCGGGCCGCGATCTACGTCGCCCTGCTCTTCGTCACCCTGCCCTTCATCGTCCGTGCGGTGCAGCCGGTGCTGATGGAGCTCGACCCGGAGCTCGAGGACGCGGCGAAGTCCCTCGGGGCGAGCAACTTCGCCACGTTCCGCCACGTCGTCTTCCCCGGCATCCTCCCGGGGATCCTGTCGGGGGTCGCGATGGCCTTCGCGCGCGCGGTCGGTGAGATCGGGGCGATCGTCCTGATCGCGGGCAACCTCCCGTTCCAGACCGAGGTCGCGTCGATCCACCTCTTCTACCGGATCGAGCAGGACCCCGAAGGCTCCGCGGCGGTCGCCGTCGTGTTGCTCCTGATCTCGTTCGCCGTCCTGCTCGGGATCGGCACGCTGCGCTGGTTCCTGACGAGGCACGAGCATGGGTAGGCTCACCCTCCGCTGGGTCGCGCTCGGCTACCTGGCGCTGATCCTCGTCGGGCCGATCGCGATGATGGTGTGGCGCACCGCCGAGGACCTGGACGGCGCCTGGGCGGCGATCACGGAGCCGGACACGATCGCGGCGTTCAAGCTGACGCTCCTGGTCGCGGGGATCGCAGTGGTCGTGAACACCGTCTTCGGGATCGTCTGCGCGCTCGTGATCGTGCGCGGCAACATCCGGGGCAGGGGCTTCCTCAACGCCTTCATCGACCTGCCGCTCTCGCTCTCGCCGGTCGTCGTCGGCTTCTCACTCGTCGTGCTGTACGGGATCAACGGCTGGTTCTCCTGGTTCCAGAGCAACGGCTACGAGATCCTCTTCGCCACGCCCTCGATCGTGCTCGCCACGATCTTCGTCACGCTGCCGTTCGTCGCGCGCGAGGTGGTGCCGACGCTCCGTGAGATCGGGACCGAGCAGGAACAGGCCGCGCACACGCTCGGCGCTTCGGGCTGGCAGACCTTCTGGCGGATCACCCTCCCGTCGATCCGCTGGGCCGTCGTCTACGGCGTCGTGCTCACGGCGGCACGCGCGATCGGCGAGTACGGAGCGGTGGCGATCGTCTCCGGCAACATCGTCGGAGAGACGCAGACGGCGACGCTCAGGGTCGACGATGCGTACCAGTTCGCCTACGGGAACTACGCGCCCGCCTACGGGATCTCCTTCGTGCTCGCGGCGACGGCGATTTTCGTCCTCGTCCTGATGATCGTCGTCCAACCGAAAGAGAGCAGGCACTGATGTCGATCTCCATTCAGCGCATCACGAAGCAGTTCGACGACTACGTCGCTCTCAACGACGTGTCGGTCGACGTCCCGAAGGGGTCGCTGACGGCGCTGCTCGGCCCGAGCGGCAGCGGCAAGTCCACGCTGCTGCGGATCGTGGCCGGGCTGGAGACCGCAGACCAGGGGAGCGTCTTCATCGACGGCGAGGACGTCACCGGGCGCCCGCCGCAGGAGCGCGGCGTCGGCTTCGTCTTTCAGCACTACGCCGCGTTCAAGCACAAGACGGTGTACGACAACGTCGCCTTCGGCCTCAAGATCCGCAAGCGTCCCAAGGCCGAGATCGCCGAGCGCGTGAACCAGCTGCTCAAGCTCGTGCAGCTCGAGGGGCTCGCCAAGCGGTACCCGTCGCAGCTCTCGGGTGGACAGCGGCAGCGCATGGGCCTCGCGCGGGCTCTCGCAATCGACCCGTCGGTGCTGCTCCTCGACGAGCCGTTCGGCGCGCTCGACGCGCGCGTGCGGGCGGAGCTGCGGGAATGGCTGCGTCGCCTCCACGACGAGACGCACACCACGACGGTGATCGTGACGCACGACCAGGAGGAGGCGATGGAGGTCGCCGACGAGGTTGCCGTGATGAGCAACGGAGTGATCGAGCAGGTCGGCTCGCCGCGCGACGTCTACGAGCGGCCGGCCAACGAGTTCGTGATGCAGTTCGTCGGCCAGGCCCACCGGGTCGGGGACGGGTTCGTGCGGCCGCACGACTTCGAGATCCTGCTCTCGCCGGCGGAGCAGGCAGCCGAGGCGATGATCGAGCGGATCGTCCATCTCGGCTTCGAGGTGCGAATCGAGCTGGTGCGGGGGGACGGCGAGAAGGTCTGGGCGCAGGTGACGCGAGACCAGTGCGAGGAGCTCGAGCTCGAGGACGGGCAGATCGTCTACATCCGGGCCGTCACCGAGCGCGTCTTCGTCTAGGAGGGCCGGCCGCGTTCGACGAGGTCGGCCAGCGAGGTCTCCTCGAGCACGCCCCGCATGCTCGTACGCAGCTCGATCCAGACGTCGCGGAGACCGGCTGCGGCGCCGGTGTACTCGACGTCCTCGGGGCGGGCACCGCGGACGGTGGCGATCGGCCCCTCGACGGCGCGGATCACGTCGGCGACGCTGAGCTCCTCCGCCGGCTTCGCCAGGCGGTAGCCGCCCTCGGCGCCGCGCTGGCTGGCGACGATCTCGGCGCGCCGCAGCTCGAGCAGGATGTTCTCGAGGAACTTGAGCGGGATCTCCTGTGCGGTTGCGAGACGCTCCGCCTTGACGAAGCCGGGCGGGGATGCAGCCAGCTCCATGACCGCACGCAGCGCGTAGTCCACCTTGGCCGAGACCCGCATGGGCCGGATTCTCTAGGTTCCGGCAGCGGCGCCGGCGACCCACGCGCTGCAGATCGCGTCGACGTGGCGGTGGTCGGTGCCGCAGCAGCCGCCGAGCACGTTCACGGCCGGCAGCCGGGTCTTCAGCGCGGCATGGCGGGCGGCCAGGTCGGCAGGATCGCCCTCGTCGAGCTCCTCCGCCTCGTCCAGCTCTGCGTGCGACTTCGTCGAGGCGTTCGCCCGGAGGCCGCCGATGCGCTCGAGCCAGGGCTCGCCGCCGGCGACGGCATCCTCGAAGTGGGTCGGATGGGCGCAGTTGATCATGTAGTAGGCAGGCCCGCCGTCGGTCGCGTCGTCGACCTGCTGGATCGCACCCCCCAGCGCCTGGCCGCTCGGAAGCCGGCCGTCGGTCTCGACCGTGAACGAGATGCAAATCGGCAGCCCGACCGCGGCGGCCGCGCGCGTTGCGCCCGTCGCCTCCTCGGCGTAGGTCATCGTGATCGCCGTGACCATGTCCGCGGCGGTGTCGGCGAACGTCCCGATCTGCACCGCGTGGTACCGCTCGGCGTCGTCGGCCGTGAGCATCGTCTCCGGCGCATAGCCGTCCCCCTCGGGCCCGACGCAGCCGCTGATCACGATCGGCGCCTCCGCCTGGTACTCGGCTCGGATCTCCTCCATCAGCGCGATCGCCTTCCGGTTGAGCGCGTCCAGCTGCTCGGGCGAGTAGCCGAGCTGCTCGGCCCAGCCGGGGCTGGCACGCCAGGTGGGGCTCTCGAGCACCAGACCGAGGCCGCGGTCACGGGCAGCCTGCGCGTAGGGCGCGTAGTAGCGCCGCAGCTGCTCCGTTCCCTCGTCGTCCTTCAGCAGGGCGAACGCGGCGAAGAGCGGCAGCTCGAGCCCCTGGTGGAAGATCAGCGTGGTCTCGATACCGCCGTCGGTCAGGAAGAGACCGCCGTCGAGTTGAGGCAGTCGCTCGCGATACACGCTACGAACGTACCACCTCCGCCAGGCGTCGTTCCAGGAACGCCCGGTCGCCGGTGTTCATCTCCAGCGCGAGCGCGTCGCGGTACGCCGAGGCCGCCTCGTCGGGGCGGTCGAGCCTGCGCAGGAAGTCGGCCCGCGCAGCGTGCAGGAGGTGGTAGCCGGGCAGGTCGATCCGCTCGACGAGCTCGAGCCCGAACTCGGGCCCGTGGGCCATCGCGACCGCCACGGCGCGGTTCAGCTCGACGATCGGCGTCGGCTCGAGCCGCGCCAGCTCGTCGTAGAGCGCGGCGATCTGCCCCCAGTCGGTGACGTCCTCGAGATGAAGGGCGGCGATCGCCGCCTGGAGCTGGTACGCCCCCGGACGCCGGTGCGAGAGCGCGCGCTCGAGCAGGCGCGTCCCCTCGTCGATCCGAGCCTGGTTCCAGCGCCCGCGGTCCTGGTCCGCGAGCAGGACGATCTCGCCTCCGGGGCCGAGACGGGCCTCGCGGCGGGCGTCGTGCAGCAGCATCAGGGCGAGCAATCCGAGCGCCTCCGGCTCGTCCGGCATCAGGACCGCGAGCAGCTTCGCCAGCCGGATCGCCTCGTCGCAGAGCTCGTCCCGGATCGCGGCGCCGCCGCCGCTCGCGGAGTAGCCCTCGTTGAAGACGAGGTAGAGGACGGCGAGCACCGAGCGCAGCCGCTCGGGGAGCAGGTGGTCGGGTGGGACGCGGAAGGGGATACCCGCGTCGCGGACTTTCTTCTTCGCCCGCACCAGCCGCTGGGCCATCGTCGGCTCGGCCACGAGGAACGCGTGGGCGATCTCGGTCGTCGTCAGGCCGGCGACCTCGCGCAGCGTCAGCGCGACGCGCGACTCGGCCGCGAGCGCGGGGTGGCAGCAGGTGAAGACGAGGGCGAGGCGGTCGTCGGGGATCGAGCTCATGTCGTCCTCCTCGGCGGGAAGGGCCTCGAGCCTCGCCAGCAGCTCGGCCTTGCGGGCGAACGTCCGCTCGCGGCGGAGCCGGTCGATCGCGCGGTTGCGCGCGGTGGTGATGATCCACGCGCCCGGGTTCCCGGGCGTCCCGTTCCGCGGCCAGTGCTCGAGCGCGGTGGTGAAGGCGTCCTGCACCGCGTCCTCGGCGAGTTGGATGTCGCCGAGGACGCGGGTGAGTGCAGCGACCGCACGGCCCCATTCCTCCTTGAAGACCCGCTCGAGGTCCGGGGTCAATGCTCGATGACCGGCCTCAGCTCGACGGAGGCGGTGAAGGCGACCGGGATCCGGGCGGCGATCGCGATCGCGGCGTCCAGGTCCTCGGCCTCGATCTCCATCAGGCCGCCGATCTGCTCCTTCGTCTCGGCGAACGGGCCGTCGGTGACCAGTGTCTCGCCGTCACGGACGCGGACCGTCTTCGCGGTGGTCGGGCTGTCGAGCTCGTAGCCGCTGCCCAGCGCACCCGGTCGGGCCGAGCTCGGCGAAGAGCGCCTCCCACTTCGGCACCTCGAGGGCGCGCGCCGCGGCGGCCTCCTCGGGCGACATCTTCTCCCAGGCGGCGACGGCGTCGGCGTTGTTCGTCAACAGGGCTGCGTACTTCACGACTGCTCACCTCCGTCGACGTAGACGGGCCGGACTTCGATCGACCCGTGCCTCGCGGCCGGGATCTTCGCCGCCCACGTGCACGCCTCGTCGATCGAGTCGCACTCGAAGACGTAATAGCCGCCGATCGACTCCTTCAGCTCGGCGAAGGGGCCGTCGGTGACGAGGGTCTCGTCGTTGCGGACGCGGACCGTCGTCGCGGTCGCGGTCGAGTCGAGCTCGTTGCCACCTGCCGTCACGGCCGCCTGCGAGAGAGCCATGTACTCGCCCATCTCGCGCTCGCGCTCCTCCGGCGCGAGGCTCCCCCAGCGGGCCTCGTCGCCGTAGATCAGTGCCAGATACTGCATCCGTTCCTCCTCTCGGAAGTCGATTTCACCACGTAGACGAACGCCGCGTGGCCAAATCGACAGCGGCGCGAAATCCGTCCCCCCAACGCACCCCAGGGGCACCCCGGTGTCCCTACGGAAACGCTATCGAGGATCCGCGCGCAGAAGCATCACGGCTTCGTGCCGGCTTCGTGTCAGCTTCCGAGCAGCCTGCGCAGGAGCGTCAGCGCGCCGTCCTTGTCCAGGTAGTCGTTCAGGTTGCCGCACTTCGGGCTCTGAACGCACGACGGGCAACCCTCCGCGCACGGGCAGCCGGCGAGCATCCTCGCCGTGTCCTCGACCCAGCCCTCGAACCGCTCGAAGCCGCGCTCGGTGATCCCGACGCCGCCCGCGTGGCCGTCGTAGACGAAGATCGTCGGCAGCCCCGTCTGGCGGTGGATGTTCGTCGAGAGGCCGCCGATGTCCCACCGGTCGCACATCGCCCACAGCGGCAGCAGCGCGATCAGCGAGTGCTCGGCCGCGTGCAGCGAGGAGAGCAGCTTCGGCATCTCCTCCAGGCCCTCCAGCTGGCTCGGCGTCGGCGAGAACCAGATCGCCTCCGTCTCGAAACTCGTCTCGGGCAGGTCGAGCGGGATCGTCTCGAGCGTGTCGCCGCCGCTGATCGACTTGCGCTGGTAGGCGACCACGCGCTCGGTCACCGACACGCGGCCGAAGAAGAGCTCGAGCCCGAGTCGCCGCTCGGTGCGGAGCGGCTCGACGATGTCGGTCGCGGTCTCCTTCTTCGCCTGCGTGTACCAGTCGACCGTCGCCGGGCTGACCAAGGCCATCCGCGCGTCGACGTCGAGTCGCCGGACGAGATGCTGCTCGCCGAGGTGGAGATAGACGGCGCCGTCGTGCACGGTCGAGTAGGCGCGTGAGCGCTCGACCGTGCCGAGCACCGTTCCGGTCTCCGCGTCGACGACGGTGAACGAGTCGAGCTCGCCGGAGCGGAGCAGGACGCGCGCGGCCGGGTAGTCCGTGCCCGCCCACACCCAGCCCGCGTCGGTCCGCTTCAGCTCGGGGAGCACGGCCGCGCGCTCGAGCGCCTCGGGGCCGAGCGTGTCGGCGTCGGCGCCGTCGATCGGGCCCTCGAAGGCGGCGGAGAGGACGTGGCCGTCGAGGACGCGTGGATTGGCGTGGTCGAGGATCGCTGCCTCGACGGTGCGGGAGAGCAACGTCTCGGGCTCGCGCATGAAGTACTGGTCGAGTGCGTCCTCGCTGGCCACGAGCACCGCGAGACCGGGGCTGCGGCGGCCGGCGCGGCCCCACTGCTGGCGGAGCGAGGAGACGGTTCCCGGGAAGCCGACGGAGATCGCGCAGTCGAGCGAGCCGATGTCGATCCCGAGCTCGAGCGCGTCGGTCGCAGTGACGCCGAGCAGTTCGCCGGCCATCAGCCGCTGTTCGATCTCGCGGCGCTGCGTCGGCGTGTAGCCGGCGCGGTACGGAGCGATCCGCGCCGCGAGAGCGGGGTCGAGCCGACCGGACGCGAAGCGGTGGATCAGCTCGACCGCCTTTCGGCTCTTCGCGAAGCAGATCGTGCGCTGGCCGGCCGCGACGAACCCCGCGAGCAGGCGCGACGCGTCGCCGAGCGCGCTGGCGCGGACGCCGAGCTCGGCGTCGATCAGCTCCGGGTTCCAGAGCGCGATCGTCCGCTCGGTCGCCGGTGCGGCGTCGCTGTCGACCACGGCCGCCGGCTCGCCGAGCAGCGACTCGGCCAGCTGGGCCGGGTTCGCGATCGTCGCGGAGGCGAGCACGAACTGCGGCTCTGAGTCGTAGGCGCGGGCGAGCCGTCGCAACCGGCGCAGCACGTTCGCCACGTGCGACCCGAAGACGCCGCGGTACACGTGCGCCTCGTCGACGACGACGTAGCGGAGGTTCGCGAGCACGTCGCCCCAGCGGTCGTGATGCGGGAGGACGCCGACGTGGAGCATGTCCGGGTTGGTCAGGATCACATTTGCCCACTTGCGGATTTGCCAGCGGCGCTCGTTCTCGGTGTCGCCGTCGTAGATCGCCGGCTTGACCCCCTTGACCCCGAACGCCGTGAGCGCGCGCGCCTGATCCTGGGCGAGCGCCTTCGTCGGGTAGAGATAGAGCGCCCGGCTCTTTGGCTCGCGCGCCAGCAGGTCGAGCACGGGGAGGTTGAAGGCGAGGCTCTTCCCGCTCGCGGTGCTCGTCGTCACGATCGCGTTCCCGCCGCCGCGCAATGCCTCCCAGGCCTCGAGCTGATGGCGATAGAGGGCCGTGATCCCCAGCCCGACGAGCGCCGAGGCGACGCGCGGGTCGAGGTCTCCGGGAAACGGCTCGGCCGTACCAGTCCGCGGCGCCTCCACCTCGACGTGCGCCAGCTCCTCTCCCTGCAGCAGCTCGAGCCAGGACGCGCTGACGACGCTCACGCTCCCTACGCTAGCCTTCGCTTCGACCTACCGGGGTGCCCCCGACCGGGGCTGAGATCACACCCGTCGAACCTGATCCGGCTCGTACCGGCGAAGGGAGCTCATTGGTTCCACGTGCGTTGACGATTGCGACGTCCGACTCGGGCGGCGGCGCCGGCATCCAGGCCGATCTGAAGGCGTTCGCCGCCGCGGGTGTGCACGGGCTGAGCGCCCTCGTGGCGCTGACGGCGCAGAACACGACCGCGGTGACCGCCGTCCACGAGCTGCCGCCGGACTTCATCCGGGCGCAGCTCGACGCCGTCTTCGACGACATCGGGGTCGACGCGGCCAAGACGGGGATGCTCTTCTCACGCTCGATCATCGAGACGGTGGCGGAGTTCCTCGACGGCCGCTCCGTCCCGCTCGTGGTCGATCCGGTCCTGATCGCGAGCTCCGGCGCGCAGCTGCTCCAGGACGATGCCGTCGAGACGCTGATCGGCCGGCTCTTTCCGCTCGCGACCGTCGTGACGCCGAACCTGCCCGAGGCCGAGACGCTGACCGGGATGCCGGGCGCAGCGCGCCGTGAGCTCGCCGAGCGGCTCGTCGAGCTCGGTGCGGCCGCGGCGCTCGTCACGGGCGGGCACGGAGAGACGGCGGTCGACCACCTCTACGACGGACGCGAGCACGTCGAGATCGTCGTCGAGCGCCACGCCGTCGCGGCGACGCACGGCGCGGGCTGCACGCACTCGGCGACGCTGGCCGCGCTGCTTGCCCGCGGTGTGCCGCTTCAAGACGCGGCCCGCGGCGCGGCGGCGGCCGCCTCGGCGGCGGTCCGGAACGGCCTCGTCGAGCTCGGCGCGGGCGAAGGGCCGGTCGACGTCCTCAACGTGAAAGGAAGGACATGACGATCGATCCGGGTGCGACGCTGGGCGTCATTCGCGAGCAGAGGCCGCTCGTCCACAACATCACGAACTACGTGGTCATGAACGAGACGGCGAATGCGATCCTCGCCCTCGGCGCGCTGCCGGTGATGGCCCACTCGCAGGAGGAGGTCGCGGAGATGGTCGGGCTCGCCGGCGCGCTCGTGCTCAACATCGGCACCCTCTCCGAGAGCTGGGTCGACGCGATGGTGATCGCCGGCAGGGCTGCCAACGAGCGGGGCGTGCCCGTCGTGCTCGACCCGGTCGGCGCCGGTGCGACCGCCTACCGGACGGAGACCGCGCGCCGGCTGCTCGACGAGCTTGGACGTGTCCGTGCTGCGCGGGAACGCGGGTGAGGTGGCGACGCTCGTCGGCGTCGCGGCGGAGGTGCGCGGGGTCGAGTCGGTCGCGGCCGGCGGCGACCCGGCCGAGCTCGCGCGGGAGGCTGCGCGGACGCTCGGGCTCGTCGCGTCCGTGACCGGGCCGGTCGACCACGTCTCCGACGGCGAGCGCGCGCGCAGCCGTCGGCAACGGGCACGCCCTGCTCGCCTCGATCACGGGCACGGGCTGCATGTCGACGGCGCTGACGGGCTGCTTCCTTGCCGGGAAGAGCGACCCGTTCGAGGCGGCCGTCGAGGCTCTGATCGCGTTCGGCGTCGCCGGTGAGGACGCGGCGGCCGGCGCGCGCGGGCCGGGCAGCTTCCACGTCGGTCTCTACGACGCGCTCGCCGCCCTCGACCCGGCGACGCTGACCGCGCGAGCGAAGGTCGAGCGAGCATGAGGCTGCACGCGCTCGTGGCCGACGAGGCGACCGCGCGGCGGGCCGCGGCGGGCGGGGCGACGGTCGTCCAGCTGCGGCTGAAGGGCGCGCCGACGGAGGACGTCGTGGCGCTCGGGCGGGCGCTCGCGGGGATCGACGCGGAGCTGATCGTCAACGACGACGTCGACGCGGCGCTCGAGCTCGGTGTCGGCGTCCACCTCGGCCAGGGCGACCCCGGGCTCGAGCGGGCGCTCCAGGCGGGCATCCCGGTCGGGGTCTCGGTGACGACGCGGCGCGAGGGCGCGGTCGCGGAGCTCGCCGGGGCGACGTATCTCGGCGCCGGGCCGATCTGGCCGACGCCGTCGAAGCCGGACGCGGCGCGACCGATCGGGATCGACGGACTGCGCGACATCTGCCTCTCCGTCTCGATCCCCGTCGTCGCGATCGGCGGGATCGAGGCGTCGAACGCGGCCGAGTGCGTCCGCGCCGGGGCCGCCGGAGTCGCGGTGATCCGAGCCGTCGACGCGATCGAGGCAATGCGGGCGGTCGTCGATGAGGCTCTCTGAGGCGGGCGAGCTCGGCCTGCTCCGCGAGCTCGAGTCGCGCGGGCTGATCGAGGGGACCGAGCACGACGCCGCCGAGTTCCCCGGCGGGCTTGTCGTCACCCAGGACGCGCTCGTCGAGGGTGTCCACTTCCGGCTCGACCGGCTCTCGTGGCGGGAGCTCGGCTTCCGGGCCGCTGCGGTCAACGTCAGCGACCTCGCCGCGTCGGCGGCCAGGCCCGAGGCGCTGCTCGTCACCCTCGCACTGCCGGGCGACGTGGAGGTGGAGAGCGTCGTCGAACTCTACGAAGGACTGCGGGCGGCGGGCGTGCCGGTTCGCGGCGGCGACACCACCCGCGCCGGCCAGGTCGTCGTCGGCGTCACCGCACTCGGCCGCTCCGAGCGCGTGCCCGGCAGAGCCGGCGCCCGCCCGGGAGACCACGTCGTCGTCACAGGACAGCTCGGGAGCGCGGGCGCCGCGTTCCGCGCCGGCCGCTACCTTCGCCCGCCGCTGCGCGTCGACGAGGGTCTCCGCCTCGGCCGCGTCGCGACCGCGATGCTCGACGTCTCGGACGGGATCGCGGTCGATGCGGGCCACATCGCCCGCCGCTCCGGCTGCCGGGTCGTGATCGACCTCGACGCCGTGCCGCTCGGCGGCACTCTCGACGACCTCGGCTTCGGCGAGGACTTCGAGTTGCTCGCGGCGACGCCCGATCCGCTCGGTTTTGCCGTGATCGGGCGCTGCGAGCCGGGCGAGGGCATCGTGCTCCTGCGCGGTGGCGAGCCGTACGACCTCGCGGGGTACGAGCACTTCACCGCGGAGTAGGCCGGTCCTTCGGATCGGCTACGGCTCCGGCAGCCACTCCTCGAAGGCGCGCTCGAAGTGGCCGCGTGGGCGGGCGCCGACGACGGTCGCCCTCGGCTCCCCGTCGGCGAACAGGATCACGGTCGGGAGCGAGAGCACGCCGTAGCGCCCCGGCACCGCGAGGTGCTCGTCGATGTTCAGCCGCACGAGCGCGACGTCCCGGTCGGCGGCGATCCCCTCGAGCAGCGGCTCGATCGCTTTGCACGGCTTGCACCAGGGGGCCCAGAAGTCGACGATCGTCGGTCCCGGCGCCGCGAGCACCTCCGCCTCGAACGTCGCGTCGGTGACCTCTCTCACAGCGCACCCCGCAGTGCAGCCAGCCGCAGCAGCGGCACCTTCCAGATCGCCTCGAGCACGATCGCGCGCGACATCTTCGAGCCGCCGACAACGCGATCGGTGAAGCGGATCGGCACCTCGCGGACCGTGAAACCCCGGCGGAGCGCCCTGTAGGTGAGCTCGATCTGGAACGCGTAGCCGCGCGAATGGACGTCGTCGAGCGGGATCGCCTCGAGGACCGCGCGGCGGAAGCACTTGAAGCCACCGGTCAGGTCACGCACGGGCGCGCCCAGCACGAGCCGGGCGTAGATCGAACCGCCGGCCGAGATCGCGCGCCGGAGCATCCCCCAGTTCTCGACCCCGCCGCCGGGTACGTAGCGGGAGCCCAGCACGAGGTCGGCGTCCGCCGCCGCGGCGACGAGCCGGGGCACGTCGGCCGGGTCGTGCGAGAAGTCGCAGTCGATCTCGACGATCAGCTCGGCCCCCGCATCGAGCGCGCGGCGGAACCCGGCGAGATAGGCCGGCCCGAGCCCGTCCTTGCGCGGGCGATGGAGCACGTCGACGAAGCCGAGCTCGTCTGCGAGCCGGTCGGCGAGCTCGCCGGTGCCGTCGGGTGAGTTGTCGTCGATCACGAGCACACGATCACTTTCGTCGAGCACGGCACCGAGCGCCCGCAGCATCGGCTCCAGGTTCTCGCGCTCGTTGTAGGTCGGCAGGCAGACCATGACGTTCAAGACCGCACCCTCACCTCCGTATCATCGCTGGAGGTGTCCACGACGCTGCCGAGGAACGATGAGCTGGCCGACCAGCTCGAGCTGCTTGCCGACCTGAGCGAGCTCGAAGGCGAGGACTCCTTCCGCGTGCTCGCCTACCGCCGGGCGGCGACGCGGATCCGCGAGACCGGCGGCCCCGTCGCGCAGCTCGCGCTCGACGGCAAGGCGAAGGAGCTGTCGGGAATCGGCAAGACGATCGAGGACAAGATCGTCCAGGTCGTCGAGCTCGGCGAGATGGAGGCGCTGACGAAGCGCAAGGCGCTCGTCCCCGAGGAGGTCGTCAAGTTCATGCGCCTGCCCGGCCTCGGCCCGAAGACGGCGCGCCGGATCTGGAAGGAGCTCGGGGTGACGACGGTGGCCGGGCTGAAGGAGGCGGCCGAGCAGGAGAAGCTGCGCACCCTGACCGGGCTCGGCGCCAAGAGCGAGGAGAAGATCCTGAAGGCGCTCGCCGAGGAGCCGAAGGACCCGCGCGAGTCGCGACGGCTGCTGGGGGACGGGCTGCCCTTCCTGCTCCAGCTGGTCGAGGAGCTGCGCGCGCATCCGGCGGCGGTGAAGGTGTCCGAGGCCGGCTCCGCCCGCCGCCGGCGCGAGACCTTCCGCGACCTCGACGTGATCGCGACCTCGACCGACGCGCCCGCGCTGATCGAGGCGTTCACGAGCCGCGACAACGTCGCCGACGTGATCGCCAAGGGCGACACCAAGGCGACCGTGCTCACGAACGAGGGCTTCCGGCTCGACCTTCGCGTCGTTCCACCGGAGAGCTACGGCAACCTGCTTCAGCACTTCACCGGCTCGAAGGAGCACAACGTGGCGCTGCGCGAGGACGCCGTCCGGCGCGGCTTCAGCGTCTCCGAGTACTCGGTCACGAACGTCGAGACCGGGGAGGAGTTCACCGCGGCCGACGAGGAGGAGCTCTACGCGCACCTGGGCTACGCGTACATCCCGCCCGAGCTGCGCGAGAACGGCGGCGAGCTGGCTGCTGCGCGCAAGGGAGAGCTGCCTGCGCTGGTCGAGCGCTCCGACGTTCGCGGCGACCTCCATTCGCATTCGACCTGGTCGGATGGGAAGGCGACGATCGCGGAGATGGCCGAGGCCGCCAGGGCGCTCGGCCATGAGTACCTCGCTCTCTGCGACCACTCGCCGCGCCTGCGCGAGGGCCGGCTGCAGGCGCAGTGGGAGGAGATCGACGCTCTCAACGACCGGCTCGCCCCGTTTCGGATCCTGAAGGGGATCGAGGTGAACATCCGCGCGAACGGCGAGCTCGACGTGGACGACGAGACGCTCGCGCAGCTCCACTGGGTGATGGCGAGCGTCCACACGAGCTTCGACAAGGACCCGACCGAGCGCGTGCTCGCGGCGATGCAGAACCCGCACGTCGACTGCATCGGCCACCTGACGAGCCGGCGCATCGGTGTCCGCAACCCGTCGGCGATCGAGGTCGAGAAGGTCGTCGAGGGCGCGCTCGAGACGGGCACGTTCCTCGAGATCAACTCGCAGCCCGACCGGCTCGACCTGCGCGACGCCAACGCGCGCCTGGCCGGCGAGGCGGGAGTGACGCTGACGATCTCGAGCGACGGCCACTCGACGAAGGCTCTCCGCTACGTCGAGCTCGGGGTCGCGCAGGCCCGCCGCGCGTGGCTGACCAAGGAGCAGATCCTGAACACGCGCTCGTGGCCGGAGATCGAGAAGCTGCGCAAGTGAGCTTCCGGGACGACGGTGCGGCGGCCGTCGACTGGGTCGCGTCCTACCTCGAGCGTGTCGGCGACCTGCCGGTGCTCGCCCAGGTCGAGCCGGGCGAGCTTCGCTCCCGGCTTCCGGTGGCGCCCCCCGAGACGGCGGAGCCGTTCGCCGCCGTCCTCCGGGACCTCGACGACGTCCTGATGCCCGCGGTGACGCACTGGCAGAGCCCGCGCTTCTTCGCCTACTTCCCCAGCACCGGCTCCGAGCCGGGGATCCTCGCCGAGCTGCTGATCGCGGGCCTGAACCAGGTCGGGATCCTCTGGCGCACCTCACCGGCGCTGCAGGAGCTCGAGGAGGTGACCCTCGACTGGCTCGCGCAGCTGCTCGGCCTCCCGTCCGGCCTCCACGGGCACCTCGAGGACGGGGCCTCGATCGGGACGATGGCTGCGCTCGCCGCCGCACGGGAGGCGAGGCCTGGGGCACGCATCGTCGTCTGCTCGGAGCACACGCACTCCTCGGTGGAGAAGGCGTGCCGGCTGCTCGACCTCGAGACGAGGGCGACGCCGGTCGACGATCGCTTTCGCCTGCGTCCGGACGCGCTCGACCTCAGCGACGCCTGCGCGGCGGTGGCGACGATCGGGACGACCTCGACCAGCTCGATCGACCCGGTCGGCCAGATCGCGGACGCCTGCGAGCGTGAGGGCGTCTGGCTCCACGTCGACGCCGCGTACGCCGGCTCGGCAGCGGTCTGCCCGGAGCTCCGCGACGGGTTCGCGGGGTGGGAGCGGGCGGACTCGATCGTCGTCAACCCGCACAAGTGGCTCTCGACCCCGATGGGCTGCTCGGCCTTCTGGACGCGCCGGCCGGACGACCTGCGCGCCGCCTTCAGCCTCGTGCCGGAGTTCCTGCGCGTGAGCGAGGACGTCGCAAGCCTCTCCGAGTACAGCCCCGCGCTCGGGCGCCAGTTCCGGGCGCTGAAGCTCTGGACCGTCCTCCGCTGCTACGGGCGCGAGGGGCTGCAGCAGCGGATCCGCGAGGCGATCGCGCTGGCGGCGCTGTTCGAAGGCTGGGTGCGCGACGAGCCGGGGTGGGAGGTGACCGCGCCGCGGCCGTTCTCGCTCGTCTGCTTCCGCCGCGACGGCTCCGACGAGGAGAACGAGGCGCTGCTCGAGCGCGTCAACGCGACCGGCGAGATCTTCATCTCGCACACGAAGCTGAACGGCCGCTACACGCTGCGGCTCGCGGTCGGGAGCGCCCGGACGACGGAGGCCGACGTCCGGCGGGCCTGGGACGTCCTCAGACGGGAAGCGGGCTAGGGCTCGCGGCGAACCCGTCGAGCAGCTGCTCGAGCGCAGCCAGGTCGCCGTCGATCCTGACGCCTTCGAGCTGCCGGTCGACCACCAGGTGGTAGAAGCCGGTGGCATCCGTCTCGACGAGCACGTCGTAGTCGTCGGCGATCCCGGATACGGCGGTGCAGTCGACGAGCGACGCCTCCTCCTCGCCGACGCGGAAGGCGATCCGGCTGCCGCGGCAGAGGGGCGACAGCGCGATGTCGAGCGCACTCACGAGCCAGCCCTCGGCGAGCGCGTCTGCCGGCGGCGGCCCCATCAGGCGCGCGCCGAAGCGGGCGAGCTCGTGCAGGACCGGCCGCAGCTCTCGGCCGGCCGGCGTCAGCTCGTACACCGTCGACGAGTAGGGCGGCGGCAGCTTCTTCTTCTCGACGAGCCCGCCGGCTTCGAGCTCCCGCAGCCGCAGCGCGAGGATGTTCGTCCCGATCCCGGGCAGATGGTCGGCGAGGTCGGTGTAGCGCTTGGGCCCGCGGAAGAGCTCCCGCACGACGAGGAGCGTCCAGCGCTCGCCGACGAGCCCGAGCGAGTGGGCGATCGGGCAGTAGTGGCCGTAGAGCTTCATCGAGGAAAAATCATTCTCAGGGATGACTTGCTTTTTGCAAGTATAGCCTTCTGTTGCGAAAGAGCAAGCTGCCGAAAGGATAGCTGGATGGTCACCTCACCTCGGATGAAATGGTTCGGACTGGCGCTTCTCGGCGCCGTCCAGTTCATGGTCGTCCTCGACATCGCGATCGTGAACGTCGCACTTCCCTCGATCCAGTTGGATCTCGATGTCTCGCAGTCGAACCTGCAGTGGGTTATCTCCGCCTACGCGCTTGTCTTCGGCGGGTTCCTGCTCCTCGGCGGCCGGACGGCCGACGTTCTCGGACGCCGGCGCATCTTCATGGCCGGGCTCGTGCTGTTCGCGATCGGCTCGCTGTTGTGCGGGCTCGCATGGTCAGAGACCTCGCTGATCGCCGCCCGCGCGATCCAGGGTCTTGGCGCGGCCACGATCTCTCCCGCCGCGCTCGCGATCCTGATGACGACGTTCGCGGAAGGCCGCGAGCGGAACATCGCCCTCGGCGTCTGGGGCGCGGTCGGCGGCTTCGGCGCTGCGGCAGGCGTCCTGCTCGGCGGCGTCCTCACCGACGCGCTCTCCTGGGAGTGGATCTTCTTCGTCAACATCCCGGTCGCTCTGGCTGCTGTCGCACTCGCGCCCGTGCTGCTCCGCGAGAGCCGTGACACGGCCGTGAAGACGTTCGACGCGTTCGGAGCGGTGCTCGTCACCGGCGGGCTCTCGTTCCTCGTGCTCGCGATCACGCAGGGTCACGGCTGGGGCTGGGACTCGGTCCGCACGATCGGGACCTTCGCCGCGTCCGCCGCGCTGCTGGTGGGTTTCGTCGTCTGGGAGAACCGCGTCGACGAGCCGTTGATGCGCTTCGGGATCCTGCGGACGAAGACGTTGCTCGGCGCCAACGTGGCCGGGTTCATCCTCGGCACGGCCCTGTTCTCGATGTTCCTGATGCTGACGCTGTACATGCAGCAGGTGCTCGGCTACTCCGCGATGAAGACCGGCATCGCCTATCTCGCGGTCGCCGGAACGTCGATCATCTGGGCGAACGTCGCCGCCGCACTGGTGAGCCGCGTCGGCGTCACGCCCCTGATCGCGAGCGGCATGGGACTGCTGGCCGTCGGGATGCTCCTGTTCACGCAGATCCCGGTCGACGGCACCTACGTGGCCGACCTCCTGCCCGGCTTCCTGATCATCGCGCTCGGGATGGCGCTCTGCTTCGTGCCGATCTCGATCGCGGCGCTCGCCGGGGTCTCGAGGGCCGAGGCCGGAATCGCATCCGGGCTGATCAACACGTCGCAGCAGATCGGCGGCGCCGTCGGGATCGCGCTCCTCTCGACCGTCGCAATCACCCGGACCGAGAACGAGTTCGCGGCCGGCACGGCGCGGCCGGAGGCGCTCACCTCGGGCTTCCAGCTCGCGTTCTGGGTCGGCGCGGCGATCGCGATCGTGGGCGTCGTGGCTGCGCTCGTGCTGATCCGGCAGGAGGAGATCGCGCACGCCGGCGAGACTGCTCCGGTTCCCGCCGCCTAGAGCCGCTTCAACAGCTCCAGCAGCTCCGTGGGGCCGTCGACGACGATGTCGGCGGCCTCGCGCAGCTCCGGTGGTCCCTCCGCCGAGGAGACCGCGACCCTGACGCCGAGCTCGAGCGCCTCGACGGCCGCGAAAGCGTCGAGGTCGGTCGTGTCGTCGCCCGCGTAGAGGCCGCGCTCGAGACCACGCTCGCCGAGCAGGTGCGCGACCGCGGTGCCCTTGTGCGCGCCGACCGGCGGCCGCAGCTCGAGCACCTTGCGCCCGAACCGCGCCACGAAGCCCTCGTGGCGAGCACGCGTCGCGACGGCGCTCAGCATCGTCAGCGCCTCCTTCTCGTCCTCAGCGCGGCGGTAGTGGAGGCTGACGGTGAGCGGCTTCCGCTCGATGTCGTCCCAGTCGACACTGGCCGCGAAGGCCTGCAGGCGCTCGCTCCAGGCCATCGCCTCCGGCTCGAGCTCCAGCCCGTGCTCGCCGACGTAGACGAGCTCGTCGAGCCCGACGATCCGGCGCGCGTCGGCGCCGGAGCGGCCGCTGATGCAGGCGACGAGCGCGTAGCGGCCGTGCAGGCGGCGCAGCTCCTGTCGCGTCGGCTCCGGGACGGCGGCATCGTGCGGGACGTCCACGATCGGGGCGAGGACGCCGTCGACGTCGAGCAGGATCGCCGTCCGCCCGGGATCCTCGGCGAGCCGCGCGAGCAATGAGCCGTCGCCGTCCACGGCCCTAGGATACGAGCGGTGCCGCTGAAGCTCTTGGGGATCGGACTGCTCGCGGGCTTCTTCAGCGCCCTCTTCGGCGTCGGCGGGGGAATCGTGATCGTGCCGCTGCTGATCCTCGTGCTCGCCGTTCCGAGCCGCGTCGCGACGGGGACGTCGCTTGCGGCGATCGGGATCACGGCCCTCGCCGGCACCGTCCTCTACGCGTTCGAGGGCCACGTCGACGTCGCCCACGCCGCTCTCGTCGGCCTGCCGGCCGCGGCCGGAGCCGTCGTCGGCACGGGGTTGCAGCAGCGCATCTCCGGCCGCGCGCTGACGCTCGCGTTCTCGGCGCTGCTGGCGGTGCTCGCGGTCTGGCTGCTCGTCGCATGAGCGCGACGACCGTCGTCGCCGCGATCGGGCTCGGCTTCGCGGCGGGCATGCTGGCGGGCTTCTTCGGCGTCGGCGGCGGGATCCTGTTCGTGCCGACGCTCGTCGCGCTCGGGCTGTCACAGCTCGACGCGGAGGCGACCTCGCTGCTGGCGATCCTGCCGACCGTCGCGGCGGGCACGTGGCGCCAGCGCCACTACGGCAACGTTCGCTGGCGGACCGCGCTCGCGCTCGGCGTCGCCTCGATCGCAGGCACCGTCGCCGGCGTTCAGATCGCAACGGAGCTTCCCGAGGACGTGCTCCGGCGCCTCTTCGCGCTGCTCCTCCTCGGTGTCGCCGCGCAACTCGCATGGCGGTCGCGCCGGGCGGCCCCGTATCCTTCGGACCCATGAGCGAGCACGACGAGATCTGGCTTCCGCTCGTCGACGAGCCGATCGGCAGCATCGTCGCGCAGATCCAGGCGGACGACCCGGAGATCGAGCGCCTCGTCGGCTCGCCGCGGCGCATCCTCGCCTTCCGGACGTTCGCGTACATCCGGGTCGGCGTGAAGCTCGGCGAGCTGCTCGTCGACAACGACGTGCCGCCGTACGACGGCTCCGACAACTGGATCGAGCTCCTCCTGCGGCAGCCGGAGAACCGAGCCGCGATCGCGCAGGAGGTACGGGCCGTCGCCGAGGAGATCGCCGCCGACCCGCGCTACGGCGAGGCGGACGAGCCGCTCGGGCCGGACCAGGCCGCGCGCGACCGCTTCCGCGACTTCGCCCGCAAGCTCGACGTCTAGCGCCTACTGGCCGACCAGGCTGACGAGGAAGATCGAGCCGAAGCCGGCCAGGGTCAGTGCGACGCGCTTCACCGACGGATGCTCGTGCGCGTGCGGGAGCAGGTCGGTGGCGCCCATGAAGAGGAAGAAGCCGGCGTAGACGGCGAGCAGGCCGCCGAGGCCCTCTTCCGAGATCGAGAGCACGGAGCCCACGATCGCGCCCGCGAGCGGTGCGGCGGCGTCGATCGCGAGCCAGCGGATCGCCCGGGCGCGGTCCCCCGACTGCCGCAGCACGAAGCCGACCGTGTTGAGCCCGTCGGCGAAGTCGTGCGCCGCGACGGCGACGAAGACGAGGAGGCCCGTCTCCGTCGAGACCCCGAATGCGAGCCCGATCCCGAGCCCGTCGATGAAGCTGTGCAGCGAGAGGCCCGCTGCGCCGAACACGCCGACCTGCGCATGGGCATGGACGTGCGCGTCGTCGTCCCGGTGATGGAGCACGAGCGCCCGCTCGGCGACGAAGAAGAAGACGAAGCCCGCGCCGACGAGCCATCCGACCAGGTGGGGGTCGTCGAGGGACTCGATCGCCTCGGGCAGCACCTCGAAGAGCGCGACGGCGACGACGATCCCGCCGGTGAGCGCGATCGCGGTCGCGAGCTCCCGCGCCATCCGCAGCGCGACGATGCCGCCGGTGAGCGTCGACAGGACGGTGATGCCCGCCAGCGGGATCGCGATCCAGTTCACGCGCAGCGCCTGCAGGTGCCGTAGATGTCCAGCTCGTGCGCCGCGGGGCTGAATCCGTGCTGCCGCTGGAGCTCCGCCGCCGACGGCGCCGCGCAGAGCTTCGTCTCCTCGACGGCGCCGCAGCTCGTGCAGACGAGATGGTGGTGGTGCTCCGTATGGCAGCGGACGTACGTCGGGCGGCCGTCCCCGAGCAGGGCGCGGACGCCGCCGTTCGCGCGCAGGAGCTCCACCGTGCGGTAGGTCGTCGCGAGTCCGAGCCCGGGCTCGAAGCGGCGAGCCAGGTCGTGCAGCTCGGCGACCGTGAAGCTGCCCTCCGACTCGGCGACGGCCCGGACGACGGCCAGCCGCTGCGACGTCGGGCGAACCCCGTCGGGAAGTGAGAGCGCGCCTGCCACGCCGTCGAGACTAGCTGAAAACGATTCTCATTCTCAAAAGTCGCCGCGCATCGTCCCGCCAGATTCGGATAATGGAGTCGCGTGTACCTGAGGCTGCTCGCACTGCTCCTGATCGCCGGGTCGCTGGCTGCTGCCGCGACGGGCGCCGGCGCGCCCTCGGAGCCGGCGGTGGTCTCGGCCGGCGCCCACGGCCTCTCGATCCTCGTTCCCGGACAGCCTCAGTCGGTCGCGGCGGGGGTGACCGCCCCCAGTCCGACCCCGACCGCGGTCGCGGATGCCTTCGTCTTCCCGGCCGACGGCTCGCTCGTCCGCACGGGCGTCCTCTCCTCGAGCGTGTCCGCGCGCGGGACGGGCGTCGTGGGATCGCAGGCGGTCAGTGACGTTCTCGGGGTGACGCTCTTCAACGGCGAGGTGACCGCCGAGAGCGTCGGCGCACGCGCGACGGCGTCAGCGGCGGGCGCCGATGCAACGACGTCGAAGGTCGCCAACCTCGTCGTCTTCGGGACACCGGTGGCCGCGACCCCCAACCTGCGTGTGCAGCTCGGCGACTGGGGCTTCCTGGTCGTGCTCGAGCAGGTCGCGGAGACGCCCGTCGCCAACGGGACGATGAACGCGCGTGGCGCCGTGAATGCGCTGCACGTCGTGCTCACGGCCGACCACGCCGGCCTGCCCGCGGGAACGGAGATCCTCGTCGGCCACGCGGAGGCGGCGGCGTCGACCCGGGTCGAGGCTCCGGCGTCGACCACCCCGGCGACCACGACGCCGGCGCAGTCCGGCCGACCGGCGGGTGTGCCGGCGAAGGCGCGCAAGCCGCTGCCGAAGCCGTCCGATCCGGGCGTGCTCTCGAACCGGCCCGGCTCGGTCTTCCGGCTGCCGCCGACGGACGTCTCGGCGCCGCTCTCGCCGGCGGGCTACGTCTTCCCGATCTACGGGCCCTCCTCGTTCACCGATACGTTCCGTGCCGCCCGCGCGGGCGTCGGGTGGCACCACGGCGAGGACATCTTCGCCCCGCTCGGTGCGCCGGTTCTCGCCGTCGCCGACGGCACGGTGTTCTCGGTGGGCTGGAACGACCGCGGCGGCTACCGGCTCTGGCTCCGGGACCGGCAGGGAAACCAGTTCTACTACGCCCATCTCTCGGCCTTCTCGCCGCTTGCAATCGACGGCAACGAGGTCAAGGCGGGCGCCGTCGTCGGCTTCGTCGGCAACACCGGCGACGCTCAGACGACCCCGTACCACCTCCACTTCGAGATCCATCCCGTCGGCCTGCTGCCGCTCGGCTACGACGGCGTCGTCAACTCGTATCCGTATCTGAGCGCGTGGCGGCGGCTCGAGGACGTGACGTTCGCCGCGGGCCGCGGCTGGGCGCCGCCTGTGCCGTCGAACGCCACCGCTCCCCGTCCGGCTGCGATCCTGCTCGGCTCGACCGACATCTCCAGCGCCAGCGGCCTCGAGCCCGGCTCGCTGGACCGCGCACTGACCGCCCCGGTCTCCCAGGGCGACAGTGCAGGTCTCGGCGCCGGCTAGGCGGCCGCGTCGTCCGAGCTCGTGCTCGGCGGCGTGTAGGTGTAGTCGTCGGAGCCCTCGCCGGTGATCTTCTCCATCAGCCAGGCGCGGGTCTGCGGGCCCGTCATCGGGTTGAAGAGGATGCCGGCGGTGATCCCGGCCAGCAGCAGCATCGTGTTCCGCGTGCTGTGGTCCTCCTTGCCCTGGATCCGGTCCGCCGCAGTTCGGAGCTCCTCGACCGCCCGCTTCAGGTTGGTCTGGATCTCCTTGTCCGTCGCGGCGCGCATCGCGGTGGACGTGAGATTGCGGTTTCCGAGTAGCTCGCCGTACACGTCCCGCGCGGCCTTGAACGCTTCCTTCAGGTTGTCGTGCAGCTCGTCGTCGTGCAGCGCCCGGTCGACGTAGGGCTTCATCGTGTCGGCGGTGTCGTAGAGCTTGTCCTTCGTGTTGGCCATCCGGCCCGTCCTTTCGGTTTCGTGGTCGCCCGACCAGTGTTTCCGTACGGCGATCCTTGCAAACTGACGTTACGGGAGCGAGGCCGCCGCCTGCGGATGCAGCGTCGGTCGGCTCGGGCGGCGTTTGCCGGTGTTGCCGCGGAACGCGTCCTCGAAGACCTCCTCGACGTGGTCGACGAGCACGAACTCGAGCTCCGCGCGCGTCTCCGCGGGGAGATCGTCGAGATCGTGCGCGTTCTCGAGCGGAAGGATCACGCGCTTGAGCCCCGCCCGCTCGGCTGCGAGCACCTTTTCGCGGACGCCGCCGATCGGGAGGACCTGCCCGGTCAGCGTGATCTCGCCGGTCATCCCGACGTCGTCGTCGACCGGGATGCCGCGGACGAGCGAGACGATCGTCGTCGCCATCGTCACGCCGGCTGACGGCCCGTCCTTCGGCACGGCGCCGGCGGGAACGTGCACGTGGACGTCGTTCGTCGTGAACCAGTCCGCAGCCAGCCCCAGCTCCGCCGCGTGCGAGCGCACCCAGGACAGCGCCGCCTGGGCCGACTCCTGCATCACGTCGCCGAGCTGGCCGGTGATCGTGAGCTTCCCCTTGCCCGGGTACGCGGTCGCCTCGATGAAGAGGACGTCGCCGCCGACCGCCGTGTAGGCGAGACCGGTCGCGACTCCCGGATCGGCCGTGCGCCGGCGGGCGTCGGCGGAGAACTTGCGCGCGCCCAGCCACTCGCGGACGAGCTCCTCGCCGACCCTGAGCTTCTCGGTGTGGCCGGTCGCGACGAGGGTGGCGGCCTTGCGGCACAGCGTTGCGATCTGCCGGTCGAGATTGCGGACGCCGGCCTCGCGCGTGTACTCGGCGATCACGAGCCGCAGCGTCTTGTCCGGCATCGCGATGCGGCTCTTCTTCAGCCCGTGGGCCGTGATCTGCTTCGGGACGAGATAGCGCTTCGCGATCCCGAGCTTCTCCTCGTGCGTGTAGCCCGAGAGCTGGATCACGTCCATCCGGTCGAGCAGCGGGCCTGGGATCGTGTCGAGCGTGTTCGCGGTGCAGATGAAGAGGACCTTCGAGAGGTCGTACGGCAGGTCGAGGTAGTGGTCGCGGAAGGTCGAGTGCTGCTCCGGGTCGAGCACCTCGAGCATCGCCGCGGCCGGATCGCCGCGGAAGTCCGCGCCCATCTTGTCGATCTCGTCGATCAGGAAGACGGGATTCGACGACTCGGCGTCCCGGATCGCGCGCACGATCGTCCCCGGCATCGCGCCGATGTAGGTGCGCCGGTGGCCGCGGATCTCCGACTCGTCGCGGACGCCGCCGACCGAGATCCGGGCGAACGAGCGGCCGAGCGCGCGGGCGACAGACTGGCCGAGCGAGGTCTTGCCGACGCCGGGCGGGCCGACGAAGCAGAGGATCGGGCTCGAGAGGTCGTTCTTCAGCTTCGAGACCGCGAGGTACTCGATGATCCGCTCCTTCACCTTCTCGAGGTCGAAGTGGTCCTCGTCGAGAACCTGCTGCGCGTGGTCGAGGTCGAGGTCGTCGGCCGTGACCGTCCCCCAGGGGAGCGCGATGATCCAGTCGAGGTAGCTCCGGATGACGCCGTACTCGGCCGCCGCCGGGGGCAGGCGCTCCAGCCGCTTCACTTCCCGCATCGCCGCCTTGACCGCATGCTCGGGCAGCTGCTTGGCCTCGAGCTGCTCGACCAGCTCGTTGATCTCGGCCTGGTGGTCGTCGGTCTCGCCGAGCTCCTCCTGGATCGCCTTCAGCTGCTGCCGGAGGAAGAACTCGCGCTGGCCCTTGTCGATCTCGCTCGCGACCTGGGACTGGATCTTCGAGCCGAGCTCCGACATCTCGACCTCCCGGCCGAGGATCGTCGCGATCCGGCGCAGCCGCGCCGCGACGTCGGCGGTCTCGAGCAGCTCCTGCCGCTCCTCGGTCTTGAGGCGGAGCGTCGACGCGATCAGGTGCGTGAGCGCCGTCGGGTCGTCGACATTGGCAGCGGCGAGCTCGAGCTCCTCGGGCAGGTACGGCGTCATCCCGATGATGTGCGCGAACTGCTGGCGCACCGTCCGGGTCAGCGCCTCGACCTCGGGCGAGTCCGGGATCACCTCGGGCAGGTCCTCGAGCTCGCCGACGAGATACGGCTCGTCCTCGACGGCCTCCACCAGCCGGACCCGCTGGACGCCCTGGACGAGGATCCGCAGCGTCCCGTCGGGAACCTTGATCATCTTGTGCACCACTGCGACGGTGCCGACGTCGTAGAGGTCCTTCCAGCCTGGAGGGTCGGCGTCCTCGTCCTTGACGGTGAAGAGCGCGAGCATGCGCTCACCCGAGACCACGTCGTCGATCAGCTTCACCGAGCGCTCCTGGCCGACCGCCAGCGGCGTCATCGACTCCGGGAAGACGACCGTCTCCTTCAGAGGCAGGACGGGCAGCTGGAGATGGTCGAAGTTGGCTTCGGTCATGCGTTCCTGCCGACGACGATCACGGCCGCGATCCCGGCCGTCGCGTCGGCGGCAAGCGGGAGTGTGATCCGGAGCAGGCCCGCCTCGTAGGTGGCGCTCGCTGCGGCGGTGTCGACGTCCCGGTCGAGCGGAATCCGCCGCTCGAAGCGGCCGTACTCGATCTCGGCCTGCTGATACACCTGCCCGGCCACCCGTGGCCGTGTTCGGCTGCCGGAGATCGTCAGCGCCCGCTGCTCGACCGAGACCTCGATCGACTCGGCGTCCACGCCGGCGAGCTCGACCATGACGACGAGCTCGGCCGGATCGTCCGTCGCAAAGCAATCGACGGCGGGCCGGAACCCGTTCCGGCTCCCCGCGAACCGCGGCACCTGCCAGAGGTCGGCGAAGAGCTCCTGGATCTCCGTCTGGAGGCGGTCGATGTCGCGCTGCGCCATTGCGAGACGTTACCCCGCGGTACGATCGAACGCATGGCACTCGTCCGGCGAATTGCGAGGCTCGCCGCCGCCGGCATCGTTTTCCTCACGTACGTCTGGTTCGCCGCGGTGCGCGCGACGCCGGGCGTGAAGCGGCGCAAGGCCCTGCGCCGGATGCGTTAACAGGATCCTTATGTGTCGAAACGCAGGTGCCCGGGAACCCGTCCGGGATGCGATTCGTCCTCATGCTCGCTTGCACGCTCACGGGCGCCGTGCTGGGTCTCGCGGCGCCTGCAGCGGACGCAGCGCCCGGCGTTCGCTTCGGGATCCAGGACGACGCGTGGCTCGTCCACGGCGGCGGCACGCTCGACGACCGGCTCGACCGGCTCGAGCAGCTCGGCGTCGACGTCGTCCGCTTCAACCTGCACTGGGACAAGATCGAGCCCGCCAAGGGCGAGTACGGCTGGGACGACAGCGACGCCGTTCTCAACGGCCTGCGGAGCCGCGGGATCCCGGCCGTCGTCGGGATCGTCGGGTCACCGCCGTGGGCGAACGGCGGCCGGAAGCCGAACTTCGCGCCGGGCGCGACGTCGTTCGCCGGCTTCGCGACCGCGGCCGCGACGCGCTACAGCTGGGTGCGCCAGTGGCTGATGTGGAACGAGCCGAACCAGGCGCGCTGGCTGCGGCCGACCACGCCGAGCACGTACGTGCGGCAGATCCTCAATCCCGGCTACGCCGCGATCCACGCCGTCATTCCGGGCGCCAAGGTCGCCGGCGGGGTCACCGCGCCCCGCGGCTCGACCAACGGGGTCTCGCCCGTCAAGTGGATCCGCGGCATGCGGAGCGCCCGCGCCCGCCTCGACGCGTACGCCCACCATCCGTATCCGTCGAGCAGCCGTGAGACGCCGTTCGCCGGCGGCTGCAGCTACTGCGAGACGATCACGATGGCGACGCTGGAGCGGCTGATCTCCGAGGTCGGCCGCGCCTTCGGCCAGAAGCGGATCTGGCTGACCGAGTACGGCTATCAGACGGGCGCCTACGGGGTCACGCAACAGCGGCAGGCGGAGCTGCTCGGGCAGTCGGGCCTGCGCGCCCACAAGGCAGCGCGCGTCGACATGCTGATCCACTACCTCGTCAAGGACGAGCCCGAGGCGAGCCGCTTCCAGAGCGGGCTGTTCAACACCGCCGGCCGCCCGAAGCTGGCCGCGCTGGCGTTCCCGCTCCCGATCGCCCAGGCAGGGCGGAGCAAGGGGAACGTCGTCCTCTGGGGTCAGGTCCGGCCGCGGGCCGGCGCTCAGACCTTCCGCGTCCAGGTGCGCACAGGCGGCGCCTGGCGGTTCAGCGGCGGCACCCGCCGGGCGAGCGGTCGCGGCTTCTTCAGCACCGCCGTCGCAGCACCCGCGGGGGCGAGCATCCGCATCTTCTCGCCGCTCGACAGCGCCTACAGCGCGACGATCCGCGCCCGCTAGCGTCCGTCCCGCCGCTACGTTCCGGGGATGCTTGCGCCCCCGGCTCTCCGCGGCGGCTTCGTCTCGCGCGTCGCCTGGCTCGTCACGGGGCTCTTCCTCTGCGCCTGCGGAATCGTCTTCTTCCTCGAGTCGGAGCTCGGGCTGCCGCCCTGGGACGTGTTGCATCAGGGGCTTGCCGACCAGCTCGGGATCTCCTTCGGGGTCGCGAACATCCTCGTCTCCGTTGCCGTGCTCCTGCTCGCCTGGAGGCTCCGCGCGAACATCGGCCTCGGCACGCTCCTGAACGCGACCCTGATCGGCCTCTTCGTCGTCTTCCTGACCTCGCTCGCCGCCGTCGGCGAGCTCTCGGAGGAGCCGCTCGGCGTCCGGATCGGGCTGATCGCCGTCGCACTCATGTGCTTCGGCGTCGGCTCGGCCTTCTACATCTGCGCGTCGATGGGCGCCGGCCCGCGCGACTCGCTGATGCTCGTCACCTCGCAACGACTGGGGGTGAGGCTCGGCGTGGCGCGGACCGGGCTCGAGATCGCGGCGCTCGTGATCGGTTTCCTGCTCGGCGGCACCGTCGGCATCGGCACCCTCGTCTTCGCCGTCGGGATCGGGCCGGTGGTCGAGCTCTCGTTCTGGCTGCTCGCGCGCACGCCCCTCGCGGCTCCCGCAGTAGCATCGTCCGCGGCATGAAGGCGAAGGGACTGATCGCGGCCGGCGGCGAGGCCACCCGGCTGGGCGAGCTGACGCGCGTCGTCAACAAGCACCTGCTCCCGGTCGGCGGCTGGCCGATGATCTATTACCCGCTGCAGCTGCTCCAGCTCGCGGGCGTCGACGAGGTGATGATCGTCACCGGGCAGGGGCACGCGGGCCAGCTGATCGACATGCTCGGGAACGGCCGCCTGAGCAAGCGGGGGACGACCGATCCGCTCTTCGATCTCGACCTGACCTACAAGGTGCAGGTCGAGGCGGGCGGGATCGCGCAGGTCGTCGGCATGGCCGAGAGCTTCGCCGGCGACGACGACCTGGTCGTCTGCCTCGGCGACAACATCTTCGAGTACGCCGAGGCGGCTGCGATCCAGAGCTTCGTCGGCGGCGACGACGGCGCGGCGGTGTTCGTGAAGGAGGTGCCGGACCCGGAGCGCTTCGGCGTCGTCGTCTACGGCGACGGCGACCGGGTCGTCGACGTGGTCGAGAAGGCCGGCGTCGTCGACCTGCGCTACGACGCGCCGCCGTCGAGCGACGCGGTCGTCGGCCTGTACTGCTACTCGCCGGACGTGTTCGACCTGATCCGCGGGCTCGAGCCCTCGTCGCGCGGGGAGCTCGAGATCACCGACGTCAACCGCCACTACGCCGAGAACGGCACGCTCGCCTGCCACCGGGTCACCGGCTGGTGGGAGGACGCGGGCACGCAGGAGTCGCTCGGCGAGATCGGCGCCCTGATCGAGCGCACCGGCGTCAACAAGCTCGCATGATCGAGGGCCTGCTCCGGATCCCCTTGCGCCGGTTCGAGGACGAGCGCGGCTGGTTCGCGGAGATCCGGCGCGAGTCGCTGCTGCCGAAGCCGACGAGGCAGACGAACCTCTCCTTCTCCCGCAAGGGCGTCCTCCGAGGCCTCCACTTCCACGAGCGCGGCCAGGACGACCTCTTCGTCTGCCTGCAGGGGACGGCACGCGTCGTCGTGCTCGACCGGCAGACCGACGAGACGTTCACCGAGGACATCGGGGACGACAACCCGGTCGCGATCTACATCCCCGGCCGTCACGCGCACGGCTTCGAGGCGCTGACCGACCTGTTCTTCTGTTACCACGTCACCGAGGAATACGACCCGGCCGAGCCCGACGAGCACGGCATCTGCTGGGCCGACCCGCGCGTCAAGCACCTCTGGAGCTCGGACGCGCCGATTCTCTCGGAGCGGGATCTGCAGGCGTGTACGTAGTCACCGGTGCGGGCGGTCAGCTCGGCCGCGCGCTCTGCAAGGAGTTCCGGGAGGACGGGGTCACCGGCCTGACGCGGGCCGAATGGGATGTCGAGGCGCCGCCGCCGGACGTCCCCGGCTCGGCCGAGGCGGTCCTGCACGCTGCCGCCTGGACGAACGTGGACGGGGCCGAGGACGACCCGCAGGGTGCGGCGGCCGTCAACGTCGGTGGGACGGCCAACGTCGCCGCCCTGGGGCTCCCGCTCGTCTACTACTCGACCGACTACGTCTTCGACGGCCGCAAGTCCGAACCGTACGTCGAGTCCGACGGCCCGAATCCGCAGTCCGCGTACGGGCGGACGAAGCTGCACGGCGAGGCCGCCGCCGGCGAGCAGGCGTGGATCGTTCGCTCCTCGTGGCTGTTCGGGCCGACGGGCAACAACTTCGTCCGCACGATGCTTCGGCTCGGGGAGGAGCGCGACGAGGTCGCGGTCGTCGACGACCAGCGCGGCTCGCCGACCTACGTCGGCCATCTCGCTGCGGCCACGCGCCGGATCGTGCTTCTGCCCTACGGCGTCTACCACGCCGCCGCCGCCGGCGAGGCGACCTGGGCGGACTTCGCGGAGGCGATCTTCGCCGAGGCGGGTCTGCCGACGCGCGTGCGCCGGATCTCGACGGCGGAGCTGGGACGGCCGGCGCCGCGACCGGCCTATTCGGTGCTGCGCAGCGAGAAGGGTGCGCCCGAGCTGCCGCACTGGCGGGAGGGGCTGCGCGCGACGATCGCCGCCATCCGGGCGGGCGCGACGAGCGAATAGGACAGCGTGGCGAGCTACTCGTTCCTGACCACCTGGATCCTCAACGCCCCTCGTGACGACGTCTGGGACGCGATCTACGAGATCGAGGACTGGCCCGGCTGGTGGCGCGGGGTTCGCCGGGTGGAGAAGCTCGAGCACGGCAACGGCGACGGGATCGGGGCGCTCTACCGGCACGAGTGGCGCAGCGTGATCCCCTACCCGGTCCGCTTCGAGACGAGGATCACGAGCATCGAGCGGCCGTTCCTGATCGAGGCGAAGGCGGACGGGGAGCTCGCGGGCACCGGCCGCTGGCGCTTCTTCGACGGGCGCGAGACGGCCGTCACCTACGAGTGGAACGTGCGCACGACCCGGCCGTGGATGAACGTGCTGGCTCCGATCGCGCGGCCGGCCTTCCGCTGGAATCACAACGTCGTCATGCATCAGGGCGGCCAAGGACTGGCCGATCTGCTGGGGGCGAAGCTCCTGGCCGTCACGTAGCCTTTGGCCCATGCGCGTGCTCGTCACCGGCGGGGCCGGGTTCATCGGCTCCCATTTCGCCAAGCGGCTCCAGGCGGCGGGCGACGACGTGCGCGTGCTCGACAAGCTGACCTATTCGGGCAACCCGGCCAACCTCGACGGAACCGGCATCGACGTCGTCGTCGCGGACATCTGCGACGCGGCCTCGGTGGCCGAGGCCGCCGCCGATTGCGATGCGATCGTCAACTTCGCGGCCGAGACGCACGTCGACCGCTCGATCCTCGGCGCCACCGATTTCGGCCGGACGGAGTTCTTCGGGACGCAGGTCCTGCTCGAGGAGGTTCGCCGCACGGGCGCGCGATTCGTCCAGGTCTCGACCGACGAGGTGTACGGCGATCTCGCCGCCGGCGGCTCCGCCGCCGAGACCGATCCGATCAAGCCGTCGAGCCCCTACAGCGTCGCCAAGGCGGCCGGTGACCTGCACATCCCGGCCTACGCCCGGACGTTCGGCGTCAACGCGTCGATCACCCGCGGCTCGAACACCTACGGCCCGAACCAGTATCCGGAGAAGCTGATCCCGCTGATGACCACGAACGCGCTCGACGGCGAGCCGCTGCCCGTCTACGGCGACGGGCGCCAGATCCGCGACTGGCTCTGGGTCGAGGACCACTGCTCCGGGATCGAGCTCGTCCTGCGCGAGGGCGCGCCCGGGGAGGTCTACAACGTCGGCGGTGACGACGAGCGCGAGAACGTCGAGATCGTCTCGCGCATCCTCGAGCTGACCGGCGCGGACGAGTCGCTCGTGCGCCACGTCGAGGACCGGGCCGGCCACGACCGCCGCTACTCCCTCGACACGGGCAAGCTGCGCGCGCTCGGGCTGGGCGCCGCGGAAGCGCTTCGAGGAAGGGATCGCCGAGACCATCGCCTGGTACCGCGACCACCGCGACTGGTGGGAGCCGATCAAGTCGGGCGAGTACCGCGAGTACTACGAGCGCCAGTACGCGGCGCGCCTCGCCGGCTCCTAGTTCTCGCAGCCCCGCTTCGCTTCCTTCCGCAGCCGGCCGATCTCCTTCCGCTTTCCCTGGACCTGCTCGGAGCGGTCGAGCAGCTCGACGACACTCTCGCACTGGCCGAGCGCGAGGCGGGTGAAGGCGAGGTTGTAGCTCGCATACGCCTCGCGGAGCTCGCCGCTGCCCGCGAGCTCCGCAACAGCCTGCTCGAGCAGCGGCAGTGCTTCCGCGTAGCGGCGCGCCCGCATCAGCTCGAACCCCTGGTCGTTCAGCTCGGCTGCGTTCGGTGTGGGCGGTTCCTCCGTCGCCGTCGTCGGGGGCGGCGGCTCCGGAGCGGTCGTCACGGTCTGGACGACCGTCGTGCCGGGCAGTGTCACCGTCTCCTTCACCGTCCGCGGCGCGGTGGTGCCGATCGTCTCGCCGTCGTCGCGGGCAAGCAGCGCCGCGGCGAGGATGCCGGCGAGGAGTGCGCCGGCGAGGAGCAACAGCAGCAGCGGCACGCGGCGACGTCGTGCCGGCGGGGGAGCAGCGACCGGAAGGGCGGAGACCCGCGTCGTCCCAGCAGCCCGGTCGAGTGCGTCACGCAGCGCTCCGACGAGCTCCGCGGCCGAGTCGAACCGGAACTCGGGCGCCTTGGCGAGGCCGCGTGCGAGCACGTCGTCGAGCTCGCTCGGCAGGCTCGGGTTCGAGTGCGACGCGGGTGGGATCGCTGCACTCACGTGTGCGAGCGCCTCGGCAGTCGTGGAGTCGCGTTCGAATGGGCGCTTGCCCGTCAGGAGCTCGAAGGCGACGACGGCAAGGGCGTAGAGGTCGCTCGCCGGTGTGGCGCGCTCGCCGCGGGCCTGCTCCGGCGACAGGTAGCCCGCCGTTCCGAGGACGGTCCCCGCCTCGGTGAACGAGCCGAGGTCGGCGGCGCTCGCGACCCCGAAGTCGGCCACCTTGACCCGCTCGTCGCCGTCCAGGAGCAGGTTCGCAGGCTTGATGTCGCGATGGACGATGCCGTTCGTATGCGCGGCGTCGAGCGCCGCCGCAGCCTGCGCGAGCCAGTCGAGCGAGCGGCCGACGGGCTGCGCTCCTTCGCGCTCGAGGCGATCGGCCAGCGACCCGCCGGGGAGGTATTCCATCACGATGTACGGCCGGCCTTCGTGCTCGCCGACGTCGAAGATCGTGACCGTGCTCGGCGCGTTCGACAGCCGTGCGACAGCGAACGCCTCGCGGGTGAAGCGACCCCGGATCGCCTCGTTGTCGGTGAACCGGCCGGAGAGCAGCTTGACGGCGACGACACGGCCGAGGTCGGCGTCCTTGGCCCGGTAGACCTCTCCCATGCCGCCGCGTGCGATCAGCTCCGGATCCCGGTAGCGCTCGGGAAGTCGACCCTTGCTCACCACGACCGCCTGCCCCGGGTGCCGCCGCCGGAAACCCGCGAAAGCAGCGTGCGGCGAGTTGAAAGGTTCGGTAAGGAAGTCCTGGATGCAGGGCTTCTTCCGCTAGCCTCGACTGCGGTCGACCATGCGGCGACTGCTCATTGCCCTCACTGGACTCGGTCTCGCGTTCGCGGTCTCCGCGCCCGCAGGCGTCCGCGCACCCGCGCCCACCACGCCGGCCGCCGTGACCGCGACGACGTTCCTCGTCAGCGGCCGCGGCTGGGGCCACGGCGTCGGGATGAGCCAGTACGGCGCCCTCGGCTACGCCCAGGAGGGCTGGACGCACGAGCAGATCCTCGGCCACTACTACACCGGAGCCGAGCTCGGCTCCTCACCCGTCGCGCGTGTCCGCGTCCTCGTCGCCGAGGCGAAGGGCGCCGTCACCGTCCGCTCCGCGGTCCCGTTCCGGGTCCGCGACGTGTTCGGGAAGACGTATCCGCTGCCCGCAGGCCCGGTGACGCTCGGGCCGAAGCTCCGCGTGACGGTGAACGGGACGCCGACCGAGCTCGCGGGGCCGATCCTCTTCCTGCCCGGCACGGCTCCGCTCGAGGTCGACGACCGGCCGTACCGTGGCCAGATCACGGTCACGGTCACGGGCCAGAAGCTCGACGCGATCAACGGCGTCGGGCTCGAGCAGTACCTCCAGGGCGTGATCGCGCAGGAGATGCCGAGTTCCTGGCCGGACGAGGCGTTGAGGGCACAGGCAGTCGCCGCGCGCTCGTACGCGCTCGCGCACCGGCTGACCGGCAAGACCTACGACCTCTACGCCGACGTGCGCAGCCAGGTCTACGGCGGGCTCGACGGCGAGCACCCGCGCACGACCGCCGCCGTCCAGTCGACCAAGGGCCAGGTGCTGCTCTGGGAGGGGAAGCCGATCGACGCGCTCTTCCACTCGACCTCCGGCGGCTCGACGCTCGCCGCGGCCGAGGTCTTCGGCAAGCCGGTCCCGTATCTCGTCGGCGTCGACGACCCGCACAGCGTGCTCTCGCCCGTGCATCGCTGGGGGCCGACCCCGGTGGCGGAGAGCACGCTCCGCAAGGGCCTCGCTCTGCGCTCGCCGGTGACGGGGCTGCAGCTCGCGCGCGGCCGGTCCGGCCGTCTCTCCACCGTGCAGGTGACGACCGCCGCCGGGACGACCTCCGTCACCGGCGCGACGCTGCGCCGGGCCGGCGGGCTCCGCTCGACGTGGGTGACGCAGCTCGTGACGATGTCGCTGACGCGTCCGGGCGGACCGGTCCGGTACGGCAAGACGGTTGCGCTGACCGGCCGGGCGAAGGGCGTTCAGGCCGCGGTGCTGCAGCAGCGGGTCGCCGGCGTGTGGACGAAGGTCGCCGGCCCGGCCCTGAAGGCGAAGGTGAAGCTGCTCGGAGCCGGCGAGCTTCCGGATCTCCGCCGGGAAGCTCGCGGGCTCCGTGCTGAAGGTGCCGGTCGCGCCGCTCCTGACCGCGCGCGCGTCGGGGCCGCTCACCGTCTCCGGGACCGTCAAGCCGCTCGAGCCGGGCTCGACGATCGAGCTCCAGCTCGAGAGCGAGGGAGCGTGGACGACCGTGGGGACGGCGACGACCGGTGTCGAGGGCGAGTACACGCTCGTGCTCGATCAGCCGGGGAGCTACCGGGCCCGCGTCGCTCCCGCGCAGGGCTTCGCCGAGGGGCTCTCCGGCCAGATCGAGCTGAGATGACGCGTCTCGCGCTCGTGCTCGTCGCCGCAGCGGTGCTGGCGCCGCAGGCCGACGCCGCCCGGTACGCGGTCGGTGCCGCGTCGGCGGCCGACCTGGCGCAGCTTCGCGTCGCGCTTCCCGGCGCCGACAGTCTCGCGCCGATCCCGGCGCTCGTCGTCGAGCGCTCGACCCCGCCGAGGCTGCGCGACCTGCCGGGTGCGACCTACGTCGAGCGCCTCGGCACCCGCCGCGCCGCGTATGTCCCCAACGACCTGCTCGCGACCAGGCAGTGGCACCTCGATTTCAATCGCACGTTCGACTTCTGGGAGACGCCGACTCCGCTCGCCCCGGTTCGTGTCGCCGTGATCGACTCGGGGATCGACGGCGACCATCCCGACTTCGCGGGCGGCAAGATCGCCGAGGCGAAATCGTTCGTCGGCGGCTCGGCCCGCGTCGACGAGGAGGGCCACGGGACGTTCGTCGCCGGCCTGATCGCCGCGGGGGTCAACAACAGCGTCGGGATCGCCGGCGCCGCCTCCTCGGCCGAGCTGCTCGTCGCCAAGGTCGTGGACGGCAACGACCTGATCGACGTCGAGGCCGAGGTGAAGGCGATCACATGGGCGGTCGAGCGCAAGGCCCGCGTGATCAACATGAGCCTCGGCGGCTTCCGCGATCCGCGCGATCCCGACCGGGATGCGTTCTCGCCGCTCGAGGCGCAGGCGGTCGGCTGGGCGCACGGCAAGGGCGTCGTCGTCGTGGCCGCCGTCGGCAACAACACGGACACGCCGCCGCGGCCGTGGCCGTACGCGAGCTACCCCGCCGCGCTGCCACACGTGCTCGGCGTCAGCGCCCTTGCCCGCGACGGCTCCGTGCCCGTCTTCTCGCACCGGGACAAGATCTACAACGACATCGCCGCGCCCGGCGTCGGCATCCTCTCGACCTTCCCGCGCACGCTCACCGCCGAGACGAAGGAATGCCCGGAGCAGGGGTACTCCAGCTGCGCCCCGGACGACTTCCGCAAGGGCCAGGGCACCTCGTTCGCGGCCCCGCAGGTGAGCGCGGCGGCCGCAGTCCTGCTCGCGGTGCGGCCGAACCTGCGCCCCGAGCAGGTGACGGAGCTCCTGACGCGAACGGCGCACGACGTCAACGGCGCCACCGGCTGCCCGGGCTGCGCGACCCAGCGAGATCCGCTGACCGGCTGGGGGAGGCTCGACGTCAACGCCGCGCTGAAGCAGCTCCTGAGCGCCGGGCCGCCGCCGCGCGACCGGCTCGAGCCGAACGACGACGCCGGCGACGACGCCGCAACCCTCTGGGGCCGGTCGAACCGGATCGAGGCCACACTCGACTTCTGGGACGACCAGAACGACGTCTACGCGATCAAGCTCAAGCGGCGGCAGCAGGTCTTCGCCAGCGTCCGCGGGCCGGCGGGCACCGACACGAACGTGATCCTCTGGCGGCCTGGGACGAAGCACGTCGACGACCTCGGCTCGCTCAACCTCGTCGCCCGTCAGGCCGCCCGCCCGGGGCCGAACGAGTACCTCTCCTTCCGCGCCCCCAAGAGCGGCACGTACTACGTGCAGGTGAAGCTCGGCTCGCGCGGCGCCGGCAAGTACCGGCTCGTGCTCGTCAAGAAGTAAGCAGTTCCTCGTCCGGGACGTCGCGCAGGACGCGCGCCGGGTTGCCGACGACGAGCTTGCGCGGCGGGACGTCCTTCGTCACGACGGCGCCGGCGCCCACGAACGCCTCCTCGCCGATCTCGATCCCGGGGCAGAGGATCGCGCCGCCGCCGACACGGGCGCCGCGGCGGATGGTCGGCCCCTTCAGCAGCGCGAGCCGCTTCTCGGTCCGGCCCATGTAGTTGTCGTTCGTCGTGACCACGCACGGGGCGATGAAGACGTTGTCCTCGAGCGTCGAGTAGGCGGTGATGTAGGCCTCGGCCTGGATCTTCGTCAGCGCGCCGACCGTGGTGTCGTTCTCGATGTAGGAGCCGCGGCCGAGAACGACGTCGTCGCCGACCTCGACCCGCTCGCGCACGCACGACTGGTCGCCGAGGATGACGCGGGCGCCGATCGTCGAGCCGGCGAAGACGATCGCGCCGGTCGAGACGATCGTGCCGTCGCCGATCGTGGTCGGCGGCAGCGGCTCGCGCTTCGCGGTCGAGCGCGGCGAGAGCGTCGGCTGCTTGCCGACGACCGCGCCCTCGAGCACCTTCACGCCCTCGCCGAGAACGGTTCCCTCGTAGACCACGGCGGTCGGATGGACCTCAGCCACGCAGCGACTCCGTCAGCCGGTCGAGCGCGCGCACGACCATCGCCCCGTCCTCCGCGACGACGCTCCGGTCGCCGTTCCCGGCGATCAGGTCGAGAAAGGCCTGGCACTCGAGCCGGAGCGGCTCGGAGGTGTCGATCTTGGGGATGTGGATGTCGCCCGAGCGCGTCTGCCACTCGCCGTACGCCTCCGACTGCTTCCACGGCCCCTTCTCGTACACCGTCACCTTGCGCTCGAGCTCCATGTCGTCGAAGACGACCATCTTCTCGCGCCCGACCACGGTCATCTTCCGCATCTTGTGCGGGTCGAGCCACGAGAGATGCATGTGCGCGATCTTCCCGGAGGGGAAGCGGAGATAGCAGAAGACGACGTCCTCGACGCCCTCGGTGAGGAAGTCGCGCCCGTGCGCGGAGACCTCGACCGGGTCCTCGCCGATCAGCCAGAGGATGACCGAGAGGTCGTGGACGCCCAGCGACCAGAGCGCGTTCTCGTTCGTGCGCACGATCCCGAGGTTCTGCCGGTTGGTGTAGACGCAGAGCACGTCGCCGAGCGCGCCTGAGTCGACGAGCTCCTTCAGCTTGCGGACGCCCGGGTGGTAGAGGAGGAGATGTCCGGGCATCAGCACGAGGTCGCGCTCCGCGGCCAGCGCCACCAGCTCGTCCATCTCGTCGCCCTTCATCGCCGGCGGCTTCTCGACCAGCACGTGCTTCCCCGCCTCGAGCGCCTGCTTCGCGAGCTCGTAGTGCGTCGGCACCGGCGTCGCGATCACGACGGCGTCGAGCTCGGGGTCGGTGAGGAGCTCCTCGAAGTCCGCCGTCACCCGCGCACGCGGGTAGCGGGCGCCGAACGAGGCCTGGCGCTCCTCGTCGAAGTCGCAGAGCCACGAGAGCTCGGCGAGGTGGTCGAAATTGCGGGCGAGGTTCGGGCCCCAGTAGCCGAGGCCGACGAGGCCGACGGTGGTCACAGCTTCCAGACGTTCTCGCTCGTTCGGCCCCGCTCGCCCGTCGCGTTCCGGAAGTCGACGATCACCGGGCCGCTGTCCACGAGCGCCTCGTAGTCGATCCCGCTGTGATCGGTGACGATCGCGATCGCGTCGAACTTGGCCGGCTCGAGCGGCACCGAGCTGAGCCCGTGCTCCGGCAGCTCGGCGACGTGTGGGTCGTGGAAGGAGACGTTCGCGCCGCCCGTCTCGAGCAGCTCGATCAGCTTCAGGGCGGGGCTCTCGCGCATGTCGCCGATGTTCGGCTTGTACGCGACGCCGAGCACGAGTACTTCAGAGCCCTTCAGCGACTTCTGCTTGCCGTGGTTCAGCGCCTGCGAGATCAGCGAGCGGCAGTACCAGGGCATGTTCTCGTTCACCTTTCCCGCCAGCTCGATGAACTCGGTGTAGAAGTCGTACTCGCGCGCCTTCCAGGTCAGGTAGAAGGGGTCGATCGGGATGCAGTGACCGCCGAGGCCGGGGCCTGGCTTGAAGCTCATGAACCCGAACGGCTTCGTCGCGGCCGCGTCGACGACCTCCCAGAAGTCGATCTTCATCCGCTCGCAGAGCTGCGCGAGCTCGTTCACGAGCGCGATGTTGACCGAGCGGAAGATGTTCTCGAGCAGCTTCGTCAGCTCCGCCGACTCCGGCGAGGTGACGCGGTGGACGGTGTCGACGGCGCCGCCGTACAGCTCGGCGGCGCGCTCGGTGCACGCCTCGGTGATCCCGCCGACGACCTTGGGCACGTTCTTCGTCGTCCAGTCCTCGCGGCCCGGGTCGACCCGCTCCGGCGAGAAGGCGAGGTTGAAGTCCTCGCCGACCTTCAATCCCGACGCCTCGAGCCGCGGCAGGATCTCCTCGCGCGTCGTCCCCGGGTAGGTCGTCGACTCGAGCACGACGAGGTGTCCCTTGCGCAGGCGCTGGGCGATCTTCTCGGCGGCGGAGTTGACGATCGAGAGGTCGGGCTCGCGCTGCTTCGAGAGCGGCGTGGGCAGCGCGATCAGGATCGCGTCCGCCTCGGCGAGCTCGTCGTAGTCGGTGGTGGCGCGCAGGCCGTTGTCGACGAGCCGCTTCAGCGCCTCCGAGGGCACGTCCTCGATATAGCTCTCACCTCGATTCAGCTGCGCCACGCGCGCCTCGTCGCGGTCGACGAGCAGCACGCTGCGGCCCGCCTCGGCGAACACCTGGGCGAGCGGGACACCGACGTAGCCGGCTCCGACGATGGCGACGTCGGTCATCGGCGCGGAATCGTACAGAGCCGACGAGACTGCGCCGCTACAATCACTCGCCGCGGGCCGTTAGCTCAGCTGGTAGAGCAGGGGACTCTTAATCCCAAGGTCGAAGGTTCGATCCCTTCACGGCCCATGTTTTTGGCGCAGGTTCCGGATTCTGCTCTTGCAGAATCCGGAACGCGCGAAGACCCCTGAAGGGTCGGCTTCGCCTCCCAAAGGCACCAGCCCCGGCCTTTCCGGTCGTCCCGCTATACCTTCGGCGATGTCCTCTGCCCCGCTTGGACCTGACGAGCTTGCGTCGATCCTGCGCAACGTCGACGACGGGATCACCGCGCAGGCGGCGGACGGCCGGCTCGTCTACGCCAACGACGCCGCCGCGCGGCTGTGCGGGCTCGCCTCGGCGCAGGAGATGCTGAGCCTCAGCGGCGAGGAGTTGATCGAGCGGTTCGAGCTGATCGACGAGAACGGCGACCTGCTCCCACCCGACGCGCTCCCGACCCGGCGAGCGCTGCACGAGCGTGAGACGCAGGAGGGTGTCGTCGGCTACCGGATCAAGCCCGGCGGCAACGAGCGCTGGTCGATGGTCCGCTCGACGCCGATCCTGAACGAGGCAGGCGAGATCCGCCTCGTGATCACCGTCTTCCACGAGATCACCGAGCAGCGCCAGGCCGAGGAGCGGATCCGCTTCCTCGCCGAGACCGGAACGCTCTTCTCGGCCGGGTTCGACTACTCGGCGACGCTCGCCGAGCTCGCCGCGCTGCTCGTGCCAAGGCTCGCCGATTACTGCATCGTCGACCTGCTCGACGAGCAGAGCGGCCGGCTGGAGCAGGTCGTGATCTCGCACCGCGACCCCGAGCGGGAGCAGCTGCTCCGGACGCTGCGCCGGCGGTATCCGCCCGAGGACAACGAGTCCCATCCCGTCACCGAGGTGCTCCGCACCGGCAACCCGTACCTCGTCGAGGACGCGCGCGACGCTGCGCTTACGCGCGCCGCCGTCGACGAGGAGCATCTCCACCTCTACCGGGCGCTCGAGGCGACGTCGTACATCGTCGTTCCGCTCGAGTCGCGCGGACGCCTGCTCGGCACGATCTCCCTCGGCACCGGGGAGTCGGGGCGCCAGTTCGGCCGGATCGACCTCGAGCTGGCCCGCGAGATCGGGCGCCGCGCCGCGCTCGCGATCGAGAATGCGCTCCTCTTCCGGGCCGCCAGCGACTCGTACGCGCAGCTCGACACGCTGCTCGTCTCGGCTCCCGTCGGAATCGGCTTCTGGGACCGCGAGCTGCGCTTCGTCCGGGTCAACGACGCGCTCGCGCAGCTCAACCGCCAGGCGCCGGAGGAGCACATCGGCAGGACGCTCGCCGAGGTGATCCCGAAGCTGGCTCCGCATCTCGAGCCGCTCTACCGGCGCGTGCTCGAGACCGGCGAGCCGGTCGTGCACGAGGAGTCGACGGACGAGGCGATCGCCGGGCCCGGCGACGCGCGCCACTGGCTCTCGAGCTACTACCCCGTCCGCGGCGCCGACGGCGAGACGAGCGGCGTCGGCGGGGTGATCATGGAGATCACCGGCCAGCGCCGGGCCGACGCGAGGCTGCGGCTGCTCGCCGAGGCCGGCGAGCTCTTCTCGTCCTCGCTCGAGCAGGAGGAGATCCTGCAGCGGATCGCGCACGTCGTCGTGCCGCGGATCGCGGACGCCTGCAACATCTACCTCGCCCGCGGGGATGCGCTCGACCGCGTCGCGTACGCCCATGCCGACCCCGATCGCGAGCACCTGATGGAGGCGATGCCGAACCGCTACGTCGTCGGGCCGGACGCACCCAATCTGCTGCGGCAGGTGATCGTCAGCGGCGAGCCGCTGCTCGCGTCGACGCTCGAGCCCGACCTGCTCGAGGCGCTGGAGGAGATCGGCCTCGACCGAATGGCGTTCGACCGCGTCGGCTCGCACTCGATGATGTTCGTCCCGTTCGTCTCGCGCGGCGAGACGCTCGGTGTGATCACGCTCGGCGCCCGCAAGCCCGGCCGATACACGGACTACGACCTCGAGCTCGTGCAGGAGCTCGCGGGCCGGGCCTCCGCGGCGCTCGACAACGCGCGCCTCGTCGGCGAGCTGCGCCGCCGGGCGCAGGCGGCGGAGGCGCTCGAGTTCGTCGGAGACGGCGTCTTTCTCGTCGACGCGGGCGGCGTCGTTCGCCTCTGGAACCCTGCCGCAGCCCGGATCACGGGCCTCGGCGAGGACGAGGTGGTCGATGCGCCGGCCCAGCAGGCGCTCCAGGGCTGGCCGCTCGGCGAGGGGCAGCGGGCACAGACCTTCCCGGTCGACGGCCCTCACGGGGAGCTGTGGCTGTCGCTGACGGCGGCGGAGTTCCCCAACGGCACCGTCTACGCGTTCCGCGACCTGACCGACGAGCGCGCGGTCGACCAGCTGAAGAGCGACTTCGTCTCGACGGTCTCGCACGAGCTGCGGACGCCGCTCGCGGCGATCTACGGCGCGGCGATGACCCTGCAGCGTGCCGACGTCGAGCTCAACGAGGTCCAGGAGGCCGGCATGCTCGCGGTGATCGCGGGCGAGTCGGAGCGGCTCGCGCGGATCGTCAACGACATCCTGCTCGCGAGCCGGCTCGACTCGGGGGCGGAGACCGTCGAGATCAGCCACACCGACGCGTCGGGGCTCGCACGCGACGTGCTCGCTGCCGCCCAGGCGCATTTGCCGCCCGGCGTCGAGCTCGCGCTCGCCGCGCCCGAGCCCGGCCCGCAGGTGGCCGCCGATCCGGACGGCCTCCGCCAGGTGCTCGTCAACCTCGTCGAGAACGCGGTCAAGTACTCGCCGGGCGGCGGGCTCGTCGAGCTCGAGGTCGAGCCGGTCGACGGGCGCGTCCGCTTCGCCGTCCGCGACCGCGGTCTCGGCATCCCCGTCTCGGAGCACGAGCGGATCTTCGAGAAGTTCTTCCGGCTCGACCCGAACCTCTCGCGCGGCGTCGGCGGGACCGGCCTCGGGCTCTACATCTCGAGCGAGATCGTGCGGCGGATGGGCGGTCGGATCCGCGTCGAGTCCGAGCCGGGGCATGGCTCGACCTTCTCGTTCGAGCTCCCGCTCGCCTGACCCCGGAACGAGAAGAGGCGGCCGGGGCCGCCTCTCGCTCGAACGGATGGAACACGAGCCGCTGCGCTAGACGCGCGGGCCGTCCTCGACGTACGTCGTCCGGCGGGTGCCGCCGGCGCCGCCCCACGACGACCAGAAGATCATCGAGAGCACGAGGCCGAGCGCGCCGACGACCATGAGGATGACGCCGATCGTCTGCAGCTCCAGGCCGGAGACGGTGGCGTTCACCGCCCAGGTCAGGATGGCGCCGACTGCGATCAGAAAGATGCTGACTCCGAGACCCATTTTCCTTGTCCTCCTGTTGGCGGGGGATACCTGCTTCGTGGCGCCCGGATGTCCGGGTCATGTCTCGAACGGTCGAAGCGCCGGATCGGTTACGGGTTATGTAGGCTCGCCGCGGTGCGCAGGGGCTCGATTGTCCGCATCACGATCTACGGCGTTCTCGCGGGAATTCTCGCGTCGGTGGTCGCCGTCCTCGTCCCCTGGCTGCCCACCTCGGCCTCCGAGGAGATGGACCGGATCGAGTTCACGTTCTGGTTCACGACGGTCATCTGCATCGCCGTCTTCGCCGTCGTCGCGGCCGCGATCATCTACTCGATCGTCATGTTCCGCGTCCCGCCCGAGGACGAGTCGGACGGGCCGCCTGTCCACGGCCACACCGGCCTCGAGATCGTCTGGACGGCGATCCCGGCCATCCTCGTGACCGCGATCTCGGTCGTCAGCGCAATCGTGCTGGCGAAGAACGACGACGCCGGCCCGAACCCGATCCGGATCGCCGTCACCGCGCAGCAGTTCGCGTGGAAGTTCGAGTACCCCGGCGAGCCGAAGCTCACCTCCGGCCAGCTCGTGCTGCCCGTGAACGAGACGGTCAAGCTGACGCTCCGCTCGCTCGACGTGATCCATGCGTTCTGGGTGCCGGAATTCGGGCAGAAGTCGGATGCAGTGCCCGGCATCGAGACGACGCTCGTGATCACCCCGAACCGGAAGGGCGAGTTCTCGATCGTCTGCACCGAGCTCTGCGGGCTCGGGCACTCGACGATGCGCGGCGCCGTGCGGGTCGTCGACCGCGCCGAATACGACACGTTCCTGACCGCGGCGCCGGGCACCGGCGGCGACGACGCGGACGGCGCGGCCGTCTTCGAGACCGCGGGCTGCGGCGGGTGCCACGAGTTCGACCCCGCCAACACCGATGCGCAGGTGGGGCCGAGCCTGAACACGATCGACTCCGGCGGAGCGCCGCTCGACGAGTTCATCCGCGACTCGATCATCGACCCGAATGCCCGGATCGCGGCCGGGTATCAGGCAAGCGTGATGCCGGAGACCTATGAGAGCTCGCTGACCGACGAGCAGCTCGACGGGCTCGTGCAGTATCTGGTGGAGGGCCAACAGTGACCGACGTCGCCGACACGCATCACACCGCAGAGCATCATGGTGCTCCGCCCCGTCACGGGATGGACCACCTGAAGCAGCCGGGGTTCATCCGCGCCGCCTGGATGACGCCGCTCTTCTGGGCGATCGGGGCCGGGATCGTCGTCTTCTTCCGCTGGCTCGGCGGCTACGAGCCGACGTGGGACTGGATCGTGATCACGGTGGTCGCGTTCCTCACCACCGCCCCCGTCGGCTTCCTGGCCGGCATCGGCTCGTTCGACTACTGGGTCTACTACATCTCGGGACGGCCGACGCGCGAGGAGGATCACTCCGGGCACGGCGCCTACAGCTGGCGCGACTACTTCAAGGTCAACACCGACCACAAGGTGATCGGCGTCCAGTACCTCGTGACGACGTTCTTCTTCTTCGTCGTCGGCGGCCTCTTCGCGATGGTCTTCCGGGCCGAGCTGGCGAACCCGGACATGCAGTACGTCGACACGCAGACCTTCAACGGGCTCGTGTCCGAGCACGCGGCGCTGATGATCTTCCTCTTCATCATCCCGGCGTTCGCCGGTCTCGCGAACTTCGCCGTGCCGCTGATGCTCGGTGCGCCGGACATGGCCTTCCCGCGTCTGAACGCGCTCTCCTACTGGCTGCTGCCCATCGCCGGGATCATGTTCCTGGCCGCGTTCCTCTGGCCCGGAGGCGCCTTCGCGGCCGGCTGGACGGGCTACGCGCCGCTCTCCACCACGGGCACGGACGGCAACATCTTCTTCCAGATGGGCGTCCAGTGGGCTGGTGCGTCCTCGATCATGACCGCGCTCAACTTCCTGGTCACGATCATCACGATGCGCGCGCCGGGGATGACGTTCTGGCGGATGCCGCTGCTCGTCTGGGCGAACTTCACGACCTCGCTGCTCGTCGTGATCGCGACGCCGTTCATCGCCGGCTCACAGTTCTTCGCCCTCTTCGACCGGGTGATGCACACCAACTTCTTCCACGTCGCCGAGGGCGGCTACACGCTCGGCTACCAGCACATCTTCTGGTTCTACTCGCACCCGGCCGTCTACATCATGATGCTGCCCGGCTTCGGGATCATCTCCGAGGTGATCGCGGTGATGAGCCGCAAGCCGATCTTCGGCTACCGGCTGATGGCGCTCTCGCTGATGGCGATCCTCGTGCTCGGCTTCTCGGTCTGGGCGCACCACATGTTCGTGGCCGGGATGGCGCCCTGGCTGCGCGTGCCGATGATGGTGACGTCGATGATCATCGCGGTCCCGACCGGGATCAAGATCTTCTCCTGGCTCGCGACGATGTGGGAGGGCCGGCTCCACTTCCGTACGCCGATGCTGTTCGCGCTCGGTTTCCTCTCGATGTTCGTGCTCGGCGGCCTCTCGGGCATCTTCCTCGCGTCGGTGCCGATCGACATCGCCGCCTCGGACACCTACTTCATCGTCGCCCACATCCACTACGTGCTCTTCGGCGGCTCCGTCTTCACGATCTTCGCCGGGATCTACTACTGGTTCCCGAAGATGACCGGCCGGATGTACAGCGAGCGGCTCGGCAAGCTCCACTTCTGGCTCGCGTTCATCGGCTTCAACGGCACCTTCTTCCCGATGCACTGGGTCGGCCTGCAGGGGATGCCGCGCCGGGTGGCCGACTACGACGCCCAGTTCGGCAACTGGAACATGGTCATCTCGATGTTCTCGTTCCTGCTCGGCGCCTCGACGCTGATCTTCTTCTACAACATGATCGTCAGCTGGACGCGCGGGGAACGGGCGACGTCGAACCCGTGGCGGGCGCTCACGCTCGAGTGGCAGGTCAGCTCGCCGCCGCCGGTGTTCAACTTCGACGCGATCCCGCAGGTGGTCGGGAGCCCGTACGAGTACGGCGTCCCCGGCGCGCGCCACGCGGTGCTGAACGGCGGCGCCCACGTCGAGTTGCCCGGCCATGCGCCCGAGGAGGAAACCGTCCGATGAGCGGCGAGCCGCGCAAGCTGCTCGTCGTCGCGAACGAGACGCTGACCGGCGACGAGCTGCTCGACGCGGTACGTGCCAAGGTCGCCGGCGCCGAGGCGATCGTGGTCGTGATCGCGCCCGTGAACGCGCCGCGTGAGGGATACGTCGTCTACGACAACACGCGCCGCGCCGCGGCCGGACGGCGGCTCGACCGGACGCTGACGAGCTTCCGCGAGGCCGGGATCCCAGCGACGGGGCACGTGGTCGACAACGACCCGCTTGCCGCCGTCAAGGACGCGATCGCGATCGAGGAGCCGGACGAGCTGATCGTCTCCACGCATCCCGACGCGACCTCGGGCTGGCGGCGCCGCAACCTCCTCGAGGAGATCCGGAAGGCGGCCGGGACGATCCCGGTGGCGCACGTCGTCTCGGATGTGGCGACCCGAGTCGGCGCCGAGAACATCCTCGTGATCGCGAACGAGACCGTGCTGGGCGAGCCGCTGCTCGACCGGATCCGCGAGAAGGCGAGTGGCGGGCGCACGAGCTTCCTGATCGTCTCGCCGCAGAGCGATCCGAATCAGGGCTCGCATCCCGAGGCCGAGCGACGCCTGCGTCAGGTGCTGACGCGGCTGCGCGCCGAGGGCATCGAGGTGCACGGCCAGGTTGCGCATCCCGATCCCTTCACCGCCGCAATGCACGCCGTCCGCGACGAGCGCGTCGACGGAATCCTCGTCTCGACCTTCCCCGAGCAGCGCGGCTCGTCGTGGCTCCGCCGCGATCTCGTCGGCCGGCTCGAGAGCGAGGCGAAGGTCCCGGTCGAGCACGTCGTCGTCGAGCCGAGCGCCGTCGAGAGCGAGGTGCACGCATGAGCGCGCACGCCGAGCATCACGGGCCTCCGATCGCGAACCAGAGCTCGCGCGTCAGCTCGACCGTGCTGGGGATGTTCCTCTTCATCGCGTCCGAGGCGATGCTCTTCGGCTCGTTCTTCACCGTCTACTTCTTCATCCGCGTCGTCAACCCGGATGCGCAGCCGTGGCCGCTGCCGCCGTACCACCTGCCGGTCTTCGTGGCGGGCGTCAACACGGCGGTGCTGCTGACGTCGAGCTTCACCATGCACTGGGCACTGCAGTCGATCAAGCGCGGCAACCGCAACGGCCTCAAGGCCGGCCTCGTGCTGACGCTGCTGATGGGCCTCGCGTTCCTGCTGACGCAGATGCTCGAGTACGCCCGGATCGGCTTCAACCCCGGCGACGGGGCCTTCGGCTCGGTCTTCTTCGGCCTCACCGGCCTTCACGGGGCCCACGTCTTCGTCGGGCTGACGCTCCTGACCGTTGCGGCCGTGCGCGCCTTCCGCGGTCACTTCACGCCGGAGCACCATCACGGCGTCGAGCTTCCGGGAATCTACTGGCACTTCGTCGACGTAATGTGGATCGTGGTGTACGCGTCGATCTACCTCCTCTGAGGAGGCCGGAATGGCACGAAACCCGTTTCGCAGCGAGGCCGAGGCGTATCGCTTCCTGCTGCTGACGGTCGGGTACGTCGCGTTGATCGTCGTCGCGGCCGCGATTGCGACCTGGCTCGGCGTCGTCGTCTTCGTGGCGCTGACGTTGACCGCGGTCTTCTTCTGGCTCCGCGGGCGCTCGAACGAGCCGGTGCTGCGGCCTTCGGTGCCGGCGCCGGCCTCGGCCGAGGACGAGCGCCGGATCCTCGTGGTCGCGAACGAGACCGTCGGCGGGTCGGAGCTGCTCGCGATCCTGCGGCAGAAGTCGGAGGGCGTCAACGAGCAGATCCACGTCGTCTGCCCCGCGCTCAATTCGCAGGTGCGGACGTGGGTGTCGGACGAGGACGGCGCACGCGCGGCCGCCCAGGAGCGGCTGGACGCGAGCCTCGCGCAGCTGCAGCAGTCCGGCGTGCGGGCGAAGGGCGAGGTCGGCGACGGTGATCCGCTGCAGGCGATCGAGGACGCGCTCCGCACGTTCGCACCCGACGAGATCGTGATCTCGACCCATCCAGAGGGCCGCTCCCACTGGCTCGAGCGCAACGTCGTCGGCGCCGCCCGCGACCGCTTCGACCTCCCGATCACGCACGTCGTCGTCGACCTCGACGCGACCGCGCCCTAGCCCGACACGTCCGCGAGGGCCATGTCCGGGGTCAGACCCCGTCGTGCCCTGAACAGCCACTGTCGCCGGGCCGCTCTCGCCGCTACCTTCGCTCCATGCCGCGGCCGGCTCGCGTCCACGTCCGCAACGGCGTCTTCCACGTCACGCAGCGGGCCACGGACCACGAGACGCTCTTCGTCGACGCGATCGACCACAACGAGTTCGACCGGCTTCTCGCGCTCGCCGCGAAACGGTGCCGTTGGACGCTCCACGCGCACTGCCACATGACGAATCACGTCCATCTCCTGATCCAGACGCCGGAACCGCTGGCCCGCGGCATGCAGTTCCTGACCGGCCAGTACGTCCAGGAGTTCAACCTCCGGCACGGCCGGCGCGGCGCGCTCGTCCAGGGCCGCTACAAGGCTGCGCTCGTCGAGACGGAGGAGCACTACCTGAGCTGCCTGCACTACTTCGCCATGAACCCGGTCACCGCCGGGCTCTGCGACCGTCCCGAAGACTGGCCGTGGAGCTCGTTCAGCGGCCTTCGGCGGGTACTGAACTGACAGGGCGGTTTCGGACATGACGGGGTCTGACCCCGGACATGGCCGGAGACGGCTGGTGGGTCAGCCGCCCGTGCTGGCGACGACGTAGTCGGCGACCGCCTCGATCTCCTCCGGCGAATACTGGTCTCCGAACGGGGGCATCGCGCCCTGACCGTTCGTGACGCGGTCGATCACGAGATCCTTCGGCGGCTTCGAGTCATCGAGGTTGGGACCGACGGCGCCGCTGGCGTTCGCCGCCTCGAGCGTGTGGCAGCCGCCGCACCCGGCCTGGGCGAAGATCGCCGCGCCGTCCGGTGCGTCGCCGCCGCCACCCTCCGTCGTCGTGCCGCCGCCGGTGGTGGTGCCGCCACCCGCCTCCGCGCCGGTGCCGCGCACCGGCAGCCCGGCAACGGACGCGACGTACGCCGCGACCGCGTCCGCGTCCTCACCTGTGACGAGATCCGCCGGCATCCCGGGCGAGCCCGTCGTCGGGTCCTCGACCGGATAGGAGATCTGGTCGCGCACGACCGCCCGGATCGTCGCCTCCCCGAGCCCGTCCTCCCGGGACTGCCGGAACGCATCGTCGAGGTTCGGCCCGATCACGCCCTTCGTGCCTGCGTCCGCGAGCACGTGGCACGAGCCGCACTGCCCTTCGCCGACGAAGAGCTCCTTGCCCAGGGCGGCGTCACCGCCGCCGGTGAGTCCGCCGGAGCCGCAGCCCGTCGCGGCCAGGGCCGCGAGCAGGACCGCGCAGGCACCGGCGAGCCCGCGCAGGTTCACCTAGGTGGCGGACCCCGTCGCGGCAGAGCCCGCGCCGACGGCCGCTTCGCGAGTGGGATGGATCGTGAAGACGCGGTCGAGGCCGGTGATCTCGAAGATCTTCGTGATGTTCCGGTCGCTGCAGACGAGCGAGAGCTGGCCCTCGTTCGTGCGCAACCGCTTCACGCCGCCGACGAGCACGCCGAGCGTGGTCGAGTCGATGAACGTCGTGTCGCTGAGGTCGACCACGACGTCGCGTCCGCCCTGGTCGATCACCTCGAGCAGCTGCTGTTTGAACTCCGGCGCCGTGTACAGGTCGACCTCGCCCGCAAGGGAGATCACGTACTGGCCTTCGCCGATCTTCTCGGTTTTGACGTCGAAATTCATGCGTTCGTCCACTCCCCGGTCTCGCCGACAGAATGCGTGCTGTCTTCCCGGACGGGGGTGAGTCTAACCGGACGCCGCAGGCGTCTGCGCGGCCTGCAGCTGCTGGATCTGCTGCTTGACGATCGCGGCGCTGGGATCGTCCGGCGCGAGCACGAGGAAGCGCTTGTACGCGGTGATCGCCTTGGCGGTGTTCCCGCTCTGCTGGGCGGCCTGGGCGAGCTCCAGCTGGATGTTCGGATCGCGTGGAGCGACAGCGGCCAGCTTGTCGTAGGTCGACTCGGCGCTCGAGTACGCGGCCTGCGCCTTCCCGTAGGCGGTGGTGACCTCCTGCGAGGCGACGGTGGAGATCGCGTTGTCGATCGGGTCGGGGCCGAGCGTGGCGCCGTTGCCGAGGTCGAGCGGGACGGAGAACGTCGAGCCGAAGGTCTGGTAGCTGGCGCGGAGCTGCGCGATCTGCGCTTGCTGGGCGAGCGCGTTCGCGCGGGCGAGGTACAGGCCGGCGAGCTCGCGGAGGGCGTCCTCGTCCTTCGGGCTCTGCTCGACGTAGCCGTTCAGCACCGTGATCGCCTCGTCCGTCTGGCCGTCCTCCTGGAGGGCGGTCGCGAGATCGTGCTTCGCCTCGGCGCTCTTCGGGTTCTCGCGCAGCTGCTCGCGCGCGTCGCCGACGGAGAGATTGCCGGTCGTCGAGCCGCCGTCGCCCCTGAACAGGTCGCCGAGCGACGCGTTCTGGTTGGCGCCGATGCCGAAGCCGACGAAGCCGACAGCGAAGACGAGAGCGAGGAAGACGAACATCCACTTGGCGTGCTTGCGCAGCCGCGTGAAGAACATCGTTTCCTCGATCGCTACGAGGTCGCTGTCGCGCTTGCGGGTCGCAGCATGCGACCGCGAGCTGCGTGCGCCGCGTCGATCAGCTCGTGCCATTCGTCCCCTCCTTTCTCGTACCTCGTTTTGCCGGCGACCAGAGTAGCTGTGACGCGCTCGGTCGCACCGCCGTAGACGACGGCGGCTGCCGGATCCTCCCATGGTAGATACGGAGAGCCGAAAAGCGAGACCACGGCGAGATCCGCCTGCTTGCCCGGCACGAGCGAGCCTGTCTCCGCCGCAAGCCCGAGCGCCCGGGCTCCGCCGAGCGTCGCGAGCTCGAGCGCCTCCGTCGCGGAGAGCGCGTCCGCGCGCTCGCTACGCGCGCGGGCGAACGAGATCACGGTGCGCAACTCCTCGAAGAAGTCGTGCGAGGGAACCGAGGAGACGCCGTCGGTGCCGATCCCGATCCGAATGCCGGCGGCGCGTAGCTCGGCGAGCGGCGCGATCCCGCAGCCGAGGAGGGCGTTCGAGCGCGGACAGTGGGTGACGGCGGCGCCGTGGCGGGCGAGCAGCTCGATCTCCTCCGCGTCGACCTTCACGCAGTGCGCAGCCGCGACCCGCTCGTCCAGCAGCCCCGCCTCCGCCAGGCTCCGGATCCCGCTCATGCCGGCGGGCTCGACGAGCATCTCCGCGAGCGGCTGCCACGGGCCTTCGCCGCGGAGGAGCCAGTCGAGCTCGTCCTGGCTCTCGTTCAGGTGCGTCGCCACCGGCAAGTCGAGCGTCATGCAGGCGGCGTAGACGTCCCGCGAGCACGTGTAGGGCGCATGCGGCGACACGCCGACCCGAACGCGCTCCGAGAGCGCCGAGGCGACGTACGCCCGTTTCTCCTCGAACTGGCGGAGCGCCCCGGCGCCGTCGTTCCCGAAGACCTCGAGATAGACGATCGCGCGCAACCCGAGCTCCGCGCAGGCGTGCGCGCTCGCGCCGGTGAAGGCGAGATCGCCGACGGTGGTGATCCCCGAGCGCAGGCACTCTGCTGCGCCCAGACGGGCGATCGCCTCCATGTCGACCCGGTCGAGCCGCGCCTTCCGCTCGACGTGGGTCGAGATCCAGGGGCCGAAGGAGAGCCCGTCGCCGAAGCCCGCGTAGACGGCGTACTCGAGATGCGTGTGCGCGTTGACGAAGCCCGGCACGATTGCGGAGTCCGGAAAGCGCTCGCCCTCGCCGAGCTCGCTCGCGGAGCCGACCGCCGCGATCCTCCCGTCCTCGATCGCGACCGCACCGTTCTCGATCGGCTCGTCCCTCCACCGGCAGCACCCAGTCGGCGGAGAGGACTCTCACTCGACTGCCCAGCGCGACTTCTGGTCGGCGATGTCCCAGCGTCGCTCCATCACGGATGCGAGCTGGACGGAGAGCTCGAAGAGGATGAACAGCGGGATCACCTCGAGCGCCAGCGACACGGGGTCGACCGTCGGCAGGAGCACGGCGAAGACGACCATCAGCGCGTAGCCGATGCGCCGGTTGCGGCGGAGCCGTGCCGCGGACAGGACGCGCAGGCGGACGAGCGCGAGAATGAAGATCGGCATCTGGAAGGCGAGCCCGCTCGCGAGCAGGGTCACCGTCACGAACGAGAAGTAGTAGCTGGCGCGAATCTCGACCTGGAAGAACTCCTCGCCGAACGAGGTCAGGAAGTCGAGCGCGCGCGGCAGCACGATGAAGTACGAGAAGAAGACGCCGCCCGCGAAGAGCACTGTCGCGAACGCTGCGAACACCGCCACCGTGCGCTGCTTCCCCTCCTCGATCGCCGGCGCGAGGAACGACCACAGCTGGTAGAGCAGGATCGGCAGCGTCACGGCGACCGCGGTAGCGAGACACACCTTGACGGCGGTCGTGAACGGCTCGGTGACGCCGAGGGTGATCAGCTTCTTGTCGTCCGGCAGTGGACGCGTGAGCACGTCGATCAGCCGCTCGTGGAAGACGAACGCGACGATGAAGGCGGGGATCAGCGCGAAGAGCGAGATGAAGATGCGGGTGCGAAGCTCGCCGAGGTGCTCGACGAGCGTTGCCTCCTCGCCGTGCTGCAGGCGCCGCGGCAGACGCTTCAGAGCCATGCGCTGCGGAGGCTAGGAGACTTCGCGCTCGCGCGCTGCCGGCTGCTGCGCGACGGGATGCTCGTCCGCGGGCGGGAGCTCCTCCGCCAGCCGGTGATGCACGGCCTCGTCGTCGTCGTCCTTGCCCGCGATCGAGTCCTTGAACTCGCGCATCCCCTTGCCCAGCGAGCGGCCCATCTCGGGCAGCCGCTTCGGGCCGAAGATGACGAGCAGGGCGACGAGCAGGATGACGAGCTCGGTGACGCCGATTCCAAAGGGCATGGGCCGCACTGTACCACCGTTTGTCGGGGCCCAACCCCGGGGACGAAGCGGGAATGAAGCGGCCGGTCGGCGAGCAGGTGATCGTGATCTCGGGCGCGTCGAGCGGGATCGGACGCGCGACCGCGCGGGCCGCCGGCGGGCGCGGAGCGAAGGTCGTCGTCTCGGCGCGCGGCGCCGAAGCGCTGGCCAACGCCGTCGCAGAGGTCGACGCTCATGGACGTAACTTCCTCGGGCGCGTCCACGCGTATCGCCCGCTTCCCGGCGATCCTGGTGCGCAGGCCGCTTCGACGAAGCCGCACGCGGCTCGAGCGGCTGGACTACGGCGCGCCTTCGCCTGGGTAAGATCGGGGGGATCGTGGCTCTCGCGGCACCTCTCGCGGCGGCCGTGATCGGCTACCATGGAGTCACGAAGCGGCGCTGAAAGCCGCACAAATCCTGGAAAAGAGGGATCACAAGCTTGGCGTTTCTGGAGATCAAGAACCTGCACGTCGCGCTCGAGGACGGCACCGAGATCGTGAAGGGCGTCGACCTCGCGGTCGACCTGAACGAGAAGCACGCGATCATGGGCCCGAACGGCTCCGGCAAGTCCACGCTGGCCTACGCGCTGATGGGCCACCCGTCCTACGAGGTCACCGAGGGGCAGATCCTCGTCGACGGGGTCGACGTCGTCGAGCTCGGCGCCGACGAGCGCGCGCAGAGGGGGCTCTTCCTCGCCTTCCAGTACCCGCACGCGATCCCAGGCGTCACCGTGACCAACTTCCTCCGGAGCGCGATCAACGCGATCCGGAAGGCGAAGGCGGGCGGCAAGGACGACCCGATCCCGGTGAAGGAGTTCCGCACCGAGATCCTCGCCGCGATGGAGCGGCTGAAGGTGCCGCGCGAGCTCGCATCGCGCTACCTCAACGACGGCTTCTCCGGCGGTGAGAAGAAGCGCGTCGAGATCCTCCAGATGGCGCTGCTGCAGCCGAAGATCGCGATCCTCGACGAGACCGACTCCGGCCTCGACATCGACGCGCTCCGGATCGTCGCGAACGGCGTCAACGAGCTCGTCACGGCCGAGATGGGTGCGCTCGTGATCACCCACTACCAGCGGATCCTCAACTACGTCACGCCCGACCACGTGCACGTCTTCGTCGGCGGCACGATCGTCGAGAGCGGCGGGCCCGAGCTGGCCCAGCGCCTCGAGGCCGAGGGCTACGACGCCTGGCTCCCGAAGGAAGCGGAGGTGGTCGCGTGAGCACGTCCGAGACCGATGTCGTCAAGGAGATCCGCTCCGAGTACCAGTACGGCTTCTCCAACTCCGACGAGGCCGAGAACTACTTCTTCAAGTCCGGCCGCGGCCTCTCGCACGAGCTCGTCGAGGCGATCTCCGAGCACAAGAACGAGCCCGACTGGATGCGCAAGTTCCGGCACAAGAGCCTGGACTACTTCCTCGCGCGCCCGCTCCCGACCTGGGGCGGCAACGTCGCCGAGATCGACTTCGACAACATCTACTACTACATCAAGCCGACCGAGAAGCAGGTCTCGAAGTGGGAGGACCTGCCGGCCGACATCCTCGACACCTGGGACAAGCTCGGGATCCCGGAGGCGGAGAAGAAGTACCTCGCCGGCGTCGGGGCGCAGTACGAGTCGGAGGTCGTCTACCACAAGCTCCAGGCCGACCTCGAGGCGCAGGGCGTGCTCTTCCTCGACATGGACTCGGGCCTGCGCGAGCACGAGGAGATCGTCAAGCAGTACTTCGGGACGATCATCCCGCAGAACGACAACAAGTTCGCGGCGCTGAACTCGGCCGTCTGGTCGGGCGGCTCGTTCATCTACGTGCCGCCGGGCGTCCGGATCGAGCTGCCGCTGCAGGCCTACTTCCGGATCAACGCCGAGAACATGGGCCAGTTCGAGCGGACGCTGATCATCGTCGACGAGGACGCCTACGTGCACTACGTCGAGGGCTGCACGGCGCCGATCTACTCCTCCGACTCGCTGCACAGCGCGGTCGTCGAGATCGTCGTCAAGCCGCGCGGCCGCTGCCGCTACACGACGATCCAGAACTGGTCGAACAACGTCTTCAACCTCGTCACCAAGCGCGCCGTCGCCTACGAGGACGCGACGATGGAGTGGGTCGACGGCAACCTCGGCTCGAAGCTGACGATGAAGTACCCGGCGATCTGGCTGATGGGGCCGCGCGCCCACGGCGAGGTGCTCTCGATCGCGTTCGCCGGCAAGGGCCAGCACCAGGACGCGGGCGGCAAGGTCGTCCACGTGGCGCCGAAGACGACGTCCGTGATCACCTCCAAGTCGATCTCGAAGAACGGCGGCCGCGCCGGCTACCGCGGCCTGCTCGAGGTCGCGAAGGGCGCCGTCGGCGCCAAGTCGAAGGTCGTCTGCGACGCGCTGATCCTCGACGAGGAGTCGCGCTCCGACACGTACCCGTACATCCGCGTCGACGAGAACGACGTCGACCTCGGCCACGAGGCGACCGTCTCCAAGATCGGCGAGGAGCAGCTCTTCTACCTGATGAGCCGCGGCCTGACCGAGGCGGAGGCGAGCGCGATGATCGTCTCCGGCTTCGTCGAGCCGATCACGAAGGAGCTGCCGCTCGAGTACGCCGTCGAGATGAACCGGCTGATCCAGCTGCAGATGGAGGGGTCGGTTGGCTAGCCCGGTGACGGGCGTCGACTTCGTCGCCGTCCCGTCCACCGACTGGAAGCGGTCGCGGGCCTTCTACGTCGACACGCTCGGGCTGCGGCCCGACGAGACCGGTGACGCCGAGTTCTGGGTCGGCGAGACGTGCTTCGGGATCTACGAGCCGACCACGTTCGGGCTCGAGTTCGCGCCGCAGAAGACCGCGCACCTCGCGCTGCACGTCGAGGACATGCCTGCGGCGCGTGCCGAGCTCGAGGCGAAGGGCGTCGAGTTCGCCGGCGAGACCTTCGACACGGGCGTCTGCTACATGGCGTTCTTCGAGGATCCCGACGGCAACGCGCTGATGCTCCACCACCGCTACGCGCCGCGCGACGCGGAGGGCGCCGGCTCGTGATCGGCGCCGAGCGCACGGACTTCATCGGCGTGCCGGTGACCGACCGCGAGCGCGCCGTCAAGTTCTACGGCGAGACGCTCGGGCTGAAGCGGAACCCGCTCGCCCACGAGGAGTGGCCCGAGTTCGAGACCGGCAACGTCACGATCCTGCTGAACACGCCCGAGCAGACCGGCGTCCCGTTCAGCCCGAGCAACACCGCGATCGCGCTGCGCGTCCCCGACGTCGCCGGCGGCGATGGCGAAGCTCGAGGAGGCCGGCGTCACGTTCCTCTTCCCCGAGGCGTACGACTCGGGCGTCTGCCACATGGCGTTCTTCAAGGATCCGGACGGCAACTCGCTGATCCTGCACCACCGGCACGCGCCGTACGCCGACGGCTCGACCCCGTAGCCATGCAGGTCGAGCACGTCGACTTCGTGTCGTTCCTGACGCAGGACCTCCAGCGCGCGCGAAGCGTTCTATGTCGAGACGCTCGGGCTCGAGATCGAGACCGAGGGCGAGCACGACATGGAGTTCAGCTGCGGCCAGGTCACGCTCGACGTCTTCGACCCGTCGAGCATCGGCCAGCCGTTCGCGCCCTCGCCGGCCGGGCTCGCGCTGCGCGTCGCCGGACGTCGCGCCGCGCGCGCGGAGCTCGAGGCGAAGGGCGTCGCCTTCGACGGCGACACGATCGACACCGGCGTCTGCCAGCAGGCCTGCTTCAAGGATCCGGACGGCAACGCGCTGATGCTGCACCGGCGGTTCGCACCCGTGGCGAGGCCCGACCAGCTCGAGCGCTACCGCGCGCTGCCGCTGCCGACGACGAAGGACGAGTCGTGGCGCTTCACCGACCTGAAGGACTTCGACCCGGAGGCGTTCTCCGCCGACGGCGCCACCGAGGTCGTCGCGGCGCCGGCGATGCTCGAGCTCGAGGCGGCCGGGCTCGTACGCGTCTCCGAGGCGGGGCTCGAGATCGACCGCGTCCCGGAGGGGATCCGCTTCGAGCTGCTCGACGAGCATCCGCGCCTCGGCGAGCTCGTCGGCTCGGACGAGAAGTTCGCCGCGCACAACGCCGCCGAGTGGGAGCACGGCCTGCTCGTCCACGTCCCGAAGGGCGTCGTGCTGGAGCAGCCGCTGCTCGTGCGGATCACGAACTCGGTCGAGGGCGGCTCGCTCTTCTGGCGCCTGCTGATCGTGGCCGAGCCCGGCAGCCGCGTCTCCGTGATCGAGGAGTACGCGTCGACGTCGCCGGACCTCTCCGGCTACCTCAACGCCGCCGTCGAGATCTTCGTCGAGGACGGCGCCAAGGTCGAGTACGTCTCGGTGCAGAACGTCAGCCGCGAGACGTGGCACTTCGGCAGCCACCACGCGCGGATCGACCGCGACGCCGAGCTCGACTGGGTCGCGGGCGGCTTCGGCTCGAAGAAGGGCAAGATCCGGATCCAGAACGACCTCGCCGGCCCGGGCGCCACGTCGCGCGTCACCGGCGCCTACTTCGCCGACGGCGTCCAGCACCTCGACTACGACACCTTCCAGGAGCACATCGCGCCGAACACGACCTCGGACTTCGCCTTCAAGGGCGTGCTCAACGACGAGTCGAGCGCGGTCTGGCGCGGGATGATCCGCGTCGAGGAGGAGGCGCAGAAGACGAACGCCTACCAGGAGAACCGCAACCTGCTCCTCTCCAAGCAGGCGCACGCCGACTCGATCCCCGGGCTCGAGATCATGGCCAACGACGTCCGCTGCACCCACGGTGCGACGCTCGGCCAGGTCGACCGCGAGCAGCTCTTCTACCTGATGGCGCGCGGCCTCTCGCGGGCCGAGGCGGAGCGCCTGATCGTGCGCGGCTTCTTCCAGGACGTGCTCGACCGGATCGAGCTCGAGCCGGTGCGCGAGGCGCTCGGCGCCGCGCTCGAAGCGCGCATCCCGCAGGCCTAGGAGCGACTAGCGCGCCGCCCCGCCGCCCGGTATCAATCGGGCTGTGCGTGTGGCGCTGACGATCGCTGCTCTCTGTGCCGCTGCCGCACTTGCGGGCGGGCGGGCCGAGGACGCAGTGCCGAAGACCGTCTCGTGCCGGACGCCGCAGGCGACCGCCGCCCACACGCGCAAGGTGGAGCGGGCGCTCCGCACGCGCCACGACGTCTGGGGGAATGCGCTCCTGAACGCACCTGACGGGCCGAGCTACGAGGCCGCGCGGCGCCTGCTGCCGCCGCTCCTCTACGCACGCGCGCCCGGGAAGCGGCCGCTGACCGAGTCCGGCGTCTACTACGTCCCGTTCGGCCAGCCGCTCGGCGCGCGCGGCGCCGGCTCCGTCGCGCTCCACGTCGCCGACGGCAGCCAGGTGATCGCCGAGCGCGTCGGCGGGCGCCGGCTGACGGTCTTCGTCGGCGCGAAGGGCGGCGAGCGCTACGGCTCCTGCCTGGCGCGGCTGGGCCAGGCACGCCTCGCCGCCGGCTACCTGCCGATCATGTCCACCACCTACACCGACGCCGCCCGCGTCCGCTACCGGCAGGAGTCCTTCGCGGCCCAGACCTCGGAGACGGGCTCGCTCGTCAGCTTCATCCGGCTCGACGTCGACGCCACCCGCGCGTCGGCCAAGGTCGTCCAGCTGCGGTTGAAGCCGTCGGTGAAGAAGCTGCGGCAGGTCCTCGCCTTCAGCCGCGGCGGGACGGTCAAGCGCTCGGTGCTGACCTACCGGATCAAGCGCGGCACGAAGCGGACGGTCTACCTCGCCTGGATCAACTATCCAGGGCGCCGCACCCTCGCTGTCGACCCGGCCCGCTACGACCGCGCGCGCCGCGCCGTCTCCGCGTACTGGGAGGGCCGGCTCCAGGAGGGCACGCAGATCGCCGTCCCGGAGCGCCGCGTCAACGACGCCTACCGGAACCTGCTGATCCAGAACCTGCTTCTGACGTGGCGCTACAGCATCGGCAACCCGTACGAGCAGTTCTCCTTCCCGGAGAGCGTCGACGTCGCCGAGGTGCTCGGCGAGCTCGGCTACCCGGCGGTCACGCGGTCGATCATGCGCACGTCGCTGACGCGGAAGGACGTGCCGTATCCGAACTGGAAGATCGGCAAGCGGCTCGTCGGCTCGGCGCTGCACTACCGGCTCACGCGCGACCGCGCCTACGTCGAGGGGGCGACGCCGGTGCTGCGTGGGTACGTCGAGCTAGCTCGGGCGTCAGATCGCCGACGGCGGCACGGGGCTGCTCGGACGCGAGCGCTACTCCTCCGACATTCCCGAGCAGGTGCTGGGGCTGCACTCGCAGGCGACCGCGTGGCAGGGGCTGCGGGCGATGGGCCGCGTCTGGGCGGAGACCGGGAACGCCGAACTTGCGCGGCGCTGCGCGACGCTCGCCGAGCTGCTCGAGGCCGGCCTCCGGCGGGCCGTGGCCACCTCGCAGCGGCGGCTCGGCGACGGCTCGCTCTTCGTCCCCGCACGCCTACTCGACGGCGAGCCCGCGTACGGCTCGCTGACCCAGGCGAAGCTCGGCAGCTACTGGAACCTGGTCATGCCCTACGCGCTGGCCTCGGGGATCTTCGCGCCCGGGAGCCCCGAGGCGACCGGAGTGCTCAAGTACATGCTCCGGCACGGGTCACGGCTCCTCGGCAACGTGCGCGCGGGTGCGTACGCGCTCTACGAGCAGCCGGTCTTCCCGGTCTCCGGCACCGACCAGGTCTACGGGATCAACGTCGCGCGCTTCCTCGCGGACGGCGACGAGGCCGACCAGCTCGTGCTCAGCCTCTACGGCTCGCTCGCCGTGGCGATGACGCCGAACACGTTCGTCTCGGGCGAGGCGGCGAGCGTGGCGCCGCTCGCCGGCAGGCACTTCCGCTCGATGTACCTGCCGCCGAACAACGCGAGCAACGCGGCGTTCCTGGAGACCCTCAGGTCGCTGCTCGTGCACGAGAGCCGCGACGCGGAAGGTGCGCCGGCCGGGCTCGAGCTCGCGTTCGCGACGCCGCGGCCCTGGCTCCGTGCGGGGCGCCGGATCTCGGTGCGCCGCGCACCGACGAGCTTCGGCCCGGTCACCTACACGCTGGAGGCGCGGAGCGACACGATTCGCGCGATCGTGGAGCCGCCGGTGCGACCTGCGCCGAAGACGCTGAAGCTCCGGGTCCGGCTGCCGCGCGGCCAGCGGGTCGACGGCGTGACGGTGAACGGGAAGCCGCTCGAGCCGCCGGACGGCGAACGGGTCGGCGAGACGATCGACCTCAGCGGTCTCACGGGCCGGCTCGAAGTGATCGTGCGCTACGGGAGCCGCCGCCCCGCGTCGGCGGCGGGCGTGACGGCGGTCAAGCGCCTCCGCGTCCGCTACATCGCGCACGACGGCCGGCCGAGCACCGCGGACGTCGTGCTGCCCGCCTGGTACGGGCCGGCCGCGAACCCGCCGCTGCCGCTCGTGATCTCGCCGCACGGCCGCGGCCTCGACGGGCGTGCGAACTCGATCCTCTGGGGCAACCTCCCCGGCCGCGGCGCCTTCGCCGTGATCAACCCGAACGCCCGCGGCAGGCGTGTGGCCGGCCACTCGTGGGGCTACGCGGGCCAGGTCGCCGACCTCGCCCGGATGCCGGAGATCCTGCGCACGACGCTCCCGTGGCTTCGGATCGACCGGCAGAAGATCTACGCGTTCGGCGGGAGCATGGGGGGTCAGGAGACGCTGCTGCTCGTCGCGCGCCATCCCGACCTGCTGGCGGGTGCGGCCGCCTTCTCGGCGGTCACCGACCTGGCGCTCCAGTACCGGAACTTCGACCGGCTGCAATGCAAGAACAAGTGCCGAACGCTGCTCGGGAAGGCGCAGCTCGGCTCGAACCTGCGCAAGCTCGCACGCCGCGAGATCGGCGGCGGGCCGGGCCGCTACCCGCGCGCCTACGCGTCGCGCAGTCCGCTCACCTACGCCCGCGCGATCGCCGACTCCTGCGTGCCTCTCCAGCTGTGGTGGAGCGTGTCGGATCAGATCGTCGTCGACCAGCAGTCGCAGAGCGGCAAGCTCTTCTGGCAGCTGCGCCGGCTCAACCTGCACGCGAACGCCGAGGCGTTCGTCGGCTTCTGGATCCACTCCGCCGAGATGCGCGCGCGCACCGGGCTGCCGCTCGCGCTCTCGCGCTTCGGGCTCCTGCCCGCGGCGCCCGCATGGCAGAGCATCCGCCACGTGCGCACGCCCGTGGAAGGCGCGTGCACACGAGGGTCGAGGTGAGACTCCAGCACGTCGGGATCACCGTCCGGCCGGAGGAGATCGCCTCCGCACAGGCGTTCTACCGCGACACACTCGAGCTGCCCGAGCTCTCCGCGACCGAGCGAGCCCTGGTCTTCGGCCTCGGTCGGGAGCTCGAGCTGCACGTGATCGCCGGCGCGCCGGCGGACGCGATGGCGGAGCACCACTTCGCACTCGAGGTGTCCGAGCTCGAGGCGGCACGTACGCGACTCGCGGACAACGGCTGCCAGATCGAGGCTGCTCGTCCCGTCGGCGGGCGGGAGCGGTTCTTCCTCCGCGACCCCTTCGGGAACCTGATCGAGTTCGTGACGCCGCGGTCCTAGCCGGCCTCGGTCGCTCCCCACTCCTCCGGGGACACGTCGCGCACGTGCGTCGAGAACATCCAGAGGTGCCCCTCGGCGTCGTAGGCGTCGTAGCGGCGGTCGCCGTAGGGCATGTCCGCCAGCTCCTGCCGGATCTCCGCGCCCGCAGCCTTCGCCCGCTCGTAATGGGCGTCGACGTCGTCGACGTAGACCTGCACCTGCGCCGGAGCGCCGCCGCCGTGCTTCGGGCTTCGAAAGTCCCCGCCGGGGGCGCCGAGCATGATCGACCCGCCGCCGATCGTCAGCTCGGCGTGGTTGACGACGCCGTCCTCGCCGGCGAACCGCAGCTTCTCCTCGAAGCCGAACGCCCGCGAGAGCCAGTCGACCATCGCGCCGGCGTCCTCGTAGAGGAGGTAGGGGAACACGGTCTGCGTCATGTGAGCCCGTGCACCTTATCCGCGGCGCCCTCCGTGATCGGGTCGCCGTGACCGACGCCGACGATCGACGCCTCCAGCTCCGCGAGCCGCCGGATCGACACTGCGTGCTGCTCGGGATTGAGCGTGAAGGCGGGCCAGCCGGCCTCGAACCGCGGCCAGGTCGCGATCGCGTCGCCCGAGAGCAGCAGGCCGCGCTCCGGCCACGAGAAGGCGAGATGGCCCGGCGAGTGGCCGGGGACGTGGAGGACCCGAAGCGGGCCGACCGCGGCGCCGTCGTCGACGCTCTCGTCGATCGGGCACGGCCGGTGCTTCGGCCGGTTGAGGAAGATCCCGACCTGGAACGGGTACGTGCGCAGCGGCGCGGTCGGCTTCAGGCCGACCGGCTGCGCGGGCCGGTCGCCCGAGACGATGTCCGCCTCCGACGCGTGCGCCAGCACCGCTGCTCCCGTCTCCCGCTTCAGCCTCGCCAGCCCGCCGAGGTGCGAGCGGTGCGCGTGCGTGAGCACGATCCGCTTCAGGTCGCCCGGCTTGCGGCCGAGCTTGCGGATCGCGTCGAGCACGCCGCGCGCGTCGTCCTCGAAGAGCGTGTCGACGAGCGTCAGCTCGCCGTTCGTCTCGAGCAGGAACGAGCGGACGTGGCCGCCCTTCGTCCCGCCGAGCACGTGCACACCGGGCGCGAGCTCTCTCATCCGCTCACCCGCCGCCACGGCGCGAACGCGTTCTCGACCCCGCGCAGCGCCGGCTCCAGCTCCGGATAGTGGCGCAGCAGCACGTCGCTCATGCTGGTCTGCTCGATCCAGTCGAGCCCGGTCTGGGTGTACGTCTCGGCGTTGTAGTCCCGCGTGAAGAAGCGGTCGCTCTTCAGCCGCCGCGATGCCATCAGGATGAAGACGCGGAAGGCGGTGTCGCTGAAGCCGAAGCCCTTCGGCAGCGGCTCCGCGTAGAGCCCGACCATCAGGTCGACCTTCTCGACGTCGCCGTAGACCTCGCGCAGCTCCTCCGCCCACGCCGGGTCGTCGGTCAGCTCCTCGAACGTCGCCGCCGGCTTCAGGTGGAAGAGCCGCCGGAACTCGTTGTAGCGCGGGACGCCGCGCTCGCGGACGCGCAGGACGTCGATCGCGGCCAGATCGATGACGGAGCCGTCCGGCTTCTGCAGCTCCTGGAGAAAGCGGGGGTAGTTGTGCAGCGTGATCGCACCCGGATGCGCGATCCCGAACGAGTAGAGCGAGTCGACGTAGCCGACCTCGTCGAGCCGGTCGCGGACGTCGTTGACGCCGAGCTCGCGGAACGTCCGTTCCTGCAGCACCTCGTCCGTCTTGATCGAGCGGAAGGTGAAGTCGTCGGGAAGCAGCGGGTGCATCCGGTAGACGGCGACGAACTCCTCGGTCAGCGAGTACGGGACGCCGTGGTGGTCTGTGGCGGAGCCGGGGATGCCGCCGAGCACCTCGTTCGAGCTCCACTTGCCGAGCCGCTTGCCGAGGATCCCGTACCAGTTCGCCCGCATGCCGAACGTCGTCGTCGGGTGGGCGATGATCGCCGGTGTCCACTCGACCGTGTGGATCTTCGCCATCAACGCCGCCGTGATCAGCCGCGCCTTGCCGAAGAGCCGGTCGTCCGTCCAGTCGGGGTGCTCGCCTGCAAGTCGGTCCGCGATCGCGTTGTGCTCGCGCGTGAAGAGCGTGTGCAGGAGCGCCAGCCCGAGCCAGAAGTTCCCCGCCACGCCGGTGAGGTCGACCTTGGCATCGAGGTCGCGTGGAAGCTGCCCGTCCGGATCGAGCCGGAGCCGCCCGCCGGCGCCCTCGCGCAGCGCGGCGGTCATCGCCGGCTCGCTGCCGTAGATCTGCGAGCCGTCCCACCAGTGCGAGTCGGTGGTCACCCAGGTCGCCGCGGCGCCGTCCCCGTCCGGGAACGGATCGGTGCGCGTGCGCTCGATCCGCATCGGCCGCTCGCTCCACGGGTCGTCGTCGGCGAGCTCGAGCTCGAACGGCTCCTCGGGCAGGTTCTTGCCGTGGCTGAACCAGTCGTGCACCTCGAACTGGAGCCACGCGCCGGCGAGGACGTTCACGATCGTGGCCGGCTTGAACTCGTCGCGCGTGAGCAGCCTGCGGCTGACGAGGCGCGGATTCGGGTCGAGCAGCCCCGGCATCGTCTCGGGGAACGTCCTGGCGAGCGGGATGTTGCGGCCGAAGCGCGCGCCGATCATCCCCATCGCCGGTTCCTCGAGGTCGTTGTAGCTCCCGTCGGCGGTGCGGGCGTCCCGCGCGTCTCCGTTCGCAGCCGCCCTGACGCCGCCGGCGCCCGTGTCGTAGAGGTTCTGCTCGCGGAGCTGCGTTCGAATGCCTGCGAGCGTGAAGATGCCCAGCGGGCGCGGCAGGCGGTCCCAGCCGAAGCGGTGGTCGAGCGCTGACGCCGCAGACACGAGCAGCTTCGAGAAGGTCCCGGCCATGCCTATTGGCGATGAAAACACCGCCCGGCGGCGGCGTCAAACGTCAGCCGAGCCAGCGGCGCCGCTTCGGCCGGGCATCGGTGCTCTCGCCGAGCAGCCGCGCCGCCTCGAGCAGGTCGTCGGCCTCGAGCGTCGTCACCTCGTCGCGCCGGAGTTCCTCGAGCGACCGGCCCTCGATCCGGGCCAGCCGCAGCGCTTGCCGGTTGAGCGCCTGCTCGAAGATCGTCCGTGCGTACCGCGCGTTGCCGAAGCCTTCGCCGCGGGCCGCGCCGGCGAAGATCCGCTCGAGCGCCTCGTCGGCGCCCGGCCCGAGCTCGTACTCGTGCTCGGCGGCCAGCCGGCGCGTGATCTCGAGCAGGTCGTCCGTCGAGTAGTCCGGGAACGAGAGCTCGCGCGCGAAGCGGGAGCGCAGCCCGGGGTTCGAGTCGAGGAACGCGCGCATCAGCCGCGGGTAGCCGGCGACGATGACGACGAGCCGGTGGCGGTGATCTTCCATCCGCTTCAGGATCGTCTCGACCGCCTCGGCGCCGAAGTCGAGCCTGCCCTCGCCGGGCGTGAGCGCGTACGCCTCGTCGATGAAGAGGACGCCGTCGAGCGCACGCCGGATCGCCCGGTCGGTCTTGATCGCCGTCTGGCCGACGTACTGGCCGACGAGCGAGGCCCGGTCGACCTCGACGAGATGACCTTTCTCGAGCAGTCCCATGGCGCCGTACATCTCGGCGAGCAGCCGTGCGACCGTCGTCTTGCCGGTGCCCGGATTGCCGAGGAAGACGAGGTGCTGGCTCGTGGCCACCTCGGGCAGCTCGTGCTCCTTGCGCCGGGCCTGCACCTGAAGGAATGCGAGCAGCGCTTTCACCTGCTCCTTGACCGTCTCGAGCCCGACGAGACCGTCGAGCTCGGCCTGCAGGATCGGCAGTGGACGCGGCGGCGTCGTCCGTGGGCCGAATCCGAGCAGCTCCTCGAGCTCGGGACCGGCGGTCCGCTTCAGCTGCTCGCCGAGCTGGCGCGCCGCACCGCGGAGGTTCTCGATCGGCTTGGGAGGCATCAGCGTTCCGCCAGCGCTCGCTGCAGCTCCGCCACCTGCTGCTCGAGCCGGGCGACGCGCTGCTCGAGCGGACTTTGTGTCTGATAGCCACTTTCGACGTCCGTCGAACGCTCGGGCTCCGGCGTCGGCGACCCTGGCTCGGCGTCGGTGTCGCCGAGGAGGTGGCGCCACCGGTCCTGGCTCTGGCCCGGGCGGCGCGGCAGCTTCTCGGCGAGCTCCGCCGCGGCCAGGGCGTCCAGTGCCTGATCGACGTCCTCGATCGAGCCGTACGGGTAGAGCCGCTCGACCCGCTGCTTGAGCTCGCCGGGAGTCTGGGGCCCGCGGAGCATCAGCACCGCGAGCAGCGCGATCTGCGACGGGACTCGCCCGAGCGCCTCGTCGAGCAGGTGGCGGAACTTGGCGACGCGGCTGCCTGGGCCGCTGGCGAGCCGCGCCCAGCCGCGGCGCGAGAGCCGGTCGAGCGCGGCGCGAATCTCCGACTCGTCGTAGTCGACGACGGGATCGCGGTTGGTCGCCTGGTTGCAGGCGAGCCGGAGCGCGTTCAGGGAGAGCGGGTACTGGTCGGGTGTCGTCCGCTGCTTCTCCACCAGGCAGCCGAGCACCCTGACTTCGACGGCGTCTGCATCCACGCCGCGAACGGTAGCCGGGACGGGTCAGCTGAGCGGGTTGCGCTGCGGCCGCTGCGATGCGGCGCTCCGCCTGCCCCAGTCCTCGATCGACCTGCCTGCCGCCCGGATCCCGCCGCACCAGCCGAAGGCGAGCAGGACGACGACGTAGAGGGCGAGGATGACGATCAGGTCGCGCATGGGACCTCCTTCGCCTTCATTGTCGCACAGCGGATCACGCCGAAGGGGCCGCCACACCGGCCCCTTCGGCGATCCTGTGTGACCTAGAACGCCGGCGCGATCGGATGGTTGGAGCGGATCAGATCCGTCGGGTCGACAATCGCCTTGATCCGGCGGAGGCGGTGGTAGCTGGCGCTCGAGAAGAGCGACGCCGCCCGTCGCCGCGACTCGGCGAAGTTGAGGTACGTGTGCTCCGCCTCCCAGGGCGCGAGCGTCTCCCGCAGGCCGCCGACGGCGCCCTCGACGGCCGCTAGGGCCTCGGGCGTCGGGGCGATTCCGACCGCGTACATGATGTACGGGGCCTCCCAGGCGTCGATCGCGCCGTTCTGCGAGTCGCGCCGCGCGACTGCGCCGCCGAGATGGCGAATCTCGGCCGAGAGGATCGGCGAGCCCACGACCTGCTCGACGAAGAGGTCGATCAGGTGGTCGTCGACGTCGTCCAGCATGCCGCCGTCACCGGCGCCCGGGGCGGGGCCCTCGGGATCCATGTGCAGCCGGCTCAGCTCCTCGACGGGGATCGTCATCACGGTGTCCATCACGGGGCCGAGTTCACGCATCGGCTCCAGCCGGCGCGCGCCCTCGGCGGGCTCGCCCGACCAGATCGCCTGCACGACGACGAACGACTGGCCGCGGATGGGCTCCGGGATCTCCGGGATCGGCGGGAACTGGAGGATCCGGCCGACCGACGTCATCTCGTCCGGCTGCTCGTCCGTCCAGGCACGCCACGCCTTCAGGATCTCGGCCGCACGGTCGACGGGGAACCAGAGGATGCCCGCGTAGACCTGCGAGATCGGGAAGAGGTTGAACTCGATCGCGGTGACGATCCCGAAGGAGCCGCCGCCGCCGCGCAGCGCCCAGAACAGGTCGGGCTCGTTGGCCCAGTCGGTCCGGACGATGTCGCCCGACGCCGTGACGACTTCGATTGCGGTCACCTGGTTGGCGCCGATGCCGTGCTTGCGCGCCAGCCAGGAGAGGCCGCCGCCGAGTGTGTAGCCGACGACGCCGACATCCGGCGAGGAGCCGGCGAGTGCCGCGAGGCCGTGCTTCGCTGCGGCCTCGACGACCTCGATCCAGATCGTGCCGGCTTCGGCCCGGGCGATCCGCTGCTCCGGGTCGATCGTGACGCCGCGCATCCGCTCCGTCTTGAGCAGGATCGTGTCGGACATGTCGCCCATCGCCGCGGCGCCGTGGCCGGTGCCCTGCGGGGCGATCCGGAGCCCGTGCGCCTTCGCGAACGCGACCGTGGCGGCGACGTCCGCGGCCGACTCCGGCAGCACGACGGCGGCCGGGTTCTGGTCGACGGTCAGGTTCCAGGCGAGGCGGGCCTCGTCCCAGTCGTGCTCACCGGGGGCGACGACGTCGCCTGCCAGGCGGTTCCGCAGCGGGCCGACGTCCAGCCCGGTCTCTCGTCGTGTCAGGATTTCGGTCATTCGTGTCTCCTCCGTAAGCGGTAGACACATGCTGCGGCCCAGGAGGGGTCGGGCGCATCGGCCCGCGGAGCGAACTCGGGTCAGCCCTGAGGACGAACCGGGCTCGTCCGCGGGGACGACACGGTGGCCTGCGTGACGCCGGTCTCCCCGAGGCGCCGCTGCACCGGCCGAGAGCCGATCGAGAGCGCAACCGTGGCTGCGATGAGAGCGGTGACCGCGCTGAGCGCAAACGTGATCGTGAAGGCCGACTCGGCCGGGACGGACGAGTCGCCGATCGTGCGGGTGGTCAGCAGTGCGGCGCCGACCTGGCCGCCGACGACGGCGCCGATCAGGCGCACGACGGTGTTCATCCCGGCGGCCACGCCCATCTCGCGCGGGTCGACGTTGTCCGCGATCAGCCCGGCCATGGCGGCGAAAGCGCCGCCGACGCCGAAACCGAGCAGCGCGCTCGCCAGGAGGACGGTGAGCGAGTCGTCGTGCTCGAAGGCGAACAGGAGCGCGGCGACGCAGACGATCAGCATCCCGACCGCGAGCGGCCACTTCGATCCGTAGCGCCGCCCGGTCGCGCCGGCGAGCGGCCCGGCGGCGAGCATCGCGAGCGAGCTCGGCAGCAGGTAGAGCCCGGCCTTCGTCGCGCTCGCGCCGAAGCCATAGCCGCTGCTCGCGTCCGCCTCGACGAAGACCGGCAGGAGGACGAAGCAGCTGAAGAGCGCGAAGCCGGAGATCAGCGTCGCGACGTTCGTGAGCAGGATCGGCCGGTGCGCGAGCATGCCGAGATCGACCATCGGTGAGCTCGACCGTGACTCGACGACGCCCCAGAGGACGAACAGCGCCGCCGCGACCACGAGCACGCCGAGGAGGAGCGGCGAGCTCCAGCCCCACTGCTCGCCCTCGGTGAGCGCGATCATCAGCGAGATCAGCCCGCCGGAGAGCAGCAGCGCACCCGGCACGTCGACGCGCGACGGCGAGCGGATCGGCGACTCGGGCACGAAGCGGGCGACGAGTGCGATCGAGAGCGCAACCGGGATCGAGCCGAGCAGGAAGAGGAGCCGCCACGAGAAGTTGTCCACGATCAGCCCGGAGAGCACGATCCCGAAGCCGCCTCCGATCCCCCAGACCGCCGAGAGCAGGCCGATCCCGACCTTGACCCGCTCGGGCGGGAACTCGTCGCGGATGATCGCGAAGCTGAGCGGGAAGAGGGCGCCGCCGGCGCCGGAGACGACGCGGAACGCGATCAGCGACCAGAGGTTCCAGGCGAACGCGGCGCCGAGGCAGCCGGCGAGGAAGAGGCCGAGGCTGATCAGGAGCAGCCGCTCCTTGCCGAACTGGTCGCCGAGCCGCCCGAGGATCGGGATCAGGACGGCGCCGGAGACGAGGAAGCCGGTGAGGATCCAGGTCGTCCAGGCGGTGCTCTCGCCGAACTCCTCCTGGAACGTGCCGAGGGCCGGGAAGACCATCGTCTGCTGGAGCGAGAAGGCGGCGCCTGCGAGCGTCAGGATCGCGAGCGTGACGTTGTGATGCTGGCGCTCGAGTTCCACGCAGACACGCTACAGCGTCCGCCCTGGTGGACGATTTCCACTCGCGCGGTGTGGTACGGTCGCGCCCGCTCCTGTCCGCCGGGGGGTTGGCAGGGGACATTCGACCCCGGCGGCCGCCGTGTGCCGGGGAAAGGGAGGAGCCGATGAGACACAAGCACCGGACGCGCGGAGTGCGCCGCGTCCTCGCGCTCGCGACCCTGGTCCTCACCGCAGCGCTCGCCGGTTCGGCGTCAGCGTCGGCGGCCGTGGCCGACGAGGCGCTGCAGCCGATCGACGCGCAGGCGTGGGTCGACCAGGGCGAGCTGACGTGGGCGGACTACAGCCCCGTGCCCGACGGGCGGCCGGAGTTCTACGACGGCTCGGCCGACGGCTCGCAGAACCAGTACAAGACCGCGATCATCCTGATCGACTATCCCGACCAGCCGTTCCTGATCACGCAGGCTCCGGGGACACATCCGTTCGGGAACCCGCAGCCGGGCTGGACTCCGGTCGCGCCCGACGACGTGGCCCAGTGGATGCACGACTACTACGCCGTGCCGAACCAGTACAACGGCGGCAAGACGCTGCACAGCTACTGGATGGAGGACAGCCACGGCAAGATCGGCGTCGACGTCGAGGTCTTCGGGCCGTACACGATGGCCGCCAAGTCGTTCGAGTACGGGCTGGGAACCGACTTCAACTCACCGGTCGGGAACCAGGCCAACTCGATCTGTCCCGCGGGCCACACGTGCAACCGGAACATCCGCACCGACGGTGGCAACGCGTGGCGGGCCGCGATCGGCTGCGCGTCCGGCAACTGTGGTTTCGACAACCTCTTCTACGTCACCGCCGGCCATGACGAGTCGTCGACCTGGCAGGAGTTCGGCGAGATGCTCTGGACCGCCCGCGAGCAGGTGCCCGCCAAGTTCGGGCCTCCCGGAGCCGAGAACGGCCCGGTCCTGAACGCCGCCGGGAACCCGATCCCGAACTGGGCCCCGACCCGCTACGTCCCCTGGACGTCGTGGCGCGCCGCCGCGAACCACTGGCCCAACGCGGGCGGCGGCTCGTCGACCCAGGCCGAGAGCTCCGGGCAGAGCGTCTTCGCGCACGAGTTCAGCCATCTGCGCGGGCTGCCGGACAACTACAACAACCCGTTCGGCGACACCGACCGGAACTACACCGGCTACTGGGAGATGATGAGCCGCGGGACCTTCAACGGGCCCGGCGGCACCCACAACCGCTGGCAGATCCCGAACCAGGGCGGCTCTGCGCTCGGCCCGCACCACCTGCTCCACTTCAAGAACCAGCTCGGCGTGCTCGCCGCGGGCGACCAGGTGACCGTCGTGCGGGACACCCTGCAGACGCAGGGCGTGGCGGTGGTCGAGCTGAAGGCGCGCGAGTCGATTCCGGACGGTGAGCTCGCCGGGCTCACGGTCGACTTCGGCCCGGGCGGCGACCTCGCCGGCACCTGCGCGAACCAGGGGTACGTCGGCGCCTTGCTGTTCTACTGCCCGAACCGGACCGGCAACTACCAGCACTACCGCCTCGAGGTGGTCGACCGGGTCGGCAACGACTCGTTCGCGCCCGGTCACGGCGTCCTGCTGTCGAAGAGCCGCAACTCCGGCACGCCGCGGGTCTGGCTGATCGACCCGAACCCGCAGGACATCGGGATGATCGACTTCTACCGTCCCGACGGCACTCCGGTGGCGGTGGTCCGCGGCGATCCGCGCCAGCTCAACGACGCGACCTTCCACGCGGGCACCAACTCCGGGAGCGAGTACGAGTACGTGGACACGTTCAACAACCTGCACTTCTACGTCGTCGGCACCCGCCGTGGCGACGACGGCGTCCTCCGCTACCAGGTCGCCGTGCGGCGGGTCGGGCAGGGCGATCCGTTCCGGCGGAACGTCGCGGTCGACCGGCCGACCAAGAAGCGCGCGTCGGGCCTCGTGACGTGCCGTTTCCCGGTCACGAACACCGGGCGGGCGGCGACGGGCCCGATCACGGGTGGTGGCGCGGCGGGCGCGGACATGTTCGAGTTCGACGTCTTCCGCGTGTCGGCGACGTCCAGCAGCGCCGGCTGGACGGTGACGCTGCCGAACGTCCTCGCCGCTGCGAAGGCGCTCGAGACCGTGCAGGTGCCCGTGCACGTGGTTCACGAGGGCGGGGCCGGCGGCACGACGGTGACGCTGACGGCCACGTCCGAGACCGACCCGACGAAGACGGCGTCGCGCACGTGCGTCGTCAACGCCGGGGACACTGTTCCGAACTGACGCGAGGCACGGTCGGGGGCGGGGCGTGAGGCTCCGCCCCCGGCTGTCTAAGGTGCCCCGCATGCGCCGCCTCCTCGTCCTGCTCGCCCTGCTCGCGCTCGCCGGCTGCGGCGGTGACGACGAGGTGGCGGGCGGCGCCGGCGACCTGCCGGGCCCCGTGCCGGCCGACGTGCGCTTCACCGAGGCGCCCGCAGGATCATTGCCGGCGCCCGACTTCACCGCCGAGTTGCTCGACGGGACGGCCGTGACCGCAAGCGACCTCTGGCGCGACCGGCCGGTCCTGCTCGTCTTCACGGCCAGCTACTGCGACCGCTGCGGGGAGATCCACCGCCGGGCGGCGGAGGCGGTGGACGCCCAGGACGGGGCGATCGGCCTGCTCGGGGTGGTCGGCGAGGACGACGTCGACGGTGGCCGCGACTACGCCGCGAAGCTCGACCTCGGCCATCCGGTCGCCGTTGCGGGCGAGCGGACGTGGCTCGACTATGCGGCGCGCGAGCCGGGACTGGTCGTGCTCGTCGGCCCGGGCGGGAAGGTGCTTCGGGGCTGGCCCGGCGGCGCCACGGTCGAGCAGCTGCGACCGCAGCTCGAGGGGCTCATCGCACGGTGAGGTACGGCGTGTGCTGCGTGCTCGCGCTCGTGCTGTCCGGCTGCTCGCCCGGAGGGGACGAGAGTGCGGCCCGCCTCCGGGTCGTGATCCCCGACAACAACATCCGCGAGGAGGGCGTCGAGTGCTCGGGCGCACGGCCGTTCCGCCAGATCCGGCGCGGGACGGCGTTCACGGTCGAGGATGCCGCCGGCGAGGTCGTGGCCGAGGGCGAGCTTCCGGCCGGGCGGGCCGAGAACGCCGATCCGAGCGTCGAGTGGGGCGTCGACCGGATCCCGACCGTCTGCGTGATGGAGCTCGAGCTCGACCTGCCGCCGCGGCCGAGCTACCGCTTCCTCCTGCCGGATGCGGTCCCGCTCGAGTTCGACGCGGCGCTCCTCGAGCGCGACGAGCCGGTCGAGCTCGTCCTCAGCGGCTAGCGCCGCTAGAGCCGCTGCCAGAGATCGACGGTCGGGACGGCCCGGTCGAAGCCGACCGCCTCGTAGGCGCGGCGCGCCGGGATGTGGGCGTCGTCCACGGCTGCTCGGGATCGGCCTGCACCGTCTCGTAGAGGTCCTCGCCGAGCATCGCGACGAAGCTCTCCTGGATCGCCGTATAGCCGGCGACCGTGAGTGCGTCTACCGCGGCGAGATCCTCCGCGCGCGCGGCGGAGGACGACGCCGTCGCGTTCGGCCACGGTCACGCGCGGACGAGTGGCTTGTACTTGATCCGGTGCGGCTCGAGCGCGTCGGCGCCGCGGGTCTCCTTGACCCAGTCGGCGTACTCCTCGTAGCTGCCCTCGAACCACGTCACCTGGCTGTCGCCCTCGAACGCGAGGATGTGGGTCGCGATCCGGTCGAGGAACCAGCGATCGTGCGAGATCACCACCGCGCAGCCGGCGAAGTCGAGCAGCGCCTCCTCGAGTGCCCGGAGCGTGTCGACGTCGAGGTCGTTCGTCGGCTCGTCGAGCAGGAGCACGTTGCCGCCGCTGCGCAGCAGCTTCGCGAGATGGACACGATTGCGCTCCCCGCCCGAGAGATCGCCGACGCGCTTCTGCTGGTCGGAGCCGCGGAAGTTGAACCAGGACACGTACTGGCGCGAGTTGACCTCCTTCTTGCCGAGCTCGATCACGTCCTGGTTGCCGGAGATCTCCTTCCAGACCGTGTTCTCCGGCGTCAGGTCGGCGCGCGCCTGGTCGACGTAGGCGAGCTCGACCGTGTCGCCGACCCGCAGCGCCCCGGCATCCGGCGCCTCCTCGCCGGAGATCATCCGGAACAGCGTCGTCTTGCCGGCGCCGTTCGGGCCGATCACGCCGACGATCCCGCCCGGCGGCAGCGAGAAGGTCATGTCCTCGACGAGCAGGCGGTCGCCGAAGCCCTTGCTGACGCCCTCGGCGTCGACGACGACGTCGCCGAGCCGCGGGCCGGCCGGGATGTGGATCTCGACCTTGTCGAGCTTGACGTTCTGGTCGTCGGCGAGCAGCTTCTCGTACTGGGTCAGCCGCGCCTTCGCCTTCGCATGGCGCGCCTTCGGGCTGGCGCGCACCCACTCGAGCTCGCGGGCGAGCGTGCGGCGGCGCGCCGACTCCTGCTTCTCCTCGACCGCGAGCCGCGCCTGCTTCTGCTCGAGCCACGACGAGTAGTTGCCCTGGAACGGGATCCCCTTGCCGCGGTCGAGCTCGAGAATCCAGCCGGCGACGTTGTCGAGGAAGTAGCGATCGTGGGTGACGGCGACGACGGTGCCCTTGTAGGCCTCGAGGAAGCGCTCCAGCCACGCGACCGACTCGGCGTCGAGGTGGTTCGTCGGCTCGTCGAGCAGGAGCAGGTCCGGGGAGGAGAGGAGCAGTCGTGCGAGCGCGACGCGCCGCCGCTCGCCGCCCGAGAGCGTGGTCACGTCGCGGTCGCCTTCGGGCAGCCGGAGCGCGTCCATCGCGCGGTCGAGCGTCGCCTCGAGGCTCCACGCGTCGCTGCGGTCGATCTGCTCCTGCACCTTCGCCTGCTCGGCGAGCAGCGTGTCGAAGTCCGCGTCCGGCTCCGTGAACTGCGCCGAGATCTTGTTGAAGCGGTCGAGCAGGTCGCGCAGCTCCCGGACCCCGTCCTCGACGTTCTCGCGCACGTTCTTCGCGGGGTCGAGCTCCGGCTCCTGGGCGAGCATGCCGACGCTCGCCCCCGGCGCCAGCTCGGCGATGCCGCTCGAAGGCTCTTCCAGCCCGGCCATGATCCGGAGCAGGGTCGACTTGCCGGCCCCGTTCGGGCCGAGCACGCCGATCTTCGCGCCGGGCAGGAAGCTGAGCGAGATGTTCGCCAGCACCTGACGGTCGGGGCCGTAGAACTTGTCGGCGCGGTACATCGTGAAGACGTAGTCGCTCACAATCCGCCACGATAGCCGGATGCCCGACCTCCACTTCGAAGACATCCGGCCGGGCCAGGTCTACGACCTCGGCACGCGTACGGTCACCGAGGAGGAGCTGATCGACTTCGCGCGCGACTGGGATCCGCAGCCGTTCCACCTCGATCCGGAGGCGGCGAAGGAGTCGGTCTTCGGCGGCCTGATCGCGAGCGGCTGGCACACGGGCGCGATGTGGATGCGCATGTACGTCGACACGATGCTCGGGTCGGCCGCGCGCGGCTCGCCGGGGATCGAGGAGCTGCGCTGGCTCGCGCCCGTCCGGCCCGGCGACACGCTCACCGGCCGGCTGACGGTGCTCGAGGCGACGCCGTCCGCGACGAAGCCGGACCGTGGCACCGTCCGGATCCGCGGCGAGATGGTGAACCAGGACGGCGTCACGGTGATGGCGATGACGTCCCGCGGCCACTTCGGGCGGCGCCCGGCATGACGGGCTGCTGCGCCCGCCACGGGCAGGAGGAGTTCTTCGGCGAGAAGACCGCCGAGAGCGACGCGCGCAAGTACCGGCGGAAAGGCCCCGACCCGATGGCCCGGTCACTCGCGCGCCGGGCGGCGGCGACCGGCGTCGAGGGCGCCAGCGTGCTCGAGATCGGCGGTGGCGTCGGCCAGGTTGCGCTCGAGCTGCTCAAGCAGGGCGCGGCGACGGCCGAGGTGGTCGAGCTCCTGCCCGCCTACGAGCCGTTCGTTCGCGTCGCTTGCGTCCGAGGCAGGGGTGGCCGGGCGAATCTCGTTCCGGACCGCCGACCTGGTCGCAGAGCCCGCGTCCGCAGCTCCCGTCGACGTCGTCGTCATGAACAAGGTCGTCTGCTGCACCCCCGACGGGGTCGCGCTGGCCGGAATCGCCGCCTCGCTGGCCCGGCGCGCGCTCGTGCTCAGCTTTCCCCGTCAGGTCTGGTGGGCCAGGGCCGGCCTCGGGACGGTGAACGCCTACCTGCGGCTCCGGCGCCGCCGCTTCCGCGTCTTCGTCCACCCGCAGGCCGCGGTCGAAGGCGCGATCGAGGCCCACGGCCTCGTCCGCGTCTCGGAGCGAAACGGGCCCCTTTTCCGGATCGCGGCGTTCGAACGCGTCTAGGCTTCGGTGATGAGCGAGCTCGGCCTCTTCCCGCTCGGGATCGTGCTCCTGCCGACCGAGCAGATCCCGCTCCACATCTTCGAGGATCGCTACCAGGAGCTGATCGGTGAGTGCCTGGCCGAGGAGCGCGAGTTCGGGCTCGTCTTCGCCGACGAGGCGGGGCTCCGGGAGATCGGAACACGTGCCGCCGTGACCGAGGTGCTCGACAAGTTCGACGACGGGCGCCTGAACATCGTCGCCGAGGGGCGCGAGCGCTTCCGCCTGGTCGAGCTGACCGGGGGCCGCTCGTTCCAGACCGGGATCGTCGAGGACGTCGCCGACGAGCCGGACAGCGCCGACCCGGACGACACCGCGCACGCGCTCGAGCTCTACGAGCGCCTCGTCGAGCTGACCGGGGCCGAGGTCGAGGAGCCGCGGCTCGACGTGCCGCAGCTCTCGTTCGAGCTGGCGGGCCGCTTCGAGTTCGCGCCCGAGCTGAAGCAGCGGCTGCTGCAGCTGATGTCGGAGCGCAGCCGGATGAAGCTGCTCGCCGAGCTGCTCGACGGCGCCGCGACCGCGGTCGAGCGCGAGCGCGAGATCGCCGAGCGTGCGCACGGCAACGGGAAAGTCGACCCGAGGAACTGACACGTACCATGACGTCCATGGCCGTAACCGCCGACGCGAAGCTCGACGTCCAGCGCATCCGCTCCGACTTTCCCTACCTCGAGGAGCTCTCGAACGGGAAGCCCGTCGCCTTCCTCGACTCCGCTGCCTCGACGCAGAAGCCGCGCCAGGTGCTCGACGCGATGCACGACTTCTACTCGCACTCCTACGCGAACGTGCATCGCGGCGTCTATCGGCTCGCCGAGAGGGCGACCGACGCCTACGAGGGCTCGCGCCTGAAGGTCGCGAAGCTCGTCAATGCTCCGTCCGAGCGCGAGGTCATCTTCACGCGTCAGGCGACCGAGGCGCTGAACCTCGTCGCGTACGCCTGGGGGCTCGACAACCTCGGTCCGGGCGACGTGGTGCTCGTCAGCGAGCTCGAGCACCACTCGAACTTCGTGCCCTGGCAGTACATCGCCGGGCGTACGGGCGCGGACTTTCGCACGATCCCGATCGACGAGAACGGCGAGCTCAAACTCGACGCGCTCGATGGCTTGGCCGCTGAGGGCACGGTCAAGGTCGTCGCCACCGGGCTCGTCTCGAACACGCTCGGCACGGTCAATCCGGTCGAGAAGCTGGCGGCCTGGGCTCACGAGCGCGGCGCGATCATGGTCGTGGATGCCGCTCAAGCCGCGCCGCACCGCGCGATCGACGTGCAGGCGCTCGGCTGCGATTTCCTCGCGATCTCGGCGCACAAGATGTGTGGGCCCACGGGCGTCGGGGCGCTCTGGGGCCGCCGCGAGCTGTTGGAGAAGATGTCGCCCTTCAACCTCGGCGGGCACATGATCCGCACGGTCACCGCCGAGGAGACGACCTGGGGCCAGCTGCCCTACAAGTTCGAGGCCGGCACGGGCCCGATCGCCGAGGCGGTCGGCTTCGGAGCGGCGATCGACTACCTCACCTCGATCGGGTTCGACGCGATCGAGCGCCACGAGCACGAGCTGACCGAGTACGCCCTGGGGCAGCTTGCCGAGCTCGACTGGGTCGAGACGTACGGGCCGCCGGCCGACCGGCGGGCCGGGATCGTCTCGTTCAACGTCGAAGGCATCCATCCGCACGACGTCTGCCAGATCCTCGACTGGGAGGGAGTCGCCATTCGCGGCGGCCACCACTGCACCCAGCCGCTGATGCACCGGCTCGGAGTCGTCGCGACGAACCGGGCCAGCTTCTACCTCTACACGGTGCCCGAGGAGGTCGACCGGCTCGTCGAAGGGCTCAAGAAGGTGAAGTCGCAGCTCGGATGAGCGAGTTCGACCAGCTGTACAGAGAGGTCATCCTCGACCACTACAAGAACCCGCGCGGGCACGGGCTGCTCGAGGCCGCCGACGCGCAGGCCGAGGGCCAGAACCCGCTCTGCGGCGACGAGGTGACCGTGTCGCTCCGCTTCGACGGCGAGACGATCTCGGAGGTCGGCTTCGAGGGGCGAGGTTGCGCGATCTCCCAGGCGGCGACGTCGATGCTGACGGAGATCGTCGTCGGCCGCAGCGCCGCGGACGTGGCCGGGATGGCGAAGGAGGAGCTGCTCGAGGAGATCGGGATCCCGCTGACGCCGGTCCGGCTCAAGTGCGCGCTGCTCGGCCTCGGCGTCCTCAAGGTGGCGCTGCACAAGTCGAAGGGGACGGCGCTGCCGGACGAGTGGATGCAGGGCGACGACCTGACGATGTCGTAGGCGTGGCGAGCGTCGACGTCTGCCCGGTGCACGAGCTGCCGCCCGGGCACGTGAAGATCATCTGGTCCGGACCGCTTGCGATCGGCGTCTACAACTGCGACGGCAGCTACTACGCGATCGAGGACCGCTGCTCGCACGACGACGGGCCGCTCTGCGAGGGCGAGTGGGAGCCGGACAGCTGCATCGCGATCTGCCCTCGTCACGGCTCGCGGTTCGACATCACCACCGGCCGGGCGCTGACCCTGCCGGCGTACGAGGCGGTCGACACGTTCCCGGTCCGGGTCGAGGACGGCTGGGTGCGGCTCGAGGTCGGCTAGTCGGAGGCTCATGCGACGTCCCGGTCGCCTGCTACATTCTTGATATCCGCGGAAAGGAGGTGGTCCGGCAGTGGAGATTTCCAGTACGGGCAGTGGAGGTGTCAGCCGGTAGGGACGTGCCCCTGGGACCTGCAAGGGGAATCGTCTAGCCAGCGTAGGGGGCCCGCGGATGATGGTGCCGACACCGGCACCTGACGCGCCGCTTCGGCAGGAAGCGTCTCTGCCAATACAGGCTGGTACCGAAGACCGAAGGGCCGCTCGCGAGCGGCCCTTCGTCTTTCTCGGACACGTCCGGGGTCAGACCCCGTCGTGTCCCTTTCCGCCTCGCGCTTTCTCCGTTGAGCAGGGAAAAGTGCGCTGTCAGACGTGGCTCTTCCAGCCATGACGGGGTCTGACCCCGGACATGGCTGGAGCGGACTAGTCGTTCTTGGACGTGGCGCGGCGGAGCTGCTCGTCGAGAGGGACGAGCGGGAGGCCGAAGGTGTCGGCCGCGTCGGAGTTCGAGACGACGTTGTCGCCGGCGTCGAGCATCTTCAGCTGGTCGCGGGTCACGGGCGGCTTCGGCAGCAGCTCGAACACCGTCGCCTGGGCCCGCATCAGCCCGAACGGCAGGTGGATGCTCGGCCGCCGTGAGCCCTGCGCCTGCTTCAGCCGCGACCAGAACTCGTTCCACGTCACCACGTCCGGGCCTCCGACCTCGAACGTCCGGTTCGCAGCCTCCGGCTTCTCGACCGCTGCCGCGAAGTAGGCGGCGACGTCCTCGACCCAGATCGGCTGGATCCGCTGCGTCCCCGGCCCGACGATCGGCGTCACCGGCGCCAGCTTGGCGATCCTCTTGAACTGCCCGAGTGCGCCGCCCTCCGGCCCGAAGACGAAGCTCGGCCGGAAGATCACGTGCTCGAGCCCTGAGGCCTGCACGTCCTGCTCCATCTGCCACTTCGCGCCGTAGTAGGGCACGAGGTCCTTCGTCTCCGCGGTCGTCCCGAGCGCAGACATCAGCACGAACCGGCCCACGCCCGCCGCGGACGCCGCTGCGAGCAGGGTGCGCGTTCCCTCCTCCATCAGGGTCTCGAACTCCTCGGGCTTCCCACTCAGGATCGCGACGAGGTGCACGACGACGTCCTGGCCGTCCACCGCCCGGCGCAGACTGCCCGCGTCGGTCATCGAGCCCTCGACCGCATCCTGGCTCGCGAGGTCGGCGCTGCTCCCCGGCGTGTGCTCGAGCACCCGCACCGTGTGGCCGTCGTCGACGAGGCGGCGGACGATCCACGGGCCGACGAAGCCGGTCGCGCCGGTGACGAGGATCCTCACGATTCGAAGTTCTTCCAGTAGCGGCTCGGCGTCGGCCCCTTCTGGCCCTGGTACTTCGAGCCGAGCCCGCCCGATCCGTACGGCTTCTCCGCCGGCTCGGTCAGCTGCACGAACGAGAGCTGGCCGATCTTCATCCCGTGGTAGATCGTGATCGGGAGGTTCGCGACGTTCGAGAGCTCGAGCGTGACGTGACCGTCCCAGCCCGGGTCGATGAAGCCGGCGGTCGAGTGGATCAGCAGCCCGAGCCGCCCCAGCGAGCTCTTGCCCTCGAGCCGCGCGACCAGGTCGTCGGGCAGCCGCACCCGCTCGAGCGTCGAGCCGAGCACGAATTCGCCCGGATGCAGGATGAACGGCGTCTCGTCGTCGATCTCGACGAGTTCGGTCAGCTCCTCCTGCTCCTGCTTGACGTCGATGAAGGGGTAGCGGGAGTTGCGGAAGACGCGGAAATAGCGATCGACGCGCACGTCCAGGCTCGACGGCTGCATCAGCGAGTCGTCGTACGGCTCGACCTCGATCCGTCCCTCGCCGAGCAAGCGGCTGATCGTGACGTCGGAAAGAACCACCGGACGATTCTACGGTCCGTTGCAAAAAGGACGTTTTCCACATACTGTTCCCCGCCCGTGTCGATGCTGTTCGAGCAGATGGAGCCGAACGAGCGCTTTCGCGCGCGGCGGGAAGAGGCGCGCCGAAGGCGCAGACGGCGTCGGGCCGTGGCGTTCGGGCTGCTGCTGGGCGTGACGGCGACGGCGACGCTCGGCGCGCGCTTCGTGATCGACGACGAGGGCGCCGCTCAGCCCGCGCAGAAGGAGGCTTCTGCGCCGACGCCGGCGGCCAAGCCTGTGGCCATGAAGCAGCCGCGCGCGCTCCCGGACGAGGTGCGCGGCATCCACGTGACGATGGCGCTGGCGTCCCTCGACGGCAAGCTCGCGGAGTACCTGAAGCTGACCAAAGAGGGCATGAACACGATCCAGCTCGACGTCAAGGACGAGAACGGCGAGATCGGCTTCATCCCCTCGGCGGTGCCGCTCGCAACCGCGGTCGGCGCGGCGAAGCCGTACTACCGGCCGCGCGAGGCGGCGAAGCTCGTCCACAGCAAGGGCGTCTACCTGATCGGCCGGGTCGTCACCTTCGAGGATCCGCGCCTCTCGGAGGGCAAGCCCGGCTACGCGATCAAGAACCCGGACGGCTCGGTCTGGCACAACCACGCCGGGCTCGGCTGGACGAACCCGTACGACCGGCGGGTCTGGGACTACAACGTGTCGATCGCGGAGGTCGCAGCCCGCGCAGGCTTCGACGAGATCCAGTTCGACTACGTCCGCTTCCCCACCGACGGCGACGTCGAGTCGATCGTCTACCCGAAGAAGACCTCGACCGCGCCGGGCTGGGTGATCGCCCAGTTCGTCCACTACGCGACCCAGCGCCTGAAGCCGCTCGGCGTGCGCGTCTCGGCCGACGTCTTCGGCCTCTCGGCTACGCGCGACCTCGGCATCGGCCAGGTGCCGCGCCGGCTCTCGAAGTACGTGGACGCGCTCTACCCGATGGTCTATCCGTCGCACTACGGCTCGGGCGAGTACGGCCTCGAGGACCCGAATGCGTCACCGGGCGCGACCGTCGAGTGGTCGCTCGCCGACTTCCGGCGTGAGCTGAAGAAGGGGAAGGCGGAGCTGATTCCCTGGCTGCAGGACTTTTCCTACGGCCGCACCTACGGGCTCTCGGAGGTGAAGGCGCAGATCGAGGCCGCCCGCCTCATGGGCGCCCGCGGCTATCTGCTCTGGAACCCGCTCGGCGTCTACACGCCGGGCGCCCTCGCACCGGCCTCGTAACAACCGTTACACTCGCCACCCAATGGCGATCGGCGACGTGATGAGGACGCGTGTCGTGACCGTCGGTCCGGACGATTCCGCGCGGCTGGCGGTGCTGCGGATGCTCGAGGAGAGCGTCGGCTCCGTGGCCGTCTGCGACGGCGGCAGGCTCGTGGGCATCTTCACGGAGCGCGACGTGCTCGCGCTTGCGGGGGACGGCACCGACCTGGATGCGGTCCGGGTCGGCGATGTGATGACACGCGAGCCGGTCACGGTCGACGCCGACGTCCAGATCCTCGATGCGGCGCGCTTGATGGGCGAGCGCAGGATCCGCCACGTCCCGGTCGTGCAGGGCGATCACCTGCTCGGGATGATCGGCATCCGCGACGTCCTCGGCAGCCTCGTCGAGCGCGCCTGGCAGGCGCGCGACACCGACGCGCACGACACGGCGCGCTCGCTCTTCAGGCGCGACTAGGGCGCCAGGCGCCGCCGCGACCACGCGAGCGCCCCGCGCTCGTAGCGAACGCGGTCGTGCAGGCGGTCGGCGCCGTGCTGCCAGAACTCGTACGCGTCGGGTGCAAGCCGGAACCCGCCCCAGTTCGGCGGCAGCGGCACGTCCTCGCCGAACTGCTTGACCGCCTCGGCGTAGAGCCGCTCCAGCTCCGCCCGGCCGGTGAGCGGCCGGCTCTGCGGCGAGGCCCAGGCGGCGAGCCGGCTGCCCAGCGGGCGCGTGACGAAGTACGCCTCCGACTCCTCGGCCTCCACCCGCTCGACGCGGCCTTCGACGCGAACCTGCCGTCCGAGCGGCTGCCAGTGGAAGAGCAGCGCTGCGTACGGGTTCGCTGCGAGCTCGTCGCCCTTTCGGCTCTCGTAGTTGGTGTGGAATGCGAAGCCGCGCTCGTCGGCGCCCTTGAGCAGGACCATCCGTGCCGACGGCCTGCCGGAGGGGGTTGCCGTCGCGAGCGCCATCGCCTCGGGTGCCTGGAGCCCCGCTCCTCGCGCCTCCTCGAACCAGCGCTCGAACTGGCGGAGCGGATCGGCGTCGAGGTCACGCACGTCCATGGCGCCAAACCTATTCGCCGCTGAGCTACCCTGCTCAGCCCATGGCCACGACCAAGACGATCGACATCCGGACCGCGATTCCAGGCCCCCGCTCGCAGGCGATCCTGGAGCGGAAGCAGCGCGTAATCGCGAACGCGAAGTCGATCGTGCTCCCGATCGTGGCGCACGAGGGCCGCGGCGCGACGCTCACCGACGTCGACGGCAACACGTTCATCGACTTCACCGGCGGCGTCGGCTGCCTGAACACCGGCCACTCACACCCGCGGGTCGTCGAGGCCGCGACCGAGCAGCTCACCCGCTTCGCCCACACCGACTTCACGGTCGTCCCCTACGAGCCCTACGTGGAGCTGGCCGAACGCCTGCTCGCGCTGGCGCCGTTCAAGGGCCCGGCGAAGGCCGCCTTCTTCAACGCCGGCACGGAGGCGGTCGAGAACGCGGTCAAGTTCGCTCGGCTCGCGACGCAGCGGCCGGCCGTGATCGCGTTCGACGGCGCCTTCCACGGGCGCACGCTCCTCTCGATGACGCTGACCTCGCGCCCGCATCCGTACAAGCTCGGCATGGGCCCACTGGCGCCGGAGGTCTACCGGGCGCCGTTCCCGTCCGAGTACCGCGGCCCCGACACGACGACCGCGCTCGCGGAGCTGCGGCAGATGTTCGCAACGCAGGTCGCGGCCGAGCAGGTCGCCGCGATCATCGTCGAGCCGGTCCAGGGCGAGGCCGGGTTCCTGCCCGCGCCGAACGATTTCCTCGTGGGGCTGCGTGCGATCTGCGACGAGTACGGGATCTGCCTGATCGCCGACGAGGTGCAGACCGGCTTCGCGCGCACGGGCAAGCTGTTCGCGATCGAGCACTCGGGTGTCGAGCCCGACCTGATCACGGTCGCGAAGTCGATCGCCGCCGGGCTGCCGCTCTCGGGCGTGCTCGGGAAGGCGGAGATCGTCGACGTCGCGCACGACGGGGCCGTCGGCGGCACGTACGTCGGCAATCCCGTGGCGCAGGCGGCAGCGCTCGCCGTCCTCGACGTGATCGAGGAAGAGAACCTGACCGAGCGCGCCGTCCAGATCGGCGAGACGATGCGCGCGAGGATGCTGGCCTGGCAGGAGCGCTTCGCCGCGATCGGCGACGTTCGCGGTGTCGGCGCGATGCTCGCGATCGAGCTGGTCGAGGACCGGGCCACGAAGCAGCCGGCGCCGGCGCTGGCGCAGGCTGTGATCGACGCGTCGATGCAGCGCGGCCTGCTGCTCCTGAAGGCCGGCGTGTACGGGAACACGATCCGCGTGCTCTGCCCGCTCGTCCTCTCCGACGCCGAGCTCGACGAAGCGCTGGGCGCCTGGGAAGACGCGCTCGCGCACGTCCTGGCGTAGGTTTTTTCGGGCGGGGGAACGGTACGTTGGTGGCTGTGGGCCAACTGATCGCGGACCGATACGAGGTGAAGGAGACCGTGGGCGCGGGCGGGATGTCGACCGTCTACTGCGCCTTCGACACGCTGCTCGAGCGGAACGTGGCGCTGAAGATCCTTCACGACCAGTACGGGGACGACGAGGAGTACGTCGCGCGCTTCCGGCGCGAGGCACGCGCGGTCGCGCAGCTCTCGCACCCGAACATCGTCACCGTGATCGACCGCGGCGAGGAGAACGGGCGGCAGTTCATCGTCTTCGAGCTCGTCGACGGCGAGAACCTGAAGGAGCTCGTCGGGCGCGGTGGCCCGCTGCCCGTGCGGCGGGTGCTCGAGCTCGGCCTCGAGATCGGGCGTGCGCTCGCGTTCGCTCACGGACAGGGCCTGGTCCACCGCGACGTCAAGCCGCAGAACGTGCTCCTGAACGGCGACGGCCGGGCGAAGGTGACCGACTTCGGGATCGTCCGCTCGCTCGACGCGGTCGGCCAGACCGAGACCGGCACCGTCCTCGGCACGAGCCACTACATCGCGCCCGAGCAGGCGCGAGGCGAGCGGGTCGACGCCCAGACCGACGTCTACTCGTTCGGCGTCGTCCTGCACGAGCTGCTCACCGGCGAGGTGCCGTACGTGGGCGACAACTTCGTCACGGTGGCGATGAAGCACGTGAACGAGCCGATCCCGAGCGTTCTCGACACGCGTCCGGACGCACCGATCCGGCTGGCCTCGCTGATCCAGCGCTGCCTGGCGAAGGCGCCTTCCGACCGCCCGGCGTCGATGGACGTCGTGGTCGCCGAGCTCGAGGCCGTCACGGCCGAGCTCGACGCCAGGGAGGACGGCGAGGGGACGATGATCATGCGCAAGCCGGCCGCGGTCGCGGCCAGGCCGCCGCGGCAGCGCGCGCGGCGCGACAGCCGCGTGCCCGTCTGGCTGTTGCTGCTGCTGGGACTTGTCCTGCTCGCGGTCGCAGTCGGCGGGATTCTGCTCGTGACGGGTGACGACGAGACGCCGGGCGGCGCCGACGCCGACACGCCGGTGACCCTGGAGGGAGTCGCGTCCTACGACCCGGACGGGGACGACAAGGTCGAGCACCCGGAGCGCGTCGCCGACGCGACAGACGGGGATCCCACCACCTACTGGACGACCTCGACCTATTTTGCCGACTTCACGAAGCCGGGTGTCGGCCTCGTCCTGAAGGTCGGCGGCACCCCGCAGCGGCTGACCCTGACGACCGATACGCCCGGCTTCAACGCGGAGATCCGCTCGGGCAGTTCGCCCGAGGGCCCGTTCGACACGATCGTCGCCGGCGACGCGAGGACCGCCGCGACGACGACGTGGGAGCTCAACGACACGGATGCGCCCTACCTCGTCCTCTGGATCACCGACCTCGACGGCAGCGCCCGCGTCAACGAGGTGAAAGCGACCTAGAGCCGCGCTAGTACTCCAGGCTTGAGCGCCGCTCGTGCCGTTCGAGCGCGAGCTCGATCAGCCGGTCGAGCAGCTCGCCGTACGGGATTCCCGACGCCTCGAACAGCCGTGCGTAGACGCTCGTCGAGGTGAAGCCGGGGATCGTGTTGATCTCGTTGACGACGACCTCGCCGTCCTCGCGGACGAAGAAGTCGACCCGGGCCATCCCCTCGCACTCGGTCGCGATGAACGAGTCGACCGCGAGCGCCTGCACGCGCGCCGCGGTCTCGTCGGAGATCCGGGCGGGGACGATGATGTCCGAGCCGCCCGCGTCGTACTTGGCCGCGTAGTCGTACCACTCGGCGTGCGGGACGATCTCGCCCACGACCGACGCGAGCGGGGCGGGGCGGACGTTGCCGAGCACTCCGCACTCGACCTCGGTGCCGGCGACGAACTCCTCCACGAGCACCTTCTCGTCGTGACGGCGTGCGAGCGCGACCGCGGTCTCCAGCTCGACCTCGTCGTGCGCCTTCGAGATCCCGACGGACGAGCCGAGGCGCGCCGGCTTGACGAAGACGGGGTAGCCGAACGGGTTCTGCACGTCGTCGCCGAGCCGCAGCGTCACGTTGCGCGCGACCGGGATGCCACGGTCGCGCAGGACCGCCTTGAACAGGTCCTTGTCCATGCAGAGCGCCGAGGCGGCGACGCCCGCGCCGACGTAGGGGATCCCGGCGAGCTCCAGCAGCCCCTGGACGGTGCCGTCCTCGCCGAACGGGCCGTGGAGGACGGGCAGGACGACGTCGACGGCGCCGAGCGCCTCCGCCGGCCTCGAGTCGGCCACCACCGGCAGCGTCTCCGCCACCTCGCCTTGCAACAGACTGTTACTTGGCGCGTCGAGCGCCCAGCGGCCGTCCCGGCCGATCGCGATCGTCGTCGTCTCGTAGCGCTCCGGATCGAGCGCGTCCAGCACCGAACGGGCCGACGCGAGCGAGATCTCGTGCTCGCTGGAGCGGCCGCCGGCGACGACGGCGACGCGGATCCGTGCGCTCATCCGTCGTCGGGGGGCTCGAAGCGGCCGACGACGATCACGACGCTCGTTCCCTGCTCGGCGTCGGTTCCCCCTTCGGGGTCCTGCGAGAGCACGCGGCCGTCGAGCTGCTGGTCGTCGACGATCTCCTCCACCGTCTGCACCTCGAAGCCGGATTGCGCCAGCTGCGCCGCCGCGTCCGCCTCCGTCAGGCTGGTCACGTCCGGGACCTGCGAGGTCTGCGGCCCCTGGGACACCTGCAGCGCGATCACGGAGCCCTTGCCCTGCTGTGTCCCGGCCGCCGGAGTCTGGCCGACGACGATCCCCTCGGGCTGCTGCGCGTCCTCGACGTCCTCGCGGGTGACCGCGAAGCCGAGTCCCTGCAGCTGCGACTGCGCGCTCTCGTAGGCCGTGCCGATCACGCTCGGCACCGTGATCGGCTTCGGGCCCTTGGAGACGTTGACGCGAACAGCCGTGCCGACGATCACCTCCGTGCCGGCGGCGGGCGCCGTCGCGAGCACGGTGTCCACCGGCTCGAGCGAGTTGACGGCGACGACGTTCGGCTTCAGGCCCGCGGCGGTCAGGTCGGAGACGGCCCGGTCGCGGCTCTCGCCGACGACAGTCGGGACCCGGACCTTCGACGGGCCCGTCGAGACCACGATCGTGACGAAGTTGCCGCGCTCGATCCGGTCTCCCGGCTGGGGATCCTGCTCGAAGACGATTCCCTGCTTGACGCCGTCGTCGTTCGACGTGCGCTCGACCAGCTCTTTCAGCCCGGCCTCCCTGATCTGCTCCACGGCGAGCCGCTCGACGCTGCCGTCGACGTCGGGGACGGCCACGGGTTTCGCCGCGTCCAGTCGCGATTCGAGCTCCTGCCAGGCGAACCAGCCGCCGACGAGCGCAAGCGCGACGAGCAGCGTGCCGAGCAGCCAGGGCCAGATCTGGCGCCGGCGCGCCGGCTCGTCGTACTCGTAGTACCGGCCGGGCGTGTAGGTCGCGGACCCGATCGAGGTCGCCGCGTCGCCGACGTCTGTCTGCGCGAGCACCGTCGTCGCGGCCTCGGCGGTCTCGGCGGAGACGCCGATCCCGCGTGCGATCCGCTCCAGGTCGGAGTCCATCTCCTCGGCCGAGTGGTAGCGGTCGGCCGGATCCTTCGCGAGCGCGCGCAGTGCGACGAAGTCGAGGTCGCGCGGGATCTCGGGACGGTGCGTCGAGGGAGCGGCAGGCACCTGCGAGAGATGCTTCATCGCGATCTCGACCGGCGTCTCGCCGTTGAAGGGGACGGAGCCGGTGAGCAACTCGTAGAGGACGATCCCGGTCGAGTAGAGGTCGGAGGTCTGGTCGACCGGCGCGCCCCGGGCCTGCTCCGGCGAGAGGTACTGCGCCGTCCCGATGATCGAGCCCGCCTCCGTCATCTGGCTGGCGGCGCCCGCCCGCGCGATCCCGAAGTCCATCACCTTGACGCGGCCCTCGCCGTCGACGATCACGTTGTGCGGCTTGATGTCGCGGTGGACGATCCCGTTCCGGTGCGCGAAGCGGAGCGCGGAGAGGATCTGGCGCGTGTAGTCGATCGCGATCCCGAGCGGGGAGGGGCCGCGCGCCACGATCAGCTCCTTCAGCGTCCGCCCCTCGACGTACTCCATCGCGATGTAGTACGTCCCCTCCGCCTCGCCGCGGTCGTAGATCGAGACGATGTTCGGGTGCGAGAGGCCGGCGGCGTTCTGCGCCTCGCGGCGGAAGCGCTCCACGAACTGCTCGTCGCGGGCGTGCCGGTCGTCCAGGATCTTGATCGCGACGCGGCGGCCGAGCTCCTGGTCGGAGGCGAGGTAGACGTTCGCCATCCCTCCGGAGCCGAGCTTCCGGATGATCTGGTAGCGCCCGTCGAAGAGCGTGTCGATGATGGTGTCGCCGGAGGCCATAAAAGGACAGGTTAGGAGTTCGCCGCTTACCCCAGGAGAGCCTGCAAGACCTCCCTGGCGACGGGCGCGGCGGTCTCGCCGCCGGTCGAGTTCTGCTGCTCCACGACGGCCGCGATCGCCACCTCCGGGCGCGTCTTGCCGGCGTAGCTGATGAACCAGGTCGTGTTCAGCCCTGCGATCCCGGTCTCGGCGGTCCCGGTCTTGCCGCCGACCGTGACGCCGGAGATCTGCGCCGCCGTGCCGGTGCCATCCTCGACCGCGTCCTTCATCATCGCGGCGACGGCGCGCGCGGTCTCGGGCTTGATCGCGCGGCCGAACTCCTCCGGCTTCGAGCGGACGATGACCCTGCCGTCGGGAGCGACGATCCGGTCGACGACCTGCGGCTTCATCACGACGCCGTCGTTCGCGATCGTCGCAGCGACCATCGCCATCTGCAGCGGGGTGACGAGCAGCCGTTCCTGGCCGAAGGCCATCCGGCCGGCGTCGACCTCGGAGTCCTCCGCCGGATCGAAGAGCTTCGTGCCCTTGTAGAGCCCGCTCGCGGTCCGCTCGTTCGCCGGCGTCTCCAGCGGCGGCTTCTCGTAGAAGCCGAACCGCTTCATGTACCTGACGAGGTACCTCGCCCCGAGCTCCTTGCCGATGTTGCAGAAGACCGAGTTGACCGAGTTGACGAGCGCCGTGTGCAGGTCGAGCGCGCCGAACGGCCGGGTCGTGTCGTAGTTGTTCACCCGCTTGCCGTAGACCTCGCAGTAGCCGGGGTCGACGAAGTCGGAGTCGGGCGTGTAGCGGCCGGAGTCGATCGCAGCCGCCGCGGTCACGACCTTGAAGGTCGAGCCCGGCGCGTACAGGCCGGCGGTGGCGCGGTTCAGGAGCGCATCCGGCCGCCGGCACTCGGCGAGGACGCCCGTCACCTGGTCGAAGTTCTCCTCGACGAGGTTCGGGTCGTAGGTCGGCGAGGAGTACATCGCCAGCACCTCCCCGGTGCGGACGTCGAGCGCCACGACCGCGCCGCACCGCCTGCCGAGCGCGTTCTGGGCCGCCCGCTGGGCGCGGGGGACGAGGGTCAGGCGCACGGCGTTGCCCTGGATCGTCGCGCCCTTGGCCCGGTCGACGAACGTCTCCAGGACGGTCGAGAGGTTCGCGTTCTGGCCGGTCAGGTAGTCGTTCAGCGACCGCTCGAGGCCCGTGCGGAAGCGCGACTGGGTCGAGTAGCCGACGACGTGGGCGGCCAGCCCGCGCGTGGGATACACCCGGAAGTAGAACGTGCGGCCGCCCTTCTTCACCTCCCGGTTCGTCGCATAGACGAGCCCGTTGCCGCGGATCTCGCCGCGCTCGATCGTGAACTGCGCCACCTGCTGGATCTGGTTGTCCTGCCGGTCGGCGAGATCGCCGGCCGCCCAGGCCTGCCAGTACGTCGTCGCGACGACGAGCGCGACGATCATCCCGACGCCGGTGATCGCGAGGCGCGTGATCTGCTTGTTCACGTCCGGCCTCTCGCGGCCTGCATGTTCGCGCGGTTCGAGACGTGGAGCAGCAGCGCCAGCAGGATGAAGTTGGCGACGACGCTCGAGCCGCCGTAGGAGACGAACGGCAGCGTGATCCCGGTCAGGGGGATCACCCTCAGGACGCCGCCGACGATGATGAAGGTCTGGAGCGCGAAGCCGAACGTGAGCCCGGCCGCGAGCAGCTTCGAGAAGCCGTCGTCGGCGAGCAGCGCGACCCGGAAGCCGCGGGCGACGAAGAGCATGAACACGAGCAGCAGCCCGGCGGCGCCGACGAGCCCGAGCTCCTGGGCGATCGCGGAGTAGATGAAGTCGGTGTTGAGGTAGGGGATGATCGGATCGCCGCTCGTGGTCGTGAACGTGCCCTTGCCGAGGCCGGTCCCGGCGAAGCCGCCGTTGCCGATCGAGTAGAGGCTCTTGACCAGCTGGAAGGAGCCGCAGTCCTGCCGCAGTGCGAGGTCGCCTGTCTGCGAGCAGAAGACGGGCTCGTCGGTCCACGGGCTCAGCCAGATCGTCACGCGCTCCTGGACGTGACCGACGTACCGGTAGACGAAGGCGGCGCCGCCGACGAACAGGGCGAGCCCGGCGAGCACGTACGCGGCGCGGGCGGTGGCGACGTAGAGCATCGCCAGGAAGATCCCGAACTGGAGCAGCGCGCTCCCGAGGTCGTTCGTCTGGACGAGCACGAGCATTGCGGCGCCCCAGATCACGAGCAGCGGCCCGAAGTCCTTCAGCCGCCCCTGGGCCAGGACCTCGCGCTTGTCGCGCAGGTAGCCGGCGAGGAAGACGATCAGGAAGATCTTCGCGAGCTCGCCGGGCTGGAACTGGAACGAGCCGACCTTCACCCACAGCCTCGCGCCGTTGATCGTCTGCCCGAGGCCCGGGAGCGCCGGCAGCATCATCAGCAGGATCGCCGTGACCCCGAACAGGTACTTGTACTGCTCGAGGATGCGGTAGTCGCGGCGGAACGCATAGAGCGTCAGCGCGAAGAGGGCGACGCCGATCACGATCCAGAGGCTCTGGCGGAAGGCGTCGTCGGGCTCGAGCCGGTAGATCAGCGTCACGCCGATCGCCGAGAGCAGCGCCGCGAGCGGCAGCAGCACGGGGTCGGCGTAGGGCGCCGCGTAGCGGACGACGAAGTGCGCCGCGAGGTAGAGCGCCATGAAGAGCCCCGCGTAGGTGAGCGAGCCGGCGTCGATCTCCGACGGCTCGGAGCCGGCGATGTAGACGCTCGCAAAGCCGATCGCCGTGAGCAGGCCCACGGCGATCAGGTTCAGCAGCTCACGGTTTCGCAGGCTCAGCGTGTCAGCCCCCAGAGCGCGAGCGCGACGAGCGCGACCAGGATCAGGATCAGGAGAACCAGCGGCAGCAGCCGGCGCCGAGGCTCGTCGTGCGCGGGCGGCCTCGGTCTGCTGCAAGTGCTCCTCGATCACGGCGGCGGGGATCACGGCCGTGTCGACCACGGGCACGGCGTCGAGGGGCGAGAGCGTGTCCTCGTCGTCGTCCTGCTCCGGCTCGCTCGCGGCGGGCACCTGGGCCGTCTCGCCCGCGTCGCTCCCCGGGCCGTCGATCTGGAAGAGGACGACCGTGATGTTGTCCTCGCCGCCGCCGGCGTTGGCGGCGTCCACGAGCGCCCGGGCCGCCTCGTCGAGGTCGGCGCTCGCCTCGACCGCGGTGAGGATGTCGCGCGGCGAGATCATGTCCGTGAGCCCGTCCGAGCAGAGCAGGTAGATGTCGTCCTGCTCGGCCTCGACGGTGAAGGTGTCGACGTCGACGTCGGGCTCGGTGCCGAGCGCGCGGGTGATCACGGAGCGCTGCGGGTGCGTCTCCGCCTCCTCGGGCGAGAGCCTGCCGCTGCGGACGAGCTCGCCGACGAGCGAGTGGTCGTCGGTCAGCTGCTCCAGCTCGCCCCCGCGGACGCGGTAGGCCCGCGAGTCGCCGACGTGGCCGAACGCGATCGTCCCGTCGGCGTAGTCGACCAGCGCGACCGTCATCGTCGTCCCCATCCCCGAGGTCGCGGCGTCCTCGGTCGAGCGCCGGAAGACGCGCCGGTTCGCCTCCTGGATCAGCTCCGCGACCCGCTCCTCGCCGCGGTCGTCGCCGGTCGCCTCCTCGAGCACGGCGGCCGCGAGCCCGGATGCGACCTCGCCGGCCTGAGCGCCGCCCATCCCGTCGGCGATCGCGAACAGCGGCGGCTCGGCGACGTAGGCGTCCTCGTTCCGCCTGCGGCGGCGGCCGGGATCGGTGACGCCGGTGAAGCCCGCCAGCATCAGACCTCGACCCTGAAGTCGGTCTGGCCGACGCGGACGATGTCGCCCTTGGCGAGTCGCCGGGGCGTCGTCACGCGGGCGCCGTTGACGAAGGTGCCGTTGGTCGAGCCGATGTCCTCGACCCAGAGTCCGTCACGCTTCGACTCGAAGCGCGCGTGCTGTGCCGACGCGAACTCGTCGCCCTCGAGCGGGATCTCGTTCTGGCCCCCGCGCCCGATCGCAACCGGCAGCGCGTCGACCGGCACCTCCTCGCCCGGGTCGAGCGCCGGGCTCTTCACCACCACCAGCCTGGCGCGCTTCGACGGCGCCAGCCCGAGGCTCGAAGCCTCGCCGGGGGAGATGATCACGCTCTCCTGCGCGGGGCCGACCCGGAAGTCCCTGCTGACGCTGCGCACGATCCGCCAGATGAAGAGGTAGAGCAGGACGATGAACCCGATCTTGAGGACGAGGAGCGCCTCCTCGACGTCGATGTTCACGCGCGCCCCTCGCCGGCGGCGGCTCCCGCCCGGCAGAGCCGGGCTCCGCCGTCGCCTGGCACCGCTCGCAGCACCCGGCTCTCCGGGGCCGTACCGCGCGTACTGTCCCCTCCGGCCGGGCACTGCGAGCGGCGCCCGAGGAACGCGCGTTTCAAGCGCCGACCTTCCGCTTGCCGAAGACGAGCTCGGTGGCGCCGAGCGTGATCGTGTCGCCGTCGTCGAGCTTCGAGCGCTTGACGCGCTTGCCGTTCAGCTCGGTGCCGTTCGTCGAGTCGAGGTCGACGAGCCACCAGGCGCCGTCCTCGCGGCGCAGCTCAGCGTGCCGGCGAGAGACGTTCGCGTCCTCGACCTGGATGTCGCTGTCCTTCGAGCGGCCGAGCACGACCGTGGCGCCCTCGAGCGCGTGTGTGCGCCCGTTCATCGTCAGGGAGAAGATCTCGTCCTCGAGCCCGAGCTCGGCCGGCGAGACGGCTTCCGTCGGCTGCGGCGGCTTCGCCTTGTAGATCATCGTCGCGCCCGGCTCGACCTGGGCGTCGGGCTCGTCCAGCTGCGGGCCGCGCTTGCCCTCCGGTTGCACCATCCGGGTCGCGATCCCGAACTCGCCGATCGAGAGGTCGGCGTCGGTCAGCATCAGCACCCGTGGCGGCGTCAGCATCGCGTAGCTCTCCCGCCGCGCGTGCTCGGTCAGGTGATCCTGGAGCTCGCCGACGAGCGAGCCCTCGTAGCCCGTGAACTGCTCCCGGTCGGTCTCGGAGAGGTAGACGGAGTACTCGTTCGGGACGTAGACGCGCGAGACGGAGATCGTGCGGTGCTCGTCCATCTCCTTCGCGAGCTTGCGTGCCAGCTCGACCGGCTGCACGTGGGTACGGAAGGCGCGCCCGAACATCCCCTCGAAGAGGCCTTCGATCTTCTGCTCGATGCTCCGGAGGACACTCATGGCGAAGGGGTTGATGCCCCCGGGAGCCGAGTCTAACGCTCGGCCTTGAGTGCCAGCACCGCGACGGTGAGCCAGGCGGCGAGCACGAACGGCAGCGCGGGCGCGGCCGGAACGAACAGCAGTGTTGCGGCGAGCACGCCGACTCCGATTCCCGCGATCCGCCACGGGCTGCGCGCGTGCGGCAGCGCGGCGGCGACGGCGGCGAGACCGGCCGCGGCGAGCGCGAGCCCCGCGGGAACGACTCCGGCGAGCGCCGTTGCCGCCGCGACGAGCGCTTTCGACGCCGTCGACGTCGGGTGACGGCGCCGTTCCGCCCGCGAACGGGAGCTCGACACCGCGGAGGCCCGCCACGACCGCCGCGAGGGTGACGGCAGCGAGAACGTGCGCCGAGCGCCGGACTGCACCGGCCGCCCCGGCGACGGCGACCGGGACGAGCGCGAGCATGCCCACGGCCGCGAGCGCCGGCCCGGCGAGGAACGCAAGCCCCCAGCGGGCGTCGCCCCAGGTCAGGACGAGCCAGGCGAGGGCGACGACGCCGTAGAGCAGCGCCAGACCGAGGGCGAGGTTCCCCAGCGGCAGCAGCGGCGCCGCGAGCGCGAGCGCGAGCCCGGCGCGCGGGGAGCGGAACGCCGCGACGGCGGCGACGGCGGCGAGCGCAGGCGCCCAGCCGGTCGGATAGAACGGCAGCGCCATCCCCCCGGCGAGCGCGGCCACCCCGGCGAGCGCGGCGGGTGCGAGCCGAGGTAGGAGAGCTTGTGTTGAAACAACACTTTCGACGTTCGTCGAACGTCTACCGCCGGCGAGTGCCGACCGCAGCTCCTGCGCCAGCGCCGCGGCGGGCGGGCGCTTGGCGGGATCGTGCGCGACGGCGTGCGAGATCGCGCTGAGCAGGCGCTTCGGCAGGTCGGGCCGCTCGGGCTGGAGCGGCGGACAGCCGGCCTCGATCGTCCCGGCCATCTGGGGCAGCGGGACGCCCCAGAACGGGTGCTTCCCGGCGAGCGCCTCCCAGAGCAGGATCCCGACCGCCCAGACGTCGCTCGCCGAGCAGGCCTCCTCGCCGCGCAGGCGCTCGGGCGAGATGTACGCGAGCGTGCCGGGGACGTCGCCGACCGCGGTCAGCGTCTCGGCCTCGTCGAACTGCGCCAGCCCGAAGTCGAGTAGGCGTACGGAGATCCCCTCGTCCTCGGCGAGCAGGACATTCGACGGCTTCACGTCGCGATGGATGATTCCGCGGCCGTGCGCGTGCGCGAGACCCTCGAGGATCTGGGCCGCCGCCTCGATCGCCTGGCCGTCGCGGAGCTCGCCGCCGCGCATCGCCTCGCGCAGCGTGCGGCCGCCGACGTACTCGTAGGCGATGTAGACGTGGCCGGAGTCGGAGCCGAACCCGTACGCGCGCAGGCAGCGCTCGTGCCGCAGCCGTGACGCAGCTTCCGCCTCGCGCTCGGCGCGGTGCGCCGCCTTGCCCTCGCGAGGGATGATCTTCAGCGCCACGTCGAGCCCGTTCCGTTCGTCCCGGGCCAGCCAGACGGAGCCGGAACCGCCGCTCCCGAGCGGGCGGAGCGGGCGGTAGCGGTCGAGGACGAGCTCCCCGCGGGGAAGCGCTTGAGCAGCGGCAGACACGACTTCTCCCGGGTTGGCCGCCGCCGGAGCGTTTCCTGCCGCCTGCAACGGGCCGGTCACGACCGAAGCAGCCGTTACAGTGGCGTCGTTCCACGCTTGCCATGAGCAGCCGCGACTCTGATTTCGAGTTCGACTTCTTCGAGGAGCCTGAGACGCAGGAGGCTTCGGGTCGGAGCGACCGCACCTCTCGCAGCGGCCGGGGGCCGCGTCTGCCGCGCGGCCCGATCCGCCCGCGTGCGGGCTTCACGCCGCTCTTACGGCTGCTCGGACTGATCGCGTTCGCGATCCTGATCGTCGTCCTGCTGCTGCTGTGGGTGCAGAGCTGCCAGGAGGACGCGAAGCGCGACTCGTACAGCAGCTACATGACCGACATGTCGGCCGTGGCCCGCGACTCCGAGCGCATCGGCCGCGAGCTCAGCGACGTGCTGACGACGCCCGGGATCAAGCCGGCCGACCTGCAGAAGCAGCTGGCCGGCCTCGTCCAGCAGCAGGAGATCGGCGTCGACCGCGCCAGCAAGCTCGACCCGCCCGGGCCGCTCTTCGACCCTCACGAGCGGTCACTCGACTCGCTCAGGTTCCGCGTCGACGGCCTCGCCGGGCTCGCCGAGGCGTTCCGGCGGACACAGGGCTCCAAGGACGCCGCCGCCGCGGGCGCGCTCCTCGCTTCGCAGGCCGAGCGTCTCCTCGCCAGCGACGTTGTGTGGGACGACCTCTTCAAGCAGCCCTCGATCGTGGTCCTACGGACGGAGGACCTCAGCGGGATCGCCGTACCCGACTCGAACTTCGTCCAGACGCCAGACCTCGCCAGCACGCGCTCGATGGTGCCGATCTGGGAGCGGATCAACGGCTCCGCAGCGTCCGGCTCGACCGGCGGCACGCCGAGCGGGCTGCACGGCACGAACATCGAGCAGGTCACGGTCGTCCCCGGCGGCCAGGTGCTCTCCGAGTCCGCCGAGAACACCGTCGAGGCCTCGACCGATCTCGGCTTCGCGGTCGCGGTCGCGAACGGGGGCAACAGCCAGGAAGTGAAGATCGAGGTGACGCTCACGATCCAGCAGAGCCCGACGCCGATCGTGAAGAAGCAGACGATCGACATCATCAATCCCGACGAGACGAAGACCGTCGTCTTCCGGGACTTCCCGTCGGTCGACTTCGGCGAGCGGCGGATCATGCGGATCGACGTCGATCCCGTGCCCGGCGAGCAGCGGACCAACAACAACTCCGCCGAGTACCCGATCATCTTCTCCCTGGGGGCCTAGCGGTTTGAGCGCCGAGCTGATCGTCGCGATTGCCGCGGCGGCTGCGGCCGCGGCCGCGCTCGGTCTCTGTTTCTGGCTCTGGGTGCGGGTGCGGCGGCTGCGGAACGCCCAGCGGGTCCTGCTCGGCGGCGGCCGCTCGGATCTCGTCGACTTCGCCGTCTCGCTCCAGGGCCGGATCGACGACCTCCATCGCGCCGTCGACGAGGTCGCGGCCGGGCTGTCGCGGGTCGACCGCCGCGTCGACGGCTCGCTGACGAACACGGCCGTCGTCCGCTACGACGCCTACGCCGGGACGGGCGGGCACCAGTCGGCCTCGTTCGCATTCCTGGACGACAACCGCACCGGCACGGTCGTGACCGCGATCCAGGGCCGCGACTACGCCCGCCTCTACGTCAAGGAGCTCGACCGGGGCCGCGCCCCGATCGCGCTCTCGCCGGAAGAGCTCGAGGCGGTCGAGCGCGCAATGGCCAGATAGAGCGGAAAACGCCGCTCTCGCTGGTACTCTCTCTTCGAGTTGCAACAGGTCCTCGTCCTGAATGCAAGCTACGAGCCGCTGAACGTCTGTTCGGTTCGGCGGGCGCACGTGCTCGTCTGGAAAGGGAAGGCCGAGGTGCTCGAGAGCCTGCCCAAGGGCCTGCGCTCCGCGACCGACACCTACGTCTGGCCGCACGTGATCCGGCTGGTCCAGTACGTCCGGGTCCCGCGCGCGATCCAGCGGAAGATCTCGCGCCGGGCGCTCTTCGCCCGGGACGGCTGGCGCTGCGTCTACTGCGGCACCTCGTCCGGCCGGCTCACCCTCGACCACGTGATCCCGCGCTCCAAGGGCGGCGAGTCGATCTGGGAGAACGTGGTCACGGCGTGCGCTCCCTGCAACCTGCGCAAGGGCGACCGGCTGCTCGAGGACTCGGGGCTGCACCTGAAGCGGCTGCCGCGGCCGCCCGCGCCGGTGCTCTTCATCCACCTTGCGACGCCGACGATCCCTCAGGTCTGGCAGCGCTATCTCCCGGGCACGGCGACCGCCGCGTAGCGTGGCGTTCACCTGCGAGGTCTGTGGGGAGACACATGCGGGCGAGACCCGCGACATCCGCCTGAGCCTGCCGGACCCGATCTTCCGGATCGACGAGCTCGAGCGTGACGAGCGCGCCTGGGTCGGCGAGGACTCCGCCGTCCTGCGCGACGGCGACGACGAGCGCTTCTTCGTCCGAGCGCTGCTCGAGCTGCCGGTCGACGGCGAGGACGGTTACTTCGGCTACGGCAGCTGGATCGAGGTCAGCCCCGGCGACTTCGAGGCGCTCGGGGAGCTCTGGCACGACGCCGACGGCTGGCGGAGCGGCCCCTTCACGGGCACGCTCGCAAACGAGCTCCACCCGTACGCGTTCACCGAGGGCCTCCCCGTCCAGCTGCGGCTGCGCGACGTCCGCCTGCTGCCGCTCGTCGAGCTCGGCGAGACCGACCACGAGCTCGTCCGCGCGCAGCGGAACGGGATCTCGGCGCACCGCGCGCACCAGCTGGCCGCGACCGTCTCCTAGTCAGTCGCGTTCCACCGGGCCGAGCGCGTACCACTCGCTGAACGAGCCGGGGTAGAGCCGTGCGTCGTCGCGGCCCGCCAGGTGGAGCTCGTGGAGCACGGCACAGGCGGTGACGCCCGAGCCGCAGTAGACGACGAGATCCGGCGCATCGAGCAGCTCCTTCGGGAGCGGAGACTCGTCGAGGAAGAAGCGGTTTCGGGCGCCGGGGATGCGTCCCGCGACCGGGTCGATCGGCTCCGTCTCGCCGCGCCAGCGCTCCGGCGCCCTCGCGTCGACGAGCGTCAGCGACGAGTCGCCGAGCCGTTCGAGGATCTCGGACGCGCCTGGCTGTGTCGCCCGCGCGCGGCTCCGCGACGAACGCGGCCGGCTCGATCTCCTCCTCGCCGGCCATGAGGGGGCCGTTCCAGGCGTCGAGCCGGATCGTCCCCGCGGCGTCGTGGCCGAAGTGCCGCAGCAGCCACCAGAGCCGCGCCGCCCAGCCCGTGCCCTCGTCGTAGCCGACGACCAGCGTGTCGCGGTCGATGCCGGCCGCGGAGGCCCAGGCGGCGAACGCAGCCGCACTCGGGAGCGGGTGGCGGCCGCCCCCGTCGTCGCCGGTGAGATCGAGCTCGGGATCGGCGTTGGCGGCGCCCGGAACATGGCCGGAGAGGTACGCCTCGCGGGGACGGCAGTCGACGAAGCGGGTCTTCACGCTCCAAGTCTACTTCTGCATGAAATGCAGCTATAGTGCATAGTATGCAATCAGAGGAGGACAGGAGCACGATGAACAGGATCGCGGTTGTCGCCTTCTCGGGCGGCCTCGACACCAGCTGCATCGTCAGCTGGCTGAAGGAGGAGTGGTACGGCTTCGACGAGGTCGTCGCCGTGCTGGTCGACGTGGGCCAGGAGTTCGATCTCGAGGCGTCGATCGAGCGCGCCCGCGCCGCGGGGGCCGACGACGTCATCCTCGTCGACCGCAAGGCCGCCTTCGCCGAGGAGCAGTGCGCGCGAGCGATCAAGACGAATGCGCTCTACGAGGGCAAGTATCCGCTCGTCTCCGCGCTCTCGCGGCCGGTGATCGCGCAGGCGGTCGCCGAGCTCGCGGTCGAGCTCGGGGCCGAAGCCGTCGTGCACGGCTGCACCGGCAAGGGGAACGACCAGCTTCGCTTCGAGCTCTCGTTCAAGGCGACCGACCCCGGCCTGCATGTGATCGCACCGCTCCGCGACCGGATCTGGACGCGCGACGAGGAGATCGAGTACGCGCTCGCCAAGGGGATTCCCGTCCAGGCCACGCAGGCGGCGCCGTTCTCGATCGACGAGAACCTCTTCGGCCGCGCGATCGAGGCGGGTGTGCTCGAGGATCCCTGGGCGGCGCCGCCGGAGGAGCCGTACGCGCTCACGAGCGACCCGTCCTCCGCGCTCGAGCCGACGGAGGTGACGATCGGCTTCGAGAGCGGGATCCCGGTCTCGCTCGACGGCGAGGCGCTGGGGCTCGCGGAGCTGATCGCACGGCTGAACGCGCTCGCCGGCATCTACGGGATCGGCCGGATCGACATGATCGAGAACCGCGCCGTGGGGATCAAGAGCCGCGAGGTCTACGAGGCACCCGCCGCGCTCGTCCTGATCCAGGCGCACTCTGCGCTCGAGGACGTCGTCCTGACGAAGGACGAGGCGCGGATCAAGCGCACGCTCGAGCAGCGCTGGACGGAGCTCGTCTACGAGGGGCTCTGGTTCGGCCCGGCGCGCGAGGCGATCGACGCGTTCGTCGACCGGACGCAGGAGCTCGTCGACGGCGAGGTCCGCGTCTCGCTGCGGCCGAACGCCGCCGTCGTCACTGGCCGCCGCTCGCCGAACATGCTCTACGCGGAGCAGCTCGCCTCGTACGGCACCGGTGAGACGTTCCCGCACGCCGCCGCCGAGGGCTTCGTCAGGATCGCGTCGCTCGAGATCGAGCTCGCGGCGGCCCGCAAGCGGGCGAAGACGAACGCATGACGTTGTGGTCAGGCCGGGTCGGGCGTGCGCTCGACCCGGCCGTGGCCGCGTTTCTCCGCGCCGACGACGCCGAGCTGCTGCCGTACGACTGTGAGGCCACGGCGATCCACGCGCGCCGGCTCCACGCTGCCGGCCTCCTCGACGACGCCGAGCTCGCGGACGCCGAGACGCGGCTGGCCGAGATCGCGACCGGGGGCGGGATCGAGCCCGAGGACGAGGACGTCCACACCGCGATCGAGCGCCTGCTCGGGGAGGTGGGCCGGAAGATCCATGCGGGACGGTCGCGGAACGACCAGGTGGCAGCGGCGTTCCGGCTCTACGTCGCGGACGCCGCGGCGGAGGCGAGGGCGGCGGTAGCCGAGCTGGCGGGCGCGCTGCTCGACGTCGCCGAAGCCGACGCCGAGACGCCGATGCCCGGCTACACCCATCTCCAGCGCGCGCAGCCGATCACCGTCGGCCACCACGTGCTCGCGTGGGTCGAGATGCTCGAACGCGACCTGACCCGCTTCGCCGCCGCGGGCGCGGCCGCCACGCCGAGCCCGCTGGGCGCCGGCGCGCTCGCCGGCTCGACGCTGCCGCTGCCTCCGCCCGAGAACCAGCTCCGGAACTCGCTCGACGCGGTCGCCGACCGCGACTTCGCGCTCGACTACCTCTATGCGAACGCCGTCTGCTTCGTCCACCTCTCCCGGATCGGTGAGGAGCTCGTGCTCTGGACGTCGGCGGAGTTCGGCTTCGCCCGCCTCGGCGAGGACGCCGCCACCGGCTCGTCGATGATGCCGCAGAAGCTGAACCCGGACGTCGCCGAGCTCGCCCGCGGCAAGTCCGGGACCGCGATCGGCCGCCTGACCGGCCTGCTCGCGACGGTGAAGGGCCTGCCGCTCGCCTACAACCGCGACCTGCAGGAGGACAAGGCGCCGGTGTTCGCGGCCCGGGCGGATCTCGCCGGCGCGCTTGCGGCGCTGGCAGCGCTCGTGCGCGGGCTCGAGCTCGACCGAGAGCGGCTGGCCGCGGCGGCGTCGGATCCACTCCTGCTCGCCACCGACGCCGCCGAGGCTCTGGTGCTGGACGGCACGCCGTTCCGCGCTGCGCACGAGCAGGTGGCCGAGTCGGTGCGGGACGGCAGCTTCGAGCCGCCCCCGGCCGCCGTACGGCCCGCACCGGGTCCCGGCGGGGCAGTTGATGCGGTGGCCGCCGCGCGCAAACGCCTCGAATCCGTGTGACGCAGCCGCCTCCGGCGGCGTAGACACGGCATGAAAACTCGAATCCTCCCCATCGCAGGGCTTCTGACCTTCGTCGCCGTGTTCGCCGCCGTCTCGCTCCCCGGGACGGCGACGAGTGCAGCGGGCGAGGCCGGAGGCATCACCGTCCAGGGCACGGCGTCCGTCGTCTCCGTCCCCGACCGCGCCGAGCTCTCGTTCGGCGTCGAGAGCCAGGGTCAGACCGCACGGGCCGCGCTCGCGGCCAACGCGGCCGAGATGCGCCGCGTGATCGCGGCCGTCCGTGCCGCCGGCGGCACCGACCTGAGGACGCAGTCGGTCTCGCTCTCGCCCCGCTACAACGAGCGCAACGAGGTCCAGGCATTCGTCGCCACGAACACGGTCTCGGCCACGATCGCGGAGATCGCGAAAGCCGGCGCGCTGATCGATGCGGCAGTCGCCGCCGGCGCGAACCAGGTCTACGGGCCGTCGCTCTCCCGCGGCGACCAGAGCGGGCTGTACCGCAACGCGCTCAAGGCAGCGATCGCGGATGCGCGCGCAAGCGCCCAGGCGCTCGCCGCGGCGTCCAACCTCTCGCTCGGCCGCATCACCGCGGTCGTCGAGGGCGGCAGCGCGCCGCAGCCGATGGCATTCGCGGCCGAGAAGGCCATGGACGCCGGCTCGACGCCGATCGAAGCCGGCACGCAGCAGGTGACCGCGGTCGTCTCGGTCACGTTCTCGGCCTCGTAGCCGTAGCGGACATGTCCCAGGGACAGACCCTGGGACATGTCCGACTCGGCCGTCCTCAGCTCGTCGGCTCGACCACGACTGCGCTCGTGGCCGCCGCCGTCGGCGCGGGCCGGGGCGAGTGCGCAAGGCCCATGTGGCCGTGCGTCTCGGTCCCGTAGCCGCCCGGCACCGGGATGTAGAACTCGGGATAGCCCCACATGCCGTGCTCGGAGACGTCCAGCCCGGCGGTCTCGACGTGCTCCTCGGTGCGGATCCCGATCGTGACCTTGAACAGCCAGAGGATCCCGAAGGACGCGGCGAAGGTGAACGCTCCGACGGTGACCAGTCCGAGCGCCTGGACGCCGAGCTGGTGCAGCCCGCCGCCGTAGAAGATGCCGCCCGTGCCGGTCGCGAGCTTCTCCGAGAGCGCGGGCACGGTGAAGAAGCCCAGCGAGAGGGTGCCCCACACGCCGGCCATGCCGTGCGCGGAGAGCGCACCGACCGGATCGTCGATCCCGATCCGCTCGACGAAGAGAACGCCCAGCACGACGATCGCACCGGCGATCAGCCCGATCACGATCGCCGCCCACGGAGCGACGAACGCGCACGCCGCCGTGATCGCGACGAGCGCCGCGATCGCGCCGTTCAGCATCATCGAGAGGTCGGGCTTCTTGATCACGAGCCACGAGGTGATCACGGCGCCGAGCACGCCGGCCGCCGCCGCGAGGTTCGTGTTCAGGGCGACGTAGGCGAAGAAGCCGACGCCGCCGAAGTCGACGCTGAGCGTCGAGCCGGCGTTGAAGCCGAACCAGCCGAACCAGAGGATGATCACGCCGAGCGTCGTGAACGCCATGTTGTGGCCGGGGATCGCGTTCGGCTTCCCGTCCGACGCGAACTTGCCGATCCGCGGCCCGAGCAGGAGCGCCCCGGCCAGCCCGGCCAGCGCACCCTGGTAGTGGACGACGGTCGAGCCGGCGAAGTCCTGCATGCCCCTCGAGAAGAGCCAGCCGTCCGGGCTCCAGACCCAGTGCGAGACGAGCGAGTAGATCAGGGTGTAGGCGACGCCGAACGCGAAGTAGACCCACAGCCGCGTCCGCTCCGCCATGGCGCCCCAGACGATCGCGAGCGAGACGGCACAGAAGACGACCTCGAACAGGTACCCGCCGGCCGCCGGGATCGCCGAGAACCAGCTGAACGGCGCCGCTCCGACCGTCAGCAGCTCGTCGACCGAGGGGAAGAAGCCGGAGCCGCCCCAGATGCCGTTGCCGCCGTCGCCGAAGGCGATCCCGAACCCGACGAGGTAGTAGACGATCGAGGCGATCGCGAGCACGAGGACGTTCTTCGCGGCGATGTGGCCGACGTTCTTCATCCGCGTCAGCCCGGCCTCCAGGAAGGCGAAGCCCGCCTGCATGAACATGACGAGAATCGCGGCCAGGATGACCCAGATCGTGCTCGAAGCGATTGCCAGTTCCTTTGTCGTCATGCGACCTCGACCTCCTCGAGCTTCTCTCCGGTGCGGTTGTGGGTGACGTCGAACACGGGCGTCGTCCAGACGAGGCCGTCGCCGGACTCGTGCCCGGTGCGGGCGGCGTCGGCGATCGCCTCGACCACGACCGCGGCGAGCTCGTCCTTCACGAGGAAGAAGAGGTACGCCTTGGGCAGGAACCTCGACTCGAAGATCCGCCCCCGGTACTCGTGGGTGATCCCGCGCTGGCGGCCGTGCCCGACCGCTTCGATCACGGTGACGCCGACGTGACCGGTCTGGTCCTCGACGGCGTCCATGACGGTCTCGATCCGGTCCCGGACCACGACCGCTTCCACTTTGATCATCGTCTGCCTCCTAGCAGTCGTAGTAGAGGCCGAACTCGGCCGGGTGGGGGCGGAGCCGGACGACGTCGACCTCGTGCTCGCGCTTCCAGTCGATCCAGGTCCGGATCAGGTCCTCGGTGAAGACGCCGCCGCGGAGCAGGAAGCCGTGGTCGGCCTCGAGTGCGTCCAGCGACTCGGCGAGCGAGCCCGGGACCTGCGGCACCGATCCGTCCGCGTCCTCGAAGAGGTCGTAGTCGGCAGGGGCGCCCGGGTCGAGCCCGCGCTCGATCCCGTCGATCCCGGCCATCAGCATCGCCGAGAAGGCGAGGTACGGGTTCGCGGCCGCGTCGGGGCAGCGGAACTCGATCCGCTTCGCCTTCGGCGAGTCGGAGTACATCGGGATCCGGATGCAGGCCGAGCGGTTGCGCTGCGAGTAGACGAGGTTCACGGGCGCCTCGAAGCCCGGCACGAGCCGGCGGTACGAGTTCGTCGTCGGCGCGCAGAACGCGAGCAGTGCGGGTGCGTGCGCGAGCAGCCCGCCGACGTAGGCGCGGGCGAGCTGCGAGAGCCCCGCATAGCCCGACTTGTCCGCCATCAGCGGCGTCCCCTCCTTCCAGAGGGACTGGTGGCAGTGCATGCCCGAGCCGTTGTCGCCGAAGATCGGCTTCGGCATGAACGTCACCGACTTGCCGTGGGCGTGGGCGACGTTCTTGACCACGTACTTGTAGGTCATGACCTGATCGGCCATCCGGGTCAGGCTCTGGAAGCGAAGGTCGATCTCGCACTGGCCGCCCGAGGCGACCTCGTGGTGATGGAACTCACACGGGATCCCGAGCCGCTCGAGCGTCAGCACCATCGCCGTGCGGAGGTCGTGCAGCGAGTCGTGCGGCGCGGTCGGGAAGTACCCCTCCTTCGGCCGCGACGTGTAGCCGAGGCCGGGCTTGCCCGAGTTCCAGTACCCCTCGCTCGAGTCGACCGAGTAGTGCGCCGCGTTCGGGCCGAGCTCGTAGCTGACCTCGTCGAAGACGAAGAACTCACACTCGGGGCCGACGAAGCAGGTGTCGGCGATGCCGGTCCCGCGCAGGTACTCCTCGGCGCGCTTCGCCACCTGCCGCGGGTCGCGCGAGTAGCCCTCGCGCGTGATCGGATCGGCGATCTCGCAGATCAGCGAGAGCGTCGGCGCCTCGGTGCCGGGGTCGAGGATCGCCGAGCTCGGATCGGGCAGCAGCAGCATGTCGGACTCCGAGATCCCCTGCCAGCCGCGGATCGAGGAGCCGTCGAAGCCGAGCCCCTCCTCGAACGCGTCCGCGCCGAAGGCGCGCAGCGGCAGCGTCATGTGCTGCCAGGTGCCGAGCAGGTCGCAGAACTTGAGGTCGACCATCGAGACGCGCGTCTCGGCCGCCCACTCCAGCGCCTCGCGGGCGTCGGGCAGCGTCTCGCCGCCGTTCATCAGGTAGTGCCGATCTTCGAGCTCCGACATCCCCCGCTCCCTTCCGTTGGACCACAAAAAAAGCGCCCGCAGCTCCAGGTGAGCTGCGAGGCGCCATAGCCTCGGATCCGCCTTCGCCGGCGGAACCTGCCTTCCACCGTAGACGAGGGGGCAGACGAAGGCAAGGGCTGAAATTCCCTGGCGGAGCGGCAGAGCGGCTGGTATCGTCGACGCCGGATGAGATTCCCGGCCCACATCTAGGACACCCGTTGCCGCGGCCCGCCGTAGTAGCGGGCGTCGCGTGCTGTGTTCCTGGAGTTGCTGTGAGCGAAGGAGTTTCCCCGAATGTCAGAGGTCATCGAATTGCATCGTCCCGTCCCCGCTGTGGAGGTCCGCGACCTCCGCAAGGAGTTCTCGCGCCGCGACAAGAAGGCGGGCCGGTTCGCGCGCAAGAAGCGGGCGGCCCTGCAGGGCGTCACCTTCACGATGGAGCGGGGCGAGTGCGTCGCGATCCTGGGCCAGAACGGCTCGGGCAAGTCGACCCTGGTCCGGCTGCTGTCGACGCTGCTCTTCAACGACGGCGGTAGCGCGAAGGTCTTCGGCCACGACGTCTTCACCGACCCGCGCCCCGTGCGCCAGCTCGTCAACCGCGTCTCGGTCGAGGCGAGCTTCTTCAAGAAGATGTCGGCCGGCGAGAACCTGCACTACGCCGCGCGCTACTACGGGATGGGGCCGCGTGAGACCCGGGTCAAGATCCCGGCGATCCTGACCAAGGTCGGCTTCCCGATCGACCGGCGCACCGAGCCGATGGAGAACCTCTCGCGCGGGATGCAGCAGAAGGTCGCGCTCGCGCGGGCGCTCCTGACCTCACCGGTGCTGCTCCTGCTCGACGAGCCGACGACGGGTCTCGACCCGCGCTCCAAGCTCGAGGTGCAGAACTTCGTCCGCGAGGTGCGGCAGACGCACGACGCGACGATCCTGCTCTGCACGCACGACCTGGCCGAGGCGGAGGCGCTGGCGGACCGCGTCGGCATCCTCGACCGCGGCGAGCTGCTCTTCCTCGAGACGGTGCCCGAGATCCTCGAGCGCTTCGGCGTCGAGACGCTCGAGCAGGCGTTCTTCGCTGCCACCGGCCGCGAGTTCGAGTCCGAGACCGACGAGGAGGAGGACGAGGAGAGGGGGGTGTTCGCATGAGAGGTGCTGCTTCCACCCTGCGCGCCGAGCTGATCGGGCTCGGCGGCGTCGTCGAGCGCAACGTCTACCTGACCCGGCGCTACATCTGGTGGGACGTCGCCTTCATGATCTGGACGATCGCGAACACGCTCACGATCGTCTTCATCGCGAAGGGGATCGAGGCGACCGGCGGCGAGATCGACGTCAACCGCACGACCACGCAGCTCCTGATCGGCGCGGTCGTCTGGGCCTACCTCGGGATCCTGTTCGAGTTCATGACCGAGACGGTTGCGTGGGAGCGCTGGGAAGGGACGATCGAGTACACGTTCATGGCGCCGCTCTCGCGGGCCATGCACCTCGCCGGCGCGGGCTTCTTCGCCGTGCTCTACGGCCTGATCAGGGCGATCATCCTCTTCATCGTCGTCGCGTTCTTCTTCGACCTCGACATGCCGAACGCCAACTTCCTGGCTGCCTTCGTCGTGCTCGTGGTCGGCTCGGTCGCGTTCATCGGGATCGGGATCATGACCGCGGTGCTGCCGCTGATCTCGCCCGAGAAGGGCGCCCAGCTCGGCTTCGTCGCGCAGGGGATGCTGCTCGTCGTCTCGGGCGTCTACTACCCGGTCGAGGTGCTGCCGCAGTGGATGCAGTGGCTCTCGGTGATCTCGCCGGCGACGTACGTGCTGAACGGAATCCGGGACGCGATCCTGAACGGGGCCGGGCTCTCGACGATGGGTGACGAGATCTGGCCGCTGCTCCTGATCGGCGCCGTCTCGGCTCCGGTCGGGCTCTGGGTCTTCCGCCGCGGCGAGATCTACGCGAAGAAGCACGGGAAATTGAAGCGCTCCGGCTAGTCCGCTACACTCGCGCAGGTTTTGCGAGGCAACGGGGCCTCAGGCGGTCGACGCCTGGGGCCCTTTTTTCGTTCACAAGGAGGAACGCGGCATGGCCATGATCGAGAGCAAGCACCGGGCGACATCCGACCCCGACGCGCGCAAGCACGTGCTGAAGGAGATCGAGAAGCAGAAGGTCGAGTACGTCCTCTTCTGGTTCACCGATCTCGAGGGGCACCTGAAGAGCTTCGCGATCACCCCGGGCGAGATCGAGGCCGCGCTCGACGACGGAATGGGCTTCGACGGCTCGTCGATCACCGGCTTCAACGCGATCGAGGAGTCGGACATGGTCGCGATCCCCGATCCGGGGACGTTCCGGCTGATGCCGACGCGCGAGGGCGAGGCGGTCGTCGGTCGGATGATCTGCGACATCGTCAAGCCGGACGGGATTCCGTACGAGGGCGACCCGCGCTACATGCTGCGCAAGGCGCTCGAGCGGATGGAGAGCATGGGCTTCGACACGTTCAACGTCGGGCCCGAGCTCGAGTACTTCCTCTTCAAGGACGACAAGGGAACCGAGACGCTCGACGAGGGCGGCTACTTCGCGATGACCACGATGGACGCCGCGACGGAGCTCCGCAACGACACGATCAAGGCGCTCGAGTCGATGGGGATCCCGATCGAGTACCACCACCACGAGGTGGCGCCGTCGCAGCACGAGATCGACATGCGCTACGCCGGCGCGCTCGACATGGCCGACCACACGATCACCTACCGCCTGATCGTGAAGGAGATCGCGAAGAAGGCCGGCTATCACGCGACCTTCATGCCGAAGCCCCTCTTCGGCGAGAACGGGTCGGGGATGCACACGCACATGTCCCTCTTCACCGACGGCCGCAACCAGTTCTTCGACGAGAGCGACCCGAATCACCTCTCGCCGACGGCGAAGGCGTTCATCGCCGGGCTGCTCCGCCACGCGCGCGAGCTCTCGGCCGTCTTCGCGCAGTGGGTCAACTCGTACAAGCGGCTCGTGCCGGGCTACGAAGCGCCCGTCTACGTGGCCTGGTCGCAGCGGAACCGCTCCGCCCTGATCCGGATCCCGCTCTACAAGCCGGGCTCCGAGCAGGCGACGCGGGCCGAGATCCGCTGTCCCGATCCGGCCTGCAATCCCTACCTCACCTTTGCGGCGCTGCTCCACGCGGGCCTCGAGGGGATCGAGCAGGGGTACGAGCTCGAGGAGGCGATGGACTCCAACCTCTACCACCTCTCCGCCACCGAGCGGGACGAGCGCGGCATCGTCGCGCTGCCGGGGACGCTGGGTGAGGCGGTCGAGGAGCTCGCCGGCTCCGCGCTGATGAAGCGGGCGCTCGGCGAGCACATCCACGAGCGCTATGTCGAGATCAAGCGCAAGGAGTGGGACGAGTACCGGATCCAGCTGACGCAGTGGGAGCTCGACCGCTACCTGGCCGTGCTCTAGACATGGAGGGCATCAAAGGCGCATAATCGAAGGTAGGGCTGTGGCGCAAGGCGAGCGCTGCACCTCAACTGACGGCCGATCGCGGGCTCCTTCTAGGGGCCCGTGATCGTTGAAGGGCTCCGCGCCGGGCGGCGAGCACGGCCCGAGGCTGCAACCGGAGGCGGAAAGCGCCTAGAGGAACTTGCGGATCGACTCGCGCAGGACGCTGAGTCCGATCACCTGCGAGCCCGTGTCGATCTCGCCGATCGCCTCGGCCGGCACGAGCCGGCGGCCGCGCATGAAGCCGCCGCGGACGGCGAGCGCGTCGGGCACGTCGGGCTGCGAGCCGTACATCGGGGACTCGACGCGGCCGATCACTCGACCGCGGACGTCGGCGACGAGGAAGCCCTTGACGCTGCGGAGATCGAGTTCCACCGAGCTCATCGTTGAGAGAACCTATTCCTGTCGTTTGAAGTTTCTGCGCCTGCTCGCGTAAGAAGTTTGTTAAGGGCATCGGACGGCGGCGCCTAGAATCAACCCGGTGGACGCGACCGCCCGCCATCTCCGGCTCCTGACCGAGACGATCGCCGCGGTCAACTCGACGCTCGACCTCGAGGAGGTGCTCGCACTCGTGGCGAGCAAGGTCGCGGAGGCGCTCGAGGCGGACGCCTGCTTCGTCTATCTCTACGACGAGCACGCCGACGAGCTCGTGCTGCGCGCGACCCACGGCACCAGCGTCGAGGAGATGACGCGCCGGCCGCGGATGCGCCCCGGCGAGGGGATCACCGGCAGCGCCGCTGCGGAGCGGGCTCCGATCGCGATCGCCGCGCGCGCCGACCTCGACCCGCGCTTCAAGCTCTTCCCGAACCTGCCCGAGGACGAGTACGAGTCGATCCTGGCGGTCCCGATCCTGGCCCGGCAGAAGCTCGAGGGCGCGCTCAACGTCCGCACCCGCGAGCCGCGCGAGCACAGCGAGGCGGAGATCGACCTGCTCGTCGCGATCGCATCGCAGGTCGCCCAGACGATCCAGCACGCCCGGCTCTACGCCGACGCGCAGCGGCGCGTCCACGAGCTCGAGGCGCTGGCGAAGATCTCGGAGGCGGTCTCGGAGTCGCTCTACCTCGAGGAGTCGCTCGAGGCGATCGTCCAGACGACGATCGCGGCCGTCGACGCGACGGGCGCAGCGCTCGTGCTCGAGGACGGCGAGATCGCCTGGCCGGAGGGCCGCGCCGGCGCCTACAACGTCCGCCTGCCGCTGCGCTGGAAGCGGCGCCAGATCGGCGAGCTCGTCTGCGACCGCGACACGCCCTTCTCGGACGAGGATCGGGCGCTGCTCGAGGCGATCGCCCACCATGCCGCCGTCGCGCTCGAGCACGGACGCGCCGTCATGCGCGGCGTCCTCGCCCAGGAGATCCACCACCGCGTCAAGAACAACCTCCAGACCGTCGCCTCGCTCCTGCGGCTGCAGGCGCGCGCGCCCGAGGTCGACCCCCGGCGCGCGCTGACGGACTCGGTCAACCGGATCCTCGCGATCGCCGCCGTGCACGAGGTGCTGACCGAGCACAGGGAGGACGACGTCGACCTGGCCGAGCTGATCGAGCGGCTGCGCGCGATGCTCGTGCAGGGACTCGTCGCGGGCAAGACGGTCGAGGCCGAGCTCGAGCCGGTCTCGCTCGCCGGCGACCGGGCGACCGCGCTCGCGCTCGTCTTCAGCGAGCTCTTCCAGAACGCGCTCGAGCACGGCGGCGGCACGGTCCGGATCCAGCTCGAGCGCCGCGGCGACGACGTCGCGCTCGCGGTCGCCGACGACGGCGCCGGCCTGAACGGGAACGGGGACGGCACCGGGCTCTCGATCGTCCGCGCCCTCGTGCGCGAGGAGCTGCAGGGCACGATCGAGCTGACGAGCGCGCCCGGCCTGCGGGCCGAGGTCCTGTTCCCGGCATGAGGATCCTGATCGCCGAGGACGAGACGATCATCCGGATGGACCTGCGCTCGCTGCTCGAGGGTGCCGGGTTCGACGTCTGCGCCGAGGCGCGCGACGGCGAGGAGGCGGTCGAGCTGGCGCGGACCGAGCTCCCCGACCTCGCCGTGCTCGACGTCAAGATGCCGAGACTCGACGGGATCGAGGCGGCGAAGCGGATCCTCGAGGAGCGGCCGATCCCGATCGTGATGGTGACCGCGTACGGCGAGCAGGAGCTCGTCGCGCGCGCGGTCGAGGCGGGCGTCTTCGGATACCTCGTCAAGCCCTTTCGCGAGACCGACCTGCTGCCCGCGATCGAGACCGCCCGGGCCCGCCACGAGGAGCTGACCGCGCTGCGCGAGGAGGCTGAGTCGCTCGCCGACGCGCTCGCCGCCCGGAAGGCGATCGAGCGGGCGAAGGGCCTGCTGATGGCGAAGGAGGGCCTGTCCGAGCAGGAGGCGTTCGGGCGCCTGCGCAAGGCGAGCCAGGTCTCCGGCAAGCCGCTCAAGGTCGTCGCCGAGGCCGTCGTGGCCACGCTCGAGGCATGAGCGAGCATCCGAACGCAACCAGGGCGCGCGAGGGCTTCGAGCGGTTCGGGCAAGGCGATCTGCCCGCGCTGCTCGACCTCTTCGCCGACGACGCCACGTGGAACGTCCCCGGCACGATGGCGCTCAGCGGGACGCACAAGGGCCGCGACGCGATCGTCGCCTTCCTGCGTGGGACGGCCGAGCTCACTGCCGGGACGTACCGGGTCGAGCTGCTGTGGACCGTGGCCGACGACGACCATCTCGTCGCCCTCTACCGCGCCCGCGGAGAGCGGCCGGACGGGAGGACGCTCGACGTCGAGCAGGCGCTCCTCGTCGAGCTCGAGCGCGGCCGCTGGAAGGCCGTGCGCGCGCAGCCGCTCGACCAGGCCTCGTTCGACAGCTTCTGGGAGGGCTAGTCCCGCGCGGGCAGCCGTGCGACGATTTCCGTCATGGCCGGGGCCGATCTCCACATGCTGCTCGAGGAGCAGGCGGCGCTGAAGCGCGTCGCGGTGGCCGTTGCGACCGAAGCGGCGGCCGAGCGGGTCTTCGACGTCGTCACGGAAGAGGTCGCTCGCCTGCTGGGCGCCGACGCCGCGAACCTCGTCTCCCTGGGGCCTCGCCCAGAACAGGGTGTCATCGTCGGTGCGTGGAGCGAGCCGGGCGTCCAGATCCCGGGCGACGGCACGGTCATCGTGATCGCTCGCGGCAGCGCCATCGACCGGGTCGCACGGACGGGCGCGCCCGCGCGGCTGGCGACCGACGACCCCGGCGTCCCTCCAGAGCTCCACGAGCGGCTGGTCGAGCTCGGCGTGACGTCCCTGGTCGCGGCCCCGATCGTCGTGTCCGGCGCGATCTGGGGCGCTCTCGTCGTCTCCGTGACTCGCGATCTCGAGCTCGCGCCGAATACCGAGGAGCGGCTCGGCCAGTTCGCGAGCCTCGTCGCCGTCGCGATCGCGAACGCGCACGCCCGCGAGGAGCTGGCGACTCTGGCCGAGGAGCAGGCCGCCCTCAGCCGCGTCGCCGTCGCCGTCGCGACCGAGGAGCGCCCGGAGCGGCTCTTCGGCGTCGTCTCGGAGGAGATCGGCCGCCTGTTCGACGCGGACGCGGGCGCAACCGTCCGCTTCGTCGACGATCCGGGCGGGGCGATGATCGTGGGCGCCTGGCAACGGGACGGCGAGTTCGGTGTCCCGCTCGGCGTGACGCTCCCGTTCCAGGGCGGCGCGATCGCGCGCGTCGCGCAGACGGGCCGATCGGCGCGGATCGACCTGGAGACGGAGCCTCCCGAGCTCCGGGAGCACATGCTCGCCGCGGGCGTCAGCTCGGGCGTGGCGGCTCCGATCGTCGTGTCGGGGCGGCTCTGGGGCGCCACGTCGCTCTCGAACGGGGACGGTCTCGGCCGTTTCCCACCCGGCGTCGAGGAGCGCCTCGAGAAGTTCACGAGCCTCGTCGCGGTCGCGCTCGCGAACGCAGAGGCCCACGCGGAGCTGACGGCGTCACGGGCGCGCATCGTCCAGGCCGGCGACGCCGAGCGGCGGCGGCTCGAGCGGAATCTCCACGACGGCGCCCAGCAGCGCCTCGTCTCGCTCTCGCTCCGGCTGCGCATCGCCGAGTCGCGGGTCTCCGAGGATCCGGCGGCCGCGGCGGCGCTGATCTCGGAGGCGAGTGACGAGCTTGCGCTCGGCCTCGAGGAGCTCCGTGAGCTCGCCCGCGGGATCCATCCGGCGATTCTCACCGACCACGGGCTCATGCCAGCCGTGGAGGCGCTCGCCACGCGAGCCACCTTCCCGGTCGAGGTGAACGGGCTGCCGTCGGAGCGGCTGGCCGAGCCGATCGAGGCGGCCGCGTTCTACGTCGTCTCGGAGTCGCTCGCGAACGTCGCCAAGTACGCCGCCGCGAGCCATGCCCGGGTCGACCTCGCCCAGGACGACGGCGTGCTCGTGGTCGAGGTCTCGGACGACGGCGTCGGCGGCGCCGACGCCGAGGGCGGCACCGGCCTGCGCGGCCTCTCCGACCGGGTCGAGGCGCTCGGAGGCCGCCTCCGGGTGACGAGCGAGCCCGGCCGCGGCACGACGGTGCGGGCCGAGCTGCCGGTGCGCGCCGAACCTCCTAGTTCTGCTCGAGCAGCCGGGCGGTCTCGCGCCGGCGCAGGAGGCGCAGCGCGAGCCAGACGAGGAAGCCGAGGATGACGAACGGCCCGACGACGACGAGCACGTAGAGGGCGCCGATCGCCTCCCAGGCGAGCACGTCCTTGACGTCGTCGAGGCGGCTGCCGCCGACCGGCGTCGCCTGGATCTCCTCGGTCGTGAGCGTCAGGTACACGGTCGAGGTGGCGGCCTCGGCCCGGGTGCTCTTCATCGCCTCGCGGAGGCCCGTCAGCTTCTGGCGGTTCGCGGTCAGCCGCGACTGGAGGACGACGCGGTTCTCGTCCGAGAGCGTCGGGCTCCCGAGCTGCGCCAGGATCTGGGCGATCCGGCGCTGCGTCTGCTCGATCTGCGTCTGCAGGCTGTCCGCCTGCTGCTGCAGGTCCTGGATCCCGTAGCGCTGGCCGATGATCGTCCCGAGCTGCGACAGCTCGGCGAGGGCGCTCTCCACCTGTGCCGTCGGGACCCGCAGCGTGATCTGGGCGGTGCCGACGCCGGCCGACGGTGCGTCGTACTGGAGCGAGCCGACCGTGCCGCCGTGATCGCGCGCGATCTGCTGCGCCTGCTTGGTCGCGTCCGAGAGCGCGTTCACGTCGTCGACGCGGAGGCTGAGCTCGGCCTCGAACCGCTGCAGCTGGCCGGGCGTCGGTGCGATCGTGCCGCCCGCCGCTGCGCCCGTGTCCTTCGCGGTCGGCGCGAGTGCGCGAGTGCTCGGCGGCGACGCCGCCTCGGACTGCACGGCGTCCTCGCCGAAGCTCTCGAGCGCCGTTGCGGCCCCGTCGTCGCGGCTGCCGACGTCGTCCTGCGTGAGACCGATCACGCCGGCCGCGAGGAGGGCGACCAGCATGGTCGCCGGTGCGACGAGAACGAGCCGCTTCCAGCCCCAGGTGAAACGGAGCCGGTCGAGAAGCGGCTCGCGCGCCGGCTCCTGGACGCTCAGCGCCCGCACCCGCTCGCGCAGCGCCGACGGCGCCTCGGGCCTCGTCGCGCGGATCTCGTTCAGCAGCGTCTCAGACATGGATGCTCACCTTCTCCTCGAGCTTCTTCAGGGCTCTCGACAAGCGCGTCGAGACTGCCGTGGGGCTGATTCCGAGCACGCGCGCTGCCTCGTCGCCGTCGAGCTCGAGCAGGATGCGGAGCGCGATCACCTCGCGCTCGGCGGCGGAGAGCTCCCGCAGCGCCGACTCGAGCTCCGGCGAGAGGCCGTCGGCGAAGCCGGCGTCGACCCGCTCGGGGACGGCCGCGCGCTGCTCGCGCCGGTTGCGGCGCTCCTCGGCGCGGAACCAGTCGAGCGCGGTCGTGCGCGCAATCTGACAGAGCCAGGTGCGGGCGCTGGCGCGGCTCGGGTCGAAGCGGCGCCAGAGCTTGAGCGCCTTCTCGAAGGTGTCCGCGGCGAGGTCCTCGGCGAGCGAGCGGTCGCGGGTCAGATAGACGAGATAGGCGTACACGTCGTCGAGATGCTCCTCTGCGGTCACGGCGAACGACGCCGACCACGCGGGCTGTCTGCGGGGAAGCGTCATCGCCTGCACACCGTCTCTACGCCGCCGGACGGCGGCGCGTCACACCTGCTGTGTCGCCTCGAACAGCTGCTCCCAGCGTTCGAGCAGGACGTTCAGCTCCTCGCGGGCGGCCGTGTGCGCCGCGAGCGTCTCCGCGTTGCCCCAGTCCTCCGCCAGCTTTCGCTCCAGCTCCGCGAGCTCGAGCTCGCGGGCCTGGATCGACGCCTCGATCTGCTCGAGCTCGTTCGGGCGCGGCTTCTCCGGGCGCGGCTTCTCCTTGCGCTCCTTCGGCGGCGCCGGGGGCGGAGCGGTCTCGTCGCCGCGGACGCGGGCGTAGTCCGCCCAGCCGCCGTCGTAGGAACGGAGGCGGCCGTGCTCGACCGCGACGATCCGCTCGGCGACGGCGTCGAGGACGGCGCGGTCGTGCGAGACGAGGAGGACCGTGCCGGGGAACGCCTCCAGCGCCGCCTCGAGCGCCTCGCGACTCTCGAGGTCGAGATGGTTCGTGGGCTCGTCGAGAACGAGGAAGTTTGCGCCCGACGCGACCACGAGCGCCAGCGCGAGCCGCCGCCGCTCGCCGCCCGAGAGCGCCACCACGGGCTTGTCGTGGTCGTCCCAGCCGGAGAAGAGAAAGCGGCCGAGCAGTGCCTGCGCCTGCGAGCGCTGCAGCCCGGTGGCGCCCATCGCGCACTCGAGCACGCTGCCGCGCTCGTCCAGCTCGACCTCGTGCTGGGAGAAGTACGCGAGCTCGACGCCGTGTCCGATCCGCCCGACCCGGCCGCCCACGATCGCTTCGAGCAGCGTCGACTTGCCGGAGCCGTTCGGCCCGATCAGCGCCACGTGCTCGCCGCGCTCGAGCACCAGCTCGGCGTCCTCGAGCAGCGGCTTCGAGCCGGCGGCGAGGTCGAACCCCTCCGCCTCGACGACCATCCGGCCGCTCCGGGCGGGCTTGAGGAACTCGAAGCCCAGCGTCCGGCGGCCTGCGCTCGGAGCCTCGACCCGCACCGCCTCGATCCGGGCGATCTGCTTCAGCTTCGCCTGCGCCTGGCGTGACTTCGTCCCGTAGCGGAAGCGGGCGACGAAGCGGTCGAGCCGGGCGATGTCCTCGGCCTGACGTTCGGCGAACTTCGCCTGCATCGCCAGCCGCGCGGCCTTCTCCTGGCGCCAGACGTGCCACTTGCCGGGGAAGTAGGTCGACTTGCCGGCCTCGAGCTCGAGTACGGCCGTGCCGACCGACTCGAGGAACCAGCGGTCGTGCGCGACGAGGATCACGGCCGCGTCGATCGTCGAGAGCTCCTGCTCCAGCCACTCCATCGACTCCATGTCGAGGTGGTTCGTCGGCTCGTCGAGCAGGAGCAGGTCTGGGCCGCCGGACAGTGCCCGCGCGAGCGAGGCTCGCGTCAGCTCTCCGCCGGAGAAGGTCTCGAGGCCGCGGTCGAGATCCGGCATCGGCGAAGCCGAGCCCGCGCAGCACCGCGGTGGCGTGGTCGCGCCAGGCGTAGCCGCCTGCGTGCTCGAGTCGGGCCTGCGCCTCGCCGTAGCGGCGCAGCGTCTCGGCCGCGTGGTCGCCGGCGGCCATCGCCTCCTCGAGCCGGCGCAGCTCGCGCTCGGCCTCGATCAGGTCGCCGGCGCCGGAGAGGGCGTAGTCGCGCAGCGTCAGGCCGCCGAGCCGGGGCGGGCGCTGGTCGTGCAGCGCCACCCGCGCGCCCTTCTCCCAGGCGAGCTCGCCGCCCGCGAGCTCGGTCTCTCCGATCAGCGCGCGCAGGAGCGTCGTCTTGCCGGCGCCGTTCGGGCCGGCGAGCGCGAGCCGGTCGCGCCGCTCGACCTTGAACGAGACGCCGTCGAAGAGCGGTTCGCCCGAGAGCTCCTTGCGGAGCGAGGATGCGATCAGGACTGCCACGCTCTAAGGGTAGTGGCCCGTTATCCTCGGCTCGTGGCCGCGGACGAGAAGATCCAGAAGCTGTCGATCGACACGATCCGCGCCCTTGCCATGGACGCGGTGCAGAAGGCGAACGCCGGGCACCCCGGAACGGCGATGGCGCTGGCGCCGCTGGCCTACGTCCTCTACCGGCGGGTCCTGCGGCACAACCCCGCGAACCCGGACTGGGCGAACCGCGACCGCTTCATCCTCTCCGCCGGCCACGCCTGCATCCTCCAGTACGCGACCCTGCACCTGACCGGCTACAACCTCTCGCTCGAGGAGCTGAAGCGCTTCCGCCAGTGGGAGTCGCGCACGCCCGGCCATCCGGAGCACTTCGTCACCGAGGGCGTCGAGACGACCACGGGCCCGCTCGGGCAGGGCTTCGCGAACGGCGTCGGGTTCGCGATCGCGGACCGGTTCCTGGCCGAGCGCTACAACCGGCCGCAGGCCGAGATCGTCGACCGCTTCGTCTACGCGATCTGCTCCGACGGCGACCTGATGGAAGGCGTCTCCTACGAGGCGGCGTCGATCGCCGGCCACCTCGGGCTCGGCCGGCTCGTCTACTTCTACGACGACAACCACATCACGATCGACGGCACCACCGCGCTCACCTTCACGACCGAGGACAAGGCCAAGCGCTTCGAGGCGCAGGGCTGGCACGTCCAGTCGATCGACGACTCCGAGGACGTCGACGCGATCGAGCGGGCGATCCGGGCCGCCCAGGCCGAGCTGGAGGCGCCGTCGCTGATCATCGTCCGCAGCCACATCGCGTTCGGGGCGCCGAAGGCGATCGACACGGCCAAGTCGCACGGCTCGCCGCTCGGCGAGGCGGAGGTCGCGGCGGCGAAGCAGGCGCTCGGGCTCGACCCGGAGCAGCACTTCGACGTCGCGCCCGAGGTCTACGAGCACATGGACATGCGCCCGCAGGGGATCGAGTGGGAGCAGGAGTGGCAGCAGCGGTTCGAGCGCTGGGCGGAGACGTTCCCGCGCCTGCAGGAGGACTGGGACGCCGACCGCACCGGCAAGCCGCGCGCCGGCTGGGTCGAGGCCCTCCCCGAGTTCCCCGCCGGGGAGTCGGTCGCCAGCCGCGACGCCGGCAAGACGGTGATGCAGGCGCTGAAGCCCTTCACGCCGACCATGGTCGGCGGCGCCGCCGACCTCGTCGAGTCGACGAAGACCGAGTTCGAGGGCGCCGGCCTCTTCTCGAAGCAGCACGCCGGCCGGAACATCCCCTTCGGGATCCGCGAGCACGCGATGGGCTCGATCGTGAACGGGATCGGGCTGACGGACGGGATGCTGAAGCCGTACGGCTCCACCTTCCTGATCTTCTCCGACTACATGCGGCCCGCCGTGCGGCTCTCGGCGCTCGGCCACATGCAGTCGCTCTGGGTGTGGACGCACGACTCGGTCGGCGTCGGCGAGGACGGCCCGACCCACCAGCCCGTCGAGCACCACATGGCGCTCCGGGCGATCCCGAACCTCTGGTACGTGCGCCCCGGCGACGCGAACGAGACCGCGATGGCGTGGCGGATCGCGCTCGAGCGCGAGGGCGGTCCGGTGGCGCTCGCGCTCTCACGGCAGAAGCTGGAGACGCTCGACCGCACCGAGGTCGAGCCCGCCGAGGGCGCGCTCCGCGGCGCCTACACGCTCTGGCAGTCCGGCGACAACACGCCCGACATCGCTCCTGCTCGCGACCGGCTCGGAGGTCGGCGTCGCCTACGAGGCGGCGCGGACGATGGACGCGAACGTCCGCGTCGTCTCGATGCCCTGCTGGGAGCTCTTCGCCGAGCAGCCGCAGGACTACCGCGACGAGGTGATCCCGCCGGACGTGCGCGCACGGCTCTCGGTCGAGGCGGGGATCTCGCACGGGTGGGAGCGCTGGGTCGGCGACGACGGCGCCTCGGTCGCGATCGACCGCTTCGGCGCCTCCGCGCCGGGCGACGAGGTGCTTCGCAACCTCGGCTTCACGCCCGAGAACGTGGCTGCACGCGCTGCCGCCCTGCTCGAACGGGTCGCATGAGGGTCGCGGTCGCGTTCGACCACCGCGGCGTGAAGCTGCGCGAGCGCCTGCTCGAGGAGCTCGACGCGCTCGGCCACGAGACCGTCGACCTCGGCACCGACACGGACGCCAGGCGGGTCGACTACCCGGACAAGGCGCGCGAGGTGGGCGAGGCGATCCGTCGGCGGCGACGCCGAGCGCGGGATCCTCGTCTGCGGCTCCGGTGTCGGCGCGTCGGTCGCGGCCTGCAAGATCGCCGGGATCCGGGCCGCGATCTGCCACGACGTCTACTCCGCCCACCAGGGCGTCGAGCACGACGACATGAACGTGCTCTGCCTCGGCTCCGAGGTGATCGGCGCCGAGCTCGCGGCCGACCTCGTGCGCGCCTTCCTCGGCGCGCGCTTCGACGGCGGCGAGCGCTACGTGGAGCGATTGCGGAAAGGTCGAAGCGATGGAGAAGGAGATGAAGGATGGCCACGTCACGACTGCATGAGCTGTACGAGGCCGGCGTCAGCCCGTGGATCGACTCGGTCTCGCGCGAGATGCTCGAGACCGGCGAGCTCGCGCGGCTGCTGAAGGAGGACGCCGTCGTCGGCGTCACCTCGAACCCGACGATCTTCCAGAAGGCGCTCTCGACCGGGGACTGGTACGACGAGCAGCTCGGCGAGCTGCTGAAGACCGAGGACGACCCGACCGAGATCTTCCTCCAGCTCGCGATGGAGGACATCCGCCGCGCCTGCGACCTGCTGAAGCCGGTCTGGGACCGGACGAGAGGGCGTCGACGGCTACGTCTCGCTCGAGGTCGACCCGACGCTGGCCTACGACCGCGAGGCGACCTTCGAGCAGGCGATCCGGCTGCACGACGAGGTCGACAAGCCGAACCTGTTCGTGAAGATCCCCGCGACCGTGCCGGGCCTCGGCCGCGATCGAGGACTGCATCGCGAAGGGCAAGTCGATCAACGTGACCCTGATCTTCTCGCTCGAGCGCTACGCGGCCGTCGCCGAGGCGTACATCCGCGGGCTGGAGCGGCTGGTCGCGGGCGGCGGCGACCCCGCGAGCGTCGCGTCGGTGGCGAGCTTCTTCGTCTCGCGCGTCGACACCGAGGCCGACCGGCGGCTGGAGGAGATCGGCGGCCAGGCGACGCGGCTCCAGGGCAAGCTCGCGATCGCGAACGCGAAGCTCGCGTACCGCCACTGGCAGGAGGCGTTCTCCGGGCCGCGCTGGGAGTTCCTCGCCGGCAAGGGAGCGACGACGCAGCGCTGCCTCTGGGCGTCGACCTCGACGAAGAATCCCGACTACCGCGACGTCATGTACGTCGAGGAGCTGATCGGGCCGGAGACGGTGAACACGATGCCGGCCGAGACGATCGTCGCGTTCCAGGATCACGGCAACGTCGCTCTCACATTGGCGGAGGGCGTGGCCGAGGCCCACAAGCTGCTGGAGCGGCTGGCCGAGGTCGGCGTCGACTACGACGACGTCGTCGCGACGCTGGAGGCGGAGGGCGTGCAGAAGTTCGCCGACTCGTTCGAGGACCTGCTGGACGGGATCCGGGCCAAGCGCGCCGAGCTCGCCGCCGCGTGAGCTCGATCCCAGAGCGGATCTGGGGCTACGACGCGTCGCTCTGGACCGACTCGGGCGAGGACCGCTGGCTCGGCTGGCTCGACGTGGTCACCCGCGTGCGCGACCACGTCGACGAGCTGAACTCGTTCTCGGAGTCCGCGAGCGAGCAGTTCCACGACTGCGTCCTGCTCGGCATGGGCGGCTCCTCGCTGGCGCCCGAGGTGCTGCGGCGCACGTTCGCCGTCGAGTCGTTCTACGTCCTCGACACGACGCATCCCGAGGCGATCCGCCGGCTCGAGCGCAGTGTCGACCTGGAGCGGACGCTGTTCCTGGCGTCCTCGAAGTCGGGCTCGACGATCGAGACGCGCTCGCACCTCGAGTACTTCTGGGAGCGAACCGGCGGCCGCGGTGCGCAGTTCGCCGCGATCACCGATCCCGGCTCGGACCTCGATCAGCTCGCGCACGAGCGCGGCTTCCGCGCCGTCTTTGCCGGCGAGCCGGAGATCGGCGGCCGCTACTCGGCGCTGTCGATGTTCGGGATCGTCCCGGCGGCTCTGATGGGCGTCGACCTCGCCCAGTTCCTCCAGGTCGCGGCGGAGATGGCGATCGCCTGCCACGGTGACGACGGCAATCCGGGCCTCGAGCTCGGCCTCGAGCTGGGCGAGGGATGGCAGGCCGGCCGGGACAAGGTCTGCCTCGGCGAATCCGCTACCGGGTTCGGGCTCTGGGCCGAGCAGCTGCTCGCGGAGTCGACCGGCAAGCAGGGGAAGGGGCTCGTGCCCGCGCCGGGCGAGTCGCCCGAGGGGCCGGACCGGCAGCGTCGGGGAGCTCGACCTCGTCGACCGCTACGACCTCGCGGCCGAGTTCTTCCGCTGGGAGTTCGCGACCGCCGTCGCCGGCCACGTGCTCGGGATCAACCCGTTCGACCAGCCGGACGTCCAGGCGGCGAAGGACAAGACGAACGAGGTCCTCGCCGCCGGCGAGCCGGAGCTCGGGCCGCGAGGCTCCGTCGACGAGCTGCTCGCGCAGGCGGAGGCGGGCCGCGACTACGTCTGCATCCAGGCGTTCGTCGACCCCGGCCGGGAGGATGCGCTGGCGCCGCTCGTCGCGCGCGCGCACGCGACCGGTTGCGTCGTCACGAAGGGCCTCGGCCCGCGCTACCTGCACTCGACCGGCCAGCTCCACAAGGGCGGGCCGAACACGGGCCTCTTCATTCAGGTCGTCGACGACACCGGCGACGAGCTGCCGATCCCGGGCCGTGACTTCGGCTTCGCCCGGCTGATCCGCTCGCAGGCAGCAGGCGACTTCGCAGCGCTCGAGGAACGCGGCCGGCGTGCAGTTCGAATCCGACTGGAGGACATCTAAGTGCCACTGATGCAACTCGGAATGGTGGGCCTCGGCCGCATGGGCTCGGGGATGACGAAGCGGCTCGAGCAGCACGGGGTCGAGATGAAGACGTTCGATCCCAAGGTCGCGTCGACGGCGAAGACGATGCGGGCGCTGGCGAAGCAGCTCGATGCGCCACGGCACGTCTGGCTGATGGTCCCCTCCGGGAAGATCACGGAGGACACCTTCCAGAAGCTGGTCGAGATCCTGGAGCCCGGCGACACGATCATCGACGGCGGCAACTCGAACTTCCGCGACTCGCAGCGCCGCTACAAGGAGGCGCGGAAGCGCAAGCTCACCTTCGTCGACGTCGGCGTGTCCGGCGGGATCTGGGGGCTCGAGGTCGGCTTCTGCCTGATGGCCGGCGGCGACAAGGGGGCCGTGAAGCGGCTCAAGCCCGTGTTCGAGGGGCTCGCGCCCGAGAACGGCTGGGCGCACGTCGGGCCGTCCGGCGCCGGCCACTTCACGAAGATGGTCCACAACGGGATCGAGTACGGGCTGATGCAGGCGTATGCCGAGGGCTTCGAGCTGATGTACCACTCCGGGTTCGATCTCGACCTGAACGAGATCGCGGGGATCTGGCGCTACGGCTCGGTCGTCCGCTCGTGGCTGCTCGAGCTGCTGCACGCGGCGATGGAGCAGCACGGCGACCATCTCGACGACATCGCCCCGTACGTCGAGGACTCCGGCGAGGGCCGCTGGACGATCAACGAGGCGATCAACGCGAACGTGCCGGTGCCGGCGATCAGCGCCGCCCTCTTCGCCCGCTTCGCCTCACGGCGCGAGATCGACTTCTCGGCCAAGGTGCAGGCGGCGCTGCGGAACCAGTTCGGCGGCCACGTGGTCAAGGCCGTGAAGGCGGCGAAGAAGGCCGAAGACCCGCGATGAGCACGGCCGACGACGGCAATCCGCTGCGCGAGGGCCTTCGCCTCCGGCGCAGCCCGGACTCGTGCGCGATCGTCGTCTTCGGAGCCACGGGCGACCTGACGCGGCGGAAGATCTTCCCCGCGCTCTACGCGCTCGCGCTCCGGCGGCTGCTGCCGGAGCGCTTCGGCGTCGTCGGGGTCGCCCGCACCGAGCAGACGACGAAGCAATGGGTCGCGGAGATGAAGAAGGCCGTCCGCGAGCACGCGCGCGACGACTTCGACGCCAAGGTCTGGGGCGAGCTGGCCGACGGGATGCGCTACGTCGCCACCGACTTCGCCGAGGACGAGGGCCAGGACCGCGTCGTCGACGCGCTGAACGACCTGGACGAGCAGCGCGGCTGCTCCGGGAACCGCCTCTACTACCTCGCCGTGCCGCCTGCCGCGTTCGAGACGATCGTCGACGAGCTCGGCGAGCGGCGGAGCACCGACGGCTGGATCCGGCTGATCGTCGAGAAGCCGTTCGGGAACGACCGGGCCTCGGCGCACCGGCTGAACGAGATCCTGCAGCGGCACTTCACCGAGCAGGAGATCTTCCGGATCGACCACTACCTCGGCAAGGAGACGGTCCAGAACATGCTCGCGCTGCGGTTCGCGAACGGGATCTTCGAGCCGATCTGGAACCGCCAGTTCATCGACCACGTCCAGATCACCGTCGGCGAGTCGATCGGGATCGAGGGCCGGGCGGCGTTCTACGAGCAGGCGGGCGTGATCCGCGACGTCTTCCAGAACCACCTGCTCCAGCTCGTCGCGCTGACCGCGATGGAGCCGCCGATCGACTTCTCCGCCGACTCGGTCCGCAACGAGAAGGTGAAGGTGCTGCGCTCGCTGCACACGCCCGGGCCGAAGTCGGTTGTCCGCGGCCAGTACGCCCGCGGCTACATCGAAGGCGAGGAGGTGCCCGGCTACCGCGAGGAGCAGGGGGTCGAGGGCGGCTCCGACACCGAGACGTTCATCGCAGCCAAGCTCTTCGTCGACAACTGGCGCTGGGCGGACACGCCGTTCTACGTCCGCGCCGGCAAGCGGCTGCCGCGGCGGGAGACGACGATCGCGATCCAGTTCCAGCGCGCGCCGCACCCGCCGTTCGCCGAGATCGCGGGCGAGGGGCTGCGGCCGAACGTGCTCCTGATCCACGTCCAGCCCGACGAGGGCGTCTCGCTCGCGATCGGCGCGAAGGTCCCCGGCGCCGGGATGAGCATTCGCACGGTGCACATGGACTTCCTCTACGGCGGCGCCTTCCGGACGAGCCTGCCCGAGGCGTACGAGCGCCTGATCCTCGATGCGATGCTCGGCGACGCGACGCTCTTCACGCGCTCGGACGAGGTCGACGAGCAGTGGGGCCTCGTCGACGCAATCGTCGCGGCGTGGAAGCGCGACCGCCCGAACTTCCCCAACTACCCGGCCGGGAGCTGGGGGCCCTCCGCCGCCGACGAGCTCATCCACCGCGACGGCCGCAGCTGGCGGCGGCACTGATGCCGAGCGTCGTCGCGCAGGTCGAGAAGCGGCTCGCCGAGCTTCGCGTCGATCACGCCGAGGGCACCCGCACGAGCGTGATGACCCACGTCGCCTGGGCGCCGCCGTCGTGGGCGGCGGCCGCGCGCCGGACGCTCGCAGGGCTCGAGGAGCTCCATCCCTCGCGCACGATCCTGCTCTTCCCGGAGCCGGCGAAGGCCGACACGATTCGCGTCGACGTCGAGCTCAAGTGCTTCACCATCCCCGGCTCGGCCCGCGAGGTCTGCTCGGAGGTGATCCAGCTGCGGCTCGGCGGCGCCCGCTCTCGCGTCCCTGGCTCGATCGTCCAGCCGCTCCTGATCACCGACCTGCCGACGTTCTGCCGCTGGCGCGGGCTGCCGCCCTGGGGGAAGCCGGAGCTCGAGCAGCTCGTCGACGTCTGCGACCGGCTCGTCGTCGACTCGTCCGAGTGGCGCGGCCTGCCCGGCGCGTACGGCGAGCTGGCCGCCCACTTCGACCGGATCGCCGTCTCCGACATCGCCTGGGGGCGCAGCGTCGGCTGGCGAGGGCGGATCGCGGCGCTCTGGCCGGAGGTGAAGTCCGCGAAGACGCTCTCGGTCACCGGGCCGAGGGCCGATGCGCTGCTGCTCGCCGGCTGGCTGCGCTCGCGGCTGAAGCGGCAGGTGAAGCTCTCGCACCGCTCGGCCGCGAGGATCGAGCGCGTCGCAGTGGACGGTGAGCCCGTGGCGCCGCCGCGCAGCACGGCGCCGTCGGCGAGCGACCTGCTCTCCGCCGAGCTCGACGTCTTCGGCCGCGACCCGATCTACGAGGCCGCGGTCAACGCAGCTCGCTGACGTCGAGCACGCCGTTCCACGAGATCGAGTCCGCCTCCGAGTAGCGGCCGCCGGCCTCCTCGACGAGGATCTTCATCGGCGCCCAGTCCCAGATCTTCAGGCCGGACGCGTCGAAGGCGGCGTCGGCCGCGCCCTCGGCGACGAGCATGTGCGCCCAGAAGTCGCCGAAGCCGCGGACGTGCCAGGCGTCGTACGCCCGCGCGGGCGGGGGCCGCTCGAGCCCGTAGAGGACGGTCGCGTCCTCGAGCCGTTCGACTCCGGAGACGTGGATCGGCTCGCCGTCGGCGAACGCCCCCGAGCCGCGCTCGGCCCACCAGCGACGCCCGAGCGCCGGGGCGGAGACGACCGCGATCCGCTCGGCGTATGCGATCAGCGTCGCCCAGACCGGGATCCCGCGCGTGTAGTTGCGGGTGCCGTCGATCGGATCGAGGATCCAGCCGCTGGTGTCGTCGCCGCCCTCCTCCTCGCCGAGCACCGGCTCGCCCGGCCGCTCCTGCGCGAGCCGTTCTCGGAGCCTGGCCTCGACGGCGCGATCGGCCTCGGAGACCGGGGTCAGGTCCGGCTTGGTCTCGACGCGCAGGTCGGCGGCGCGGAAGCGGCCGAGCGCGATCGCGTCTGCGTCGTCTGCGAGTGAGAGCGCGAACGCGAGGTCGTCGTCGGGCTCCACTCGGGGAGCCTAACGACCACCCTTGACGACCGAGAACGTGGGCTTCGAGACCTTCAGCGCCGTCGGGTTCGACCAGGCCATCTGGGGGCGCTTGAGGAAGGAGTGGTTGTAGCCGCGGACGCGGTAGTACCAGCTGCCGGGCTCGAGCGGGAGCAGCGACGAGGTGGCCCCGGTCACGAGCGAGCCGAGCGGCCGCCACGGATTCGCGGACTTGCTCCACTGGATCTCGTACTCCTGGGCGCCGAGGACGGACTCCCAGGCGACGAGCGGCGTGCCGTAGAACGATGGAGTTGCGCGCACGGCCGAGGTCAGGCGGCCCTTGGGCGAGAGTCCGCTGGCGAAGGGACGGCTGGAGGCGGTGACGACCGGCGGAGTGGCCTTGCCGAAGCGCATCACGCGGCCGGACTGGCAGGCGTCCTGCGGCAGCTCGGTCTCGCGATAGCGGATCGGAATCGGTGCTCCCGGGAGCGGAGCGACGGCCGTCGGAACTGGCTCGACGACGACGGGAACGACGGTCCAGTAGTAGCCACCCGTGGGCCACGCGGTGTCGGGCAGGTCGACCTTGGCGGCGGGCGTCGCGGCCGGGGCTGCGCCGGTCGAGCCCGTCGTGGCGGGGGTGGTGGCGGCGGCAACTTCCTCGTTCGAGAGCGAGACGGTGCCGTCGACCATCAGGGCCTTGCCCTCGGCGCCGTGCTCGAGCGTGGTCCCGCGCGCCGTCGCGAGGGCGGTGGTGTCCACCGGCAGCGCGAGCGGACCGCTGGTGCGCGGGGCGTACGCGGGGCTGCCGACGATGGCGCCGCGATAGACGATGTTGACGCAATCCTGATCGGTCGCGATGTAGACACGGAAGAGCTCGGCCGGCAGACCGCCGTTGTAGTCCAGCGGGCCGCCGCTGTCGCCGCCGAACACGAAGCCGGGGCTGAGGGCGTGCGCAAGACCGGGCGACGAGTTCGACGACACGTCGGACACGGTGGCGACACCTCTGAGCGTCCCGAGTGAGAGCGGCGGCTGCACGTCGGTGTAGATGGGGCTCCATGGCCCCCACGTCGTCGCGGGCAGACCGGAGACGACCTCACCGTAGAGCGCGCGCTGAGCGCGGACGCGGAACCTGATCGAGCCCGTGAAGAAGGGGTTCGTGCGGTGGAGCGTGTACAGGTCGCGCGCATCGGCGACGTTCGTCGTCGTCATGAACGGCACCTTCGCCCCGTACAGCCAGACCTGGTAGGCCGTCGCGCCCTCGACCGGCGACCAGCGGACGAGTCCCGGATGCGGGCTCTCGAGATTCTTCGGGACGCTCGACCAGCGGACGTTGAAGCCATAGGGGGCGCTCCAGGAGGTGGGGCCCTTGCTCGTGATCGCGCGGACGTGCGCGTAGAGCGCGTACGGAGAGCCGGTGATCCAGGGCAGTGCGAGATCGATCGACACCGTCGGGGTGCGCAGGTTCCCGTAGAGCTTCTTCAGCTTGGCGGCTGCCGTCTCCACGGTCGGCGTCGTCGTCGCGGGGGTCGTGGTCGTCGTCGCCTCGACGAACTCGTCGTTCGCGTTCGACCAGACGATCGAGCTCTCCGTGAACGACCTGGTGGTCGCCAGCTCGAACTCGTACCGGATGGCGCCGCGGACGGGCAGCCAGGCGAAAGAGGGCGTGCGGTTGAATTCGTGCTTCACGGGCTCGTCGCTGCGCAGCAGGAACGCTTTCAGGCCCTGCGGTGTGACCGCCGGACGGTCGATCCGCGCTTCGGCGACGCCGCTGAGCGCAAGCCCGAGCACGCCGAAAGCGGCAAGCACAAGAAGACGACGGACCGCAATCATCCCGGCCTTCATCGGCCGTTGCTCGGTGAAGCTTTAGGTCGGGCTTGGCTCCAGCAGGCGCGCCGCCGCGAGGACGAGCCCGTCGGCGCCGGCCCGGCCGGCGATCTGGAGCGAGGCCGGCAGGCCGTCCTCGGCTGCTCCGCACGGGAAAGCGAGCGCCGGCCAGCCGAGGGCCGAGAACGGATAGGTGAAGCGGATCAGCGCGTTGCGGACGTCCAGGTCTCCGGGACCGGCGCCGCGGTGGAGCGGCGGCGGCACGATCGGCAGCGTCGGCGTCAGCACCAGGTCGAGGCCGTCGAGCGCCGCCTCCACCTGCTCGCGGTACTCGCCGCGCAGCCGTTCGGCACGCTCGACGTCGCCGTCGCGGACGGTGAAGCACTTCTCCAGCTTCAGCCGCACATCCTCGCCGTAGAGGTCGGCGTTCTCCGCGAAGAGCTCGCGATGGACGTCCGCGACCTCGCGCATGAAGACGGCGTACGTGTCGTCGGGGACGAGCGGAAGCTCGACGTCGCGTCGGCGCGGGAAGCGGGCGGCGGCCTCCTCGACGCGTTCCCGGACGAGCGGGTCGGCGAGCTCGGTCCACGCGACGCCGACCTCGAGCTGCTCCAGCGACTCGAGCTCCGACCGGCTCGAAACCCGGTGCCAGCGCCTGCAGCATCCGTTCGCAGCTCTCGACGTCCGCGGCGATCGGCCCGCCCGTGTCGAAGCTCGCTGCGAGCGGCCAGCAGCCGTCGAGCGGGACGAGCCCGTGCGTCGGCTTGTGGCCGACGAGGCCGCAGCAGGCGGCGGGGATCCGCACCGAGCCGGCCGAGTCGGTCCCGAGCGCTGCGTCGGCGAGGCCGGCGGCGACCGCGGCCGCCGACCCGCCGCTCGAGCCGCCGGCGACCCGGCCGGGGAAGCGCGGGTTCGGCACGTCGCCGAAGTGCGGGTTCTCGGAGGTCGTCCCGTACGCGAACTCGTGCAGGTTGGCCTTGCCGACGTTCGCGTACCCCGCCTCTTCGAGCAGCCGCACGGCGGTCGCCGTCTCGCGCGGGACGTGCCCGGCGAAGATCGCGGAGCCGTACGTCGTCTCCAGCCCGGCCGTGTCGAACAGGTCCTTGACCGCGAGCCGGATCCCGGCCGCAGGCTCGTCAGGCTGGGCGAGAAAGATGTGCGCCGTATCGGTCATTTGCGATCACCTGGCCGCGAAGCGGCCCTTCAGGGGTCTGCGCGCTCGGAATCCGCTCCTGCGGATTTCGAGCATGCGACGGAAACTCAGTCGAGGGCGATGTAGAGGAACGCGATCCCGACGGTGCCGGCGAAGAGGAGGACGAAGATCCCGAAGAGGGCCCAGCCCAGGATCATGTTCTTGCGCTCGAGCTCGGGCGTGATCTCCTTCACAGCAGCACCGGATTCAGGGCGGCCGCCACGAAGAGCAGCGCCAGGTAGAGGAGCGAGTAGTGGAAGAGGACGCCGGCGTTCCGCCGCGTCGGCGAGCGCCGAAGCTGCCACGCCATCGCGAGGAAGACCACGCCGAGGACGACCGCGGCGGCGGAGTAGAGCGGGCCGAGCCAGAGCCCGACGGCGAGCGTGAACGCGACCAGCACGATCGAGTACCAGACGATCTGCCGCGTCGTCTCCGCGTCGCCTCTCACGACCGGCAGCATCGGCACCTTCGCGGCCGCGTAGTTCTCCTTGATCAGGAGCGCGAGCGCCCAGAAGTGCGGCGGCGTCCAGAGGAAGACGATCAGGAAGAGCCAGAGCGCCGGCAGGCCGAGGTTCCCGCTCGCGGCCGCGTAGCCGACGAGCGGCGGCACGGCACCGGCGGCGCCGCCGATGACGATGTTCTGCGGCGTCGAGCGCTTCAGCCAGCGGGTGTAGACGACGACGTAGAAGAGGTTGCCGACGAGCGCGAGCACGGCCGTGAGCACGTTGACGGTGCTCGCGAGCAGGACGAACGAGAGCGCCGAGAGCGTCAGCCCGAACTCGAGCGCGCAGGCCGGCGGGACGCGTCCGGCGGCGACGGGCCGCTTCTCCGTCCGCTTGCCCATCAGCCGGTCGATGTCCGCATCGAGCACGTGGTTGAGCGCGCTGGCGCCGCCACAGGCGAGCGCGAGCCCGGTCATCGCGGCGACGAAGAGGCCGAGCGGCGGGACGCCCTGGGCGCCGACGAACATTCCCGCAGCGCCGGTGACGAGCAGCAGCGACATGATCCGCGGCTTCGTCAGGGTCACGTAGTCGCGCCACGGCCCCGGCGCAACCGGCTCGCCCCGGAAGCACTGCGCCGCCGAGACGGCAGCGGCCGCGAGCGCGGCGGAGGCGAGCGCGACGTGGAGCCCGTCCGCGGTCACCAGAGCCGCGGCGCCGAAGAGCACGAGCGCGAGCAGCGACGGGACGAGCAGTCGGCGGTGCTCCCACCAGGCCGCGACGACGACCGCCGCGAGCGGCGGCACCGCGAGCGCCGAGACGACGTCGTGGCCGACGCCGGCCGCTCCCGATACGACCGCGAGCAGCGTTCCGGCTGCCGCCGGCGAGCGCCGCCAGCTGGAGCCAGAATCCGGGCCTAGAGCTCACCGCGCTCCTTCAGCGCCCGCCGCAGGTCGTACAGCGGCCGCGCGCTCGTCACGTAGGGAACCTCGTCGAAGTTGTGCGCCGGCGGCGGCGAGGTCGTGTACCACTCGAGCGTATCCGCGAGCCACGGATCGTTGCCGGCACGGCGGCCCTTCCGGGACGCGAAGGCGTTCCAGACGAAGATCAGGATCCCGAGCCCCATCACGTAGGAGCCGATCGTCGAGGCGAGGTTGTACTCCTGCCAGAGGCCGACGTCGTCGTAGGTGTAGATGCGCCGCGGCATTCCGAGCAGCCCCAGCATGTGCTGCGGGAAGAAGGTGATGTTGAAGCCGGCGAAGATCAGCCAGAAGCTGATCTTGCCCAGCCGCTCGTCGAGCAGCCGGCCGAAGAACTTCGGCCACCAGAAGGTGAGCCCGCCGAGGATCGCGAGCAGCGAGCCGCCGAAGAGGACGTAGTGGAAGTGCGCGACGACGTAGTAGGTGTCGTGCAGCTGCCAGTCGACCGGGAACGCCGCCAGGAAGATCCCCGAGAGGCCGCCGATCGTGAAGACGCTGACGAACCCGAGCGCGTACAGCATCGGCGTGTCGAAGTGGATGTTCCCGCGCCAGAGCGTCGCGAGCCAGTTGAAGATCTTCACCCCGGTCGGCACGGCGACCACCATCGAGGCGATCATGAAGAAGACGTTCAGGAAGGCGGGCATCCCGACCGTGAACATGTGGTGCGCCCACACGAGCATCGAGAAGAACGCGATCCCCGCGGTCGCGAACGCCACCGCCTTGTAGCCGAAGATCGGCTTGCGCGCGAAGACGGGGATGATCTCCGAGATCATCCCGAACGCGGGCAGGATCATGATGTAGACCTCGGGGTGGCCGAAGAACCAGAACACGTGCTGGTAGAGCACGGCGTTCCCGCCCTCGTCCGGCAGGAAGAAGCTCGTGCCAGCCTGCCGGTCGAGCAGGAGCAGCGTCAGGCCCGCGGAGAGCGCCGGTAGCACCGCGACGAGCAGCACCGCGTAGGTGCCGAGCGCCCAGACGAAGAGCGGCATCCGCGTCCAGCTCATCCCCTGCGTCCGCATGTTCACGGTCGTGACGATGAAGTTGATCGCGCCCGCGAGCGACGAGAGCGTGAGGATGTGCAGGCTGAGGATCCAGAGGTCCTGCCCGTTGCCGATGCTCTGGACCGAGAGTGGCGGGTAGGAGGTCCACCCCGACTTGGCGGCGCCGCCCTCGGCGAAGAACGAGAGCAGCAGGATCACGCCGCCGAAGAGGAAGAGCCAGTACGAGAGCGCGTTCAGCCGCGGGAACGCCATGTCGCGGGCGCCGATCATCAGCGGCAGCAGGTAGTTCCCGAACCCGGCGAGGATGGGCACGACGACGAGGAAGACCATCGTCGTCCCGTGCATGGTCAGGACCTCGTTGTAGGAGTCCTTCGTCAGGACGTCGTTGCCCGCCTGCGAGAGCTGTGTCCGCATCAGCACGGCCATCAGCCCGCCGGCGAGGAAGAAGAGCCCGGAGGTGACGATGTAGAGGATCCCGATCCGCTTGTGGTCGACCGTGACGAGCCAGCTCGCGACGCGGCCGTTCTGCCAGCTGGGGATCGGCGTCTCGACGTTAGCCGCCAAGCAGTTCCTCCTCCAGGTAGTCGGTGAGCGCGTTCATCTGGCGCTCGTCCCAGCTCTTCCCGATCGGCGGCATCGCCTCGCGCCCGTTGCGGATCACCTGTTCGACGGCCTCGGCGTCACCGAGCAGCTGGTTGCCCGCGAGGCGCGGGCCGACGTCGCCCTCGCCGGCGAGACCGTGGCACTTCGAGCAGGCGCCGCGGTACGTCTCCTCGCCGAGACCGGAGGTCCCTGCCTCCTGCGCCTCGGCCTCGTCGGCGAGCCAGCGGTCGAACTCCTCGGGCGGCATCGCCTCGACCTCGGCCGTCATCAGCGCGTGCTCGGCGCCGCAGAGCTCGGCGCACTGGCCCCGGAAGATCCCGGCTCGCTCCGGGCTGAACCAGGTCACGTTCACACGTCCGGGAATGGCGTCGAACTTGCCTCCGAGCGCAGGGATCCACCAGGAGTGGATGACGTCGTACGCGGGAGCCGTCACCTCGAGCCTCGTCGTCTGCCCGACCGGTGCGCGCAGCCTGTCGACCGCGATGACGCCGTTCGGGTAGAGGAAGTTCCAGTAGTAGCGGTGGCCCTCGACCACGACCTCGGTGCGGTCGGCGGCGGGCACGTCCTCGATCCCGGGCAGCTTGTAGAAGATGAACGAGCCGATCGCGACCAGGATCAGGACCGGCGCGACCGTCCACGCCAGCTCGAGGTTGGTGTTGCCGTGCACCTGCGCCCCGTCCATCTCGCGCGTGCGCCGGTCGGCGCGGTAGCGGACGATGAACCAGACGAGCGTCCCCTCGACGAGCACGAAGATCGCGCCGGTGAAGATCGCGATCCACATGTAGCTCTGCTTGATCCCCTCCGCGTTGGGAGAGGCCGGCTCGACCGGGGTGAAGCCCGGTTCGCCCGCGAAGGCCGCGCCGGAGAGCGCAAGCGCGCAGAGCACGACAACTGCGAGGATCCGGCGCACGGGCTGCCATTCTATGAAGGTGAACAAGGCGGTGCGGAGCGGAACCCACGTCGCCCTCCCGGCCGGAGTGGAGGAGCCGACGGAGGTGTACGTCAACGGCGTCGTGCAGCGCGCGGGCGCCGACTACCGGCTCGAGAACGGCGCCATCGTCTTCACCCGCGAGCTCCGCCAGGAGGGGAAGCTCGGCTTCTGGCGCTGGACGTCGATCGTCTTCGGCGTGGCGGGCACCTACCGGCAGAACGACGTCGTCGACGTCATCTACGAGAGCGCCGCCGGCACGCGGACCGTCGCGAGCAACCTCCCCGTCGAGCCCTAGCGTCCGGCGGCGGCGGTGACGGCGCGGAGCCGCTCCGCAGCCTCGGCCGTCAGCTGACCCGGCTCGAGCCTCCACGTCCAGTTGCCGGTGGGCCGGCCGGGTGTGTTCATCCGCGCCTCGCTGCCGAGCTCGAGCACGTCCTGGACCGGGATCATCGCGAGCGCCGCCGGAGAGGAGAGCGCCTGCTCGATCAGCCGCCAGGGCCGGCGGCGCCGGAAGTGGCCGCGGAGCGTGTCGGTGTCGTGCGTCGTCGTGTAGATCACCTGCTGCTCGCGGTGGTTCTCGAACCGGTGCGGGTTCTCCGCCTTGCCCTGGAAGGCCCAGAGGAGCACGACCATTCCCGGGAAGCCGAGGCGGTCACGCAGCGCGTGCACGTCGGGTGTGATCCTGCCGAGATCCTCCGCGATCACCGGTAGCGGGCCGAGCTCGGCCGCGGCGGCATCGAAGACCGCGGAGCCCGGTCCCGGGAGCCAGGTGCCCGAGCGCGCGTCGGGTGCGCCGGCCGGGATCGCCCAGAACTCGGCGAAGCCGCGGAAGTGGTCGATCCGGGTCAGGTCGAAGAGCGCGAGCGTGCGGCGGAGGCGCTCGATCCACCAGCGGTAGCCGTCGCGCGCGGCGGCGTCCCAGTCGAAGAGCGGGTTGCCCCAGTGCTGGCCGAGCGGGCCGAGCTTGTCGGGCGGGGCGCCGGCGACGAGGCCGGTGAGGAACAGCTCCGGATGCGCGCGCTGGTCGACGCTGCCCTGGGCGACGTAGATCGGGATGTCGCCGATCAGCCGGACGCCGCGCCCGGCCGCGTAGCCCCGCAGGCGCCGACCACTCGCGGCCGAAGCGAACCTGATCGTCGGTGCTGCCTCCGGCCGCCGCCCAGTCCTCGATCCAGAACGCGTTCTCGCGGCGGAACGCATCCCGCTCTTTCGCGGAGACGCGCGCCTCGGGGTCGGCCAGGAACCCCGACCAGGCGGCGAACGCGGACGCCGAGGCGTAGGGCGAGCCGAACTCGTCCGGCGGCCCGAGCGGGAGCATCTGCCACCAGCTCTGCCCGGCTGCGGCGAGCCAGTCGACGAACGCGTAGGCGTCCGCGTCGAGCCTGCCGCTCGGAAGCGAGGTCGGGTGCAGCACGACGCCGCTGGATCGTTGAAGCTTCATCGCCTGTTTGAAGTTCGCCGTTCGCTGAAAGTGACCGAATCGTGCCCACACCCTCCGCCAAGCAGCCGCCGCCCCGAATCCAGATCCAGGACGTGCGTCCGCAGGTCGACTGCGGACGGTATCCCGTCAAGGCGACCGAAGGCGATCCGGTCGCCGTCACCGCGACGATCTTCAAGGACGGCCACGACATCCTCCGCGCGGTCGTCCGCTACCGCGCGGCGGGGACGCGCAAGTGGCTCGAGTCGCCGCTCGAGCCGCTCGGCAACGACCGCTGGACGGGCGGATTCAAGCCGGCCGGCCTCGGCCGCTGGCAGTTCACGATCGAGGCGTGGGTCGACCGCCGCGCGACGCTGCTCGACGAGCTCGATCGCAAGCTCGCCGCAGGCCAGACCGAGCTCGCAGGCGAGTTCTCCGAGGCCGAGGCGCTCTTCGGCACGTCCGTGAAAGTCGGAGCCGAGCTCGACGTGTGGCGCGACGCCGCGGCGAAGCAGGGTGCCAAGGACCGGCACGGCAAGACCTCGCTCGACAGGCCGCTCGAGGTCGACGTCGAGCGCCTGCGCGCGCGCTTCGGCGCCTGGTACGAGCTCTTCCCGCGCAGCTGGGGCGGCTTCAAGGGCGTCAAGAAGGTGCTGCCGCAGCTGGCCGAGCTCGGCTTCGACGTCGTCTACCTGCCTCCGATCCACCCGATCGGCGAGACGAACCGCAAGGGCCGCAACAACACGCTCCAGGCGGCGAAGGGCGATCCGGGCAGTCCCTGGGCGATCGGCGGCAAGGAAGGCGGGCACGACGCGGTCCATCCCGGGCTCGGGACGCTGAAGGAGTTCGACGACCTCGTCGCCGCGGCGCGGAAGGCGGGGCTCGAGATCGCGCTCGACTTCGCGATCCAGACCTCGCCCGACCACCCCTGGCTGACCGAGCATCCGGAGTGGTTCAACCGGCGGCCCGACGGGACGCTCAAGTACGCCGAGAACCCGCCCAAGCGCTACCAGGACATCTACAACGTCAACTTCGACTCCGAGGACTGGCCCGGGCCTGTGGGAGGCGCTGAAGGACGTCGTCATGCACTGGTGCCGCCACGGCGTCCGCGCCTACCGGGTCGACAACCCGCACACGAAGTCGGTGCCGTTCTGGGAGTGGCTGATCGCCGAGGTGCGGGCCGAGTTCCCGGACACGGTCTTCTTCGCGGAGGCGTTCACGCGGCCGGCGATGATGACGACGCTGGCGAAGATCGGCTTCAGCCAGTCGTACACGTACTTCACCTGGAAGAACACGAAGGCCGAGCTGCAGGAGTTCCTCCACCAGCAGCTCGAGTGGTCGGCCTACTACCGCCCGAACTTCTTCGCGAACACGCCCGACATCCTCCACGAGTACCTGCAGCAGGGCGGCCCGCCCGCCTTCCAGGTGCGGCTCGTGCTCGCCGCCACGCTCTCGCCCTCGTACGGGATCTACTCCGGCTTCGAGCACTTCGAGAACGTGCCGGTCGCGCAGGGGAGCGAGGAGTACCTCGACTCGGAGAAGTACGAGCTGAAGGAGCGAGCCCTCGACGGCCCGCTGCTGCCGCTCGTGCAGAAGCTGAACGAGGTGCGCCGCGCCGAGCCGGCGCTGCAGCGCTTCGACAACCTCCACCTGCTCGATACGCACGGGGAGGCGGTCTTCGCGTACTTCAAGGGCCCCGACATCGCGGTCGCGGCGAACCTCGATCCGACCGCGCCGCGCGAGGACGTCGTCGTCGTCCCGCCGCACCTGGGGCTGCCGGAGGAGTTCCCCGTCCGCGACCTCCTCACCGGCGAGCGCTACCGCTGGCGGGTCGGGCGCAACTACGTCGGCCTCGCCCCCGGCGGCGCGCATCTGATGAAGATCGGCGCATGAGGGGCTCCGAGCAGGCCTTTATGCGTTGCGACCCACATTTGGTGTCAGAGACGACTCTGGCACCGTGTCAGAGACGAGTCCGACACGGTGTCGGAGACGAGCCTGGCACGAGTCTGACACCGTGGGTGCCGACGTGAGCGAGGTCGAGCGGCACGAGCAGCCGGTGCACTGGTTCGAGGCGAATCCGAACTGGTTCAAGACGGCCGTCTTCTACGAGATCCACACGCGCGCGTTCTTCGACGGCAACGACGACGGCTCCGGCGACTTCCGCGGGCTCCAGCAGAAGCTCGACTACCTGCAGTGGCTCGGGATCGACTGCATCTGGATGCTTCCTTTCTATCCCTCGCCGCTCAAGGACGGCGGCTACGACATCGCCGACTTCTACGGGATCAACCCCGACTACGGCACCGTCGAGGATTTCCGCGCCTTCGTCGAGGCGGCGCACGAGCGCGGGATGCGCGTGATCGTCGACCTGGTCATGAACCACACCTCGGCGGACCATCCGTGGTTCCAGGCCTCGCGGGAGGATCCGGACGGGCCCTACGGCGACTTCTATGTCTGGTCGGACACGGACGAGCCGTACAGCGACGCGCGGATCATCTTCATCGACACCGAGGTCTCGAACTGGACGCACGACCCCGTCCGCGGCCAGTACTACTGGCACCGCTTCTTCAGCCACCAGCCGGATCTGAACTACGAGAACCCGGCGGTGCAGGACGAGATGATCAAGGTGCTGCGCTTCTGGCTCGACCTCGGCCTGGACGGATTCCGGCTCGACGCGGTGCCGTATCTCTTCGAGGAGGAGGGCACGAACTGCGAGAACCTGCCGCGCACGCACGAGTACCTGCAGCGCGTCCGCGCCGAGGTCGACGCCAACTACCCGGACCGAGTCCTGCTGGCCGAGGCGAACCAGTGGCCCGAGGACGTGGTTGCATACTTCGGCGACGGGGACGAGTGCCACATGGCCTTCCACTTCCCCGTGATGCCGCGGATGTTCATGTCGCTCCGGCGGGAGGAGGCGCAACCGATGATCGAGATCCTCGACCGGACGCCCCGGATCCCGGACAACGCCCAGTGGGGTCTCTTCCTCCGCAACCACGACGAGCTGACGCTCGAGATGGTCACGGACGAGGAGCGCGACTACATGTACGAGGAGTACGCCAAGGACCCGCGGATGAAGCTCAATCTCGGGATCCGCCGCCGCCTGGCGCCGCTCCTCGACGGCGGCCGCGACGAGATCGAGTTGATGCACGCGATCCTCTTCTCCCTCCCCGGCTCGCCGGTGCTCTACTACGGCGACGAGATCGCGATGGGGGACAACGTCTACCTCGGTGACCGCGACGGCGTCCGCACGCCGATGCAGTGGACGGGCGACCGGAACGGCGGCTTCTCGCGCGCCGACTTCGCCCAGCTCTACCTGCCGCCGCTGATGGACCCCGTCTACGGCTTCCAGGCCGTGAACGTGGAAGCGCAGCTGCGGCTGCCGACATCGCTGCTGCGCTGGCTGCGCCGCTTCGTCGAGCTGCGCAAGGAGCATCCGGTCTTCGGGGTCGGCGACTACCGCGTGCTCCGGCCCGAGAACCCGAAGATCTTCGCGCACATCCGCTCGCACTCCGAGGACATCATCCTCTGCGTCCACAACCTCGCGCGGACGGCGCAGGCGGTCGAGCTCGACCTCTCCGCGTTCGACGGCCGTGTGCCCGTCGAGCTGCTCGGCAACACGCGCTTCCCGAAGATCGGCGAGCTGCCGTACCTGCTCACGCTCGGCCCGCGCGGCTTCTTCTGGTTCCAGCTCCAGGATCCGGCCGATGACGAGTGATCTGAAGAGCCGCATCGAGAGCGGCGACCTCCGCTTCCTGGACGGGCTCGTCCTGCTCGGCACGATCGCGTCGCAGCGGTGGTTCGGCGGCAAGTCGAAGGACGTGCTCGACGCGCGCGTGCTCGACGCCGGCGTCACCCCGGGCGAGCCGCCGATCCTCGCGATCGCGGTCGTCGAGGTGCGCTACGGCCTGCAGACGCACGACCTCTACCACCTGCCGCTCGGGTTCCGGACGGCCGCGGAGGGCTGGAAGACCTCCGCGATCGCCGAGACCGAGGGCTGGGTCGCCTACGACGCGATCGCCGACCCGGAGCTCGCGCGGCGCATCTTCGACCTGATGCGGGTGGGCTCGACGCTGGAGACGGGCGAGGCGACGATCGTCTTCCGCTCGACTGGCGACCTGCCGGCCGACGTCGAGACGGCGCGGCCGATGGGCTCCGAGCAGTCGAACAGCTCGCTCGTGCTCGACGAGCGCTACGCGCTCAAGCTCTACCGCCGCCTCGCGCCCGGGATGAACCCGGAGCTCGAGATGCTGCGCTTCCTGACCGAGCGCGGCTTCGAGCACACGGCCGCGCTCGAGGGGTACGTCGCCTACGAGGGGCGGCCGCTCGAGGCGACGCTCGCGCTCCTGCAGGAGTTCGTGCCCGCGAAGGGCGACGGCTGGGAGCTCGCGCTCGACTCGCTCGAGCGCGGCGACTCCGACTGGATCCCCGAGCACGCGCGCCGGCTCGGCGAGGTGACGGCGCTGCTGCACAACGCGCTCGCGTCCGATCCGGCCGACCCGCACTTCGCGCCGGAGGATCCGAGCTCCGAGGCGCTCGCGCTCCTGTCCGCCTCGGTCGACGAGGAGATCGAGCAGGTCTTCACCGCGCTGCCGGACTCGCCGGCGCTCGAGCAGGTGCGCGGCCGCGGCGAGGAGGTGCGCGACCACCTGCGGCTCTTGACGAACATCGGCCATGTCGGCCGCGTCATCCGCACGCACGGTGACTTCCACCTCGCCCAGGCGCTGTGGACGAACGAGGGCGACTGGCTGGTCCTCGACTTCGAGGGCGAGCCGGCGCGCTCCGTCCCGGAGCGGCGGCGCAAGACGTCGCCGCTGCGCGACGTCGCCGGGATGCTGCGCTCGTTCGCGTACGCCGCCTCCGCCGCCAAGATCCAGCGCGGCGTCGATCCGCCCGCAGACTGGGAGGAGCGCTGCCGGACCGAGTTCCTGGACGGCTACCTCGAGCTCGCCGAGCCGTCGCTGCTGCCGTCGACCCGCGACCAGGTCGAGCGGCTGCTGGCGGTGTTCGAGCTCGAGAAGGCGGTCTACGAGCTCCGCTACGAGTTGCACAACCGACCCGACTGGGTCGCGATCCCGGTCGCCGGGATCCTCCGGATGCTGGAGCAGTGAGCGTAGGCTTGACGGAGCTCACCACAGGAGCGGAGGTGCCGGCTTTGCCGGCGCCGGAGCGGGAACTGTGAAGCTCGGCGAGCTCGACCTGCACCTGGCGGGTGAGGGACGGCATGAGCGGATCTACGAGCGCCTCGGCGCGCACGTGACCGAGGATGGCATCGCGTTTGCAGTGTGGGCTCCGAACGCACGCGGTGTCTCGGTCGTCGGCGACTGGAACCTCTGGGACGGCCGCGCGCAGCCGCTCGAGGCGCAGGGCTCGTCGGGGATCTGGGCGGCGCTCGTGCCCGAGGCGTCCGAGGGGGACGCCTACAAGTTCGAGGTCCACGGCGCCGACGGAAAGCTGCGCCTGAAGTCGGATCCGTTCGCCTTCCACGCCGAGATCCCGCCGAAGACGGCCTCGCGGATCTACCGCTCCCGCTACGAGTGGGCCGACGACGACTGGCTGGAGCGCCGCCGCAGCTTCGACCAGCTCCGCGAGCCGATCTCGGTCTACGAGGTGCACCCTGGTTCCTGGCGGCTCGGGCTCGGCTGGAAGGAGCTCGCCGATCAGCTCGTCACCTACGCCGGCGACCTCGGCTTCACGCACGTCGAGTTCCTGCCGGTGATGCATCACCCGTTCTCGGGCTCGTGGGGCTATCAGGTGACCGGCTTCTACGCTCCCGTGTCGACGCTGGGCGAGCCGGACGAGTTCCGCGCCCTGGTCGACGCGCTCCACCAGGCCGGGATCGGCGTCATCCTCGACTGGGTGCCCGCGCACTTCCCGCGGGACGAGTTCGCGCTCGCGCGCTTCGACGGGACTGCGCTCTACGAGCACGAGGACCCGCGCCGCGGCGCGCACCCCGACTGGGGCACGCTGATCTTCAACCTCGGCCGCAACGAGGTGCGCAACTTCCTGCTCGCGAACGCGCTCTACTGGCTGCGCGAGTTCCACGCCGACGGGCTGCGGGTGGACGCAGTCGCGTCGATGCTCTACCTCGACTACTCGCGCAAGCAGGGCGAATGGGTGCCGAACGCCCACGGCGGCCGCGAGGATCTCGAGGCGGTCTCGTTCCTGCGCGAGCTGAACGAGGTCGTCTACGGCCGCGAGCCCGGCGTGATGACGATCGCAGAGGAGTCGACCGCGTGGCCGGGCGTCTCGCGGCCGACCTACCTCGGCGGGCTGGGGTTCGGCTTCAAGTGGAACATGGGCTGGATGCACGACACGCTCGAGTACGTCACCAAGGAGCCCGTGCACCGCCGCTTCCACCACCACGAGCTGACGTTCTCGATGGTCTACGCCTGGAACGAGAACTTCGTCCTGCCGCTCTCGCACGACGAGGTCGTGCACGGCAAGCGCTCGCTGCTCGGGAAGATGCCCGGCGACCGCTGGCAGCGCTTCGCGAACCTGCGCGCCCTCTACGGCTACCTGTGGGCGCATCCCGGCAAGCAGTTGCTTTTCATGGGCTGCGAGTTCGGGCAGGAGAAGGAGTGGAGCGAGCCGGCCGGGTCGCTCGACTGGCACCTGCTCGACCAGGCCGACCACGCCGGGATGCTCGCGCTCGTCCGTGACCTCAATGCGGTCTATACCGAGGAGCCCGCCCTCTGGGAGCTCGACCATTCGCACGAGGGCTTCCTCTGGCTGGAGCCGAACGCGGCGAACGAGAACGTGCTCGCATTCGCGCGCCGGACCGAGGACGGGAAGCGCTGGGTCGTCGTCGCGTGCAACTTCTCGCCGGTCGTCCGCGAGGGCTGGCGGATCGGGCTGCCGAAGGCCGGCAAGTGGCGTGAGGCGCTGAATACGGACTCCCGCTTCTACGGCGGCGGCGACGTCGGCAACGGGCTCGGGATCGAGACCGAGAAGACCCCGTGGAACGAGCAGAAGCAGTCGGCCGAGATCACGCTGCCGCCGCTCGGTGTCGTCTGGCTCGTGCCCGACCGCGGCTAGGCTGCCCCGCGTGGAGCGGGTGAACAGCATCGAGGTCGAGGGGCTCGTGCGCGAGTTCAAGAAGGGGCCGCGCGCGGTCGACGGGATCGACCTGCGCGTCGAGCCAGGCGAGATCTACGGCTTCCTGGGGCCGAACGGCGCCGGCAAGTCGACGACGGTGCTGATGCTGACGACGCTGCTGCCGCCGACGTCGGGGATGGCGCGGGTCGGCGGCTACGACGTCGTCAAGGAAGGCCCGAAGGTGCGGAGCGTGATCGGCGCCGCGCTGCAGGAGGCCGCGCTCGACCCGATGCTGACCGGGCGCGACCACCTCCGCCTGCAGGCGACGCTCCAGGGGATCTCGCGCGCCGAGCGGAAGCCGCGGGCGCAGGAGCTGCTCGACCGCGTCGGCCTCAGTGAGGCGGCCGATCGCAAGGTCGGCGGCTACTCGGGCGGGATGAAGCGGCGCCTCGACCTGGCGCTCGCGCTCGTCCACCGGCCGCGGATCATCTTCCTCGACGAGCCGACGACGGGCCTCGACATCCAGAGCCGAACCGCGCTCTGGGACGAGGTCGCGCGGCTCGCGCGCGAGGACGGCGTCACCGTCTTCCTGACCACGCAGTACCTCGAGGAAGCGGACGTGCTCGCGAACCGGGTCGGGATCATCGACCACGGCCACATCGTCGCCGAGGGGACGCCGGAGGAGCTCAAATCCGAGATCGGGCTGCCGAGCGTCCATGCGACGCCGGCCGAGCACGGCGACCGGGAGCGCCTCGCCGCGGCGCTCGCGCCCTACGGCGAGTCGCTCGACGGCGGCACCCGCGACGTCGTCGTCCGGCTGCACGAAGGGCTGGCCGGTCTGCCCGCGGTCGTGCGCGCCGTCGACGACGCGGGGCTCACGCTCGCGAGCCTCGAGATCCAGGCGCCGTCGCTCGACGACGTCTTCCTCGCCAAGACCGGCCGGACGCTGGAGGGCGCCGAGGAGGACGAGCTGGAAGCGGCCGAGCCCGTCCAGTGAGCGCCGGCGCGGGCACGATCTCGGCGCAGGTCGGCGCGATCGCGCGCCGCTCGGTCGTCCGCACGAGCCGCCAGCCGGCGGCGGTCGTCTTCCCGCTGATCTTCCCGATGATGCTGCTGCTGGTGAACTCCGGCGGGCTCCAGGCGTCGACCGAGCTGCCCGGCTTCCCGACCGACTCGTTCGTCGCCTTCGCGCTGGCGGTGCCGTTCATCCAGGGCGCGCTCTTCTCGACGATGAACGCGGGCACGGACCTCGCCCGCGACATCCAGACCGGGTTCCTGAACCGGCTCTCGCTCACCTCGATGCGGGGGACCTCGCTGATCGCCGGCCTGCTCGCCGGCGCCGTCGTCCTCGGGCTCATCCAGGCCGCGTTCTACATCACGGTCGGGCTGATCATCGGCGTCGACTTCGCGGCCGGCGCGCTCGGAATCCTGCTCCTGTTCCTCTTCGCCGCCCTGATCTCGGTCAGCTTCGGCGCGCTCGGGCTGTTCCTGGCGCTGCGCACCGGCTCGGGCGAGGCGATCCAGGGCCTCTTCCCGCTCCTCTTCGTCTTCCTCTTCCTCTCCTCGATGAACACGCCCCGGAACCTGATCAGCGTCGACTGGTTCCGCTTCGTCGCGAGCATCAACCCGGTCTCGTACCTGATCGAGTGCGTCCGCAGCCTGATCATCACCGGCTGGGACGGCAGGGCACTCGGGCTCGGCTTCAGCATCGCGTTCGTGATCGGCGTCGTCGCGGTCACGCTCGCAACCTTCGCGCTCAGACAGCGGCTGGTGCGGACATGAGGATCTGGCCGGTCGCGTCCGGGGTCGCATGGCGGACGTTGAAGAACGTCTTCACGAACCCGGCGCTCTTCTTCCCCTCGCTGCTCTTCCCGCTCTTCTTCTTCACCGCGTTCGCGGGCGGGCTCTCGCAGGTGGCGAACGTGCCGGGGTTCGACTTCCCGCCGGGGTACACCGCGTTCCAGTTCTGCTTCGTCCTCGTCCAGTCGGCCGCGTTCGGCGGCGTCTTCACCGGCTTCGGGATCGCGCGCGACTTCGAGTCCGGATTCGCGCGCCGGCTGCTGCTCGCGGCGCCGAACCGGACCGGGATCGTGCTCGGCTATGCGCTCGCGGCTCTCGCCCGCTGGATCGTGACCGCGGTCGTGCTCACCGTCGTCGCGCTGGTCGCCGGGATGAACGTCTTCGGCGGGCCGGTCGACGTCTTCGGCATGTACGCGCTGGCGCTCCTGATCAACGCGGCGGGGCTGCTGTGGGCGTGCGGGGTCGCGATGCGCTTCCGCACGATCCAGGCCGGCCCGATCATGCAGATGCCGGTCTTCCTGATCCTCTTCTTCGCGCCGGTCTACGTCCCGCTCGCGCTGCTCACCGGCTGGATCGAGGCCGTCGCGACCCTGAACCCGCTCACCTACGTGCTCGAGGCGGTGCGGAGCATGCTCGCCGGGGACGAGATCCATGTCCTCTCCGCCTTCGTGATCGCCTTCGGGCTCGTCATGATCTTCGCGTTCTGGTCGCTGCGCGGCCTGCGGAAGGCGGAGGCGGCCGGGTAGGAGGGTCGGCTACGGTCGCGCCTTGCCTGTCGCGACGATCCCGACCCTTGGCGCCGTGCCACTCGCGGACGGCCGCTCCGCGTTCCGCGTCTGGGCGCCGGCTGCGCGCTCGGTCACGGTCGCCTCGCATCCGCTCGAGCGCGCCGAGGCCGGTTTCTGGACGGGCGAGGCGCCGTTCGTGGCGGGGGACGACTACCGCTTCGTCGTGGACGGTGAGGCCTGGCCCGATCCGTGCTCGCGCTGGCAGCCGGAGGGGGTTCGCGGCCCCGCTCGCATCCTCGACCCGGGGAGCTTCGAGATCGCGCCCGGGCCGAGGGTCGAGCTCGCCGACCTCGTCCTCTACGAGCTCCACGTCGGCACCTTCTCGACGGCGGGCACGTTCGACGGCGTCGTCCCCCGGCTCGGAGCGCTCCGCGAGCTCGGCGTGACCGCGATCGAGCTGATGCCGGTCGCGACCTTCCCGGGCGAGCGCGGCTGGGGCTACGACGGTCTCTACACGTCCGCGCCGCATCCGGCCTACGGCGGTCCGGAGGGGCTCGCGCGGCTCGTCGACGCCGCCCACCGCGTGGATCTCGGCGTCGTCCTCGACGTCGTCTACAACCACGTCGGGCCGGGCAGCGAGGCGCTGCGCGCGTTCGGTCCCTACTTCACCGGCCGCTTCGGCGAGACGCCCTGGGGGCAGGCGCTCGACTACGGCCAGGCGGGCGTGCGCGAATGGGCGCTCCAGAACGCGGAGCTCTGGGTGCGCGACTACCGGATCGACGGCCTCCGACTCGACGCCGTGCACGCGGTCCACGACGACTCGCCCGTGCACGTGCTCGCCGAGCTCGCGGAGCGCGTCCGTGCCGTCAACCCCGACGCGCTGGTGATCAGCGAGATGGGCGCCCCCGATTTCCGGCCGCTGACCGACTGGGGCCACGATGCGATGTGGCTCGACAGCCTTCATCACGCGCTCCACGTCGCGCTGACCGGCGAGCAGGACGGGTACTACGCCGGCTTCGACGGCTCGCTGGCGGCGATCGCGGTCGAGCTGCGCCGGCCGGAGAGGCAACGCATCGTCGCCGCTGCCCAGAACCACGACCAGGTCGGCAACCGCGCGCTCGGCGACCGGCTTCCCGATTCCAAGCGGCGCGTCGCGGCCGCCGTCGTCCTCTTCAGCACTCTCACGCCGCTGCTCTTCCAGGGCGAGGAGTACGGCGAGCAGGCCCCGTTTCGCTTCTTCACGGATCACATCGACCCGTTCATCGCCGACGCCACCCGTGAGGGCCGGCGGCGCGAGTTCAGCCACTTCGCGGGCTTCGCCGGCGAGGTGCCCGACCCGCAGGACGCCGACAGCTTCGAGCGGTCGAAGCTGACGCCGCGCGAGCCCGAGCAGCTCTACGTCGACCTCCTCCGGCTCCGGCGCGAGCTGCCGCGCGAGCTCGAGGTCTCGTTCGACGAGGAGGCGCGGACACTCGAGCTCCGGCGTGGTCGCGCGACCCTGCAGCGCCGACTTCGCCGCCGAGCGGGTAGACCTCCAGGCATGAGGGTCTGGCCAGGAAAGCCGTTTCCGCTCGGCCCGAAGTGGGACGGCGAGGGCACGAACTTCTCGCTCTTCTCCGAGCACGCCGAGAAGGTCGAGCTCTGCCTCTTCGACGCCTCCGACCGCGAGACCCGCTACGAGCTGACCGAGCGGACGGCGTTCAACTGGCACGGCTACCTGCCGGGGATCGGGCCGGGCCAGCGCTACGGCTACCGCGTCCACGGCACCTGGGCGCCGGAGCAGGGGCACCGCTTCAACTCCAAGAAGCTCCTGATCGACCCGTACGCAAAGGCGATCGAGGGTGGGATCCGCTGGGACTTCGCGAACACGCTCCCGTATGTCCCGGGCGACGAGGACGCCGACCTCGAGCGCGACGACGAGGACGACGCCGAGGCGATCCCGAAGGGGATCGTGGTCGACGACCGCTTCGACTGGGAGGGCGACACGCCCTTGGAGACGCCCTGGCACGACACCGTCATCTACGAGGTCCACGTCAAGGGGTTCACGAAGCAGCACGAGAGCGTCCGCGAGGACCTGCGCGGCACCTATGCGGGCCTGGCGTCCGAGGCGTCACTCGAGTACCTCACCTCACTGGGCGTGACGGCGGTCGAGCTGCTCCCCGTCCACCACATCGCCGACGAGCAGGCGCTCGCCGACAAGGGGCTGACGAACTACTGGGGCTACAGCTCGATCGGCTACCTCGCACCCCACGCCGGCTACGCCGCGACGGGATCGACCGGCGACCAGGTGCGTGAGTTCAAAGGACTTGTCAAGGCGATGCACCGGGCCGGGATCGAGGTGATCCTGGACGTGGTCTACAACCACACGGCGGAGGGGAACCATCTCGGGCCGATGCTCTCGTTCAAGGGGATCGACAACCTCTCCTACTACCGCACCGTCCCCGGCGATTCCCGCTTCTACATGGACTACACGGGCACGGGCAACTCGCTCAACCCGGTGCACCCCTCGGTGCTGCGGCTGATCATGGACTCGCTCCGCTACTTCGCGATCGAGTGCCACGTCGACGGCTTCCGCTTCGACCTCGCGTCGGCGCTGGCGCGCGAGTTCCACGAGGTCGACCGGCTCTCCGCCTTCTTCGACATCATCCACCAGGACCCGATCCTCTCCCAGGTGAAGCTGATCGCCGAGCCGTGGGACGTCGGCGAAGGCGGCTACCAGGTCGGCAACTTCCCCGTCCTCTGGACGGAGTGGAACGGGATCTACCGCGACACGATGCGCGACTTCTGGCGCGGCCAGGCGCCCGTGAGCGAGTTCGCGAGGCGCTTCACGGGCTCGAGCGACCTCTACCAGCACGACGGCCGGCGGCCGTTCGCCTCGATCAACTTCATCACCGCGCACGACGGCTTCACCCTCCACGACCTCGTCAGCTTCAACGAGAAGCACAACGAGGCGAACCTCGAGGGCAACCGCGACGGGGACAACCACAACCGGAGCTGGAATCACGGGGTCGAGGGTGAGACCGACGATCCGGCGATCAGCGTCCTGCGCGAGCGCCAGCAGCGCAACTTCCTCGCGACGCTCTTCCTCTCGCAGGGCGTGCCGATGCTGCTCGGCGGCGACGAGATCTCCCGCACGCAGGGCGGCAACAACAACGCCTACTGCCAGGACAACGAGATCTCCTGGTTCGACTGGGAGCTGGACGAGCGGAAGCAGCACCTGCTCGCCTTCACGCGCCGGCTGATCGAGTTCCGAAAGAAGCACCCCGTCTTCCGTCGCGCCGACTTCCTCACCGGCGAGGAGCGGCTCGGCTCCGGCTCGCCGGACGCGTGGTGGTTCCGGCCGGACGGCCGCAAGATGACGCAGCGGAACTGGCAGGCCGCCGGCACGCTGACGCTCGGCGTCTTCCTCAACGGCGCCGAGATCCCGACGCTCAGCCCGCAGGGCGCGCCGGTGATCGACGACACGTTCCTGATCCTCTTCAACGCCCAGGCCGAGGACGTCGTCTTCACGCTGCCGGCGGTCGCCTACGGCCGGCGGTGGGTGCACGAGCTCTCGACCGCCGAGCCCGACATCGAGCCGGGGTCGGAGCTGTTTCCGGCGCGGGGCATGGTCGCGGTCGAGAATCGCTCGCTGGTCGTTCTCCGCCGCGTCGCCTGATGGACGTGCGCGCGACGTACCGGCTCCAGCTGGGGCCGGAGCTCGGCTTCCGCGAGGCGCGGGAGCTCGTGCCGTACCTGGCCGCGCTCGGTGTCTCGCACCTCTACCTCTCGCCCTCGCTCCAGGCGCGCAACGGCTCGACTCACGGCTACGACGTCGTCGATCCGACGCGCGTCTCAGAGGATCTCGGCGGCGAGGACGAGCTCCGCGCGCTCTCCGCGGCGGCACGCGCCGAGGGGCTGGGAACGGTGCTCGACATCGTCCCGAACCACATGGCGGCGACGGACGAGAACCCGTTCTGGCGCGATCCGCTCTGGCGGGCGAGGTTCTTCGACCTCGACTGGCGCACAGGCGTCCATCGCCGCTTCTTCGACGTCGGCGAGCTTGCCGGGGTGCGCATGGAGGATCCGGAGGTCTGGGAGGTGACGCACGCGAAGGTCGTGGAGCTCGCGCAGGACGACGTCGTCGACGGTGTCCGCGTCGACCACCCCGACGGGCTCGCGAATCCGCGCCGCTATCTCGAGCGGCTGCGCGAGTCCGGGATCGAGCGGGTCTGGGTCGAGAAGATCCTCGAGTCCGGCGAGCAGCTGCGGGGGGAGTGGCCGGTCGAGGGCACCACCGGTTACGAGTTCCTGAACGACGTGACCGCGCTCTTCGTCGACCCCGCGGCCGAGGAGCCGCTGACGCGGTTGTACGGAGAGCTGACCGGCGAGCGGCGCCCGTTCGCGGAGGTCGCGGCGGAGGCCAAGCGAGAGCAGGCCTCGGCGACGTTCTCCGACGAGGCGGCCCAACTCGCCGCGAAGCTGCCGTTCGACGCCGACGTGGAACGGGCGCTGGCGTCGTTCCACGTCTATCGCACGTACGTCGAGCCGGACACGGGTCTGGTCTCCGACGCCGACCGGGCGGCCGTCGCGGAAGCCGGTCTTCCGGCCGAGCTGGCGCGGATCCTCCTGCTCGAGGAGCGCGGCCACGACGCGTTCGTCGTCCGCTTCCAGCAGGCGACGCCGGCGGTGCACGCGAAGGGCGTCGAGGACACGGCGTTCTACCGCTGGAACCGCTTCGTCGCGCTGAACGAGGTCGGCGGCGATCCCGGACGGCTCTCGCTCTCGGTGGCCGGCTTCCACGAGACGAATCTCGCCCGCTCGCCGGGCGGCTTGCTCGCGACGACGACCCACGACACCAAGCGGAGCGGCGACGTCCGCGCCCGGCTCGCCGCGATCTCGGCGGATCCGGCGGAGTGGGAGGCGATCGCCGGCGCGCGCATTGGAGGCTGGCGCGACCCGAACGAGGCGTACCTGGTCCTCCAGACGCTCGTCGGTGCCTGGCCGTTGACCGCCGAACGGCTCGAGCTCTACCTGGAGAAGGCGCTCCGCGAGGCGAAGGTGAACACGAGCTGGATCGACCGCGACGAGGAGTGGGAGACCGGCGCGAAGGCGTGGGCGGTGGGCCTGCTCGCCGACGCGGAGCTCGGTGCCTACGCTGAGCGGCTGGCGGAGCGGGCCGACCGGATCGTGCTCGGGACGACGCTGCTGAAGCTGACCGCGCCGGGCGTGCCCGACCTCTACCAGGGCGACGAGCTGCCGTACCTGGCCCTCGTCGATCCGGACAACCGGCGGCCCGTCGACTGGGAGCTTCGCCGCCGCCTGCTCGCCTCGGGCGAGCCGCCCGCCAAGCTCGACCTGATCCGGCGGACGCTCGCGCTCCGTGCGCGGCGGCCGTGCGCCTTTCGGGGCGGCTACGAGCCGGTCGGCGTGGGCGAGGACGTCTGCGCGTTCACCCGCGGCGGCGACGTCCTCGTGGCGGTGGCGATCCGAGGCGACCTGGGCGGCTTGCGCTCACCGGCGGGCGAGTGGCGCGACGTTCTTCGCAGCGACACGCACCTGCTGGCCGAGCGCGTCTGACGCGCCAGCGGCTGAGAGAGGGCCGGATCGCTCCGGCCCTCTCCCACTTCGTTTGTGCGGCGTGCCTACGCGCCCTTGAAGACGAAGGTCGAGAAGACGTCGTAGTAGCCCTCCGGCACCGTGATCTCGGCGACGCTGTTCGCGGTCGCGATCCGGGCCGTTGCAGTCGGCGGAGCCGCCGATGTGCAGCGTCGATCGGATCGCCGGTCGGAGCCGTGTCGCGACGTCGGCCTCCGCGTGATCGTGCGCTCCGCGCGCCGTCGCCGTACTCGCAGTAGAGCTCGGCGTCGACGACGCTGTTCTGCGTCGCCACCGCGGTAGAGCAGGATGCGCGGGTAGACCTTGCCCGGCGTCGCGCTCGAGTCGGACGAGCACCTTGGACACGCGTCACGCTGATCTGCGACCCGTCAGCGTGAACGGGCGTCCGACGCCGGGTCGGACCGGCAGGTGAAGCTGTGAACGCGCCACCGGTCGTGTCGCCCATCGGCGAGCCGAGCGTCGCGTCGAGTAGTCGGCCCACGCGCGCGCGCTGCACCTGTCGCCGGCGCCGCTGCACCCTGTCGCACTCGCGACGCCGTGCACCCGTCGCGCCGGTGCGCCGTGTCGCCCTTTCGCGCCGTTGTCGCCCTTGGCGCCGGTGGCGCCCTGCGGCCCGATCCGGTGCCCTGCGGCCCCTGCGCGCCGGCAGGCCCCTGCGGGCCGGTCGCGCCGGTCTTGCCCTTGAGCGCCGTCTTGGCGCTCGAGTGGATGTCGGCCAGCTTGATCGTGCCGTTCGCGATCTGATTGCCGGTGATCAGCTTCGCCGTGCCGGCGACCGCCGTCCCGCTCAGAGCGACGCCGAGCGCGATCATCGCAACGATCATCGCCGGCGTGAAACGCCTTCCCTTGAACATTTCAGAGTCCTCTCGGTAATTCCGTTACCCGGCGGCGGGTTGCCGCGGGTTCGATGAGAAGAACGTACGGGCGGCCGAGGCATCGGTCGCTAGACCCAGTTGAGTCCACGTCGGTCGTCGCTCAGTGGGCGACGGTGCGGGCGGCTGCGACGGCTTCGAGCCGGGTGTGAACGCCGAGTGCCCGGAAGAGACGGCGGATGTGATTCCTGACCGTCTCGGTGCTCAGGTGGAGCTCGGCGGCGATCTGCTTCGTCGAGCGGCCCTGCTCGAGCAGCCGCAGCACCTCCACCTGGCGAGGAGTGAGATGCGGATGTGGGGCTGTGAGGCTCTCGCCTGGGAGCTCATCCAGGAGTCCGAAGACGCCGACCACCCGATCACCGTTCTTGAGCGGCACCGCGCTGATCTCGACCGAGACCCGCTCTCCGCCGGTGGAAAGCAAGACGGCGGTCGCGTCGGTTGCCGCCGTCGTCCCGAGCACCTTCTGGCTGAACAGCTCCCGGGCGCGGCGGCTGTCCTCATGGGCGACGACCGAGGTGAAGAGGCGACCGCGGACGTCGCCGAGAAGCCGCTCGGCCGCCGGATTGATCCAGCGGACGATCCCCGTCGTGTCGAGGACGTAGCTCGGGACGCCGACGTCTCCCAGAGCCTGCTCGACGTCGCCGCCGACTGCCAGGCCGGTAGCCATGGCAGGAGTATGGCTCAGTCGAAGCCGAAGATGAGCGGGAGGACGACCACGACCGCAGCCGCCCACAGGGCGAAGACCGGCAGGTAGCTGGTCTGCCAGCGCTCCAGCCGGTGGAGCGTGCTCCGTCGCTTGAGGAACCGTGCCGCGAGCCAGGCGGCTCCGGCGAGGTTGACGAGGAGGACGAGATTGAGGCCGAGCGCGGCCGTTCGGTTCGGGGTGAACCCGAGGTCGCCGATCCGGGCGATCATCGCGCCGAGGACCATCACGTCGAGGACGAGGGCGCTGATGACCGCGACCAGCTGGATGCCGTCCATCCAATGCGGCGACGTGGACGGGTCCCGCGCGGACATCCCGTAGAGGACGAGCGCGAGGACGACCAGGAGCAGAGCGTCGAAGACGGTGACGAGATCGCGATCGAACGCGTCGCCGAGCCCGGTCACGGCATAGACGGCGGTCGAGGCGACCAGCATCAATGCGAACAGAGGCGTGAAGAGCATCGTCAGGACGGGCGCCATGTTCTCCACGACCCGTTGCTTCGACTCGACGAGCCAGGCGGCCACGATCACGGCGCCCGCCGCTCCCGAGGGCAGCACCCACTCGGCGACGCGATCGATGTCGACCCCGGTGGGCTCGAGGATCGCAGCGGTCAGCCCCATGAGCACACCGCCCCCGAGTGCGATCAGCACGTAGTAGATGAACCATTCGCCGGTGAAGCGGACGAAGTCCATGCGCCGCTCGTGCGAGCGGAGCGTGCCACCCATGTACGGGTAGGCGACTACGAACCACAGGAAGACGGGGAGATGGGCCGCGACGAGAACCTCGGTGTCGGAGTCGGTCCCCCAGGGGTAGAGGTTGACCACGAGCGCAGCGAGCACGAACGGCACCGCCGTCAGCGCCCAGTGCCGGAGGTCAAGCCGTCGTCGGCGGGCGAAGTACCCGGCGAGGAACGGCAACACGAACAGCCCGAGGTTCCGGGCGAACCAGGTCGGCTCCTCGTCCGGGACGCCGGCCGCCAGGCGTGCGACCTGGATCGCGACGGCCGCCGCCGCGGCGAAGGCGAGCGTCTCGATCCAGTCGCTCGAGGGGAGCGCCGGCTCGTCGTCGTCCGTGACGAGCAGCTGCTTCCAGAGTCGGCCGCTGTGCTCGCGGGCGTACTCCCGGGACAGCCCGTCGACGTCCCCGAGCCGTTTCACCGCGATCAGGAACCCCTCGTCGGCGCTGAGGCCGGCCGCGTTCAGCTCGGCGATCTGGTGACGGAGGTGATCCTCGAGCTCGTCGACGTCGCGTCCGTTCACGCCCGGCGCGTTGGCGACGTAGGCCCGCCACTCCGCGATCTGGGCCTCGATGCTCTCCATCAGCTCATGCCTCGCCGAGGGAGGTCAGCAGGATCCCGGAGCCCGGCCAGACGTCGTTGAGCGCCCGGGTCACGGCGGCCCACTGCCGGTGCTGCTCCGCGAGGGCCGTTCGCCCGTGGTCGGTGATCATGTAGTACTGGCGGCGACGGCCCTCCGGCGGCGTTCGCCACTCCGTCGTCACGTAGCCGAGCCGGCGGAGGCGATGGAGCAGCGGGTAGAGCATCCCGTCGGTCCACTCGAACTCGCCCCCGGAGAGGGCACGCACCCGCTTCAGGATCGCGTAGCCGTAGTTCTCGCCCTCGACGAGGATGGCGAGGACGAGCGGCGTCGCCGAGGCGGCGACCAGGTCCTTGTCAATGCGCATGCGTCTCCACGGCTCGAAGTGTTATGCATAGAAGCACAAGGTGCATGGAAGCGCAAGGTATTGCCTCAGCGGCTGACGTCGTAGACCAGGTGCGTGACCCGGTCGCCTCGCACGATCGAGGTCGGGTTCTCCAGCCGCAGCGGCTCGGCCAGGCCGCCGGTGGCGAAGAACGGGCGACCGGAGCCGAAGACCACGGGGACCTGATTGACCACCACCTGGTCGATCAGCCCGAGCCTGAGCGCCTGGCCGCCGATCTGACCGGCGGCCACGTCGACGACCCGATCACCGGCGAACTCTCTGGCGGCGGCGATCGCCTTCTCGACGCCGTCGACGAACGTGAACGGTGCGGTCTCGGCGTACTCCCAGTCCGTCGGCGGCCGGTGGGTGACGACGAAGACGTGCTCGCCGGCGGCCGGCTTGCCGTTCCAGCCGTTGGTCATGTCGAACACCCGCCGTCCGATGACATTCGCAGCCATGTCGCCGTACAGGTCCAGCATGAAGTCGGCTGAGGCCTGGGTCGTCCGGAACTCGTAATCGGAGCCCGGGAACCTCCAGGCGACATCGCCGTTGCCCAACCAGTCGAAGAGTGGCCCGACGCCGTCGTCGTCGTCGGCCATGAACCCGTCCAGGGAGACCACCGCGCCCATGATCGTCTTGCCCATGATCTCGTCGATGTGCCCGATTCGCCGACGAGGAAACCGCCCGGCAATCCGAGAGCGGCGAGCGCGCGTAGTCACAGCCGAGATGCGCACACGAGGACGCGTTGCGGGCGCGGCGGCGTTGACGGCTCTCTTCACCGCGGGCGTCTGGATCGGCGTGAGCGGCGCCGGTCAGGCCGTCGAGGATGCCACGACCCTGGGCCTGACCGCCAAGCTCAACGCGGCGCAGGAGGTTCCGAAGCCTCGAGCCGCAGCCGCGGCTCGAGGCACCTTCACCGCGGGGATGATCCGCAGCGGCGCCGGCGGGAGCCTGTCCTGGCGCCTGACCTTCCAGAGCCTGAGCGGGAAGGCGAGTGCAGCGCACGTCCATCTCGGCAAGCGCGGCAAAGCAGGAGCCGTGGCGGTCTCGTTGTGCGGCCCGTGTCGCTCGGGTGCGCGCGGAACGGCGAAGCTGAACGCGAAGACCGTGGCGGCGCTGCTCACCGGGGCGCGTACGTGAACGTCCACACTGCGAAGAACCCGGCGGGCGAGATCCGCGGCCAGGTCGCCCGCTCCTCGGCGCCGGTCCCGCCGCCGCCGGCCACCACTACCGGCGGTGGGTCGACCTTGCCGCCCATCACGTACGAGCCCTACCCGTAGGCCCGCGGCGGACCACGCCGTTGTCCGGCCAGCGCACACCGTAGGCTTCCCGCGTGGCTGCAACTCTGGCGCTCGTCGCGGCATTCCTCTTCGCGCTGGCGGCCGCGCTCCAGCAGAAGGGGGCGCTGAATCTCCCGACGATCTCGCTCGCAGATCCGATGTCGCTCGTGCGGCTCGTCGGCGAAAAGATGTGGCTGCTCGGCACGGTCGCGTTGCTGACGGGGTACTTGTTCCAGGCCGGAGCGCTCGACCGCGGCCGCCTGTCGATCATCCAGCCGCTGCTCGTCACGACCGTCGTCTTCGCGCTCCCGCTCGGCTACTTCCTGACGAAGCAGCATGTGGGTCGCCGGGAGGTGCTCGGCGCGATCGTGATCATCGTCGGGCTCGGCCTGTTCGTGTACTTCGGCGACCCGGCCGGCGGGAACGAGAACGCGTCCAACTCCCAGTGGGCGGTCGCAATCGGCCTTCTCTCGCTGCTCTCGATCCTGATGCTCGTCTTTGGCAGCGGCGGCGGCCTCTCGATGAAGGCGGCCGTGTACGGCACGGTCGCGGGAATCCTGTTCGGGCTCTCGTCCGCGCTGACGAAACCGACGCTCGACTACCTCCACGAGAGCGTGGGCACGATGCTCTCCCACTGGGAGTGCTACGCCCTCGCGGTCGCCGGCGTGCTCGGGTTCGTGTTGCAGCAGGTCTCGCTGGGCACGGGTCGGCTCGCGCCCTCCGTCGCCACCGTCTCGGTCGCGAACCCGATCGTCGGGATCCTGATCGGGATCCTGCTCCTCGACGAGCGTCTCAGCCGGCCGGGCTGGCACATTCTCCTCGCGGTGGTCGGCCTCACCTTCGCGCTCGTCGGCGCGATCGTCATCTCGCTCGCGCACGAGGGTCGCAAGGACGCCACCGCTTCCGGCGTGGCCCAGGCCTGACGCTCGCCGGCGCTCGGGTCGCTAGGCCGCGATGACGACTTCGCCGCCCGCGATCGTCGGCGTCGCGCTCGCGAGCTCCGGCAGGTTCTCGCTGATCCATCCCGCCGCGACGGCGTTCGACTCCCTCGCGCTTGCTTCACTCTCGTAGACGCTGACCGAGACGGCGCCGTCGGCTGTGCGGATGAAGTAGTAGGCCTCGAACCCGTCGATGCCGCTGATCAAGCTCTTGACCTCGTCTTCACTCGCGGCGAGCGCATCGGCCAGATCAGGGCCTGTCGAGTACGAACGAACCGTTGCGTACATCCGAACCTCCTCATGGGGCCGCGGACAAACGGGGCTCGTCCGCGACGACGACGGGATCAGCTCGTGGACGCTCTCACACCCTTCGTCGCGGCGTCAATCCGTAGGCCCCACGGACGCGCCCGCGAGGACTAAGCCGGAGCTGGTGCGTGCTCGAGCACGCGCAGGCAGACGTCGACGACCTTCGGGTCGAACTGCGAGCCGGCCGCCTCCTCGAGCCGCCGGAGCGCCTCCGCCGGGTCGAGCGCGGTCCGGTAGGGCCGGTCGGTCGTCATCGCGTGGAAGGCGTCGCAGGCGAAGATGATCCGCGCCTCGAGCGGAATCTCCTCGCCGGCCTTGCGGTCGGGGTACCCGGCGCCGTCCCAGCGCTCGTGGCAGGCCCGAACGATCCCGCAGACGTCCTGGAGCTGGTCGATCGGGGCGATGATCTTCGCGCCCAGCTCGGGGTGAGTCTCGATCAGCTCCCGCTCCTCCTCGGTCAGCGGCCCGGGCTTGAGCAGGACCGAGTTCGGGATCCCGATCTTGCCGATGTCGTGGAAGAGGGCGCCGAGCTCGAGCCGCTTCAGCGTGTCCCCGTCGAGCCCGAGCTCCTGGCCGACGCGGAGCGCCGTGTCGGTGATCCAGCGCGCGTGCGAGGACGTGTACTCGTCCCGCGCCTCGAGCGCGTTCGCGAGCGCCTCGACGGTGGAGAGGAAGGTGCGCTCGAGCCCTTCGAAGCTGGAGGCGTTTGCGATCGCGAGCTTCGCCTGGTGCGCGAGCCCGCCGAGCAGCTTCAGCTCGCGCTCGCCCCACGCGAAGTCGGGCCGCGAGGGGACGACGATCGCGCCCCAGCGGCCCTCGACCCTGAACGGCGCAACGGCAGCAGCAGGATCGTCGTTGACGAACGGCTCCGAACGCCTGGTCACGGCGCTGCAGGCGATCTCGCCGCCGATGCCGGCTCCGGCTCGGACGACGAGCGCACCCCGCGGAACCTCCTCGAGCCAGAGTGACGCAGACGGGGCGCCGGTCAGCTGGGCGGCACCTTCGACGACGCGTTCCAGCACCCGCTCGAGGCCCTCGGCCGCGGCCAGGTCGCGCCCGAACTCGAGCAGCGCCTTTGCGCTCTCGGCCTCGCGCCGCTGCGCCTCGTAGAGACGGGCGTTCTCGAGCGCGACGGCCGCATGGCCCGCGAGCACCTCGAGCAGCCGCAGGTCGTCCTCGTCGAACTGGCTCAGCCCGAGCTTGGAGACGACGATCGCCCCCGTCACGCGGGAGCCGTAGTTGAGCGGGACGGCGATGATCGACTCCTCGATCTGGGCGGTGCCCTCGATCTCGACCGCGAACTCGCACGCCGACGCGTCGTCGAGCAGGAGCGGGTCGCCGGTCTCGACCACGTGGCCGGTCAGGCCCTCGCCGACGCGCGTGCGGAAGACCTGGGCCGCGGTCCGGTCGGGGGCGGTCAGCTCGCCCTGGAACGCGATCGGCGTCAGCTCCTCGCCGTCGCGGACGAAGACGCGGCAGTTGTGGTAGTCGATCAGCTGCCGCAGCTCGTTCGCGATCGACATCCCGATCTTGCGGACGTCGTTCGAGCGGTTGAGCTTGCCGGCGAGCGACTGGAGCATCTTCAGGTGCGCGATCGAGCGGATGTCCTCGCCGCGGGTGTGGCTGCTCGCCGGGCGCTCGGTGTCGGACTCGTCGAAGAAGACGACGCGGTTCTTGCCGCGCGCCTTGGCGGTCATCATCGCGGCCTCGGCGCAGGCGACGAGCTCGCGCGGGTTGGCCGCGTGCTCCGGCCCCTGCGCGATCCCGATCGAGACGGCGATCCGGCCGGCGAGCTCGAGCTCGACCTCGTCGAGCCGCTCCGCGAGCCGGCGGGCGAGCGTGATCGTCCGTTCCGCTCTGCTGTTGGGAACGATCACCGCGAACTCCTCGCCGCCGATCCGGCAGACGATGTCGCCGGAGCGGACGGTAGCGCGGAGGTGGTCGGCCAGCTCGGCCAGCACCTCGTCGCCGACGGCGTGCCCGAAGACGTCGTTCACCTTCTTGAAGTCGTCGATGTCGATCATCACGACCGCGACGTTCGTGTGCTCGGCCGAGGCGAGCGTCAGCTCGCGGCGAAGGCGCTCGTGGAAGTAGCGATGGTTGTAGAGGCCGGTGAGCGAGTCGGTCTGCGCCTCGCGCTCGAGCCGCGCGCGAATGTGCGCGTTGTCGAGCGCCAGCGCCGCCGCGTCGCCCAGCCGGCGGGCCAGCTCGAACTCGACCTCGCTGAACGAGGCCTGCTCGCCGAGCCGGTAGACGTTCAGCGTCCCCTTGAGCACGCCGCGCGCGATCAGCGGCACGACGATCAGCGCCTCCGGGTCGACCGGGGTCCCGGGCACGAAGGCGACGCGCGGATCGAGGTGAGCCTGGTTCGAGAGGACGGGCTCGCGGTGCTCGACCGCCCAGCCGGTGATCCCGACGCCGAAGGGAAAGGTGTCGTTGAGGATCTCGTCCGCGTAGTCGCCGCGCACGAGCGCCGGCACGAGATGACGCTTCGGCTCGTCCGCCTCGTAGATGTGGAGCGCCTCGTACGGGACGATCTCGTCGAGCGTGTCCGCGATCCGCACGAGCAGCGAGTCGAGGCTCTGCTCCGAGAGCAGGTCGTGGAAGACGTCGGCCAGCCGGCGGTAGGCGTCGTCCGACGGCGTCGCGCCGGGATCCGCGTCCGCCGCGACCAGCCGCATCCGCGGCGCGCCGAGATCTGGGACTGTGCGTGCTGGTTCGTCCATGTTTGCCGGAGCGGGCGGCCGCGGGGGTACGCCGCAGAACCCACCGAACGGATCATCGTGAGTTTCATGCGTGTGGACTCTCCCTCTTTCGGGTGAGCCGTATATGTCTTGACAGCCGTGGTCTCGCCTCTGTTGTATGGCTGCTACGAGTGGCGACGACAACTGAGAGCACGGCCCCTGCGGCAGCGACGGAACCCGTCGTCCGGCTCGAAGCCGTCCACAAGAGCTTCGCCGACAACCACGTGCTCCGCGGGATCGATCTCGAGGTGCGCAGCGGCGAGGTGCTGACGATCATCGGGCCGAGCGGCAGCGGCAAGAGCACGCTCCTGCGCTGCGTCAACCTGCTCGAGCCCGTGAACTCCGGGCGGATCTTCTTCGAGGGCGAGGAGATCACGCGCAAGGGCGCCGACCTCTCGGCGACGCGGCAGCGGATCGGGATGGTCTTCCAGCAGTTCAACCTCTTCCCGCACCTGACGGTGATGAACAACCTCACTCTGGCCGTGCGCCGGATCCGGCGCGAGCCCCGGGCGACCGCGGAGGCGCGCGCGACGGAGCTGCTCGCGCAGGTCGGGCTGACGGAGAAGGCGGGCCAGCATCCGCATCAGCTCTCGGGCGGGCAGCAGCAGCGGGTCGCGATCGCACGCGCGCTGATGATGTCGCCGCACGTGATGCTCTTCGACGAGGTCACCTCCGCGCTCGACCCGGAGCTCGTCGGCGAGGTGCTGATCGTGATGCGCGACCTCGCGCGTGACGGCATGACGATGCTCGTCGTCACCCACGAGATGCAGTTCGCGCGGGAGGTGGGCGACCGGCTCGTCTTCATGGACGAGGGCCGCATCGTCGAGCAGGGCGTCCCGGCCGACGTGCTCGACCGCCCCCAGGAGGAACGGACCCGGCGCTTCCTCCACCGCTCGCTTCAGCTTGCAGGCTCACTCGAGAAGTTGTCAGTCACCGACGAGGAAGGAGCACGTGCATGAAAAGGATTCTCCTGGCCACGGCGGGGGTCGCCGTCGTCGCGGTCTTTACCGCAACGATCGGCTTCGCCCAGCCCAGCGCCACGACCGGAGTGGTGCGGGCGGAGGCCGCCGCGCCGTTGCCCAAGCTACCGGCCAACATCAAGGCCCGGCAGCGATTCATCGTCGGGGTCAAGTGCGACGCGCCCCCGTTCGGCTACATCAACGTCCAGGGCAAGAACGCCGGCTTCGACGTCGAGATCGCAAAGTGGTTCTCCCGCTACGCGTTCGGCCGTGAGAACCGTGTCTCGTACATCTGTGCACCGACGCCCGCTCGCGAGCCGTTGCTCACGACGGACCGCGCCGACCTCATCCTCTCGACCTTCACCTACACCGCCGACCGTGACACGCGGATCGACTTCTCGCGGGCCTACTACAAGGCGACCGGGCGGCTGCTGGTGAAGAACAGCGGCCCGGTGCAGAGCCTCGCGGACATCAGGAACAGGAAGGTGGCCACCACGAGCGGCTCGATCTACGACCGCTGGCTCAAGCGCTGCCACGCCAGCACCGAGGTGACGGTGACGGACAGCTTCACGAACGCGCTGCTCGCCTTCAACCAGGGTCGCTCCGACGCCCTGATGTGGGACGACACCGTGCTCGTCGGCGTCGCCGCCGCCGACCCCTCGGCGAAGCTGACCGACGACACGTTCCTGGCGCTGCCCTACGGGATCGGCATCAAGCAGGGGAACGTGGCGCTGAAGCGCTGGGTCGACTCCCGGCTCGAGCTGATGCGGAAGAAGGACACGTTCATGTCCCTCCTCAAGAACAACGTGCCGGCGCGCTTCGTCACCGGCTTCTCGAAGAACATCCTCCGGCCGAACAACACGTTCGCGTACGCACCTGCCGGATCGCCGAGCGCGGACACCGTTTGCTAGCAGCGCTCGACGGCACCATCACGACCACGGGAAGCGGCCGCGAACACGCGGCCGCTTCCTCGTCGTGCCGATGATCCTCGCTCTCACATACGACCTCTGGGCGTTCGTCTCCGAGAACCGAGAGGAGCTGGTCGAGGGCCTCGTCAACACGCTCAAGGTGGCCGCGCTCGGGATCCTCGGCGCCTTCGTGATCGGCGTCGTGCTCGGCGCGGCGCGGGCCCACCGTATCCCCATCGTCAGTCAGGGCACGGCCGTCTACGTCGAGGTGATCCGCAACACGCCGATCCTCGTCCAGATCTTCATGATCTTCTACGCGCTGCCGCAGTTCGGGATCGTGTTCGACGGGTTCACGGTCGCGTGGCTCTCGGTGATGATCTGGGGCGGCGCCTTCAACAGCGAGAACTTCCGCGCCGGCTTCGAGGCGGTCCCGTTCCGCTACCGCGAGGCGAGCTTCGCGCTCGGCTTCGGCCGGCTGGGCACGTTCCTCAACGTGACGCTGCCGATCGGCGGCCGGATCGCGCTCCCCTCGTCGATCAACACCTACATCTCGGTGCTGAAGAACACCTCGCTGATGATCGTGATCGGCTTCGCCGAGCTGACGACCACCTCGCTCAACATCAGCAACCTGACCCTGCAGACCACCGAGTCGCTGACCGTGCTCGCCTGCGTCTACCTCTGCCTCGTCTGGGGGCTGTCGGCGCTGATCCGGCTGCTCGAGTCGCGGCTCGCACTCCCGGAGGCCCGCTGATGTTCTCGGCGCGAGGGCGCAGGTGGGCGATCCGCGTCCTGCTCGCTCTGGCGGGCGGCGCAGTCGCCGTCTTCGCCTGGCGCGCGATCCAGGACTCCGACTGGTTCGAGCCGGTTGCCCACTACATCATCTTCGACGGCCTGCCGGGGACGCTCATGGTCTCCGCAGCCGCTGTCGTCGGCAGCGCCCTGATCGGGATCACGTTCGGGACGCTGCTGACGATCAAGTTCCTGCCGCTGCAGGCGCTGATCCGCCTCTACATCGAGGTCTTCCGCGGCCTGCCGATCCTCGTCACCGTCTTCGTCGTCTACTTCGGCCTGCCCGCCATTTCGCGCGGGCTCGAGTTCGGGGCGCTGACGGCCACCTCGATCGCACTCATCCTCTGGGGGAGCGCGCAGGTGGCCGAGGCGACGCGCGGCGCCGTCGGATCGATCCCGCGCGAGCAGCACGAGGCAGCGTCGGCGCTCGGGTTCGGCTGGGTCGGCCGGCACGGGTTCGTGATCCTGCCGCAGGCGCTGCGGCGGCTCCTGCCGCCCTTCGTCAGCCTGCTCGTCAACATCCTCCAGAACTCGACGCTCGCGCAGGTGATCGGCGGCCTCGAGATGCTCGAGGCGGCGGAGCGCCAGAACGAGCGGATCACGGCGATCCCGCCGATCGGCCTGGGCGAGATCAAGGCCTTCCAGATCTTCGGCTTCGTGATGATCCTCTTCTTCCTGATCTCGTTCCCGCTGACGCGGCTGGCCGCCCGGCTGGAGAAGCGGCTCGTCTAGACCTGCGGCCGCTTCCCTCGATCGAGTGACGCGTTCGGGGGATGCCGCGTACACGAACGGGGGAGGGGGCCTCACCCCGTTCTGGCGATCCAAGGCTGGACAGTTCCTTGCGGCAGGAGCGGAATGGCGGCAGCAACACAACCTTCGGTGGTCGAACGGCGTGCCCGGTCCGGGCGGCTTCGCCGGCTTGCCCCGACTCTGATTCAGAGCGCTGCGGCGATCCTCGCCTGCACGCTGTGGGCGGGCGTCGCCTCTCCCGGGCTGAAGCTGCTCCCGGGCGTGGACGCGATCTCAGACGAGAGCATCTCGATCTCGCTCCAGAGCGCCGTCCTCGGGATCGACGACGGCAGCAACCGTCCCGCCGAGGAGCGCGCACGCGCCGCAGCGGCCGTGCTCGGCCTCACCTACGCGGAGAGCCTGCTCTCGCCGGCGGCGCTCCGCGCCGGCGCCGGTGCACGCGCAGACGGAACGGTGAGCCCGCTGGTCGTCTCGCTCGGCGAGGTCGTCGCGGGCGAGCTCGCGGCCGCAGCTCTTCCGGCCGAGCCCGGTGAGGCCGCTTCCGCTCCCGTGATCGTGAGCTCGCAGTCGGGTCCGGCGGCTACCCCGGCCGCGCCTGCCGTCGAGCTTCCGTCGCCGCCGTCGCCCCGGCGGCTCCGCGTCCGCCTGCACCTACGGTCACGGTGCCCGCCGCGCCCTCGGCACCGGCCGCACCCGCTGCCCAGACGATCGTCTTCACCTCCGCCACTCCCGCCGATGCGCTCGTCGGCGGCAGCTACACGGTCGCCGCGACCGCCAGCTCCGGCCTGCCGGTCCGGTACGCGGTCGCCGGGAAGAAGGAGGTCTGCAGGATCTCCGGCACGACCGTCTCGTTCCGCGAGGCCGGCACCTGCTTCGTCGAGGCGACGCAGGCCGGCAGTGCCAGGTACCGGGAGGCACGGGCGCAGCAGGCGTTCAGCGTCGACCGCGCACCGCAGGCGATCGTCTTCAGGTCGGCTCCTCCGGCACTCGCTGTCGCGGGCGGCCCTGCGTACACCGTCGCCGCAGCCGCGAGCTCAGGCCTCCCCGTCAGCTTCGCGGCGGGAGCCGGCAGCAGCGGCGTCTGCACCGTTTCCGGTGCGACCGTCTCCCTGCTCGGCGCCGGCACCTGCACCGTCGAGGCCGACCAGGCCGGCAACGGCGCCTACGAGCGCGCGCCCCGCGCGCGGCAGTCCTTCACGCTCCTCCCGGCCCCCGCCGTCCCGAGCCCGCAGTCGATCTCCTTCACCTCCACGGCCCCGGCCGCGGCGATCGTCGGCGGCCCGATCTACTCCGTCGCCGCGATCGCGAGCTCCGGGCTCGCGGTCAGCTTCGCCGCGGCCTCGAGCAGCGCGGGCGTCTGCACCGTCAGCGGCTCCGTCGTCGCGTTCGTCGGCGAGGGAACGTGCACGGTGACCGCGCACCAGTCGGGCGACGACCTGCACCTGGCCGCTTCGACCGCGAAGCAGGCATTCCCCGTCGACCGTGCGCCGCAGGCCGTGAGCTTCACGTCCACGCCTCCCACCGGCGCGATCGCGGGCTCGACCTCGTACACCGTCTCGGCGACGGCGACCTCGGGGCTGCCCGTCACGTTCGCGATCGCCCAGTCGAGCGCGTCGGTCTGCGCGATCAGCGGCGCCGACGTGACCGCGATCGGCGCGGGGGCCTGCACGATCGAGGCGAGCCAGGCCGGCGACCAGACCTTCCACCCCGCCACGGCGGTGCAGCAGTCGTTCACGGTCGGCAGCCCGGCGCCTTCACTGAGCAACCAGACGATCGACTTCACGTCGACGCCTCCGGCCGCAGCCACGATCGGCGCGCCCGACTACGCGGTCGCAGCGACCGCCAGCTCCGGCCTGCCGGTCGCCTTCTCGGCGTCGGCCGGCAGCGCGGGCGTCTGCTCGGTCTCCGGCTCCACGGTCGCGCTGCTCGGTGCAGGCACCTGCACGATCCTCGCCGACCAGGCGGGCTCGGCCGGCTACCACCCGGCGCCGCAGGCCCAGCAGTCGTTCTCGATCGGCCGTGCCTCGCAGGGGATCAGCTTCTCGTCGATGCCCCCCGTCCCGGCGGCAGTCGGGGATCCCGACTACGTCGTCGCCGCGTCGGCGAGCTCCGGGCTCGCGGTCTCGTTCGCGGCCTCCCCGGCGAGCGCGGGCGTCTGCACCGTCGCCGGCGCGACGGTGTCGCTCGTCGGCGCGGGCCTCTGCACGCTCGTCGCGAGCCAGGGCGGCAACGCCGTCTTCGAGCCGGCCGATCCGGTGCAGCAGTCCTTCACGGTCGGCCCGGGCGCCCCTACGCTGAGCCCGCAGACGATCAGCTTCACGTCGAGCGCTCCCGGCAGCGCAGTCGTCGGCGGACCGGCCTACACGGTCGCCGCCTCCGCGAGCTCGGGTCTCGCGGTCGTCTTCACGATCGCGTCGGCGAGCGCCGGTGTGTGCACGATCTCCGGCGCGACGGTCTCGCTCGTCGGCGTCGGCACGTGCACGATCAACGCGAACCAGGCCGGCAACGCGAGCTACGAGGCCGCGCTCCAGGTGCAGCAGTCCTTCTCGATCGCGACGCCGCCGCCCGCGTCGCAGACGATCAGCTTCACCTCGAGCGCACCCGGCGCAGCCGTGTACGGCGGCCCGTCCTACACCGTTGCCGCCACCGCGACCTCCGGCCTCCCGGTCGCGTTCTCGGCGGCTGCCGGCAGCGCCGGTGTCTGCACCGTCTCCGGCTCGACGGTGACGATCGTCGGCGTCGGTACCTGCACGGTCAACGCGAACCAGGCCGGCAACGGCTCGTATCTCGCCGCGCCGCAGGTGCAGCAGTCGTTCGCGATCTCGCGCGCGCCGCAGGCGATCACGTTCACGTCGACGCCGCCCGTCGTCGACGACGACGTCTACCTCTATCACGTCACCGCGACCGCGACCTCCGGGCTCTCGGTCTCGTTCAGCATCGCCTCGCAGAGCTCCGGCGTCTGCGGGATCCTCGGCTCCTGGGTCTTCTTCTTCGGCGACGGCAGCTGCATCGTGCGCGCCAACCAGGCCGGGAATGCGAACTACCTGCCGGCGCCTCAGGTGCAGCAGACGATCGCGGTCACGGGGCACGACTGATGATCTCGCTGACCCGTCACCCGACCGGGGGAGACCCGCGCCTGTTGATCGGCCGATGCCTGATCAAGAGCTCAGGTGCGCCGAGCTCGTTGGAGAAAGGATCCGATGTGGCCGGACAACCTCGTGCGAGACGGCTCGCCGCGACTCCCGTGGCTCGCTACGCAGTGCTCGTCTTCCTCGTCGCGGCTGCGTTCGTGATCGCGATCGCTGCGACGCTCGACCGCAATGCGCGCCACAGCAGCTGGCAGGAGCACACGACTGCGCTCGCGGGCGGCGCGCGCGTCGGCGCCTCATCCTTCGAGTCGCTGCACGCCAACCTGCGCGTCGAGGCGACCCAGCTTGCGACGTCGCTGCCGCTCCAGCGGGCCGTCGTGACCGGCAACGAGGCGGAGCTGCGTCGGATCGCCGAGACCCGGCACGCCCGGATCAACCTGCGTGGACGGACGATCGGCACTCTCACCGGCACGCCGCGGATCGCCTCCAGCGCCTCGATCACCGACGGCATGCGCGTGCTCGCGACCGTGACGATCGCTCTGCCCCTCGGCGACGAGGTGCTGACGCTGCTCCGCCAGGCAACCCCGCTCCCCGAGCACGGCGCGCTTCTGCTCGTGCGCAACGGACGCGTGATCGCCGGCGGGCCCGAGGGCGAGCCGATCCAGATCGAGGCGGGGCGCCTCGACCTGCGCCGGACCGCGTTCGCCGCCCAGTCGGTGCCGCTGCGTGCGGCCGGCACGACGCTGGTCGCGGTCGAGCCGATCTCCGCGATCGACGCGCTCTCCGAGCGCTACCGCCGCTTCGTCCTGCTCGCGTCCATCGTCACCCTGCTGCTGGTCGCGGCGCTCGCGAACCGGCTTGCCCGGCCGCTCGCCCAGGTGATCGGCGACGTCGCGCGGCTGACGAGACAGGCCCACACGGACGCGCTGACGGGTCTCGCCAACCGCCGCGAGCTGACCGCCAGGCTGGAGGACGAGCTGGAGCGCGCGGGCCGCAACGGCACCAGCCTCTCGTTCGTGATCGCGGACATCGACGACTTCAAGCTGGTCAACGACACCTATGGCCATCAGACCGGCGACGAGGTGATCAAGGCGGTCGCCTCCGTGCTGGCCGGATCGGTGCGCGAGACCGACCTGCCCGTCCGCTTCGGTGGCGAGGAGTTCGTGATCGTCCTCCCGGGCGCACGGCTGGGGAATGCGCGAAGGATGGTCGACACGATCCGGACGGCGATCTCCGAGCTGGAGGTCCCCGCGCCGCGCGGCGGTGAGCCCATCCGTGTCACGGCCAGCTTCGGCGTCGCCGAGTTCCCCACCTACGCCACTCCCGACTCCCTGCTCGCGGCCGCAGACGCCGCGCTCTACCAGGCCAAACGGGCCGGCAAGAACCGCGTCGCCACCTCCACGGTGCACGACGACGGCCTAGCCGAAGGTGCTGGTATTCCCGCAATCCTGCTCTAGGCAACTGGCCCCGGATCGAATACGATCCGCGCGTTTGCAGGCACTGCGGCACTGCGCATCGGGCGCAGGGCTCGAGGACTAAGGGGGACCTGGGATGAGGTTGTTCAACGCGTCACGCGGCAACCTGCGCGGTGCCGTGATCGGCGGCATCGTCGGGCTGGTGCTGGTGGCGGGTGTGGCGAGCGCCGCAACGTCGGAGCTGACGAAGACACCGCCGAAGCCGAAGCAGGCCGTCAAGGGCTTGCAGTCATTGAAGGGCCCGAAGGGCGACAAGGGGCCCAAGGGCGACAAGGGCCCGAAGGGCGACACCGGTCCCGCAGGCCCGCAGGGTCCCGCCGGCCCGCAGGGCCCGGCCGGTCCCGCCGGCGCGCCGGGCGCGAAGGGTGAGACCGGCGCGCAGGGCCCGCAGGGGATTCCCGGCACGGCGGCGGAGAAGGGCGACAAGGGTGACAAGGGTGACAAGGGCGACACTCGGTCCCGCCGGTGCGCAGGGCGAGCAGGGCCCGACCGGCGCCACGGGTGCGACCGGCGCCACGGGTGCCACCGGCGCTCCGGGTGCTCCCGGCGCGACGGGTGCGCCGGGCGCCACAGGCCCGGCAGGTCCGACCGGCGCGAAGGGCGACACCGGGGCGACCGGCGCCACTGGTGCCACCGGCGCGATGGGTGCGACCGGTTCGCAGGGTGCACAGGGTCCGCAGGGTCCTCAGGGAGCCCAGGGCCCGCAGGGCGCGACCGGGTCGCAGGGTCCCGCCGGCGCGAAGGGTGACACCGGCGCAACGGGAGCAACAGGGGCCACGGGCCTCACCGGCGCTCCGGGCGCTCCCGGCGCGATGGGACCGGCAGGCCCGAAGGGCGACACGGGCGCGACCGGTGCTCAGGGGTCGCAGGGCGGCGTCGGCGCGCAGGGCCCCGCAGGTGCGGCCGGCCCGGCCGGCCCGCAGGGGCCGGCAGGTGCGACCGGTGCAACCGGCGCGACGGGTCGCGCAAGGCCCCCAGGGTCCCGCAGGGAAGGACGCCGACGAGGAGTACGGCGTCGGCTACGTCCGCGTCCAGCGGGGCACGGGTGCGCCGTCTGCGTGGGCGACCTACTCCACCGAGCTCGGCTCGCCCGTGGGCGACACGGCAGGCGGGACGTTCCGCTTCACCTGCACCGCGGCCCAGGAGCCGTGCAAGGTCAGCGTCACGGCGAAGCTCCTGTCGGACGTGAGCACGGCCACCGGCAAGGTCTACCCGCGGGTCCTGATCTACCGCGGCGGCGACCCCGACAGCGCGGTCACGCCCGGGTTCTACTGCGAGTACGGCGACGGCTCGCTGACCACGATCACGCGGACGCCGATGTCGGACACGGCCTCCGCAGGCACCTCGGTGCTGCTGCACATCGGCGGCTCCGCGGACTGCAACGGCCCGAATCCGGCATCCGGTGAAGTCGCCGAGATCACAGTGCCGAAGGGCTACTACGACGTCTTCTCGACCTTCGTCTTCACGAAGGCCTAGAGCACAGTCGGTTCTGCGAGGACGGAGAGGGCCGGAGCGATCCGGCCCTCTCGTCGTTCCCGTTCGCCCTACTGCCGGGCCATCGCGACCCGGAGCCGCTCCTCGGGCGTGATCAGGTGGTCGGTGTCCTCGGCGGCGGCGTCGACGTCGAGCTGGACCCAGCGAACCTTGCCCGTGAACTCGCTGTCCTTCGGGCCGTAGTCGTCGCTCACCGGCGTCGCGCTGTCGGAGCCGACGTCGGTCGTCTCGTCGGCGGAGAAGAGCATCGGCACCGTGCCGTCGATCCGGCCGTTGCCGACCTGCTCGCCGTCGAGGAAGAGCGCGACGTCGCCGCCCTTGCCGAGGCCGCCGCCGTCGTAGGTGAACTCCATCCGCACCTGGTGCTCGCCGGCGGGGATCTTGTCCGTCCCCGTAGACCTTGAACCGCTGCAGGCCGAAGAGGTTGTAGCAGTACGCCGGCTTGCCGTCCTTGACGTAGAGCGCGAAGCCGCCGAAGGCGCCGCCCTGGGCGACGATCACTCCCTCGGCGCCGCCCTCCGGCACGTCCAGCTCGGCCGTGATCGAGAAGGACTTGTTCTTGTTCACGACGACGGAGTTCTCGCGACAGCCGTCCCATCGACGCCGAACAGCAGCTGCGAGTTGCCGCGCACGAGCTGCGGCCGCCCCGCCATGTCGGCGTTGAAGCGCTCGAAGCGGCGGTCGTCGAGCGGCAGGACGTTGTACTTCCCGGCCTCGATCATGAACTGACGCTGGAGCTCGCGGAGCTTCTCCGGGTTGTCGGTCGCGAGGTCGTAGGCCTGCGTCCAGTCGTCGGGGCCGTAGAGCTCCCAGACGTCGTCGTCGAAGGCCGGCATCTCGGCCGCCACCCAGGGGGTGCTGTGCCGCGTCACCGCGGTCCAGCCCTCGTGGTAGATGCCGCGGTTGCAGAACATCTCGAAGTACTGCGTCGTGTGGCGGTCGGCCGCCGCTCGCGTCGTCGAACGTGTACGCCATCGAGACGCCCTCGAGCGGCCGCTGCTGCACCCCGTTGACGCTGAGCGGCGCCGGCAGCCCGGCTGCCTCGAGCACCGTCGCGGCGACGTCGATCACGTGGTGGAACTGCGAGCGGATCTCGCCCTTCGCCTTGATCCCGCTCGGCCAGTGCACGATCGTGCCGTTCCGCGTCCCGCCCCAGTGCGACGCGACCTGCTTCGTCCACTGGTACGGCGTGTCCATCGCGTGCGCCCAGCCGACCGCGTAGTGGTTGTAGGCGTCGGGCGTGCCGAAGTCGTCGATCTTCGAGACCATGAACTCGGTCGTCTCGAGCCCGGCGGCGCCGTTCAGGACCACGAGCTCGTTGAAGCACCCGGTCGGCGTGCCCTCGGCCGAGGCGCCGTTGTCGCCGATGATGTAGTAGACGAGCGTGCTCTCGAGGACGCCGAGCTCGCCGAGCGAGTCGAGCAGCCGGCCGACGTGGTGGTCGGTGTGCTCGAGGAAGCCCGCGTAGACCTCCATCTGGCGCGCGAGCACCGGCTTCAGGTCGTCGGGCATGTCGTCCCACGCAGGGATCTCGTCCGGGCGCTCGGTGAGCTCCGCCTCGGGCGGGATCACGCCGAGCTCCTTCTGCTTCGCGAACGTCCGCTCGCGCAGCGCGTCCCAGCCGTCGTCGAACTTCCCCTTGTACTTGTCCGACCACTCCGGCCGCACGTGATGGGGGGCATGGGTGGCGCCCGGCGCGTAGTAGACGAAGAAGGGCTTGTCGGGCATCAACGCCTTCTGCTGGGAGATCCAGTCGATGGCGCGGTCGGTCATGTCCTCGGTGAAGTGGTAGCCCTCCTCGGGCGTCCGGTCGGGCTCGATCGGCACCGTGTCCTGGTAGATCGCCGGCGCGTACTGGTTCGTCTCGCCGCCGATGAAGCCGTAGAAGTGCTCGAAGCCCGAGCCGGTCGGCCAGGCGGTGAACGGCCCCATCGGGCTCGTCTCCCAGACCGGTACCTCGTGGCACTTGCCGAACTGGGCGGTCGAGTAGCCGTTCAGCTTCAGCGTCTCGGCGAGCGGCGCGCAGGTGTTCGGCCGGACCGAGTTGTAGCCCGGCGCCGACGTCGCGATCTCCGTGATCCCGCCCATGCCCGACCGAGTGGTGGTTCCGTCCCGTCAGCAGGGCCTGGCGCGTCGGCGAGCAGAGCGCGGTCGTGTGGAAGCGGTTGTACTTGAGACCGTCGGCGGCGAGCCGCTCGGCCACCGGCGTGTCGATCGGGCCGCCGAAGGCGCTCGACGCGGCGAAACCGACGTCGTCGATCAGGACCACGAGGACGTTTGGCGCGCCCTCCGGCGGGCGCAGCGGCTCGATCGGCGGAAACGACGTCGCCGGATCCTTCGCGTCGTACGTCGTCGGCCCGACCGGCGTGACATCGGGAATCGGCAGCACGTCGCGCCGCAGTGGGGTCGCGGGCATGGGTCCTCCTCGGGAAATCGAAGTGACCCGATCCTCCATGTCCGGGCGCGGGACTTCATCGCCCGATAGGGATGAACGCCGGGTCAGGCGGGGACGAACGGGTGCAGCTCGTCCTGCCCCGGCTTGATCACGCCGTAGCTCGACTCGGGCACCTCGTTCCAGGCTCCCTCGAGATCTCCGAGCGGCTCCGAGACGATCAGCCGCGACTCGTCGTCGAGGTCGACGAAGCGGGCGTCGTCCGGGTAGAGCTCGCGCAGGGTGCGCAGGTCGGTGCTGAAGAAGAGCGAGCGGGACGCACCCTCGCTCGAGTAGCGGAACGCCCAGATGCTCTCGCCGTCCGTGGTCGCGACCGTCATCTGGATCGGATGCTCGACGTCGTGACTGCGGCCGACGGACTCGATCATGCCCACGGCCTCCCGCACCGCCTTCGGTGGATCGGTCTCGAGGCCGAGCGTCAGCGCGAGGTAGAAGAACGTCTCCGAGTCGGTCGAGCCCTGGATCTCCGGATAGAGCGCCGGGTCGACCTCGAGCGTCAGGTCGCGCTTGAGGCGGTGGAAGTCGCGGATGACGCCGTTGTGCATGAAGAGCCAGCGGCCGTGGCGGAACGGATGGCAGTTCGTCTGCTGGACGGCCGTCCCGCTCGAAGCCCGGATGTGCGCGAAGACGAGCGGCGAGGAGACATGGGCGCCGAGCTCACGAAGGTTGCGGTCGTTCCAGGCGGGCTCGACGCTGTGGAAGACGCCGGGGGTGTCCCCGGCGCCGTACCAGCCGATGCCGAACCCGTCCCCGTTCGTGGTCTCGGCGCCCAGCCGAGAGTGGAGGCTCTGGTCGATCAGCGAGTGCTTCGGCGCGAAGAGCAGATCCTCGATCAGCACCGGTGACCCCGAGTATGCGAGCCACCGGCACATCGCTGCTCAGATGTCGAGGATCTGCGTCTTCATCGCCTACGCGAGGGCCTTGGCCTTGATCGCGTCGAACTCGGACTGGTTGATCGCGCCGCTGTCGAGCAGGCCCTTGGCGCGCTCGATCTCCGCCGTCGCGCCGCCGCTGCCGGCGACCGTTCGGACGTAGTCGTCCATCTCGGCTCTCTGGGCCTCCGCTGATTCGATGTTGCGCCGCGCCATGTCGTCGCCGTTCGCGATCAGGTAGACGAAGACGCCCAGGAACGGGACGCAGATCACGAAGATGATCCAGAGCGTCTTCTTGGCCCCGCTCGCGTCACGCCGGCGGAAGAGATCGCCGAACACCTGGAACAACAGCATGAACCACGCGATCCAGATGAAGATCACGAAGATCGTCCACATCACGTCGAGAAACGGATAATCCGCTGCGAGCAGCATTCAAACTCCTCCTCTTGGGTTCGAGCGCGGGCGTAGCGCCCGACTCCGGCAACTTCGCTTGCCAGCCTATCGCGGTCATCATTCGGATCGGGTGATTCACCGCCGGGCGACACCGTTCAGGATCGGCGCCGTGGACGGGGGACAGGCCTAGATGTGGGGCGCGCTCTTCTGGGGCCTCTTCGCCGGCTCGTCGCTGATCCTCGGCGGCATCCTCGCGCTCACGCTCCCGATCAGGGAGCGCGTACTCGGCCTGATCATGGCCTTCGGCGCCGGTGTCCTGATCAGCGCCGTCTCGTTCGAGCTCGTGGCCGAGGCGTTCGAGACCGCGGCAGGGAGTGGCAGCCTCGCGCTCGGGCTGACTGCGGGAGCGCTCACCTTCTTCCTCGGCGACGCGCTGATCGACCGGATGGGCGGTGACGGACGGAAGAAGATGTCCGGCGCTCAGGCCGGTGCCGGTTCGGCGCTCGCGATCGTGCTCGGGATCGTGCTGGACGGGATCCCCGAGTCGGCGGTGATCGGGCTGGGGCTGCTCGGAGGCACGGGTGTGAGCGTCGCGGTGATCGCGGCGGTGTTCCTCTCGAACCTCCCCGAGGCGATGGCGGCGACCACCGGCCTCGCCGCCGGCGGCTGGAAGCACCGCCGGATCATGGGCCTGTGGGTCGTCGTCACCCTCGTCAGCGGTCTCGCCTCGCTGCTGGGCTACGTCGTCTTCGACTCGGTCGGCCCCAGTGGGCTCGCGTTCATGCTCGCGTTCGCCGGCGGCGCGATCCTGACCATGCTCGCGGACACGATGATGCCCGAGGCCTTCGAGCACGGCGGCAAGCTCGTGGGGCTGTTGACGACGCTCGGCTTCGGCCTCTCCTTCACGCTGACGATGCTCGAGTAGCGGCGCTCCGGGTCGATGTCGCTCGTCCTTCCGAGTCGAGCGTCACCAACTCGTCCATCCGCTCCAGCCCTTCGTCTCGATGGGTGATCAGCAGCACCGTCCGGTCGCCGGCGGCGTCGAGCACGTCGTCCATCAGCGCTCGCGCGGTCGCCGGGTCGAGATGCGCGGTCGGCTCGTCGAGGACGAGCACCGGAGCGTCGGCGAGCAGGGCGCGGGCGAGGACGAGCCGCTGCCGCTGGCCGCCGGACAGCTGTGCCCCCGCCTCGCCGACGAACGTATCCAGCCCGTCCGGGAGCGATCCGACCCAGTCGGCGAGCTGAGCCAGCCCGAGCGCCTCCTCCAGTTCCTCGTCGCTCGCGTCCGGCCGGGCGAGCCTGAGGTTCTCCCGGATCGTCGAGGAGAAGAGGTGCGCCTCCTGCCCGGCCAGGGCGAAGGTGGCGCGAACGTCCGCCTGCCGGAGGTCGCGCACGTCGCGGCCGCCGATCGTCACTCGTCCCTGCTCGGGATCGAGGAAGCGGAAGAGGAGGCTCGTCACGGTGGTCTTGCCGGCGCCGCTCGGCCCGACGAGAGCGACGCGCGCGCCCGGGTCGAGTTGCAGGTCGACGCCCTGCAGGACCGGCGGCTCGCCGGTCGCATAGCGTGCGGTCACGCCTTCGAGCCGGACCGCGGCCGGTCGAGGCGCGGGGGGAACCGGCGAGTCGGGATCGCGCACGTCCGCCTCGGTGTCGGTCAGCTCGAGCACACGGCGGCCTGCGGCGAGGGTCGCGGACAGCTCCCGTGCCGCAGCCGGGAGTGGGGCGACCGCGTCGAACGAGGAGAGCGCCAGCAGGGCCAGCATCGCGACGAGGACGCGGTCGAGTGCGTTCGCGTCGTGGGCCGCCACCGCGACTGCGAGGACACCGGCGACCGTGAGGCCGGTGACGAGAACCAGGAGCGCGTCGCCGAGGCCCGCGACGAGCGCGTCGCGACGGCCGAGCCGGGCGAGCTTTCCGTCCAGCGACCGGATCCGGGCGAGCGTCCGCTCCTCCTGTCCGTACACGGCCAGCTCGGGGGCTCCGCGCAGCAGCTCGACCAGCTCCGAGGTCAGCGCGGCTCTGGTCGCGGCCTGATGCCGGCCGGCGGCGCGCCCGAGCGCGCCGGCCAGGACCGGCACGACGACGCCCGCCAGGACGAGCCCGGCGGCGAGGATCAGCGCGGCTGCGGGCAGGAACGCCGCTGTGACTCCGACGCAGGCGGCGCCGACGACGAGCGCGACCAGCGGCGGTCCCAGCGCGCGGATGTAGAGCCCCTGGAGCGCATCCACGTCGGCCACCATCCGGGCGAGAAGGTCGCCGCGGCGATAGCCGCCGAGCTGTGCGGGAGCGAGCGGCTCGATCCGCTCGTAGACGCCGGCGCGGATGCGGCCGAGGGCACGCAGCGCGAGGTCGTGCCCGAGGAGCCGGTCGAGGTAGCGGGTGAGCGGCCGGGCAAGCCCGAAGAACCGGACCGCGACGATCGTGACCGTGAGTGAGAGGATCGGCGGCTGCTCGGCCGCGCGGGAGATCAGATAGCCGGCCGTCGCCATCAGCGCGACGCCGAAGCACACCGCGAGCGCGCCGACCACGACGGAGAGCGCCGCCGCACGGGCCGGTATCCGCGCCAACGCGACGAGCCGACGGAGCGTCTCCATCAGGCCGCGTCCTGCGCGCTCGGGACGATCCGGCCGGCCGCGAGCGTGACGATGCGGTCCGCGCGCGCGGCGAGGTCGGGGCGATGCGCGATCAACAGAACGGTTCGCCCGACGCGCAGCCTCTCGATCGCCCGGTCGACGATCGCGGCGCTGACCGGGTCCAGGTTCGACGTGGGCTCGTCGAGGATGACGAGGCTCGCGTCGCGCAGAAAGGCGCGCGCGAGCGCAAGCCGCTGCAGCTGTCCGGCGGACAGCTGCCTGCCGCCGTCACCGACCAGGGTGTCGTATCCCGCCGGGAGCTCGCGCACGAACGAGTCGGCGCCCGCGAGCTCGGCGGCCGCGCGGACGGACTCGTCGTCGGCGCTCGCGTCCGCGATCCGGATGTTCTCGGCGACGGTGCCGCGGAAGAGCGTCGGCCGCTGCGGCGCCCACGCGACTTGCGCTCTCCAGGCTGCCGTGTCGCAGGCGGCGAGGTCGTTCGCGCCGACCAGCACGCGGCCGGCGACGGGTTCGGCGAGGCGGAGCAGCAGCGAGGCGATCGTGCTCTTGCCGCTCCCGCTCGGCCCGACGAGGGCGACCGTCTCGCCGGCCTCGAGCTCCAGGTCGACGGCCTCGAGGACGAGCCCGTCGCGCGCCGGGTAGGCGAACGAGACGGCCTCGAGCCGGATCGGGACGTCGCGAGGGCTCGACGGCACGATCCCCGTCCCCGGTGGCGCCGCGGCCGGCCCCTCCTCGAGCAGGTCGAGCAGCCGCTGCGAGACGGCCAAGCCATCCGCGCTCGCGTGGTACTGGGCTGCGAGGTTCCGCAGCGGCAGGTAGAGCTCGGGCGCGAGCACGAGGACGGTCAGGCCCGCTTCGAAGCCGAGGCCACCTTCGACCAGCCGGACACCCACCGTCACCGCGACGAGTGCGATCCCGAGCGTCGCCGCGAGCTCGAGCACCGCGCCCGAGAGGAACGCGACCCGCAGCGTCGACATGGTCGCCCGCCGGTACTCGTCGCCGACGTGTTCGATCTGCTCCGCCTGCGCCGGGCCGCGGTTGAAGGCCCGGAGCGTCGGCAGCCCGCGGACGACGTCCAGGTAGTGGCCGGCGAGGCGCGCGAGCGCCAGCCAGCGCTCCCGTGCGCGACGCTCCGTGTAGCGGCCGACGAGCCACATGAACACGGGGACGAGCGGGAGCGTCAGCAGCATGATTCCAGCCGAGATCGGGTCGATTGCGACGACGAGCGCGAGCACCGCGACCGGCACTGCGACCGCGAGCACCAGCTGCGGCAGATAGCGGGCGAACGCCGTCTCGAGCGCGTCGACACCGCCGACGGCGAGCGTCGCGACCTCGGCGCTCTCGGCTCCGTCGAGCGCCGCCGGCCGGCGGCGAAGCCGCTGCTCCACGAGGTCGAGCCGCAGCGCCGAGAGCACGCTCGCCGCCGCGCGCCGCCCCGTGACCTCGAATCCCCAAGCGGCCGCCGCGCGGAGTACCGCCACCGCCGCGAGCAGCACGAGCGGAGCGGTGACGTCCGCGAGCGCCGCGCCGGCGAACGAGCGGGCCGCCACCCGGGCGAGCAGAACGGCCTGCGCGAGCACGAGCAGCGCCGCGAGCACGCCGAGCACCGCATCGGTGGCGAGCAGGACGCGCACCGCCCGCGCACGGCGCAGCAGGCGCGGATCGATCGCCCTCACCGGCGTCTAGCCGTCGGCCTTCCGCGCGATCAGGTCGATCGGGTCGCCGACCTCCTCGCCGCCCAGACGGGCGCGGAAGACGTGGTACGTCCACGCCTGGTAGAGGAGGACCACCGGGACGAGGATGGCTGCGACGACGGTCATCACCGTCAGCGAGTAGTGCGCCGACGAGGCGTTCTGGATCGTGAGGCTGTTCCCGAACTCCGGATCCGAGACCATCACGCGCGGATAGAGGCTGACGAACAGCGTGACGACGGCTGCGGCGATCGTCGTCGCCGTCGCGACGAACGCCCCGCGCTCGTTCCCCGCGCGCACGAGCACCACCGACGCGATCGCTGCGACCGCGGCCACGGCGACCGGGAGGATCCCCGGGAAGACGCCCTTGTCGTTCACGTCGGCGGCGACGACGAGGGTCCAGACGAGGAAGCCGGCTCCGACGATCGCGGCCACCGGCGCGAGCCGGGCCGCGGCGTGCTGGGCGCGCACGCGCAGGTCGCCGAGCGTCCGCAGGGTCAGGTAGACCGCGCCGTGGAGCGCGAAGAGGAGACAGACGGCGATCCCGGCGACGATCGTGTAGGCGGTGAACAGGTCGCCGAAGCCGCCGGCGAAGGTGTCGTCGGACGCGATCGGGACGCCGTGGAGGAGGCTCGAGAGCGCGATCCCCCAGAGCAGGGGCGCGCCGATCGATCCGACCGTGTTCATCCACGTCCAGAACGCCCTCCACCCGCGGCCCCTCTGCCTTCTCGCGCCACTCGAACGAGAGCACGCGGACGATCAGGCAGCCGAGAATCAGGAGCAGCGCGAGGTAGAAGCCCGAGAACATCGTCGCGTACCAGACCGGGAACGCGGCGAAGGTCGAGGCGCCGGCGATCACGAGCCAGACCTCGTTCCCGTCCCAGACCGGGCCGATCGCGTCGAACATCGTGCGGCGATCGGTCTCGCTCCTGCCGAGGAACGGCAACAGCATGCCGACGCCGAAGTCGAAGCCCTCGAGCACGAAGTAGCTCGTCCAGAAGAAGGCGAGCAGGCAGAACCAGAGGATCTCGAGCGTCATCTCAGAACGCCGGCGCCGGTTGCGGCGCCTCCCCCTCGTCGCCGGCCGGGCCGTCGGCGGGCGGCGGATCGAGCCGGGCGTACCGGCGCATCAGATAGAAGTCGACGGCGCCGAGCGACGCATACAGCGTCGCGAAGACGCCGAGGCTGAGGCCGACCGTCCACGCGCTGACGACGGTGGAGACGGCGTCCTCGGTCTTGAGCAGGCCGTAGACGACCCATGGCTGCCGGCCCGCCTCGGCCAGGATCCAGCCGGCGAAGTTGGAGAAGAACGGGAACGCGATCCCGGCGATCGCGGCGCGCTGGAACCAGGTCGCGTCGGCGAGGCGCTTGCGGCGGAGCAGCCAGCCGCCCCAGAGCGCGAGCAGGACGGACAGCGTCCCGAGGTACGCCATCACGCGCATGCTCCAGTAGACGAGCCGCACGTCCGGGATGTAGTTCCCGGGGCCGTACTGGCTCTCGTACTGCTGCTGGAGCGGTTCGATCCCGACCACCTCGCCCTTGAACGAGTTCGTGGCGAGGAACGAGAGCAGGCCCGGGATCGCGATGTCGAACGACGGCGTCTGGTCGTCCTCGGTGAAGCCGCCGATCTGGAAGAGGGAGAACGCGGCCGGCTGCTCCGTGTCCCAGAGGGCCTCGACGGCGGCGATCTTCATCGGCTGCGCGTCGGTGACGGCGACGCCGAACTCGCTCCCGACCCCGAGCTGGACGATCGAGAGCGGGAGGACGACGATGATCGCGAGCCGCGCCGACCCGCTGAAGAGGCCGATGTTCCGGCGACGCAGCAGGTGCCAGCACGAGACGCCGAGCACGAGGAAGCCGCCGGTCAGCAGCCCCGCGAGGATCGCGTGCAGCCAGGCGAAGAGCACGAACCCCTGGAAGAGGATCTGGAAGATGTCGGTCGCCTCGGCACGGCCCGTCTCGCTGTTGAGCACGTAGCCGACCGGGTGCTGCATCCACGAGTTGGCGGCGATGATGAAGTAGGCCGAGAGCCAGGTTCCGGCCCAGACGAGATAGATGGTCGCGAGGTGCACGCGCGGCGAGAGCCGGTCCCAGCCGAAGATCCAGAGGCCGATGAAGGTCGCCTCGAGCATGAAGGCGCCGATGCCCTCGATCGCGAGCGGCGACCCGAAGACGTCGCCGACGTAGGTCGAGAAGACCGCCCAGTTCATCCCGAACTGGAACTCCATCACGAGGCCGGTCGCAACGCCGATCGCGAAGTTGATCAGGAAGAGCGTCCCGAAGAAGCGGGTCAGCCGAAGCCACTTCTCGTCGCCCGTGCGATGCCAGAGCGTCTGCATCACCGCGAGCAGCGGCGCCAGGCCGAGGGTCAGCGGGACGAAGATGAAGTGGAAGAGCGTCGTCAGCGCGAACTGCCACCGGGCGAGCTCGACCGCCGTGGAGGCGATGGCGCTCATGTCGTCAGGGCGCGATGGTAGGACGGTCTACTCGGAGCCAACATCGTCCGAACCGGATGATTGGGGGGCCACCTCCGCCGCCGCCGTCCGGCCGACGATTGCCGTCGCCAGCAGCGGGAAGACGAGCACCGAGACCATCCCCGCCCCGATCAGCGACGCGCCGACGTCGGCGGAGATCGCGCCCCGGTCCATGCCGATCCCGACGATGGCGACGATCAGCGGCAGACCGGTGGCGCCGAAGAGCGCGAGGCTCAGCGTCCGGCGTCCTCCGAGTTCCCGGAGCCAGAGGAAGGAGGGCGTGCCGCGGACGACGGCGAGGAGCACGACGAAGAGCGCGGCGAGCGAGAGGCCGGCCGGGCTGAGCAGGCTGTCGATGTCGAAGGTCATACCGGTGACGACGAAGTAGATCGGGATCAGGAAGCCGAAGCCGACGCCTTCCAGGCGCATCCGCACGGGCTCGCCCTCCGGCGGATCGAGTGTGAGCCCGACGATCAGGCCGGCCGCGAACGCGCCGAGCACGAAGTCGAAGCCGACCTCCTCGGCCAGCAGCACGAGTGCGGCGAGCAGGAGCAGCGAGAGCCGCACCGCCGTCTGGCCCGTCGTGTGGATCGTGTCGCGCAGGATGCGCACGAGGCGGGGCGGCCGCGCTCGCAGGGCGGCGGCGGCCGCGAGCGCGACGAGGCCCCCGAAGCCGATCAGCAGCAGGGTCTCGGTCACCGCTCCGTACGCCCCCGTGAGGAAGATCGAGATGACCACGATCGGCCAGAACTCGGCGGCGACGGCGGTCCCGAGCACCGCCGACCCGAGCGGCGTGGGCAACACGCCGGCGTCGCGGAGGATCGGGACGAGCGTCCCGAGCGAGGTCGTGGTCAGGGCGACTGCGATCAGCCACCACTCGGCGTCGAGCCCTGCGCCGTGGAGCACCACCCCGAGCAGGAGCGCGATCGCCAGCGAGGCCACCCAGCCGATCGTCCCCAGCACCAGCGAGCCGCGGGCGACGCGCTGCTCGATCACCTCGAGGCCGGCGAAGAAGAAGAGCATTCCGAGCCCGAAATTGGCCAGAGCGGCGATGACGCCGTCGACCTCGGCGATGCTCAGGACCTCCGGGCCGATGATGATCCCGAGCACGATCTCGACGACCACCGTCGGCAGGACGAGGCGGGTGTGAAGCCGCGCCAGGATCGCCCCGAGGCTCGACGCGGCGAGGACGAGGACGAGGGACGCGAGCTCGGTTTCGGTCACCTCGGCACGATCGACGGCATCAGGCCCCAGCTGCTCGTGAACGACTCGCCGGGCTCGAGGCGGACGAGCGACTCGCCGCTCCGGAACGCGTTCGGCGGGCAGGTCATCGGCTCGACCGCGAGACTCCTCCGAGCGACGTCGGGCAGCGGGTCGCCGGTGAAGAGCATCAGGTAGGGGTAGCTCTCGTCGACCCAGAGCGTGACCCCGGCGCCTCGCTCCGGATCGAGAAGCTCGACCCGCGCGAGACCGTCGGCGTCCCGCTCGAGATCCGGTGAAGGCGTTGTCGAGCTTCGTCGTCGCCGATCGGGGCCGGCTGCCGGAAGTCGTACTCGGTGCCGTCGACGGGCTCCGTTCCGACCGGGAGGCTGCGTTCGTCCGAGCGCAGCATCGTCCGCGCCGGGGCGCGGAGGACCACCGAGTCGATCGTCTGCGTGCCGACGGTGAGATACGGGTGGGCGCCGCTGCCGTACGGACACGCAGTCGTTCCGGTGTTCGTCGCGGTGGTGCGCACGCGGAGGCCGTCGGTGGAGAGCGAGTACTCGAGGCTGAGCGCGAGCAGGAAGGGATACCCCGGTTGCGGATGGAGCAGGTGCTCGAGCACGACCCGGTGCGGCTCGCGCTCGACGACGTTCCACTCGACCCAGCGGACCAGCCCGTGGATCGCCGTCCGGGTGCTCAGCTCGTTGAGAGCGGCCTGATGCGTCTGCCCGCCGAACTCGTACTGACCGTCCTCCAGCCGGTTCGGCCACGGAAGCAGGACCTGGCCCCGCCCCGAGCTGCACATCTCGTCCGCGCCGTATCCGTCGAGGACGTCACGGCCGCCGGCTGCGTAGGTGCGCAGCCCGCCGCCGACGCCGACGACCACGGCGCGTTGGTCCTCGAACGAGATCTCGACTTGCTCTCCGGACGGCGCGTTCATCTGCGCGCTCCCGACGCGGCTAGTGCATCCGCTCGAGCAGATGGTCGCCGACGCGCAGCGAGTTGGCCATCGCGGTGAGCGCCGGGTTGACCGCGCCGATGCTGGGGAAGAAGCTCGTGTCGACGACGTAGAGGTTGTCGAGCTCGTGTGTGCGGCAGTTGGTGTCGAGCACCGACGACGCCGGGTCGCTGCCGAAGCGGCACGTGCCCGCCTGGTGCGCGCAGCCCGCGATCGGGATGTCGTTCTTCATGTACGCGAACCGGTGGATCAGGTGGTCGGGGTTCATGTTCAGCTTTCCGAGCAGCGACTTCAGCTTCGTGGCGAGGTGCTTCTTCGCGACCGCGTTCGTCTCCGAGTAGCTCAGCTTGACGTTGCCGTCGGCCTGGAGCGTGACGCGGTTGTCGGGCTTCGGTAGATCCTCCGTGGAGAGCCAGAAGTCGATCGCGTGCCGGGCCACCCGCTCGAGCGTCCACTCCGGTGCAAGCCGCGTCGCCCCTGGGCGCTCGCCGCGGAACATCTGCGCCTGCGACTTGCCGACCATCTGGATGTTGCCCAGCGGGTACTCGAAGTCGTCGCTGCCGAAGTAGAAGTCGTTCAAGCCCAGCGTCTTCTGGAAGACGGTCGGGTTCTCCTCACGCGAGAGCCCAAGCATGGCGACGCTGTCGTGGAACATGTAGTGGCGGCCGACCTGGTCGGAGCCGTTCGCGAGGCCGTTCGGGTGCTTGTCGCTGGCGGAGGCGAGCAGCAGCTTCGCCGAGTTCGCCGCGCCGCACGAGACGACCACGATCTCGGCGGCGAAGTGCTCGAGCGTGCCGCCGTGCTCGACCACGACCTCCGTGACCGCCGTGCCCGCATCGTTCGTCGTGAGCTTGACCGCCCGCGCGTCCGTGAGCAGCGTCACGTTCGGGTGCTCGAGGGCGGGGCGGACGCCGAAGACCTCCGCGTCCGACTTCGCGTGGACGAGGCAGGGGAAGCCGTCGCAAGTGCTGCAGCGGATGCAGGTGCTGTACGGCATGTTCGCCTCGTTCAGCCGCACGCCACAGGGGGCGTGGAACGGGTGATGGCCCGCGGCGACGAGGTCGTCCGAGAGCTGCTGGATCCGGGGCTCGTGCGTGAGCGCCGGGAACGGGTACGGCGCGCTCGCCGGCGGCTCGGTCGGGTCCTCGCCCCGTGCCCCGTGCACCTCGTAGAGCTGCTCCGCCTGCGTGTAGTACGGCTCGAGCTCGTCGTAGGAGATCGGCCAGGCGGGCGAGAGGCCGTCGTGGTGCTGGAGCTCGCCGAAGTCCTCCTGGCGCAGCCGGTAGAGCGCGGCGCCGTAGAGCTTGGTCGCACCGCCGACGAAGTAGTGCATCTGGGGCTGGAACGGCTTGCCGTCCGCGTCGTACCACGTGTCCGTGGAGATGTAGCGGTTGTCGACGAACACGTCGTGCGCGCTCCAGTTCGACGGCTCGCGCGGCAGCCAGCCGCCGCGCTCGAGCAGGAGGATCCGCTTCCCGGAGGGGGCGAGATGCCGGGCCAGCGTGCCGCCGCCCGCGCCGGTCCCGACGATGATGACGTCGTAGCTCTCCATCAGTACTCCTTCAGCATCTCGGGCACGATGATCCGGGCCGCGGCCTCGATCAGCGCCAGGTGGGAGAACGCCTGCGGGAAGTTGCCGAGGTGCCGGCCGGTGTCGACGTCGAACTCCTCGGCGTAGAGGCCGAGCGGCGACGCGATCCGGAGCAGGCGCTCCATCAGGTCGCGGGCCGACTGCAGCTCGCCGACGACCGCGAGGGCGGACACGAGCCAGAACGAGCAGATGAGGAACGTGCCCTCCTTGCCGGACAGCCCGTCGTCGGTCTCCTCGGTCCGGTAGCGGAGGACGAAGCCGTCCTGAGTCAGCTCGTTCGCGATCGCGAGCACGCTCGCCCGTAGCCGCTCGTCGTCCGCCGGCAGGAAGCCGAAATTCGCCGCGAGCAGCGTCGATGCGTCGAGCGCGTCGGTCTCGTAGTGCTGACGAAGGACACCGCGCTTGTCGACGCCGTGCTCGAGCACGTCGTTGCGAATCTCCTCCGCCGTCGCCCGCCACGTCTCGGCCCGATCTGGGTCGCCGCGGAGCTCTGCCAGCTGAGCCGCGCGGTCGAGCGCGACCCAGCACATCAGCTTCGAGGAGACGTAGTGCTGCGGCGCGCCGCGCGCCTCCCAGATCCCCTGGTCGGGGTTGCGCCAGACCTGGGTGGCGCACTCCGCCTGCGCCTGGACGATGGGCCAGAGGCGTCTCGGCAGTCGGTCGCTCTGTCGCGTGTGGAGCAGGATCGAGTCGAGCACCGCGCCGAACACGTCGTTCTGGCGCTGGTCGAACGCGCCGTTCCCGATCCGCACGGGACGCGCGCCGGCATAGCCGGACAGGTCGTCCCGGGTCGACTCGGTCAGGTCGCGCCGGCCGTCGATCCCGTACATGATCTGCAGCCCGCCGTCGTCGTTCGCCTCCAGGTCGCCGACGAACTGCATGAACTCGTCGGCTTCCCAGTTGAGATTGAGCCAGTGGAGGGCCTGAAGCGTGAAGGTGGTGTCGCGCATCCACGTGTAGCGGTAGTCCCAGTTGCGCTCGCCCCCCGGCGTCTCGGGCAGGGAGGTGGTGAGCGCCGCGATCGTCGCGCCCGTCGGCATGTACGTGAGGCCCTTGATCGTCAGCGCCGAGCGCTGGATCGGGTCGCGCCACTCGTGATCCGGGATCCGTGCCGTGCCCAGCCAGTTGCGCCAGAACCGTGTCGTCGAGGCGATCCTCGCCTCCGCCTCGTCGTGACTCTTGGGGGCGACGAGCCCCTTGGCCCACGAGAGCGCACAGTAGGCGCGATCGCCGGCCTCGAGGACGTGGCGGGCCCGGACGCGATTACCCTCGATCCCGAGCGCGAGATCGGAGACCAGGCGAATGGTCTGCCCCGCTCCGCTCGCGTCGGCGGCGTCGCGACCGCCCTCGACCAGCGCCCACTCCGCCGGCGTCCGGCCGTAGTCGAAGACCGGCTCGCAGACGAGCTCCATCTCGACGCGGCCCTCCAGGCATTCGACTGTGCGCACGAGCATGTGGTCGGCGTCGTCGTCCGCCGGCGGCCTGGTGTGCGGCGTGATCTCGTCCTCGTCCTGCCACGGCCCCAACGTCAGCGCGTCGCGGACGAGCACCCAGCCTCTCGGTGTCTTCCACGTCGTCTCGAGGACGTTCGTCCCCGGCTGGTACACACGTGCGGTCGGGTGGTGGATCCCGAACGGCGCGAACCGGAACGAGCCGGCCCCGCGGTCGAGGAGGCTGCCGAAGACGCTCGGCTCGTCGAACTTCGGCGTGCAGAGCCAGTCGATGGCCCCGTCGGCAGCCACCAGCGCGCCGGTGTGGCAGTCGGAGAGGAACGCATAGTCGGCGATCGGCGGGAACGGCGACGGGGCCGCGGCGCTCTGCTCGCGGGGCTCGGCCGCTTCCTTTGCGGCGGTCATGCGACGATCCAGGGCCCGTGCCAGCGCCCGTGGCCGGCGACGAGCTGGTTGGCGGCCTCGGGGCCCCACGAACCCGGCGTGTAGGGATGCACGTCGGGCGGGGCGTCGACGAGCGGCTGCATGATCCGCCACGTCTCCTCGACGCCGTCCTGGCGCGTGAAGCGGGTGCTGTCGCCGACCATCGCGGCGTGGAGCAGAACCTCGTACGGCGTCGGTCCCTCGCCGCCCTGGTCAGCGAACTCCATGTCCAGGTCGATCCGCGCCGCCCTCTGCTTGTCGGCGCGGTGGGCGTCGACGATCAGCCGAATCCCCGTGGTCGGATCCAGCTTGATCACGACCTGGTTCGGCTCGCGGGCGTGCTCGAAGACCTTGAAGCCGAGCTTCGGCGCCTGCTTGAAGACGATCCGGAGCTCCGTCTGCGTGACGGGTAGCCGCTTGCCGGTGCGGATGAAGAAGGGAACGCCGGCCCAGCGCCAGCTCTCGATGTCGAGGCGCAGCGCCGCGTACGTCTCCGTCGTCGAGTCCGCCGCGACCCCCGGGATGTCCCGGTACCCGTCGTACTGACCGCGCACGTAGTGCGCGGGATCGGCGGGCACGACCGCACGGAACAGCGCGACCTGCGCGTCCTTGATCGTCTGGGTGTCACCGCGCGACGGCGCTTCCATCGCGCACGCCGCGACCACCTGCATCAGGTGGTTGACGACGACGTCCCGGACCGCGCCTACGGGGTCGTAGAAGTGGCCGCGGTCCTCGACGCCGAAGTCCTCGGCCATCGTGATCTCGACGCTCGCTATGTGGTTGCGGTTCCAGATCGGCTCGAAGATCGCGTTCGCGAACCGAAGGTGCAGGATCTCGTCGAGCCCCATCTTCCCGAGGTAGTGGTCGATCCGGTAGAGCTGCGGCTCCTCGATGTACTCGTGCAGCTCGTCCGCGAGCGCCCGGGCGGAATCGCCGTCGTGTCCGAATGGCTTCTCGACCACGACCCGGCCCGTCCTCGTCAGCCCGGCCTCGGAGAGGCCCTTGACGACGGTGCCGAAGAGGAACGGCGGGATCTCGAGGTAGAAGACCGGCGTTTCGAAGCCCTCGATCGCGTCGGCGACGCGCCCGTACGTCGCCTTGTCGCCGAAGTCGCCCTCGACGTAGGAGAGCCGGTCCGCGAGGCGCTCGAAGATCTTCTCGTCGAGCTGCTCGCCGGTCCCGACGATCGACTCGCGTGCGCGTTCCTTGAGCTGGTCGACGGTCCAGTCGTCGACCGCGACGCCCACGATCGGGCAGTCGAGCAGCCCGCGCGCCTCCAGCCGGTAGAGCGAGTGGAAGGTCATCACCTTGGCGAGGTCGCCCGTGATCCCGAAGACCACGAAGACGTCGGCGGCCTGCTGTTGCGCCGAGTCCGCTTTCGCCGGACGGGTCGCCGGGGTCGATTCCGTGCTCGTCATCTCTCCACTCCTCTCGCTCCGCTGCGGTGCGGCGCAATGTCTCGAAACAGCTGCTGGAACAGGTCGAGCAACTCGCGGTTTCCCTCGACGGCGACGGCGCCGCGCAGCATGCTCGCCATCGAGCTCATCTCGCCGTCCAGGAGGACGTCGAACAGCTCGCGGTCGGCGCGGACGACGCAGTCGGCGAAGGCGTCGTCCTGCGAGACGACGATGTCTCCCTTGTCGACCGCGATCAGCCAGTGCTCGGTGACGGATCCCTGCTCGAGGTCGAAGCGCACGGTCCCGGTCGTGGCGCTCATCGAGGGCTCGTGGCCCTGCCGCCCGAGATCCTCGAAGAACGCCGCAGCGGCTCCGGTCACCGGCCTGCTCCAACGGGCGTCTTGTCCGTCTTCACGGTGATCCGGCCGGGGCGCTCGTGCGTGAAGCCGGCCCACGTCCAGTCCAGGACTGCCTTGGCCCGGTCCTCGCCCGTGGACAGGAGCGCGAGGTGGACGGCACCCCAGGCGAGGAAAGCCGTCTTGCCCTTGATCGTCCGGCCGCGGGCCGTCTGGATCACGGCAGCGCCCCGGCCGATCGTCGCCATCGTTCCCTTGTCGTGGTAGCGGAAGGGCTCGGGCTCCTTCCCGGCGGCGCGGCGGGCGACGTTCTCGCCGGCGTGCTCGCCGGCCTGGAGCGCGACCGAGCCCAGTTGCGGCAGCACCTTCTTCGTCTTCGTGTCCGTGATCCACGCGATGTCGCCGATCGCGAACACCTCGGGGTGAGACGCCAGGCTGAGATCGGGCTCGACCGGGACGCGGTTCCCCCGCTGCAGCTCGAGGCCGAGCGACTGGGCGATCGGGTTCGCCTGCAGGCCGGCGCCCCAGACGAGCGTGTGCGCGCGCAGCTCGGTGCCGGACTTCAGCGTCACCCGCGTCGCGGTGATCGCCGCGACGGCCTCGCCGGTCACGACCTCGACGCTGCGCTTCTCGAGCGCCCGCTCGGTGTACGTCCGGATGTCCTGCTTGAACATCGAGAAGAGCGTCGGTCCCGCCTCGACGAGCGTCAGGCTCGCGTCCTCCTGCGAGATGCCGGGGTAGTCGTCGGCGAAGTTGCTGCGGTAGAGCTCGGCGAACGCACCGGCGCTTTCGACCCCGGTCGCGCCGCCGCCGACGATGACGATGTTGAGGGCGCCGTCCTCGATCAGCGCCGGGTCGCGGTCGGCGGCTTCCCACTTCTCGAGCACGTGCTCCCGCAGTCGCATCGCGTCGGCGAGCGTGTACATCGGGAAGGCGTGCTCGGCGGCGCCCTCGGTGCCGAAGAAGTTGACCTCGGCGCCCAGTGCCAGCACCAGGTAGTCGTAGGTGAGCGGCGCCATCTCGGCGAAGGAAACCGTCCTGGCGGCAAGGTCGATCGCGGTGGTCGTCGCCTGGTGGACCCTGACGTTCGGCTGCTCGTGGAAGAGATCGCGGACGGCGTGCCCGACCGCGCTGGGCTCGAGCAGGTCGGTCGCCACCTGGTAGAGGAGAGGCTGGAACGTGTGGTAGTCGTGCGCGTCGATCAGCACGACGTCGACATCGGCGTCCTTCAGCTTCCGCGCTGCGCCGATGCCGGCGAATCCTCCGCCGAGAACGACGACCACCGGGCGGCTGCCCTGCTTCTCGCTCATACGCTCCTGACCAGCCTTGTCAACGACGACCCCTGGGGCGACGGTAGAGCCAGGCGGGTGCGGTTTCATCACCCCGACCGGACGAAGCCGTGCCCATTTCCGGATGGACGACGTCCCTCGGCCCTGCCAGAGTGGGCGCTCCTTGCGCACCCGAGAGAAGACGACCGCATGACCTGGAGCGCCTCGTTTCGGCGTCGCCAGGCCCTGAAGGAGAGCCTCTGGGCCCTGCCGCTCCTGGTCGGGATCATCGGCGCCCTCCTCGGCGACGTGGCGCCTCTCTCCGGCCTGAGCTTCGACTCGTCGCCCTCGTACTGGACCTATTCCGCGTCGACCGCGACGACGGTGCTGGCTGCGATCGCCGGGGCGACGGTCGCGCTCACGGGCTTCGCGCTCACCGTCAGCGTCCTCGGCGTGCAGATGGCGACCGGGACGTTCTCGGCGCGCTACATGCGCTTTCTCTACCGCGACCCGCTGCTCAAGTGGCTGCTCGCCGTCCTCGTCGGCACGACGACGTACTGCTTCGCCCTGCTGCGGCGCACGGAGAACGAGGCCGTCCCCAACATCGGCGTCTCGGTCGCGGGCGGGCTCGTGCTCGTGGGCCTGATCCTCTTCCTGCTCTTTCTCGACCGTTTCCTCCACCGGCTCCGCCCGGTCGCGGTCGCCGCCTTCGTCGCGGCTGCCGGACGGCGCGCGCTCGAGCAGACCGTCGCGGCAGCCGCGTCTTCCGAGTCGCCGAATCCGCTCCCACCCGACTACCGAGCCGACGAGGACCCGGCGCGGGTCGTTCGCAGCAGCCATGCCGGCGCGATGCAGGCCCTCGACGGCCAGGGCCTGGTCCGGTACGCGCACGCGAATCGCTGCCTGCTCGTGCTGCGGCACGGCGTGGGCGATTTCGTGCCGCAGGGTGCCGCCCTCGTCGAGATCTACGGCGAGGACCCGGGAGAAGACGCCGACGCTGCGATCGAGGGGATGATCGCGCTCGGTGTCGAGCGGACGATCGACCAGGATCCGGCGTTCGCGATCCGGATCATGGTCGACATCGCCAACCGGGCGCTCTCGCCGGCCGTCAACGACCCGACGACGGCCGTGCAGGTGCTGAACCACCTGGGCGACACGCTGCGGAGGATCGGCTCGACGCCGCTGCCGATGCCGTCTCCGGGCCGCGCCGGAGCCGGCGTGCTGATGCCTTTTCGGCGCTGGGAGGACTTCCTCTCGCTCGCCGTGACCGAGATCCGGGAGTACGGCCACGGGTCGGTACAGGTCCTGCGCCGCCTGCGCGCCGTGCTGGAGGAGCTACGCGAGTCCGTGCTCGTCGAGAGACGCGCCGCGGTCGACGCGGAGCTCGCCCGGCTGGATGCGACGGTCGCCGCGAGCTTCGGTGGAACGGTCGATCTCGATCTCGCCGGCATCGCGGACCCCCAGGGAATCGGTGGGCTCGGAGCGGACGTCCGCGATCGATCCGCGGGCGGTTGAAACCTGGGGTTGTATGCTCCCTGGCGTGTTCCCGGTGATCATCTTCGTCCTGGTCGCGATCCCGCTGGTCGTGATCGCGTACATGGCGATGCGCCGCAGGACCGCCGCCGGCGAGGTGCTCGTGAACGACACCCCTGAGGAACGGGCGCGCGTCGAGGAGGAGTTCGCCGAGGCGGAGGCCTTCCAGGAGAAGTGGCGCGAAGAGGACAAGGAGAAGTTCCACCAGGAACGCCTGCCCTAGTCCGTCAGGCGCCGGGGAGTCGCTCGAGCAGGTCGAGCAGCTGCGCGATGGGGACGCGCGCGGCGAGGCCCCGGAGCAGGTCTGCGAGTGTGGGATTGAGCTGGTCCGCGCGCTCCGCGTCGTCGAGGGCGCGCTTGAGACCGGCGCGCGTCAGGTCCTCGAGCTCCTCCTTCGACTCCGCGTGCTCCTCCGCGAAGCGATCGAGCGACGCGCGGCTCGAGAAGGCGAGGACGACCTCCTCCCGCGAGACGCCGAGCTCGCAGGCTGCGCCGTCGAGCGCCGACAGGACGATCTGCTCTGCGACCTGCGCGAAGCCTTCCGGGTCGCGCTCCTCGCGAGGCGCGCAGGGGTCGGCGACCGCGGCCGGCGCGTACGACGCTCCGCCGAGCGCGAGATACACGCCGACCAGGGCAATGGCTCCTCCCGTGGCGAGGGCAATCGCGCGCATCAGAGGGTCGGATCCCGTCTGCCGAGCAGGATCGGGACGAGGGCGAGCAGGGCGAGGCAGGCGGCGGCGAGGAAGGAGCGCGAGAAGGCGTTCGTGACGGCTCGGTCGAGCTGCTCCTGCAGCGAGGACACGAGCTGGTCGTAGGCGGGGTCGTCGCGGTCGCCGATCACCTCGTCGACCGCGGGAATCCGTGCCTCCGCCTTCGCCTCGTCGACCGCGGCGAGGACGCGGCGCGCGACCCCGAATTTCTCGAGCGGCGGGATGCGGCTGTCGAGCACCGCCGAGGTGCCGGCGGCGAGGGCGTCGTCCTCGTTGCGCTCCAGACCGGCGGTGAAGATGGGCGTGAGCAGCACAAGCCCCAGGACGACGCCTGCGTGGCGGGCGGCGATCGTCCAGCCGCCGTGCACCACCTGCGCCGAGCGTCCGGCCAGCGCCCGCTCGGTCAGCGCCGAGAGCGCCAGCCCGAGGCCCGCCCCGATCGCGAGCTGCGGCGGCACCGTCCAGGCGGCGGCGGCGTGCGGGAGTAGGCCGAGCGCCGCGAGCCCGCCTGCGATCAGGATCACACCCGACGCGGTTCGGGCCCACAGGGGAGTGATCGCATGCCCCCGGCGCGCCGCCACGATCGCCGCGAGCGGCATCACGGTGACGACGAGGCCGGCGGCGAGCGGCTCCAGGCGCCAGCCGTTGATCAGGAGGATGACGAGCAGGAAGAACGCCGCCACGAGCGCGCCGGAGACGAGCAGCAACGCGGCGTTCGCGCCGATGTGCGGCCGCTCGATCGGACGCGTGTCCGGCACGGTCCGGGCGCCCCGCAGCGTCAGCAATGCGACCAGCACCACGGGCGCCTGGACGATGAAGATCGACTCCCAGCCGAACAGCTGCGTGAGGACACCACCCGCCGCGGGGCCGAGGGCCGCGCCGAGCACGCCGGCCAGGGCCCAGATCCGGGCGGCCGGTGCATCCCCGCCGGCAACGTCGGCCAGCAGGGCGAGCGCACCGCAGACCACCGCGGCGCCGGCTGCACCCTGGACGGCGCGGGCAGAGACGAGCACCTCGAACGACGGGGCGAAGGCGCAGACGAGCGATGTCGCGGCGAAGAGGACGATGCCGGCCCCGAAGACCGGCGTCGGACTGCGGCGCGCCAGGAAGGCCGCCGGCAGAGCCGCGAGCGCGAGCGCGAGGTTGTACGACGTCAGCGCCCAGGCGAGCGTGGCGATCTCGACGTCGTACTGGGCCAGGATCTCGGGGAGGGCGATCGTGACGACGGACGAGTCGGCCAGGACGAGACCGACCGACAGGCCGAGCAGGCCGATGCGTGTGCGCGCCTCCGAGCTGCCCTACTCGTCGCCGATCGTGTCGACCTGCTCCCGCAGCGAGTCGCACGACGCGGCGTTCTCGAACCCGTCGCGCAGCTCGCCCGAGTCGAGCGACTGGAGACTCTCGAAGGTCGACCTCGCGGCGGAGGCCGCCGTCGCGAGTGCGCTCGTCACGGTCGCCAGCGAGAGCGAACCGGCGTCGGCCGCCTGCTCGACCTCGTCGACCTGCTGCTGCAGCTGCGTCCCGAGCTCGTCGAGCTCGGTCCGGGCCTGGTCGCCCGCCTCGGTCTCGAACGGCTCGAGGTCCCCGAGGCCGTCGACCAGGTCGTCGGTGGCGACCTTCACGTCCTCGGTGGCCGCCTGCACAGCGGCCTCGTCGAGCGAGAGTGGGTTGGCGGTGAGCGAGCTGACCGCCTCGTCGATGCTGGTGACCCATGCGCTCAGCTCGGTGCAGACGTCACCCGCCCAGCGCTCGCTCGCACTCTCCTCGTCCTCGCCGCAGCCGGCCAGCCCGGGCGTGGTCGCGAGCACGAGAACGAGGGCGAGCCAGCGGAGGCGACGAACGGCCATCTGGGGATTCTGCGTGCGCCGGGCGGTGCAGCGCAAGCGCAGCCGCCCCCTTGCCCCTTTACGCAGCCTGCATCCTCGGATCGTGCGTCGGGTCGGCGTACACGGGAGGGCAGCCGTGATCGACGGCTTCCGGGCGCAGTTCGTAGTGCCAGGGCTCGTTGCCGTAGATCTGGCAGAGCCCGTACGCGGCGCCGTGCTCGGACAGCCACGCCGTGGCATCGAAGGGCCCAATGTCGACCGCGTTCCCCCACACGTGAGCAGACGTCTCCGCGGTGGCCACCCAGCGGGCGGCCTCCTCTTCGGATCCGTACTCGGAGACCGCCTCCCGAAGCAGCTGATTCTGGTACTCGGGAGAACGCCAGCCGCTGTCGACGACGAACTCGACCCCGTCGGCCGCGGCGTCGGGTGCAGCTCGGCGCAGGGCATCGAGCAGATCGGGGTCGAGCCTGGCGACACCCGGAATCGTGTCATCGAAGACCGTCGCGCCGTCGGGGACGGCACCGTCGGCCTCGCCAAGCGGACCACGGTGCTTGCTGCGGTGCTCACCGCGAAGGACGTCGATGGGTGAGGCTGCCGTCGACGACGAGGACGAGGACGCCGGCAGCTGGTAGCCGAGGGCTGCGACGATCGCCGCGACGACGGCGAGCAGGCCGGCGACCCGGTTCCTGCGTATCCGAATCCGTCGGGGCGGGGTCCGCGCTCGCTTGCCGTAGGTCATGCCGCCATTCAAGGCAGCGTCGTGTTGCCGGCCCGTATCCGGTTTTCGATATGCCGACGACATCTGCCAGCTCCTACCATCCGAGCATGCGAGTACTGATCGTCGAGGACGAGCCCTATATGGCAGAGGCCATCCGCGATGGCCTACGCCTGGAAGCGATCGCGGCAGACATCGCAGGTGACGGCGACACCGCTCTGGAGCTGCTGAGCGTGAACGCCTACGACATCGCCGTCCTCGACCGGGACATTCCCGGACCGACCGGTGACGAGATCGGCAGGCGCATCGTCGCTTCCGGCAGCGGCATGCCGATCCTGATGCTCACCGCTGCCGACCGTCTCGACGACAAGGCCACGGGGTTCGAGCTCGGCGCCGACGACTACCTGACGAAGCCGTTCGAGCTCCAGGAGCTCGTGCTCAGGCTCAGAGCGCTCGACCGCAGGCGCGCCCACAACAGGCCGCCCGTGCGGGAGATCGCAGGTTTGCGGCTGGATCCGTTCCGCCGCGAGGTCTACCGCGACGGCCGCTACGTCGCGCTCACCCGAAAGCAGTTCGCCGTGCTCGAAGTCCTCGTCGCTGCCGAAGGCGGTGTCGTCAGCGCCGAAGAGCTCCTGGCGCGCGCCTGGGATGAGAACGCAGACCCGTTCACCAACGCCGTGCGGATCACTGTCTCGGGATTGCGCAAGCGCCTCGGCGAGCCCTGGATCATCGCTACCGTGGCCGGCGTCGGCTACCGCATCGACACGCAACCGGACACCGGGCCTGAGGGAGAAGACCGTGGATAGAGCGCCTGGTTTGAGTGTCCGCCTCAAACTCACACTCAGCTACGCCGGCTTCCTCATGCTCGCAGGTGTCTTGATGCTGGCCGCCGCGTGGCTCGCCGGCCAGCCCGGGCAATCGTTCGAGTTCCTCCTGGGGTACGTACCCGACAGTGTGATCAGCGCCGTCGGTGCCCTGGTGCCCGGGAACAACTCCTTCCTCTTGCGCGCATTCGCTCCGGCCGCGGCCATCGCGCTGGCGTTTCTGCTGGTCTTCGGTCTCCTGGGGGGATGGCTGCTTGCCGGCCGGATGCTCGCCCCACTGACTCGCATCACAGGCGCCACGCGCATGGCTGCGAACGGGTCGCTCTCCCACCGAATCCGGCTCCCGGGTCGCAGAGACGAGTTCCGCGAACTCGCCGACGCCTTCGACACGATGCTCGCGCGGCTCGAAGCACAGGTCGTCGAACAGCAGAGATTCGCAGCCAACGCCTCACACGAACTGCGCACTCCACTGGCGATCACCCGGACGCTGCTCGACGTCGCCAGCAACGATCCGGACGGCGATACACGCGAGCTCGTCGAACGCCTCCACGCCGTCAACACCCGGGCGATCGATCTCACCGAGGCATTGCTCCTGCTCAGCCGCGCCGACCAGCGGTCCTTCGCCCGAGAGCACGTCGATCTGTCCCTCATCGCCGAAGAGGCCACCGAGACACTCCTCCCGCTCGCGGAGAGACGCGGCCTCACGATCGAGACCTCCGGCGACATCACTCCCACCATCGGCTCCCACGCACTCCTGCTGCAGCTGAGCACGAACCTCGTGCAGAACGCGATCGTCCACAACCTGCCTGAGCAGGGCAGCGTGTGGGTCACGACCAGCGTTCACCCCAAGAATGCGGTGCTCACCGTCGAGAACACCGGCGAAAAGCTCACCCCGCAGTCGGTCGCCACGCTTGTCGAGCCGTTTCTTCGCGGCACCGAACGCGTACGTGCCGACCACGCGGGTGTCGGGCTCGGCCTGGCGATCGCGAAGAGCATCACCCAAGCACACGACGGCAGCCTCACCCTCACCCCCCGGGCGGCCGGCGGGCTCCGCGTCACGGTGCAACTACCCGCCGCGCCAACGCCGCACCGGCAGCTGACGAGACCCCGCGCTGGTCACGAACTCGGATGCCCCATTCAGGTCATCGAACCTGTTCCACTCTGTCGATACGGTGATTCCGCCTGCTCTCGGGTAACGGGGATGCAGCACCAGGCGGACGAGCGGGAGGGGTCAAGATGCAGCAGGGTCGGCTGGACAAGGCGCTTCGAGTGCTTGGCATGTTCACGGGGGTCGCGTACCTCATCGTTGGCGTCGCGGGCGCGATCTGGCCGGGGCACTGGGACGACGCTGCGGCGAGCGACCAGATTGTCTGGGCTGTACTCCTCATCGCAGGCGGGCTGCTGGTGCTTGCCGGGCTGCGGTTGCTGCACCGCGCGCCCGCTCGTGGGGCAACGCTCGTGTCCATAGGGGCGGTGCTCGGAGCGCTCCCGATCTTCTGGGCGCTTCTGCCACTTCTCCTCGCCGTCGCCCTGACCGTGCTCAGCGTGGTCTACGCCCGACGAGCACCGCGAGCCGCCGTATAGCCGTCTCGTAAGTCACGACGGTGGCGTGACCGTCATCGTCGGGCACGCCGTGTCGCAAGCGGCTTCGATATGCCCCCGACAAGAATCGAACTTGTGCACGCGGTTTAGGAAACCGCTGCTCTATCCACTGAGCTACGGGGGCGTTCGGCCGCCACTGTAGCCCGGCCGAACGCTGTTCTCAGGAGATCTCGACGAAGCAGATCTTGTTGTTCGAGGCTCCGGCGCCGTTCGTGATCGTCAGCCGCCCGTCGCTGACGGCGACGTTCGCGGTGCCCTCGAGCCAGCGGGTCGCGGAGGTCGGTGTGCCGCTGAGCACCGGCGCGCCCTCGACGTTCAGCCGGAAGACGCTGTCGAAGTTGGCGGCATCGCCGGCGACGATCCGGACGGTGTAGGTGCCGTTCGGGACCGACACCTCCCACACGGCGTTCGGGTTCCCCGGCTTCTGCAGGTGCGTGAGCGTGTCGTAGCGCTGGTCGGGCGAGTTGGCCGCGTTGCGGTCGCGTGTCTGGGCGGCGTTGTCGGCGTTCCAGCCGAACCGCTCACCTCCGGTGCGGAGACCGAAGACGGCACCGGTGTCGGCGAGGTATCCGGCGGGCACCGGCGCTCCGGCGGGCTGGAAGTTGATCCGCGCCGTGAAGCGGGGATCGAGCGCCGACTGGGGAATCACGGCCTTGGCCGTCGAGGGGCCGCTCCAGAGCAGCCGTGCCACGGCGTCACCGCCGCGCTCGTAGAACTCCATCCGGACCGAGTAGCGCACACCGGCGGTGAGGCTGATCGTGCCCGAGTTCTCCGTCAGCGAGTGGTCGGTCCAGTTGTTCACGAGCTGCTGGCCGTTGACCCAGAGGCGGACGCCGTCGTCGCTCTGCGTGAAGAACGTGTACGTCCCGGTGGCGGGGGGCAGCACGCTGCCGACCCAGCGGGCGCTGAACGTGTCGGCCGCGATCCCCGTCGCCGGCCCGCCCGTGCCCCAGTTGAAGTCCACGGCCGGGTCGACGCGCGCCACGGTCGCACCGGTGAGGTCGACGTTGTCGTAGTAGGTGGCGCTCAGCCCGCCGGTGGCGGCCGGCAGCTCGCGATAGGTCGCGGTGTACGTCGTGCTCGTCGTGGGTGTCGAGACCGTGTGGACTCTCGCGCCGCCGTCGGACCAGCTGACGAACTCGTAGGTCCGTCCGCCGGCGGTCTGCGTCAGAGGCGCCTCGAGCACCCGCTCGACGCCCACCACTCCGGTCACCGTCAGCGGCGTCGCGCGCGGCTGGTCGTCGAGGCGGAGCGACAGGCCGGCGGGGCTCGTCGCCAGCGTCAGCTGCACCGTCCGCGGGAGAACGTCCCGGGTGACGGTCGTGGTCAAACCCGCCGAGTCGCGCACCGTGAGCGAGATCCGGTACCAGACGTCCGACTCCGTGTGGCCGACGGTCGGCGGGACGAACGAGCCGCTCGTCGCACCGGTGGTCGGGGCGACGAACGGGTGGACGTGCGTCGCGTGGTGGAAGTCGACCTGCCAGGTGAACGCGCTCGCCGGCAGCGCTCCATCCTCCGGATCGGAGCCCGAGCCGGCGTACGGGACGGTCTGCCCGGCGCTGTAGAGCGCGCCGGCCGGCGGCTGCGCAATCGTCGCCGTCGGTGCCTGGTTCGAGGTCACCGTCAGCGTCGCCTCGTTGCTGAGGACGCTGCCGGCGCCGTTCGTGACCCGGACGCGGAAGCGGGCATTGGTGTCCGTGGCTGTGACACCGGCGAGGCTGTAGCTCGCGGACGTCGCGCCGGCGATGTCGACCCCGTTCCGCTGCCATTGATAGGAGAGCGGGGGCGAGCCGCTGGCCGCGACGGTGAAGGTCGCGGTGCCTCCCGCCGGAACGGTCTGGTTGGCGGGATGGGTCGTGATACTCGGCGCCTGGCTCGCGGTGTAGGCGACGCGGAAGACGGCGCCGCCCGAGCCGCGGGCGAGGTAGTAGAGGCTGCCGTCGCTCGCGACCGCGAGGTCGACCGGGCTGGCGATCCCGGTGGCGAAGCCCGCAACCGTGTTCCCCGCCGCAGGATCGAGCTTGCGGATCCAGCCGCTGCAGTAGTCGGCGAAGAAGTAGTCGCCGGTGTAGCTGCTCGGGAACTGGGTCGTCGCCGGGTTGTAGAAGGCGCCGCCGGTGATCGCGCAGCCCGTCGTCGCGCCGGTTCCGTGCCCGTACGAGAAGATCGGCGACCGGAAGCGCGGATCGGTCGTCGTGCCCTCCGTGTCGGGCCAGCCGTAGTTGGAGCCGGCGATCCCGTCGTTGATCTCCTCCCAGGTGTTCTGGCCGACGTCGTTGATCAGCATTCGGCTGGAGCCCGGCTGGAAGGCGAACGTGTACGGGTTCCGCAGCCCGAGCGCCCAGATCGCGCGGTTCGCGCCCGTCGCCGTCGCGTAGAACGGGTTCGACGTCGGGATCGCGCCGTCGGAGAACAGGCGCAGGATCTTCCCCAGGCGGTTGCCGAACGTCTGCGCGTTCGCCCCGTTCGCGTTGTCGCCGACTGCGACGAAGAGCGTCCCGTCGGGCCCGAAGTGGAGGGCGCCGCCGTTGTGGTTCGTGGCACTCGACAGGTTCTCGAGCTCGAGGATCACGACCTCGCTTCCCGGCGCGGCGACGTCGCCCATCGCGGTGAAGCGGCTGACCCGGTTGTGGACCGGCGACGATGCGGTCGTGTAGTAGACGTAGACGTACTGGTTGAAGGCGAAGTTCGGGTCGAACGTGACGCCGAGCAGCCCGCGCTCTCCGGACGAGTTGACGCCGACGGTCAGAAACGGCGTCGCGAGGAGGGCTCCGTTCTTGATCACGCGCAGGCGCCCGCCCTGCTCGGTCACGAACAGCCGCCCGTCGGGCGCGAACGCCATCGCGGTCGGCGCCGCGAGGCCCGTCGCGACCTGCGTCTCCGCAAACCCGGAGGGGAGCGTCGCGGCTGCTGCCGGCTGCGCGGCGGCGAGCACCACCGTTCCACTCACCAGGACGACACCGAGGCGCAGACCCCTGCGCAGAAAACCGGGCACCATCGAAGACCCCCCTCGAAGACCGGACGCGCTGTCGGCTGGGTTGTAACAGACGGCACCGTTGTAGGCTCGGCTCATGTGCTTCGACTCCGACTCGCTGCCGCCGATCCCCGTGCTCTCGGGCGCGGCGGTCTCGCACGACGACCTCGTGCTGGAGGCGGCGGACGGCAACCGGCTCGCCGCCTTCTCGGCACACACCCGACGAGCCGAGCGGGACCGGGATCGCGATCCTGCCGGACATCCGCGGGCTCTACCGCTTCTACGAGGAGCTGGCGCTCCGCTTCGCCGAGCGCGGCCACGCGGCAATCGCGATCGACTACTTCGGGCGGACGGCCGGCGCCGAGAAGCGAGACGACGACTTCGAGTACATGCCGCACGTCGAGGCGACGACGTCTGAGGGCGTGCAGGCCGACGTCGCGGCCGCGGTCTCCCGTCTTCGCGACGGCGGGGCGAGCGCGATCTTCACGGTCGGGTTCTGTTTCGGCGGCCGGCACTCCTGGCTCGCCGCGGCCGGCGGCCACGGCCTTTCCGGCGCGATCGGCTTCTACGGCCGTCCCGGGCCCGGCCGCGACGGCTCTGCCGGCCCGACCGAGCGCGCCGGCGACTTCGACGCGCCGATCCTCGCGCTGATGGGAGGCGCCGACGCCGGGATCCCGGTCGAGGACGTCCGGACGTTCGAGCGCGCCCTCGAAGCGGCCGGCGTCGAGCACGAGGTGGCGATCTACGACGGCGCGCCGCACAGCTTCTTCGACCGCAAGTTCGAGGAATTCTCCGACGCATCCGAGGACGCGTGGGGCCGCGTGCTCGCATTCGTGGCGCGCAACAGCAGCCCGACGCGCTAGTTTCCGCGCCGTGTCGGACATGACAGGGGACACCGTCAGCTGGTGGCAGCGTGCGAGGGGGGAGGACGACGACCTGCTCGTCGCCTACTTCAGCATGGAGTTCGGGATCCACGAGCGCCTGCCGATCTACTCCGGCGGCCTCGGCGTCCTCGCCGGCGACCACCTCAAGGGCGCGGCCGAGCTCGGCGTCCCGCTCGTCGGCGTCGGCCTCCTCTACACGGGCGGCTACTTCCGCCAGGGGATCGACAAGTCCGGCCGCCAGACCGAGGACTACCAGCGGGTCGACCCGGAAGCGGTCGGGCTCGTGCGCGAGGACGTGTCGGTCACGGTCGACCTCGCCGGCGAGACGATCGAGGCCGCGGTCTGGCGCAAGGACGTCGCCTCGGCAGTCGGTGTGATCCCGCTCTACCTGCTCGAGGTCGACTGGCTCACCGACGCGCTCTACGGCGGCGACCGCGAGCATCGGATCCGCCAGGAGCTGCTGCTCGGCGTCGGCGGCGTCCGCGCGCTCGCCGCGCTCGGGATCGAGCCGAACGTCTTCCACCTGAACGAGGGGCACTCCGCCTTCCTCCAGGTCGAGCGGCTGCGCGCACTCGTCGCGGCCGGCGCCGAGACCGAGGACGCGCTCGAGTCGATTCGCCGCTCCTCCGTCTTCACGACGCACACGCCGGTCCCGGCGGGCAACGAGGTCTTCGACGAGGAGCTCGTCGTCCGCTACGTCGGCACGCTCGCCGCCGAGGGCGGGCTCGACCACGAGCAGCTGCTCGAGCTCGGGCGGTTCGGCGAGGAGCCGGGCTTCGGCTTGACGCCCTTCGCGCTCCGGCTCTCCGCCGGCGCCAACGGCGTCTCAGACCTTCACGGCGAGGTCGCGCGCGAGATGTGGGCCCCGCTCTGGCCCGGCCGGGAGACACCGATCGGCCACGTCACGAACGGCGTCCATCTCGGCACGTGGCTCGACCCGGCGCTCGCGGAGCTGCTGCGCTACGCCGGCGTGCGTCCGGACGCGCCCCCGGAGGAGGCGAACTGGGATGCGGCGCGCGACATCCCAGCCGAGGCGATCTGGCGCGTCCACGCGGCCGCGAAGGCGCGCCTTGCCGAGCGGGCCGGCATCGACCGCGACCGGCTCACGATCGGCTTCGCCCGCCGCTTCGCCACGTACAAGCGCGCCGGGCTCGTCTTCTCCGACGTCGAGCGGCTGCTGGCCCTGCCCGTCCAGATCATCGTCGCGGGCAAGGCTCACCCCGCCGACGCGCAGGGGAAGGACGTGATGCAGGAGATCGTCGGGCTCGCCCGTGACCGCCGTGCGCAGGGCAGGATCGTCTTCCTCGAGAACTACGACATGGGCGTCGCGCGCGCGCTCGTCCGCGGCTGCGACGTCTGGCTGAACACGCCGCGCCGGCCGCTCGAGGCCTCGGGGACGAGCGGGATGAAGGCGGCGGTGAACGGCGTCCTCAACCTCTCCGTCCTCGACGGCTGGTGGGCGGAGGGCTACGCACCGGACGTCGGCTGGGCGATCGACGGCGCCTCCGACGACGCCGACCGCGAGCAGCTCTATCGCCTGCTCGAGGAGCAAGTCGTGCCGACCTACACCGAGAACCCCGGACGCTGGACCGAGATGATGAAGGAGTCGATCGCGCAGCTGGCGCCCCGCTTCTCGATGCATCGGGCCGTGATCGACTACGTCGATCGCTACTACCTCCCTGCGTATCAACCTGTTCGGCGCTAGCCGGTCGTACGCCCTCGACGAGCGCCGGCCGTGATCGCGATCGCCGCGAGAGCGGCGAGCAGAGCGCCCACCACGAGCACCACGATGCCCACCCAGAGCGCCGCATCGAGCTCGGCTCCGATGCTCAGCTCGGATGCGACTCCTCGGGATCCGTCGGAGTTCATGACCACCGCGCTCCAGCTGCCGTCCTCCGGCTCCCATTCGAGCGTCTGCTCGCCGGACCCGCTCGTGGATGCAGCCCAGAAGTCCTGGTCGCCGGGAGGAGAGGTCGGCGCACCGCCCCGGCGGTGCACGTACTCCGGATCCTCCCCGATGTCCGTGACGACGGACCGCTCGACGCCGTTCAGGTACTCGTCGACGTCGGTATCCCGGGCGATGCCCACGAAGACGTCGCGATCGCTCTCGCTGCGGATGCGGACGTCGCCGAGGATCGCCCGCGCAGCGCGCTCGGAGCCGCCGAAGTCCACGTCGGCGCTATCGGAGACGATGGCGTACGCCGCGCTGGAGAAGTCCTCGCTCGGGGACATCAGGAAGCCGTCGTCGTCGCGCTGGACCTGATCGACCACGACGAGGGCCGTGCCCCCTGCAAGCATCGGCAGCGAGAGCAGCGCCGCGACGACTCCCACGACGATGAGGGCGACGCGTCCAGCTCCGCCTCGCGGTCGCGGCGCGGGCTCCGCCGCAGAGGTCTCGACAGCCGTCGAAGGCTGATCCAGAGCTGTCGCCGCCGGAGACGGCTCCGGCGCCATCGCCGCTGCGCCGGCCGGGTCGTCCTCGCCCTGGTCGAGTCGGAACGGTGGATAGGAGTCCGTCATCAGGAAGACGTACGCCGCGACCCGCAGGACCCAGCGGTCGAGGCCGAGGACGAAGTCGAAGAGCCCGCGGGGATACCGCGCCGTGAAGAGGAGCGCGATCCCTGCGAAGAGCACGAGGATCCCAATGAGCCCACCGCCATACCCCCAGTGCCACCCGCCCTGGTCCTGAGCCTCGCCGGCCGCAGACCCGGCGCCGCCGACGAAGATCCCGACCAGGATGTACTGCGGGATTGCGAGCAGCCACCACTTCACGAGCACGAGCCCTCGCGAGAGCCGCTCCGGGTACGCGACGGAGAGTGTCGCCGGATAGTCAGGTTGCTCGTCGAGCGTGAACGGCGGGTAGCGGTCCGTGCCCAGCGCGCCGTACGAGTAGTAGGAGACGCGCCAGGTCCAGCGCAGCACGCCGACGTTGAATTCGAAGATGCCCCGCGGATAGCGACCGGTGAACACGATCGCGAAGAAGGCGACGATCGTCAGCACGACGAAGGCGATCCAGAGGAAGAACAGCACGATGAAGTGCGGGATCGCGAGCAGCCACTTGACGAGCCAGAGCCAGCGGCTCAGTTGCGGATCTAGGCGGCCTTCGAGTCGAACCGGGAAGGCCGGGCGGTCTTCCATCGTCGTTCCCTCCGAATCCCTCCGTCAGGACACTCTCGCACGGTGGCGCGACTTCGTGCGTTCGGTTCAGCCGCCGGCGGTCGCCAGCGCCTTCGCCCTCTTGCTTGCCGAGCTCTGCCGCTTCGACGCGTCGAGCTCGACCTTGCGCAGGCGGACGCTCGCCGGGGTGACCTCGATGCACTCGTCCTCGCGAATGAACTCGAGCGCCTGCTCGAGCGACATCGGCCGCGGCGGGATCAGGCGGACGAGCTCGTCGGCGTTCGCCGAGCGCATGTTCGTCAGCTTCTTCTCCTTGGTCGCGTTCACGTCGAGATCCTCGGCGCGGGCGTTCTCGCCGACGATCATCCCCTCGTAGACCTCGGTCGTCGGCCCGACGAAGAGCGAGCCGCGCTCCTGCAGGTTCTGGATCGCGAACGAGGTCGCCGGACCGCGCCGGTCGGCCACGAGCGAGCCGGTCGGCCGCGTCCGCAGCTCGCCGTGCCACGGCTCGTAGCGGTCGAAGACGTGGTGGAGGATGCCGGTCCCGCGGGTCTCGGTCAGGAACTCGGTGCGGAAGCCGATCAGCGCCCGCGCCGGCACCAGGTACTCGAGCCGCACCCAGCCGGTGCCGTGGTTGACCATCTGCTCGAGCCGGCCCTTGCGGAGCGCGAGCAGCTGCGTCAGGACGCCGACGTAGTCCTCGGGCGCGTCGATCGCGAGCCGCTCGACCGGCTCGTGCACCTTCCCGTCGACGAGCTGCGTCACGACCTGCGGCTTGCCGACCGTGAGCTCGAAGCCCTCGCGCCGCATCAGCTCGACGAGCACCGCGAGCTGCAGCTCACCGCGGCCCTGCACCTCCCAGGTGTCCGGGCGCGCAGTCGTGAGCACGCGCAGGGAGACGTTGCCGACGAGCTCCTGGTCGAGCCTGCCCTTGAGCATGCTCGCGGTCAGCTTGTCGCCCTCGCGGCCCGACAGCGGCGAGGTGTTGATCCCGATCGTCATCGAGAGACTCGGCTCGTCGACGGTCGAGACCGGCAGCGGGCGCGGGTCGTCCGGGTCCGCGAGTGTCTCGCCGATCGTCACCTCGGGCAGCCCCGCCACGGCGACGATCTCGCCCGGACCGGCCTCGTCGGCGTCGACCCGGTCGAGCGCCTCGGTCACGTACAGCTCGGTCACCTTGGCGCGCTCGATCCGGCCGTCGGCGCGGCACCAGGCGATCTGCTGGCCCTTGCGGATCGTCCCGTGCTGGACGCGCGCAAGCGCCAGCCGGCCGACGTACGGGGACGCGTCCAGGTTCGTCACGAGCGCCTGCAGCGGATGCTCGGGGTCGTAGCTCGGCGCCGGGATCGTCTCGAGCAGGAGCTCGAAGAGGGGCTGCAGGTCGTCGGCGAGCGCCTCCGGCCCGAGGCCGGCGCGGCCCTCGCGCGCGTTCGTGTAGGCGATCGGGAACTCGATCTGGCTCTCGTCGGCGTCGAGGTCGAGGAAGAGCTCGTAGACCTCGTTCACGACCTCCTCGATCCGCGCGTCCGGCCGGTCGACCTTGTTCACGACGAGGATCACGGGCAGCTTCGCCTCGAGCGCCTTGCGCAGGACGAAGCGCGTCTGCGGCAGCGGCCCCTCGCTCGCGTCGACGAGCAGGAGGACGCCGTCGACCATCGTCAGCCCGCGCTCGACCTCGCCGCCGAAGTCGGCGTGACCCGGCGTGTCGACGATGTTGATCTTCGTCTCGCCGAAGCGGAAGGCGGTGTTCTTGGCGAGGATCGTGATCCCCTTCTCCCGCTCCAGGTCCATCGAGTCGAGCACGCGCTCGTTGACGTCCTGGTTGTCGCGGAAGGCGCCGGACTGCCAGAGCATGGCGTCGACCAGTGTGGTCTTGCCGTGGTCGACGTGCGCGACGATCGCGACGTTGCGGAGATCGGCGCGGCTGGCCACCGCTCCAGGGTACTTACGCCTCCGTGATCTCGGCGTGCCGCTCAGCGACGCAGGCGTCGGCCCAGCGCTCGGCGATCAAGAGCGGCCGCTGCGGGTCGGCTTCCTCGTCCAGCTCGATCCGGATCTGGTGCACGGACGCCTCCGCGTCCCGATCGGCGATGGTGCGCTGCTCGGCCACGATCGTGACCGCGTCGACCTCCTCCAGGAGCACGTTCGCGAGCTCGTCGATCTCGGCCTGGGTGGCCTCGCGGCCGGCGAACACGCCGAAGTTGACGCGGATGTCTCCGTCCTCGTCGAGGAAGGCGATCTGAGGGCGATCCTCCATTGCAAGTCACAGTACCCCGAGCCGAAAGTCCTCTAACGCTCGCGCGGCTCCCAGCCGAAGCGGGCGTGCGCGACGAGATAGCCGCCGGCGCCCCAGACGGCCAGCATCGCGATCGCGCCGAGGTGGCCTGAGATCGACTCGCCGTCCACGTAGGTCGCGAGCACGAGCTCGATCAGGTACTTGAGCGGCAGCACGTCGGCGACCACCTCGAGCACGGGCGGGAGGTTGTCGGTCGTCCCGAACGCACCCGAGAGGAACGACATCGGCAGCACGATCACGTTCACGACAGCGGCGACCGCATCCTGCGAGCGGATCAGCGCAGCCGCCGCGAGGCCGAGCCCGGCGAACGAGATAGCGCCGAAGGCGAGCGCGGCGAGGAACTCGAGGGGCAGCTCGGGGAGGTCGGCGTCGAAGAGCAGCACGCCGAGCGCGATCACCGTCAACGACTGGAGGACGACGATCACGAGGTTCGAGACGAGGACCATGGCGAGGTAGAGGCGACCGGGTAGCGGTGTCGAGCGCAGCCGCTTCAGCAGCCCTGACTCGCGCCGGATCACGAGCGTGATCGCGAGCCCGCCGAGTGCCGTGTTCGCGACGGCGTAGCCGAGCAGCCCCGCCACGAGGTAGCTGGACACGGAGCGTCCGTCCTCGGTGCCGTCGCCGAAGACCGAGGCGAGCAGGACGAAGAGCAGGGGCGGGAAGAGGAAGACGAAGATCGCCGCCTCGCGGCTGCGCCAGAACGTCAGCTGCTCGGCCCGGAGCTGGTGCCAGAACAGCGTCATGCCGGCTCGTCCCTGACGAGGTCGAGGTAGACGTCCTCGAGCGTCGCGCGCCTGACCTCGAGCGCCTCCAGCTCGAAGCCCTCGGCCAGCGCACGCGCGGTCAGGTCGTGCAGCGCGCGCGTCGGCTCGTCGGTCTCGAGCACGACCTGCTCGCCGCGCAGCGCGTAGCGGATCTGCACGGTTGCGGCGCCGGCGATCAGCTCAGAGGGCTTCCCGAGCCTGACGATCTCGCCCGCACGCAGCACCGCGACGCGATCGGCGAGCTGCTGCGCCTCGTCGAGGTAGTGCGTGGTCAGCAGGATCGTCTTCCCGAGCTCCCGGAGCGAGCGGACGAGCGTCCACGCGTTCCGCCTCGCGGCCGGGTCGAAGCCGGTCGTCGGCTCGTCGAGGAAGACGAGGTCGGGATCCCCGACGAGCGCGACGCCGAGATCGAGCCGCCGCTTCTGCCCGCCGGAGAGGGTCTTGACCTGCTCGTCCTGCTTCTCGACGAGCCCGACGAGCCCGATCACCTCGTCGACGTCGCGCGGCTGCTTGTAGTAGCCGGCGAAGATCCGGTGCACCTCGCGCACGGTCAGCATCGGCCAGAGCTCGGATTGCTGCAGGACGACGCCGATCCGCTCTCGGAACGCCCGCTCGGCGCGGCCGGGGTCGAAGCCGAGCACGCGCACGTCGCCCGCATCGCGTTTCCGGTAGCCCTCGAGGATCTCCACCGTCGTCGTCTTCCCGGCGCCGTTCGGGCCCAGCAGCCCGAAGACCTCGCCCGCTTCGACCTCGAAGTCGATCCCGCGCACCGCCTCGACGCCGTCGTACGACTTGCGCAGACCGGAGACTGAGATCGCGCTAGACATATCTGCCCGATAGGTTAGTATGCATCTGCCAGATATGTCAACTCTCAGCCCGACCGCACGTGTGATCCTCGGACTGCTCGCCTGGCAGCCGCGGACCGGTTACGAGATCAAACAGGTCACCGACCAGTCGACGCGCTTCTTCTGGGGCGCGAGCTACGGGCAGATCTACCCGGAGCTGCGGCGGCTCGAAACGGCCGGGCTGGTCGGCTCGCGGGAGGAGCCGCGCGGGCGCGTGCCGCGTCGCGTCTACTCCCTGACGGAGGCCGGCCGCGGCGCGCTCGAGGGCTGGCTCGAATCCGCGGAGGAGTCGTACGAGGTCCGAGACGAGGGACTGCTCAAGCTCTTCTTCGGCGACCTCGTCTCTCCGGAGCAGCGGCTCGACCTCGTCGCGCGACGGCGCGCTTGGTACGCCGAGTCGGCGGCGCTCTTCCGCCGGATCGGGGAGGAGCTCGCCGAGCTGGACGAGTCGAGCGGCACGGTCCTCCGCTACGGGATCGAGCTGATGGAGTGGAACGCCGCCTGGTGGGCCGACCTGGAGCGCCGGCTCAGCTGACGTCCAGCGCATAGGAGCCGGCGGGCGGGAAACCCGGGTCCGTCCCCGAGAGCGCGAGCGCGATCTCCGAGCAGTCGGGCTGGTGGCCGACGGTGACCACCGTCGCTCCGGCATCCTCGACCGCGGCATCCTCGACCGCGGCGAGCAGGTCGTCCGCCGCCGCGCCCGGTGCGAGCCGCTCGTCGATCCGCAGCTCGGCCTCGGCCGCCTTCGCGATCGTGGCCGCGGTCTCCCGCGCGCGCAGGAGCGGGCTAGAGACGACGAGGTCAGGCTCCTCCCCGGCCAGCCGCTCGGCGAGCGCGCGCGCCTCCTCACGGCCCCGGGAGCTGAGCGGACGCAACGAGTCCGGGTCGCCGGGATCGGAGTGGGCGTGGCGGACGAGGATCAACCGCACGGCTGGAGGATAGATTCCCGCCGATGCGCTCGTTCCGCTACGTGCTCGCCGACGTCTTCACCGATACGCCGCTCGCGGGCAACCAGCTCGCCGTCTTCACCGACGCGCGCGATCTGGACGAGGTGACGATGCAGGCGCTGGCGCTCGAGCTCGGGCTCTCGGAGAGCGTCTTCGTGCTGCCGCCACGCGAGGGCGGCACCGTGCGCGTGCGGATCTTCACGCCGCGCAACGAGCTCGCGTTCGCCGGCCATCCCTGTCTCGGCACGGCGTTCGTGCTCGGCGCCCCGCTCCAGCTCGGGACGATCGCGCTCGAGACCGGGAACGGGATCGTCCCGGTCGAGCTCGAGCGCGATCCGAGCGGCAGGATCGTCTTCGGGCGGATGACGCAGCCCGTGCCGACGGTCGCGCTGTTCGATCGCGCCGACGAGCTGATCGCGGCGCTCGGGGTCGAGGCGTCGCGGTTGCCGGTCGAGGTGTACGACAACGGCGTCCGCCACGCCTATGTCGTGCTCGACTCGAAGGAGGCCGTGGCCGCGCTCCGGCCGGACATGAACGCGCTGATGGAGCTCGACCTCGTCGGCGCGCTCGCCGCCGCGGGTGCCGGCAACGACTGGAAGGTGCGCATGTTCTCGCCGCTCGACGGCGTCGGCGAGGATGCCGCCACCGGCTCGGCGGCAGGGCCGCTCGCCTGCCATCTCGGGCGTCACGGCGTCGTGCCGTGGGGGGACGAGATCGAGATCGAGCAGGGGACCGAGATCGGCCGGCGCTCGACCCTCTACGCCCGCGCGACGGGCTCCGTCGACGCGATCGAGTCGGTCGAGGTCGGTGGCTCGGCGGTCACCGTCGCGCGCGGCGAGTTCAAGGTTCCCTGACCCGCCTCAGACCCGCTGCAGGTGGGTCTCCTTCGGGCCGCTCGGGTACTTGAGCCCGTAGCCGACGGCACGGTCGACGCCGATGTGGGTCAGCCAGATCAGGGCGACCGCGAGCGCGGTGTCGGAGTTCCAGACCACGCCGGCCGTCGCGAGGAGGACCGGGAGCACGTAGGTGTGGACGAGGTCGTAGGCGACGGCGCCGGTGCGCGGGCCGCCGAGATAGCCGAGCATGGCCAGGTCGGGCGCGAGCGCGAGCACGAGCAACAGCCACCAGGAGTAGCCCTCGTGGAAGTAGAGCGTCACGGCTGCGACCGCGACCGCAGCCCCTTCCGCGTGGAGCAGCAGCCGGGGGAGCCGTTCGGTCATCCGGCGAGCGTATCCCCCCAGGCGACCGCCTCCACGTCCGGGAGCTCCGGTGCGAGCGAGCGCCAGAAGCGGCCTCCGTCGGTGGAGAGGTAGAGCCGGTTGCGCGCGGCGAAGAGGATCCGGTCCGGATCGGCCGGGTCGACCGCGACGTCGAAGCCGGGAGGCAGCCCGCCGCCGGACTCGTTCCAGGTCGCGCCGGCGTCGTACGAGACGACGAGCGGCGGCCGCCGGTCGACGACCGCGACGACCGTGGCGCCTGCGGCCGACGCCGCCACGAAGCGCGGCAGCTCGAGCTCGAGCCGCTCCTGGTCGACCGTCGTCATCCACCTCCCCGAACACCACCTCGGTCTCGACGTCGAGCTGGAAGACGCCCTCGGCGGTGCGGACGAGCGCGATCATGCCGCGGGCGTGACGGTCAGCTCGAGCACGCGGGCGGCCGTCGTCGCTGCGTGGCGGGCGGCCGAGACCGGGCGATGGCCGGCGGCGCGCGCCCAGGCGTACGCGGCCAGGAACGCGTCGCCGGCTCCCGTGGGATCGGCGGTCTCGATCCGCCGGACCGGGATCCGCTCGCGGACGCCGCGGGCGATCAGGAGCGCGCCGGTCGACCCCTGCGTCAGCAGCAGCTCGGGGACGCCGAGCTCGACGGCGCGCTCCTCGCCGCCGAGCACCTCCAGCTCCTCCTCGTTCAGCTTCAGGGCGGTCACGTGTGCGAGCACGTCCGGGTCGAACTCCGCGTCGAGCACGAGGCGTCCGGTGCTCGCGGGCCGGACGAGGGCCTGGCCGTCGAGGGCGAGCCGGCGATCGCGCGCGAGCGCGGCGAGCACGTCGGGCGGGAAGTCGCCGCGGGTCAGGCCGCCGACCTGCACCCACTCCGCCCGTCCCACGGCCGCGACGTCGTCCAGCGTCCACGGTGAGCCGGCGTCGCCGATCGTCATCTCCCGCTCCTCGCCGTCGTAGTGGATCTCGAAGGTCGTGGTGCTCGGTGCGGCGAGCCATTTCCAGGGAACGCCGAGGGCGGCGAGCGGGCCGACCAGGAAGCGCCGGTCGGCCTCGGCCGAGCGCGCGACGATCCGTGAGCTGCCGCCGAGGAGACGGAGCGCGCGCGCGGCGTGGAAGGGCGCGCCGCCCGCCCGAAGACGGCCGCCGTCGACCGTGTCCTTCGCCAGGTTCCCGATCGCCGCGATGCCGCGCACGCACAGACTCTAGAAGCGCCGCCTCCCCAGCGTCGCGACCGCGAGCCCGAGTGCGAGCGTGACGACGAAGCTCGGGACGGTGGCCCCGATGCCGAGCCCGGCGCCCTCGCCGAGCGCATCCGTCCACCACGACGGGCCGACGGGATGCAGCCACTGGTAGAGCGCGAACCCGGCGATCCACGCGGCGAGCATCCCCCAGCGCACCGCCGGTCCTCCGAAGACGTCGCCCGGGACGTAGCGGCGTCCGGCCGCCAGCCAGTCGGCCAGCAGGACGCCGAAGAGCGGGACGAAGAACGAGCCGAGCATGAGCAGGAAGCTCTCGTACGAGAGCAGGTCGATCGTGAGCGCGCCGATCGTGGCCGTGATGCAGACGGCGACGACGAGCAGCCGCTGCGGCAGCCGCGGCGCGAGGTTCTGGATCGAGACGGAGGCCGAGTAGGCGTTCGCGAACGCCTCGTCCGTCTCGTCGACGGTGACCGCGAGCAGCGCCAGGACGGCGCCGATCCCGCCGGCGGCGACGGCGACCGGCAGCGCAGCCGCGTCGGTGATGTCACGTGAGAAGAAGAGGATCGCTCCGAGCAGCCAGAGCCATGTTCCGGCGAGGAAGTAGCCGGCGGCTGTGCCCCAGAACGCGCTCGAACGGCCGCGGGCGAAGCGCGAATAGTCGGCGACGAGCGGGATCCACGAGACCGTGATCGCGACGACGAGGTCGACGCCGTCGAGGACGGAGAAGCCACCCTCGCCGTCGAGCTCCCAGAGCGAGCCGAAGCCGGCGCCGTCGAGTGCCCACCAGGTCAGATAGACGAGCGACGCGAGCACTGCCCAGACGGCGAACTTGCGCACGAACTTGCGCACGAACCCGATCGGGCCGAGCAGCGCGAGGGCGAGTGCGACGCCGCCGAAGACGATCGTCCAGAGCCATTGCGCCCGGAAGCCGAAGAGCTCGTCGGAGAGGGCTGCGACCGCCGTCGCGATGATCAGCAGCTCGAAGATCGCCCAGCCGATGCACTGCGCTGCGTTCAGCACCGTCGGTGCCCACGAGCCGCGCTGCCCGAGTGGCGCCCGCATCAGGACCATCGCCGGGACGCGGGCGTCGGCGCCGATCAGCGCGGCCATGCCGAGCATGGCGTTCCCGATCAGGCCGCCGATCACGATCGCGAGGAACGCGTCCGGCAGCGAGAGCGCGGGGACGAGATACGTCCCGGCGACGAGCACGAGGAGCGAGACGCCGAGGTTCCCCCAGAGGAGGCCCTGGTCGACGCAGGCCGAGCACCCGCAGGCGCGGCGGCACCGGGTCGATTCCCCAGGCGGGTGTGTCGTCCATCGGCTCGTCTCCTCCCTTCGCCGGCATTACCCGGATCAGGTCAGCGGGTGTGTTCTCAGCCCTGTCGGTCGGGCACCCCGGTCAGCGGGACCATAGAGGAACGAGGTGTGGCGCCACGAAGGCGCCGCCACCTCGTCCCCTCCTCCCCAGCCCGGGTGCCGAGACCCCGATCAGACCCCCGTCCCGCACCAGGAGGCGGCCAGAGTACCGACGCCCGGGCGCATGTCAATTGAAACCCACAAAGTCTTTACGGATGAGTTAGCCGGCGAGCAGGCGGCGGAGCACGAAGGGGAGGATTCCGCCGTGCCGGAGGTACTCGCGCTCGCGTGGCGTGTCGAGTCGGACGCGCGCGGTGAAGCTCGTCCCGTCGGCGCGAACGGTGACCTCGTCCGCCTCGCCGTTCTCGATCCCCTCGATCGCGAACTCCTCGCGGCCGGTGAGGCCGAGCGTGTCCGGGGTCTCGCCGTCGCGGAACTGGAGCGGGAGGATCCCCATCATCAGCAGGTTCGAGCGGTGGATCCGCTCGTAGCTCTCCGCGATCACGGCCTTGACGCCGAGCAGGTTCGGGCCCTTCGCCGCCCAGTCGCGGGACGAGCCGGAGCCGTACTCCTTGCCGGCGAGCACGATCGTCGGCGTCCCTTCCTCGAGATAGCGCTTCGAGGCGTCGAAGATGGTCATCTCCTCGCCCGACGGCACGTGCACCGTCCACGTCCCCTCCGAGCCGTCCACGAGCAGGTTGCGCAGGCGTACGTTGGCGAACGTGCCGCGCACCATCACCTCGTGGTTGCCGCGGCGCGAGCCGTAGGAGTTGAAGTCCTTGCGCTCGACGGCGTGCTCGGTGAGGTACCGCCCCGCCGGCGAGTCGGGCTTGATCGAGCCGGCGGGCGAGATGTGGTCGGTGGTGACCGAGTCGCCGAGGCGGACGAGGCAGCGTGCGCCGGCGATGTCGGCGAACGCGCCCGGGGCCGCCGGCATCTCGTCGAAGTACGGCGGCAGGCGCACGTAGGTCGAGTCCGGCTCCCAGGCGAAGAGCTCGCCCTCGGGCACCGGTAGCTCGCGCCAGTCGTCGCCGCCGGTGAAGACGTCCGCGTACGTGTCCCGGAACATGTCCTGCGCGATCGAGCTCGCGATCGTCTCCTGCACCTCGGCCGCGGTCGGCCAGATGTCCGCGAGGAACACGTCCCCGCCGTCGTCGCCCTGTCCCAGCGGCTCGTTCGCGAGGTCGATGTCCATCCGGCCGGCGAGCGCGTACGCGACGACGAGCGGCGGCGAGGCGAGGTAGTTCGCCTTCACCTCGGGGTGGATCCGGGCCTCGAAGTTGCGGTTGCCGGAGAGGACGGAGCAGACGACGAGGTCGCCCTCGGCCACGGCCTTCGAGATCGACTCGGCGAGCGGGCCGGAGTTCCCGATGCAGGTCGTGCAGCCGTACCCGACGGTGTGGAAGCCGAGCTGCTCCAGGAACGGCGTCAGGCCGGAGCGGTCGTAGTACTCGGTCACGACCTTCGAGCCCGGCGCGAGGCTCGACTTCACCCACGGGCGGCGCGCGAGACCGCGTTCGACCGCCTTCTTGGCGAGCAGGCCGGCGGCGATCATCACGGCCGGGTTGGAGGTGTTCGTGCAGGAGGTGATCGCCGTGATCACGACGCTGCCGTGCTCGAGCGCGTAGTCCTCACCCTCGACCTGGACGCGCTTTCGCTCGACGCCGGCGACCGCGACGGGCGTCGCGTCGGGCTCCGGCTCGGGGTGGCCGCCGGGAGCCTGCTCGGTCGTCGGGTCGCTCGCCGGGAACGTGTCCGCGACCGCCTTGTCGGCGCTGCCGTTCGTCAGCGGCGACTCGACGCCGAACGTCCCCAGCGAGTCGAGGAAGGCGGTCTTCGCGTGGGCGAGCGGGATCCGGTCCTGCGGCCTGCGCGGGCCGGCGAGGCTCGGCTCGACGGCGGAGAGGTCGAGCTCGACGACCTCGGAGTAGGTCGGCTCCTCACCGGGCTCGTGCCAGAGCATGTTCTCCTTGCAGTACGCCTCCACGAGCGCGATCCGCTCGTCGCTGCGCCCGGTCAGCCGCAGGTACGTGAGCGTCTGCTCGTCGACCGGGAAGAAGCCGCAGGTGGCGCCGTACTCCGGCGACATGTTCCCGATCGTGGCGCGGTCCGCGAGCGGGAGCGCGGCGAGGCCGTGGCCGAAGTACTCGACGAACTTGCCGACGACGCCGGTCTGGCGCAGGATCTGGGTGACCGTGAGGACGAGGTCGGTGGCGGTCGCGCCCTCGGGCAGCTCGCCGGTCAGCTTGAAGCCGACGACCTGCGGGACGAGCATCGAGAGCGGCTCGCCGAGCATCGCAGCCTCCGCCTCGATCCCGCCGACGCCCCAGCCGAGGACGCCGAGGCCGTTCACCATCGTCGTGTGCGAGTCGGTGCCGACGAGCGTGTCGGGGAACGCCTGGCCGTCGCGCTCCTCGATCACCCGGGCCAGGAACTCGAGGTTGACCTGGTGCACGATCCCGGTGCCCGGGCGGGACGACCTTGAAGTCGCGGAACGCCTTCTGGCCCCAGCGGAGGAAGGCGTAGCGCTCCCGGTTCCGCTCGAACTCGAGCGCGACGTTGCGCGCGAAGGCGGTGTGGGTGCCGAAGACGTCGACCTGGACCGAGTGGTCGATCACGAGCTCGACCGGGATCAGCGGGTTGATCTTCTCCGGGTCGCCGCCGAAGTCCGCCATCGCGTTCCGCATCGCGGCGAGGTCGACGACGGCCGGGACGCCGGTGAAGTCCTGGAGCAGGACGCGGGCCGGGCGCGAACGAGATCTCGCGGCTCGGCTCGTCGGCGGCGACCCAGCCGGCGACCGCCTCGACGTCGTCGGCGCTGCCGTTCCGGAGCACGTTCTCGAGCAGGATCCGCAGCGTGTACGGGAGCCGCGCGACGTCCCACCGTGACTGCAGCGCGTCGAGCCGGTGGATCTCGACGCTGCGGTCGCCGACGGTGAGGGTGGAGCGCGCTGCGAGCTCGTCGGCCATGCCTCGAATGTATCGAACCCCCTCGCCTCCGGCCGTTGCGGACATGTCCCAGGGTCTGTCCCCGGGACATGGCCGTTTCGGCCCGCGCAGCGGCTTCCGCGCTTGCTCGAGCAACGGCGGCGGGGGTGAACCGGCCTAGCGGAGGCGTGCGCGCGCGACGACGAGCGACGGGCCGACGTTGCCGGCGCGGTCGACCGCAGCGATCGAGACCGCCGCGGTGACGCCGGCGCGTGCGATCGTGATCGTCGGCTTGCGGACGCTCAGCGTCCGCGTCCCGATCTTGACGCGGTAGGAGCGGAGCCCGCCGACGTCGTGTGCCGCCGGCCACGTGAGCACGGCGACCTTCGGCATCCGCTTGATCGTGACCCGGGCGATCGCCGAGGGCCGGACGGTGTCGCGGACCAGACGCCCGCCTTCGTCGACCATGCCCGTGTCCGGCCGGAACCGGACGCTGACGGGCGGGCTGAGGCGCCCGACCGGGTCGACGGCGCGGACCGTGTAGAGCGCCGTTGTGGCCGGGGTGGGCAGCAGCACGGAGGTCGTCGTCACCTGGCGAAGGAAGTTCGAGTCCTCGTAGATGCGGTAGGCGACCGGCCCGACGTCGTCCGTCGCCGCCCCCCAGGAGAAGCGGACGAAGCCGATCCGCTCGTCCCCGACGCGGAGTGCGCCCGGAGTCGTGGGCGGCGTGCGGTCGGCCGAGTCGAGGCGCTCGAGGAAGGTCGAGTCCTGGACGTCGTTCCAGCTCCCGGAGTGGGCGTAGTAGTCGTTGCGCGCAGCGTCGAGCACGTGCGCGTCGAGCTCCTCGCCGCTGAGGACGGCCGTCATCAGGTCGAGCTCGACGTCGCAGACGTGACCGCTCCGGCAGGCGTTGGGCGCCTGCCGCTCGACCGCGCCGAACACGTGCACGAGCTCGTGCACGGCGACCACGGGCCGCAGCGAGTCGCCCTCGTCGCCGCCGCAAGAGTCGAGGTAGACGACCGCCATGCCGGGAAGGCCGAAGCTGGGGCGCGCGCCCTGGCCGCACACGCGCTCGTCGCCGACCTGCCCTGTCGGGCCGTCGAAGTAGACGAGGTAGGCCTTCTCGGCTTCGTCGAAGCCGGAGTCGTCGGAGAGACGCTGCCGCAGCTCCTGGAAGATGGCGCCGATCCCACCGACCGGCCGCGGCAGCACGACGCTCGAGATGTCGAGTGCGCCGAACGAGCTCGCGCACCCTGCTGCGGGGAAGAGGTCGAAGCGCGGCGTCCGGGTCGGGTCCTCGCGCCGCCACCAGGCGTCGAAGGCGACGGCGTCGCCGGCGATCCGCGGCGCGAACTCGGCGAAGCGGTCCGGCGCGCCGGGCGGCCGGACGTAGGCGACGTGCACGGCGTACGCGGCGGTCGCGTCGGGCAGCCGGTCGACGCTCGACGAGGTCGTCCCGCACCACGGGATCGGGGTCGAGGCGTGGCCCGGAACGGCCGCGACCAGAGCGGCGAAGGCCACCAGTGTCGCGAGCCCGAGCTTCACTCGGGACACGGTACTCGCCGGAGGTAAGAACCGGGTAAAAAAGACGGCTCGGTACGATGGGCGCATGGCCGCCTCCGAGACACTCGAGACGCTCCTCCGTGACTCGTTCCCCGACGCGAGCGAGCTCGCGGTCGAGGACCGCACGGGCGGCGGCGACCACTTCCAGGTGACGATCGCGAGCGGCCGGTTCGACGGGCTCTCGCTGGTCGAGCAGCACCGGCTCGTCTACGAGGCGCTCGCCGCGCCGCTCGGAGACGGGTCGATCCACGAGCTCCGGATCAAGACGAGAGGACAGGAATGAGCGAGCTGAGCGAGCAGATCAAGGAGATCATCGACAACGAGCCGGTGAGCCTCTTCATGAAGGGAACGCCCCAGCTCGTCATGTGCGGCAATTCCGACCGGGCGCTGCGGGCACTGCGCGCGGCCGGCGCTCCCGTGACGACCGTCGACGTGCTCCCGGATCCTCAGATCCGCCAGGAGCTCTCGGCGCTGTCGGGCTGGCCGACGATCCCGCAGGTCTTCATCAAGGGCGAGCTCGTGGGCGGCGCCGACATCGTCGAGGAGCTGTACGCGAGCGGCGAGCTGCAGGCGAAGCTGGACGAGGCGCTCGGGGCCGACCGCGAGCAGGCCGAGCGCACCGCCGCGCTCGCGTGATCGCCACGCTGCCCGATCCGGTTCCGCCGGTCCCGCGGCCCGATCCCCGGCCCGATCCGCTGCCGCCGCGGCCGCCGGATCCGGACTCGTAGCGGCGCGAAAACCGCCGCAACGGAGGCTTAACGCACCTCACATCGGTCTTTAAGACCTCCCGGGTACAACGGTCCGGTGAATCGAGCCAATGTCACACGCGCCGGTGCGCTCGGCGCCGCCTCTCTTCTCGGCGGGCTGATCGTGGTCGGCGGCTTGGCGATGTCCGGCGACCTGGGCGGCGGCACGACGACCGTGGTGAGGGCCTCCCCTGCTCCCACACCCGCCGCTCCGGTCGCCGACGACAACCGACTCACGGTCAGCGAGATCTACGCGCGCGCTGCGCCCGGGGTGGTCCAGATCACCTCGACCACGGCCGCGAGCGACAACCCGTCGTCATTCCAGCTCGAGCAACAGGGTGCGCCGAGTCAGGCGCTCGGCTCGGGCTTCGTGATCGACAAGGCGGGCCACATCGTCACGAATTACCACGTGATCGAGGGCGCCGACCAGATCGAGGTCAGCTTCTCGAACCAGGACACGCTCAGCGCCACGCTCGTGGGCAGCGACCCGTCCACCGACATCGCCGTGCTGCGGGTGCAGTCGAGCTCGCGCGGCCTCGCGCCGCTCGCGTTCGGCAACTCGGACACCGTCCGCGTCGGCGATCCGGTCGTGGCGATCGGCAATCCCTTCGGGCTCAGGCGGACGGCGACCGCCGGCATCGTCAGCGCCGTCCAGGAGCGGACGATCACGGCGCCGAACGGCTATCCGATCGACCACGTGATCCAGACGGACGCGCAGATCAACAGCGGCAACTCGGGCGGGCCGCTCCTGAACGGACGCGGCGAGGTGATCGGCGTCAACTCGCAGATCGCCCGGGCCGACGGCTCGACCGGCAACGTCGGGATCGGCTTCGCCGTCCCGGCGAACACCGTCAAGGAGGTCGTCGCCCAGCTGACCGCGACCGGGCGCGTCGACCGCGCCTACCTCGGCATCTCGGGCAGCACGGTCACGGCCGAGCTCGCCCGCGTCTTCCGGCTCCCCGTCGACGAGGGCGTCCTCGTCGAAGGAGTCGTGGACGGCGGCGCGGCGGCGAAGGCCGGCCTCCGCGGTGGGACGACCGACGTCGTCGTGGCCGGCGAGAGCCATGTGCTCGGCGGTGACGTGATCGTCGCCGTCGGCGGGAGGCGGGTCGGCTCCAGCGAAGAGCTGCGCGACGCGCTCGCCCGTTCCAAGCCGGGACAGACGGTGAAGGTGCAGATCCACCGGGGCACCAAGATCGACACGGTCGAGGTCACGCTCGGCCGCCAGCCGTCAGCGCCCTAGAGCCGGGCTCGCTCAGGACGCTCGTTCGAGCCGGCCGGAGTCGTACGCGCGCAACTCGGCGTCGGCGGCGTTCCAGCCGCGTGCGATCAGCGCCCGCTTCGACTCCTCGGCCCACGCAGGGCTCTCGCGCAGGCCGTGTTCGAGGCTGTCCGTCCCGGCGGTGGCGCGGACGACGACCTGCGGCACGTTCCGGGGCAGCTGCGTCCGCGCGAAGCGCTCCTCGACGGCGCGCGCCGCCCGCGCACGCCGGCCGGGACGGGCGTGCTCGCGGGCGAGCCGGACGACGTCCTCCTGCAGTTCCTTCAGCTCGCGGCACGCCGCCTCGTGCTCGGCTGCGAGCCGCTCCTCGAGCGCCGTGTTGTGCTGGATCGCAACCCGCATCAGGCGGACGATCATGTCGCCGAAGTGCACGGGCTCGCCGCGCCCGGCGCGTGCCTCGGCCTCGTCGAGCTGGGCGATCAGGGCCCGGACCGGCGGCACTGCGCGGAACCGCTGCAGCCGCCCACGCAGCCGGACGAGCGGCTCGATCCCGACGCGCGGGTAGTGCGGGACATGCCTGAAGGCGACGACGAGCTCGACTCCCGGACGCTCGAGCGCGTGCCCGAGGGGGAAGTTCCGCACCCAGCCGCCGTCGGTGGCGATCCGGTCGCCGACGCGGAGCGGGAGCACGAGTGCGCTGATCGCCGCGGACGCGAGCACCGCCTGCGCCATCGTCTCCGTCGGTGTCTCGTGGGAGGAGTAGGCGAGCTCGTAGGAGCTCTCGTCGTCCCCGGAGACGTCGGTTGCGAACGCGATCACCTCGATCGGCGCCGCGGCGAGCAGGCGCGCAAGCTCTTCCGGCTCGAGCAGCCGCTCGGCCATCGTCTGGGGCAGCGCGTAGTGGTGCAGGCCGTTCAGCGGCAGCTGCCAGAGCCGCTGCGGCGCGAAGACGTCGCGCGGCTGCAGGCCGAGCATGAACTCCTCCAGCGCGTCCAGGCGGTCGAGCGCCGCCATCGAGCCGGTCAATGCGCCGGCCGACGTCCCGTAGATGCAGCCGATCCGCGGCCACAGCGAGCTCTCGCGCAGCCGCTGGAGGAAGCCCAGCTCGAGCAAGACGCCGTTGACGCCGCCGCCGGAGAGGACGATCGCGACGTCCCGCTCACCCATGTGCCCATTGTGACCACGCACTCCGCCGGAGACACTCCCCATCCGTCTAACCTTCACGCGTGGAATCGCAGGAGCCGCGGCGGGGGTCGCTGACGAAGGAACACGATCTGCTCGACGAGCAGGAGTTCGAATGGGCCGACGAGGCCGAGGACGACCACGCCGGCTGGTTCTGCGTCCGCACCGACCCCTTTCCGTGCCCGGCCAACGGCTGCACGTTCGTGGCCGACTTCATGACCGCGGCGCATCTCGTCCTCGTCTGGGAGGAACGCGACGACCCGAATCTGCTCTGGCACGCGCAGCGCGCGATGGAGGTCGGCCGCAACCCGCGCGTCGTCCCCTACGAGAACGGCTTCGGGCCGAGCGCGTCGTACTACGCGTGGGAAGCCGCAGGCAGGCCGGTCCACGCCGTTCGTGGTCGATAACTTCGGCCGCAGCCTGACGCTCGGCGTCGAGGAGGAGCTGCTGCTGCTCGACCCGGAGACGCTCGCGCTGGCGCCGGGGGTCGAGCGGATGCTGCCGCAGGAGGGGCTGAAGACGGAGCTCTTCTCCTGCCTGGTCGAGACGAACACGCCGGTCTGCGAGACCGCCGGCGAGGCGCACGACGAGCTCGTGCGGCTTCGGCGCCTCGCGGCCGAGCTCGCGGCCCGCGAGGGCCTCGCGGTCGCCGCGTCGGGCTCGCATCCCTTCTCGATCCCCGAGGAGCAGGCGATCGTGCAGGAGCGCCGCTACCTGAAGATGGTCGAGGAGCTCGGGGCGATCGCCAAGAGCCAGCTCGTCTGCGGCCTGCACATCCACGTCGGGATGGAGAGCTTCGAGGAGTGCCTGCGTGTGCTCGGCGGGATCCGACCGTGGCTCGACGCCGTCCTGCAGCTGTCGGCGAACTCGCCCTACCGCGCCGGTGAGGAGACCGGCACGCTCTCGTCGCGCTTCCCGACGCTACGGCGGCTCCCCCGCGGCGGCCCGCCGCCGCCGCTGGCGACGGTGTCCGACTGGGAGGCCACGGTCGCCGCTGCCGGGGTGGACTACACCCGCATCTGGTGGGACGCACGCCCGCACCCGCGGCTCGGGACGCTGGAGGTCAGGATCGCCGACCAGGCGACGTCCGTCGACCGCGCGACCGCTCTCGTCGCACTCGTGCAGGCCCTCTGCTCGGCGCCGCCGGAGCCGGGACAGCCGCTGCTCGACGCGGTCGAGCCCGCTGCGCGCGAGCTCGGCACGTGGGAGCTCGTCGAGCCGTTGCGCGAGCCGGTCGAGGCGCTGCGCCAGCTCGAGATCGGCCGCCGCGACGGGCTCCGGGCGGTCGCGGCCGACCTGGTGGCGCGCTCGTGAAAGCCGTCCGCGCCGCGCTCTATCCGCTCCGCCTCGTCGGCGCGCGGCTGAGCCGCCGCAGCGCACCGGTCGTGCTCGTCGTGCTCGGGATCGCCGCCGGCGCCTCCGTCGTCCTCGGCGGCCGGGCCGGCGCTCTCGTCGCGCAGGACCGGGCAGTCGCGCAGGCGGTCGAGCGGATCCCGGACGGCCAGCGCTCGGTCCGGGCGGTCTGGTTCGGCGTGCCCGGCCAGAGCGACGAGCCGCAGCCGGTGCTCGAACGGCGGGCCCGCGCGGCGCTGGCGCAGACGGATGCGGGTCCGGCGACGGCGCTCGTCCTCTTCCGCGAGACCACGCTCGGAGGCACCTTCACCGGGCTCGGCGGCGTCGACGATCTCGGCCGCTGGGTGACGGTGCGCTCCGGCCGGCTGCCGCGAACGTGCACGCCGGAGCGCTGCGAGGTCCTCCGGCTCCGCGGCCAGGGGCGGCTGCCGCAACTCGACGGGATCGAGCTCGTCGAGGTCGGTGAGGCGGTGCTCGACAGCCGCGTCCTCTTCGGCGACTTCCTGGCCCCGACCGACAACGCGCTGGCCGACGCCGAGGTGAGCCCCGTCTTCGCGCGCGCAGCCGGCTACCACCGGCCGCCGCCGCCGCCGCTCTTCCTCGCCGAGGGCGCGACCGCCCTTGCCGGAGCGCCGGCCCTCGACAGCGCCTACCGCAGCTACGCCTGGGTGGCGCCCCTGGCGGCGGGCCGGCCTCGCCTGTGGGACGTCGACCATCTCGCGGCGGCGGTGACGGACGCGCGCTCCGAGCTCCAGGCGGTCTCGTCCAGCTTCGATCTCGTCGCGCCGGTCGAGGAGCTGCGCGAGGCCCAGGCGACGAGCCGTGCCGCCGGGCGACGGCTCGGCGTCGTCGGCGGCGAGGCGGCGGCGCTCCTGTTCGCGTTCGCGCTGCTCGCCGCGATGACGCTTCGGCCCGACCTGCTCGCGGCCCGCCGCCGGCTCGCCTGGTACGGCGCCCGCGGCTGGCAGCTCGCGCTCGTGACCGTCGCCGAGTCGGCGGCGCTCGCGCTGGCCGGCACCGTGATCGGGCTCGCCGTCGCTCTGCTCGGCGGGGCCGTCGTCGCGGAGCGCGCCGGGGCGCCGATCGGGGAGATCCTCCGCCGCAGCATCGTCTCGGGCGAGGGGCTGGCGCTCGCGCTCCTCGTCGCCGCCGCCGCGACCGCAGTCCTGGTCGCTGCCGTGACCGCCCGGGCGAGGCCCGGCCGCTTCGGGCCGCTCGACGCCGCCGCCCTGGCCGCGGCGGGGCTCGTCGTGCTCGAGCTCGTGCGAGGCGACGGCGAGGGCGATCTCGCGCTGCTGCTCCCGGCGCTCGTGACGTTCGCCGTGGCGGTGCTGGTGACGAGGCTCCTGCGGCCGGCGCTCCGCCTCGTCGAGCGGCTCGCCCGCGGCCGCTCGCTCGGGCTCCGCATCGCCTCGCTCACGCTCGCCCGCAACCCGGGCTACGCGATCGCCGCCACCGCGTTCCTCGTCGTCAGCTTCGGGCTGGCGCTGTTCGCCGAGAGCTATCGCGCAACGCTCGCCCGCGGTGAGCGCGACCAGGCCGCGCACCAGGTGCCGCTCGACTATGTCGTCCGCGAGGACCTCCGCAGGCTGATTCCGGTCCAGGACGCGGCGACGCTCGACCGCTTCGGCCGGCTGGACGGTGCCGAGGTGGTGCCCGTCCTCCGGCTCACCGGCGGCGTCGGCCGGCTCGAGGGCGAGAGCGGGATCACGCTCCTCGGCCTCGACCCGGGTGAGCTCACGCACCTGAACGGCTGGCGCGACGGCGAGGCCCGCGCGCCCCGGCAGGAGCTGGCGTCGAGAATCGAGGCCACACCGGCGGCGAACGGCCCGCGACTCGGGAGCACGCTGCGGGCGCGCACCGAGGGCGGCCCGGTGCTGCTCTTCGCCGAGATCGAAGGCCGGACGGGACGCTTCCTCCGCGTGCCGCTCGGTGAGGAGTTACCGGCGCAGGCACGCGGCGGCCGGCTCGCCGGAATCGTGATCGAGCCGGACACCCGGCTGCAGGAACGCGGCGCCGATGCCGGCCAGGCGCAGAGCGGCTCCGTCTCGATCGAGCTTCCCGACCTTCCCGGAGGCATCTCGGACTGGGTCGGCGTCGGTGGGGCGCGAATCGACGGCTCGACGGTCGACTACACCCTCACCAACGCGGTCGCGACGCGGATCCGGCCGCGCCAGCCGACCGAGCCGTTGCCGGTGCTCGCGACGCCCCGGCTCGCAGCGGCCGCGGACGACAACGGACTGCTGCCGCTGCAGATCGCCGGCGAGCGGCTGGCCGTCCGCGTCGTCGGGACCGTGGGCCGGTTCCCCGGCGTCGACGGCCAGGCGGTCGTCGGGGACGGCGAGGCGCTGGCGGCGGCGGTGAATCTCGAGCGGCCGGGCGCGGCGCGCGTGAACGAGGTCTGGCTGCGGCTTCGCGATCCCGGCGACGCCACCACGGTCGATCGCGCGCTCGCAGCGAAGCCCTTCGACGTCCTCGAGATCGAGTCACGCCACGCGCTCGAGGCGGATGCACGACGCGATCCGATCGCGCACGGGACGCTGCTCGCGCTCGCCGTTGCGGCGGCCGTCGCACTCGGGCTCGCCCTCGCCGGGATCCTGCTGACGGTGCTGGGCGACCTGCGCGACGAGAGCGGCGAGCTGCTCGACCTGGAGGCGCAGGGCGCGTCACCGTCCCTGCTGCGGCGGGTCGTGCGGCTCCGCGCGCTCACCGTCGCGGCCGCAGGGCTCGTCGCGGGCGCCGTTGCCGGTCTCGCTCTCGCCGCCGTCGTCACGGACCTCGTCGGGTTGACCGCCCGCGCGACCTCGCCCGAGCCGCCGCTCGTGCTCGACGTCGATGCGGCCGTCGTCGCGGCGGCGGTCGTGCTCTACGTCCTCGCCGCCTGCGGGCTGATCCTGCTGGCGACGCGCCGGGCGTTCTCGGCTCCGGCCCCGCCTCGCGCGGAGGTGCTCGAGTGAGCGCCCTCGTCCAGATCGAGGACGTCTTCCGCGTCTACCCCTCGGCCGAGGGAGGCGTGGCCGCGCTGCAGGGGCTGAGCCTGTCCGTCGAGCAGGGGGAGCTCTGTGTCGTCCTCGGGCCGAGCGGCTCCGGGAAATCGACGCTGCTCCGGATCGTCGCCGGCTTCGACCGCGCATCCGCCGGCACGGTCCGCGTCGCGGGCGTCGACGTGGGCGCGCTTGGCAGCTGGGGCGCCGCCCGCTTCCGCTCGCGCTCGATCGGCTATGCCGACCAGCACTACTGGCGTGCGCTCGCCGGCGAGCTGACCGCGCGCGAGCTCGTCGGGATCCAGCTCGGCCTCGCCGGCGAGCCGGGCGAACGGCGGCACGCGCGCGCCGACGAGCTGCTCGAGCGTGTCGGCCTCGGCGACCGCCGCGACGCACATCCACGCGAGCTCTCCGGCGGAGAGCAGCAGCGGATCGCGCTCTGCGCCGCGCTCGCGAGCAGGCCGGCGCTCCTGATCGCCGACGAGCCGACCGGCGAGCTCGACGCCGCAACCGCGCGCGAGGTGCTGGCGTTGATCGCCGAGCTCGTGCACGAGTCGGACGGCACTGCCCTCGTCGTCAGCCACGATCCGGCGTCGGCGGAGCGTGCCGACCGCGTCATCCATGTCCGCGACGGCCGCATCTCCGACGAGCGGGTCGCGGGGGCGACGGGGGACGGCGCGATCGTCGTCGGGCGCGGCGGCTGGCTGCGGCTCCCCGAAGACGTGCTCCGCTCGGCCGGGATCGACCGCCACGCGTCGGCCGAGCTCCGCGGCGGCGAGGTCGTCCTCCAACCGGCGGGAGCTTGTGTTTCTGAAACACAATCTCCCTCGGCCCCGCTTGAACAAGCCGTTTCCGAGCCGCCGGAGGGCGCAAGTGGCTCAGAAACACAAAGTCCGATCGTCGAGGCGCGCGGGCTGACGAAGCGGTTCGGCGCCGCCGCGCCGATCGAGCGGCTCGACGCAGCTTTCGCGCCCGGGAAGCTCACCGTCGTCACCGGCCCGTCGGGCTCGGGGAAGACGACGCTGCTGCTCCTGCTCGCAGGGCTCGAGCTGCCGGACGAGGGCGAGGTGCTGCTCGACGGCGTCTCGCTCGCCGGACTCGACCGGGCGGGGCGGGCGGAGCTGCGGCGGACGAGCCTCGCGTTCGTCGGCCAGACGGCCGGCCTCGCGCCGTTCCTCGGCGCGCGCGAGAACGTCGGGCTGGCGCTCGAGCTGCGCGGCCTCCCCGACCACGGCGCCGAGGAGGCGCTCGCGGCGGTCGGGCTCGCCGAGCACGCCGACCGTCCGGTCGCCGAGCTCTCCGCCGGCCAGCGGGAGCGCGCCGCGCTGGCCCGCGCGATCGCCGTGCAGCCGAAGGTGATCGTCGCCGACGAGCCGACGGCACGGCTCGACGGCGCCAACGCGCTCGCGCTCGGTGCGCTCCTCGCGGACCTCGCCCGAACGACCGGCGCCACGGTGATCTGCGCCACCCACGACCCGCTCCTGATCGAGCAGGCGGACGTGGAGCTCTCGCTAGGCTAGGCGCCGATGGCCACCGTCAGCGACGTGATCCAGGTGAGCGGCGTCCGCTGCGAACGCTGCGTCGGCAGACTCGCCGGCACGCTCCGCCAGGTCGACGGGATCGAGGCCGCGAACGCGAACCTGATGGGCCAGGTCTCGCTCAGCTGGGACGACGGTCTCACGAGCCGAGCTGCGATCGTCGAGACGCTCACGCGCGGCGGTTTTCCCGAGGTCGAGCAGGTCTGACGAGGGAATAGGCACGGGCTTCGGGGCGTTCTTCACCCCGTCAGACCGATTGTTAGGGTGGCCGGGTGAGTGAGTCCGGCGCAGCCGAGCCAGAGGAGGACGCCGGGCGCAGAGTCGCCAGCGAGGCTCGGGAGCGCGTCCACTTCGAAGAGGAAGCGCTCGGGCTCGCCGACCAGGTCTACCGCGTCGCGCGCCGAATGGTCGGTACGCGAGAGGAGGCCGAAGAGTTGGTTCAGGACACGTATGCCCGCGCATTCCGGAGTTGGCGCTCGTTCACCCCGGGGACGAACATGCGCGCCTGGCTGCTGCGGATCCTGACCAACCTGAACACCGATCGCGGCCGCAAGATCCAGCGCACGCCCGACTCGCAGCCGCTCGAGGAGAGCGACTACTACCTCGCGAACCGGCTCGCCGCAGTCGAGGGCGAGCAGGCGCTCGACCAGGAGCAGGTCGTCGAGCGGCTCTCGCAGGGCGGCGTCGTCAACGCGCTCGCCGACCTGCCGCATGACTTCCGCGACGTGGTCGTCCTCGTCGACCTCGGCGAGTTCAGTTACGCCGACGCGGCTCAGATCCTCGACATCCCGATCGGTACCGTGATGTCGCGGCTCCATCGGGGCCGCCGTATCCTGAAGCAGACGCTGGCCGAGGAGACCCTGTCATGAGCCACGACGCCGACTGCGAGAAGTGCGAGGAGCTGCTGCAGGGCTACCTCGATCGCGACCTGACGCCGGACGAGGTCGGCGTGGCGGAGGGTCATCTCAACGGCTGCGACTACTGCCGGCGCCGCTATCGCTTCGAGGCCGAGCTCCGGCGCTTCATCCGCACGACCGCGACGGAGCGCATGCCCGCCGGGCTGATGGCGAAGCTGAGCGAGCTGCGCGGCCCGACCGCCGACGGGCTCTAGCTAGCCAGGCCCGCGGTGCGGGCCGACGATCACGACCAGGCGGTTCGGGTCGGTGCCGCCGGGGAGCGGTCTCGTCACGAACCCGAGCTGGCGCGCGAGGCGGATCGCGATCAGCCGTCCGCCGGGTGAGTAGTAGACGCTGCTCTGCGGGTAGTCGAAGCGATCGGCGCGGCCGACCTTCTTGACCGTGTAGGCGAGGGACTGGATCTTGCTGCCGACCTGCCGCGTCCAGTTGATGTCGCCGGCCCCGTTCAGCACCTCCACCTTGATCTGCCACGGCTTCGGCAGCGTCGCCGCCTGCGCGACGACCGGGTCCGCGGCGGCGGCCGGCGGCGCCGGCTTCCCGGCGACGGCGGGTACGAGCACGAACGCGACGAAGGCCATCAGCGCCGCCGACAGCGCCGCCACGCCGATCAGCCGCGCGGCCGGGTTGACGTCCAGCGGCTGCGGCAGCACCGAGAGTCCGGCGAGCTTGCGCGCCTCGCGCTGGCCGACCTCGAGCGCCGAAGCGAGCAGCAGCGTCGCCTCGATCGCGTGGTCGGTGGACGGGAAGCGGTAGACGCGGCCTTCCTCCAGCCATTCCACCTGGTCGCGCGTGAGCCCGGCGCGCTGGGCCGCCTGGTCGACGGTCAGGCGGCGATGCAGCCGTGCCGCCGCCAGCGCGTTGCGGTTCGAGACGAGCTCGAGGTTCTGGGAAACGGGGCGGACGAGCTCCATTGCGTGTTACATCGGTTCGTCGGCGGCGCTCCTGAACCTCTCCGGCAGATCCTCGGGATAGTCGACGTCTCCCGGCTCGCCGAGGTCGTCGCAGGGGACGAGCCGCGGCTCGTACGCGCGCAGGCCCTCGTCGGGGATGTCGGCCCACGCCTCGCGTGCGACGACGAGCGGATGACCACGGTCGCCGCCGTAGCTGGCGGCGACGAGCGGCGCTCCGCTCTCGCGCCACTCGGCGACGACCCGGTCGATGGCGGCGGGCGCGAGCGAGGGGCCGTCGGCGAGGACGACGACGGCCGCCTCCACCTCCGGCGCGAGCGCCCCGAGCCCGCAACGCAGCGACGCGCCCGGCCCGAGCGCCCAGTCCGGGCAGTCGATCGCGCCCTCGAGCGGGTAGGCGCCGGCCACGACGACGACCTGGTCGAGCCCCTGGACGTGCTCGAGCACGGCGGGGAGGAGCAGTCGCTGCTTCGGCGCGCCGAACCGCGTCGCTGCACCGGCAGCGAGGACGACGGCGCCGACCATCAGCTCGTCTGGACGCTGACCTTCTCGATCACGACCGGCTGGGACGGCGGCCCGTCACCGGTGCCCAGTGCCTCGATCGCGCTCACGGTCTCCATCCCCTCGGTGACCGTGCCGACGACTGCGTAGTCGGGCGGGAGCCCGGCGTCGGGTGCCGTGACGACGAAGAACTGGCTTCCGGATGTACCGGCCGCGTCGGCCTGGCTCTTCGCCATCGCCACCGTGCCCTCGGTGTAGCGGGTGTCCGTCGGGGGTGCGTCGACGGTCGTATAGCCGGGGCCGCCCGTCCCGGTCCCGGTCGGGTCGCCGCCCTGGATCACGAAGCCGGGGACGACGCGGTGGAAGGTGGTGCCGTCGAAGAAGCCGTCCTCGGCGAGAGCGACGAGCGACGCGGCCGTCTTCGGCGCGAGGGTCGGGTCGAGCGTGACGGTGAAGTCGCCGCAGTTCGTCTGCACGACGAGTGTGTAGGTCGTCCCGGCCTCGAGCGTCTCCGTCGGTGCGGTCTGGCCCCCGTCGGGCTTCGGCTCGGGAGCGTCGACCGTCTCGCAGTCGTCGCCGCCGGAGCCGGTCGACTGCTCGGTGGTCGCGGTTGTGCCCTCGCTCGACTCGGAGTCGCCGTCACCGCCGCAGGCCGCGAGCGAGAGGACGAGTGCGAGTAGGAGCGGGACGAGGATGCGGCGCATGACGATCGCGGATCGTATCTAGAGCGCCGCGGTCGCACGCGCCACCAGCGTGCGCGCGATCTCGACCTTGAACGCGGTCCCGGCGAGCGGCGTGGCCGTGTCGAGATCGGTCGGCTCCGAGAGGAGCCACGGGATCGGCGCAGCGCCTGCGAGCGCGACCCGCGTCTCGCCGCCGACCCGCGCAGCGGCGACGCCGACGAGCGCGAACGCCCAGCGCCGCCGGTCCATCGCCTTCAGGTAGGTGCTCGCCTCGACCTCCGGCAGTTCGAGCTCGAGGATGAGCTCGTCCGGCGCGAGCGTCGTCGTCGAGCGGTCGTCCTCGGTCGGGAGGCGGTAGAGCTCCGACAGCTCGAGCTCGCGCCGGTCGGTCCGGATGCGGGCGCCGATCGCGAGCAGGGCCGCGGCCGGGTCGGACGGATGCGCCGAGGCGCAGTAGTCGTTCCCGAAGAAGGCGTGCTCGCGGTGCTGTCCTTCGCGCGCGTGGCACGTGTCGCCGCCGTGCAGCCGGCACGGGAACCGGAGCCGCCAGTACCAGCAGCGCGTCGCCTGGAGCAGGTTGCCGCCGATCGTGCCCATGTTCCGGAGCTGCGGTGACGCGGCCAGCCGGCACGCCTCGCGCAGCGCCGCCGGGATCGCGGACGAGGCCTCGAGCTCCGCGAGCGTCGTGCCGGCTCCGATCGTGCCGCCGGAGATGCCGCGCGGCAGCGCCTCGCGCAGGTCGACGAGGCTCTCGGCCGAGACGATCCCGTCGCGCAGCAGCGGCACGAGCTCGGTGCCGCCGGCGAGCGCACGGCCACCGGCGAGCGCGGCGACCGCCTCGGCCGCCGAGCTAGGCCGCTCCAGCTGCAACGGGCTCCTTCCTCGCTCGTGCCTCGGCTTCGCGGAGCGCGCGCAGGATCTCCTCGCGCGTGATCGGCAGCGAGGTGACGTCGGCGCCGGTGGCGTCGCGGATCGCGTTTGCGATCGCGGCGGCGGTGGGCACGATCGGCGGCTCGCCGAGCCCCTTCGAGCCCAGGTTCGTCAGGTGCTCGTCCGGGACGTCGACGAGGTCGCAGACGATCTCGGGCACGTCGGCGATCGTCGGCAGCTTGTAGGCGTCGAGCGTCTTCGTCAGCACCGTCCCGGTCTGCGGGTCGTCGAGCCGGTGCTCCGAGAACGTGTGCCCGAGCGCCTGGATGATCCCGCCCTCGATCTGGCTGCGGGCGCCGAGCGGGTTGATCACGCGGCCGACGTCGTGGATCGCGACGACCTTCTCGACCCGCACCTCGCCGGTGCCGACGTCGACGGCGACCTCGGCGAGCTGGATCCCGAACGTGAGCACGCGCATGCCGGTCGGGTTCGGGCCGCGCGCGCCCTTGCCCAGGATCTGGCCGGCGCCGAGGAGACCCGTGATCTCGTCGAGCGGCCAGCTGCCGCCGTCGGCGCACACGATCCGCCCGCCCTTCAGCGACAGCAGCCGCTCCTCGCGATCGTATCGCTGTGCGGCCAGCTCGATCGACCTGGCGCGCAGCGTCGGCGGCCGCAGAGCGCACGGCGGGACCCATCGAGGGCAGCGTCGAGGAGCCGCCCGAGATCGTCGCGTACGGGCCGCGGGCGGAGTCGCCGATCTGGACGTCGACGTGGTCGAGCGGCAGCGCGAGCTCCTCCGCCGCGATCATCGCCATCGCCGTGCGCGTGCCGGTGCCGATGTCCTGCATCGCGGTGATCACGCTCGCCCGGCCGTCCGAGCCCAGCCGGACCCAGGCGTAGCTGGGCGGGCCGCCGCCGCCGTACCAGATCTGGCTCGCCATCCCGATGCCGCGCTTCCAGACCTCGTCGGAGCGTGCCCGCACCTCCTGCCGCCGCGCCCAGTGAGGCTCGGCGCCGAACTTTTCCTCGGGGTAGTCGATCAGCACCGGAAACAGGATCTCGCCCTTGTAGGAAGCGATGATCGGCTTGTCGTTGGCGATCAGTTCGGCGAATAGCGACAGCACGAACAGGAACAGGAATATCCACAGCGACCAGAGGCCGCGCCGGTTGGCCTTGAAATTCTGCCAGCGCCGCTGGTTGAGCGGCGATAGCCACGGGCGTGCCGCCTTGCCGGGTGCTTGCTCGATTTCCCCCTTGGCCACGATCTCTGCCATCACACGTCCCGCCGCTCGAAGTCGATGCGTGGATCGATCCAGGTGTAGGTGAGGTCGGAGATCAGGCTCACGACCAGCCCAAGCAGCGAGAAGATGTAGAGGTTGGCAAACACCACGGGATAGTCGCGATCGAGCACTGAACGGAAGCCGAGCAGGCCGAGCCCATCGAGCGAGAAGATGTTCTCGATCAGCAGCGAGCCGGTGAAGAAGGCCGAGATGAAGGCGCCGGGAAAGCCGGCGATCACGATCAGCATCGCATTGCGGAACACGTGACCGTAGAGCACCTGCCGCTCGGACAGGCCCTTGGCGCGGGCGGTGGTCACATATTGCTTGCGGATCTCGTCGAGGAACGAGTTCTTGGTGAGCAGGGTCGTTGTGGCGAAAGCCGACAGCACCATGGCGGTCAGCGGCAGCACGAGATGCCACAAATAGTCGAGGACCTTGCCGACGATCGACAGCTGGTCCCAATTCTCGGACGTCAGTCCGCGTAGCGGAAACCAGTCAAAGAACGAACCGCCGGCAAACAGCACCATCAAAAGGATGGCGAACAGGAAGCCGGGGATGGCGTAGCCGATGATCGACCACGCCGCTGGTCCACACGTCGAAGGTGGAGCCGTCCTTCACAGCCTTGCGGATGCCGAGCGGAATGGAGATGAGATAGGAGAGCAGCGTGATCCACAGGCCGAGCGAGACCGACACCGGCATCTTCTCGAGGATGAGCTTCAGCACCGAGATGTCGCGGAAATAGCTGTCGCCGAAATCGAAGCGGGCATAGTCCCACAGCATCTTGCCGAACCGCTCGAGCGGCGGCTTGTCGAAGCCGAATTGCTTCTCGAGCTTGGCGATGAACTGCGGATCGAGACCTTGCGCGCCGCGGTACTTTGACGAGCCTTCGCCGACACTGTCGGCGCCGCCGCCGCTGCCGGCATCGCCGCCGCCACCGGAAATGCGGTCGGCGGCGTCGCCACCCTGGCCGGACAGCTTGGCGATGATCTGCTCGACCGGGCCGCCGGGCGCGAACTGGATCAGCGCAAAGGAAATCGCCATGATCCCGAGGATCGTCGGGATCATCAGCAGCACGCGGCGGAGGATATAGGCGCCCATCAGGCTTCGATCCTTGCCATGGCGTAGCTTGTGCTGGGCTGGCGCGAAAGGGCGCTTCGATCAATCATCTGATGCGCCACTATCCCTTCCCGATCGCCTTTGCCTTGTTTTCGTCGAGCCACCATAGGCTCTCGACAGCAAACCCATAGTCCGGCTTCGGTTCCTTGAAGCCGAACATATCCCAGAAGGCGACGCGATGATTCGCCGAATACCAGCTTGGTATCCAGTCCATGCGGGCGCGCAGCACCCGGTCGAGGCAGCGCAGCACGGCCGTCAGCTCTTGCCGGTTTGTGACACGATCGATCGCTTCGACGAGTGAATCGATGGCCGGGTCGACAGTTCCCGGCAGGTTGCGCGAGCCTGGGAGGTTGGCCGATTTCGAATGGAAGATGCCGTCCATTCCTTCCCGCGTCGGCGTGGGGGAAAACAGCAGTGCCATCGAGATCATGTCGAAGTCGAAATCGGCCTGTCGCGCCTGATGCTGCGCGGATTCGACCATCCGAAGCGACGCATCGAAACCGATCGCCTTCATATTCTCGACCCAGGGCGACAGGATGCGCACGAAGCCCTCGTCGTCCACCAGGAGTTCCACACTGAAGGTCTCGCCGACTTCATTCTTGAAGAGCCTGTCCGAAAGCTCCCACCCAGCTTCGATCATCAGCTTGCGCGCTTCGCCGAGCAGCTTCCTGTCGCGTCCGCTGCCGTCGGAGCTTGGCAGCTGAAACGCCTCGCCGAAGGCTTCGGCGGGCAGCTTGTCGCGCAGCGGCTCGAGTAGTGCCAGTTCGTCGGGCCCGGGCACCCCGCTGGCCTTGAACTCAGATCGTTCGAAGCAGGACTGCGAACGATCGTAGAGCCCGTAGAACAGCGACCGGTTGGTCCATTCGAAATCGAAACACAGCGCGATTGCCCGCCGCACGCGAACGTCGCGGAAACGCTCGCGCCGCTGGTTGACGGCGATCGCCTGCATGGCCGGCCGCTTCTCGGAAGGAAATTCGCGTTTCACGACCTTCCCCGCGTTGATCGCTGGGAAGTCGTAGCCGGTAGCCCAGATGCGTGACGTCGCCTCCTCGCGGAAATGCACCTCGCCTTTCTTGAACGCCTCGAACGCTGCCTGCCTGTCGCCGTAGAATTCGATCCTCAGGCGGTCGAAATTGAACATGCCGCGATTGACAGGCAAATCGCGGCCCCAATAGTCGGCGACGCGTTCAAACTCGATTGTCTGCCCGGCGTTGACCAAACCCACCTTGTATGGTCCCGACCCGAGCGGCGGCTCCATGCGCGAACTATCGAACGGAACCTTATCGAAATACGACTTGGAAAGGATGGGGAAAGTCGCGACGTCGAGGATGGTCCGGCCGGATTGCTTTCCCGAGAAAGTCAGGCGCAGTCTCCCGGCGTCGAGCGCGACGGCTTCGGTCAGTTCGGTCAGCGACAGCAGCAGATCCGGATGGCCGTTTTCCTTGAACAGCTTGAACGTGAAGGCGGCGTCCTCGGCAGTCAGCGGCGAACCGTCGTGAAACCGGGCTTCCGGTCTCAAGGCGAATTCGAAGCTGTCTCGGTCGAGCGAGACTGTCACAGTTTTCGCAAGCAATCCGTAGATCGAGTCCGGCTCGTCCAATGCGCTGGCCATCAGCAGAATCGAAGCACATCTCCATGCGAGGCGGCGCATCGCCCTTGGCGACGAAGCTGTTCAGCGTATTGAACGTATAAGGGTTCTGGTTGAACACCCACTGCGACGGCCCGAAATTGAAGGTGCCGCCCTTTGGGGCCTCTAGGTTCGCATAGTCGAAATGCTTGAAATCCGGCCGCGTATTTGAGATCGCCGAAGGCGGACAGCCCATGCAGCTCCTGGTCGGCGGGCACGGCCGCGAACGCCCGCCCGGGGATGAGCGGCGAGGCGGCGGCCGCGGCGCCGAGCGCCAGCAGTTCGCGACGTGTCATCTCCCGCCTTGCGTTCAATTTTGGCTCTTGTACTTGGCTTGCAGCGCGGCCTCCTTGGCGGGGTCGATCCACCAGGAATCGATGTCGGCGCCGAGGTAGCTCGGCTGCTTTTCCGGAAAGCCGAACTTGTTCCAGTAGGCGATCCACCGGGCGGAGCGATAGTACTGGGGAACCACATAGAAGTTCCACAGCAGCACGCGGTCGAGCGCGTGCGTTGCGGCCACCAGATCCTCGCGGTCTTTCGCAAAGATGACCTTGTCGATCAGCGCGTCGACAACCGGATCCTTGATGCCGGAATAATTGCGCGAACCGGGCGCGCCGGCCGCCTTGGTCGACCAGAAGTCACGCTGCTCGTTGCCCGGCGATTCGGACTGCGCCAGCACAGCACTGATCACGTCGAAGTCGAAATTGTTGACGCGATTGACATACTGGCTCGCATCAACGATCCGCAACGAGGCGTTGATGCCCACTTTCTTCAGCATATTGATGTAAGGGAGGGAGACAATCTCGTCCCGCGGATCGTCGCCCAGTATCTCCAGGGTGAACTGTTCACCGGTCTTCGCGTTGACCATCCTTCCGTTGTTGATTTTCCAGCCTGCTTCGCCAAACAGCTTTACGACCTGCTGCAGGTTGGGCCGCTCGGCTTTGGGCAAGTCGTAGACCGGCAGCTTGTATTCCGTGGTGAAGACCTCGGGCGGCAGCTGGTCCTTGTACTCGCTGAGGATCTCCAGTTCTCGACCTTGTGGCAGACCGCTGGAAGCGAGTTCGCCACCAATGAAGAAGCTGTTGGTCCGCTGATAGAGGCCGAAGAACGCCGTTCGGTTGAGCGTTTCGAAATCAAACGCGATGGTCAGCGCCTGGCGCACGCGGCGGTCCTGGAATTGCGGTCGTCGCGTGTTGATGACGAAGCCCTGGAAGTTGGCCCGCACGCTGGATTCGAACTCCTTCTTGACAACGTCGCCCGCCGTAAATGCGGGAAAATTCTAGTAGGTCGCCCACCGTCGCGACGTGGCCTCTTCGTGAATATCCTCGAAGCCACCCTTGGTGAACGCCTGCCAGCCCGCGTTGTCGTCCTGGAAATAGACATATCGGCGTGTGTCGAAGTTTTCGCGGCCGATCTTCACCGGCAATTTGGCCGCCCAATAGTCCTTGACGCGCGACCAGACGATTCCGCCCCCGGCTTGAAGCGCTCGATCTTGTAAGGACCCGAGCCGAGTGGCGGCTCCAGTGTCGTTTTGGTGATGTCGCGCTTCTTGCCGGATGCGTCGGTGCCTTCCCACCAATGCTTCGGCAGCACCACCATGTCGCCGATGATTTTTGGCAGCTCGCGATTGCCCTTCTGGTCGAAATGGAATTCGACCTCGCGGTCGGAAATCGCCACCGCCTCGGTCACGTCGGCATAATAACGATTGTCCACACGGCAGGGATGCGCAAGAAATCGAAACTGCCTTCGGACTTGCGACGCGCGGGACGCGGATCCCGCCACTTCGCGCGCCAGCGCCGGCAGTGCCAGGTGCTCCCTGTTGAGCCACAGCACCGACCAGCACCGCGAAAGCCAATGCGCCCGCACCCATCAAGGCGACCCGCCACGTGAAAGCGATTGCCAGAGGCACGATCACCGCGGGCGCCAGCGCCCAGCCCAGGCTGCCGGTGATGCCGTGAAAGCTGTATGCATGGCCCAGCCTTGGCGAGCTGACCTTGCGATTGATCAACGTGTAGTCCACCGGGTGAAAGACGCCGTTGCCGACGCCGGCCACCACCGAAAACAGCGCCATGACCCAGTAGCTTGGGCTGAACGCAAAACCGAATGCGGCGACACCCAGCAACGCAAGGCCCGCGAACAGGATGGGGCGCGGGCCGTAGCGATCCACCAGGAACCCCGAGGCGGTCTGCACGGCGCAGGAGACGACGAAGAACACCGTCATCAGGAAGCCCAGCTCGGTGTAGCTGACGTTGAAGGCATCCTTCAGCCAGGGAAAGAGCGGCGCGAGCAACAGCTGGCTGAAGTGGCTGATCATGTGGGCGAGGCCGACCAGGCCGATCACGCCGGCATCCTGGCGAAGGCTCACGGGTGGCGACGGCGTTGGCGGTCGCGGTGCTCATGGCGCTGATCGTAGGCACTTCTGAAATGCGACAGAAACGACAGCTTTCTGCGAAAATCGGCCAATGCCGCACTCCGCCGTCTCGCGCACCACACCGGTGGGCGACATCGATCCGTTCCGGCCCAGCCGCCAGCGCCCGGTGCGGGTGCGCGCGCGCGCCATGCCGCGCCGACACGCATTTCGAACCGCACAGCCACGCCTGGTCGCAACTGGCCTACTGCGCGAGCGGCATCCTGCAGGTCAGCGGCCGAGCAAGGCGCGGCAGCGGGAGACGAAATCACCTACATCGTTCCGCCTTCGCGCGCGGTGTGGATCGCGCCGGGTGCACGGCACGCGGTCCACGTGCTGGAGGACGCGCAATTCCGCACGCTCTACATCGATGCGTCGGTCACGCCACCCGGCTGGAGCGGCTGCCGCGTGATCGTCGTCTCGCCCCTGCTGCGCGAACTGGTCCAGGCGCTCGACGCGGGCACCGCCTGCCTGCCAAGAGCGCGCGAAGAGCTGCTCAGCCAGTTGGTGCTCGACGAGATCACCCATGCCGACATCCAGGCGCTGGGCGTTCCGCTGCCCCACGCGCAGGCCGGCGACAAGCGGCTGCGCGCGCTGTGCGAAGCGGTGCTGCGGGCGCCTTCGCAGCGCGCGACGCTGGCGGAGTGGGCCGTCCGAAGTCGGCGCCAGCGAACGCACGATGGCGCGACTGTTTCGCGAAGAGCTGGGAACGAGCTATCAGCAATGGCGCCAGCAGGCGATCCTGGCGCATGCCTTGCCGCATGCTGGCCCGCGGCGTTCCGGTGAGCCAGGTGGCCGCCTCCAGCGGCTACGCCAGCGACAGCGCCTTCACCGCGATGTTCAAGGCGGCGATGGGGCAGCCGCCCAGCCTGTTCCAGCGCAGGGATTAGTTGTCATGCCGGCCGGCATCGGCCCGCGTCAAGCTGGCGACGACAGCCCAGCAATCAGTGCCAAAGAGCCCGCATCGCCTCGCGCATGCCCTGCGCCAACTCGGGTTCCGGTCCCGCTCCGCCAACACCTGCTCGCCCGGCGACGAACACCTGGGCAAACCGCGCATCGGGACTGGAGAACACCAGTGCATCGAGCAAATGATCGGCAGGCACGCCCAGCAGCGAGGGCGACTCGGTATCCACGACCACGAAGTCCGCGCGCTGTCCGACTCGCCAAGCCGCCCAGCGGCAGCCCGGCAGCCGCCGTCCCGCCTTCCAGCGCACCCTGGAACAAGGCAGTGGCCGTGCTCTCGCACAAGGCCGCGCGCGCCGCGACGTTGCGCTGGCGCAAGCCCAGGCGCTGCGAATATTCGAGCAGCCGCAACTCTTCCTGCCAGCTGCGCGTGACATGGCTGTCCGAGCCGATCGACCAGTTGCCGCTCTGGCCGAGCCAGGACGGAAGATCGAAGATGCCATCGCCCAGGTTGGCCTCGGTGCTGGGGCACAGCACGATCGAGGCACGGCGGTTGCGCAGTTCCTCCAGTTCGCCCGGCGTGCAGTGCGTGGCGTGCACCATGTTCCAGCGCGCATCCACGGCGACCTGCTCGCACAGCCACTCGACCGGGGCGCGGCCGTACAAGGCAATGCAGTCTTCCACCTCGCGGCGCTGCTCGGCGATGTGGATATGGATCGGCATATCGCGCGCCGGCAGCGGCCGCCGCTTCGCGCAGAGCCCCCTTGTCGACCGCGCGCAGCGAGTGCAGCGCGATGCCGGCCGTGATCCCGCTGCCCTCGCCGGCCTGCCTCATGGTTTCCTGCGCGATGCGCAGCACGGAATCGGGCGTCGACCCGAAGCGCCGCTGGTCTTCCCGCAGGCCGGTCGCGCCGAATCCCGAGCGCATGTACAGGGTGGGCAGCAGCGTCAGGCCGATGCCCACCCGCTGCGCCGCGCGCACCAATGCCAAGGCCATTTCGCCGGGCTCGGCATAGGGCCGGCCTTGCGGGTCGTTGTGCAGATAGTGGAATTCGCAGACCTGCGTGTAGCCCGCCCGCAGCAGCTCGGCGTACAGGTAGGCGGCGATGGCCTCCAGCTGCCCAGGCGTCACGTGATGCGCGACGCGGTACATGCGGTCGCGCCAGCTCCAGAAGTCTTCGTCGCCGTCCTCGCTGCGTTCGGTGAGGCCGGCGATGGCCCGCTGGAACGCGTGGCTGTGAGCGTCGACCAAGCCGGGCAGCACCGGGCCTGCAAGCTTTGTCGCGCCCCGCGACGCTTCGGGCGCCGCATTGGGCGTGATCTCGCTCCAGCAACCGTCGGCGCCCACCGTGAGCAGCACGTCATGGGCCCAGGCGCCGCCCACCCAGGCTGCGGGCGCCAGAAAGCGAAGCGTGTCAGCGGCCATGGATCGCCTCGCAGCTTGCCAGCGCCGCGGCCAGCATGTCCTTGAGCACCGGCTGTATTCCCTGGGCCAGCGCTTCGTCGTAGGCGTACGGCGGCGTCTCGCCCATGTACAGGCTCTGGCACATCTCCAGTTGCACGGCGTGCACCTGCCGCTGCGGATCGCCGTAGTGCCGCGTGATGTAGCCGCCCTTGAACCGGCCGTTGACGCACATGGGTCACATCGGCATGGCGCGCCGCGGCGTCGGCCACCGCCTGCGCGATCGCCGGGTCGGCGCTGGCGCCGTCGGCCGTGCCGATGTTCAGGTCGGGCAGCTTGCCTTCGAACAGCCACGGAATCTTCGAGCGGATGCTGTGCGCATCCCACAGCAGCACATAGCCGTGCTCGGCCCTGATGCGGTCGAGTTCCCGCCTCAGGGCCTGGTGATAGGGTTCCCAGTACATGCGCCCGGCGGCGCGCCCGCTCCTCGGGCGAGGGCTCCCGCCCCGGCAGGTAGAGCGGCTCGCCGTTGAAGAAGCGAGTCGGGCACAACTCGGTGTTCGACGCGCCGGGGTACATCGGCGTGTCGTCCGGCGGGCGGTTCAGGTCGATCACATAGCGCGAGTAGCGTGGCCGCAATACGTTGGCACCCAGCTCCGGCAGGCAGTCGTACAGGCGATCGAGGTGCCAGTCCGTGTCTTCCGCTGCGAGCGCGCGCGGCACGTAGTCGCCGTGCAATTCCTGGGGGATGTCGGTACCGATGTGCGGCATGCTCACGAGCAGCGGCGCCGTGCCTCGATGGAAGATGAAGTTCATAGCACGCGTCCGCAAAAAACGGTCTGCCGATGCGGATTGAATCCCATCGCGTAAGCCAGCTGCGCCGGCCGCTCGACGTCCCAGAGCACGAAGTCGGCGCGCAGGCCCGCAGCCAGGGTGCCGCGATCCTGCAGGCCCAGGGCCTTCGCCGCATGGCGCGTCACGCCGGCGAGGGCTTCTTCGGGGGTGAGCCTGAACAAGGTGCAAGCCATATTGAGCATGAGCAGCAGCGAGGTGCAGGGCGAGCTGCCCGGATTGCAGTCGGTGGACACCGCCATGGGCACGCCATGTTCGCGCAGCAGCGCCACGGGTGGCAGGCGGGTTTCGCGCAGGAAATAGAACGCGCCCGGCAGCAGCACCGCCACGGACCCGGCACGCGCCATCGCGGCAGCGCCCTCCTCGCTCAGCCACTCCAGATGGTCGCAGCTGAGCGCGCCATAGCGCGCCGCCAGCGCCGCGCCGCCGCTGTCGCTGAGTTGCTCGGCGTGCAGCTTGACCGGCAGGCCGAGCCGGCGCGCGGCCTGGAACACCCGCTCGGTCTGGGCCGGGCTGAAGGCGATGCGCTCGCAGAAAGCATCGACGGCATCGACCAGCCCTTGCTCGTGCAAGCAGCGGCAGCATGCGCAGCACTTCGCTCGATGTAGTCGTCCGCCCGCCCGCTGAATTCCGGCGGCAGGGCATGGGCGCCCAGGAAGGTGGTGCGCACGTCCACCGGTTCGCGCGCGCCGATTGCGCGGGCGGCCTGCAGGCATTTTGCGCTCGTGCTCCAGCGACAGGCCGTAGCCGGATTTGATCTCGATGGTCGTCACGCCTTCGCTCATCAGCGCGAGCAGTCGCGGCAGGGCCTGCGCCAGCAGCTCGGCTTCGGTGGCGGCACGTGTGGCGCGCACCGTGGACGCGATGCCACCGCCCGCGCGCGCGATGTCCTCGTAGCTCGCGCCGCCCAGGCGCAGCTCGAACTCATGGGCGCGGTCGCCGCCGTAGAGCAAGTGGGTGTGGCAGTCGATCAGGCCGGGGGTGATGAGCGCGCCGCGCGCAGTCGTAGGTCGCTTCGCTGCGCTCGCGCCAGGTCTGCGGGCAGCTCGCTCATGGGGCCGACCCAGGCGAGCCGTTCCCCTTCGACGGCGATAGCCGCGTCCTCGATCAGTCCGTAGGCTTGCGCGGCGCCGGCTTGCATCGTCGCTGCGCGGCAGTGGGTCCACAACTGCACGGTCATGGTGCTGATCTCCATCCATAGCGCGTTCTCGCCCAAGAGCTCAAGCTGCCCGTCCGAATCGAGTATGCGCCAAGCCAAAGTGTTTGGCGGGATCTTCAGCAGCTCCACCCCGCGGCGGACGGCGGTATTGCCCTGGTGCGAGTACGCAGCCACCAAGGTCCCGGCCTTGCACGCGGCGGTGCGCGAGCCGCGCAAGCGCCGCACACTGCGCCGTCCCTTGCCGCAGCATCAGGTTGAAGTCCTGCGTGGGCCCGGCCAGCAGTTCGCACTGCGTATCCGCGCCGCCATCGAACTGGAACGGCTGGCCCGCGGCCTTCAGCTCGCGAACCTGTCCGGCCACCGTCAGCCGGACCCCGCCTCCCGACAAGACGGCGAACCAGCGCTGGACGCCGGGGAATTGCGAGAACGGGCCGTCGCGCTCCACCTCGGCCACCGAAATGCGAAGCGCCCAATCGTCAGGGCTCGGCCAGGCCAGCAGTTCCCGCGTGACGCCGCCGCCGTTGCGCCAAGGCACGGGCTGCGACCTCGTTCAAATCGGATCAAAGTCCAGCTCATGCCTGGAACTGCCCCGCAAAGCTGTAGCGCGTACCCGGATAGACCAGGCGCGCCACGCTGGCCACGTTGGCGCCACTCACGGTGCGCCGCATCATGACCAGGCAGGGCTCGCTGCGCTTGATGGCCAGCTCCTTCGCTTCCTCGGCCGTCGGCAGGCAGGCTTCTATGGAGTAGTTGGCCTCGGTCAGCGGCGCGTGCTGCAGCAGATGCAGCGTGGGCGACGTCAGCGTGAAATCGGTGTCCAGGTACGTCGGGCGCCGCGGCCGGGTTCACGTAGCGATCCTCGTACTGGATGGGCACGCCATTTTCCATATGGATGAGCACCGTGTGGAACACCGATCCACCGTTGCGCAGGCCCAGCGATGCGGCCAGCTCAGCGCCCGCCTTCTCCTTGGCCGACAGCAGGACACGCGCCGTGTGCACATGGCCGCGCTCCGCCACCTCCTCATGGATGTCGCGGATGGTGAGCCTGGACGAAATGCGGTGCAGCTGGGCCACCCGCGTCCCCGAGCCCTGCACGCGGGTCACCAGGCCCTCGCCCGCCAGCTCGCGCAGCGCCCGGTTGACGGTCATGCGGCTGATGCCGAACTGCTGCATCAGCGCCGACTCGCTGGGCACGGGGTCGCCCGGGCGCCACTCGCCGCTGCCGATGTGCTGCTTGATGAAGGCCTTCACCTGCTCGTAGGCAGGCAGATCGCTTTTTGCCATGGCACCAAGCTTACCCCAGTTGACACAAGTTGTATAGACAACTACGATTCGCCGGATTGAAGGAGCAGTCCATGTCCGACCTTTCGCAAACGCCTTTCCTGGACAGCAAGGCCCGGCCCGTGCGGGCGCCGCACGGCACGCAACTGTCCTGCGCCAACTGGCAGATCGAAGCCGCCTACCGCATGATCCAGAACAACCTGGATCCGGCCGTGGCCGAGAACCCCGACGAGCTGGTGGTGTACGGCGGCATCGGCAAGGCGGCGCGCAACTGGCCCTGCTTCGACGCCATCCTCGACTCGCTGCGCAAGCTGCAGCCCGACGAAACCCTGCTGGTGCAATCCGGCAAGCCGGTCGGCGTGTTCCGCACCCATGCAGGCGCGCCGCGCGTGCTGATCGCCAATTCCAACCTGGTGCCCAAATGGGCCACCTGGGAGCACTTCAACGAACTGGACCGCGCGGGCCTGATGATGTTCGGCCAGATGACGGCCGGCAGCTGGATCTACATCGGCACGCAAGGCATCGTCCAGGGCACCTACGAAACCTTTGTCGAAGCCGGACGCCAGCACTACAACGGCGACCTGTCGGGCCGCTGGGTGCTCACCGCCGGCCTGGGCGGCATGGGCGGCGCGCAGCCGTTGGCGGCGTCCTTCGCCGGCGCCTGTTCGTTGAACATCGAGTGCCAGCAGAGCCGCATCGACTTCCGGCTGCGCACCAAGTACCTCGACAAGCAGGCGAAGGACCTCGACGAAGCGCTGGAGATGATCGAGCATCACACCGCACGCAAGGAGGCCATCTCGATCGGCCTGTGCGGCAACGCGGCGCGAGATCGTGCCCGAACTGGCGCGTCGCGCCAAGGCCGGCGGCATCCGGCCCGATATCGTCACCGACCAGACCTCGGCCCACGACATCATCAACGGCTACCTGCCGATCGGCTGGACCGTGGCGCAATGGCAGGCTGCGCAGAAAGACCCGTCCCAGCATGCGCGGCTCACGCAGGCCGCGGGTGAGTCCTGCGCCACGCACGTCAAGGCGATGCTCGAATTTCACGCGATGGGCGTGCCCACCGTGGACTACGGCAACAACCTGCGCCAGGTCGCCAAGGACTTCGGTGTGGACGCATGCCTTCGACTACCCGGGCTTCGTGCCCGCGTATATCCGGCCGCTGTTCTGCCGCGGTGTCGGGCCCGTTCCGGTGGGTGGCGCTGTCCGGCGACCCCGAGGACATCCGCAAGACCGACGCCAAGATGAAGGAGCTGTTCCCCCAGAACAAGCCCCTGCACCGCTGGCTGGACATGGCCGAGCAGCGCATCAGCTACCAGGGCCTGCCGGCGCGCATCTGCTGGATCGGCCTGGGCGAGCGGCATCTGGCGGGCCTGGCCTTCAACGAGATGGTCAAGAGCGGCGAGCTCAAGGCGCCCATCGTGATCGGGCGCGACCACCTGGACAGCGGCTCGGTCGCTTCGCCCAACCGCGAAACCGAAAGCATGAAGGACGGCAGCGACGCGGTGAGCGACTGGCCGCTGCTCAACGCGCTGCTCAATACGGCGAGCGGCGCGACCTGGGTCAGCCTGCATCACGGCGGCGGGGTCGGCATGGGCTATTCGCAGCATGCCGGCGTGGTGATCGTTTGCGACGGCACCGCGGAGGCGGCCGGCAAGATCGAGCGGGTGCTTTTCAACGATCCGGCGACGGGCGTGATGCGCCATGCCGATGCAGGCTACGAGATCGCCGTCGCGTCAGCGCGCGAGAACAAACTCAAGCTGCCGATGTTGGGATGAGCGTGCCGGAAAAGAAATCATCGTCCCCGGCCAACTGGCGCTCGCGCAGTTGCGGCGCCTGTGCGGCAGCGAGCGCGTCATCGTCGAGCTGGCTCCGGCCTGCCGTGCCGGCGTGCGAGCAAGCGCCGAACTGGTGCGCACGAGCGACCGAGGGCGATGCGCCGGTCTACGGCGTCAACACCGGCTTTGGCAAACTGGCCACCACCCGCATTGCCCGGGATGACCTGGCCCTCCTGCAGCTCAAGCTGCTGCGATCGCACGCGGTCGGTGTCGGCGAGCCGATGGCCGAACCGCGTGGTGCGGCTGATCCTGCTGCTCAAGGCCGCCAGCCTGGCGCGCGGCTTCTCCGGCGTGCGCGAAGAAGTCATCGACACGCTCCTGGCCCTTCACAACAAGGGCCTGACGCCCGTGATTCCCTGCCAGGGTTCGGTCGGCGCCTCAGGCGATCTGGCGCCGCTTGGCGCATTTGTCGCCTGCCGCTGGTTGGCGAAGGCGAGGTTTTCTATCGAGGGCGAGCGCATGCCCGCGGCCCATGCCCTGGAACGCGCGGGCATTCGGCCGATCCAGCTCTCGGCCAAGGAAGGCCTGGCGCTGATCAACGGCACGCAGGTGTCCACGGCGCTCGCTCTGGACGCGCTGCTGGCCACCGACCGGCTGTTCGAAGCCACCGTGGTTTCGGGCGCCCTCACGCTCGACGCAGCACGCGGCAGCGACGGGCCTTTCGATCCCCGCATCCACGCGGTGCGCGGCCAGCCCGGGCAGATCGCGTGCGCCGCGGCCTATCGCGCGCTGATGGTCGGCAGCGAGATCCGCCGCTCCCACCTGGAGAACGATGACCGCGTGCAGGACCCGTACAGCCTGCGCTGCCAGCCCCAGGTCATGGGCGCCTGCCTGGACCAGATGCGTTATGCGGCCGCAGGTGCTGGTGCGCGAGGCCAACGCCGTCACCGACAACCCCCTGGTCTTCGCCGCCGAAGGCCACCTGGTCTCGGGCGGCAATTTCCACGCCGAGCCGGTGGCCCTGGCCGCCGATGCGCTGGCGGTGGCCATCGCGGAAATCGGCGCCATCACCGAGCGCCGCATCGCCATGCTGGTGGACACCGCGGTGTCGCGCCTGCCGCCTTTCCTCACGCCCGAACCCGGGCCTGAATTCCGGCTTCATGATCGTGCACGTCACCGCAGCGGCGCTCGCATCGGAGAACAAGTCGCTCGCCCACCCGGCCAGCGTCGACAGCCTGCCCACATCGGCCAACCAGGAGGACCATGTGAGCATGGCCACCTTCGCGGCGCGGCGCCTGGGCACCATGCTCAGGAACACGGCGCACATCGTGGCGATCGAGCTGCTCGCCGCCGCCCAGGGTATCGAATTCCTCAGGCCTTTGAAGAGCGCGCCCGGCGCTGGAGGGCGTGCTGCGCCTGGTGCGCAGCGTGTCGCCCGCCATGATGCAGGACCGCAGCCTGGCGCGCGACATCGAGGCCGTGCACCACCTGGTGGCGGCCGGCGACATCGGCCGCGCGATCGAGGCCCAGATTCCCGAATTGCACGCATTGCGACTGGCATGAATCTCCCATCAACCCCCACGAAAGACGCCATCATGAAAAAGCTGCTTGTCCTTTCATTCGCCCTGCTGGCCTTCGGCATGGCCCAGGCCCAGGAAACCAAGGTCGCCGTCGGCATCTCGGGCTGGACCGGCTTTGCGCCGCTGACGCTCGCCAAGGAGGCCGGCATCTTCAAGAAGAACGGCCTCGACGTCAGCATCAAGAAGATCCCGCAGAAGGACCGGCACCTGGCCATCGCTTCGGGCGATGTGCAGTGCGCGGCAACGACGGTGGAAACCTGGATCGTCTGGAACGCCAACGGCGTCGCCACCACGCAGATCTTCCAGCTCGACAAGAGCTATGGCGCCGACGGCATGGTCGTCAAGCCCAACATCACCAAGATCAGCGACCTGAAGGGCAAGACCGTGGCCGCCAGCGCCCCGGGCACCGCGCCCTACTTCACCCTGGCCTGGATGCTCAAGAAGAACGGCCTTTCCACCAAGGACGTGAAGGTGGTGAACCTGGAGCCGCAGGCCGCCGCCAACGCCATGATCGCGGGCACCGGCGACATCGACGCCGCCATGACCTACGAGCCCTACCTCGGCGCCGTGCGCGCCAAGCCGGAGGCCGGCAAGATCATCGCGACCACGCTGGACTACCCCATGGTGATGGACACCTTCGGCTGCACGCCCAAGTTCCTCTCCGAGAACCCCAAGGCGGCGAAGGCCCTGGCCGACAGCTATTTCGAAGCGGTGGACATGATCAAGCGCGAGCCGAAGAAGAGCTTCGAGATCATGGGCGCCGACGTCAAGCAAAGCGGCGAGGCCTTCGAGAAATCAGCCGCCTACCTGCGCTGGCAGGATCGCGACGCCAACCTGAAGTTCTTTTCGGGCGAGCACGCTGCCTTCAGCAAGGAAGCGGCGGAGCTGCTGATGGAAGCCGGCATCATCAAGGCCGCTGCCGGACATGAGCAAGCTGGCCGACACGCGCTTCATCAAGTAAGCACCCGCGCGTGCGCCCGCTACAAGCCGTCAACCCCGGCGCGAGGATCGCGCTGGGCATCTCCTTTTTCGTCCTCTTCTTCCTGGTCTGGGCCGCGGCCACTTTGGGCGGCTTCGTCTCCAAGACCTTCCTGGCCGATCCGATCACCATGGTGAGGTCGGGCTACGACCTGCTGGCGAACCAGGGCTTCATCAAGGACATCGGCATGACCGTATGGCGGGTGCTGGGCGGCTTCGTCATCGCCGCCGTCCTGGCCGTGCCCCTGGGCGTGGCGATGGGCGCCTACAAGCCCGTCGAAGCCTTCTTCGAGCCCTTCGTGAGCTTCGCGCGCTACCTGCCGGCCTCGGCCTTCATCCCGCTGCTGATCCTGTGGGCCGGCATCGGCGAGGCGCAGAAGCTGGCCGTGATCTTCATCGGCTCCTTCTTCCAGCTGGTGCTGATGATCGCGGTGAGCGTGGGCAACACCCGGCGCGACCTGGTCGAGGCGGCGTACACGCTGGGCGCGGGCGACCGCGGCGTCGTCACGCGCGTGCTGCTGCCCAGCAGCGCGCCCGAGATCGCCGAGACGCTGCGCATGGTGCTGGGCTGGGCCTGGACCTATGTGATCGTCGCCGAACTGATCGGCGCATCCAGCGGCATCGGCCACATGATCACCGACAGCCAGGCGCTGCTGGCCACCGACCAGATCATCTTCGGCATCATCGTGATCGGCCTGATCGGCCTGGTCAGCGACTTCGCCTTCAAGGCCTTCAACCGCCACCTCTTTCCCTGGGCGCAGATCGGCCGATGAGCATCCTCGCAAATCACCCGCGTCTCCAAGACCTTCCCCGGCGCCGGCGGCGGCACGCTGGCGCTGCAGGCCACCGACCTGCAGGTCGCAGGAGAACGACTTCATCACCATCCTCGGCCCCTCGGGCTGCGGCAAGAGCACCTTGCTGCGCATGGTGGCCGGGCTGGACACGCCCACCACCGGCGAGCATCGAGCTCGATGGCCGGCCCGTCGCCGGCCCCGGCGCCGACCGCGGCATGGTGTTCCAGAGCTACACGCTTTTTCCCTGGCTCACCGTGCTGCAGAACGTGTGCTTCGGCCTGCGCGAGAAGGGCATGCCGCAGGCCGAGCAGCATCGCGCTGGCCTGGCAGTTCATCGCCAAGGTGGGCCTGAAGGGCTTCGAGAACCACTTCCCCAAGCAGCTGTCGGGCGGCATGCAGCAGCGCACCGCGCTGGCCCGCGCGCTGGCCAACGACCCGCGCATCCTGCTGATGGACGAGCCCTTCGGCGCGCTCGACCACCAGACCCGCGAGCTGATGCAGGAACTGCTGCTAGGGCATCTGGGAAGCCGAGCGCAAGACGGTGCTGTTCGTCACGCACGACATCGACGAGGCGATCTTCATGGGCAACCGCGTGGTGGTGATGAGCGCCCGGCCCGGCCGCATCAAGTGCGACCTGCCGGTGCCGCTGGAACATCCGCGCCACTACTCGGTGAAGACCACGCCTGTGTTCATGGATCTCAAGGCCCGCCTGACGCAGGAAATCCGCATCGAGGTGCAACGCGCGGCGGGCCTGGGAGAGCATGCGGCGATCGGACTCGTAGTCGAGGCTGCTCCGGGCTTGATCCGGGATCCACGTGGCGCGCACATGGTGCCGGATCAAGCCCGGGATGACATGATACCGATGTGTGCACGCTCGAGCCATGAAGAAGAGCGCAGGCCTGCTGATGTACCGCCGCACTGACGATGGTTCGCTGGAAGTTCTGCTCGCCCATCCGGGCGGGCCCTTCTGGCGCGGCAAAGACGAAGGCGCCTGGACGATCCCCAAAGGCGAATACGACGAGAACGAAGACCCGCTGGCGGCGGCCATACGCGAGTTCGGCGAGGAAACCGCGATTTGCCGTGTCGCCGCCGTTTCTGCCTCTGGGAGAGATCGTGCAAAAAAGCGGCAAACGCATCACCGCCTGGGCATTCGCCGGCGACTGCGATCCCGCCCAGCTGCGCTCCAATACGTTCGAGATCGAGTGGCCACCGCGATCGGGGCGCATGCGCAGTTTTCCGGAGATAGATCGGGTCGAGTGGCTCGCGCTCGATGCGGCCAGGCGCAAGATCAATCCCGCCCAATGCGCCCTGCTCGATCGCCTGTCCTTGCCTGCTAGAGACGGGCCGGCCTGAGCTTGGAGGATGCGCGCAGGCGCTCCCGCAGTTGCCGGGCGCCAAACGCGTGCCTGGCGACATCAACCGGCGGCCCGCCATCCGGTCCCACGCGGCGCGCATCGCCAGCCTGGCCTCGTCCATGGAAAGCCGGGAATCACCCTTGATGCGCTCCCAGTTGGCCCAGAGCGACCGCTCGGCGTCGTCGTACTCACCGCCGTACTGGGCGTAGCCGACGTAACCAACGCAGTAGGCAGGCGCATAGTCTTCATAGTCGAGCCCGGCGCTGTAGTAGCGCTCGCGCCAGAAGGAGCGGCGCCAGTAGGCGTCCTCTTCCTGTGCATTCACCCGGCTGACGGCCGCCGCCGGGTCGGTGGTTTCCTGGCCGTCGAAACTGTGCTGCTGTCGCTGGCATGGCAGTCTCCTCATCAAGATTTGTAAGCGCATCCTCGACCATGCGCCGGCACTGTCGCGTAGGACGGGATGCCCGACGGCGTGTCGGATGACAGGCACTTTGGGACCCGGGAAATCCGCAGCCCCACGCCCACCGGCAAATAAACAAAGGCTGTCGCCTTCGTGGCTGGCGTGCCGCGCCCCTCGCGCGGATACTTCCGGCAAACCGGAGAAATTCATGGACATTCGTGGAAAAGTCGCCATCGTCACGGGTGGCGCAAGCGGCATTGGCGCCGGGCTGGCAAAGCGATTCGTGACCGAGGGCGCACGCGGCGTGGTGGTTGCCGACGTCAACCTGGAGCGCGCCGAAGGCGTGGCCCGCGAAATCGGCGCCGTCGCCGTGCGCTGCGACGTCAGCCGCGAGGCCGACATCCAGGCGCTGGTCGCGACCACGCGCGAGCGCTTCGGCCAGGTGGACATCTTCATGTCCAATGCCGGCATCCTGGGCCGCATGGGCGGCATCGAACTGGAAGACCCCCTCTGGGAAAAGATGTGGCAGATCCACGGCATGGCCCATGTGTGGGCGGCACGGGCCGTGGTGCCGGAAATGGTGGCGCGGGGCGAAGGCTACTTCGTGGTCACGGCCTCGGCGGCAGGCCTGCTCAACATCGTGGAAAGCGCGCCCTATGGGGTGACCAAGCATGCGGCCCTGGCCTTCGCCGAATGGCTACGCATCGCCTACGGACGCCGCGGTGTGCGAGTGTCGTGCCTGTGCCCGCAATCGGTACAGACCGACATGGTCACCGGCGACGGCGGCTCGGCCGGCCACGACGGCATCCTGACGCCTGAGCAGGTCGCGCGAGGAAGTGGTGGCCACGATGCGCGACGAGAAATTCCTGGTGCTGCCCCATCCTTCGGTAGCCAAGTACTTCCTCAACAAGGCCCAGGACTACGATCGCTGGATCGGCGGCATGCAGAAGCTGTATGCCATGCACTCGGACAAGGGCGGCTGAGGCACCGATCAGCCGAACACTCCCCTGGCCAGATGCCGCGCGAAATTCTTGGTCCACGACCGGCCGGCGCTGGCCTCGTACTGCGCTGCCGCGTTGCAGCGTGGCCACGTGCACGCGACGCAGCGTGCGGCCTACGCCCGCCAATGTCGCCTCGAATAGCTCGGCCTTGAACGCCAGCGGGTCCTTGCCGCTGGCGCGGATAGCCTGCTCGAACTCTTGCCGCTCGCTGGCGGACATGTCTGCACGGTGAACCAGCATATGAAGCCCCCTTTCGAATTCCTACATCCCTATTACGCAGGGACCACTGGGTTCGATGCTGGGGATTACGCTGATCGCGCGCCGGGAACTTTTGATCGCGAATCGTCGAAATTGGAATCTGACCCCAATTGGATTTCGACCCAATTAGTTTTCGAATCGCGCGGCGAAACGGGCCTTGGCCTTGGCTGCCTCGACCTCGCGGTTCCTTGGCTCGGATGTGGTGACCAGCGAAGCGATGAGGTCCCGCGCGACTGCAGCGATTTCCTCGACCGCGCGCTCGAAGACCTCCTCGTTGGCCTTGGACGGCACGTTGAACCCGCTCAGCTTGCGAACGAACTGAAGCGATGCGTCCCGTATCTCCAGCTCCGTGGCCGGAGGCTCGAAATTGAACAAGGTCTTGATGTTCCGGCACATGATTTTCGCTCCCGAAAACGCCGTAATCCCCAGCTAAGAAGACGCTAAGCGCCAGCTAAAGACGCCCACCTACAGTCACTACACGGTAGACGCGCAACACAGCGCACTGGCCGCCGAAGCCCCAACGGGCGCAGTTACTGATTGTCGTCAAAAGGATATACATCATGAAACTCAAGATCGCTTCCGCCGTTCTCCTTACCGCCGTTGCCGCCGGTGTCTTCGCCGACGAATTGCCTAGCGTGCCCACGGAGCCTGTCGTGTCCACCAAGAGCCGCGCCGAGGTGCAGGCCGAACTGCTTGCGTACCAGAAAGCCGGCGTGAACCCCTGGTCCACTTCGTACAACCAGTTGGCCAACTTCAAGAGCAGCACCAGCCGCCAGGAGGTGGTGGCTGAATATCTGGCCGTCGCGCGACGAAGTGGCCGCCCTCAATGGAGAGGACAGCGGCTCTGCCTACCTGTCCCAGACCTTCGCGCAACGCACGCGCAATGCCGGCCCGATATTGGCGGGCCATCCCGTCAACGCGCAATAAGCCTGCGGCCCGGGTCAGCGGCTGCGCGAGCGCGCTTTCGGCTTGGCCCGGACGGCGCGGCTGCGCGGCTTGGTCTCGGCCGCGCCAGCGGCGTGTTCGATCGTCGTCGGCGTGGCGCTCGCGTTGCCGGCCGGCGGCCGGGCGCGAAGACGCGTTCGGCCGCGCCCTGTTCACTTCCGTCTCGTCGGTACTTCGCAGGAGCATCTCCTGCATGGCGTTCAGCATGGGGTTCTGGCGTGCTGTCTCGGCAAAGCTGCGGCCCGCTCCAAGCGAAGCCAACGTGCCGAGACGTGTTCATCCACTGCTGCCAGCCCTGGGACATCAGTTCGATGGTGCTGCGTTGCATCTGCCAGAAGAGGTTCGGGTCGGGCAATGCAGGCCAGGCGGGCGCGGGCTCCTGGCTGATCGTGTCGATCGGGGCCACGGCGGCCTCGCTCGCTTCCGGGCTCGCGCCCGCGCGGCTTAGCCGGTCAATGCCCTCGCTGATGTTCTGGGACGACGACAACGTCATCTCCAGGGCGCGCATGCCCAAGTCGGTCCAGAGCATCATCGGATTGAACAGGTTGGGCGTCTCGATATCCCTGGCCATAGGTGTACTCCCATTGAAAAAGCATCGTGAGTGGAAAGTATGCTGCCCCAAGCGTTTGCCTGGGCGTGCGCAGGCTTTTTTGGTGGCCCTTGGCGCGCTAGCGTGCGAGGCCAGAATAGCCTTGCAAACACTCAGCCGAAGTGACAAAGTAATTTCGCGGTTGCGATTGCCGCGGCGGCGCTCAGGCTTGCGGTGTCCTCGGCTCAACGTCCGTGATGTCGGCTGGGGCTGCCTGTCTCGGTCGCACGATGTTCGCACTGCGCGTGCGAATGATGGAGGGCATGGCTGGTTGGCCAGTCAACCTGGCCCACGCAGCGCGGACTCCCCAGAGCGCCAGCATGAAGACCGCGGCCACGCTCATGCTGGCGGCGAACAAAAGACCGGCGACCAGCAGGAACAACCGAAGAATGAAAGTCATGAAGGTGGGCATGGGGGGAGTATGGTCCTCCGGAATTAGGTGACGATGAGGTCCTCAGGCCGTGCTCTCTTCCGCCACCGGCTGGGCATTCCCGAAGTGGAACACGCCCGGCTCGCGCACCGGGTCCACGTCGACCGGGATCGTGCTCTTGGGCGGGAAGCGGCCCTCCAGGATCAGCTTCGACAGCGGGTTCTCGATGCGCTGCTGGATCGCGCGCTTGAGCGGCCGCGCGCCGAACACCGGGTCGAAGCCGACCTTGGCGAGTCTCCTCCAGCGCCGCCGGCGACACCTCGCAGCGTCAGGTCCATCTTCGCCAGGCGCTGCTCCAGCACCTTCAGCTGGATCGTCGGCGATCGCCGCGATGTTCTTGGCGTCGAGCGCGTGGAACACCACCGTCTCGTCGATGCGGTTCAGGAACTCGGGCCGGAAGTGGTTCTTCAGCTCGTCCCACACCGCGTCCTTGATCGTCCTCGTACGGCCTGCCCACCATCGCCTGGATCATGTGCGAGCCGATGTTGCTGGTCATCACGATCACCGTGTTCTTGAAGTCCACGGTGCGGCCCTGGCCGTCGGTCAGGCGGCCATCGTCGAGCACCTGCAGCAGCACGTTGAACACGTCGGGGTGCGCCTTCTCGACCTCGTCGAGCAGGATCACGCTGTAGGGCTTGCGGCGCACGGCCTCGGTCAGGTAGCCGCCCTCCTCGTAGCCCACGTAGCCCGGCGGCGCGCCGATCAGGCGGGCCACCGAATGCTTCTCCATGAACTCGCTCATGTCGATGCGGATCAGGTGCTCCTCGCTGTCGAACAGGAAGCTCGCCAGCGCCTTGCACAGCTCGGTCTTGCCGACGCCGGTGGGGCCGAGGAACAGGAAGGAGCCGGTCGGGCCGGTTCGGGTCGGACAGGCCCGAGCGCGAGCGGCGGATGGCGTTGGCCACCGCGCCGATCGCCTCGTCCTGGCCGACCACGCGCTCGTGCAGCTTGTCTTCCATCTGCAGCAGCTTCTCGCGCTCGCCCTGCATCAGCTTGGACACCGGGATGCCGGTGGCGCGCGCCACCACCTCGGCGATCTCCTCGGCGCCGACCTGGGTGCGCAGCAGCTGCGGCGCGCCGCGTCTTGCCCTTGCTCGGCCTCGCTGGCCTGCGGCTTCCTTCAGCGCTTCTCCAGCTCCGGCAGCTTGCCGTACTGCAGCTCGGCGACCTTGTTGAAGTCGCCCTTGCGCGTGAACTCCTCGATCTGGAAGCGCAGCTTGTCGATCTCTTCCTTGACCTGGGCGCTGCCCTGGGCCTGCGCCTTCTCGGCCTTCCAGATCTCCTCGAGGTCGGCGATCTCCTTCTGCAGCCTGCGCGATCTCTTCCTCGATCAGCGCCGAAGCGCTTCTGCGAGGCTTCGTCCTTCTCCCGGCGCACGGCCTCGCGCTCGATCTGCAGCTGGATCAGGCGGCGGTCGAGCCGGTCCATCACCTCCGGCTTGGAGTCGATCTCGATCTTGATCTTGGACGCGGCCTCGTCGATCAGGTCGATGGCCTTGTCGGGCAGGAAGCGGTCGGTGATGTAGCGGTGCGACAGCTCGGCCGCGGCCACGATGGCCGGGTCGGTGATCTCGCACGCCGTGGTGCAGCTCGTACTTCTCCTGCAGGCCGCGCAGGATGGCGATGGTCGCCTCCACGCTCGGCTCGTCGACCAGGATCTTCTGGAAGCGGCGCTCCAGCGCGGCGTCCTTCTCGATGTACTTGCGGTATTCGTCGAGCGTGGTGGCGCCGACGCAGTGCAGCTCGCCGCGCGCCAGCGCCGGCTTGAGCATGTTGCCGGCGTCCATCGCGCCTTCGGCCTTGCCGGCGCCGACCATGGTGTGCAGCTCGTCGATGAAGACGATGGTCTGGCCTTCGTCCTTGGCCAGTTCCTTCAGCACGGTCTTCAGGCGCTCCTCGAACTCGCCGCGGTACTTGGCGCCGGCCAGCAGCGCCGCCATGTCGAGCGACAGCACGCGCTTGCCCTTGAGCGACTCGGGCACCTCGCCGGCGACGATGCGCTGCGCCAGGCCTTCGACGATGGCGGTCTTGCCGACGCCGGGCTCGCCGATCAGCACCGGGTTGTTCTTGGTGCGGCGCTGCAGCACCTGGATGGCGCGGCGGATCTCGTCGTCGCGGCCGATCACCGGGTCGAGCTTGCCCAGGCGGGCGCGCTCGGTCAGGTCCATGCTGTATTTCTTCAGCGCCTCGCGCTGGCCTTCGGCATCGGCGCTGTTCACGTCCTGGCCGCCGCGCACGGCGTCGATCGCCGCTTCGAGCGACTTGCGCGTCAGGCCGTTCTCGCGCGCGATGCGGCCGATGTCGGCCTTGCTGTCGGCCAGCGCCAGCAGGAACATCTCGCTGGCGATGAACTGGTCGTCGCGCTTGATGCGCTTCCTTCTCGGCGGCCTGCAGCAGCGAGACCAGGTCGCGGCCGACCTGGACCTGCTCCTGGCCCTGCACCTGCGGCAGCTTCGTGCATGGCGGCCTCGGCCGCCTGCCAGCAGGCCCGGCACGTTGACGCCGGCGCGCTGCAGCAGCGCGCGCGGGCCGTCGTCCTGGCGCAGCATGGCCACCAGCAGGTGGGCCGGTTCGATGTAGGCGTTGTCGTTGCCCAGGGCGAGGCGTCTGGGCGTCGGCCAGGGCTTCCTGGAACTTGGTGGTCAGTTTGTCGAGTCGCATGGCAGATACTCCGTTACGGCACCAGCTTAGGCTTGTCCGCGGGCTTTTCAAGGGCCAATGTAGGCCTCTGCGGCCACGGCGCGGGCTGACTAGAATCAAGCGCATGAAGATCCACCAGATGTCGGTCACCTACCTGCCGGAGCAGGACCGCATCCTGATGCGCGTCAACACCGACGGAAGGCGAGGAAATGCGCCTGTGGCTGACGCGCCGCCTGATGGTGGGCCTGTGGCCGCTGCTGAGCAAGCTGCTGACCGAGCACCTGCTGAAGCTGGAAGCCGCCGGCGCCTCGCTGGACGCGCGCCGACGAGGGCCTGAAGAAGATGCTGGCCGACTTCCGCAAGGAAGAGTTCCTGCAGCACGCCGACTTCGACACGCCCTACCAGGAGAACCAGGCCGCAGCTGCCCCTGGGCGAGGAGCCGCTGCTGGTGACCGACGTCGACGCTTCGCCGCTGGCCAACGGCCGCTGCGGCTGAGTTTCAACGAGCGCCCGCCCAAGGCGCGAGAAGCCGCGCAGCTTCCAGATGGAGATGGAGCCCAAGCTGATGCAAGGCCTGATGCACCTGCTGGACCAGGCGCTGCCGCGTCGCAGTGGCGCGAGCCCTTCGCGCTGCGCCGGCTGGCGGTGGAGGACGGCGCCGGCCGACGAGGACTCGGCCGACGCGCAAGCCGCGGTACCTGAACTGAGCACTGCGGCCTGGCCCGCACCGACGCTTACCGCGGCTGACCTGCCCGCGCGGCTTCCAGCGCGAAGCCCGCGATCTTCTTGTAGTCGCTCCGACATCCGGCGCAGCTCTTCCTGGCTGATCAGGTCGTCGATGTGCGCGAACGGCTTGCCGCCGCTGAGCTCATCGACCTTGATGTTGATGAAATCCGGCGGCACCGTGCGGTTCGTGTCGCACGATCTTGCGCGGTGGCCGCCAGCCGCAGCTTCATAGGCCGCAGGGCCGCCGGGACCGTCGCCTTCGCACGGCCAGCTGGTCCGCCAGCGTCGCGCGCGTCGATGATGGCCTGGGCCGAGCCGTTGGAGCCGCGCGGGTACATCGGGTGCGCCGCGTCGCCCAGCAACGTCACGCGCCCGAAGGTCCAGCGCGGCACCGGATCCTTGTCCACCATCGGGTACTCGAAGATCTGCTCGGCGCCGCGGATCAGCGCCGGCACGTCGAGCCAGTCGAAGCGCCAGTCCTCGAAGATGTCCGACGAAGTCCTCGAGCCGCCCGGGCTGGTTCCAGTCGTTCATGGCGCGCCGTCGCGCTGGATCTCGGCCACCCAGTTGACCAGCTGGTTGCCCTGCGCCGTCGACGTTGTCGACGATCGGGTAGATCACCATCTTGCCGGTCTCGATCGAGCCGATGCGCAGGTAGCTCTTGCCGGTGAGGATCGGCTCGTGCACCGTGACGCCGCGCCAGGTGTTGATGCCGCCGAAGGCGAGCTGCTCGTCCGGATAGAACTGCCGGCGCACCGCCGAATTGACGCCGTCGCAGGCAACGACGCACGTCCGCCTGCACCGGCGGCAGCGCCGCCCGACGCGGGTCGTCGAAGCTGCACGTGACGCCGCTGCGCGTCCTGCGTCCACGCCCGCGCAGCGGTGGTCCAGGTGGACGCGCTGCGCACCCAGCCGCTCGCAGCGCCGCCTGCGTACAGGATCGCGATGCAGCTTGCCGCGGTGGATGCCGATCTCGGGCAGCGCGTAGCCGGCGTGCGCGGCCGCGCGGCTCGCGGTAGATGAACTGGCCGAAGCGGTTGAAGAACACGCTTTCGCAGGTTCTCGATGCCCGCGGCTTCCAGCTGCGGCTGCACGCCCAGCGCGGCCAGCTCGCGCATCGCGTGCGGCAGCAGCGTGATGCCGACGCCGATCTCGCGCACCTCGGGCACCGCTTCGTAGACGTCGCAGGCCAGCCCCGCCGGTGCAGCGCCAGCGCGAGGCTGAGGCCCGCCGATGCCCGCCGCCGACGATCGCGATTTTCATGGCCGGCCTGCGGCGCTATTCGGCCGTGATGCCCTGCGGCCTTGATCAGCTCCGCCCAGCGTTCGCGCATCCTGTTCCACCAGGCGCCTGAACTCCTCGGGGCTGCTGGTGGCGGGGTCCATGCCCTGCGTCTCGAACGCGGTGCGCACCTCGGGCGCGGCCAGGATGTCCTTGCAGTTCGCGGTTGAGGCGGCTCACGACGTCGGCGCGGCGTGCCGGGCGGCGCGAAGATGCCGTACCACATGTCCACGTTGACCTTGCCGGCGCGGGCTTCGGCCAGCGTCGGCACCTCGCGGCAGCAGCGCATGGCGCTTGTCGCTGCCGATGCCCAGCGCCACCAGCTTGCCGGCTTTCACATGCGGCAGCGCGACGTGGATGGGCAGGAACGCCACCGCGACCTGGCCGCCCAGCAGGTCGGTGACCGCGGGCGCCGTGCCGCGATAGGGAATGTGGGTCAGGTAAATTCCCGGCCGTGGACTTGAACAGCTCCATCGACAGGTGGTGCGGCGTGCCGACGCCCGGGCTGGCGTAGTTGATGGAGCCCGGCCGGACCTTGGCAGCAGCGATCAGCTCGGCCGCCGACTTGTAGCCCGTATTCGGACTGGCGACCAGCAGCAGTTGCGCCCCAACTGGTCAGCGACACCGGCACCAGGTCCTTGACCGGGTCGAACGGCAGCTTGGGATAGAGGCTGCGATTCATCACCAGTGTGTTGACGCTGACGAGCAGGGTCGATGCCATTGGGCGCCGCGCGGACCACGGCCTCGGTGCCGATGTTGCCCGAAGCGCCTGCCCGGTTGTCCACGACCACCGGGCGGCCCAGCCGCTCGCCCAGCTTGGGACCGACCGTGCGGGCGATGAGGTCGATGCCGGTGCCGGGCGTGAAGGGAACGATAGGCGCAGCGGCGCCTGGGCCTGGGCTTGCCGGGGCAGCGGCCGGCGCCTGGGCGGCAGCGCCGGCAGGCCGCCAGCGCGCGAGCGCCAGAACGAGCGGTTTGCCGCCGGATGGAAACCATGCTTTGCCGCCTTAGGTGTGCATGCTAACCATGTATGTCGGCGTCGGCGAGGCACAATCCATGCATTCCCTAAACGCCACCCACTCGTGGCCTCAACCCCAAGACACCCGCCAGCCTGTCGCGCCTCTACGCCCGGCCCGGGCTTCCTGCTGCGCCGCGCGCACCAGATCTCCGCCGCCGTGTTCGAGGACGCGTGCCGCGACCTCGGCGCTGACGCCGGCGCAGTTCGGCGTGCTCACGGTGCTGCAGGTCGCATCCGGGGCTGGGACAGTCCAGCCTGGCGCGGGCCCTGGGCTTCGACAAGGTGACGGTGCTGCGGGTGCTGCGCGGCCTGGAAGCGCGCGGCTTCGTCGCCCGCGCGCCGGCCGCGGACAACCAGCGCAACGTGTCGGTGGCGCTCACGCGCCGAGGGCATGACGCTGTTGCAGCAGGCCCAGAAGCCGGCCGAGCGGGCCTACAAGCGGCTGATGGCCCCGCTGGACAAGGCCCAGCAGGTGCAGTTGCTCGAACTGCTGCAACTGCTGACCGGCGAGCTCGAAGACGAGGCGCGCGCCGCGTTCGTGCCGCCCGCCTGAAGTAGCTGACGAATCGCTGGAATCCCTTCACCGAGTCCGCGTCCCCCGCTCTCTGCGCCGCTGCGGTCAATCTTCAGGTGTTGGGCTTTTCAATGCCCCACTGCCAGCGCCGCGTCGTCGCTCACGCGCGCATCGACCCAGCGCTCGCCTTCGGCGTGCTGCTCCTTCTTCCAGAACGGCGCCTGCGTCTTCAGGTAGTCCATCAGGAATTCGCAGGCCTGGAAGCTCTCGCCGCGGTGGGCGGAGGTGACGGCCACCAGCACGATCTGGTCCTGCGGCTGCAGCAGGCCGACGCGGTGGATCACGCGGGCGCCGCGGATGTCGAAGCGGCGCTGCGCCTCGTCGATCATCGCCTCGATCGCCTTCTCGGTCATGCCCGGGTAGTGCTCGAGCTCCATGCGAGCACGGGCGCCGCTGCCGTCGTTGCGGTCCGCGCACGGTGCCGATGAAGCTGCAGACCGCGCCCACGCGGCATCGTCGCCGGCGCAGGGCAGCGATCTCGTCGGCGAGGTCGAAGTCCTCGGTCTGGATCGAAACGCGCGCGCGTCATGCCTCAGCCGCCGGTGACCGGCGGAAAGAAGGCGACTTCGCAGCCTTCGCGCAGCGCCGCGGCCTCGTCGCTCATCACCTGGTCGAGCGCCATGCGCACCGCCCGGCCGCGCGCCAGGCGCCTGGCGTAGGCGCCGCCGCGCGCGATCAGTTCGTCGCGCAGCGCGCCGCAGGTTGGCCGCGGGTCTCCAGCGCTTCGCTGCCCTGCCCAGCGCCTCGCGGATCGACGCGAAGTAGCGCACGGTGAGCTTCATGCCAGCAGCTCCGCCAGCGACAGGAAGCGCACGGCGTCGCCGCGCGCGATGGTCTGGCCGGCCGGGTTGTCGATCAGGCCGTCGCCCCAGCACCGTGGAGGTCAGCACGCCGGAGCTCTGGTTGGGGAACAGGTCCAGCCCGCCCTCCGCGTTGCGGCGCGCGCGCAGGAACTCGCGGCGCTTGTCCGGCGCGCGGCCAGTCGAAATGGGCGGGCAACGGCACGGCTTGCGGCGCGCAGCGCGTCGCGCCCTGCAGCTTCAGCAGGAAGGGCCGCACCAGCAGCAGGAAGGTGACGAAGCTGGACACCGGATTGCCGGGCAAGCCCGATGAAATGCGCATGCGCCGATGCGGCCGTAGGCGAAGGGCTTGCCCGGCTTCATCGCGATCTGCCACAGGTCGAGCGTGCCCAGCGGCTGCACGGCGGGCTTGATGTGGTCTTCCTCGCCGACCGACACGCCGCCGCTGGTGAGGATCAGGTCGTTGCCGCTGCGGCCGCGACGCGCAAGCGCCTGCGACGGTCGCGTCGCGCCGGTCCGGGCACGATGCCGCAGGTCGTGCACCTCGCAGCCCAGGCGCTGCAGCAGGGCTGCGCAGGAAGAAGCGGTTGGAGTTGTAGATGGCGCCCGGCTTCATGGCCTCGGGCGCGCACCTCGCCCGGCATCACGAGTTCGTCGCCGGTGGAGAACAGCGCCACGCGCGGGCGGCGCGCGACCTGCAGCGGTCCAGGCCGACGCTGGCCGCCAGGCCGAGCGCCGGCGGGCGTCGAGGCGCTCGCCCTTCGCCAGCACCGTGTCGCCGCGCGTGATGTCCTCGCCGCTGCGGCGGATCCACTGGCCCGCGGCGGGCACGCGCAGGATGCGCACCCGGCCGCTCGCCGGCAGCGCTCGGTGTCTTCCTGCATCACGACCGCATCGGCGCCGGCGGGAATCGGCGCGCCGGTGAAGATGCGGGCCGCGCGTGCCGGGCTCCAGGGCTGCGGCAGCGCTGCCGGCCGGGAATGCGCTGGCTGACCGGCAGCGGCACGCCCTCGTCGGCGATCTCGGCGCTGCGCACCGCATAGCCGTCCATGGAGCTGTTGTCCTGCGGCGGCACCTGCAGCGCCGACACCAGGTCCTGGGCCAGCACGCGGCCGTCGGCCTCGAAGGTGGAGACGCGTCTCGGTGTCCGCGCAGCGGCTGCGCGTGGGCCAGCAGCTCGGCCAGCGCCTCGTCCAGCGGCCGCAGCGGCGGCGAGCGGCGGGCGTCATGAGTACATCTCCGGGTTGTAGTCGAAGCGATCGCCGATTGTCGACCAGCCACTGGGCCACGGCATCGGGGTCGTTCAGATCCAGCACCGGCCGCAGGGTGGCCTCCGGCAGCTGCGTCCGGCGAGTCGGTGGCGATGGCCACGATGAAATCGTCGTCGGGATAGCGCGCCGGCTTGCCCGATGCGGCCGCGCCAGACCTCGATCTTGAGCAGGTTGCTTTGCTTGAAGCCCTCGACCAGCACCCAGTCGACGCCGTCGTAGAGCTCGGCGATCAGGTGGTGCACCGTGAGCTGCGCGGGCTGCTCGAACTCGCGGATCAGCGCCAGGCGCTGGTCGGATGCCACCACCACCTCGAAGGCGCCGGCCTCGCGATGCCGGTACGTGTCCTTGCCGGGATGGTCGATGTCGAACTTGTGGTGCGCATGCTTCACGACCGAGACGCGCAGGCCACGCAGCTTGAGGGCGGGAATCAGGCGCTCGACCAGCGTGGTCTTGCCCGAGCCCGAGAAACCGGCGAAGCCGACGACTTTCATGGCGCCTCAGCCGTAAATCAGGCACAGTGCCCGCGATGAATCCTTTGACCGCCTGGGCGTCGGCCGGCAGCACCGTCACGCGCTTGGGCAGGTGCTCGATGCCCTCGAACCGCGCCGGGCCGGTCGGGCTCGTGGCCCAGCGCTTCGACGATGGTCGCCGCGAACTTGATCGGCAGCGCCGTCTCCAGCACGATCATCGGCACGCCGGGCTGCAGGTGTTGGCGCGCCACCTTCAGGCCGTCGGCGGTGTGGGTGTCGATCACGAGCCGAAGCGCTCGTGGGTGTCGCGGATGGTGGCCAGGCGGTCGGCGTGCGTGCTCTTGCCGCTGACGAAGCCGTAGCGCTGCGCGGCCTGCGCGAACGTCGGCTCGGCGCTCAGGTCGAAGCGGCCGTTCGTCGGCCAGCTGCTCGCCGAACAAGGACCGGACCCTTGCGCCGTCGCGCCCGAGCAGGTCGAACACGAAGCGCTCGAAGTTGCTGGCCTTGGAGATGTCCATCGACGGGCTGGAGGTCTCGTGGGTGTCGGCGCTCGACGCACGCGGTAGACGCCGGTGCGGAAGAACTCGTCCAGCACGTCGTTCTCATTGGTGGCCAGCACCAGCTTCTCGATCGGCAGGCCCATCATGCGCGCCACATGGCCGGCGCAGATGTTGCCGAAGTTGCCGGAGGGAACGGTGAAGCTCACCTTCTGGTCGTTCGCTCTGCGTCGCCTGGAAGTAGCCGGCGAAGTAGTACACCACCTGCGCCACCAGCCGCGCCCAGTTGATCGAGTTGACCGTGCCGATCTTGTACTTGCGCTTGAATTCCAGGTCGTTCGACACGGCCTTGACGATGTCCTGGCAGTCATCGAACACGCCCTCGATCGCCAGGTTGTGGATGTTGGCGTCCTGCAGGCTGAACATCTGCGCCTGCTGGAAGGGGCTCATCCGGCCGTGCGGCGAGGTCATGAAAACGCGCACGCCCTTCTTGCCGCGCATCGCGTATTCGGCCGCGCTGCCGGTATCGCCGGAGGTCGCGCCCAGGATGTTCAGTTCCTCGCCGCGGCGCGCCAGTTCGTACTCGAACAGGTTGCCCAGCAACTGCATCGCCATGTCCTTGAAGGCCAGCGTGGGACCGTTGGACAGGGCTTCGAGGCACAGGCCGTCTTCCAGCTTCTTGAGCGGCACGATCGCCTGCGTGCCGAACACTTCTTCGGTGTAGGTCTTGCGGCAGATCGCCTTCAGGTCTCGTGCCGGGATGTCGTCGATGTAGAGCGACAGGATCTCGAACGCCAGCTCGTGCGTAGGGCAAGCCGCGCCACTTGGCCAGCGTGGCGGCATCGACCTGGGGGTAGCGCTCGGGCAGGTACAGGCCGCCGTCCGGCGCCAGGCCTTCCAGCAGGATCTCGCAGAAATGTTTGCGGTCGGCGTGGCCGCGGGTGGAGATGTAGAGCATTACCTTGAACGAATTGGGCCGGGCATCAGTGGCCCGACCAGGGGTTGAAAGTCTTGACGCCGGAGTCGTCGAAGTGCTTGGTGTTGCGGGTCACCACGGTGAGCCTGTGCACGGCTGCGGTCGCGGCGATCAAGAGGTCGAGGTCCTCCTGCGGCCTGCCGATGGATTCGACCGAGGCCTTCAATCGACCGTAGGCACGCCAGACAGCGTCGTCCGTTGGCAGCGTTCGTTCCGAATACTGGCTGCACAGCCCGTCGAACCAGAGCTGAAGGGAATTGCGGGCCCGGCTGGCAGGCATGCGCTCGATGCCATATTGGATCTCGCCTACAGTCACCATCGTCAGCACCGCGTCGCCGCCATGGCGTTGGAGCCACTCGACCACCGCCGTGCTCGGCGCCTTGCGCGTGAGTTCGGAAACGACGCAGGTATCGAGCAGCCACTGCACGCCTTCAGTCTCCAACGCGCACGGCGGTCTTGCGACTGCGCCGCGGCGGCGCCTCGAGCCCGTCCACCTTGGGCACGGCAAGAAGGTACTGCGCGAACTGATCGTCTTCACGCGCTTGCATCGGCCCGCCTACGGCCACGACTTGCACGACCGGGCGGCCATGGCGCGTCACCACCTGCGGGCCTTCATTGCGCGCACGGTCTATCAATTCGCTGAAGCGGTTTTTTGCGTCCTGCACTTGCCAAGCCATAGCGACCCCAATCTGTCCAGTCTGGCTAGAATTATAGCCAGACTTGCAGGATCACGCCAACTCTTCCTTGCGGATGCGCGTGATCGGCGCCAGCACGGTGGGCAGCCCCTGCATCTGGGCGATCACTTCGTTCATCGTGCCTTCGCGCACGCTATGGGTCAGGATGATCAGGTCGGTCTGCTTCTCGCCCTCGCCGGCCTCGCGTTGCAACATGGCGTCGATGCTGATGCCTGCTTCCGCCAGCAGGCCCGTGACCTTGGCGAGCACGCCGGCCTGGTCGGCCACGCGCAAGCGCAGGTAGTAGCTGGTGACGACCTCGCTCATCGGCAACACGGCCTCATCGCTCATCGAATCGGGCTGGAAGGCCAGATGCGGCACGCGATGCGCGGCGTCCGCAGTGTGCAGGCGGGTGATGTCCACCAGGTCGGCGATCACGGCGCTGGCCGTGGGCTCGCTGCCCGCACCCTTGCCGTAGTACAGAGTCGTGCCGACGGCGTCGGCCTGCACCATCACCGCATTCATCGCGCCTTCGACATTGGCGATCAGCCGCCTGGCCGGCACCAGCGCCGGGTGCACCCGCAGCTCGATGCCCTTGTCAGTGCGCTTGGTGATGCCCAGCAGCTTGATGCGATAACCCAGCTGCTCGGCGTAGCGGATGTCCTGCGCGCCCAGCTTGGTGATGCCTTCGACATAGGCCTTGTCGAACTGCACCGGGATGCCGAATGCGATCGCCGACATGATGGTGGCCTTGTGCGCGGCGTCCACCCCTTCGATGTCGAAGGTGGGGTCGGCCTCGGCATAGCCCAGGCGCTGCGCCTCCTTGAGCACCACGTCGAAGTCCAGCCCCTTGTCGCGCATCTCGGACAGGATGAAATTGGTGGTGCCATTGATGATGCCGGCGATCCATTCGATGCTGTTGGCGGTGAGGCCTTCGCGCAGCGCCTTGATGATGGGGATGCCGCCGGCCACTGCCGCCTCGAACGCCACCATCACGCCCCGGCGATGCGCGGCGGCGAAGATCTCCGTGCCATGCACGGCCAGCAGGGCCTTGTTGGCCGTGACCACGTGCTTGCCCGCCTCGATGGCCTCCATGACCAGGGCTTTGGCCACACCGTAGCCGCCGATCAGCTCGACGACGATGTCGATCTCGGGGTTGGCGATGACCGCACGCGCATCGCTCACGACCTGCGCCGCGTTGCCGACTGCGGCCTGCGCCCGCGCCATGTCCAGGTCGGCCACCATCGTGATCTCGATGCCGCGGCCGGCGCGGCGCTTGATCTCTTCCTGGTTGCGCTTCAAGACGTTGAAGACACCGTGACCGACGGTGCCGATGCCCAGCAGGCCTACTTGGATGGCTTTCATGACGAGTGACGTTTTCTGTAGTGTTCGAGGAATCTCGCGATGCGGCCGACGGCTTCGCGAAGATCGTCTTCATGGGGCAGGAAGACGATGCGGAAATGATCCGGCGTGGCCCAGTTGAAGCCCGTGCCCTGCACCAGCATCACGCGGGTTTCCTGCAGCAGCTCCAGGAAGAACTGGCGGTCGTCGGCGATCGGGTAGACCTTGGGGTCGAGCCGGGGAAACATGTAGAGAGCGGCCGTGGGCTTGACGCAGGTGACCCCCGGGATGGCGGTGATCAGATCGTAGGCCAGGTCGCGCTGGCGGCGCAAGCGCCCGCCCTCGCCCACCAGCTCATTGATGCTCTGGTAGCCGCCCAGCGCGGTCTGGATGGCGTACTGCCCCGGAACGTTGGGGCACAGCCGCATGTTCGTGAGCATGTTCAGGCCTTCGATGTAGTCGGTCGCGGACTTCTTGTCTCCCGACACCACCATCCAGCCGGCGCGGTAGCCGCACGAACGGTAGCTCTTGGACAGCGAGTTGAAGGTCAGCGTCAGAACGTCCTGCGACAGGCTGGCGATCGCCGTGTGCTTGACTCCGTCGTACAGCACTTTGTCGTAGACCTCGTCCGCGAAGATCACCAGGTTGTGCGCGCGGGCGATTTCCACGATCCCCTTGAGCAGCTCATCCGAATACAGCGCTCCGGTCGGGTTGTTGGGGTTGATGACCACGATGCCCTTGGTCCTTGGCGTGATCTTGCCGCGGATGTCCGCCAGGTCGGGCATCCAGCCGTTGGCCTCCTCGCACAGGTAGTGCACCGGCGTGCCGCCGGACAGGCTCGCGGCGGCGGTCCAGAGCGGATAGTCGGGGGCGGGCAGGAGCAATTCGTCGCCATTGTCCAGCAGCGCATTGGTGGCCATCGTGATCAGCTCGCTCGCGCCATTGCCGAGGTAGATGTCATCCAGGGCGACGCCAGCGATGCCCTGCTTCTGGGTCTCGTGCATCACGGCCTTGCGCGCCGCGAATATGCCCTTGCTGTCCGAATAGCCAGACGAGTTGGCCAGGTTGTGGGCCATGTCGAGCTGGATTTCCTCGGGCGCGTCGAAGCCGAACACGGCGAGGTTGCCGATGTTGAGCTTGATGATCTTGTGGCCCTCTTCTTCCATTTGCCGGGCCGCATCCATGATGGGGCCGCGGATGTCGTACAGGACGTTGGCGAGCTTGGCTGACTTCTGGACGGTTTTCAAAAAGCCCCTCCGGACCATTTTCTAAGGGTGAAAACCTATAATTTGACCATAGTTCTGCATACTTTTAGTCCAGCGCACCAAAGCCCCTCGCCCCCATGAAGCTGCAACCCGACAAATCCGACGTGCAATCCATCAGCGGTTATGGGCCGGGGTGGGTGGGCGTCGATGGGGAGAAGATCACGCATAGCGTCGTCCTGAGCTCCCGGGGCGAGCGCATTGCCTGGCCCGCGGAACGTTTCGAGGACCTGGGCGCCGGTCAGTTCGAGCTGCTGGCCCAAGTAGAGTGCGAAGTCGTTATTTTCGGAAGCGGCTCGCGCATTCGTTTCCCCCAAGCCGCATGGCTGGAGCCGCTCATGGCCAAGCGCATCGGTATCGAGACCATGGACACGGCCGCGGCATGCCGCACTTACAACATCCTGGCTCAGGAAGGGCGCAGCGTGGCAGTAGCCCTTCTGCTTGAGCAGGGGGCGTAACCACCTAGGGCCCGCGGTGGCCGATTCAGGGTAAAATTGCAGGTTGCAACGGGATATCCCCAGAAGTAGCAACGAGCAATCCTGTCACACGAGAAACAAATTCATGGCGATCGTTGTCAACAAACCCATCCCCGAATTTGAAGCAATCGCCACTGGCGGGCTCAAAGTCACCAATACTTCCCACAACGGCCACGTTCTGGTGCTGTATTTCTATCCGAAGGACAACACTCCCGGCTGCACGACAGAGGCCATGCAGTTTCGCGACAAGTACAAGGACTTCGTGAAGGCCGGCGCGACTGTATTCGGTGTCTCGCGCGACAACATGAAGTCGCACGACGACTTCAAGACCAAGCTCGAGCTGCCGTTCGAGCTCATCGCGGATACCGAAGAGAAGATGTGCCACATGTTCGGCGTGGTCAAGAACAAGATCATGTACGGCAAGAAGGTCAAGGGCATCGAGCGCAGCACCTTCCTGATCGGCGCCGATGGCCTGCTCAAGCAGGAATGGCGTGGCCTGAAAGTCCCGGGTCACGTGGACGAGGTGCTCAAGGCTGTCAAACTGCTGAAGAAGGCTGCCTGACGTTTTGTCGCAACAAGCGCCGTGGCGCCTTGTGGTGTCACGTCAGTTGTGCATAATGAATTCATGCAGTTGACCCTGACGCCACGCGTCATCACCGCTAAACCAGTCAAAGCCGCCCGGCTCGCCAGGCGGCTTTTTCGCTTCCTGACCTTCTCATCCGGGAACCCGCCGCCCTATGCCACTGCCCCCTGCCCCCACCAAGCGCGCTGCCCTGCTACCGCCGGAAGCCTACGACGCTCCGGCCCGTTCCTCGCACAAGGGTTCGCGAAAATCGGAGGCGGTCCAGGCCGATAGCCCGCTCGCTGAAAAGCCCCAGGCCCTGGACTTCGATCCCCGGGGCGGTGGTGAACTTCATCCGGAAGCGTTCCGTGAAGACACGGGCCCTATCGATCTGCCCGAACTTGCGCCCTTCAAAAAGCGTGCGGCAATCGAGCCCCAGCCCGCGCCGCGCCCCGTCCGCAAGGCCAAGCCGGCAGGCCCGGCCAAGCTGTTCGTACTGGACACCAACGTGCTCATGCACGACCCGATGAGCCTGTTCCGCTTCGAGGAACACGACATCTTCCTGCCGATGATCGTGCTCGAAGAGCTCGACGGCCACAAGAAGGGCATGACGGAAGTCGCCCGCAATGCGCGCCAGGCCAGCCGGACGCTCGACGCCCTGGCCGGCGCCCAGGGCGCGGACATCGCCAGCGGCCTGAAGCTCAGCACCACGGGCCACCCCGAGGCTCGCGGCAACCTGTTCTTCCAGACCCAGGCGCTGGCCAACAACCTGCCCGCCAGCCTGCCGCAAGGCAAGGCCGACAACCAGATCCTTGGCGTGGTCCAGTCCCTGCGCGAACAGCACGCGCCGCGCGAAGTGGTGCTGGTGTCCAAGGACATCAACATGCGAGTCAAGGCCCGCGCGCTGGGCCTGGCGACCGACGACTACCAGAACGACAAGACGCTCGACGACCTTGAACTGCTGTATTCCGGCGCGCTCGCGCTGCCGCCCGACTTCTGGGCCAAGCACGGCAAGACCATCGAGAGCTGGCAAAGCGGCCAGCACACCTTCTATCGCATCACCGGGCCCATCGTGCCCAGTTTGCTGATCAACCAGTTCGTCTATTTCGAGTCGCCCGGCGAGCCCAGCCTGTATGCACGCGTGACCGAAATCCGCGCCAAGACCGCGGTGCTCAAGACATTGAAGGACTACGGCCACCTGAAGAATTCCATCTGGGGCGTGACCACGCGCAACCGCGAGCAGAACTTCGCGATGAACCTGCTGATGGACCCCGAGGTGGACTTCGTGACCCTCACCGGAACTGCCGGAACAGGCAAGACGCTGATGGCCTTGGCCTCGGGCCTCACCCAGGTGCTGGACGACCGCCGTTATACCGAGATCATCATGACCCGCGCCACGGTGAGCGTGGGCGAGGACATCGGATTTCTTCCCGGCACGGAGGAGGAAAAGATGGGCCCGTGGATGGGCGCCCTCGACGACAACCTGGAAGTGCTGGCCAAGACCGAAACGGCCGCCGGCGAATGGGGCCGCGCGGCCACCAACGAACTGATACGCAGCCGCATCAAGATCAAGAGCATGAACTTCATGCGCGGCCGCACCTTCCTGAACAAATACGTGATCATCGACGAAGCGCAGAACCTGACGCCCAAGCAGATGAAGACACTGATCACGCGCGCCGGCCCGGGCACCAAGATCATCTGCATGGGCAACCTCGCGCAGATCGACACGCCCTACCTCACCGAGGGCTCGTCGGGCCTCACCTTCGCGGTCGACAAGTTCAAGGGATGGCCGCACAGCGGGCACATCACACTGGCTCGCGGCGAGCGCTCACGGCTGGCGGACTTCGCGAGCGAAGTGCTCTAGCAGATCCCGCGGCCGATCGGCCCGTCACCAAAGCAGCGACAGCGTGCCCTGTGCATCCGCTGTCGCGTGCGTGCCCAGCGCGCGGCCTTCCCTCTCGAGGGTGCCGCGTAGCCACGACACATCGTCGGCGGCCGCGCGTTCCAGGCGAAAGCGGCGGATGCGCATCGCAACCGCGTCCAGGCCGATCAACTCACCAGTGGACGCGTCCAGGACAGGAAAGTACATCAGCGAAAGATCGGGCCGGTATGACTCATGCCCCGAGATGCCTTCGTAGTCATTCAGGAAATCGCCGCACCCATAGAGAATCAGCTTGCCCTGACGGACCTCGATGCCTTTGACATGGTGAGACGAATGGCCGTAGATGATGTCGGCTGCGCCTTCAGCTATGAGCCCATGCGCGAACGCCCGCTCCCCGCGCGGGATGTCGAACCCCCAGTTTTCGCCCCAATGGACTGACGCCACGACGACGTCGCCGGCCCGCCGGTGCTCGAGCATCGCTTCGGCGGCAAGCTCCGCAGTCCGGCCGGACAACTCTCCCAGGAAATTGACTCCGCTGCGCCCGCGAGTCGCGGCCGAGGCGGCGGGGGTGCCGCTGCTCAGCGTGGCGTAGGCAAAACCGAGGACCCTGCCCCGGCGCGCGGGAGATTCCATTACTGCGGGAACGCCAGCCTCCTGCGCACTGCTGTCGGACACCGGCCGTGCGCAAATCGGCAGCGTGCAAAACGCTCCAGCGTCTGTAGGAAGCCCCGCGCGGCCCCAATCCATAACGTGATTGTTGGCGAAACGAAGAAATCAATTTCCGCACTCGTGATGCACCGCAAATTGTCCGAGACGCATGCGGTAGTGAATCCCCTTGCCGGGCTGCGCATCGTCACTGGTGGTGACCGCCGTTTCATTGATGATGCGAGCGTCGGGCCTGCGCTCGCGCAGCACGGCAAGCGCTTCGCCCCAGGGGTAGTCAAAGCCCAGCCCGCGCCCCATGAAACCGGCCACGCCCTCGGCCAGTTCGACATATCCCACGGCGACCGCATGTACGATTCAAACAGGTCCGGCTCGCCATGCGCAAGCACCTGGTCGATGCCCCGGCCTGTCATGACGTCACCGCAAAGAACGCCGCACTGGCATGGAGATGTGCCTGACGCCGTCAGGCTCGCCGTCTCACCGCAACGGGGCGCGCCTGACCAGCTCCTGCCTGAATCGGCCGGCTTACCCTCGAGCCGGCGTTTAGTTCACGGACCCTACACGCACGAGGATCTTCTGTCCGGCCGATAGCGACTCGAGGTCGGGGTCGGCAATTGATACCGGACCGACGGTCGAAGTGGGGTGATGGGCCCCTTCACTTCGGTCAGCTGGGCTTCACCGGGTACTCGACTTCCGGAGCTGCAAGCAGCACGTCGATCACGTCGATGAGCCGGTCGTTGAAGTAGTGATCGGGGAAGCCCAATTCCT
>CAVTBS010000005.1:0-83594 GCA_963732995.1 uncultured Gaiellaceae bacterium | reverse complement strand
ACGCCCTGAGAATCTGCCGCACCTGTGCGACGCATCACGCCGGCGAGCCGGAGCGCTGCGCGATCTGCGACGACGAGCGCCAGTACGTCGGCCCGGACGGGCAGCAATGGCTGACCGCTGACGAGCTCCGCGCCGGGTATCGCTGCGACGTCCGCGACGACTCGGGCTATCTCGGCGTCGGCGTCGCGCCCGAGCTCGCGATCGGCCAGCGGCTGCTGCTCGCCGAGTCGGCGGAGGGCAACGTCGTCTGGGACATGATCCCCGTCGTCGACGACGCGGCGGTCGAAGCGGTGCAGGCGCGCGGCGAGGTGCGGGCGATCGCGATCTCGCACCCGCACTACTACTCCGGGATGGTCGACTGGAGCGAGGCGCTCGGCGGCGTCCCGGTCCTCCTGCACGAGGCCGACCGCGAGTGGATCATGCGGCCCGACCCGGCGATCGAGCTCTGGTCCGGCGACGTGAAGGAGCTGGGAGGCGGACTGACCCTGCTCCGGCTCGGCGGCCACTATCCCGGCGGCACCGTGCTCCACGACGCGAACACGAGCACGCTCCTCTCCGGCGACATCGTCCAGGTGATCCCGGACCGCCGCTTCGTCGGCTTCATGTGGAGCTACCCGAACCTGATCCCGCTGCCTGCGGCCGAGGTCGAGCGGATCGCGCAGACGCTGGAGCCGTGGCCGTTCGAGCGGATCCTCGGCGCCTGGTGGAACCGGCTCGTGCCGGCGGACGGCAGCGAGGTCGTGCGCCGCTCGGCCGAGCGCTACGTCGCGCGCGTCACTTCGCGCGCCTGACGCGCGGGCTCTGCCCGAGCGCGGCGTAGGCGAGCGCGTTCAGCGACTCGTTCAGGTTGCGCAGCTCGCGCGCCATCAGCTGGAACCCCTCGGCGTTCTCGGCGTGCCGGTTCAGCCGCGCGAGCTCGTCCGCGATCCGGTCGAGCCGCTCCAGCACGGCCTCGAACTGGCGGTCGGGCATCTCCTTCGCGTCCATGCCGGGAATCTAGCGCCCGTACCGCCGCCAGAGGAGGACACCGACCGCGACGCCGGCCGAGTCGATCACGACGTCGAGCGGCGACCCGACGCGTCCGGGCACGAACAGCTGGTGCACCTCGTCCGAGATCGCGTAGGCGACGCCTGCCGCCAGAGCGGCGCGCTCGTCGCGGAGCGCGCGCAGCAGCAGCGCGCCGAGGACGGCGAACTCGGCCGCGTGCGCGAGCTTCCGCAGCACGAGGTCCCACGTCCCGAGCCCGGTCCCGAGGTCGGGCACGGACGAGAAGGCGAAGATGAGCGCGGCCCAGAGAACGACCGGCGCCCAGAGGCGCAGCGCGGCGGAGATCGGCACGCGGCAATGGTAGGCTCCTGCTCCACACATACGGAGCACGGTGAGGGAACCCGGTGCAAGTCCGGGACGGTCCCGCCGCTGTGAGGGGAGACGCCCGACGCGGAATTGCCACTGGCCGAGAGGCCGGGAAGGCCGCGGAGGGGGAGCCCCGAGTCAGAAGACCTGCCGCGCTCCCCGACTCGAACCCCTCGCGGAAGGAGGATTCGTGCTTCGCAGACTCTTCGCTCTCTCGGTGCTTCTCCTGGTGGTGCTCGCGCCGACTGCGCTCTGCGGCCAACGTCAAGATCCGGGTCGAAGGCAGGACGACGACCATCTTCGGCCCCGCCCAGCCGGCCGTGACCGCCGACAACGCGCTCCAGGCGCTCGACGCCGCCAGCACGCTCGGCGAGTTCTACTACGGGATGACGTCGTCGAGCTTCGGCGACTACGTCAGCCAGATCGGCAAGTACCCGGGGTCGGACAGCACCGGCTGGGTCTTCAAGGTGAACGGCGTCTCGCCGCCCGTCGGTGCCGACAAGGTGACGCTGAAGGACGGCGACGTCGTCCTCTGGTACTACGCCACGTTCGGTCCGACCGGCGGGCCGCCGACGCTCGAGCTCCAGCGGCTGCCGGCCAACTGCTACGTCGTCCAGTCGGTCACCGACGCAGGCAAGCGAACCCGCGCCGCGACCGCGACGCTCGTCGCCGACGGCAAGCGCTTCAAGACGAAGAACGGCCGCGCGTGCATCGGCAGGCACGCCGGGCTGGTGCGGGCGACCGCGCCGGGCGCCGTCAGGTCGAACGCCCAGCTGTGATCCGGCGGGCGCTCGCCGCGCTCGCTGCTCTCGTCCTCCTCGCCGGCTGCAGCGTCTTCGGCGTCGGCGGGGAGGAGGGGACGGCGACGCTGTGGGTGACGCGCGACCGTGGCGCCGAGGTCCTGCTCGACGCCGAGGTCGATGCGGGGCAGACGCTCATGCGTGCGCTCGCGTCGGAGGTCGAGCTCGAGACGCGCTACGGCGGCCGCTTCGTGCAGTCGATCGACGGGCTCGCGGGGAGCCTCGACGACCAGCGCGACTGGTTCTGGTTCGTGAACGGCTACGAGGGCGACCGGAGCGCGGCTTCCTACCGGCTTCGGGACGGCGACGTCGCCTGGCTCGACTACCGCGGCTGGGAGCGGGAAGGGGAGGCGCGCGTGGTCGTCGGGGCCTTCCCGGAGCCGTTCCTGCACGGGTACTCCGGGAAGACGAGGCCCGCCGTCGTCCGCTTCGAGGGCTCGCGCGCGCGTGCCGACCGGCTCGCCGGCGAGATCGGCGCCGGCTCCGTCGCGCCGCTCGGAACCCCCGTCCCAGACGGTGCGAACGTGCTCGAGCTCCGGGACGGGCCGGACGGGGCAACCGCCGAGCTGGTCGGTCAGACCGCCGGCGACCCGGTCAAGGTCGTCCTCACGCGGCGATCCAGCCCTCACCCGCCGCTACGAGGTGCCATGAGCCCGGTGCCCGCCGCCGTCCTGCTCGCCGCCGCCGGCACCGCGGCCCTGCTGACCGACCGGATCTGGTTCGTGGCGCTGTTGACCGCCGTCCTGCTCGCGATCTGCCTGCGCGCGCCGTCCGGACGTCGCCGTGTCTACCTCTTCGGCGTCCTCACCAGCAGTCTCGGCGTCCTCCTGCTCTCGCCGTTCCTCTGGTCCGCCCCGGACGGCACGCTTCTCTGGGAAGGGCCGACGGTTCCCGTGCTCGGCCCGCTCGACATCACGACGACCGAGCTCGCCGAGGCGGCGCTGAACGCGTTGCGGCTGGCCGCGCTGGGGCTCGCGTTCGCCGCCTACGCACTCCTGCTCGACCACGACCGCCTCGTGGCGGCCGCGGGCGCGGCGCGGAGGTCGGCACTCGCGGTCGCGCTCGCGACGCGGCTCGTGCCGTCGCTGGAACGCGACGCCGCCGGGCTCGCCGAGTCGGTGCGGGGGAGAGGAGTGCGGCTGGAGGGCGCGCGCGGCTACGCGACGCTGCTCTCGCCGCTCGTCGCGGGCTCGCTCGAGCGGGCGACGGGGCTTGCGGAGGCGATGGAGGCGCGCGGCTTCGGCCGCCCGGGGTCGACGCGGGCGCCGCGCCCGCCGTGGCGGACGCGCGACCGGCTCGCGCTCCCGGCAGCCGCTCTGCTCGTACTGGTGGCGGCGCTGTGGCTCTAGCCTCCGTCGTCGACCTCTCGTTCGCGTACCCCCTGGCGCCGCCCGCGCTGCGGGACGTCTCGCTGGAGCTCGAGCCGGGTGAGGTCGTGGCCGTCCTCGGCCCCTCGGGCTCCGGCAAGTCGACGCTCCTGCGCGCGCTCGCCGGGCTCGTCCCGCACTTCCACGGTGGCCACTTCGCCGGACGCGTCGTCGTCGCCGGCCTCGACACCCGGGAGGCGCGGCCTTGCGACATCGCAGGCGTCGCCGCGACCGTGTTCCAGGATCCCGAGGACCAGGTCGTGATGACGATCGTCGCGAACGAGGTCGCGTTCGGGCTCGAGAACCTCGGCGTCGCTCCGGCCCAGATCTGGCCGCGCGTCGAGCGCGCGCTGGCGTCCGTCGACGCGCTCCACCTCTGGGGCCGCAAGACGGTCGAGCTCTCGGGCGGCGAGCTGCAGCGCGTCTGCCTCGCGTCCGCCCTCGCGCTCGAGCCGCAGCTGCTGCTGCTCGACGAGCCGACGTCGCAGCTCGACCCGGTGGCCGCCGCTCTGTTCCTCGATGCCGTCGACCGCCTCGGCGCGACCGTTGTCCTCTCCGAGCACCGCGTCGCGCGCGCGCTCGAGCTCGCGACCCGGGTCCTCTTCGTCGACGGCGGCCGGATCGTTCTCGACGCCTCCCGTCCGGAGGCACTCGACTGGCTGGCCTCGGAACGGCCGGGCTGGACGACGCCTTGTGTTTCTGAAACACAAAGTCTCTTCGGCGAGGTCGCGCTCTCGCTGCGCGGGGTCTCGTTCGCCTACCGCGAGCTCGTTCCCGTCCTCGACGGCGTCGATCTGGAGGTCCGCCGCGGCGAGATCGTCGCGCTCGAGGGGCCGAACGGCTCCGGGAAGTCGACGCTCGCGCGGATCGCCGCCGGGCTGCTGGAGCCGCAGGCAGGCACCGTCGACGTCCGCGGGCGCGCCGGCTATCTGTCCCAGGATCCGGGCCGCTATCTCGTCAAGGAGACGGCGCTGGACGAGGTCGCGCTCGCCGTGAACCGGGATGAACAGAGGGCTCGCGCCGCACTGGAGCGGGTCGGGCTCGGCTGGGCGGCGGCCCGGCACCCGCGCGATCTGTCGAGCGGCGAGCGCGAGCGGCTCGCGGTGGCGGCCGTCGCCGTCGCGGAGCCGGACGTGCTGATCCTCGACGAGCCGACGCGCGGGGTCGACCCGGTGCGAAAGGCCGCGCTCGGCGCGTGGCTGGAGGAGTACGCCGCCTCGGGCAAGGCCGTGGTCGTGGCGACGCATGACCGAGACCTCCCTGCGCACCGTCGAATCGGACTTTGTGTTTCAGAAACACAAGCGCTCGTTTCGGGGGTCGGCGTTGGCGTCTAGGGTCGCCATGCTCGCGGCCGGCGCGGCGCTCGCGCTCGCCGCCTGGGCCGCGCTCGACCCGAGCAACGGCGGGGTCGCGACGCTCCTGGCCGCGGTCGCCGTGCTCGTCGCCGGCTTCGCCTGGCTCGAGAGCGGGACGATCTCGACGCGCGACCTGACCCTCGTCGCCACCATCGGCGGCCTCGCCGCCGCCGGCCGTGTGCTCTTCGCGCCGATTCCGAGCGTCCAGCCGGTGACGGTGATCGTCGCGGCGGCCGGCGTCGCACTCGGACCACGCCGCGGCTTCGCCGTCGGCGCGCTCGCCGCGATCGCCTCGAACTTCTTCCTCGGCCAGGGCCCGCACACGCCCTGGCAGATGCTGGCCTGGGGCGGGTGCGGCCTGCTCGCCGGCCTCTTCGGGCCGCTGCTGCGGAGCAGGCTCGCGTTCGCCGCGTTCGTGCTCGTCCTCGGCTTCGCGTTCGGGATGCTGATGGACGTCTGGCTCTGGTTCGCGTTCTACCCGCACACGGAGGCGGCGCTGGTCGCGCGCCTCGCCGCAGGCGTTCCCTTCAACATCGCGCACGCCGCGGGCAACGTCATCCTCGCTCTCGTAGCCGGGCCTGAGTTGCGGCGTGTGCTCGAACGCTACGCGCGGCGCTCGCGGACGGATGTCGTGTGGGCGTGAAGCTGCTCGCGACGTTGACCGCCGCGGCGGCGCTCGCCACGCCCGCCGGCTACGTCCAGAGCCAGCAGCGCGACGACGGCGGCTTCGGCGACGCGCAGATCACCGCGTGGGCGACGCTCGGCCTGGTCGCCGCGGGCGAGGAGACGGACGGTGCGGCCGGCTACCTCGCGAAGCAGGATCCGGCGTCCGCGACCGACCGCGCGCTCCTCGCGATGGCGCGCGCCGCAGCCGGCGACAGGCCGGACGACCTGCTTCCGGGCCTGCGTGCGTACAGGCAGGGGAAGCTCGTGAACGCGACGATCTGGACGATCCTCGCCCTCCGACAGGTCGGGCGAGCCGGCGCCGCCGGCACTCGTCGCGTCGCTCCGCGCGGCCCAGCGCCCGAACGGCGGCTGGTCGTGGCTCGTCGGCGGCGCCGCCGACGCCAACGACACCGCCGCCGCGATCCAGGCGCTCCGTGCCGTGGGAGTGAAAGGGAAGCCGATCGACCGAGGGGTCGCGTTCCTGCGACGCCACCAGAATCCCGACGGCGGCTTCGAGCTCACGCTCGGGCGCGGCTCGGACACGCAGTCGACCGCGTGGGCGATCCAGGCGCTGCTCGCGGCCGGCCGCACGCCAGGCGTGCCCGCCTTCCGCTACCTGGAGCGGATGCGGCGCCCCGACGGGAGCTACCGCTACAACGCGCGCTACGTGACGACGCCGCTCTGGGTGACGGCTCAGGCGCTGCCTGCGTTGGCGCGGAAGCCGTTCCCGCTCGCCGTCACCGGTTGACGGTCGACATGTCCCGATAGCGGTCGCCGGCGGTTGCGCCGACGGGGAACGCGTGCTCGAGCCGCTCGATCTCGGCGGCCGTAAGCCGGACCTCGGCCGCGGCCGCGTTCTCCTCCAGGTACGCGCGTCGCTTCGTGCCCGGGATCGGGACAACGTCGTCGCCCCGAGCAAGGACCCAGGCGAGCGCGACCTGCGACGGCGGCAGCTCACGCTCGCCGGCGAGCTCTTCCAGCGCGGCGACGAGCTCGAGGTTGCGGCGCAGGTTCTCGTCCTCGAAGCGCGGGGCGTTGCGTCGGGAATCGGCCGGTTCCAGATCCTCCGCGGAGCGGATCCGACCGGAGAGGAAGCCGCGCCCGAGCGGGCTGTAGGCGACGAAGCCGATCCCGAGCTCGCGCACCGTGGGGAGGAGCTCCGCCTCCGGCTCGCGCATCCACAGCGAGTACTCCGTCTGGAGCGCCGAGATCGGATGGACGGCGTGCGCGCGGCGGATCGTCGGCGCCGCCGCCTCGGAGAGCCCGAGGTAGCGCACCTTCCCCTCGGTCACGAGCTCGGCCATCGCGCCGACGGTCTCCTCGATCGGCGTGTCCAGGTCGACGCGGTGCTGGTAGTAGAGGTCGATCGTCTCGACCCCGAGCCGTTGCAGCGACGCTTCGCAGGCCGAGCGGACGTACGCCGCGCTGCCGTCGATGCCGAGGAACTCGCCGTTCGGGCCGCGAACGTTCCCGAACTTCGTCGCGAGCACGACCCGGTCGCGACGGTCGGCGATCGCCTTCCCGACGAGCCGCTCGTTCGCTCCCGTGCCGTACATGTCGGCGGTGTCGAGCAGCGTGATCCCGAGCTCGAGCGCCCGGTGAACGGTGGCGATCGCCTCGCGCTCGTCGGCGTGCCCGTAGAACTCGGACATCCCCATGCAGCCGAGGCCGAGCGCCGCGACCTCGAGCCCCTGCGTGCCGAGAGCACGTGCCTCCATGGGTCCGACGATACCCGAACCGGTTCGACCCGCCAGGCGAACCCGGGACACGTCAACCGAGGGGGAATCAGATGTCTCGCACACGTGTCTTCACACTCGTTGCCGCTCTTCTCTGCGCCGCCGGCCTCGGCCGCGCAGCGGACGCGGGGGCGGCCGAGCTCTTCTACGGGGTGGATGCCGGCAACCGGCTGGTCACGTTCAGCGGCCAGACGCCGGCGTCGATCACGCGCAGCACGCTCACCGGCCTGCCGGCCGGCGAGCAGATCGTCGGGCTCGACGTTCGGCCCGCCAACAAGCAGCTCGTCGCGCTCGGGAGCACGAGCCGGCTCTACCGGATCGACGCCGCAACCGGGGCGGCGACGCAGATCGGCTCGGCCGCGTTCTCGCCCGGATCGTCGGGCGCGAGCTTCGGCTTCGACTTCAACCCGACCGTCGACCGGATCCGCGTCACGTCCGACGCCCGCCAGAACCTGCGCCTGCATCCGGACACCGGCGCCACGGCGGCCGTCGACGGCCAGCTCAGCTACGCGTCGGGTGACGCCGCGGCCGCGTCGGCGCCGCGCATCGTCGCATCGGCGTACACGAACAGCGTTGCCGGAGCGACGACGACCCAGCTCTTCGGCCTCGACGCGGGCCGGGACGCGCTCGTGCTCCAGAACCCGCCCAACAACGGCACGCTCGGCACGATCGGCTCGCTCGGGATCGACATCGGCGACACCACCGGCTTCGACATCTCGGCCGTCGACGGGGTCGCGTACGCCTCCGCACAGGTCGGCCAGAGCGGCTCGTCGCAGCTGTACACGGTCAGCCTCGCCACGGGCGCGACCACGCTCGTCGGCCGGATCGGCGGCTCGCCGCTCCGCGCTCTGGCCGCGGCCGGCACCGCCGCGGCCGACACCGCTGCTCCCGGTGTGATGCTCGCGAAGGCCGCCGCCCCGGCGAACGTCGGCGCGCTGCTCCGCAGCGGCGTCCGGCTCCGCGCCGCCTGTTCCGAGGGCTGCACGCTGAGCGCGCAGATCCTCTCGGGCTCGCGTGTGGTCGGCAGCGGCAAGCCGATCACGATCGACCTCGCGGGCTCGGCTCCGCTCCGGCTCGTCTTCCGGACGGCCGCCAAGAAGGAGTTCGCGGCGCGCCGGACGGTCGCGTTCACGCTCGTCGTCACGGCTCGCGACGCCGCCGGAAACACGGCGACCGCGCGTCAGACGGTCCGCGCCACCCGCTAGCGGACCCATCGATGCGATGCGGGCGCTCCGAGTGGGGCGCCCGCTAGCATCGAACGAGTGTCCGTGGCCTCGCCCGAGCAGTACCTCGCGAACCTGAATCCGGCCCAGCGGGAGGCCGTCCTCCACACCGAGGGGCCGTTGCTCGTGATCGCCGGCGCCGGCTCGGGGAAGACGCGCGTGCTGACGCACCGTGTCGCGCACCTGACCACCGCGGTCGGCGTCAAGCCGAACGAGATCCTCGCGATCACGTTCACGAACAAGGCCGCGGGCGAGATGCGCGAGCGGCTGACGGCGATGCTCGGTCCGATGGCGCGGGCGATCTGGATCCTCACCTTCCACGCCGCCTGCGGCCGCATGCTCCGCAGGGAGGCCGAGCGGCTCGGCTACAAGTCGAACTTCACCATCTACGACAGCGCCGACCAGGTGCGGCTCGTGAAGCAGGTGCTCGAGGAGCTGGAGAAGGATCCGAAGCGCTTCGCGCCGCGCGGCGTCCACGCCCAGATCTCGAACGCGAAGAACCAGCTGATCACCCCGGCCGCGTATGCCGAGCAGATCAGCTCCTTCTACGACCAGACGATCGCCGAGGCGTACGCGCTCTACCAGCGGAAGCTGGCCGCCTCGAACGCCGTCGACTTCGACGACATGCTGATGCTGACGGTGCAGATCCTGGAGAACTTCCCGGACGCGCGGAAGCACTGGCAGAACGCCTTCCGCTACGTGATGGTCGACGAGTACCAGGACACGAACCACGCCCAGTACCGGCTCCTGCAGATCCTGGCCGAGCAGCACCACAACATCTGCGCCGTCGGCGATCCCGACCAGTCGATCTACGCGTTCCGCGGCGCCGACATCCGCAACATCCTCGAGTTCGAGCGCGACTTCCCGGAGACGCGGACGATCCCGCTCGAGCAGAACTACCGCTCCACGAACGCGATCCTCGAGGCGGCGAACGCGGTCATCTCGCACAACTCGGAGCGGAAGGAGAAGCGGCTCTGGTCGGAGCTCGGCGAGGGCGACCCGGTGCGCGTGATCGAGGTCGAGGACGAGCAGTCCGAGTCGCGCTACGTCGCCGCGCAGATCGCCGGGCTCGTCGAGGAGGGCTACTCCGGCAGCGAGGTCGCGATCTTCTACCGGATGAACGCGCAGTCGCGCGTGCTCGAGCAGACGCTCCGGCTGCATCAGATCGGCTACCAGGTGATCGGGGGGCCGCGCTTCTACGAGCGTGCCGAGGTGAAGGACGCGACCGCCTACCTGCAGGTGCTCGACAACCCGGCCGACGCGGTCAGCCTGATGCGGATCGCGAACCGGCCCAAGCGCGGGATCGGCGACACGACGATCTCGCGGCTCGTCACCTACGCGGAGAACCACGGCCTGACCCTCTTCGACGCGCTCGACCGCCCCGTCGAAGCGGGTCTCGGCACTGCCGCGGTCAAGGCGGTCACGAGCTTGAAGAACCTGCTCGACTCGCTCCGCTCGGCGGCGCAGGAGGAAGAGGTGCCGGAGCTGCTGCAGACCGTGCTCGAGCGCTCGGGCACGCTCGAGGCGTACGAGGCCGAGCGGACGATCGAGGCGCGCGGCCGGATCGAGAACCTGGAGGCGTTCGTCGACGGCGCCCGCGAGTACGCGCAGCAGGCCGAGGAGCCGACCCTCTCCGGCTTCCTGCAGGAGATCTCGCTCTACTCCGACCAGGACGCGCTCGGCGAGGAGCAGTCGAACGTGACGCTGATGACGATCCACAACGCGAAGGGGCTCGAGTTCCGCGCCGTCTTCGTCGTCGGTGTCGAGGAGGAGATCTTCCCGAGTGCGCGCTCGATCGAGGAACAGGGCGTCGAGGAGGAGCGGCGGCTGTTCTACGTCGGGCTGACCCGGGCCGAAGAGCGGCTGACGCTGACGCACGCGTCCTCGCGCCTGCTCTGGGGCCGGACGACGAGCCACCTGCCCTCGCGCTTTCTCGACGAGCTGCCCGACCGCCACGTCGAGCGCGAGCGCCTGCGGCCCTCGTCGTGGCGCAGCTACGGCTCGCCCGCGCAGACGCGCGACATCGCGCCGCGCACCGACCAGCCGGCGCTCTCGACCGGCGACAGTGTCCGCCACGGCACCCTCGGCGAGGGCGTGATCACGCGGATCGAGCCCGGTGGCGTCGTCACCGTCCGCTTCGCGGGCGACGGCAGCGAGCGGAAGCTGATGCTCGACTACGCCCCGCTCGAGAAGATCGACTGATCTAATCGCGTCATGACGATCGAGATCAGACCCCCTGCGGAGCACGAGTTCCGTGCGGCGTTGGAGGCCGCCGAGGCCGCGTTCGGCTCCGAGGTCGAGGACCACGACTGGGAGCGCGAGCAGAAGATCCTGCCGCCGTCGCGGGCGCTCGCCGCGTACGACGGCGACCGCCCGGTCGCGCTCGCGGCCGCATATGCGTTCGACCTCGCGATCCCGGGCGGCGAGCTGCCGTGCGCCGGCGTCACCTGGGTCGGCGTCCTGCCGACGCACAGGCGCCGCGGGATCCTGCGCGACTTCATGGCCCGCCAGCTCGACGACGTTCGCAGCTGGGGCGAGCCGATCGCGGCGCTGTGGGCGTCGGAGGCCGCGATCTACGGCCGCTTCGGCTACGGCGCCGCGGTTCCCGGGCTGGTCGCCAAATCCGACGCGCGGCGCTTCGCGCTCAAGCATGACCGGCCGTCGAACGTGACCGTCCGGCTGACCGACTTCGACGAGGCGTACAGCCTCTTCCCGGCCGTCTACGACGCTGTTCGCTCACGGCGGGCCGGGATGCTGTCGCGCTCGGAGACGTGGTGGAAGGAGCTGCGGCTCGCCGATCCGAAGGAGTGGCGCCGCGGTGCGAGCCAGAAGTTCTACGCCGTCGCCGAGGTGGACGGGAACGTCGAGGGCTATGCGACGTACCGCGTCAAGGACGAGTGGGAGGACGGGTTCTCCAAGAGCGAGGTCCGCGTCGTCGAGGTGCAGGCGACGACGACGGCGGCGGAGCTCGAGCTGTGGCGATTCCTCCACTCGATCGACCTGACGGTGAAGGTCGACGTCTTCAGCATCGACCCGGCCCTGACGCTCTTCCTCAACGTCCGCGACCCGCGCGCACTCCGGCTGCGGCTCGCCGACGCGCTCTGGCTCCGCCTCGTCGATCTCGACGCGGCGCTGAAGGCCCGCTCCTACAAGCCGGGCGAGTCTCTCGTGCTCGAGGTGACGGACGAGTTCTGCTCGTGGAACACGGGCCGCTACCGGGTCGGCGACGACGCCGGCCGGACCGAGGACACGGCCGATCTCGCGCTCGACGTCGCCGACCTCGCGAGCGTCTACCTGGGGGCGTTCGACTTCCACCGCCTCGTCCACTCGGGACGGGCGTCCGAGCGGCGCGACGGCGCCGCCGAGGCCGCGACCCTGCTCTTCCGCACCGATCTGCCCCCGTTCTGCCCAGAGGTGTTCTAGTGGGCTGGGACGTCCGTCCGACCGCCGATCTGGACGAGTTCAGGCGCGCCGTCGGCGCGATCGGCCACTACTTCGGCGGCTGGCCGGCCGACGACGAGGCCGCGCAGCGGTTCTCGAGCAACCTGCCGCTCGAGCGGATGCACGCAGCGTTCGACGGCGACCTGATCGCAGGCGGGGCGGGCGCGTTCCCCTTCGAGCTGACCGTTCCCGGCGGCACCGTCCGCTGCGGCGGCGTGACCGTCGTCGGCGTCCTGCCCACGCACCGGCGCCGCGGCATCCTCACGGCGATGATGCGGACGCAGCTCGACGACATCCGTGAGCGCGGCGAGCCGGTCGCTGCGCTCTGGGCGTCGGAGGAGGTCATCTACCGCCGGTTCGGCTACGGCCTCGCGTCCCTGTCCGCCGAGATGGCGCTGCCGAGCGGCTACGCCGCGCTCCGCGAGCCCCCCGATGCGCGGGCGACGGTGCGCATCGTCCCGCTCGAGGAGTCGAAGGACGTCTTCGCGGCGATCTACGACCGCGTCCGCCTGCGCACGCCGGGCATGTTCGGCCGCACGGCCACGTGGTGGGAGACCCGCAGCCTCCCCGACCCGCCGGACCGCAGACAGGGCGGCGGCGAGAAGACGGCGCTCGTTCTCGAGCTCGACGGCGAGCCCGCCGGTTACGCGCTCTACCGCATCCACATGAAGTTCGAAGGCGGCACGTCGGTCGGGCACGTCGACGTGATCGAGGCGATCGCCGACGGCGCCGTGGCCACCCGCGAGCTCTGGCGGGTGTTGCTCGACATGGACTGGAAGGCGACGCTGAAGGCGTACCTGCTCCCGATCGACCATCCGCTCGTCCACCAGCTCACCTATCCGCGGCGGATGCAGCTGCGGGTCGGGGACGGGCTCTGGGTGCGCCTCGTCGACGTCGGCGCCGCGCTCTCCGCGCGTGCGTACGGAGGGGACGGGGCCGTCGTGCTCGAGGTCGAGGACGCTTTCCTGCCCGAGAACTCCGGCCGCTGGCGGGTCGCGGGCGGCGGGGCAGAGCGGACGGACGACGAGGCCGACCTCGCGCTCGGGGTCGACGCGCTCGGATCCGTCTACCTGGGTGGCTTCGGCTTCGGCGAGCTCGTCCGCGCGGGCGTCGTCCGCGAGCTCGGCGAGGGAGCAGCCGCCCGGGCGGACGCCGTCTTCCGCACCGAGGCGTCGAAGCCTTGGTGTCCTGAGATCTTCTGAGCCCGGAGATCCTCTGACCTCGTGATCGGGCTCGACACCGCGATCGGCAGCGTCCTCGCCGCATTCGGGCTGTCGGGCGCCGCCGGCCTGAACGCCTGGCTGCCGCTGTTCGCGAGTGCGCTGCTCGACCGGCTCGACGTCGTGGAGTTGGCTGCCCCGTTCGACGAGCTCTCCTCGACGACCGGCCTCGTCGTCCTCGCCGTGCTGACGCTGGCGGACTTCGTCGGCGACAAGATCCCGCTCGTCGATCACGTCCTGCACGCGGTCGGAACGGTCATCGCGCCGGCCTCCGGCGCCGTTCTCTTCACCGGCCAGACAGGCCTCGAGACCGACCTGCCGACGCTGGTGGCCGTGGTGCTCGGCGCCGCCACCGCCGGCTCGATTCACGCCGGCCGGAGCGCCGTCCGGCCGGTCTCCACGGCAACGACCGGCGGCGTCGGCAACCCGATCCTGTCGCTCGGCGAGGACCTCGGCTCGCTGACCCTCGTCGTCCTCTCCTTCGTGCTGCCGCTGCTCGCGCTCCTACTCGTGGTCTGGCTCTTCGTGGTCTTCGCGCGGCGCCGGTTTCGGCCGGGTCCGCGGCCGAGACCCTGAGGACCCTGCTACCCTCCCGCGCTTGTTCCTGCGGCCGTTCACCGGCGCGCTCGCCGCGCTCCTCTCCATGCTCGTGCTCGTCGCGCCTGCGCACGCAGTGCCCGACGTCCCGCTCGACATCTACCTCGAGCATCTCGAGCCCCTGTCGCTCGACTGGCCCGCCGACGGGACGATGACCGACGGCTACGGGCCTCGCTGGGGCCGCATCCACCTGGGGCTCGACGTCGGCATCCTCCGCTCGCTCGACGTTCGGGCGGCGACGAGTGGCACGGTCACCGAGGCCGGATGGCTGACCGGCTACGAGGGGTACGGCAACGTCGTCACGGTCGACATCGGCAGCGGCTACTCGCTGCTCTACGCGCACCTGTCGGTGGCGCAGGTCGTCCCCGGCCAGTGGCTCGCTGCCGGAGATCCGGTCGGGCAGGCCGGTTGCACCGGCTCCTGCACAGGGACGCACCTGCACTTCGAGCTGCGGAAGAACGGCGTCCCGGTCGACCCGTTCCCCTATCTGGGGTAGGCCCGGCTCCCCCGAACGAGTGATGGCACCCGGCGAGGCGCGGACTACGTTGCGCCCTGCCCATGACACGGACGCTCCCTTGGCGGAGCGCGCTCGTCGTCCTGTTCGCCTTCCTCGCCGTCGCACCAGCCGCCTCGGCACGCCCGGACACCGCTGCGCGTCTCCAGATGCTCTGGCCGGCCAGCGGTACGGTCACCGCCCGCTTCGGCGAGTGGCGCGGCGGCCACCGCCACGCCGGGATCGACATCGGCATGCTCCGGACGCTGCGGCTGCGCTCGGTCCTCGCCGGCACGGTCGAGCGGACGGGCTACGTCTCCGGCTACGAGGGCTACGGCCAGGTCGTCGTGCTCGACCTGCCCGGCCCGTACACGGCGCTCTACGCGCATCTCTCGTCCATTCGCGTCCGGCCGGGGCAGCAGGTCCGGAGAGGGCAGAGGCTGGGTCTCGCCGGCTGTACGGGGAGCTGCTCGGGCACGCATCTGCACTTCGAGCTCGAGCGCCGCGGCGTCCCGGTCGACCCACTCCGCTTTCTCGGCTGACGGCTCGACTATCGTGGCCGCCGATGCGGTCGCGTTACCTCCTCGACGGGGCCTCCGCGGTCGCCGTCGCGCTCACGCTCGGCTGGATTCTCTCGCTCGCGACGACGCGGGTGAAGAACTGGTTCGTGATGACGGACGAGCTCTACTACGAGCGGCTCGCCGTCTCGGTCGCGCAGACGGGCTCGCTGCTGCCGCGGCTTCACGGCGAGCTGGTCCCGAACGTCAACCAGCTCTATCCGGTGCTGATCTCGCCGCTCTTCGGCGACGGCAACGTCCCCGCGAGCTTCGCCGGAGCCCACCGGCTGAACGCGTTCCTGATCGCCAGCGCGGCGATCCCCGTCTTCCTGCTGGCGCGCCGGATCGGCCTCGGGCGCTGGATCTCACTCTGGGCCGGCGCGCTCAGCGTTGCCGTTCCGTGGGTGGTGCTCGCCTCGTTTCTGCTCACCGAGGTCGTGGCGTACCCGGCCTTCTGCTGGGCGCTGCTGGCACTCACCCACGCCGTCGAGCGCAAGCGGTGGACGACGGACGTGCTGGCTCTCGCCGTGATCGGCGTCGCCGTGCTCGCGCGGACGCAGTTCATCGTCCTCCTCGGCGTGCTGCTCGTGGCAGTCGTCGCCGAGGCGATGCTGGACGCAACGCCGCGGGGCGCGCCGGCGAACCTCTGGCGGACGCGGCGCCATCTCGTGCTCCTCTTCGGCGCCCTGCTGCTCGTCGTCGTCGCCGCGGTCGCGATCGGCAAGGGCTCGAAGCTGCTCGGCTCGTACTCCGTCACCGCCGAGAACGTCCGCCTCGACCTCGGTCTGTTCCGGCTGGTCTTCGAGCACCTGGCGCTGCTCGCGCTCGGACTGGCGATCCTCCCGTTCGTCGTCGGCGTCGGCTGGCTCGTCGACCGTCTCCGCCCGTCGGCCGTGGCCGCCGAGCGGGCGTTCGCGGTGGTCGGCTGCACGACGCTCGTCCTGGTCACCCTCCAGGTCGCGTCGTTCAACCAGCGCTTCGGCGCGGGGCTCGTCAAGGACCGCTACCTCTTCTACGTCGTTCCCGTGGTGCTCGTCGGGCTCGCCGCCGCGGTGATGTCGAGGCAGTGGCCGCGGTGGTGGGCGCTCGTCCTCCCGGCCGCCGTCGCTGCCGTCGGCTTCGCGTCGGCGCCGCTCGCGCTCTACGAGAAGTTCAACGTCGACTCGCCGGTCGCGGTCCTGAACAACGAGCTGATCGAGCTTGCGACGTCGACGCGCTGGGCGCACGTGCTCCTGGTGCTCGCCGCGCTCGTGGCGCTGCAGGCGCTCCTGCTCGCGAAGCCCTTCCTGCCGTGGCGGGCGGCTGCGGCTTCGGTGGCCGTGCTCGCGACGCTGGCGCTGCCGCTCGAGACGGTCTATGCGTTCGACCGCCTCTTCGCCGTCAACGGCACGAACGGCCTGCCGCTGACGCTCGACCAGGGCATCGTCTTCAACTGGGTCGACCGCAACGTCGGTCCGACCGGCCGGGTCACGGTGATGAAGTACCCGGTCGGCGGCCCGGACTGGTGGGCCGGCCAGGGCTACTGGTGGGACGTCGAGTTCTGGAACGAGAGCGCCGTCGAGACGATGGCCGACATGTCGCTGAAGAAGACGAAGCACTGGCGCGAGAGCTTCGATCCCGCAGACCGGTGACGCGATCGATGCGCCGGAGACGCAGTTCGCGTTCGTCTACAGACCGACGTGCGCTTCCGACTCGCAGGCGCGTACCGGGTCTACGAGCGCCTGGCGTACCTGTTCGAGACTGAGCGGCCCTGGCGGGCGGCATGGCTCACGGACGGGATCTACCCGGACGGCTGGACGCGGCCGCACCGTCCCGCAAAGATCACGGTCTTCGCCGAGCCCGGTCAGAAGCGCGCGCTCCGCCGCTTCCTCACGATCACGGTGGAGTCGCCCGACCCGGTCGGCGACGCGGCCCGTCACGATCAGCTCCAATCTCGGTCGTCTGGCGTGGCGCGATCGCGCCAAACACCTCTCGTCGATCGGCTCGTGCAGGTCTGCGTGCCCCCGGCGGCAAGGCGGCGGTAACCGTCGAGACCCCTTCCGTGTCGGCCGTCTACCGCGACCCGACGAAGGCCGCGCTCTGACCGGCCACGTCGACCGTCCCGCAGGTGTGCTCATCCGCTCGATCGCCCTCGCCGACGAGCGCGAGCCGATGGATCGCGTGCCCGGCGGCGTGCAGGTAGCGCGTCGCTCCAAGGTGCACGGCCGCGCCGCGAGCTGGCTCGGGCACGGCCGTGCATGGAGACCGCGTCAGCTTCCGAAGGTGACCGCGACGAGTCGCCGTGTCGAGACACCGGCGAGGGGGTCCTCGCCCGGCTTCGTCGCCCGGACGAAGAGCGTCAGCTGCTGCTGCTGGTCGCTCGCCGGGAAGTTCGCGTCCCGACGGAAGACCAGGGTCGTTGTGCCGTCGTCCCCGGTGAGCTCTTCGGCCGGGATGCTGAACTGGTTGTACGGCACGGCTGTCACGTAGACGCTTGCGCCCTTGATGTTGACGCTGCAGGTACTCCCGACGCGTACCTTCATCGTGAAGCTGTCGGTCTGCTCGTTGACAGGCCCCGAGAGCACGTCGAACGCGACGATCTGGAGCCGCGCGGGCGGTGCGAGGTCGGCGATCGGGGCGGTCTTCAAGCTCTTGTTGGTCGGGCAGCCGTTCGGTCCGGGCGCCGCCGTCGCGGCCACGCCCACCGCGGCCGCGACCACCAGCGTGAGCGCGGTGACGGCAGCGATCAGGACACGTCGTGCGTTGCCGGCGTGCCTCGACCGTGGATGCCAAGGAAACCGTTCCATGGTGTCCTCCTCAGTTGTTGGCCTTCGCTTCGCCGCCCTGTGCTCTTCGCCGCTCGGCGACCCACGCCTTCCCGAACGTGGTCGAGCGGGCTGCGACGGAGCCTCCCCAGCGTCTCGGCTCGGGCCGGATTCCGCTAGTCTGAGCCACCGAGGGCGGTTAGCTCAGTTGGGAGAGCACCAGCTCGACAAGCTGGGGGTCACTGGTTCGAGCCCAGTACCGCCCACCTCACGAAAGCCCCGCTCAGGCGGGGTTTTCTGTTTCCAGGGGCCGAACATCAGCCGCGACTCCTTGCTTCGATGCGGTCGAGGCGCGCGGCCAGGTCGGTAATCGCCCGTCGTGTCTCGTCCAGCGCGTCCAGGATGGAGTTCGCGTTGCGCTCGTTGTGCGCACGCTCGACCGCCTGCGCCTTTGCGCTGGCACGTTGGATCACGGTGCTCGTCACCCCTGCCGTGAGGAATGTGATGAAGGAGATGCCGATCACCATTTCGATGCCCCCGATGACGCGGCCGACGTCGTTCGTGGGCACGACATCTCCGTAACCGACCGTCGTCACAGTTTGCAGCGCCCACCAGATCGCCAAGCCCAGGGACGGGAAGTTGTCGGGATCGACGATCCGGATCACGATCGCTCCGACGAACGCCAGCCCGACGAAGGTGAGGGAGAGGCCGAGGACCAACGATCGCGCGTTCGCGATCCGCCGGACGCTGCGCTCGATGAAGGACCGCCTTCGCGGTGGCGGCGTGAGATCGTCCTTCGTCATAGACGTGGGGTTCAACGACGGTGTCAGCTTCCCTCGCGCTGCACGCCCGCGCCCTCGGACTTCACCAACCGGGTCCTAGGTCGCCGCTAGAGCCGAATCGTGTTCGACCGGCCGAGGACCCGACCGCGCGCATCGAGTGCGACCGCGGTCGCGAAACCGGAGCTCCCCGGGCTCGGCAAGGAGGTCTCGAAGCTCTGCTTCTGCCGCGTCACCACGGGCTGGAGGTCGTTCCGGGCGGGGCCGGCCTCGAGCCGCCACGCGGCGACCTCTGTCGCGCCGTTCCAGCTCACGTACAGCCGCCGTCGTCCGGCGGCCGTGTGCGCGACGAGCCGGGGCGGCCGGTGCGGACGGCCCTGCCAGGGCAGCCGAAACGCCCGGTAGTTCTGCCCCGCGCCCGGCAGCCGCGCGTCGAAGTGCACGCCGCCGTCGCGGCGGAACTCCGTGATGTACGGCAGTCCGCCCCAACCGACGACGAAGTTGCCGTTCGGCAGCCGTTGCGCATTGCCCATGAAGGGCGAGAGCAACCGTCGGGGATGCGTGTACTGGCGCACGAGCCGTGCACGCCGCTCTCGTCGATCGAGCTCGATCAGCAGCACCCGCGACTGCGGGGCGACGGGCGGTGCGGCGCTGTTGTCGAAGATGCTGATCAGACGCCCCTCGTCGTGGTGACGCGCGTCGTGCTGCCAGGCGAACCGGGTTCCCGGCCCCATCTGGAAGTCGCTCCGCTTGCCGCCGAGCCGCCAGAGGACGCGGCCGGACTCGCTGTCCAGCTTGTAGACGGCCCACGTGTTCCTCGCCGAGACGAGCAGGTTGCCGTCGGCGTCGACGTCGACCGAGTTGATGTGGAAGCAGTCGAACGCGTGGCCGTTGAAGGTGTTGTACGCCTCGTCGATCGCCACGTGGTCGAGGCTGCGCCACTCGAACAGCACCCGCGCGCTCGGGATCGCGATCTCCTGGACGATGCCGCCGATCACCTTCCCGCTCGACGGCCCGCCCACCCGCGACAGGTTCATCGTCCTGACCTCGTAGCTCGTGACGATCGCCGTGCCCCGTGGGGTGAGCATGAACTCGTGGAGGTCGGACTGACGGCCCGCGCCGGCCGGCAGGCGCGCTACCTCGCGGTAGGACGAGTCCACGATCACGTGGAAGCCGATGCCGAGCCCGCGTGCCGCTCTGCCCTGCCACCACGTGAGCACCGGCTCGCCCTTGTAGAGCGCGGTGCGGAAGTTCATCACCGTGTCCGGGCGCGTGGGCCGGAACCACACGACCTCGCCTCGCTCGTCGAGGATCAACGCGCCTCGCTGTCCCGGACCGGACGACGGCGACAGGAACAGGCTGCGATCCGAGCTGCCCGACCGCAGGACGGAGAGCCGCGGTGGCCGCAGGTCGGGGCGGGACCGGAAGCGCAGGACGTCGTTCGGTGAGGTCGCGCCGGCCGCGTCCTCCACACCGAGGAGCCGAAGGTCGAGTCCCGCGCCGCCCAGCAACGCGAGCCCGAGCGCGCCACCCGACACGCGCCGGACGAAATCCGCACGCGTCGTGCGCTCGTCGTCGATCAGGCCAGAACGCAGCTGCTGCGACCTCGGAGAGATGCGGCGATCAAATCACGATTGGGCTAGCGCGGGGCGGTGAGTGTCTCGAGTGCTCTCGCGAGGCGAAGTCGTGGGGGTTGCCATGCGTCTCGGTCGTCGGGCGCCCAGGCGTAGGCGGGAGTGCCGTCGACGAGGAGATCGGCGAGCTCCGGCCGGTCGAGCTCTCTGGCCGACCAGTCGTACAGGGATCGCAGGCGAGGTTGGATCACCGCGTAGTCGAGGACGCGGCCGAGCTTGTGCTCGAGTCGGAGGTACTCCTCGAGCTCGCCGTCGGCGGGGTATGCGTCCGGGAGAACGCGGCCCATCGAGAGGAAGAGCTCGACCGTGCCACGGCGCGGGTCGCCGAGAACGGGGCCGCCGCGCGCGATCAGGCCGAGTGCGAGCCGGGGAGCGGCGACGAGTGCGTGCGCGTACAGGACGCGGGTGAGGACGACGTTGAGGAAGAAGCGCTCGGTGCGGCTCTCGTCGGCAGCGAGGTCCCGGTGGTCGAGGTACGCGGCGACGATGCTCGCGTTGTGCGCGCGGTACCACGTCTGTGCCGTCGGCCGCTCGATGAAGGCTTCCCAGTGTCCGACCGTGCGGTCCGAGGCTGCGCCGCCCCGGCCGGTGGCGCGGCCGAAGGCCTCGCAACTGTCGCGGAGGAGCCGTTCGTTCATCGCCCGCCACCACGGGCTGCCCGGACCGCTCGCCGTCGAGCGCGTTGAGCACGCCCCGCTCTGCCATCCAGTGCGTGAAGGCGAGGGCGGCGCGCCGGAACCGCGGGCGCTGCGACGGCCTGCCGATCGGATCGTCGTAGATCGAGCGCGCCAGGGCGAGCCGGCCGGCCGGGTCGTCCCGGACGGCGGCGGTACGTGCGGTCGCGAAGGCAGCGGCGTCCAGCTGGTTGTCGTCTGCCCGATCGCCGTCGATGCGGCATTCTTGCGCGCTGGGCGCATGAGCGAAGTGATCGATCACGTCGGGATCAGGGTGAGCGACCTCGCCGTGAGCCGGCGCATGTACGAGGCCGCGTTGGCGGAGCTCGGATTCGCCGTGCTGGGCGAGGGTGAGTTCGAGGGCGATGCATACGTCCTGTTCGGGCGCGGCGCGAGCGACGACTTCGCGCTCCACGCCGTCGGAACCGAGCCTGGCCGTGACCGCGTCACGACGGGCGCCCACATCGCCTTCCGGGCGCCGGATGCCGACGGGGTCGAGCGCTGGTACGCCGCCGCGGTTCGCGCCGGCGGCACGGACAACGGCGCGCCCGGCCTCCGCCCCGAGTACAGCGGGCGCTACTACGCGGCGTTTGTGCTCGATCCGGACGGGAACAACGTCGAAGCCGTGTTCCACTCCGAGTGAGAGGTTGTGACGCGTTGGGAAGCGTGATCGACTCGGACATGACGCTACTGCGCAACGAGGCGGTCGGTGCGTGACGGCTCAGGAGCCGCGGACCGGGTTCATCGACCACATCGGCATCGGGGTCCCGGACCTCGCTGCCGCCAAGCACTACTACGACGAGCTCATGGCCGTCCTCGGGCTCCGAGAGTGGTTCGACACAGGTCCCGGCGGGCCACTCAACTACGGGCCGGACGGTGGTCACGGGACCCAGCTGTTCTTCTACCAGGCCGAGGCAGCCGCGTACTCACGCCACCAGACGGGCCTCCATCACCTCGGGTTCCTGGTCGCGAGCCGGGCGGTCGTGCGGGAAGCGCACGAATGGGCTCGTGCCCGCGACGCGGTCGTCCTGGACGAGCCCGCCGAGTTCCCGCAGTACGGCGAGCACTGCTTTGCGACCTACTGGCTCGATCCGCACGGAATCAAGCTCGAGGCGGTCTGCCACACCCCGGAAGAGCGCTAGCCCAGCGCTCGACCAGCTCCGCCGCGGATGCGTCCTGGGCGCGCCGGTACGACGTTCCCGCCCAGAGGTTGATGCCCTCGGCATCTCCGAGCTCGCGCGCAGCGGCGCGGATCGGCGCCGTCAGGCAGTGGACCTCCGGATAGGCCGGCGGAGCGAACGCATCGTGGTCGCGCAGGAACCGGTTGACGATCCCGCGTGCGCGCCGCCCCGTGAAGGCGCGGGTCAGTCTCGTCCCTGCACCGCTCCTGAGGCCGTCCCGGTAGGCGGGTGCGGTGCCCGCCTCGGTCGAGAGGAGCAGGGCCGATCCGATCTGGGCTGCAACCGCGCCGGCGGCGAGCACGACCGAGATGTCGTGTCCGTCCGCGATCCCGCCCGCCGCGATTCGCGGCAGCGGGGTCGCCGACTCGATCTCCCCGAGCAGCGCAAGCAGCGGCTGGGGTTCCACGTCGTCGTTCGTGAACGCGCCCTGATGGCCACCGGCTTCCGCGCCCTGCACCACGAGTGCGTCGACTGCCGCGGCCGTCGCCTGCTCCGCCTCGGACACCGACGTGACCGTGCACCAGACCCGGCAGCCGCAGTCCTTGAGCCACTCGACGAGCTCGCGCTCCGGGCAGCCGAACGTGAACGAGACGACGTCCGGTCGCTCCCGCGCCGCGACCTCGAGCTTGGCCGCCCAGTCGTCGTCCGTCCAGCGGGGCTCGCCGGCGGCAACGCCGTACCGCTGCTCCTCGACGCGCATCCGGTCGGCATAGGCCTGCAGCGCCGCCTCGTCGACACGGTCGCGCGTCGGATGGAAGAGGTTGAGGCCGATCGGCTGCGAGGTCAGCTCGCGGAGCTCGTGGAGCTCGGCCTCGACCGCCGCGGCCGTCTTGTAGCCGGCGGCCAGGAAGCCGACGCCGCCCGCTTCGGACACCGCCGCGGCCAGGGCCGGCGTCGACGGGCCTCCCGCCAGGGGCGCACCCACGACCGGCACACGGGCCTCCAGTCCGGCCCAACCGGTCATGCCGTCCTCCTTCGGAAGCGGTGGGCGATCCGATCGACGACCCAGACCGCGACGACCGTGTACGTCCAGCCGAGGAGGACGTCGACGAGGTAGTGCTCGGCGGTGTACACGAGCGCGAACGCCATCGCCAGCGGGTACGCCACGAGCAGCGGCCGGGCCCAACGCGGCGCCGGCCGCCAGAGGAAGAGCGTGATCAGGAGCGTGTAGGCGGCGTGCAGCGACGGCACCGCGGCGACCGGATTCGCGTATTCGGAGCCGCGCTCGTACAGCCCCTCGAACGAGAAGGAGAGGAAAGGGATCTGGCCCGAGATCGGGCCGATCAGGCGTGTCGTCTCGTCGAGCAGGCCCTCACGGCTCGCGAGCCACGGCGGCGCCGCCGGGAAGAGTGCGAAGGTGACGAACGCCATCCCGGCGAGGAGGGCGACGCAGGCGACGTAGCGGCGGAAGCGCGCGCGGTCGAAGAACCAGAGCAGGCCGGCGAGCACGTAGGTCGCGAGGAAGTAGCTGACGTAGACCGCCCAGGCGGCGAAGTCGTACCAGCGGACATCGGCCGGGCCGTGCCAGAGCTTCTCCTGCAGCCACACGGTCGGGACGGTCCCGCCGAAGAGGAAGGCGTCGGCCTCGAGTTGGGGCCGGTACCACGTCGAGAAGAGGAGACCGTCCGCCTGCCCGCGCAAGAGGTCGTAGACCGCGAGCACGAATGCGAAGGGCAGCCACTCGAGCAGGACACCGCGGGTCCAGCCGAGCAGATTCGTCGTCGAGAGTGCCAGCAGGCCGAGCAGGATCCAGATCAGCAGCCGCTCCCGCCCGACCGGGATCCCCTCGCGCCACATGTACGCGCTCAGCGCGGCGACGTAGAGCGCCGGCGCGACCCAATGCACCGGCCTGGGCGACGGGAGTCGGACCTGCACCCGCCGAGGCTAACGGTGCGCGAGCGTCAGGGATTCCAGCTGCCGCGGAGAAACCGCGTCACGAGCGCGAACATTGCGAGCAGGAGCGCGCCGATCAGCGTCAGCACCGCGATTGCGACGAACGGCTGCGCGGCTCCGTCGCCGGTCGCGACGCCGAGGACGCCCGCGTCAGGGATGAAGCCCGCGGCCTCCTGGTCGTCGTCCTCGTCGCCGTCGCGTGCGCGCGGCGTCTGGGCCGGAGCCGGCCGGACGGTCGGCTCGGTGCGCGGCGGCTGGGCGCCGGCAAGCAGGGTCGAGGTCGTCGCGTCGGTCGCACTCACGCTCGCGTCGGTGCACGTCGGCTTCCGCGCCGAGTCCGGGACGGGCAGCGAACGGCGCGGCGAGACCACGCGGACGTACTCGGTCGCCGCGCCCGGCACGAGCCGGCGATTCGGCGAGAGCGAGAGCAGGTAGACGCCCGGGTCGAGCCGACGGCCGTGCACGCGGCCTGCGAAGGCGACCTTGTTCGAGCCCTTGCGCCCGCGGACCGGGATGTACCCGGCGATCTCACACGACGGGGCCGGGCCGCGGACGATCACGAAGATGCGATCCGCCTTCGGCAGCGTGAACGCGAGCCGGACGCTGACGCGGCCGCGGGTCTTCAGCCGGCGTGCCTCGAGCTGCCGTGGCCCGGTGGTCGCCTTGCGGCCGGCCGGAGCGCTCGTGGCGGCAGGGGCGGGGGTGGAGCCCGCGAGCACGACCGGCGTGCCGGGAGAGGGCGAGGCGGCGTCGCCGGACGCAGTCCCCGGCGCGGAACGCAGCGCCGGCGCCGTCGGGGCGACGGTCGGCGTACTCGGTAGCGCCGGCACGGCGGGTCGGCCCGGTGCCGGTGGGGGAGCCGGCCGCGCCGGTGGCGCGGGCGCGGGAACCGGCACCGGGACGGGGATCGGGACGGGAACCGGGACCGTCGGCACCGGCACGGGTGGCGCCGGCACAGGCGGTACCGGAACGGTCGGCGTCGGCACCGGCGGAACCGGAACGGTCGGCACGGGGACCGGTGGCACCGGAACCGGCGGCAGCGGGACGGGTGGGACCGGCACGCTCACGGTCGGCACCGGCAGCTGCATCGCGCTGCCTGTCTGGACGAGCACGTGCGCAGCGGCGAAGCCGCCGAGTGCAACCAGCAAACAGAGCAACCTTCCGAACCGCGTCATGGGCCGCAGACCTCCAATTCGAGACGCCTGCCACTACAACGCGGAAACCCCCCGCCGGGGTGCGGCTTCAGTTGAGCCGGTTCTCGCCCTCCTCGGCCGCGTCCGTCGCGGTCGGCATCCCGGTCGGGTCGGCCGGGGGCAGCGGCGGTGCGACCGGCTCATGCGAATGATCGTGGTCGTGACCGTCGTGGTCGTGGTCATGGTCGTGGTCGGCGTGTTCGTCCGCCGACCCTCCCGAGAACATCGACTTGAGCTTTTCCATGAGCGACATGCGGCTCCCTTCGAGGGTGAGGGTCGATCCTAGTTGGGAGTGGGGGCCACCGCCGCAACGGCAGCCCCATACGAGTTGTCGGTGCCGCGCCGGGCGGCGTCAAGCCCTCTTGACGAGCAGCGTCGCGCTCATCCCGCGCGCACGGTGGTCGGCGAGCGAGCACCAGAGCCGGAACCGGCCGGGCAGGAAGCGCGCTTCGAGCTCCCGGACCGCTCCGGGAGCGACCGTGCCGACCCGGTAGACCCTCGTGCCGCCGACCCGCCGGAGGCGGAGGTCGTGCTCGTCCTCGCCGAAGTTGGCGAGCTGCACGATCGCCGGCCCCGCCTTGATCGACGCGCGGGAGAGTGTGTAGCCGAACTCGTCGGCGCCGACCTGGACCCGAGCCGGCGCCGGCGCGGCGAGCGTCAGCAGCACGAGCGCCGTTGCGATCAGCGGATCACCTTCGGCCGCGCGAACTTGCGCGCGTTCGGGATGATCGCCTCGGCGTCGGCTCCGAGCCACTGCTCGAGCAGCGCGCTGTAGAGCCCGCGGAAGTCGGACGTCGCCCGCAGGTTCCCGTGCTCGTCGAGCTTCGCGAGGCCCGGGAACTCGCCGATCATCGTCCCGTTGACGCGGGAGCCGATCAGGAAGCCGGCGCCGGCGGCGCCGTGGTCGGTCCCGTTCGAGCCGTTCTCCTTCGCGCGCCGGCCGAACTCCGACCAGACGTGGACGACGACCCGGTCGGCGAGGCCGCGCGCCTCGAGGTCGCGCTGGAAGGCAAGCAGGCTGTCCGCGGTCAGCTTCAGGCCGTCAGAGAGCTCCTGGGGCTGGTCGTCGTGGGTGTCGTACATCCCCGGCGCCGAGAGCGCGACCACGCGGACCGGCAGGCCGGCGCCGAGCATCGCGGCGAGACCCGCGAGCCGGCGGGGAAACTCGTCGTCGCCCTTCGGGTACGCGACGGGGCTCGTGAACCCGGGCTGGTCGTTCTTGGGCGTGAACGGGAGCAGCTGCCGGCGCAGCTGCGCGGACTGGCGCGCGGCGGAGGTCGCCTGCTCGAGCGCCGCGTCGCCGTTCGTCGGCAGGTTGCCGAGTGCGCCGATCGCGTCGAGCATCCGCTTCTCGACGTCGCCCCAGACGTTGCGCGTCCAGAAGCCGTACTGGTCGGGGCCGTCGATCGAGGCGACGGGCATCTTCGCGGTCGCGAGCGCCGGCTGCAGGCGCCAGTCGAGCGAGAGGCCCTGGAGCGGGTTGTCCGGCGACCCGCTGCGGTCGAGGTAGCGGCCGAGCCAGCCGGTGCGGAGCTGCTCGCTCGTCGCGCCGACCTCCCAGAAGTGACGGGAGGTGAAGTGCGACTGGTCGGGGCCGGTGTAGCCGACCCCCGCCATCACCGCGACCTTGCCCTCGCCGTGGAGCTGCGCGAGCCCGCCGAGCGACGGATGCCAGCGCAGGCGCGGGTCCTCCGCGAACGGGAGCCCCGACGGCCGCCGGCAGCGCCAGCCGCGGACGGAGCTTGCGGTAGAGCGGGTCGCCGTCCGGGAAGAGCATCGAGAGCGAGTCGGCGCCGCCGTCGAGGAAGACGGAGACCAGGACCTTCTGCGGCCCGGCGGCGGTCGCGGCGGCGATGCCTTCCTCGAACGCGCGCGGCAGGAACGCCGCCCCGCCGTAGACGGCGAGCGCGAGCCCGGCCCCGCGGGCCAGGAAGCTGCGCCGGTCGAGGCCGGTCCCGGCCGGCAGCGGCATCCCGTTCTCGATCGCCGGCAGCCCGCGGCCGGCCTCGGCGGCGGCGCGGCGGAGGAGATCGGTGCGCGAGAAGTCGTTGCAGCAGCGGGCCATGGCGTCCTTACGAGGTCTGGAGGTCGGGGGAGACGGCGATCAGCTGGCGGAGCGCGTTCGCGGTCAGGAAGCGGTAGCTCGTCTGCTTCCACTTCGCGTTCGCGTCGCCCATCGCGCGGTTCGCGAAGGTCAGGAGCGCGGCGCGCGTGGCCGGACGCAGGGTGGGGGAGCCCCAGAACGCGATCGCGGCGTCGACCAGCTCCTTCGGCTCGGCGGGCAGCTTGGCCGCCTGCTTGTCGGTGAGCGCGTACGGCTGGCTCGCGTAGTTCGCGACCCACCAGCGCCCGCGGAAGGTTGCGGTGTCGAGCCAGCGTTCGTCGTCCCAGCCGGCGACGTTCGGCGGCATGAACAGGCGCTGGCCGGTTCCGGACGCGAGCCACGCCCACGAGGTGGTGTCGATCCCGCGGCCGATCCCGCGCAGCAGGCCGGCGGTGTAGACGGCCGGCGGCTTCACCATCCGCGGGCCGGTGTAGAGGGCCGGGTGGCGGAGGATCGCGTCGACGACGGGCCGGATGTCGTAGTTCTTGCGGTACATCGCCTCGAGCGACCGCCGCGTGCCGGCGTCGGGCGCGACCGGGATGAAGTAGTGCCAGAGCTTGTCGACGAAGAACGGCGCGTGCTTCGGATGCTTCAGGCAGAGGTTGACGGCGTCCTGCCAGTCGAAGGTGCCGCTCTTGCCGAAGATCCGCTTGCTGCCGCCGTCGTGGCGCTCGCGGTCGTAGCGGAAGTTGACGTTGCCGGCGCCGCGCTTCCAGTCGTTGTCGAAGCCGGTGAGCGCGCGGGCCTGCTCGCGGACGTCGCGCTCGGTGTAGCCCTGTCCGGCGCCGAGTGTGAAGAGCTCCATCAGCTCGCGCGCGTAGTTCTCGTTCGGCGACCACTTCGTGTTCTCGGTGCCCGAGAGCCAGAGCAGCATCGCCGGGTCCTTCGTGATCTCGCGGAGGATCGTGTCGAACGATCCCAGCGAGAGGCGGCGCAGGAGCTTGTTCTGGTTCAGCATCAGCTTCTGCGAGCCGACGCCGGCCAGTGACGTCGCGAACCAGTCGTGCCAGATCAGGGTCATCCGCTCGACGAGCGGGCGCGAGGTGCGCACCATCCGGTCCATCCACCAGAGGTGGTCGTGGCCCCAGGCGTCCCCGGGCGCGAGTCCGCGGCCCTTGTCGTCGCGGGGCGCCGGGCCGACGAACTTCTCGCCGCCGGGCCGGGTCAGCGAGCGGACGGCGCCGTCGAGCCCGAGCTTCGCGAGGGCCGCCGCTTCGCCCTTCCGCGGCCCGAAACCGGCACGCCAAAGGAGACGCTCGGCCTGCTCGCGTCCGAAGGGGCCTCTATAGGCGGCAACCCCCATCCCACCGTTTTATCGGCAGGACAGGGGTTTTCCTTCACCCTCTTTTGCCCGCAGAGGCGGAATCCGCTGTGGCGGATCCCGCCTCGCGACGATCCCTGAAGGGGCCGCTTCGCGGCCCAAAGCTCGTCAGCTCTTGCGGGCTGTGGCCTTGCCGCCCTTGCGGCCGGCGGCCTTCTTCTGCGCGGTGGTGCCGCCCTGCGACGAGTTGCCGCTGCCGGAGTGCGATTTCTCGCCTCCGTGCTTGGAGGCGTCGGGGGAGTTCGCGATCCTCGCCGCGCGCTCCTTCGACATCCCCTTGTCCTTCAGCGCCTCGTACTGCTTCTCGTTCTTGACGTTCGCCGACTTGCTCGGCATCTCGACCCCTTTCTGTCTACCGCGAGATCTTCTGGACGACGTCGCCGGTCAGGGTGTCGTGGCCCGCGGCGGCGACGTCCGCCTGCGCGAGCATCCCGACGAGCCGGCCGTCCTCCTCGACCACCGGCAGGCGCCGGATCTGGTGCTCGGCCATCAGCCGCGCCGCCTCCTCGAGGCTCTGCTGCGCGTCGATCGTGACGACGTCCTTCGACGCCAGCTTCTGCACCGGCGTCTCGGCGCCGAGCCCTTCCGCGATCCCGCGGGTGGCCAGGTCGCGGTCCGTGATCACACACGTCAGGCGTCCCTCTTCGACGATCGGCAGCGCACCGACGTCCTCGCTCTTCATCAGCTGCGCCGCTTCCTGCAGCGTCGTCTCCGGCGTGATCGCCAGCGGATTCGACGTCATCGCTTCCTGCACGGTGTGGTGCCCCATGTGGTCTCCCTTTCCTCGGTTCGAACGAGGTACCCGCCCCGGCGGTCCGAAAACCGCCTAGTCGGCCGTCGGCACGTCCTCGGCGTCGCCGGTCTCCTCCTCGGGATCCGGGACGGGTGTCCCCTCGAGCTCGTCGTTCCGGTCGTCCTCGCGCGGGTGCTCAGTATCCTGATCTGTCATGAAGGTCGTTCTCCCCGACTCCTCGGAACTCGAACTTCCGGACGGCGCCACCGGGCTCGACGCCGCCCGCGCGATCGGCCCCAAGCTGGCCGAGCAGGCGGTGCTGATCCGGCAGAACGGGAACGTGCAGGACCTGCGGCTGCCGCTCGCGGACGGCCAGCCGATCCAGATCCTGACCACCCGCGACACGAGCGACCCGGACGCGCTCGCCGTCCTGCGCCACTCGGCGGCGCACCTGCTCGCCGAGGCCGTCCGCCGGCTCTACCCAGGGGTCAAGGTCGCGATCGGCCCGCCGATCGAGAACGGCTTCTACTACGACTTCGAGTTCCCGGAGCCGATCCGCGAGGAGGATCTGGAGCGGATCGAGGCCGAGATCCAGCGTGAGCTGCAGGAGGGCCGCTCCTGGGAGCGCGAGGAGGTCTCGGCCGAGGCGGCAAAGGAGCGCTTCGAGGCCGAGGGCGAGCGCTACAAGGTCGAGCTCGTCGACCAAGCCGAGGGCGAGATCTCGCTCTACCGCCAATCTTCAACTGCTAGGGGCGAGTTCACCGATCTCTGCCGCGGTCCGCACCTGCAGGACTCGAAGCCGATCAAGGCGGTCAAGCTGACCTCGCTCGCGGGCGCGTACTGGCGCGGCGACGAGCGCAACACGCAGCTGACGAGGATCTACGGCACCGCCTTCTACTCCCAGGCCGACCTCGACGCCCACCTCGAGCGGCTCGAGCAGGCACGGGCGCGCGACCACCGGAAGCTCGGGCGCGAGCTCGACCTCTTCCACCTCTCCGAGGAGTCGCCCGGCTCGCCGTTCTGGCATCCGAAGGGGATGGTGATCTGGAACCAGCTCGAGGACCTGCGCCGACGCGAGAACGCGCGGCGCGGCTATGCCGAGGTGAAGACGCCGCTGATCTACGACAAGAGCGTCTGGGAGACGAGCGGCCACTGGGAGAAGTTCCGCGAGAACATGTTCCTCGTCGCCGGCGAGGGCGAGGAGCCGCACGCCGGGCTGAAGCCGATGAACTGCCCGGGGCACATGCTGCTGTTCGGCTCGCAGCTGCGCAGCTACCGCGACCTGCCGATCCGCTACGCCGAGAGCTCGACCCTGCACCGGAACGAGCTCGCGGGCGCGCTGCACGGCCTGCTCCGCGTCCGGCACGTCACCCAGGACGACGCGCACATCTTCTGCACCGAGGAGCAGGTGGCTGGCGAGATCGACGCCTGCATCGAGTTCGTCAAGGACCTGTACGCGATCTTCGGCGTCACCCCGCACGCGGAGCTGTCGACGCGGCCGGAGGAGCGGCTCGGCACCGACGAGGAGTGGGATCACGCCGAGGGGATCCTCCGCGAGGCGCTCGAGCGGCACGGGCTCGAGTACGTGATCGGCGAGGGCGAGGGGACCTTCTACGCGCCGAAGATCGACCTGCACATGCGCGACACGCTCGGCCGCTCCTGGCAGATGGGCACGATCCAGGCCGACGCGCAGATGCCGCGCCGCTTCGGGCTCACCTACATGGGCCCCGACAACGTCGAGCACGTCCCCGTCGTGATCCACCGCGCGCTGCTCGGCTCGCTCGAGCGCTTCATCGGGATCATCGTCGAGCACTACGGCGGCGTCTTCCCGTTCTGGCTCGCCCCCGTCCAGGCCCGGCTGATCCCGGTCGGGATCGGCCATCGTGACGCCGTCGAGGAGCTCCGCGCCCGGATCGAGGCGGAGGGCTACCGGGTCGACGTCGACCAGCGCGACGACACGCTCGGGAAGCGGATCCGCGACGCCGAGCTCGAGAAGATCCCGTTCACGATCGTCTACGGCGACCGCGAGTCGGACGAGTCGCTCGCCGTCCGCGAACGGGGCGGCGAGCAGCTGACGCTGACGCTTTCCGACCTCCTCGAACGGTTCCGGGCAGAGATTGCTACGATCAGCTCCTGAAAGAAGGAGCGGACCACTGCCCCTCACCTTCCCGGGCCGATTCCATTGAAGCGTGCTCGCGAGGGTTCAACCGAGCCGGTTGGACGAGGAAAACGTGGCCGCTGCTTGCAGCGGTTTTTGTCGTCGATGAGGAGGATTCAACGAGCTTGGTGAAGAGCCTTTGAGGCCGAGACGCCGTCCGGAAGACCGGCGCATTCCACAGCCGCAGGACCGGATCAACGAGAACATCCGCGTTCCCCAGGTCCGCCTGGTGGGCGAGGACGGCGAGCAGATCGGGATCAAGTCGACCGACGAAGCGCGCGAGTACGCCTACTCCAAGGGCCTCGACCTGGTCGAGGTGGCCGCGGGGGCGGACCCGCCTGTCGCTCGGGTGATGGATTACGGCAAGTACCGCTACGAGCAGGAGCAGAAGGCCAAGCTCGCCCGGAAGCACCAGACTCAGATCAACGTCAAGGAGATCAAGTTCAGGCCGAAGATCGGCATTCACGACTACGAGACGAAGAAGGGCCACGTCGTGCGCTTTCTCAACCAGCGCGCGAAGGTCAAGGTCACGATCATGTTCCGGGGGCGCGAGAACCTGCACCCGGAGCGGGGCCGCGACCTGCTTCTCCGGCTCGCCGACGAGATCAAGGAGCTCGCGGTGGTGGAATCGCCGCCGCTGCTCGACGGGCGCAACATGGTCATGGTGCTCGGCCCCACGAAAAACGCAGGAGTGAAGACAGATGCCAAAGATGAAGAGCGGGAGCGGAGCGAAGAAGCGCTTCAAGGTGACGGGGACGGGCAAGATCCTGCGTCGGCACGCGATGCAGAGCCACAACCTGGAGCACAAGTCGGCCAAACGTAAGCGCGCGTTCGGCAAGGACTACGAGGTCGCCGAGGTGGACGCGCCGCGCCTGAAGAAGCTGCTGGGGTTGAAGTAGATGCCACGCGTCAAGCGATCAGTCCACGCGCGCAAGAAGCGGCGCAAGGTCCTCGGCGAGGCGAAGGGCTACTGGGGCCTCAAGAGCCGCAGCTACCGCTACGCCAAGGAGCAGGTCGAGCACTCGCTCGTCTACGCCTACCGCGACCGCAAGAACAAGAAGCGCACGTTCCGCCAGCTCTGGATCGTCCGCATCAACGCGGCCGCCCGCGCCAACGGGATGTCCTACAACCAGTTCATCTCGGGGCTGCACAAGGCGGGGATCGAGCTCGACCGCAAGGTCCTGGCCGATCTGGCCGTGGCCGATCCGGCCGCGTTCACCGCGGTCGTCGAGCAGGCGAAGGCCGCGCTCGCGTCCGACAAGGCCGCGTAGCGACCCCTTGATCACGTCGGCGTCGAACCCGACGCTGAAACTCGTCCGCAAGCTCCTCGCGCAGAAGCGCAAGCGCGAGGAGCTCGGGCTCTTCGCCGTCGAGGGCGAGGACCTCGTCGAGGCGGCGGCTGCCGCCGGGATCGAGCCGATCGAGAAGCTCGTCGCCGGCGAGAACGTCGAGCCCGAGCTCCTGGCCGCGATCTCGACCCTCCCGCATCCGGCGCGCGTCGTCGGCGTCTACCGGACCGCGGCGCTGCCGCGCGAGGCGCGCGAGACGGCGCTGGCGCTCTGGCGCGTCGCCGACCCCGGGAACGTCGGCACGCTGCTGCGCGCCGCCGACGCGTTCGGCGCTGCGGTGGCGCTGTCGGAGGGCTGCGCCGACGCGCTCGGCCCGAAGGCGCTGCGCGCCTCGGCGGGTGCGATCTTCCGCGTCCCGCTGCTCGCGTTCGACGAGACTCCGGGCGAGCGCGTCGCCCTCGTCGCGCACGGCGCGCCGCCGCTCCACGAGCTCGCCCTTTCCGGCCCGGTGACGTTCGTGCTCGGCGCGGAGCGCGAGGGGTTGCCCGAGGCGATAGTTGCTGACAGCAACTATGTCGCCACGATCGCGACGAGCGGCTCCGCCGAGTCGCTCAACGTCGGCGTCGCCGGTGCGATCGCGCTCTACGAGCGCTCGCGGCGCGGCTAGCCCGGCGCGCCGGCGAGGAACCAGCGCACAGCGGCCGTCGAGACGGCGGTCGGGACCTCGTGGTCGCCGCGGAAGCGGCGGTAGGTGACGGGATAGTCCGCCTGGCGGAGCTTGCGGACGACGGCGTCGCCCGCGTTCGTGATCGGGAGGACGCTGTCCTCGGTGCCGTGCGAGACGAAGAAGCGGGGCACGCCGCGCTGCTCGCCGCCGACGATCCCACCGGGTGAGAACGCGATCACGGCGGGGAAGAGGTCGCCGTTCGAGACGCCGAGCGTCAACGCGTAGGTGGCGCCGTCCGAGAAGCCGCCGACAGCGATCCGGCTCCGGTCGATCTCGCAGCTCTCGTAGGCCTCGGCGAGCGCGAGGTTGACCGACTCGAGGTCGAGGTCCTGCTCCGAGCGGAGGATGCTCCAGGTCTGTCCCTTCGAGGCGGGTGCGATCAGCACGAGCCCTGGCTCCTTCCAGGCGCCTTCGAACGCGTCGATCGCGCCTGCGGGCGTGCCGCCGGCGCCGTGCAGGGCGACGATCAGCGCGCGGGGGCCGTCTCCGGGCGTCACGTGCATCCGCGCCGCCTGCCCGTTGCCGAGCGTGAGCTCGTGCACACCCGGGGTGCACGGAGCGGCTGCTGTGGACGACCCGGTCGTGACGTCGACCACGATCGGTCCTCCTTCGTCCTCACCGCCGCCGCAGCCCGCGACCAGCAGCGCGACCGCAGCGAGGACGCACGGTCTCACCAGGCGCCGCCGCCTCCACCGCCGCCGCCGCCGCCGCCACCGCCGGAGAAGCCGCCGCCGAAGCCGCCCGAGCCCGACGAGGGCGGCGCGAGCGCGGAGCCGAAGCCGGATGCGAGGTCGCCGATGCTCATCGACGTCGGGCCGGAGGCGAGGTCGCCGTGCGGGCCGATCCAGTAGAGCGTGCTCGCCGTGGCGAGCGCCTCGGGCATGTGCAGCTGGGCGCCCTGGAGCACGCGCTCTGCGATCCCGAACGCGATCCCGTAGACGAGGTAGCGCTCCCAGAGCTCGAGCGACGCGGCCGGTGCGATGTCGAGGCGGGGGAAGTCGGTCAGGTAGCGGCGGAACGCCTCCCAGCGCTCCGCCTCGGCCTGCGCCTGGGGCGAGCGGCGGCGCCAGAGCCGGCGGTTGAAGGCCGAGGCGGCGAGGACGGCGGCGCCGACCAGGCCGCAGACGCCGAGCGCGATCGCGACCACGCTGTTCCAGGTCGGGGCGACGGCGTTGTAGGAGCCGATGCCGGCGAAGAGCGTCAGCCCGCCGGCGAGCCCGAGCACCGCCGCGCCGCCGAGCAGCGCCGCCAGCCCGACGTTCTGGAACCAGTGCCGGTTCTTCACCTCCGTGCCGACGGCCGACTTGAACGAGGTGAAGCGCTCCGAGTTTCCCTTTCGGTCGTCCTCGATCCGGTCGCGAAAGAGCGAGAGCCGCTCGGGGCCCTCGGCGAGGATCGAGTCGACGACCTGCGCGACCGGCGCCTCGAACGCCTCGACGGGCGCTTCGACGTCGCCGAGCGAGAGCTCGAGATCGGAGAGCTGCTGCGTCTTCAGGCCGCCCCAGATCTTGCGCTCCGTCGTCACCTGCTCGGCGCGGTAGCGCCCGCGGCGAACGAGGTCGAAGAGCGTGGCCGTGAACTCGAGCGACCCGGGCGAGCCTCCCTGGGCGAGCAGGCCCGGGACGAGCGCCGGCTGGGTCTCGGTCGGCGGCTCCTGCTCGTACTCGCGGTCGTAGCTCGTCCCCCGCTCGCGTCCCCACCGCCACCAGACGAAGCCGATCACGGCGAGCGCCGGGAGGAGCGCGATCGCGAGCAGCTTCAGGATGGTCGCGCCGAGGTTGTCGAGCGCGTCGTCGATCTTGCGCTGGTCGCGCTCGTACGCGGCCGCATCCTCGCGCTCCTCGGCCACGATCTTCTGGAGCCCAGGCCCCTCGACGACCCGCATCCCCGCGGTCGAGGTGAAGAACCGCCGCGGGACGACCGTGCGCAGCTCGACGAACTGGCCGGCGGGAATCCGTTCCGCGCGGAGATCGACCCGCGGCCCGTCGATCGTCACGTCACCGCGGACGCCGACGGGATGGCCCCAGGCCCGCAGCACGTCGCCCGGCGCGATCATCGCGGCGGTCAGCTGGTCGAGGCCGACCTCCCATTCGTCGCCCCAGACCTGGAGGTTGACGTCGACGACGTCGTCGTAGGCGACGGCGAGGCCGCGCAGGCGGTAGTGGACGCGGAAGCGCCGCTGCTCGTTGGAGGCGCTGTAGTGCCAGACGATCCGGATTCCGTCGTCCGTGCGCGCCGTGCCGAACGTCCCCGGCGGGCTCGAGCACTGGAGCTCGGCGCAACCACCGGGCTGGTACTGCTGGTCGCCCTCGGACACGAAGACCTGGTCGACGGACTCGCCCTCGCGGAGCGGGATGTCGCGGTAGGCGCCGCTGAAGTCGCCGCTGAACGAGAACACGATCACCTCGTCGACGACGAGCGTGCCGTCCTGCTGGATCTGGACGGTGACGTCCGCGGCCGGCAGGGAGAAGGACTTCGCGGCTGCTTCCCCGGCGAGCGCGAGCGCCGCCAGCGCGGCGACAAGCGCGAGCCCTCCTAGAACGCGACGCGTGGCGCCTCCCGGGCCTCGTCCTCGACCTCGAAGAACTCCTTGCGCGAGAAGCCCAATGGGCCCGCGACGAAGACTCCCGGCACCGTCTGGATCGCGGTGTTGTAGGTGAGGACGGTGTCGTTGTAGACCTGGCGCGAGACCGCGATCCGGTTCTCGGTCTGGGCGAGCTCCTCCTGGAGCTGACGGAAGTTCTCGTCGGCCTGCAGCTCGGGATACGCCTCGGCGACGGCGAAGAGCCGGCCGAGCGCCTGGCCGAGGATCCCTTCGGCGGCGCCCTGCTCCGCAGGGCCCTGTGCCGCCTGCGCGCGCGTCCGCGCTGCGGTCACGGCCTCGAACGTCTCCCGCTCGTGGGCGGCGTAGCCCTTGACGGTCTCGACGAGGTTCGGGATCAGGTCGTACCGCCGCTTCAGCTGCACATCCACCTGCGCCCAGGCGTTCTCGACCCGGTTGCGGAGGCTGACGAGCCGGTTGTAGAAGAGGACGGCCGCGATGAGCAGCACGACGACGATCCCGATCACGATCCAGAGCATGCGGAGACCTTACGTTTCCCGACGGATCGCGGCAAAGACGACGTCCTCGCCGCCGGAGTACGGCCGGCGGTCGAACCAGCCCCACTGCGCCGCGAGGTCGAAGCCGGCCCGGTCGAGCAGCAGCCGCCACTCGGGGGGCGAGAGCCAGGCGAGGTGCATCGTCGAGGCCTCGTCGCCGCGGCGCACGGAGAGCGTCAACGTCCGCTCGCCCTCGTCCCAGTCGGCGCGCTCGAAGATCCCGGGCTCGCGTTCGAGCCAGCGGCCGTGCGTGTCCTCGACGTCCTCCACGCTCGGGGCGAAGACGTCGAAGACCAGCCGGCCGCCCGGGAGGAGGAGCCGGTGCGCCGCCCGGAGCGCGCGCAGCCGCTCCGCCTCGTCCGTCATGTGCAGGAGCGAGCGGAAGGGGATCAGGACGAGCGGGACGCGCTCGTCGACCGGTGGGTCGCGCAGGTCGCCGAGCCGGAGATCGAGCTCGACGCCTGCGGTGGCGGCGTACTCGCGCGCGACCTCGAGCATTCCGGCGGACGCGTCGACGCCGATCACGCGCACGCCTGCCTTCGCCACCGGGACGGAGATGCGCCCGGTCCCGCAGGCGAGCTCGACGACCGGTCCGCCCGCCGCCCGCGCCTCCTCGACGTAGAACTCGACGTCCTCGGTGACGCTCGCGCTCCACGGGTCGTAGAGCCGGGCGATCGCATCGTAGGGGGAGAACTCGTCGCTCAATCGTCATCGTCTCGTTGGTCTTCCGTTGCGATTTCCGCAGTACGATCGCAGTGGGGTGGAGGAGTGGTGGCCCCCTCGGAGCGGGTGGTCATCGGGGTTTGCGGACGATCCAGACGAACTCGTTCGCCGACTCGTCGAACGGCTCCCGCTCGAAGCCGCCGTAGAGGGCCTCGACCTCGAAGCCCGTGGTCTCGATCAGGCCTTCCCACTCGGAGCGGTTCAGCCACCAGAGCGAGACCGCGTCGCCGCTCTCGAGCGTGATGTCGATCCGGTTGTCGTGCTTGAAGTGGTCGATCCGGTGCCGGATCCCGTTCTGCTCGAGCCACTCACCGTCGTTTCGGGCCGCGATCCGCGGGTCGAACACGAACGCGTTCCAGGCGTAGCGGCCGCCCGGGCGGAGCGAGGCGTGGACGCGCTCGAAGACGCGCTGGCGGTCCGCCCACGTGGGCACGTGGAGCAGGGAGCGGCCCGGGACGTAGATCAGTCCTGCCGGCTCGACGAGCTCGAGCTCGCGGATGTCGCCTTCGCGGAGCTCGAGGTCGACGCCGGCCTCGTTCGCGCGCACCCGCGCCTGCTCGAGCATGGCGGGCGACGCGTCGATCCCCAGCACCTTCCGGCCGGTCTCACGCGCCACCGGGATCGCGACGCGGCCGTTGCCCACCGCGAGCTCGACGAGCGGTCCCTCCGTCTCCCGGGCGAGCTCGACGTAGTGCGCAACGTCGTCGGTCATGTGCGCCGACCAGTCGTCGTAGATCGGTGCGAAGGCGTCGTAGAAGCTCACGAAACCGATGCTATCGTCGCCCGATGGACGCCACGGCGCTCGAAAATGAGGCGCGGACCGCGATCGCAGCGGCCGCCGACGCCGACGCGCTCGAGGAGCTGCGCGTCCGCTACCTCGGCCGCAAGAGCGAGTTGAAGCTGGCGCTGCGTGAGGTACGCGACCGCGAGACCGGGATGGCCCTGAACGCCGCCCGGACCGCGATCGAGGAGGCGCTCACCGGCCGTGAGAGCGAGCTCGAGGCTGCGGCGCAGGAGGACGGAGAGCCCTTCGATCCGACGCTCCCCGGCGAGCCGTTCCGGCGCGGCAGCCTCCACCTGATCACGCAGCTGCGCCGCCGGATCGAGGACGTCTTCCTCGGGATGGGCTACGAGGTGTACGACGGCCGCGAGGTCGAGACCGTCTGGCACAACTTCGACGCCCTCAACCAGCCCGAGGCGCACCCCTCTCGGGATCCGCGCGACACCTTCTATCTCGACGCCGAGACGCTGCTGCGCACCCACACCTCGCCCTCGCAGATCAGGGCGATGCAGGCGCAGGAGCCGCCCGTCTACCTCGTCTCGCTCGGCCGCACCTACCGCCGCGACCCGCTCGATGCGACGCACACGCCCGTCTTCCACCAGGTCGAAGGGCTTGCCGTCGACCGCGGCATCACCCTCGCCGACCTGCGCGGGACGATCGAGCTCTTCGTCGGCGCGATCTTCGGCCGGCGCGAGGTGCGCATGCGCACCAGCTTCTTCCCCTTCACGGAGCCCTCAGTCGAGTTCGACATCACCTGCTACCTCTGCGAGGGAGCCGGCTGCGCGGTCTGCAAGCACTCCGGCTGGATCGAGATGGGCGGCGCCGGTGTCGTCGACCCGAACGTGTTCGAGGCGGTCGGCTACGACCCGGAGGAATGGTCGGGGTTCGCGTTCGGGCTCGGGATCGACCGGATCGCGTTCCTTCGCCACGGCTTGCCCGACCTGCGCCTCTTCTGGGAGAACGACCTGCGCATGGTGAGGCAGTTTTGAAGGTCCCCGTCTCCTGGCTGCGCGAGTACGTCTCGTTCGACTGGCCGGTCGAGCGGCTGGCGGCGAAGCTCGTCTTCACGAGCTGCGAGGTCGACCGGGTCGTCGAGCGCGGCGTCGCCGACACGGACGGCAACCTCGGCCGCTTCCTCGTCGGGCGCGTCGTCGAGGCGGGCAAGCACCCCAACGCGGACCGGCTGCAGCTCTGCCGCGTCGACGTCGGCGAGGGCGAGCCGCGCCAGATCGTGTGCGGCGCCTGGAACTTCGGCGCCGGCGCCACCGTCGCCGTGGCCCTACCCGGTGCGCTGCTGCCCGGTGCGGTCGAGCCGCTCGGCGAGGCGAAGCTCCGGGGCGAGCTGTCGCGCGGGATGATCCTGTCGGAGCGCGAGCTCGAGCTCGGCGCCGACCACAGCGGGATCATGGTGCTCGCAGACGGGATCGAGCCGGGGACGCTGCTCGCCGACGTCCTGCCGCTGACGGAGCAGGTGCTCGAGATCGAGACCGGCTTCAACCGCCCTGACCTGACCTCCGTGTACGGGATCGCGCGGGAGGTCGCTGCCCTGACGGGCGGCGAGCTGTCGCCGGTGCCCGGGCGCGACCCCGGCCCCGCCGGCGACGAGCAGGTCGACATCCGAGTCGAGGATCTCGAGGGCTGCCCGCGCTACATCGGCCGCGTCTTCCGCGGCGCGCGGGTCGAGCCGAGTCCTGCCTGGCTGAAGGCGCGCCTGCTGGCCGCGGGCATGCGCCCGGTCTCGAACCTCGTCGACGTGACGAACTACGTGATGCTGGCGCTCGGCTCGCCGCTTCACTTCTTCGACATCACCCTGCTCGGCGAGGAGCGGATCGTCGTCCGGCGCGCCGCGGCCGGCGAGAAGATCGTCACGCTCGACGGCCACGAGCGCAGCCTCGATCCGGCCGACCTCGTGATCGCCGACGCGAGCCGACCGGTCGCGATCGCCGGGATCATGGGCGGCGAGGACAGCGAGGTGCGCGACGAGACGACCGACCTCCTGCTCGAGGCTGCGAACTTCGACCCGCTCACGGTGCTGCGGGCGTCGCGGCGCCTCCGGCTCCGCAGCGAGGCCTCGACCCGCTTCGAGAAGGGCGTCGACCCCTATGCGGCCGGGCAGGCGGCGGTGTACGCGAGTGAGCTGGTCGTCTCGCTGACCGGAGCGCGGCTCACGGGGGAGTCGGACGTCCAGGGGATGCTGCCCGAGCGCCCGGTGGTGCGGCTGCGGCCGGCCCTGGCCGACCGCCTGAGCGGCCTGAGCTTCCCTGAGGCGGAGCAGCGCGAAACGCTCGGCCGGCTCGGCTTCGAGCTCGACGGCGACCAGGTGACCGTGCCGACGTGGCGCGCACTCGACGTCACCCGGTCCGTCGACCTCGTCGAGGAGGTCGTGCGGTTCAGGATCGAGGAGGTGCCGTCGACGCTGCCGGCACGCGATGCCGCCTCGGTCCAGCTCTCGCGGGAGCAGCGCCTGCGACGGTTCGTCGAGGACGTCCTCGCAGGCGCCGGGTTCTCGGAGGCGTACACCTGGACCCTGGTGCCGCCCGCGCCCGGACTGGTCCCGCTCGAGGAGCCGTACACGGTCAACATGGCGGCGCTGCGGCAGGACATGCGGGTCGGCCTGCTCGAGTCCGCGGAGCGGAACCGCAACGCGGGCGTCGAGGGGATCGCGCTGTTCGAGCTCGCTCGCGTCTTCCACGCCTCCGGCGAGCCGCTGCCCGAGGAGAGCTGGCACGTCGCGGCGATCTCCGAGGGCGGCTTCTTTCGCGCGAAGGGGGCCGCGGAGCTCGTGCACCGCGCGCTCGGCGTGCCGCTCGATGTGGTCGAGCGTGGCCCCGGGCGGTCGGCGAGAACCGATCACGGCGAGCTCGCCGAGCTGCCCGGCGGCTGGGGCTTCTTCGAGTTCGATCTCGATGCCCTGTTCGCGGCCGCTCCCGAGTCGGTCGCGTACACCGACGTGATCACGTTCCCTGCCGTCAAGCAGGATCTCGCGTTCAGCGTCGACGAGTCGGTGGCAGCCGCCGACCTGGTCGCGGCGGCCCGCGAGGCGGCCGGCCCGGAGCTGCACGACCTCCAGGTCTTCGACGTCTACCGCGGCGAGCAGGTCGGCGAGGGCAAGAAGTCGGTCGCGCTCGCCGCCTCGTTCCAGTCGCCCGAGCGGACGCTCTCCGACGACGACGCTGCGAAGCTGCGCGAGCGGATCGTGGCCGCGCTCGCCGAACGCTTCGGCGCCGAGCTTCGCGCCTGACCCAAACCGTTCCGATCGTCCCCGCGTAGACAGGGACGATGCACCTCAGGGGTTTTCTCGCCGTCGCCGCCTGCGCCGCACTCGTGCTCGTCCCGGGCGCCGCGACGGCGCCGGCACAGGCCGTCCCGCTCCTCGGCACGGTCGGCCCCGGATTCACGATCACGCTCGCGGACGCCGGCGGACGCCTGGTCACGCAGCTCGACCCGGGCCTCTACGAGATCACGGTGCGCGACCTCTCGGACGAGCACAACTTCCGCCTGTTCGGCCCCGGTGTCGAGGAGTTCACGCAGGTCGAGACGACCGGAACGGTGACCTGGACGGTCACGTTCCGCGAGGGTCGCTACACGGTCCAGTGCGACCCGCACTCGACCCAGATGTTCCAGCGGCTCACCGTCGGCAACCCGCCGCCGGTGACGACGCCGAAGCCGCCCGTGACACCGGCGACGCCGAAGCTCCTCGCCACGGTGGGTCCGAAGAACACGATCTCGCTCCGCAGCTCGAGCGGGGCGGCGCTGCACCACGGCGTCAAGGCCGGCACCTACTCGGTCGTCGTGCGCGACCGCTCGAAGCTGCACAACTTCCACCTCGTCGGCAAGGGCGTCAACCGCAAGTCGACGCTCGCCGGCACCGGCACGACGACGTGGAAGCTGAAGCTCGCGAAGGGCGCGTTGCGCTTCTACTCCGACGGGGCGCCGAAGACGGTCAAGGGGTCGGTGAAGGTCGTCTAGGGGCGGCGGCTGGGCTTGATCAACCCGGCCTTCTCACCGCCTGAGGCCTGGATCTCGGCCTCGCGGTCGAGCTCGGAGTTGAGCTCGGCGCCGAAGAGGAGCGCGAACGCCGAATAGTTGAGCCAGAGCAGCAGCACGATCCCGCTGGCGAGCGCGCCGTAAGTCCTCGAGTAGGAGTCGGAGAGGCTCGTGTAGAGGGAGAAGAGGCCGGAGAGGACGAGCCACGACACGCTGCCGACCAGCGCACCGGGCGAGAGCCACACCCAACTGCGCACGTCGACGTTCGGCGCCAGGTAGTAGACGATCGAGAAGAACAGGATGATCGCCAGGAACGCGACCGGCCAGCGGAAGATCCCCCAGAAGAGCTCGAACGCGCTCCCGAGCCCGGCCTCGTCGGCGATCGCGTTCCCGAGCGGGCCGCCGAAGAGGATCAGGAGCAGCATCCCGGCGAGGACGAGACCCATCAGGCAGACGAGCACGATCGCGATCAGCCGCGTCTTCCAGAATGGCCTCGTCTCGACGCGGTCGTAGGCGCGGTTGACCGACTTGATCACCGCGCCCATGGCGCCGCTGGCGGCCCACACGGCGAGCGAGGCGCCGAAGACGAACGCCACCACTGACGTCTCGGTGGAGGTGTCCTTCTGCAGCGTCTCGATCGTGTCCACGACTTCGTCCGGAGCAACCGGCGCGAGGAAGTCCTGCAGCGTCCCGTAGACGCCGAAGAGGTCGGCCAGCCCGACGAGGAAGATCACGGCCGGAAAGAACGCGAGCAGGGAACTGAACGCGACCTGCGCGGAGAGCCCCGTTGCATCGTCGGCGAGAAACGACTTGAACGTGCGCTTGAGCACGGCGAACCACTCGCGTGCCGACAGGCGCCAGGGACTGCTCGGGGTGTGCCCGATCAGCGCTCGCGGCCCTTGCGGGCCAGGAACCGCATGGTGGCGCCGATCCCGCCGGCGAAGAAGAACCCCGCCCCGAGTGCTCCGACGGCCACGACCGGCAGGTTCGAACGCAGCTTGGCGGCGACGTTCGTCGCTTCGCCGAGCCCGTCTCGAAGCTGCTCGACCGCTTCCGCCAGCTCGCGGCGTTCGAGCTCGATCTCGCGGCGGACGGTGTCGGGCGTACGCCCGTTCAGGCTAGTGGTGGCCATTTGCCTTCAGCGCCTCGGAGGTCAGCTTCGCCTCCCGGATCGCCTGCTCGGGAAGCGGCGGCGTCGCCTTCTTGATCTTGCTGCGCGCGAGCAGGCCGAGCAGCGCCGCGAGGGCGAACAGGCTCAGGGTGACGATCAGGACCGCGAGCCAGGCGTCCACGACGAGCGCGAGCGCGACGGCGGCGGTGGCGAAGAGGAATCCGAGCCCGTAGAGCGCGATCACCGCGGCGCCGACGCCGAGCCCGACACCGGCTCCGAACGAGCCGGCCTTCTGCTTCAGCTCGAGGCCGGCGAGCTCGAGCTCGAGCTTCGCGAGTGTGCTGGCGTGCTCGGCGACCTGCTTGGCCGCAGTACCGACGCCGGGGTGGTCCGTGTCAGCGGCGGGGGTGGGCATGGCTTCTCCAATCGATCAGCTTCGCAAGCACGGAGCCGATGGCGAAAGCGGCGCCGGCAATGATGAACGGATTCAGGCCTGACTTCTTGCGCGGCTTGGGGTGCTGCGGACCGTTCGGCGCAGCCGGTCGGGACGTCGTCGTTGTTTCGGACTGCGGCATGTCTGAAGCGTTGCCGGGCAACTGGTCGGGCAAACCTTCACGCAAGGTGGATCTCACCTTCCCGGATCTCGCCGACCCGGTCGGCGAGGATCTCGTCGTCCCCGACCATCAGGCCGTGGAAGATGTCCGCCTGCTCGTCGGCGAGCACCTCCTTGACCTTGCCGACCTTCTCGCCGGCAGCGTCGTAGACGGGCCAGCCCGGTTCGATCAGCAGCCAGGACACGGGATCCGACACGGTCAGACCGCCTTCCCGGCCACGCGCCAGACGGGCCCCTGCGTGGCGACGTTGTGCGTGTCCGAGAGAACGTGCAGGAGCGTCAGCGTGGCGGGGATGCCCTCGGAATCGAGCCGCTCGAAGCACCGGCGCGTCATCTGCGACGAGGCGCCGTAGCCGAACGTCCGCGCAACGCGGAAGCGGAATGCGGTGCGGTCGGGCACGCGCGTCGGATTGATCGGCGCGGTCAGGAGCGCGCCGCGCGCGAGATGGTCGGTCGAGGTCAGCTGCAGCTCGCAGAGCAGGTCGCTCCAGTCCGCCGGGATGCCCGCGAGCGCCCGGTCCCACGCCTGGGCGACCGGTTCGCTTGGCGCTTCCTCGCGCTGCACCCGTTCGTCGACCGTGACGAGCGAGAGTGCGCCGCGGATCCGCTCCCGATCGAGCTTCCCGAAGAGCTTGTCGGCCTGGTCGGGGCCGATCCCGCCCCCGGCTCGGTGCACCGACAGGCGGAGGTCGTCCCCCAGCCGTCCCGGGCTCGCCGGGCCGAGCAGCGCAGCGGCGCGGGCACGCTTGTCCGCCTCCGGCACGGCCACGTTCAGCGTCGCCTTGCCCCAGTCGGGCTGGAGCTCGGACCGGATCTGACGCCATTGCTCGACGAGTCCCATGCGAGGGCCAGCATAATGAGGCCGATGGCGAAGGTCGAGGACAAAGCCACGCAGACGAGCGCGCTCTCCGACGAGCGGCTGCACGAGCTCTTCCGCGAGATGCTGCTGATCCGCCGCTTCGAGGAGAAGGTGGAGGAGCGCTTTCGCGCGGGCGAGCTGCCCGGCTTCCTGCACGTCGCGATCGGCCAGGAGGCGGTCGCCTCCGGCGTGATGGCGGCGCTCGAGCCCGACGACGTGATCGCGTCGACCCACCGGGCCCACGGTCACACGATCGCGAAGGGCACGCACGTCAACGCGGTCATGGCGGAGCTGTACGGCAAGCGCGAGGGCTGCTCCGGCGGTTACGGCGGCTCGATGCACCTCTACGACCTCGCCAAGGGGAATCTCGGCGCGAACGCCGTCGTCGGCGGTGGCCTCCCGGCGATCACCGGCGCCGCGCTCGCGTTCCAGTTCCGCAAGCAGCCGCGCGTCGCGGTCGCGTTCTTCGGCGACGGCGCCACCAACACGGGCACGTTCCACGAGTCGCTCAACCTCGCCCAGCTCTGGAAGGTGCCGGCGCTCTTCGTGCTCGAGATGAACGCCTGGGCGGAGTCGACGCCGATGAGCCAGCACGCGCCGATCCAGGACTTCTCCCAGCGCGCGGTCGCCTTCGGGATGCGCTCGATCGACGTCGACGGCCAGAACGTCGAGGACGTCTACACCGCCACACGCAAAGCGCGCGAGCATGCCGCCTCCGGCCAGGGCCCGGTCTTCCTCAACATCCGCACCTACCGGCTCGTCGGCCACTACATCGGCGATCCGCAGGTCTACCGGGAGAAGAGCGAGATCGAGCAGCTGCGCGAGACGAAGGATCCGATCGAGCTTCTGCGGGCACGGCTCGGAATCGACGACGAGCAGTTCGACTCACTCGACACCGAGATCGAGGCGATCGTCGAGGGCTCGGTCGAGTTCGCGAAGGCGGGCACCGATCCGAAGCCCGAGGACGCTCTCAAGTACGTGTATGCCTGAGCTGACCTACCGCGAGGCGGTCCGGGACGCGCTCTCGAGCGCGATGCGCTCGGACGACGACGTCTTCCTGATGGGCGAGGACATCGCCGAGATGGGCGGCTCGATGGGCGTCACGCAGGGGATGCTCGCCGAGTTCGGCCCCGAGCGTGTCCGCAACACGCCGATCTCGGAGATGGCGATCGTCGGCACCGGCATCGGCGCCGCGATGCAGGGGATGCGCCCGGTCGTCGAGATCATGTACCAGGATTTCCTGACGCTCTCGATGGAGCAGCTCGTCAACCAGGCGGCCAAGCACAGGACGATGAGCGGCGGCCAGCTGAAGGTGCCGCTGACGATCCGCACCCAGGGAGGCGCCGGCTGGAGCCCCGGTGCGCAGCACGCCCAGCAGCTCGAGTCGTGGTTCGTCCACGTCCCCGGCCTGAAGGTCGTCTTCCCCTCGACGCCCGAGGACGTGCGCGGTCTGCTCTGGAGCTCGATCTACGACGACAACACCGTGATCTTCTTCGAGCATCGGCTGCTCTACCCGCTCAAGGGCACCGTCCCGGACGAGATCGAGCCGATCCCGCTCGGCAAGGCGCGCGTGCTGCGCGACGGCTCCGACGTGACCGTCGTCGCGATCGGGCGGATGGTGCCCGAGGCACTGCAGGCCGCGGAGGATGCGGCCAAGGACGGGATCTCCGTCGAGGTGATCGACCCTCGCACGCTGCTCCCGCTCGACGAGGAGACGATCATCGCGTCGGTGAAGAAGACGACGCGGGCGGTGACCGCGCACGAGGCGGTCACGCGCGGCGGCTTCGGCGCCGAGCTGACGGCCGTGATCCAGCAGGGCGCGTTCGACTATCTCGATGCCCCGGTCGAGCGGGTCGGCGCCAAGTTCGCGCCGCTGGCGTTCGCGCCGGCGATGGAGCAATGGGTCGTGCCGCACGCGGCCGACGTGCTCGAGGCCGTGAAGCGGACGGTGGCGAGAAGCTAGTGGCGACCGAGGTCAAGCTCCCGCGGCTGGGCCAGGGCATGGAGTCCGGCACGATCGTCAAGTGGCTCAAGGGCGAGGGTGAGCCGGTCAAGAAGCGCGAGCCGCTCTACGAGCTCGACACGGACAAGGTGACCCAGGAGGTCGAGGCGGAGGCCGACGGCGTCCTGCTCAAGATCGTCGTCGACTCCGGTGAGGTCGAGGTGGGGAAGACGATCGCCTTCATCGGCGACGAGGGTGAGGAGGTCTCGTCCGGGAACGGCAAGGCGCCCGCGGCCGACGCCGACGACAGGGACGAGGACGAAGCCGCGGTCGAGGAGCAGGACGAGGAGCAGACGGAGGGCTCCTCGGCTCCCGAGATGGACGACCAGCGCCAGCGCGGCCAGGAGGCCGCCGCTGCGACCGCCGCCGCCGAGACCGCCGCCGTCGCCGAGGCTCCGGCACGCCCGGACGGCCGCGTCAAGGCCTCGCCGCTCGCGCGCAGGCTCGCCCGCGAGAAGGGGATCGACATCGCGACGCTCTCCGGCAGCGGCCCGGAGGGCCGGATCGTCGCCGAGGACGTCGAGCGCGGCGCCGTCGCGGCGCCGAAGGCGGCTCCGGCAGCCGCCGCCGCTGCGCCCGCAGGCGAGATCGAGGAGATCGAGCTGACCTCGACCCGGAAGACGATCGCGCGCCGCCTCACCGAAGCGTGGCAGGCGCCGGTCTTCCAGCTGACCGTCTCGGTCGACATGACCCGCTCGCTCGAGCTGCGCGAGCGGCTCGTCGCCCGCCTCCGGGACGGCGAGACGAAGCCGACCGTGAGCGACCTGCTGACCAAGGTCGCAGCCGCTGCGCTCCTGCGCCATCCGGCCGTCAACGCGCACTTCACCGGCGACAAGATCCTCCGCTTCCCGTCCGCGCACGTCGGCATCGCGGTCGCGGCGCCGAACGGGCTCGTCGTCCCGGTGATCCGCGACGCCGACCGAAAGACGATCCAGGAGATCGCGGCCGACCGCTCCGCGCTCGTCGGCCGCGCCCGCGACGGCAAGCTCCAGCGCGAGGACCTGGCAGACGGAACGTTCACGATCTCGAACCTCGGCATGTTCGGGATCGAGCAGTTCGTGGCGGTGCTGAACCCGCCGCAGGCGGCGATCCTGGCCGTCGGCACGACCGAGCCGAAGCCGGTCGTCCGCGACGGCGAGATCGAGGTTCGGCCGCTGATGAGCATGACGATCACATGCGACCACCGGGCGATCGACGGAGCGGACGGCGCCGACTTCCTCCGCACGGTGAAAGAGCTGCTCGAAGAGCCCGCGCTCGCGTTGTAGGTTCACTCCATGGCGACGGTGTGGTACCGCGTGCGCGACCTCGACGCAGGCCGGGCCTTCTACCGCGACGTGCTCGGCTTCGAGGAGATGTTCGTCGACTTCGGCGACGGCTGGTCGCGGCTCAAGCACGGCGGGATGGAGATCGCGCTGGCCGAGGGGGAGCCCGGCGAGTCGAGCGGCGTCGCGCACGTGGACGTGGCCGACGTGAAGGCGACGGCCGACCGGCTGCGCGAGGCGGGTGTCGAGGTCGGTGTCATCCTCGAGCTGCACGGGCAGATCCGGCTCGTGGACGTCTTCGACCCCGACGGCAACCGGATCCAGCTGGCGCAGTCCCTCGACTGATGGGAGTCGTGCTTCGCAGAGGCGGCGCCCAGGACGTCCGCTTCCTGCGCGACATGCTCCACCACGCCTACTACTGGCGCGAGCGCGTCCCCGGCTCGCTCGTCTCGCGCTACGTCCGCGGGTGGGGGAGGCCCGGCGACACAGCCGTGATCGCGCTCGAGAACGGCTTCCCCGTCGGCGCCGCCTGGTTCCGCGTCTTCGGGGCCGACGAGCCGGGTTACGGCTTCGTCGACGAGCAGACGCCCGAGCTCGCGATCGCGGTCGTCCCGTCCAAGCGCGGGCACGGGGTCGGCGACGAGCTGCTCCAGGAGCTGATCGCGAAGGCGCAGGCCGCCGGCTACGAGCGGCTCAGCCTCAGCGTCGAGCCGGGGAACCCGGCCCGCAAGCTGTACGAGCGGCACGGGTTCTCGGTGGTCGACGAGGGCGCCGAGGCGTGGACGATGGTCGCGTCGCTCGTCTAGCCCTTCGGGGCGTAGGCGTTGACGACGATCCCGCTCGCGAAGCGCGTCGTCTCGACGAGCTCGAGGTGCGTGACGTCGATCCCGTCGATCAGGCGCTGACCCTCGCCGACGAGCACGGGGAAGATCCACACGTGGAGCTCGTCGAGCAGGCCGTTCTCGAGCAGCGTCCGTGAGAACTGGCCCGTGCCGTACTTGAGCAGGTCCTCGCCGTCGCGCTGCTTCAGCTCCGCAACCGCCTCGGCGGCGTCGCCCTCGAGCGGCCGCGCGTTCCAGCTCAGGTCGCTCAGCGTCCGCGTCGCGACGTGCTTCGGCATCGCGTTGATCTTGTCCGTGAAGGGGTCGCCCGACCGCTGCGGCCACGCCTCGGCGAAGCCCTCGTAGGTCTTCCGGCCGAGCAGCAGCTCGTCGGCGGTCGCCATCAGCCGCTGGCTGTACGCCGCGTGCTCGTCGTCCCAGTAGGGCGGGCTCCAGTTCTGCGGGTTGTCGATCACGCCGTCGAGGGACATGAACGTCGATTCGACCAGCTTCCTCATGGTTCGCTCCTCCGTCGTCGTGTGTCCATAGGACGGCGCGGTCGTCGCGAACTCATCGTTAGCATCGAGAGCAGACTTCCGACGGAAAGGTTGAGCAATGGATTGTGACGTCGCCGTCCTGGGCGGAGGCCCCGGCGGGTACACAGCAGCGATCCGCGCCGCCCAGCTGGGCGCGAAGGTCGTCTGCGTCGAGCAGGAGCCCGAGCTCGGCGGCACCTGCCTCCGGGTGGGCTGCATCCCGACCAAGGCGTGGGTCCAGACCGCGCATGCGATGCACCAGGCGGGCGAGGTCTTCGCGAAGTTCGGCGTCGAGGTGAGCCAGCCGCAGCTGGACTTCGGCCAGGCGGTCGAGTGGAAGAACGGCGTCGTCAAGCAGATGACCGGCGGCGTCGCCGGCCTCTTCAAGGCGAACGGGGTCGAGTGGGCGAAGGGGCGCGGTCGCTTCAGCGGGCCGAACACGATCTCGGTCGAAGGCGGCGAGGACGTCCAGTTCAAGAGCGCGATCGTCGCGACGGGCTCGTTCCCGCTCCGTCCGCCGATCGAGGGCATCGACTCGCCGCGCTGCATCGACTCGACCGGCCTGCTCGCCCAGACCCAGGTGCCGCGGCGGCTCGTCGTGCTCGGCGGCGGGATCATCGGCTGCGAGTTCGCCTCGATCTTCCAGCGCTTCGGCAGCGAGGTGACGGTCGTCGAGATGCTCGACACGCTGATCCCGCAGGAGGACGCCGACGCGGCGAAGGAGCTCGCGAAGGCGTTCGGGAAGCGCGGGATCGCGCTCCAGCTCGGCAAGCAGTGCAACGGCGTCGAGGACGACGGCAACCAGCTGCGCGTGCACTTCGGCGACGGCGAGAGCGTCGAGGCCGACCTGATGCTCGTCTCGATCGGCCGCGGGCCGCTCGTCGAGGGGCTCGGGCTCGAGGAGATCGGCGTCCAGCTCGACCGGCGCGCGGGGATCGCCACCGACGAGCACCGGCGGACGACGGTGCCGCACATCTACGCCGTCGGCGACTGCGCCGGCTACTGGCAGCTCGCGCACACGGCCTTCCGCGAGGGCGAGGTCGCGGCCGAGAACGCGTGCGGCCACGAGGCGACGATCGGCGATCCGGCGGTGCCGCGGCCGATCTACACCGACCCGGAGATCGCCGGCGTCGGCCTGACCGAGGCGCAGGCGCGCGAGCGGCACGGCGACGACGTCGCCGTCGGCGTGTTCCCGTGGGTCGCGAACGCCCGCGCCGTCATGCAGGCCGAGACGGTCGGCTGGGTCAAGTCGATCCACGAGACGAAGTACGGCGAGCTGCTCGGCCTGATCATGGTCGGCCCGCACGTGACCGACCTGATCGAGGCCGGCACGGTGGCGCTCGACGCCGAGGCGACGGTCGAGACGGTCGCCGACGGGATGGCCGCGCACCCGACGCTCTCGGAGGCGATCAAGGAGGCCGGGCTGGTCGCTCTGGGCCGTGCGATCCACCTGCCGAACAAGAAACGAGCCCCCGCGCAGACGTAACAACAAAAGTTTCGAAAGTCGCGCAAGGTTTCTCAGGAGGCGGCATCCTCTATAGCCAAGGACGTGCCCTCGTCCCCACATAGGGGCCGTGCCGCCCGCCGGCCCCGCTTTTCTCCCAGAGCCGCCCCCTTGCCGCAGAGGGGGCGGCTCGTTTTTCCGTCGCATGACATGGGATCCGCAGAAGCGGATCCCGATGTCGCGCAAACCCCTGAAGGGTCGCTCCGCTCCCTCCGCTCGCGTGGCGGCTGCGTGGGTGGCGGTTTCGGCCGTGTCCCAGGGACAGACCCCGGGACATGGCCGAAACGGCCGCGGGCGGGTGCTGTTAGCCTCTCGCGGATGACGATGTTCAACCGCCGCTACGCGATCCTCGGCTGGCTCACGTGGATGGGCGCGAAGACCGTGATGAAGCGCAAGGCCCGCCAGGCAGTGCCGGGCACGGTCGAGGGGACGAGGCGGCCGAACAAGGGCGCGATCGCCGCCGGCGTCGCCGCCCTCGTCGGTGTCCTCTGGTTCTGGCGCAAGAGCTCGGACGACGACGAGCCGTCACCGCCCGCAGGGGAGTAGTCCTGCGATGAGCCTCTTCCGGGCAGCCCTCGACGGGCTCGTTCCGTACGAGCCGGGGAAGCCGGAGGAGGAGGTGCAGCGCGAGCTGGGGCTCGACCGGGTCGTCAAGCTCGCCTCGAACGAAGGCCCGTGGGGCCCGTTCCCGGCCGCACTCGAGGCGCTCGACCGCAGCGCTCGCTCGCTCAACCGCTATCCGGACGGCGGTGCCTTCCACCTCCGCAAGGCGATCGCCGAGCGCCACGACGTCGAGCCCGCGAACGTGATCACGGGCGCCGGCGCCGACGCGATCATCGGCCACCTCTCGGTCGCGACGCTCGACCCGGGCGACGAGGTCGTGACGGCCTGGCCGTCGTTCATCAGCTACGTGCTCGACACGCTCAAGCTCGGGGCCGTCCCGCGAAAGGTGCCGCTCGTCGACGACCACTACGACCTGGACGCGCTCCTCGACGCGATCGGCCCGAAGACCAAGCTCGTCTACATCGCGACCCCGAACAACCCGACCGGGACGATGACGACGCGCGAGCAGCTGGACGACTACTTCGAGCGCGTGCCCGATCACGTCCTGACGGTGCTCGACCAGGCCTACTTCGAGTACATCGAGCGTCTCGACTATCCGGACGGCGTTGCCGAGTACCTTCGCGCAGGCCGCCGCGTGCTCGTGCTGCGGACCTTCTCGAAGATCTACGGGCTCGCGGGGCTCCGGGTCGGCTACGGCGTCGGCCCGCCGGACGTGATCCAGGCGATCGGCAAGACCCGGCGCGCCTTCGACGTCGGCACGCAGGCGCAGGTCGCCGCGCTCGCCAGCATCGACGGCGCCGACGAGCTCGCCGAACGGCGTCGCCTCACAGCCGAAGGGCGCGCCACGCTCGAGCGTACGCTCCGCGAGCACGGGCTCGAGCCCGCCGGCCCGGCGGTCGCGAACTTCCTCTTCGTCGAGGTCGGCGACGAGGCGCCCGCGCTCTTCGACGCGCTGCTCCGCCAGGGCGCGATCGTCCGCCCGATGGGCGGGTTCGGTGCGCCCGGGGCGCTGCGGATCACGGTGGGGACGCCGGACGAGATCGAGTTCTTCGCCGAGGCGCTCGCCTCCGTTCGGGCTGCGACGACCTAACCCTCGGCTATCCTGAGGCCCGTCGCGGGCGCCGGCCCGCTTTCCTTATGCGGACCACGCTCAAGAGAGGCATCGGCCGCGGTGCGAACGCCAACGGCAACGGACGCGCAGTCCTGCCGCCCGGCGCGCTGTCGCCGATCACCATCTATCGTCAGCCCGAGCCGCCGCCGCGGTCGCGCTGGGCGCTCGTCCGCACCGTTTTCGCCTGGTCGATCGTCGCCCTGCTCGTCGCGATCGGCTCTGCGGCCGGCGGCGCCTACCTCTGGTTCCACCAGAGCGTCGCCGAGGTCGTCGCGACGACGCCGGACGTGAAGGTCGCGGCGAAGCGGCTCGACGTCGCGCTGCCGGGCCAGCCTGCAACGGCGCTCGTGATCGGCTACGACAAGCGCGCCGGCGAGGGGAAGGGAGCGACATCGCGTTCGGACACGATCATGCTGGTCCGCGCCGATCCCGAGACGAAGTCGATCTCGATGATGTCGTTCCCGCGCGACCTCTTCGTCCAGATCCACTGTCCCGGCAGGGCGCCGTTCGGCGCGCGGATCAACAACGCGTACGCGACCTGCGGCACCAAGGGCACGCTCGAGACCGTCAAGAAGCTCACCGGCGTCCCGGTCAACTACCTGATCACGGTCAACTTCCGCGGCTTCCGCCAGCTCGTCGATGCGACCGGCGGCGTCTGGATGGACGTCGACCGGCGCTACTTCAACGACCGCAGCGGTGACTTCGGCTACGCCACGATCAACCTCTTCCCCGGCTACCAGAAGCTCGGCGGCTACCAGGCGCTCGACTTCGTGCGCTATCGGCACACGGACTCGGACCTGTACCGGGTCGCCCGTCAGCAGCTGTTCGTGCGCGCGTTCAAAGACCAGGTCAAGTCGAGCACCGGCTTGCTCGACCTGCCCAAGGTGATCAAGACGATCACGAAGAACGTCGAGGTCGGCGTCGGCGGCGGCTCGACGCTCGACGGCGACACAGTGCTCGAGTACGCCCTCTTCGCCTACTCGCTCCCGCCGGGCCACTTCTTCCAGTCGAAGTTGGAGGGGATCGAGGAGACGTCGGGCTTCGACCTGCTCGTCCCGGACGCCAACATCAAGAAGGCGGTGCAGGAGTTCTCGCACCCCGACGTCGAGTCGCCGAAGAACGCGACCCAGGTGGCGCTGAACGAGAAGCCGAAGCCCTCGGCGTCGAAGGCGCCGGCGCCCCGCGAGACGACGATCACGGTTCTGAACGGCAACGGTGTCACGGGCTCGGCCGGCACGGCCAGCTACCTGCTGTCGCAGCGCGCGTACCAGATGGTCTATCCGCCGGACGGGAAGAACGCGAACGCGCCCAACTGGGAGTACTTCAAGACGCGGATCCACTACGACAAGACGCAGGCCGGGGCAGCTGCGGCCGCCAAGAAGGTGGCGGCGCTCTTCGGCACCGACGACATCGTCCCGCTCGACGCGAAAGTCGGGGTGCTCGCGAACGGCGCCATGCTGGCGGTGATCGTCGGGCAGACCTTCCACGGCACGCTCGCCGAGGCGCCGGTCGACAAGACCCCGCAGCGGCAGCCCGCGAACGTCTCGCCGGGGGCAGAGGCCTCGCTCTCCTACCTGCGCGAGCGCCAGTCGAAGGTCCCGTTCAAGCTGATGGTGCCGACGGTGATCGAGAAGACGTCGTGGATCGACCGCGAGAAGCCGGTGCGGATGTACCGGATCGACCCGGACGGGAAGCACAAGACCGTGCGGCTCACCTACAAGCTCGGCACCGGGACGAACGAGTACTGGGGCGTCCAGATGACGGACTGGGAGGACGCTCCCGCGCTGTCCGAGCGCAACTTCGTCCGCTCTATCGGCGGCCGGACCTACGAGCTCCACTACACAGGCCCGAAGCTGCACATGGTCGTGCTGCGCCAGGGCGGCGCGAGCTACTGGGTCGTCAACACGCTGCTCGACTCGCTGTCGAACGAGACCATGATCGCGATCGCGAAGGGTCTCAGGCCGGTCGACAAGATTAAGTAGGTAGGTTCACCGGCCGTGAGCAGAGTGGCTCTCTTCGGCGCCGGCTACGTCGGCCTCGTCACCGGTGCGTGCTTCGCGGAGCTCGGGCACGACGTCGTCATCCGTGACGTCGTCGCCGGCCGGATCGAGCGTCTGCGCGCGGGCGAGGTGCCGATCTACGAGCCGGGTCTCGAGGAGCTGCTCGCCCGAAACGCCGACCGGCTGACCTACACGCTCGACGTCGCCGACGCCGTCCGCGACGCGGACTTCCTCTACGTCGCCGTCGGCACGCCGCCGACCTACTCCGGTGACGCCGACCTCTCGGCCGTCTGGACAGTCGTCGACGAGCTCCGCGGGCTCGAAGGCCGGGCCGTGATGGTGATGAAGAGCACCGTTCCCGTCGGCACCGGCGCCCGGGTGCGCCACCGCCTCGACGAGCGCGGGCTCGAGCACGTCGGGTACGCCTCCAATCCGGAGTTCACGGCGGAGGGAACCGCGGTGCGCGACTTCCAGCATCCGGACCGGATCGTGATCGGCTCGTTCGAGGACGCCGACGGCGACGCCGTGCAGGCGCTGCACGAGGGGATCGACGGGCCGGTCGTCCGCTGCGACGTGGCCTCGGCGGAGATGATCAAGCTCGCCGCCAACGCGGCCCTGATGACGCGGATCAGCTTCATCAACGAGATCGCGAACGTCTGCGAGGCGACCGGGGCGGACGTCGTCCGCGTCGCCGAGGGCGTCGGGCTCGACCGCAGGATCGGCTCGAGCTTCCTCCGCGCCGGGATCGGCTACGGCGGCAGCTGCTTCCCGAAGGACTCGCTCGCCCTCAAGCAGCTCGCGGCCAACTCGGGCTACCACTTTCAGCTCCTCAACGCGGTAATCGAGGTGAACGAGCTGCAGAAGCGGCGCGTGGTCGGAAAGCTCCAGCAGCATCTCGGCAGCCTTCGCGGCAAGACGGTCGCGCTGCTCGGCGTCGCGTTCAAGCCGAACACCGACGACGTTCGCGAAGCGCCGAGTCTCGTCCTTGCAGGCAGGCTCGTTGCCGAGGGCGCGCACGTCCGCGCCTGGGATCCGGTCGCCCGGATCGACGATCTCCACGGCGTCGAGCAGGTCGAGACGACCGACGCGGCGCTCGCCGGCGCCGACGCGGTCGTGCTCGTGACCGAATGGCCCGAGCTCGCGGACGTCGACTGGGAGGGAGCACGCGCCGCCGCGGGCGGGACGCAGCCCGTTTTCGTCGACGGCCGCAACATGCTCGACCCCGAGCGGATGCGCGAGGCGGGCTGGCTCTACGAGGGCATCGGCCGCCCCTCGGCGTGAGCCTCCCCGCCGTCATCCTGGTCGGCGGCCTCGGCACGCGCCTGCGCCCCCTGACCGACCGCACGCGGAAGGACATGCTGCCGCTCGTCGACCGGCCGCAGCTCGCCTACACCTTCGAGCACCTGCGCCGCTTCGGCGTGACGCGGGCGATCATCTCGTGCGGCTACCTGCCGACCCAGATCCAGGACTACTTCGGCGACCGCTACGGCGACCTCGGGCTCGAGTACCGGATCGAGGAGGAACCGCTCGGCACCGGCGGAGCTATCCGCTTCGCGGCCGAGGGGATCGACGAGCCGTTCTTCGCCCTCAACGGCGACTCCCTCCGCGAGACCGACCTCGGCGCTCTCGTGGACGTCCACCGCGAGCGGGGCGGCCGGGCGACGATCCTGCTGACGCCGGTCGAGGATCCGAGCCGCTACGGGCTGGTTCGCGTCCACGCCGACGACGGCCGCGTGCTCAGCTTCCTCGAGAAGCCGCGGCCCGAGGAGATCGACACGGATCTGATCAACGCGGGCATGTACGTGCTCGAGCCGGACGTCCTCGAGCTGATCCCGGCCGGACGGCCGGTGTCGATCGAGCGCGAGGTCTTCCCGCAGCTGGTCGAGGAGCAGGCCGTCTACGGCGTCGCGCTGCCGGGGTACTGGCTCGACATCGGCACGCCGGACGCCTATCTCCAGGCTCACCGTGATGTGCTCGAGCGGAACTTCGTCACCGAGCTCGGCGAACGCCTCGGCCCCGACTACACGCTCGTCGCCGACAGCGCCGTCACCGGGGGCGCGCGCCTCGTACCGCCGGCATTCGTCGGTGCGGGCGCTCGGATCGGCGCGGGAGCGCGGATCGGGAGCCTGGCCGTGATCGGCGCGAACGCCGTCATCGGCGAGGGCGCATCGGTGGAGTCGTCGGTGATCGGCGCCGGCGCGGTCGTGGGCGCGCGCACGCACGTCTCCGGCTCGATCGTCGGCGAGCGGGCCGAGCTCGGCGCCGAGTGCGATGTCCGCGGGCTCTGCGTGATCGGTCCTGGCGCCCGGGTCGGCGACAGGAATATGCTCGACCACGGGATGCGGGTGGCGGCGGACGAGACGATTGCGGCGGGCGCGGTCTCCTTCTCGTGAGCATCGACTCCCCGAACCTGAACTCGCTCGACCGGTGGGGCTTCGAGGTGCGCCGGGTCGAGAAGCCCTGGGGGCACGAGTTGATCTGGGCGCTGACGGATGTCTACTGCGGGAAGCTGCTCTTCGTGAAGGCCGGCGCGGCGCTGAGCCTCCAGTTCCACAACGAGAAGGACGAGTCGTGGCTCGTCCAGTCCGGGCGGGCCAAGCTCGAGCTCGGAGAGGTGGGGCAGGCCGTCCTCAACGAGGAGGTGATCTCGGCCGGCGCGGCGTTTCGCTACAAGCCGGGCACCGTCCACCGGATCACCGCGATCGAGGACACGACCATCCTCGAGGTCTCGACGCCGCACCTCGACGACGTCGTCCGGCTCGACGATCTCTACGGCCGCCAGGGCACGTCGGCGCCCTAGAGGTCGGCAGCCGGCCCCTACAAGCAACCTTCACAGGATCATGGTAAGGTTGGGGCGATGGAGGGTCTGACGATTGCCGACGCCGCTGCGCAGACCGGGTGGTCGGCGCGCATGCTCCGGTATCTCGAGACCGTGGGTCTCGTGATCCCGGAGCGGACGGCCGCCGGCTACCGGATCTACGGGAACGCCGAGCTCCTCCAGCTGCGGCAGCTCAAGCAGCTGCGGGAGCGGTTCGCGATCGAGCTGGACGAGGTCGCCTTTGCGGCTCGCCTCCGGCAGGAACCCGACCTCCGCATCGCCCTCGACAGTTGGATGCGCTCGGCCGGGCCGGGCGCCGACTGGGTCGAGTGGGAACAGCGAAAGCACGAGCGGCTGATCTCGGCCGCCTAGCGAAGGGAACAGATGGCTACGACGAAGCGATACGACGTGAAGGACCTGGCGCTCGCCTCCGACGGCGTGCGCAGGATCGAGTGGGCCGACCGGCAGATGCCGGTGCTGGCGGCGATCCGCGAGCGGTTCGAGAGCGAGCAGCCCCTGTCGGGCTACCGCGTCTCGGCCTGCCTGCATGTGACGACCGAGACGGCGAACCTGATGCGGACGCTCCAGGCGGGCGGCGCGGACGTCGTTATCTGCGCGTCCAACCCGCTCTCGACGCAGGACGACGTGGCCGCAGCGCTCGTCGACGAGTACGGGATCTCGACCTTCGCGATCAAGGGCGAGGACAACGACTCGTACTACCAGCACATCGAGGCCGCGGTCGACCACAAGCCGCACATCACGATGGACGACGGCGCCGACGTGATCGGCGTCCTCCACACGGCCCGCCGCGAGCAGCTCGGCGACGTGATCGCGGGCACCGAGGAGACGACGACGGGCGTCATCCGCCTGAAGGCGCTCGAGCGGGACGGCAAGCTCGCGTTCCCGGTCGTCGCGGTCAACGAGGCGAAGACGAAGCACCTCTTCGACAACCGCTACGGCACCGGCCAGTCGACGCTCGACGGCGTCATCCGCGCCACGAACGTCCTACTCGCCGGGCGCACGCTCGTCGTCGCCGGCTACGGCTGGTGCGGACGCGGCGTTGCAATGCGGGCGAAGGGGATGGGCTCGAATGTGATCGTCACCGAGGTCGACCCGATGAAGGCGATCGAGGCGGTCATGGACGGCTTCCTCGTGATGACGATGGACGAGGCCGCCAAGGTCGGCGACATCTTCATCACTGCGACCGGCGACAAGTCCGTCGTCGCGAAGAGCCACATGGAGCAGATGAAGGACGGCGCGCTCCTCGCCAACACCGGCCACTTCAACGTCGAGATCGAGCTGCCGGCGCTGCGTGCGCTGGCCACCGAGACCCGGCAGGCGCGCGAGTTCGTCGAGGAGTTCACGCTGGCGGACGGCCGCCGCATCTACCTGATCGCTGATGGTCGGCTGGTCAACCTCGCTGCCGCAGAGGGCCATCCGGCGCAGGTGATGGACATGTCCTTCGCCAACCAGGCCCTCTCGGCCGAGTACGTCGTCCAGAACGCGACGTCGCTCGAGAAGAAGGTCTACGTCGTGCCGGAGGAGATCGACAACGAGATCGCCCGGCTCAAGCTCGCGACGATGGGCGTCGAGATCGACCAGCTCACCGAGGAGCAGGCGAAGTACCTGGCCTCGTGGGACGAAGGGACCTGAGCCCGGAGGAGATCGTTCGTCTCGAAGCCGGCGCTGTCGTCGTTCTCGACCAGCGCCGGCTTCCGGACGAGGAAGTCGAGCTCCGGTGCGAGTCGGCGGCCGAGGTCGCGGACGCGATTCGGACGCTCGCAGTCCGCGGCGCGCCGGCGATCGGAGTCGCGGCCGCGTACGGCTACGCGCTCGCGGCCGTGCGTGGGGAGGATCTCGTCGAGGCGTACCGCGTGCTCGCGGAGTCGCGCCCGACCGCGGTCAACCTCGTCTGGGCACTCGAGCAGCTGCGGGCCGACCCCTCGCCGGAACGTGCGCGTGAGCTCCATCGCGCCGAGGTCGAACGGTGCCGGCAGATGGGCAGGCACGCGTCCGCTCTCTTCGGGCCGGGCTCGAGGGCGCTGACGCACTGCAACGCGGGTGGCCTGGCGACCGGGGGCTACGGCTCGGCGGTCGGCGCGCTGCGCGCGGCCTGGGAGGACGGGCTTCTCGCGCACGTCTGGGTCGACGAGACGCGGCCGCTGCTCCAGGGCTCGCGGCTGACGGCCTGGGAGCTCGAGGCGCTCGGAATCCCGCACGCGGTGATCGCCGACTCAGCGGCTGCCCATCTGATGAGTCGCGGCGAGGTCGACTGCGTCGTCACCGGCGCCGACCGGATTGCCGCCAACGGCGATTCCGCGAACAAGATCGGGACGTATGGTCTCGCCGTGGCCGCGGCCCATCACCGGATCCCCCTCTACATCGTCGCTCCCACCTCGACGATCGACCCCGCGACGCCGACCGGAGCGGGGATCCCGATCGAGGAGCGCGACGGCGCCGAGATCACCGCTCGCTTCCCGGCGCACAATCCTGCCTTCGACGTCACGCCGGGCGAGCTGATCGCCGCGATCGTGACGGAAGCCGGGGTCCATCGGCCTCCGTACGGGGAGTCGCTGCCGCGATGAGCGTGCTCGACGACCTCGTCGACGAGGTGTCGGCCGATCCGGAGTCGATCGGCCTGATCCTGCACGGCTCGCACGCGGCGGGAGTCCACGGGTCTGACTCGGACTATGACGTCGTCCGTGTCGTCAGCGAGGAGAGGTACGCGGTGCTGCGAGACCGCGATCAACTGCTCGAGCGGCGGCCGGGTCCACCGAAGGCGGACATCTCGCACGCCTCACCCGGTTCGCTGCGCCTTCGGGCCGAGTCGACGGATGGCTACACGCCGATGTACGTAACTGCCAGGGTCGTGGCCGACAAGGACGGAGAAGTCGGCGCACTCGTCGAGGCGATCGTGGCAAACGCAGGCCTGCGCGCCTGGGACGAGCTCGACGAGCTCTACGACGGCTATCTGAACTGCTTCTTCCGCTCCCTGAAGGCATGGCGCCGCGGCGACGAGCTCGGAGGCCGGCTGCAGGCGGCACACTCGTGTCTCCTTCTCGTGCGGCTGCTGTTCGCGGCCGAGCGGCAGCCGGCACCGTTTCACGACCAGCTGAGCTCGCCGCTGCGAGAGCTGGAACGCGTGCAAGGCTGGGAGGACGGCTTCCTCGCCGACGCGTTCGTCCGCGTGCTGGCGACGGGCGATCCGACGCTTCAGCAGGCGCTGGAGCTCCGCGTCGAGGCGCTGTTCGATGCCCGCGGCATCGCACACCAGTGGGGACCCGAGGACGGGCTCGACGTGGTCAAAGAGCACGCGTTCCGATGAAGGCGATCATCCTCGCGGGCGGCTACGCGACCCGCCTGCAGCCGCTGACCGACGATCTCTCCAAGTGCCTGCTGCCGGTGGGCGGCAGGCCCATGGTCGACTGGATCCTCGACCGCGTGCGCGAGGCGGAGGAGATCGACGAGGTGCACGTGGTCACGAACAGCCGCTTCGCGCAGGACTTCGAGCACTGGGCAATGCTCAAGGAGGGCGTCACCGTCCACGACGACGGCACGAGCTCGAACGACGACCGGCTCGGTGCGATCGGGGACGTTGCCTTCACGCTCGACCGGGCGGGGATCGTCGACGACGACGTGATCGTGATCGCGGGCGACAACCTGTTCGACTACGACCTGCAGGACTACCTCGACTTCTGGCGCGGCAAGGGCATCGCCAGCGCTGTCGCGGTCCGGGACGTCGGCGATCTCCGGCTGGCGAGCCAGTACGGGATCGTCGAGCTCGACGGCGACGACCGCGTGATCGGGTTCGTCGAGAAGCCGGCCCAGCCGACGAGCACGCTCGCGGCGACCGCGACCTACATCTACCACCGTGAGCACGTGCCGCTCGTCGCCCGCTACCTGTCCGAAGGCAACGCCCCCGACCAGTCCGGCAGCTTCATCGAGTGGCTCCGGTCGCGCGAGCCGGTCTACGGCTTCGGGTTCACAGGCGCCTGGCTCGACATCGGCGACAAGGAGCAGCTGCTCGCCGCCGACAACATGCTTCGCCGAGCGCAGGGTCTTCCCGAGCGCGAGCAGTACGAGCTCGAGATCTAGTCAACCGTCACACCTCCGTGACACACCTGTGACAGGTGCGCCCGTACGGTCGAGGGAGTGCTCCTCGACGTCCTGCTCCCGAGTCGTTGCGCCTCGTGCGGTGCGCTTGGCGCGGCACTCTGTCCCGGCTGCCGGGACGCGCTGATCCGGCTGGCGCCGCCGCTCTGCGATCGCTGCGGCTCCCCCGGCGCCTGGCCGGTGAAGCGCTGCGCCGAGTGCAGCGGCCGGAGGATCGCCTTCGCGACCGCGCGGGCGGCGATCGTCTACGACGGCTCGGCGAGGCGGTTCGTCCAGGCGTGGAAGGAGCACGGCCAGCGCAGGCTCGCCCGGGAGGCGGCGGCGATCATCGCCGAGACGCTGTCGCGGCCGGCGGCGCCGGTGCTGGCATTCGTTCCCGCCGATGCCGACCGGGCGCTGCATCGGGGGCATCGTCCGTCGGAAGCGCTGGCGCGCGAGCTCGGTCGCGTCTGGAAGCTTCCCGTTTCACCGCTGGTCCGGCGCGCGCGGTCGGTCGAGCGTCAGCGTGGGCTCCCGTTGGCGGAGCGGCGTCGAAATGTCCGCGGCGCGTTCGTATCGGCTCGGGCCTCGCCCGCCGCGGTCTGCCTCGTCGACGACGTCTACACGAGCGGCGCCACCGCCGGCGCGGCCGCCTCCGCGCTCCGGCAGGGCGGGGCGCGCAGAGTGGAGGTGGTGACGCTGGCACGGGCGGTGCGCTGAGCCTGAAGCCACGGTGCGCGACGCTCACTCCTGTCCACGGTCGGTTAACCTGGGAGCAACCACCGGACGGAGGAGACGCGATGCGACTCGAGGTCAAAGGCCGAAACGTCGAGGTCAACGATTCGATCCGGAGGTACGCCGAGGACAAGCTCGACAAGATCGAGAAGCAGCTCCCGGAGCCGACCCAGATCGAAGTCGAGCTGACGCTCGAGACCAATCCGTCGATCGCCGACGACCACATCGCCGAGGCGACCGTCTGGACGAAGGGCTCGACCCTGCGCGTCCGCGAGCGCTCCGCGGCCTTCGAGGCCTCGATCGACCAGCTCGTCGACAAGCTCGAGCGGCAGGTGAAGCGCTACCGCGAGAAGCGCAGCCGACGCGAGACGGGCCGCCGCGCGAACGGGAGCGTGTCCGACGAGCCGACCTTCTCCGGCCCGCAGCTCGAGCGGATGATCGTCAAGTCGAAGCAGTTCGACCTCCAGCCGTTGACGCCCGACGAGGCAACGGTCGAGCTGGAGCTGATCGGCCACGACTTCTTCGTCTTCGTCAACATCGAGACCGGCCGGCAGAACGTGGTCTACCGCCGCCGCGACGGCGCCTACGGGTTGATCGAGCCGCAGCAGTAGTGGGGCTCTTCCGCCGCGCCAAGCCTCTGCACGAGCAGCTCGCAGAGCAAGCAGATCTGGACATCGGCGCCGACGACGCCGATCCCGAGGCGAGCCGGCGGACGCCGTCGCGGCTGGCGGGGCTGATGCACGGGCTCGCGGACGGCTTTCTCTCGGCGCCGCCGGACGAGTTCGGCCGGCCGTCGCCGTTCGGCGAGGTCGCGCTGCACGGGGTCCCGCGGCCGCGCGAGTGGGACACGATCGTCACCGCCGAAGCCGAGCTGCCGGGGAACGAGGTGCGCTTCACGTCGCTGCCGGACGGCACCCTCCTCGTCGAGGAGGACGTTCCCGACGGCGCACTCGGGCCGCTGGCCGATGCGATCGAAGCCGCGATCAACCCGCCCTACCGAGCCGAGGGCGTCCGCCGCAGCGATTCGGTCTGGGCCGTCGCCGCGAAGCGGATCCAGGTGCGCTTGTTCCCGGACCACGTGGGCGACGAGCTCGAGCTGGTCGAGGACGACCGGATCGTGATCGGCCGCCGCCTCGACGGTGACCTGTTCGAAGTGCAGGACTCGCCGCTCTAGACGGAGCTGCTGACGACCGCCCAGACGTTGAAGCCCAGCAGCCGCCCGGAGGCGTACGCGATCCCGCGGCGGCCGAGCTCGGCATGGAACCGGGGCTCGAGCCGGCGGAAGAGCCGATCCTGCCCGCCCACGAGCCTGCGCAGCCGCAGCTCACGACCCGTCCCGTACGCGGCGATCCCCTCGGAGTAGCCGAGGAAGCGGGCGCCTGCCGGCAGCGGGATCGTCCTCACGGGACCGATCCCGTGGATCTCGAGCCCCGCGGCGACCTCGAGGATCAGGCCGGGGCCGGCGAGCACCGCCGACTGCACCGCTCCGGGTGCGAATGGACGCTCGCGAATCAGCTTGCCCGCGGGAGAGATCGTCAGGACGCTGCCGCTCTCGAGCACGGCGGCATAGCCCCGCGAGTGGGCGCTCAGCGAGACGACCCGGTTCGAGGCCGTCAGCGAAAAGCGGCGTGACCCGTTCGGGGCGAGGACGACGATCGTGCGCCCGGTCGCGTACGGCAGCGATCCCTCCCAGGCGCTCCCGAGGATGACCGGCGCCGGTCCGTCGACGTCGGCGCTGAGGAGAGCGATCCGCTTCAGCGGCCCGTTGCCGGCCTTCGTCCACAACGACCAGTCCCGGATGTTCCCGCCCGTGTACGTGAGCCAGAGCCCGCGGCCGCCCGAGGCGATCACGCCCGCGACGCCGCTCCCCGTGCTCGTGGAGACGAAGCAGTGGCTCGCGAGCCGCCGATCGGCCCGAGTGGCGACATTCCACAGCCGCACCTCGTGGCAACCCTGCCGGTAGGCGTCCGCGTAGCCGAGATCGACCCCGGCGAGGCTGACCGCGGACGCCGGCCCGGGGAGCTGGCGCTCGCGTGCGCTCGCCGCTCCGGCGGCCGGTGCCAGTGCGAGCACGAGGACGAGAGAGAGGACGCGCAGCATCACCACGGACGCTACCGCGAGGCTGTTAGTCGTCCGTGAAGCCGGGGTGAAGAATTCTCCCAGCGGCTACCCTGTGGCGATGGCGACAGCCAACTTCGGCAAGCTGGAGAAGGTCCTCCGCGTCGGCGAGGGTCGGCGCCTCAAGTCGCTCGCCCGGCAGGCGGACTACATCGCCACGCTCGAGCCCGACTTCCAGGCGCTCTCGGACGAGGAGCTCCGCGGCACGACGGCCGGCTTGCGCGAGCGGCTCGCGAACGGCGAGGCGCTCGACGAGCTCCTGTTCGAGGCGTACGCGGCCGTCCGCGAGGCGCGCTGGCGCGAGTCGCAGCAGCGGATGTTCGACGTCCAGATGATGGGTGCGATCGTCCTGCACGAGGGTGACATCGCCGAGATGAAGACCGGTGAGGGTAAGACCTTCGTCGCCTCGGCCGCGCTCTATCTCAACGGCCTTCCCGGTGAGGGCGTCCACCTCGTGACCACGAACGACTATCTCGCCAAGCGCGACGCGGAGTGGAACCGGCCGGTCTTCGAGCGCCTCGGGATGACCGTCGGCGCGATCCAGAACATGATGCCGTTCGCGGAGCGCCGCGAGGCCTACGCAGCCGACATCACCTACGGCACCAACTCCGAGTTCGGCTTCGACTACCTGCGCGACAACATGGCCGTCTCGAAGGACAACCTCGTCCAGCGCAGCCACTCGTACGCGATCGTCGACGAGGTCGACTCGATCCTGATCGACGAGGCGCGAACGCCGCTGATCATCTCCGGCGAGCCCGAGACCGCGGCGACGACGTACTACGACTTCGCCCGGATCGTCAAGGAGCTGCAGGGAGCACCGGCGACGCGCAAGAGCGAGAAGGGCGAGGACGAGACCGAGCTCTCCGGCGCCGACTACCTCTACGACGAGAAGCACAAGACCGTCTCCCCGGCGCAGACGACGATCGACGCCGTCGAGCGCGCACTCGGGCTCGAGAACCTTTACGACCCGCGTCACGTCCAGCTCGTCAACCATCTGATCCAGGCGCTGAAGGCGCAGTCGCTCTACCAGCGCGACGTCGACTACGTCGTCCAGGACGGCGAGGTCAAGATCGTCGACGAGTTCACCGGCCGCCTGATGGAAGGGCGCCGCTGGAGCGAGGGCCTGCACCAGGCCGTCGAGGCGAAGGAGGGCGTCCGGATCCAGGAGGAGAACCAGACGCTCGCCACGATCACGCTCCAGAACTACTTCCGCCTCTACGAGAAGCTCGCCGGCATGACCGGTACGGCGAAGACGGAGGAGAAGGAGTTCGTCGAGATCTACAACCTCCATGTGGTCGAAATCCCGACCAACGTGCGGGTCGCGCGGCTCGACGAGAACGACTACATCTTCAAGACGAAGGAAGCCAAGTTCAAGGCGGTCATGGACGACATCGTCGAGCGCCACGAGGACGGCCAGCCCGTCCTCGTCGGCACGATCGCGGTCGAGACCTCCGAGTACCTGGCCGAGCTGCTGACGCGGCGAGGGATCCCGCACAACGTTCTGAACGCGAAGGAGCACGAGCGCGAGGCCGAGATCATCATGGACGCAGGCCAGGCCGGCGCGGTCACGATCGCGACGAACATGGCCGGTCGCGGCGTCGACATCAAGCTGGGTGAGGGTGTCGTCGACGCCGGCGGTCTGTACGTGCTCGCGACCGAGCGCCACGAGTCGCGCCGGATCGACAACCAGCTCCGCGGCCGCTCCGGCCGTCAGGGCGATCCGGGGTTGACGCGCTTCTACCTCTCCGGCGAAGACGATCTCGTGCGCCTGTTCGCCGGCGACCGGATCAAGAACATCATGGAGCGCTTCAAGCTCCCGGACGACCAGCCGATGGAGGCGAAGATCCTCTCGAACCAGATCGAGAACGCCCAGAAGAAGGTCGAGGAGCAGAACTTCGTCGCGCGCAAGAACGTCCTCAAGTACGACGACGTGATGAACACGCAGCGCACGGTGATCTACGAGCAGCGCCGCCGAGTGCTCGAGGGTGACGACCTCTCGGAGGACGTGCGCGACTGGATCCGCGAGGTCGTCGAGACGAACGTCCACAACGCGACCGAGGCGGAGTTCAACGAGGAATGGGATCTCGCGGCGCTCGTCCAGCAGATGCAGGGGCTCTACGGCACCGACATCACGGTCCAGGAGCTGACCGACGAGGTCGAGCTCGAGCGCGAGGCGCTGATCGAGGAGTTCGTCGACGACGCGCTCGAGACGTACGACGAGAAGGAGAAGGAGTACGGCGCCGAGCTGATGCGCGAGATCGAGCGCTACGTGATCCTCCAGGTCGTCGACTCCCGCTGGCGCAGCCACCTCGACTCGATGGACTACCTCCGCGACGGGATCCACCTGCGCGCGATGGCCCAGAAGGACCCGCTCGCCGAGTACCGGGCCGAGGGGCACGCGATGTTCAACGACCTCCGGAACACGATCCGCGAAGAGGTCGTGCTGACGCTCTTCCACGCCCAGGTCGAGCTCGACCAGCCGCAGCTCGAGCCGGAGCAGGGCAATGGGAATCTCCAGTACGCGCACGAGACCGCGGCCGGCGCAGAGGCGATCACGGCTGCGGGCTCCGGCGGCGGCTCGGTGGCGACGGCCTTCTCGTCCCAGGCAGGCGGCGCGACCGCGACTGCGGCCGCCGTCAACGAGCACAAGGACGTCGGCCGCAACGATCCCTGCTGGTGCGGTAGTGGCAAGAAGTTCAAGAAGTGCCACGGCGCCTGACACGCTCTGCCCGCTGCACCGCGCACGTTTGAGCTGAAAGGGGCAGCGGCCTCGGTCGCCCTCCCCTTCCGGCGGTACGATCCGAGCGTGTCCGAGACCGCGATCCCGCTCGACCAGCAGCTCGAGGAAATCAGAGCCCAGCTCGCCTGGGTTCGTGATTACCTTTGACCCCGATTCGCTGACGACCCGCGTCGCCGAGCTCGAGCAGGAGATGGGCGCGCCGGGCTTCTGGGACGACCAGGTCCGCGCGACCGCCGTCTCGACGGAGCACGCCCGCCTCTCGAGGCGGCTGGAGCGCTACGAACGGCTGCAGGGCGAGCACGACGACGCAGCGGAGCTGCTCCAGCTCGAGCCCGACCTCTCGGCCGACATCGAGCACCAGCTGCAGCCGCTCCGCCGCGAGCTCGAACGGCTGCAGGAGGACGCGCTCTTCAACGGCGAGTACGACACCGGCGACGCGGTCGTCTCGATCCACGCGGGCGCGGGCGGGACCGACGCGCAGGACTGGGCCGAGATGCTCTTGCGGATGTACCTGCGCTGGGCGGCCGACCGCGGCTTCCAGGCCGAGCTGGTCGAGGCGAGCCCGGGTGAAGAGGCGGGGCTGAAGTCGGCCACGCTGACCGCGAAGGGCGAGAACGCGTACGGCCTCTTCAAGGCCGAGCGCGGCGTTCACCGGCTCGTGCGCCTGAGTCCCTTCGACAGCGCCCACCGCCGCCACACCGCCTTCGCGCAGGTGGTGGTCGCGCCGCTGCTGCCCGACGAGAGCGCGGTCGAGATCGACGAGGCCGATCTGCGCATCGACACCTACCGCGCGTCCGGCGCCGGCGGGCAGCACGTGAACAAGACCGACTCCGCCGTCCGGATCACGCATCTCCCCAGCGGGATCGTCGTCCAGTGCCAGAACGAGCGCTCGCAGACCTCGAACAAGCAGACGGCGCTGCGCATCCTCAAGTCCCGGCTGATCGAGCTGCAGGAGGAGGAGCGCGAGGCCGAGCTCGCCCGGGAGCGGGGCGCCGCGCAGGACACCGGCTTCGGAAGTCAAATCCGGAGCTATGTGCTCCACCCCTACCAGCTCGTGAAGGACCTGCGGACGAGCTACGAGGTCGGCAACGCCCAGGGCGTCCTGGACGGCAACCTCGACGGCTTCATCCGGGAGTACCTGCTGGCAAAGGCCTCGGGGAAGGCCGTCTAACCGCCCTGTTGGCTAGACTGGGTCTCCCACAGATGCCGGAGCGGTCGCCAGCGGCCGACCTCCCCCTCGAGTCCGGTGACTGACCTCGACATGCAGACAGACGTGACTGAACCCGCGATTGAACCCGTGACCATGCCCCAGAACGGCGTGCCCGTCGACCCCGCGATCGCGGGGACGATGATCGTGTTCGAAGGCGTCACGAAGGTCTACGACCCGAACGTCATCGCCCTCAACGACGTCTCGTTCGTGATCGACAAGGGCGAGTTCGTCTTCGTCGTCGGCGCCTCGGGCTCCGGCAAGTCGACCATGATCCGGCTGCTCCTGAAGGAGCTGGAGCCGAGCTCGGGCCGGATCCTCGTCGGCGGCCGCGACCTGACCCGGCTCAAGCACTCGAAGGTGCCGCTGCTCCGCCGCAACGTCGGCTGTGTCTTCCAGGACTTCAAGCTCCTTCGCGACCGCTCCGCCGCCGAGAACGTCGCCTACGCGCTCAAGGTGCAGGGCGAGAGCTCGACGAACATCCGCCGCAAGGTGCCCGAGGTGCTCTCGCTCGTCGGGCTCTCCGACAAGATGAGCTCGCTCCCCGACGAGCTCTCAGGCGGCGAGCAGCAGCGCGTCTCGATCGCGCGCGCCGTCGTCAACCACCCGCCTCTCCTGATCTGCGACGAGCCGACCGGGAACCTCGACCCCGACACGTCGGTCGGGATCATGCAGCTGCTTTACCGGATCAACCGCGCGGGTACGACGATCCTGATGGTGACCCACGACCGCGAGATGGTCGACAAGATGCGCCGCCGCGTGATCGCGCTCGAGGACGGCCGGCTGGCGCGCGACGAGCGCCGCGGCGGCTACGAGAGCGAATGAGGCTCAAACTGCTCTTCTCGGAGTCGGTGCGCTCGCTCGGCGCCAACATCTCGACGACGATCGCGGCGACGATGACCGTGCTGATCGGGATGTTCCTGCTCGGGCTCTTCATCGCGCTCGGGTCGTGGGCACAGGCGTTCGGCGACCACCAGAAGGAGAAGCTGCTCGTCAAGGTCTACTTCTGCACCGACTCGACCTGCAAGCAGGAGGCGAAGCCCGCCCAGATCAACGCCGTGCGGGCGAAGCTGAACGCCGATCCGCTCGTCAAGGAAGTCACGTGGGTCTCGAAGGCGGAGGCGCTCGACCGGATGCGCAAGCTGCAGCCGGAGATCGTCGAGAACCTTCCCGGCAACCCGCTCCCGGACGCGTTCGAGGTGACGCCGGTCGACGGCGAGAACGCGAAGGCGATCGCCCGCAACCTGCGCGCGCCGACGGTGCCTCCGGGGGTCGAGAAGATCAACGACGGTGGTGCCGTCTCCGACCGTGTGCTCACGGTTGCGCGCGTGCTCTCGACTGCGTTCCTGCTCGCGACGATCGTGCTCCTGATCTCGTCGGCGCTCCTGATCGCGAACACGATCCGGCTCTCGATCTTCTCGCGCAAGCGGGAGATCGAGGTGATGAAGCTCGTCGGCGCGACGAACTGGTTCGTGCGCGGCCCGTTCATGCTCGAAGGCCTGATCTGCGGCGTCCTCGGCTCGGTCGCCGCCGTCCTGCTGCTCCTGATCGGCAAGGCTGTCGTCCTCGAGCGGATCACCGACCAGTTCGACGCCGGCGCCGGTGTCCAGGCCTGGCCGTTCTCGTGGATCGCGCTGGCCGTGATCCTCGTCGGCCTCACTGTCGGAGCCGTCGGCTCCGGCATCACGCTGCGCCGCTTCCTGCAAGTCTGAGGTGCCCTCCCGCCGGGAGCACCGGGGCCGCCAGAAACGGCCGAGCCGTGCCCGGCGTCACGCGCGGCGAGAAGCGCATCTGCGTGTACCCGAGCCCGAGATCGTCCTCCCTTTCCGCAGGACCGAGCCGGAGAGCGTCGTCGCACACGTCGGTCCGACGAACTCGGGCAAGACGCACGCGGCGCTCGAGTTCCTGGCCGAGACCGGCCGCGGGGTCTTCGCGGCGCCGTTGCGAATGCTCGCCCAGGAGGCGCACCGGCGGCTCGCCGCCCAGCTGGGCGCGGACGCCGTCGGGCTCGTCACCGGCGAGGAGCGGATCAACGAGCGGGCACCGATCATCTGCTGCACGGCCGAGATGGCGCCGCTCTCCGGTGAGGTGCTCGTGCTGGACGAGGTGCAGTGGGCCGACGACGCCGAGCGCGGCTCCGCGTGGACGCGGCTGCTGCTGGCCGGCGAATACCGACACATCCTCCTGCTCGGCGCCGTCGAGGCGCTGCCGCTCGTGCAGAACGCCTTTCCGGAGGCTGAGATCCGCTTCTTCGAGCGCAAGGCGCCGCTCGACTGGACCGGGGCGGTCTCGTTCCAGAGCCTCCCGCCCGCGACGGTTGTGGTCGCCTTCAGCCGCCGCGCGGTGCTGGCGCTCGCAGGCGAGCTGAACCGAAGGCAGCCCGGGAAGGTCGCCGTCCTCTACGGCGCGATGCCGCTCGCGTCGCGCCGGCTCGAGATCGAGCGCTTCATGAACGGGCAGGCGGCCGTCTGCTGCGCGACCGACGTGCTCGGCCACGGCGTCAACCTCCCCTGCGAGACGCTCCTCTTCGCCGAGTCGCAGAAGTTCGACGGTGAGGAGCGGCGCGACCTGCACGCGTGGGAGATCGCGCAGATCGCCGGCCGCGCCGGCCGCTTCGGCCTCGTCGAGCGGGGACACGTCGGCGTCCTGACGGGGATCGTGTGGGCGAACGCCGATCCGGAGCTGATCGAGGCCGCGCTCCATCCCGACGTGCCGTTGCCGGGCGGCCACCTCGGCTACCGCGTCGTCGACACCGCCCGCATCCGGCCCAGGCTCGAGGACCTGCCGATCGAGGACGCGGCGCAGCTCCCGGCCGCCCTCCGGGCCTGGCACTCGGCCGCGCTCCGGCAGTGGGCGACCGACGGCTGGCTCTCGGTCGAGTCGATCGGGCCGTTGCTCGTCCGCCTCGACGTCGTCCAGCGCCGCCTCCGCGAGCGAGGCCGGCGGCTCGCCCTCGAGCAGGTCTGGAAGCTCGTCAACGCCCCGGTGGACGAGGACAACGCCGAGCTGCTCGGCACGCTCGCGCTGGCGGTCTCCGGCGACCGCGCCCCGCGGCCGGTCCTGCAGTGGCTGCTCGACGTCAACCGCCTCCGCGACGCGTCGCTGGAGGACGCCGAGCAGGCGGCCCGGACCGCGAGCATCCTCCGCTGGTTCGCGCTCCAGTATCCGGACGTCGGCGGAGTCACGCTCGAGAAGGCGGCCGAGCTGGAGGAGGCGGCCGCCCGTCGCGTCAGCGAGAAGCTCGCCGCCGAGGTCAACTCGCCGTCGGTCGGCCGGTGCAAGAAGTGCGGCCAGAGTTGCGCCCCGTGGTTCGCGCTCTGCGAGCGCTGCTACGGCCGGCGGTAGTGGCGCGCGACGGCGATCGTCACGACGATCACCACCGCAGCGACCACGTTCGGCACGATCAGGGCCCAGTTCCCGAGCGCGATCCCGTACGCCAGCCAGAGCAGGAACCCGACGAAGAGGACGCTCGGGTAGCCGAGCGAGACTCCGTGCGAGCTCCGGTGCTGAACCATCTTGCGGATCTGGAGGACGGGGGAGACCGCCATCGCGATACCCCACGTCGCCGCTACGAACGCGAGGGCGGTGACCACCCCGGCACGGTACCTACACTGCCCGGATGGCCCGGCCGACCGGAACCAAGCTGATCGCCGAGAACCGCCGCGCGCGGTACGACTACGAGCTGCTCGAGCGCTTCGAGGCGGGGATCGCGCTCGTCGGAACCGAGGTGAAGTCGCTCCGCGACGGCCGCGTCACGCTCGCGCACGCGTACGCCGACGTCCGCGACAACGAGGTGTGGCTCGTCGGCGCCGAGATCTCCGAGTACGCGCAGGGCAACATCGCGAACCACGAGCCGACCCGCGACCGCAAGCTGCTCCTGAAGCGCGCCGAGATCTCCGACCTCGTCGGCAAGGTGCGCGAGAAGGGCAGACCATCGTCCCGACGCGCCTCTACTTCAAGGACGGCCGGGTCAAGATCGAGGTCGCCCTCGCACGCGGTAAGGAGAAGGGCGACAAGCGGCGCACGATCGTCGACCGGGACGCCAAGCGTCAGATCGACCGGGCGCTCAAGTCGCAGCGATAGTCCGTCGCACGATCACGACTCCGGGCTCGAGCACGTAGCCGTGCTTCGCGTTCAGGTGCCGGATCGGTGCGTTGCGTACTTCGTTCGAGGTCTGGACGGACAAGGACTGGCGGATGGGGTGCTCGCATGCCTGAAGATGACCCCCCGCTGGACTGGCCGGACTACAAGTCGACCGCGCTGCGTCATCCCAAGCAGCCGCTCGTCTATCTCCCCGAGGAGGTCACGGAGATCACCGGGCCGCAGCTCGGTCTGCCGCGCCCCCGGCCACGCACGACAACGACCTCACGCGTCAGCACGACGGCGAGCCGCTCGGCGAGCGCATCACCGTCTCCGGCCGGCTGCTCGACGCCGGCGGCCGCCCGATCCGCGACTCGCTCGTCGAGGTCTGGCAGTGCAACGCGGCCGGGCGCTACCAGCATCGCTGGGACACGTGGCCGGCGCCGCTGGACCCCAACTTCTCCGGCGGCGGGCGCACGGTCACCGACGCCGACGGGCGCTACGAGTTCATCACGATCAAGCCGGGCCCGTACCCGTGGGGCAACCACCCCAACGCGTGGCGGCCCGCGCACGTCCACTTCTCCCTCCTCGGCCGGTCGTTCGAGCAGCGGCTGGTGACCCAGATGTACTTCCCGGACGATCCGCTGTTCCCCTATGACCCGATCTTCAACTCGGTCCGCGACCCGGAGGTGCGCGCCCGCATGATCAGCCGCTTCTCGATCGACGCGACGCAGGAGAACTGGGCGCTGGCCTACGAGTTCGACATCGTCCTCGGCGGCCGTGACGGCACGCCGATCGACGAGGCGCACTGATGGCCGACCCGACCCCCTCGCAGACCGTCGGGCCCTACCTCGCGCTCGGACTGCCGTGGACTGATGGCCCGGTCGCCGACCCGGACGGCGTCCGCATCTTCGGCCGCGTGCTCGACGGCGCCGGCGAACCGATCCCCGACGCGCTGGTCGAGACCTGGTACCACGACCCGCCGGCGTTCGCGCGCTCGGCCACCGACGACGACGGCCACTGGAGCGTGCAGGTCCCGGCCGCCCCCTACCTCGCCGTCTCACGTCCTCGCGCGCGGGCTCCTGCGCCACCTCACGACGCGCGTCTATCTCGATCCGGCGCCGGGCGACGCGGTCTGGGAGAGCGTCCCGGCCGACCGGCGTGAGACCCTGCTGGGCGAGCGCACCGACGATGGCTACCGATTCGACATCCGGCTCCAGGGCCCAGGCGAGACCGTCTTCTTCGACGTCTGAGGACCCGTTCGGCGGGACCTACACCCGCGGCGCGGTCGCCGGCACCGTCGACGGGCGCGCCTGGTGGCAGGCGATGCTCGACGTCGAGGCGGCGCTCGCGCGCGCCTGCGCCGCCGAGGGCGAGATCCCGGCGGCGGCTGCCGACGAGATCGCCGGCGCGTGCGACGCCGGGCTCTACGACCTCGCCTCGCTCGGGCGGGAGGCGGCGCGCTCGGCCACGCCCGTGGTGCCGCTGGCCACCGCGCTGCGCGAGCGGTCCAACGAGCACGCCCACCACGACGCGACCAGCCAGGACATCGTCGACACGGCGATGATGCTGCTCGCGCGCCGCGCGCTCGCGGTGATCGTCGGCGACGCCGCGGCGGCGGCCGAGGCGGCGGCCGGCCTGGCCGCCGCGCACCGCGAGACGCCCGTGATGGCCCGGACGCTCCTCCAGCCGGCGCTGCCGACGTCGTTCGGGCTCAAGGCGGCGGGCTGGCTGATGGGCATCGAGGAGGCGATCGCCGGGCTCGTGGCGGTGCGCGACCAGGTGCTCGCCGTCCAGATGGGCGGGCCGGTGGGCCGCCGCGACCAGGCGGTGGCCGCCCACGTCGCGCGCGAGCTCGAGCTCGCCCTGCCCGTGCTGCCGTGGCACACCGACCGGGCGCGGCCCGCGGCGCTCGCGGCCGCGCTGGGCATCGCCGCGGGGAGTTTGAGCAAGATCGCCAAGGACGTGGCTCTGCTCGCGCAGGGCGAGGTCGGGGAGGCCCGCGAGGGCGGCGAAGGCGGCCGGTCCTCGGCGATGGCGGGCAAGCGCAACCCGGCCGCCGCGGTGTCCGTGCTGGCCTGCGCCGCGCGCGTGCCCGGGCTCGTCGCCACGGTGCTGGCCGGCATGCCGCAGGAGCACGAGCGCGCCGCCGGCGCCTGGCAGGCGGAGTGGGGCACGATCACCGACGCGCTGCGCCTCACGGGCTCCGCCGCGGCGTGGACGCGCGAGCTGCTCGAAGAGCTGGAGGTCGATCCCGGGCGCATGCGCGCGAACCTGACCGGCGGCCCCGGCGACCTCGGCGCCGCCCCCGCGCTCGTCGACCGGGCCCTGCTCGCGCACCGGACGGCGCCGCGATGACGCTGATCCTCGGCAGCTCGGTCGGCACCACGGCCGCGATGTTCGACGCCAACGCGGCGGAGCTCGAAGCGCGTACGGCGCTCGTGCGCTACGACCACCGCGGCCACGGGACGCAGCCGATCCCGGGCGGCGACTGGGAGATCGCGGACTTCGGCCGCGACGTGCTCGCCCTGATGGACCGGCGCGGGATCGAGCGGGCCGCGATCGGCGGCGTGTCGCTCGGCGCGATGGTCGCGATGTGGCTCGGCGCCCATGCGCCGGAGCGCGTCGAGCGCCTCGTGCTGGCCTGCACGACGGCCTCGTTCGGCGATCCGGCGCTGTGGGAGGAGCGCGCCCGCACCGTGCGCGCCGCGGGCACCACGGAGGCGGTCGCCGACGCCGTCGTCGCCCGCTGGCTCACGCCCGCCTTCGCGGAGCGCCACCCCGAGATCCAGGCGCGCCTGCGGGCGCTGCTCGTCGCCTCGCCCGCCGAGGGCTACGCCCGCTCCTGCGAGGCGATCGGCCGGATGGACCAGCGCGCGGATCTCGCGCGGATCACGGCGCCGACGCTGGTGATCGGCGCCGCCGGCGACCCGGCGACGCCGCTGGCGCATCAGGAGGACATCGCGCGGCGAATCCCAGGAGCGCGGCTGGAGGTCCTCGAGGACGCCGCGCACCTCGCCAACGTGGAGCAGCCCGAGGCGTTCGACCGGCTCGTGCTCGAGCACCTGGAGGCCGGATGACGGACGACGACCGCCACGAGACCGGGATGCGGATCCGGCGCGAGGTGCTGGGCGACGCGCACGTCGACCGCGCGGTCGAGCGCACGACGGACTTCACGCGCGATTTCCAGTCGTTCATCACGCGCTACGCCTGGGGCGACATCTGGAGCCGCGAGGGCCTCGACCGGCGCACGCGCAGCTGCATCACGCTGGCGGTGCTGACGGCGCTCGGCCGCGAGGCCGAGATCGCCATGCACGTCCGCGCGGCGCGGCGCAACGGGCTCACGCCGGAGGAGATCGGCGAGGTGCTGCTGCACACCGCCGTCTACGCCGGCGTGCCCGCGGCCAACGCCGCGTTCGCGATCGCGCAGGAGGTGCTCTCCGAGGATCCCGGCGGGCCGTGACCTCGCCGGCCGGGCGCGAGGGCGAGTTCGTCCAATCGCTCGAGCGCGGGCTGACCGTGATCCGCGCGCTGCGTGCGCCCGAGCCCGCCACGCTCAGCGAGGTCGCCCGCATCACGGGTCTGTCGCGCGCCGCGGCGCGGCGGTTCCTGCACACGCTCGCGCGCCTGGGCTATGTGAAGGAATCCGGCGGGCGCTTCCGCCTGACCGCGCAGGTGCTCGAGCTGGGCTACGCGTACCTGTCCAGCCTCACGCTGCCCGAGCTCGCGCAGCCCCACCTCGAAGAGCTCGCCGAGACCGTGCACGAGTCCTCGTCGATCTCCGTGCTCGACGGGGACGACATCGTCTACGTCGCCCGCGTCCCGACGCGCCGCATCATGACCGTGGCGATCAGCGTCGGGACCCGCTTCCCGGCCTTCGCGACGTCGATGGGGCGCGTGCTGCTGGCCGGCCTGGCCGCCGGCGAGCTCGACGCCTACCTCGCCCGCGCCGACCTCGCGGCGCTCACCCCCGCGACGCTCACCCGCCCGCCGGCGCTGCGCGCGGAGCTCGACCGCGTCCGGCGCCAGGGCTGGGCTGTCGTCGACCAGGAGCTCGAGCCCGGGCTGCGCTCGGTGGCCGCGCCGATCCGCGATCGCGCGGGCGAGGTCGTCGCCGCGGTCAACGTCTCCGCCCACGCCGGCCGCACGACGCTCGACCAGCTGCGCCGCGCCGTCGTCCCCCAGGTCGTGGCGACGGCGCGGCGGATCGAGCGCGATCTCGCCAACCAGTCCGGCGGCTGATCAGCCGCGCCCCTAGCCCCGGCCGATCCGGCCGGCGGCCGGCGGCGCGTCCGGGCTCAGCGGGCCGCCGCCGCGGTGACGTGGTCGAGGCTGCCGGGCGCGGCGTCGAGGTGCTCGGCGAGCGAGACGGGATCGCGGCCCGTGAGCTCGCGCACATGCGGGCTCACCGGCTCCAGGCTGCCGTCCCGGATCGCCTGGTAGGTGCTGACCCAGGCGCGGACCTGCCACTCCGGGGCGCCGAAGTCCGCGCGCGAGGCGAACGCCTCCTCCTCCGTCTCGTCCTGGAAGCGGATCGGCTTGCCGCTCGCCTCCGCCAACAGCGCGGCCGCCTCGGCGAGCGAGAAGCTCTCGCGGCCCGTGAGCTCGTAGGTCCGGCGCTCGTGGCCACCGGCGGTCAGCACCGCGGCGCCCGCGGCGGCGACGTCGTCGCGCAGGATCGCCGACACCCGGCCGTCGCCCGCCGGTCCCCTGATGTAGCCGTCGGGCATCACCATCTTCGGTACGAAGTCCATGTAGAGGTTCATGCGCAGGAACGTCCACGGAAGGCCGGTCGCGCGGATGTGCTGCTCGGTCGCGAAGTGATCGCGCGCGAGCGTGAAGGTCGCCTCGGGCGAGGCGCCGAAGAACGACAGGTAGACGATGTGCCGCACGCCGGCCGCGACCGCCGCGTCGACCGCCGTCCGGTGCTGGTCCACTCGATCCAGCGACTCGGCCGCCGGGATCAGGAACAGCGTCTCGGCGCCCTGCAGCGCGACGCGCATCTCCTCCCCGGCGCCGTAGCCGCTCGCGCGCCGGACCTCGCCGCCGGTGTCGCGCGGCGCGCGGTCGAGGTCGCGCACCACGAGGCGGTGCGGCGCTCCGGCCTCGGCGAGCCGCGCCGCCACCCTGCCGCCCACGGCGCCGGTGGCGCCGGTGACGGCGATCAGCTCCATACCTCCCGGGCGACCTCGACCACGAGCCGGAGCTTGTCGGCCTGCTGCTCGCGCGACAGCGCGTTCCCCTCGACCGTCGAGGAGAACCCGCACTGCGGCGACAGGCACAGCTGCTCGAGGTCGACGTGCGTCGCGGCCTCCTCGATCCGGCGCAGGAGCATGTCGCGGTCCTCCAGCTCGCCCCGCTTGGTCGTGATGAGCCCGAGCACGACGACCTTGCCCGGAGGGACGAAGCGCAGCGGCTCGAAGCCGCCGGAGCGCGCGTCGTCCCACTCCATGAAGAAGCCGTCGACCGCCAGCTCGTTGAACAGCGCCTCCGCGACGAAGTCGTAGCCGCCCTCGGCCACCCACGACGAGCGGAAGTTGCCGCGGCACATGTGCGTCGTGACCGCCATCCCCTCGGGCCGCTCGGCCAGCGCCTCGTTGATGTGGCGGATGTAGGCCTCGTGCTGGTGCTCGGCGTCGCCGCCGATCGCGCGCACGTGCTCGCGCTGCTCCGGGTCGTTGAGGTAGGCCAGGCTCGTGTCGTCGAACTGCAGGTAGGTGCAGCCCAGCTCGGCCAGCCGCCGGACCTCGTCCCGGTAGGCCGCGGTCAGGTCGGCCCAGAAGCCCTCCATGTCGGGATAGACGGACTGGTCGATCGCCGCGCGCCCGCCGCGGTAGTGGACCATGCTGGGCGACGGGATCGTCAGCTTGGGCCTCTGTCCCTCGGATACGCACGAGCGCAGGAATTGGAACGCCTCGCCGAAGATCGTCTCCGACACGCCGAGCCGGTCGTCCACGTGCAGCGACGGCGGGGCGTACTCGAGCGTGCCCTCCGCGTTGCGGAACTGGACGTGGAGCGTGTCGTCGACGACCTTGGAGATCCCGTCGAGCGAGTAGATGAAGTCCATGTGCCACGACGCGCGGCGGAACTCGCCGTCGGTGGCCGACCGCAGCCCGACCTCCTCCTGGAGCCGGACGGCATCGCGGATCGCCTCGTCCTCGACGGCGCGCAGCTCCTCGGCGCCGAGCCGGCCGGCGGCATGCTCCTCGCGGGCGCGCAGCAGCTCGGGCGGGCGCAGCAGGCTGCCGACGTGGTCGGCACGGTAGGGCGGCGTGTCGCGGGGCGCCAAGGGCGCCGGATGCTACACGGGCTCAGCCCGACTTCAGGAAAGCCTCATGTTGCACCGCGCGGGCGGCTCGATCATGGCTGCCATGACCATCCAAATCATCACCTTCCGCCTGGCGGGCATCTCCCCCGCCGAATACGCGGCGCTCGCCGCGACGCTCGCGCCGCAGTTCGCGTCGCTGCCGGGGCTGCGGTCGAAGACGTGGCTCGCCGATGACGCCTCCGGCACCTACGGCGGCGTCTACCGCTGGGACGACCGGGCCGCGATGGAGGCCTACATGGCGGGCGAGCTGGCGGCCGGGCTGCGGACGGGACCGTTCGCGGACCTGCGCAGCGTCGCGTTCGACGTCCTGGAGGTACCGACCGCGGTGACCGCCTGACGCTCAGGCCGGGGCTCGAGGCGGTGGCCGACGCCGCGCACCGTCTCGAGCGCCCGCCCGTCGTCGCCCAGCGTGCGCCGCCGGGCGCTGGTCACGACCTCGACGACGTGCGCGGCGGCACCGCCGGCAGCGCGGCCCGTCGGCCGCCGTGGCCGGTTCGACGACCCATGCGAGCCGCCGGCCGGAAGAACGCGTCGTGGACCGCGGGGCGCTCGACGAGGAAGAGCGTGTCGCGTGGCGTTCCCGGCGAGGCCGGTCAGCGCCAGCATCAGCGGCGCCTCCTCATGGACCGGCGCGAGCAGCGCCGCCCGCTCGCGCTCCCGCCCCGCAGCGTGGCGCGAGGTCGCCGATAAGCGATCCGGGCGTGCGCTCCACGGGAAGCGCCGATAATCGTGCGCGATCGGATTCTCGGCGCAGGATGCAGTTGCAACTGCGAGAGTCCGGCCGTGACCGAATACACCATCGTGCGCGCCGACGACGTCGACGACCACTACGCCGGGACGAGCGTTCCCGGCGAGTTCCGGTCGCTGCGCGACGCCCTCGGCGCCGAACAGCTCGCGCTGACCCTGATCCGCATCCCGCCCCACTCCGACTTCGAGCAGGGCACCGGCCACTACCACCACGAGGTCGAGGAGATCTACATCATCACCCGCGGCACGCTGACCATGCGCTTCGGCGACGCGATCGAGCCGGTCGGCGCCGGATCGGCCGTCCGCGTCGCACCCGGGACGCCGCGATCGCACCGCAACGAGGGCGACCAGCCGGTCGACATGTGGGCCGTGTCGCGCCGGCTCGACCACATGGACGCCGTCAAGCTCGACGACTTCTGGGAGGCCTCGCCCGACGCCGCCCAGGAGCGGCCGCCGGCGGGCTGACGGGCGCGCGCGACCGGCGCCGCGCGAAGCAGATAGGGTCGCGCGCGTCCGGAAAGCCGTAGGAGAAGGAGGAAGGATGGCCGACAGCGTCTACCGCGTCACCGAAGTGATCGGCGCGAGCAGCGAATCCTGGGAGGCGGCCGCGCGCAAAGCGGTCGAGACGGCAGCCAGCACGGTGCGTGACCTGCGGGTCGCCGAGGTCACCCGCAAGGACGTCACGATCGAGAACGGCAAGGTCACGAGCTACCGGGTCCGCCTCAGCATCTCCTTCAAGTACGAGTCCTCGTAGCCGCCGGCGCGGGGCCGGGCCACCCTGGACCGGCCCCCGCGGTGTGGTCATCGGGGAGACAGGATTTGAACCTGCGACCGCCCGGCCCCCAGCCGGGTGCGCTACCAGACTGCGCCACTCCCCGTGGCTCTCCGCTTCAAGCGGGCGACGGGAATCGAACCCGCCCTAGAAGCTTGGAAGGCTTCTGTGCAACCACAACACTTCGCCCGCAGCGGACGTCCGCATGATACCCGTCCGGGTGTGAGGGACCGCGGGTTCCGGGAAGTACCACGCATGCAGATCCCGGGGGTACACATCGAGACGCTGCACAACCCGACTCGGTACTCGTACGCGCAGATCGAGAAGGCGTGCACGCTCGCCGCGATCCTCAATCGCGGGAAGCTGGTCCTGGTCGAGCCGCCGCGGCGCTAGTTCGCAGCCGGCCCGCGACGTCACGCGTTGGGCGGCGTGATCGGCAGCGCCTGCACGGTGGAGTCGGCGACGTTGCTCACCCACAGGGTGTTGCCGCGCGCCGCCAGCGCGAAGGGATTGAGGCCGACGGGGATCGACTTGCCCAGCCGCCGGCCCGTGCGGGCGTCGATACGCGTGATCGTGCTGCCGGTGAAGTTGGAGACGTAGACCACGCCGCGGTGCACGAGCACGCCGCGCGGCTCACGGCCGACGACGATCGTGGCCGGATCGCCGATGTCGATGTCGGGATCGAGACGGCTGACCGTGTTCGAGCTGCGGTTGGCGACCCAGATCTTGCCCGCGCCGTAGTCCATCGCCTGCGGGTCGCGGCCCACGGGAATGCGGTCGCCGATCGGCGTGGCGTCGGTGCCGGATAGCCGCTGCACCCCGTTGCGGTGCCGGTGTGCCACCCACAGCGACCCCTTCGCCGCGCACAGCGCGGCCACGCCGTGCTGTATCGGGACCGTGCGGCGGATCGCGCCCGTCGCCCGATCCACGGCGGCGAGATAGCCCGGACCGCCGGCTGTGACCGCGCCCAGGCCGACCCACAGGGTTGCGCCGAGCCGCACGATCGCCTTGGGACGCCCGACGGGAAAACGCAGCTCGCGCAGCACCCGCCCGCTGCGCCCGTCGAGCTCGACCACCAGCTGCTCGGTCGAGAGCGCCAGCCACCATGTCCTGCCGGTCACGAGCCCGCCGGCCGCCGACGCTCCGGCGCGGGCGCGATTGCGTGCCACGCGTCCGGTCCGGATGTCGATCCGGTCCTGGCTCGCCTCGGGGTACCCGGCCACCCACAGCTTGTCGCCGACGAGCGCGAACACGTTCGGGCGCCGCACGGTTCGGATCGGGCGCGTCGCCGCCGGGGCCCTCTGGTGGCGCTCGCCGTAGCCGTCGGCGTGGCGGCCCGGACGCGGACGGCGCCTCGCCGCCCGGCGACCCGTCCCGGCCGGTGAGCCAGAGGGCGCCGGCGCCCGCGATCGCGACGGCGGCCGCCGCGATCGCCGCCGGCAGCAGCCTGCCGCGGTCACGCCGGTCAGGCGACAGGCGCGCGGTCTGCTCCTCCCCACGGGAGGTCAGGGTCGGCGCCTCCTCCGGCGCGGCGGCCCCCACGGCGACCCGCCGCTCGGTCGCGCCGACCGCCGCTCCGGCCGCGACGGCCGCGGCTGCGCGGCCGAGGTCACCGGCGGACGGGAAGCGGTCGTCCGGCGCTTTGGCAAGCGCGCGGGCGATGACGGCGTCGAACCCGCGCGGCACATCGTCACGACGGCGGATGGGCGCGGCGGCGCCTCGTGGAGATGGGCCCACAGCCGCGCCTCGTCGCCCTCGCGGGGAAGGGCACGACGCCGCACAGCGCGAAGAAGAGGACGCAGCCGAGCGCGTACACGTCGGCGCGGGCGTCGATCCGCTCACCGCGGATCTGCTCCGGCGCGACGTAGTCGAGCGTCCCGACCCAATGCCCCGTGCGGGTCGTGTGCGCGGTGCCGAGGGAGCGGGCCTGCTTGGTCAGACCGAAGTCGGTCAGGTAGACGTGATCGCCCGGGCCGAGCAGGACGTTGGCGGGCTTGACGTCACGGTGCACGAGCCCCGCCGCGTGCGCCGCGTCCAGCGCGGCGCCGATCTGAGCGACGATCCGCGCCGCGCGGCCGGGCTCCAGCGGCCCCTCGCGCCGGACGAGCGTGCGCAGGTCGTCGCCCGCGACGTAGCGCATCGCGAGGTACGCGACGCCGTCCGACTCGCCCGCGTAGAGGAGCGGGATGACGTTCGGGTGGTCGAGTGACGCCGCGGTGCGCACCTCGACGAGGAAGCGCCGCCGCATCGCCGCGTCCTCCATCAGCCCGGGCGCGATGACCTTGAGCGCGACGGTCCGCTCGAGCGCCAGTTGCGTCGCGCGGTACACGACGCCCATGCCGCCGCGACCGGCGACTTCCTCGATCCGGTGACCGGCGAACTGCGTGCCGGGAGCGAGGTCCTCCATGGTGAACCTATAACGGGCCGGCGCACCTCGTGTAGTTCCGGCGGCCGCGAGCCAGCCCGGCGGGGCTTCCCGCCTCACCGCTTCGGCCCGACGAACGCGTCGAGCGCGGCGACGCTGCGCACGGTCCGACACGCTGATGTTGCGGTGGTTGGACTGCGTCCAGCGGATCCCGAGCCGCTCGCAGTACTCGCAGAACAGCCCGCGGATGTCGGCCGACAGGTTGGAGAAGAAGTAGCGCGGATACTCGTATTCGGCCACGCGCCCGCTCGGCAGCCGGGTCTTGAAGCGGTTGATCGTGCGGCAGCCGTCGGAGTGGATCAGCCCGCGCAGGACGGCTTGGGATGCGCGTCGACGATCGCCCGCTGCCAGTCGGCCAGCACGATCGGCCGGTGATGCTTTCGGCCGGGGCCGTGCTGCGGGAACAGTTCAGGCAGGTGCTTGGAGGAGGCTTCGACGATGACCGCGCGAGAGTCGCGCGCCGGGCGGACGTGCACCGCACGCGGAAACACACTGAGCATCACGGCAGTGACGCAGTCGTCGACGACCTCCGGATACACGCCGTCCAGAACCACGCGCAGCTGATACGACCTCCCTGTCTCGGAGACGCAGCCATCGCCCAGGTAGAACCCCAGCCGCCCGCGTACGAATACGGTTCAGGGCTCCGGCGGAACACATGTTCGCTCACCCGTGGACGGAACGGCTAGAATCGCGACGCTGGCCCGCCCTCGGGGACTGGTCTAATGGTTACGATGGCGGTCTCCAAAACCGCAGATTGGGGTTCGATTCCCTGGTCCCCCGCTTGATCCACGCCGTCGTCTTTGACCTCGACGGGCTCCTGCTCGACTCGGAGTCCGCCTGGGACGGCGGCCGCCGGGCGCTCGCCGCCGAGTACGACGTCGCGTGGCCCGACGGGGCGACGGAGGCGATGCTCGGCATGAGCGCGCCCGAGTGGTCGGCCTACGTCAGGGACACGGTGGGCGTCCCGCTGAGCCGCCCGCGATCTCGGTATCGCGTCGTCGCCCATGTGCTCGAGTTGTACGGCCACGAGCTCCCGCTGCTGCCCGGCGCGAACGAGGCCGTCGAGCGGATGGCCGCGCGCTGGCCGCTCGGGCTCGCCTCGTCCTCGAACCGCGAGGTGATCGAGACGGTGATGGAGACGTCGGGCTGGGGCCGGCGCTTTCGGCCACCTGGGTGCTCATCGAAGAGGTCGCGCGCGGCAAGCCCGGCACCGACGTCTACCTCGAGGCGCTGCGGCGCCTGGGCGTCGATCCGCACGACGCCGCCGCCGTGGAGGACTCCCACAACGGCATCCTCTCCGCGCGCGCGGCGGGCACGCGCG
>CAVTBS010000004.1:0-204590 GCA_963732995.1 uncultured Gaiellaceae bacterium | reverse complement strand
GCCTTTCTCGTCTGTTGGCGGGCTGACAACGGCTTGAAAAGCCCATTTGGTGCTGTCAGTCGCTCGAGCAGCGGCAGGCTACCGACAGACTGGTACTGACCATGAGCCTAGAGCGCGTGCGTGATCTTGCTGAGCCCGGTCGGCCGGTCGGGATCGAGCCCTTTCGCCTGGGCGAGCGCCCATGCGAGCAGCTGTCCCGGAACAACTGAAAGCAGCGGGGAGAGCAGCGTCACCGCCGGCGTTGGAACGGCCGCGTAGAAGCCGGCGTCTGCGATCTCATGGGCTGCAGGACCGCTTGCGACGAGCGTCGCTCCGGCCGCGCGGGCGCGTGCGGCTGCCTCGCGGACGGCGGGCAGGCTCTCGTCGTCCGAGCCGATCGTCCAGACCGGAAACATCCCGTCGAGCGCGGCGAGCGGGCCGTGGATGAGATCCGTCGCCGTCAGCGGCTCGGCGGCGACCCGGCACGTCTCGAGCAGCTTCAGCGAGATCTCGCGGGCGGTTGCGAACTCGGGGCCCCGCCCGATCACGAACATGCGCCCGACGAACGCGAGCGCGAGCGCGATCTCGGCCAGCCGCCGCTCCAGCGCCGGCAGGGCGTCGTCGAGCTGGGCGGCGACGGCACGGATCCCCTCGCCGATCAGCTGTCCCTGCCCGGCGGCATGGCCGGCCAGGAGCGCCAGCGCCGCAACCTGTGTGGTGTAGGTCTTCGTGGCCGCGATCGAGCGCTCCTCGCCGGCGGCGAGCGGCAGCACGAGCTCGGCGGCCTCACCGAGAGCCGAGTCGGGATGGTTCGTGATCGCGATCGTCAGCGCACCTCGAGCGCGTGCCCGCTCGACGTAGTCGAGGACGTCGGGCGTCTCGCCCGACTGGGAGAGCGCGACGATGCACGAGCCGCTGAGGTCGATCTCGGCGCCGTAGTAGACGGACAGGGAGATCGAGTCCCGCAGCGCCGTCCAGCGCGGCAGCAGGCCGAAGGCGTAGACGCCGTAGGAGGCCGCATTGTCGGACGACCCATGTCCCACCATGCGGACGAGGTTCAGCCCGCGTTCGCGGGCGACGGCGGCCACGGCCGCGTACTCGTCCGAGTGCTGGAGCAGCCGTTCGAGCGCGGCGGGCTGCTCCCGGATCTCGCCGAGCAGCAGCGATCCGGGGGCGATCTCCTCCGCGGGTAGGGCGCTCATCCGGCGGCGTCGCGGAGCACGAACACGGGCGTCGCGCCCGCGCGCTCACGGCGGTTCAGCTCGGTGACGAGGCGGTACCGGTCGCCACGGTAGATCGAACGGACGAACTCGACGATCTCGTCGCTCTCCGCCCGCGTCGTCCGCTCGAAGAGAAACGCCGGCGAGTGCAGGGGCACGCCGAGCGCCGACGACTCCTCCTCGTTCGTCACGGTCGGCTCGATCGTCTGGATGCCGCCCACGGTGACGACGCCGTAGCGGTCGGCGAGCAGCTCGTAGAACGAGTGCTCCTCGAGATCGGTGGGGGTGAGCCCGGGGACGAGCGACTCGCGCACATGGAGCGTCTCGATCGCCATCGTCTCGCCGTCCGCCAGGCGGAGGCGCTTGACGATCACGATCCGCTCCGAGGGCGAGACGTGCAGGCAGCGGCCGAGATAGGCGCCTGCGGTGGTCACGGTGAGGGACAGCGTCTTGCTGCCCGGCCGCATTCCGCGCTGGACCATGTCCTCGCTGAACGACGTCATCGTCAGCTCCTGAGCGATCTTCGGCTCGCGGACGAAGGTGCCGCTCCCGCGCCGCCGCACCAGGTAGCCCTCGCGCACGAGCTCGTCGAGCGCGGCGCGCACGGTCAGCCTCGAGACGCCGAGGTCGGTGCTGAGCTGGCGCTCGGAGGGGATCGCGTTGCCGACGCCGAACCGTTCCATCAGGTCGATCACGCGCTCTCGCGTCTGGCTCTGCTTCGTGATCCGCTGTGGCGTGGTCATCGCGAAGCGCCATCCTAGACCAGCGGACCGCAAGTGGTCAATACCACTCTGTTGAAATGTGGAGAGGACCGGTACTACACTCCGGCACCATGCGCAACGGTCAGCCCGTCACCGAGGATCACGTTTCCGGTCGCTCCGACCTCGATCTGCGCTCGACGCTCGACCTCGTCGAGCTGATCAACGAGGAGGACGCGGGCGTGCCGTCGGCCGTGCGCAGCGCCGCCCGACCGCTCGCCGCGGCGATCGACGCGATCGCGGAACGGCTCGAGAGCGGCGGCCGCCTGATCTACGTCGGCGCCGGTTCTTCCGGACGGCTCGCGGCGGTCGATGCCGCCGAGTGCGGGCCGACGTTCGGCGTGCCACCGGAGCAGATCGTCGTGCTCGTGGCCGGCGGCGTCGCCGCGCTCGCGGTCGCGCAGGAGGCGGCCGAGGACGACGAGGTCGCGGGAGCGCGTGACGTCGAGGCCGCGAACGTGCGGGAGCGCGATGCCGTCGTTCTGCTCTCTGCGAGCGGGGGCACGCCGTACGTGGTCGGCGCCGCCCACGCCGCCCGGCGCGCCGGCGCGCTGACGGTCGCGCTCGTCTGCGCCGACGACTCCGAGCTCGGGCAGCTGGCGGAGCACGAGGTCGCCGTGGTCGTCGGCCCCGAGGTGATCGCGGGCTCGACGAGGATGAAGGCCGGCACGGCCCAGAAGCTGCTCCTGAACACGATCTCGACCGTGACCATGGTCCGGCTCGGCAAGACGTACGGCAACCTGATGGTCGACGTCGTCGCGAGCAACGCGAAGCTGCGGAATCGCGCCCGCAGCGCCGTCGTGATCGCGACGGGCGCCCCTGAGGCGGAGGTCGACGCGGCCCTCGAGGCCTCGGGGGGCGACGTCAAGGTCGCGATCGTCTCGTTGCTCACCGGCCTGGACGCGGCAGACGCTCGGGCGAGGCTCGACGCCGCCGGCGGCATCGTGCGCCGTGCGCTCGTGGAGGATCCGGCGCGATGAGGCTGGGTGTCGAGGCCGCGATCGTCGAAGGCCAGCTGCTGCGCGGCGACATCGAGGTCGCGGACGGACGGATCGTCTCGGTCGGCCTCGCCCCGAAACGCGGCGGCGGTATCGCCGCTCCCGGATTCGTCGACCTGCAGGTGAACGGCTACGCCGGCGTCGACTTCGCGGCCGCCGACGCCGCCGGCTACAAGACCGCCGGCGAGGCGCTGCTCGAAGGAGGCGTCACGGCGTACCAGCCGACGCTGATCACGGCGCCCGAGGACGCCCTGATCGCCGCGTTGCAAGAGGTGCCCGTGGGCGAGCAGGCCGGCCCGCGCGTCCTCGGCGCCCATCTCGAAGGCCCCTTTCTCTCGCCGCGTCCGCCTCGGAGCGCATCCCGCGGCGGCGCGGCGCGATCCCGACCAAGAGCTCCTCGAACGGCTGCTCGCCGCAGGGCCGGTGTCCCACATGACGCTCGCGCCAGAGCTGCCCGGAGCGCTCGAGCTCGTCGACCTCCTCCAGGCACGCGGCGATCGTCGTCTCCTGCGGGCACACCGACGCGACCGCAGCCGAGGCGCACGCGGCCTTCGACCGCGGCGTCGGCACGGTCACTCACCTCTTCAACGCGATGCGGCCGCTCGGCCACCGCGACCCTGGCATCGTCGGCGCCGCGCTCGTCCGCGACGACGTGATCGTCCAGGTGATCCTCGACGGGCATCACCTCGCCGCCGAGACCGCCCGGCTCGTCTGGCGGACGGCTGCGGGTCGCGTCGCGCTCGTCACGGATGCGATCGCCGCCGCCGGCACCGACGCGACGACGACGCGCCTCAGCGGCGTCGACGTCGAGATCCGCGACGGCGTCGCGCGACGCGCGGACGGCGTCCTCGCCGGCAGCGTCGTGACCATGATCGAGTCCGTGCGGAACCTGCACGCGCTCGGCGCTTCTCTGGTCGATGCGATCGCGGCCGCCACCTCCGTCCCCGCCCGCGCGGCGCGCAGACCGGGGCTCGGGGTGCTCCGGCCGGGCGGCGAGGCGGACATCGTCGTGCTCGACGACCGGCTGGAGATCCGAATGGTGCTCCGGGCCGGTCTGGAGCGGTTGGCGGCGTGAGCGAGGGTCGCAGCCGATGGCTGAGATCGTCCTCGACCGGATCTCGAAGTTCTTCAGCGGCGGCGTGACCGCGGTCGACGACGTCTCGCTCCGGATCGCCGACGGCGAGTTCATCGTCCTCGTCGGCCCGTCCGGCTGCGGCAAGTCGACGCTGCTGCGGATGATCGCCGGGCTCGAGGACGTCGACACCGGCGCGATCTTCATCGGCGGACGCGACGTCACCGATCTGCAGCCGCGCGACCGTGACATCGCGATGGTGTTCCAGAGCTACGCCCTCTATCCGCACATGAGCGTCCGCCAGAACCTCGGCTACGGCCTCAAGGTGCGCCGATTCGGCAAGGAGGAGACGGACGCGCGGGTCGAGCGGGTCGCGCGCCTGCTCCGGCTCGAAGAGCTGCTCGACCGGCGGCCGGCGGCACTCTCGGGCGGGCAGCGACAGCGCGTCGCCATGGGTCGCGCGATCGTCCGCGAGCCGGAGGCGTTCCTGATGGACGAGCCGCTCTCGAATCTCGACGCGAAGCTCCGGGTCGGGATGCGCGCCGAGCTCGCGAGCCTGCACGCGCGCGTGGGCGCGACGACCGTCTACGTCACGCACGACCAGGTCGAGGCGATGACGCTGGGAGACCGGGTCGCGGTGATGCGAGCCGGACGGATCCAGCAGGTCGACTCACGCCAAGGAGCTCTACCGGCACCCGACCAACCTCTTCGTCGCGTCGTTCATGGGCTCGCCCGCGATGAACCTCGTCGAGGCGCGGCTCGACGGCGACCACGCTCGAGTTCGGCGGCCACCGGATCCCGCTCGCGCCCGAGCACGTCCCCGAGACGTCGGAAGGACGAGATCGTCCTCGGGATCCGGCCCGAGTCCTTCGAGGACGCGAGCTTCGCCGAGCCGTCGCTGCCCCAGCTCGACGTCGAGGTGACGGTGCTCGAGGACCTCGGCTCCGATGCGCTCGTCGTCTTCCACCTGGATGCGACCCCGGTCCACACCGAGGAGCTCCAGCGCGACCAGGACGAGGAGACGCTGCTGGCCCGCGACGGCGCGAAGTTCACAGCGCGCGTCGGCGTCGCGACCGAAGCCCGTCCGGGTGCGCCGCTGCGGCTGGCCGTCGATCCGGCCGGCTTCCACTACTTCGATCGCGAGACGGGTCAGAGCTACGGCCGCGGCCTCCGTTCCGAACGCGCACCCCCGCTCCGGCGTAAGGACCGCGCACAGTCCGACACCAACAGGGCAACAACCGATCCCAAGGAGGAGAGGACATTGCCCTACGGCTCTTGGATCAACGACCTGCCGACCGCGTTCTTCATGGTCGTCCACATCGCGGCGTTCGCGCTCGGAGCCGGGTTCGCCTGGCTGGCCTTCAAGCGCGAGCTGACGCTGCTCGGCACGGCCTTCTCGCTCTTCGCGGCCGCCGAGCTGACCTACATGACCTACCACCTCGACTGGACCGTGTTCCTGTTCGCGCACACGATCGCCGAGGTGCTCGACCTGACCGCGTTCGTGCTCGTCTTCGCGGCCGCCGTCTGGCAGACCGTCGGCGTCGCGGCGGCCGGCCACGGAGCTGACCCGCTGATGCAGACGCTCCTGGTCGCCGCTCGCCGGCTCGCTCGCGACGCTCGTCGTCGCGGCGGGCTGCGGCGGGAGCGAGAGCAGCGAGCCCGTCGCGACGACCGAGGTCGCGATGGCCAAGAGCTATCGCTTCGACCCGAAGACGATCGAGATCGAGGCGGGCCAGACGCGTCACCTGGACGAACGAGGACAACTTCACCCACACCGTCCAGGTCGACGGGCAGGAGGACCACAAGGTCGAGCGTGGCGAGAGCGTCTCGATCGCGTTCGAGACGCCCGGCACCTACCACTACGTCTGCACCCTCCACAGCCAGGACATGGACGGGGAGGTGATCGTCCGATGAACCTCCGCCGCGACGTCGTCATCCTCGCGTGCGCCGTCAGCGCCGGCATCCACGGCGCGCTCGCGCCGGCGCACTTCGCCGAGGGCACCGGCGCCGGCGTCGGCTTCGTCGCCTCGACCGTCGTGCTCGCCGGGCTCGCCGTCGTGCTGACGCTGCGTCCGGCCGGCGCTCTCCCGTTGGCCGGCGCAGCGACTCGTGCTTCGCCGGGCTGCTCGGGAGCTACGCGCTCGCGACGACCACCGGGCTTCCCGCTGCTCCACCCGGAGCCGGAGCCGGTCGACGGCCTCGCGCTCGCCACGAAGGCGTTCGAGGCCGTCGGCCTGGTGACGGCGCTGAGCCTCCTCCGGCGCCGCCCGGCGGCGTCCCTCTCCCTCATCCACCCGAAAGGAACGCTGACATGAACGACACACGGGCCTCGCGCCCGATCCCCCTCGCGCTGACGATGCTGGTGGCGCTCTTCGCCGCCCTCGTCGCCCTCGCGGTCTCGAACGGGCACGACGCGCACGCGCACGGCAACGCGCCGACCACGCGGAGCCGACGCACCTCGCAGGCGCGCTCTCCGCAGCGACATGCGCGTGCTCTGGGAAGACCACATCACCTGGACGCGCCTGGCGATCATCAGCCTGACGACCGGCTCGCCGGACACCGAGGCGACCGTCGGCCGGCTGCTGCGAAACCAGACCGACATCGGCAACGCGGTCAAGCCCTTCTACGGCAAGGCTGCCGGGAACGCGCTGACGGCGAAGCTCCGCGAGCACATCCTGATCGCGGCCGACGTGATCGCCGCCGCCAAGGCCGGCGACGCAGGCGAAGCTCGCCGACGCGCAGGCGCGCTGGCGGCAGAACGCGAACGACATCGCGGCGCTCCTGGCGAGCGTCAATCCCCGCTACTGGAAGCTCGCGCGCGATGAAGGCGGAGATGAGCAAGCACCTGGCGCTGACGACGCAGGAGGCGGTCGCCAGGCTCCAGGGCCGCTGGGCCGCCGACGTCGCGGCCTACGACCGGGTCCATCACCACATCCTCCACATGTCCGACCTGCTCGCGGACGGTCTCGTCAAGCAGTTCCCGAACCGGTTCCGCGACGACGGCTAGCGATGCCGACCGACTCGCGAGCACGCGCGAGACTCGGTTCGTCACCTGGCGGCGCGACCGGCTGGCGGCGGCCGGCTTCCCGCTGCCGCTGGCGTCGCGCGTCGCACGCGACCCGCGCCACGACCTTCACTCGCTGATCGAGCTCGTCGAGCGCGGCTGCCCGCCGGACCTGGCCGTCCGCATCACGGCTCCCCTGGACGAAGGCATGCGGCATGACCGCGGCTACGCTCCGACGCGTGTCGACCGTCCGTCGGCTCCGCGAGCCGGTCGAGTCCGCCTGACTGGCTCGACGACGAGTCGCGCGAATGGCTGCGCTCCCTCCGCGCCGAGGGCGCCGGTCGGAGACGAGGCGATCGCCCGGCTCCACGCGCTGCTCCTGCGCGCGGCGCGGTTCGAGGTCGCCCGCCGGCGGCCGACGCTGCCGCACCTGCGCGGCGACGATCTCGACGACATCGCGAACCAGGCGGCCGACGACGCGCTCGTCAGCGTCCTGCGGCGCCTGGACGACTTCCGCGGCGACAGCCGCTTCACGACCTGGGTCTACAAGTTCGCCCTGCTCGAGGCCGCGGTGAAGCTGCGGACGCGCGCCTGGCAGGGCCGCGAGGTGCCGCTCGAGCCGGAGAGCTGGAGCCGTCTTCGCGAGCGCCGGCCTCGAGCCGGACGAGGAGCTCGAGCAGACGCGAGCTGCTCGCGACGCTGCAGCGGGCCGTCGACGAGCTGCTGACGCCGCACCAGCGCGACCGTGCTCGTCGCGCTGGCGCTGAACGGCGTCCCGATCGACGTGCTGGCGGAGCGGCTCGGGACGACGCGGGGCGCGCTCTACAAGACCCTGCACGACGCGCGGCGCAAGCTGCGGACGCCACCTGGAGGAGGAACGACTGATGGAGCGGCCCGACCTGAACGCGACGCACTCGGGCGCCTGCTCGGACCGGCGGAGCCCGAGGTCGGCTGCGACGAGTGCTTCGAGCTGCTCGACCGCTACGTCGAGCTCGAGCTGGCCGGCGCCGACGCGGACGCCGCGATCCCGGGCCTGCGCGCGCACCTCGCCGGCTGCCCGGCCTGCCGCGAGGAGCACGAGAGCCTGCGCGCGCTCGTCGGCGGCGAGCCGCCGGCCTGATCGCGCCCGTGTGACCGACGCAGCGGGCGGCGGCGTATATAGGTTCATCGTCGTACCGTCAGTTCTTGTAACGGATAAGGGGGAATCCATGTTTCGCAGCCATCGAAGGCTTGTCGTCCTCGGCGCGGCGGCCGTTGCCGCTGCCTCGATCCTCGCCGGCGTCGGCCGGGCCGACTCGACTCCGGTCGGCCCGCTGCCGAGCGGCCCCACCTCGACGATCCAGACCCAGAAGGGCCAGCTGATCGCGGTGGCGCTGCCGCATCGCGCGAACGGCCGCGTCTGGCGCGTCGCCCGCACCGTCGACGCACGGGTCGTCAAGCAGGTCTCCGAGGCGGATGTCGGCAACAACGTCGTCGTCGTCTTCAAGGCGACCGGACCGGGCACGGCCGGCATCGCGTTCGGGCTCACGCGCGGCGAGACGGCGAAGGCGTTCGAGTCGCGCCGCTACACCGTTCGCGTCCGCTAGCCCCCGGAGGCGCGGCGCTGCAGCTCGGCCTCGACGGCCTCGAGGCCGATCCCGCGTGCGGCGAGGAGGGCGTAGGCGTGGAAGACGACGTCTGCGACCTCCTCGACCACGCGCTCGTCGGACTCGCCGGCTCCGGCCAGAGCCGCTTCGAGCCCCTCCTCGCCCACCTTCCGCGCAGCCAGAGCCGGGTCGTCGAGCAGCGAGACGACGTACGACCCCTGCGGCCGCTCGCGCGCCCGCTCGTTGATGCGACGCCAGAGCCAGGGCGCGAAGCACGACTCCGTCCCCGTGTGGCAGGCCGGGCCGGCCGGCCGCACGCGGAGCAGGATCGCGTCGCCGTCGCAGTCGTCGCGCAGCTCCTCCACCGCCAGCGTGTTGCCCGAGGTCGCCCCCTTGTGCCACAGGTCCCGGCGCGAGCGGCTCCAGAACCAGGCCTCGCCGCTCTCGCGCGTGCGCCGCAGCGCCTCGTCGTCCATCCAGGCGAGCATGAGCACGCGTCCGCTCTCAGCGTCCTGCACGATCGCGGGAGTCAGCTCCGGACGTTCCATCCGGCCTCCCTCAGCTCGTGCTTCAGCTCCGGCAGCCGCTCGGGGCGCTCGTGCACGATCGACGCGATCAGCGCCGCTTCGGCGCCGGCCGAGAACGCATCGGCGAGATGTCGCGCCTCGCCTGCGCCGCCGGACGCGACTACGGGCACCGCTACCGCGTCCGCCACCGAGCCCGTCAGCTCGAGGTCGTAGCCGGCGCGCGTGCCGTCCGCGTCGATCGAGGTCAGCAGGATCTCGCCGGCGCCACACTCCGCGGCGGTGCTCGCCCACTCGACCGCGTCGAGCCCCCGAGGCCTGCGGCCCCCGTCGGTGACGACCTCGCCGGCGCGCGCGTCGATCGCGCAGACGACCGCCTGGGCGCCGAACTCGCCGGCGAGCGAGCCGAGGATGCCCGGGTCGTCGACCGCCGCCCGGTTGACGGCGACCTTGTCCGCGCCGGCTCGCAGGAGCGCGCGGGCGTCCTCGAGCCTGGAGATGCCGCCGCCGACCGTGAACGGGATCGTCAGCTGCTCGGCGGCGCGCTCGACGAGCTCGAGCGTCGGTCGGCGACCTTCGACCGTCGCCGTGATGTCGAGGAAGACGAGCTCGTCGGCGCCGAGCTCCGAGTACCGCGTCGCGAGCTCGACCGGGTCGCCGACGTCGCGCAGCGACTCGAAGCGGATTCCCTTGACGACCCGTCCGCCGGCGACGTCGAGGCAGGGGATCACGCGCTTCTTGACCATCGCAACGCGTTCTCGAGCACGCGCGCGCCGGCGGCGCCGCTGCGTTCGGGATGGAACTGGACGCCCGCGAGCGGGCCGGACTCGACGGCGGCGACGACGGGGCCGTCGTGCTCGACTTCGGCGACACCGATCGCGTCCGTCGGCCTTGCCGCGTAGCTGTGCGCGAAGTAGACGTCGCTGCCGTCCAGCCCGTCGAGGAGCGCAGACGGCCGCGTGAGCGCGAGGGCGTTCCAGCCCATGTGCGGGACGCGGCGCGCGCGGACGCGGCTGACGGGACCGGTCAGCAGCCCCAGGCCGCGGCCGCCCTCCTCGCTCTCCTCGAACAGGAGCTGCATGCCGACGCAGATCCCGAGCAGCGGCCGGCCAGCGGCTGCACGCTCCCGCAGCGCTCGTTGCGAGCGGCTCGAGTCCACGGGCGGCGCTCTCGACGTGGCCGACGCCGGCGATGACCACGAGCGGCGCGTCGCGCACGGACGCGGGATCGGTGGAGATCTCGGTGTCGGCGCCGGCCCGCTCCAGCGCCGCGCAGACGCTGCGGAGATTGCCGGCGCCGTAGTCGGCGAGGACGACCTTCACGCGAGCCCCTTGGTCGAGCGCACGCCGGCGTCGCCCGGCGCGCACGCCTGCCGGAGCGCCTGGCCGAGCGCTTTGAAGGCCGCCTCGGCGACGTGGTGGTCGTCGGCGCCGGAGGCCGAGACGTGGAGCGTGATCGCGCTCTGCATCGAGAAGCGTTCGAGTGCGTGCGGGAGCAGGGACGGGGCGAGACTGCCGATCCGCTCGCCTGTGAAGGCGAGGTCGATCTCAGCATGCGGCCGGCGTACGAGGTCGACGGTGGCAGTCGCCAGCGCCTCGTCCATCGGCACCGAAGCGGAGCCGTAGCGAGTGACACCGGCGCGATCGCCCAGCGCGTCGCCGAGCGCGTCGCCGAGCGCGGCGAGGACGTCCTCGACGGTGTGGTGCTCGTCTACGTCGACGTCGCCCGCTGCGAGCAGCTCGAGGTCGATCCCGCCGTGGAACGCCCAGAGAGTCAGCAGGTGGTCGAGGAAGCCGATTCCGGTCACGACGCGCGCGCGCCCCGCGCCGTCGAGGTCGAGCATGACCCGCAGCGCCGTCTCCGTGCTCGTGCGGGAGACGAGCGCCGTTCTTCCCGGCGGCGGGCCGCCGGTCGCGCCGAGCACTCCGAGCACGAGGTCGTTCTCCGGCGGCCGGCGCAGCGAGATGCGGATCCCTTCGGGGAAGGCCCGCACGACGAGCCCGGCTGCCTCGAGCCGCTCTGCGAGCGGCTCGTCGGTGCGCACCCAGACGAAGTTGCCAAAGCTCTCCGGGCAGTCGAGACCGGCGGCGGCGAGCGCAGCACGAACTCGTTCCCGCTCCGCGATCGTCCCCTCGATGTCCAGCCGCGGCTCGCGCAGCGCGGCCGCGGCGATCCGTGCGGCGGGTGCGGACACGCTCGCGGGCGGCCGGCGGCGCTCGAGCTCCGCGGCGGTCGCCGGCGCCGCCACGACGTAGCCGACCCTCAGCGCGGCGAGGCCGAACGCCTTCGAGAGCGTCCGCAGCACGATCAGGTTCGGCAGCTGGTCGACGAGCGGCACGCAGGTGACCCCGGCGAACTCCCAGTACGCCTCGTCGACGACGACGGCCGCGTTCGGGTGAGCCCGCGCAATCGCCGCGACCTCGTCCACGCTGCGCAGCTCGCCGGTCGGGTTGTTCGGGTTGCAGACCCAGATCAGGTCGGCCGCCTCCGGCTCCTCGACCACGTCCGCGCCCTGCAGCTGCGTGGCGATTCGGTACATGCCGTACGTCGGCGGGGAGATCGCTGCGCGGCGGCCAGGCGCGAGAAAGGTCTGGGCGCAGAGCGCGATCAGCTCGTCGGCGCCTGCGCCGGGAACGATCTGCTCCGGCTCGACGCCGCTGTACGCCGCGGCCGCCTCACGGAGCTCGCCGAACGTGCCATCGGGGTAGTCGCTCAGCCGCGCGAAGCTCGCAGCGAGCGGAAGCTGCGGCACTCCGGGGAACGCCGGTGTGTTCTGGTCGAAGCGAAGGACCTGTTCCGGCCGGAGGCCGTGGCGCTCCGCGACCTCGGCGGACGAGAGCGCCCAGACGTAGGGCCGATAGTCGGTCGGGAGCGGATTCGGCCTCATCTCGCTGCCAGCGCCTCCGCATGACGAGGCAGCCCTTCGACGCGCGCAAGCGGCAGCGCGATCTCGCGCGCGCGCTCGAGCGAGTCGGCGCGCACGAATTGCACCGGCTTCAGGAAGCTCTCGAGCCCCAGCCCGCCTGCACCCCTGGCGAGCCCACTCGTCGGCAGCACGTGCGTCGCCCCGGCCGCGTAGTCGCCGACGACCGCCGACGTCCGGAGGAAGACCGTCCCCGCATTTCGCACGCGCGCGGCGGCCGCTTCGGCGTCCTCGACCCAGAGCTCGAGGTGCTCGGGCGCGTAGTCCTCCGAGCGGGCGAGAGCGTCGTCCAGGCTCGCGACGCGCTCGACGCGAACGTTCGACTCGGCGGCGACGAGCGACCCGACGTCGGCAGCGAGCGTGTCGTCGAGCGCGAGCAGGATCGCCTCGCTGTCGGGGCCGTGCTCCGCCTGGGCGAGCAGGTCGGCCGCGCACTGACCGGCGTCAGCCGAGGCGTCCGCGATCACGACCACCTCGCTCGGCCCGGCGGGCAGGTCGATCGCGCAGGCGCTCGAGACGAGCAGCTTCGCGGCGGTGACCCAACGGTTGCCGGGGCCGACGATCTTGTCGACGCTCTCGATCGTCTCCGTCCCGTAGGCGAGTGCCGCGATCGCCTGCGCGCCGCCGACCGCGTACACCTCGTCGATGCCGAGCTCGCGCGCGACGGCGAGCGTCGCCTCGGCCGGCCGAGGCGTGACGACCGCGATCCGCTCCACGCCCGCTACCCGCGCGGGCACGGCGGCCATCACGAGCGAGGACGGGTACGCCGTTCGGCCTCCCGGGACGTAGATCCCAACCGAGGAGAGCGGCAGCCAGCGACGCTCGGAGCGCACGCCCGGTACGGCCTCGACGGAGGCGTCGACGGGCCGCTGCGCCTCGGCGAAGGCGGCGACAGCAGCTGCGAGCGCTCGCACCGAGGCGAGGACGTCGTCGTCGAGCCGGGCGGCCTCGAGCGCCTCCGTCGACACACGCAGCACGGGCCGCTCGCCGTCGAGCTGTTCGGTCCAGTCGAGCAGCCCCTCGTCGCCCCGCGTCCGCACGTCGGCGACGATCTCGGCGACCCGCGGCAGCACGTCCTCGAGCACCGCGCCCCTCACGCGACAAGCCGCTCGACGGGCAGGACGAGGATCGACGACGCACCCGCGGCCTTTAGCGGCGAGAGCAGCTCCCAGACGTCGTCGGCCTCGACGACCGCGTGGATCGCGATCTGGCCGGGGCTGGCGAGATCGATCACCGACGGCGCGCCCATCCCAGGGAGCAGCGAGCGGATCTCGTCGAGAGCGGCCTTCGGCGCGTTCATCATCAGGTAGCGCCGGCGGCGGGCCGCGACGACGCCCGAGATCATCAGCTCGAGCCGCCGGACGAGCTCCGTGCGCTTCTCGAGCGCCGCTTCGTTGGCGACGAGAACAGCCTGCGACTCGAGCAGGGCACCGAGCAGACGAAGGCCGTTCGCGCTCGCGGTCGACCCGGTCGACACGAGGTCGACGATCGCGTCGGAGAGGCCGAGTCGCGGCGCCGCCTCGACGGAACCGGAGACGGGCACGAGCTCGACCTCGATCCCGAGCCGCTTCAGCGACTTCCGCGTCGAGACGGGGTAGGCCGTCGCCACGCGCAGTCCGCCGAGATCGCGCAGCTCGGTTTGCGCGGCGTCCGCCGGCACCGCCGCCTGCAGCGTGCACCGGGCGAAGCCGAGCTCGGCGAGCTTGACGACGTCGGCGGCCGCCTCGACGACGAGGTTGGCGCCCGTGATTCCGAGGTCGACAACGCCGTCCTGGACGTACTCCGGGACGTCGCCGGCGCGCACGAGCAGCAGGTCGACCGGGGCGTTCGCGCACGGCACGAGCAGTGAGCGGTCGGTCGTCTCGAAGCTGAGGCCGGCGTCGGCGCAGAGCCGGAGCGAGGGCTCCGCCATGCGGCCCTTCGAGGGGACGGCGAGTGTGAGCCGGCCGTTCGAGCCGGCGCGGGTGAAGCCGTTCGGCTCCACTAGCGCTTCCGCTTCGCGTGGGTGCGGTCGAGCGCCGTCCGGTAACCGCCCGTCCCGTTCCGCAGCCACTGCGCGACCCGCGTCACGGTCGCCGTGCTGGTCGGCACGCGCTCGGCGATCTCGACGTACGGCACGTGCTCCTCGAGCAGCCGCGCCGTCTGCCAGCGGTGCGTGAGCGCCTCGAGCTCGGGGAGCGTGCAGAGGTCGCGGAGGAAGCGGCGGGCTTCGTCGCGCGTCTTCAGCGTCAGGACGGCGTCCGCCAGGTCGTCGAGGCCCGGGATCTGTTCGACGTCGCGTTTGGAAGCGGCCGGCATGCTTCGATGCTAGCATGCTAACGTGCTAGCACGCAAGCAGAGCTTCACCGTCTATCCGGCCATCGACGTCCTCGACGGGCGCGTCGTCCGTCTCTCCGAAGGCCGGCGCGAGCGGATCACGGTCGACGGCGGCGACCCGGTCGCGGCCGCGGAGCGCTTCGCCGGTGAGGGCGCGACGTGGCTGCATCTCGTCGATCTCGACGGCGCCTTCTCGGGGACGCCGGACCTGAGCCTGGTCGAGCGCGTCGCTGCGGCGGGGATCCCCGTCCAGGTCGGCGGTGGCTACCGCAGCCTCGAGCTGATCGACGCGGCGCTCGCGGCCGGTGCCGCGCGGGTGCTGCTCGGGACGGCCGCGCTCGACGAAGCGTTCCTCGCCGCGGCACTGGCTCGCTTCGGCGCTGCGGCGGTCGTCGTCGCCGTCGACGCGCGCGACGGGCTCGTGACCGTGAAGGGCTGGACGGAGGGATCGACGGTCGGCGCCGTCGAGCTCGCTCAGCGGTGTGCCGCGGTCGGGATCGAGCGTCTGCTCGTGACGAGCACGGGCCGTGACGGAACGCTCGCCGGTCCCGACCTCGACCTGCTCGAGGACGTGCTTGCAGTCGGGTTGCCGGTGCTCGCAGCCGGCGGGATCGCAGACCTGGACGACCTGCGCGCTCTACGCCGGCTCGGCTGCGAAGGCGCGGTGACGGGGAGCGCGCTCTGGCTCGGCCACTTCGGCGCCGCCGAAGCGTTCCGCCTGCAGGTGTGACGCCACGGCCAGCGCAGCCACGTCGCCGAGGACGATCAGCGCCGGACCGGCGAGCCCGGCGGCGGCGGCGGCAAACTGGTGCAGCGTCGTCCGTACGACCTCCTGGTCCGGCAGCGTGCCTCGGGAGATCGCGGCAGCAGGCGTCTCCGGTGGCATCCCTGCCGCGAGCAGGCCGTCGACGACCCGCTCGACGCGTCCCAGCCCCATGAAGAGGACGAGCGTGCCGCCGATCGCGGCCAGCCTCGCGTAGTCGGCGTCGCCGCCGTCGGCACCCTGGCAGCTCGCGATCGTGACGTGGTCGGAGATCCCTCGGTGCGTGATCGGGATTCCCGCGGCGGCCGGAACAGCGGCGATCGACGAGACGCCCGGCACGATCTCGCAGGCGACGCCGGCCGCCTGCAGGGCAAGCGCTTCCTCGCCGCCACGGCCGAAGACGAACGGGTCGCCACCTTTCAGCCGGACGACGTCGAGGCCGAGCTGGCCGGAGTCGACCAGCAGCTCGGTGACCGCCGTCTGGTCGAGCCCGTCCCGGCAGATGACGAGCGCGCCCGACGGGAGCCTCGGAGACGAGCTCGGGAGCGACCAGCCGATCGTGGACGAGCACGTCGCACGAGCGGACGAGCTCGAGGCCGCGGGCCGTGATCAGGCCGGGGTCGCCCGGCCCGGCGCCGACGAGGTGGACGGTCATCCGAGCTCGTCCCGCACGATGCCGGCGAAGTAGTCGCGCCGCGCCTCGTAGGTCGGCAGGTGCTGCTTCGCCCAGGGGCGCAGCTCGCGCAGTCGGACCGCCAGCGCCGCATGCTCCGGCCCCACGATGCGCGCGATCTCGTCGCGAAGCCTCTGCGCGAGCACGGGCGAGGCGCCGCCGGTCGACACCGCAGACCGTGATCGGATCCTGGCGGTGGCAGCGCCGGGAGGATGAAGGAACAGAGGTCGGGCACGTCGACCACGTTGCAGAGGAGCGAGCGTGCCTCGGCGTCTGCGAAGACGGCGGTGTTGACCGCCGGGTCGGCCGTTGCCGCCACGACGAGATAGCGGCCGTCGAGGTCGGAGCGCCGATACGCGCGTCGCAGCACCTCGACCGGGAGCGCGGCGACCTCGGGTGAGACGTCGGGGGCGACGACGGTCACGGCCGCCCCGCAGTCGAGCAGTCCGCGCACCTTCTCGTGCGCGACACGGCCGGCGCCGACCACGAGCACACTGCGGTCGTCGAGGTCGATGCAGGCGACGTAGTGGCGCTTCTCGGTCATCAGACGCCGATCGACGCGAGCTGGACGCCGCTCCGGTCGAGCCTGACCGCGACCTCGGCGCCGCCGGCGACGAGTGCGAGCCGGTACATGCCGGGGCCGATCGCTTCGATCCGGAACGAGTCGAGCGGCCGGCCGTTGAGCGTCGCCAGCGCCTCGGAGACGGAGCGTGCACTCTCGGTCAGCTCGGCGCCGCCGGGCAGCCGGCGGAAGAGCCGAAGCGCGGCCTGCTCGCCGCCCGCGCCGTAGATCGCCCGGATTCTGCCGGCCTGGAGGCCGAGCTCGAGCACACGCTCGAGATCTGCCGCCTCCGCGGCAGCGAGCTCACCGTGCTCGACGGCGTCGGCGACCGCGACGAGCCGGGCTCGGTACGCCTCGTCTCGCGCTGCCTCGAGCACCGCCTGCACCTCGCCGAGGGCCACCTCGCGCTCCGCCGGCTTCACTGCGACGCTGCTCAATGCGCCTCCTCGCCGAGGATCGCGTGCAGCTCGTGCTCGAACCCGCCGGTCTCGATCGAGCAGTGCATCCCGCACTCCTTGGGCGCGTCCGACTCCCACCACCAGCGCCCGGCGCGCGTCGGCTCGCCCTCGGCGACAGGGCGCGTGCACGGCGCGCAGCCGATCGACGTGTAGCCCTGCGCGTAGAGCGGGTGGACAGGGACGTCGTTCTCGCGCACGTAGTCCCAGACCTCGTCCTCCGTCCACTCGGCGAGCGGGTTCAGCTTCACGATCGCGCCGTGGTCGTGGTCGATCTCGACCTTGCGGATGTTGGTCCGGCTCGCCCACTGGTCGCGGCGCAGCCCGGTCACCCAGGCGTCGAGCGCCGGCGAGGTACCGCGTCAGCGGCTGCACCTTGCGGACGTTGCAGCAGAGCAGCCGCTGCTCGATCGACCGGTAGAAGAGGTTCGGCCCGTGCCGGTCGACCAGCCGCTGCAGCTGTGGGGCGTCAGGGGACAGCAGCGTCGAGCGCCAGGCCCGGGTAGCGCTCGCGCAGCGTCTCGATCAGCTCGTACGTCTCGGTCGGCAGCCTGCCCGTGTCGATCGAGAAGACGCTTCACGCTCGGGTCGATCCGGTAGGCCATGTCGATCATCGCGACGTCGCCCTCCTGGAACGCCGGCGAGATGGCCAGCCGGTCGCCGAACTCGCGCGATCGCCCATTCCAGGACGCCTCCGGCTCCTCGCCCTCGAACTGGACGGACAGCTCGCCGGCCTCGAGATCGTCGAGCAGCTCGACGTCGCTCATGCCGCCACCTCCTCTTTCTGTCGGCTCTTCGCCGGCTCGCGCCCGGCCAGGAGCGCCGAGCTGCGTCGTCGCTCATGCGGTCGCAGAACGCGCGGAAGCTCTCACCGCCGCTCGCGCTGCGCGCAGCCACCCGTCCAGGAGGCCGGTGACCGTCGTCGTGCGAGGTCCTCGGCCGGGACCCGGCGGAACACCGGCCGGTGCCGATCGCCGCGTCGGGGCCCGAGGCCGCCGCGCAGCAGCAGGTCGTACGCCTGGCGGCGCACGCCTTCCTCGTTCGCGCACCGTCGTGCCCTGGAAGCCGATGTCGCCGACCCAGTGGTGGGCGCAGGCGTGCGGGCAGCCGTCGAGGTTGCAGGCGTCAGCCCCGCGAGCGGCGTCGCCGAAGCGTGCCTCGAGGTGCTCCGACGAGGGCGTGCGAGCCGCGACTTCGTCTCGGCGACGGCGAAGTTGCAGTGCGGCTCGCCGGTGCATGCGATCGCCTCGGACCGCGAGCGGGTTGCCTGCGAGCGGGAGCCCGAGCTCCGCCAGCCGCTCGCCGATCCGGTCGACGTCGCTCGTCAGGGATCGCCGTCGAGGACGAGGTTCTGCTGCCGCGTCACGCGCAGCGTCGCCGCCCGAGCTCCCCGACGAGCTCCGCGAGCGCGACCATCTGCTCGCCGGAGATCAAGCCCAGACCTGCACCGGGACGCCGAGCGTAGAAGAGGCCGTCCTCCTTCTGCGGCTGCGACGCCCATGTGATCGGTCAGCCGGCGGCGCCGCGGCTCGAGAGCGAAGTCCGGCAGGGCATGCCGAGTCGCTCGCTCGACCTCGGCGCGCATGCCCTCGGGCCCGAAGTCGTCGACCATGAACTTGAGCCGGGCCTTGACCCGCGAGACGCGGTAGCGGAGGTCTTCCTTCCACGACGTCGAGCATCGCGCGCAGAGGACCGGCACCGCCTCGTCGACCCGGACGAAGACCCCGAGGTCGCGCGCGATGCCGGGGCACCGACGAGAGGCCGCCGCCGACGAGGACGGCGAAGCCCGGCTCGCCGTCCCGTGAGCGCGCCGACGAGCGCGATGCAGTTGATCTCCGGCGCGTTGCAGCTGGTGCGCGCACGCGGAGATCGTGATCTTGTGCTTGCGCGGCAGGTCCGAGTAGTCCGGGTTGCCGTAGAAGAAGCGCGTCGACCTCGTCGACGAGCGGGCGTCACGTCGAAGAGCTCGTCGTGTGCGATGCCGGCGACGGGGCAGCCGGTGACGTTGCGGACGGCGTCGCCGCACGCCCCGACCGTCGTCAGCCCGCACCTCGTCGAGCCGCGCGCGAAGACCTCCGGCAGCGAGGCGAGCTCGAGGTAGTGGAGCTGGATCGTCTGCCGGGTCGAGAGCTCGCCCGACCCCTTCCCGTACTGCGATCGAGAGCTCGCCGACCGCCTCCAGCTGCGCGGGAGTCAGCCCGGCCCGCGGGCAGCTTGATCCGCAGCATGAACGTCCCGATCTTCGGCTTGTCGTGGTAGAGGCCCCACCACTTCAGGCGGACGAGGTCCTCCTCGGGCACCTGCTCGTAGCCGGCGGCGATCAGGGCGGGAAGCTCGCCGAGCATCCCGAGCGGGTCTTTCTCGCGCTTGATCCGCTCGACCGAGTTGCGCTTGAGCACGAGCTCGAGCGTCGGCGGCGCCTTCTCGACCGGTCTGCGTGTCACCGTCCTGTCGATGCCTGTCACGACCTTTCGTGCTCCCTTGAAACGGCGAAGGCCCCCGTTTCCGGAGGCCTCGTGCTCCTCGCCGGCGGCGAGGTCGACGTCTTCGCATCTTCCGCTCGACGCTCCGGAAGGGGCGGCTCGCGCTGGATGGAGCACCTGACGGGCTGTTGCCCCGGTTGCTGCGGCTTCGTCGGGCCAGGTCCCTCTGCCGCTCGCGATGGTGGACGCGCTTTCAGGTATAGCAGCAGCCACTTTACTTACGCAAGTAATGGATGAACTTGCGCCGTCCGGCCAATGCTTTACACTGGAAAGCGAGTGGTGCGAGCAATCGTATTTGCCGATCCGACCCCGGCCTTCAAGGCCATTCTCTCGCGCCCCCGACTGCGCTAGCCGGCCAACAGTCCTCTCGCCTCTCCGGTCAAGCGCACACAACACAGGCGAGAGGGACAGCGAAGGAGCGCAGGCTGTGAGACCCGTCGGCCTCTACGACCCGGCGTACGAGCACGACGCGTGCGGCGTCGCCTTCGTCGCACGGCTCGACGGCGTCGCGAGCCACGAGACGCTCGTGCGCGCGGCGACGGCGCTCGCGAACCTCGAGCACCGCGGCGCCGAGGGCGCCGACGCCGGCACGGGCGACGGCGCGGGCATGACGCTGCAGCTGCCGGACGCGCTCTTCCGAGACGAAGTCGGCCCGGAGCTGCCGCCGCTCGGGTCGTACGGCGTGGCGGTGTGCTTCCTGCCGCGCGACGCCGGACGCGCCACAGCGCTCGAGCAGCTTCTGAACGAGACGGTCGAGGCCGAGGGGCAGCGGGTCGTTGCGTGGCGCGACGTCCCCGTCGAGGAGAGCCAGGCAGGGCCGGCAGCGGCCGCGACGGCTCCCCTCGTCCGGCAGCTCTTCGTCGCGGCGGCGCCCGGGCTCGACCTCGACGCGTTCGAGCGCAAGCTGTACGTGATCCGCCGCGTCGCGGAGCTCGCGGCCGGCCCGGACCTCGTGATCCCGAGCTTCTCGGCCCGCACGGTGGTCTACAAGGGGATGCTGACGGCGCCGCAGCTGACCGCCTACTACCCGGATCTCCGCGACGAGCGCACTGCCTCCGCGCTCGCGCTCGTGCACTCGCGCTACTCGACGAACACGTTCCCGAGCTGGGAGCTCGCCCACCCCTACCGGATGATCGCCCACAACGGCGAGATCAACACGCTGCGGGGCAACGTCAACTGGATGCGGGCGCGCGAGTCGCAGCTGGCGTCGGAGCTGTTCGGCGACGACCTCGCGAAGGTCCTGCCGGTCGTCCGTCCCGGCGGCTCGGACTCGGCGACCTTCGACAACGTGCTCGAGCTGCTCGTGCTCGCCGGCCGGTCGCTGCCGCACGCGATCATGATGATGATCCCCGAGGCCTACCGCGGCCGCGACGACGTCTCGCCCGAGCTTGCAGGCTTCTACGCCTACCACCAGTGCCTGCTGGAGGCCTGGGACGGCCCCGCGGCGATCGCCTTCACCGATGGGCGGCTGATCGGCGCGACGCTCGACCGCAACGGCCTTCGTCCCGGCCGCTGGCTCGAGACCGCCGACGGCTGGATCGTGCTCGCCTCGGAGACGGGTGTCCTCGAGGAGGCGCCGGAGAACGTCGTCCGGAAGGGACGGCTGCAGCCCGGGAAGCTCTTCCTCGTCGACCTCGAGCAGGGTCGGATCGTCCCGGACGCGGAGGTGAAGCGCGACGTCGTCTCACGCCGGCCGTACGCCGAGTGGTACGGCGACAACGTCGTGCGGCTCGACGACCTGCCCGAGCGTCCGTGCCTGCCGGCTCCGACGGAGTCGCTTCGCAAGCGCCAGCTCGCCTTCGGCTACACGCAGGACGACATGAAGGTGATCCTCGCGCCGCTCGCGCGGAACGCGGAGGAGGCGATCGGGTCGATGGGCAACGACCTGCCGCTCGCGGTGCTCTCCGACCGGCGGCCGGTGCTCTACTCGTACTTCAAGCAGCTCTTCGCCCAGGTGACGAATCCGCCGATCGACTCGATCCGCGAGGCGGTCGTGATGAGCGTCGAGGCCAGCGTCGGCTCGGAGCGGAACCTGCTCGACGAGACGCCGGAGCACGCTCGCCAGCTCGTGATCGCCAACCCGATCCTGCGCGACGAGGAGCTCGAGCGGCTCCGCCAGATCGACTCGGATGTCTTCCGTGCGCACACGATCGACACGACCTGGCCAGTCGAGGACGGGCCAGGCGGCCTCGAGCTCGCAGTGGAGCGGATCTGCGCCGAGGCGGACGAGGCGCTCGCGAACGGCGCCAACATCGTCGTCCTCTCGGATCGCGGCGTCGGGCCCGACCATGCGCCGATCCCGTCGCTGCTGGCCGTCTCCGCGCTGCACCACCATCTCGTTCGCGCGGGGACGCGGCTGCAGGCTGGGCTCGTCGTCGAGTCCGGCGAGCCGCGCAGCGTGCAGAGCGTCGCCGTGCTCGTCGGCTACGGCGCGGCGGCCGTCAACCCGTACCTCATGCTCGAGACGCTGGCCGAGCTCGTCGACCTCGACCTGCTGCCGCCGGCGATGACGAAGGAGGAGGCGCAGCGGCGGGCCACCAAGGGCATCGCCAAGGGCCTGCTGAAGACGATCTCGAAGATGGGCATCTCGACGATCCCGTCGTACTGCGGCGCGCAGGTCTTCGAGGCGATCGGGCTCTCGCGCGAGCTCGTCGACCGGCACTTCACCGGCACCGCGTCCCGCATCGGCGGCATCGGGATCGAGGAGTTGGCCCACGACACGCTCGACCGCCACGCGCGCGCCTGGCCCGGCACGCAGGACGGTCTGCTGCCGGTGACCGGCCTCTACGCGTGGCGGCGGGAGGGCGAGCACCACCAGTGGAATCCGGAGACGATCGCGGCGCTCCAGCACGCGGTGCGCAGCGGCGGCTACGCCTCCTACGAGGAATACGCCGAGCTTGTCAACGCCGACTCGACGCGGCGCTCCACGCTTCGCGGCCTGATGCGCTTCCGCGAGGATCCGGGCGGCGGCGTCCCGCTCGACGAGGTGGAGCCCGCGCAGGAGATCGTCAAGCGCTTCGCCACCGGCGCGATGTCGCTGGGCTCGCTCTCGCGCGAGGCCCACGAGACCCTTGCGATCGCCATGAACCGGATCGGCGGCCGCTCCAACACGGGGGAGGGCGGCGAGGACCCCGAGCGGTTCACGCCGGAACCGAACGGAGACTGGCGCCGCTCCGCGATCAAGCAGGTCGCGTCGGGCCGCTTCGGCGTCAACGCGCACTACCTGGCGAACGCCGACGAGTTGCAGATCAAGATGGCGCAGGGCGCGAAGCCGGGCGAGGGCGGCCAGCTGCCCGGGCACAAGGTCGACCGCTACATCGCCAGCGTGCGGCTGACGACTCCGGGCGTCGGGCTGATCTCGCCGCCGCCGCACCACGACATCTACTCGATCGAGGACCTGAAGCAGCTGATCTACGACCTCCGCTGCGCGAATCCGGACGCGCGTGTCTCGGTGAAGCTCGTCTCGGAGGTCGGCGTCGGCACGGTCGCCGCCGGCGTCGCGAAGGCGAACGCCGACCACGTGCTCATCTCCGGCCACGACGGCGGCACCGGCGCCTCGCCGCTCTCGTCGATCCTCTTCGCCGGCGCGCCGTGGGAGATCGGGCTCGCCGAGACGCAGCAGACGCTCGTGCTCAACGACCTGCGCTCGCGGATCTGGGTGCAGACGGACGGCCAGCTCAAGACCGGGCGCGACGTCGTCGTCGCCGCGCTGCTGGGCGCCGACGAGATGGGCTTCGCGACCGCGCCGCTGATCGCCTCGGGCTGCGTGATGATGCGCGCCTGCCATCTCAACACCTGCCCCGTGGGGATCGCGACACAGGATCCCGAGCTGCGGAAGCGCTTCGCCGGGCAGCCAGAGCACGTCGTCAACTTCATGTTCTTCGTCGCCGAGGAGGCGCGCCGGATCATGGCGCGGCTCGGTATCCGCCGCTTCGAGGACCTGGTCGGCCGTGTCGACCTGCTCGAGGCCGACGATGCGATCGAGCGCTGGAAGGCGCGCGGGATCGATCTCTCGGCGCTGCTGCACGCTCCGGACGTGCCGGCGGGCGTGGCGATTCGACGCGTGCGATCGCAGGTCTCGCCGCTCGCTGACGCGCTCGACTGGCAGCTGCTCGAGCAGGCAGGCCCGGCGCTCGAGCACGGGGCGCCGGTCGAGCTCGACGTTCCGGTGCGGAACGTCAACCGCACCGTCGGCGGCCTGCTCTCCCATGCCGTGACCAAGGCGTACGGTGCCGCCGGGCTCCCGGAGCGGACGATTCGGGTGACACTGCACGGCTCCGCCGGGCAATCCTTCGGCGCCTGGCTCGCGCCCGGCATCGAGCTGACGCTCCTCGGCGACGCAAACGACTACGTCGGCAAGGGGCTCTCCGGCGGCGTCCTGGCAGTGCGGCCACCCGACGGCGCCGGCTTCGCCGCCGAGGAGAACGTGATCGTCGGCAACACGGTTCTCTACGGGGCGACCGCCGGCCGCGCCTTCTTTCGCGGGCTCGCCGGCGAGCGCTTCGCCGTCCGCAACTCCGGCGTCAGCGCCGTCGTCGAAGGCGTCGGCGACCACGGCTGCGAGTACATGACGGGCGGCCGCGTCGTCGTGCTCGGCCGGACCGGCCGGAACTTCGCCGCCGGCATGAGCGGCGGCGTCGCGTACGTGCTCGACGTCGACGGCGGCTTCCGCGGGCGCTGCAACGACGAGCTCGTCGGCCTCGAGCAGCTCGCCGAGGCGGACGCGGAGGAGCTGCGCGCCCTCGTCCAGGAGCACCTCGAGCGCACGGGCTCCGACGTCGCGGCGCGGCTCCTCGCCGCCTGGGACGGGGCCGTGCAGCGCTTCGTCAAGGTGATGCCGCACGACTACAAGCGGGCGCTCGCCGACGGCGTCGTCGAGCCGAAGGGCGACAACCCGACCTCGACCGGCAGCGGCTTTCTCACGACCGAGTCGGAGGAGGCGGCCTAGTGCCCCTTCCAGCAATGCATGACCGCGTCTGGCCCACGATCACGCGGCGCGAGAGTCCGCCTGCGCCCTTGCGCAGGCGCCCAGCCTGCGCCGCGGGCGCATCCGGCCTCTCGCTTGGTGCTCGCGAACCAGACGCTAGACGGCATCACTGGAAGGGGCACTGATGGGCAAGCTCGGCGGCTTCCTCAAGTACCGGCGGATCGAGCAGCCCGAGCGCGATCCGCGCGAGCGGGTCGGGGACTTTCGTGAGTTCATGGGCACGCTCGACCTACCGGTGCTGCAGGAGCAGGGCGCGCGCTGCATGGAGTGCGGCGTCCCCTTCTGCCACCACGGCTGCCCGCTCGGCAACCTGATCCCGGAGTGGAACGACCTCGTCTATCGCGACCGCTGGAGCGAGGCGATCGAGCAGCTGCACCGGACGAACAACTTCCCCGAGTTCACCGGTCGTCTCTGCCCGGCCCCGTGCGAGGCGGCCTGTGTCCTCGAGATCGAGGAAGGCAACGCGGTCACGATCAAGCAGATCGAGGTCGCGATCGTGAACCGGGCGTGGGAAGAGGGCTGGGTCGTCCCGCGCCCAGCGGCCGCCGCCTCCGGTCGCAGCGTCGCCGTCGTCGGCTCCGGCCCTGCCGGCCTCGCGTGCGCGCAGCAGCTGGCACGCGCCGGCCACGCGGTCACCGTCTACGAGCGCGACGAGGCGGCGGGCGGGCTCGTGCGCTTCGGCGTCCCCGACTTCAAGATCGAGAAGTGGCTCGTCGAGCGCCGCGTGCACCAGCTCGAGGCCGAGGGGGTCACCTTCCGCTACGGCGTCGACGTCGGGATTGATGTCAACGCCGAGGAGTTGCGGGGCGAGCACGACGCTGTCGTCCTCGCCGTCGGCTCGCGCGTCCCCCGCGACCTCGCCGTGCCCGGCCGTGAGCTCGACGGCGTCCACTTCGCGATGGAGTACCTCTATCAGCGCAACCGCTGGGTGGCGCGGGAGCTCGGCCCGCAGGTGCCCGGTGCGCCGCCGGCGCCGGTGAACGTGCTCACGGCCGCAGGCAAGCACGTGATCGTGATCGGCGGCGGCGACACCGGCGCCGACTGCGTCGCGAACGCACACCGTGAACGTGCCGCCTCGGTGACGCAGATCGAGCTCGTCGGCGAGCCCCCGGCCCGCCGGCCCGACGACTTGACGCCGTGGCCCACCTGGCCGATGCGGCTCCGCACCTCGTACGCGCTCAAGGAAGGCGGCGAGCGCGACTTCGCCATCTCGACGACGGCGCTGACCGGGAGCGACGGCCGCGTCGAGCGCATCCACTGGACGCAGAACACCGGCGCACCGCCGTTCGACGTGGTTTCCGGTACCGAGGAGGATCGCCCGGCCGACCTGGTCCTCCTCGCGATGGGCTTCGTCGGGCCCGAGCCGCGCATCCTCGAGGAGTTCGGCGTCGACACGGACGCGCGGGGGAACGCCTTCGCCCCGACGTACGCGACCAGTGCGGACGGTGTCTTCGCGGCCGGCGACGCGCGCCGCGGGCAGTCGCTGATCGTCTGGGCGATCTCCGAGGGACGGCGCTGCGCCACTGCCGTCGATCGCTGGCTCGGCGTGCGCGAGCGGCCGCGGACGCGGACGGCGGCCTAGGTCGTCAGGCTGCGAGCTCGAGCGCGACGTGCTCGAGCCACGCCGGCGAGTACGTCGAGACTCCGCGCACGCAGCGCAGGTACTCGTCGCGGATCGCCTCCGTCACGGGGCCGACCCCTAGCTCGACGCCGTCGACCGACCGCAGCGGCGTCACCTCGGCCGCGGTCCCGCACATGAAGACCTCGTCGGCGAGGTAGAGATCGGAGCGGATCAGGTTCTTCTCGACCACCTCGTATCCCAGGCTCTGGGCGATCTCGCCGACGGTGTCGCGCGTGATGCCGGGCAGGATCGACGTGGACAGGTCGGGCGTGGCGATGACGCCGTCTCGGACGACGAAGATGTTCTCGCCCGAGCCGTCGGCGACGAAGCCGTCGCTCGTGAGCAGGATCGCCTCGTCGTAGCCGGCGTCGAGTGCCTCGTTCACCGCGAGCATCGAGTTGAGGTAGATCCCGGTCGCCTTGGCGGTGTGCGGGATCACGTTCGGGCCGACTCGCTGCCAGGAGGAGATCTTCGCCCGGATCCCGTTTCGCTGCCCGTCCTCGCCGAGATAGGCGCCCCAGGGCCAGCTGATGATCGAGACGTCGACGGGATTGCCCCGCGGCGAGACGCCGAGCTCACCGAAGCCGTAGAACGCGATCGGCCGCAGGTAGCACTCGGCGAGGCCGTTGGCGGCGACGAGCTCCATCGCTGCCAGCCGCAGCTGATCGACCGAGTACGGAAGCTCCATCCCGAGCAGCCGCGCCGAGTCGTGCAGCCGGCGCAGGTGGTCGGTGAGCCGGAAGATCGAGGAGCCGCCGGGTGTCTCGTAGGCGCGGATCCCCTCGAAGACGCCCGAGCCGTAGTGGAGCCCGTGCGAGGCGACGTGCACGGTCGCGTCCTCCCACTTCACCAGCTTGCCGTTCATCCAGATCGTGTTGGTCGCCTGCATAACTGTAGAAAGTACAGCAATGGCGCAGGTACCGCTTTATTTTCTACACCGTCGTGACTAGCATTCGTCCATGCCGAAAACGTTGCTGGACCGGATCTGGGAGCGCCACGTCGTCGCCGCGCCCGAAGGCGAGCCGACGCTGCTGTTCGTCGACCTGCATCTGATCCACGAGGTCACCTCGGCGCAGGCGTTCGACGGCCTCCGGCTCGCCGGACGAGCCGTGAGGCGGCCGGACCTGTCGCTGGCGACGATGGATCACAACGTGCCGACGGAGGACGGCCCGGTGACGGATCCGCTCGCGAAGGCGCAGCTGGATGCCCTGCGTCGCAACTGCGCGGAGTTCGGCGTCCCGCTCTTCGCGACCGGCCATGGGCGCGAGGGGATCGTGCACGTGATCGGGCCGGAGCTCGGGGTGACGCAGCCGGGAATGACGATCGTCTGCGGTGACAGCCATACGTCGACCCACGGCGCCTTCGGCGCACTTGCCTTCGGCGTCGGCACCTCGGAGGTGGAGCACGTGCTCGCCACGCAGTGCCTGCCGCAGGTGCGACCCCGGTCGATGCGCGTCCGCTTCGAGGGCGACGCCCCTCCCGGCGTGACGGCGAAGGACATGATCCTCGGCGCGATCGGCCGGCTCGGCGTCGCCGGCGGGGCGGGACACGTGCTCGAGTACACCGGCGACGCGATCCGGAGCCTCTCGATGGAGAACCGAATGACGATCTGCAACATGTCGATCGAGGCGGGCGCGCGGGCCGGGATGATCGCACCCGACGACACGACCTTCGCGTACCTCGAGGGCCGGCCGGCGGCGCCCACCGGCCGCGCCTGGGAGCAGGCGCTCGACGACTGGCGCGGCCTCGTGTCCGACGCCGACGCTGCGTACGACCGCGAGTTCGTCGTCGACGTCGCAGCACTCGCTCCGCAGGTCACCTGGGGCACGAATCCGGAGATGGTCGTCTCGGTCACGGATCGTGTGCCCGATCCTGCCGCCTTCGCCGACCCCGACAAGCGGCTCGCGGCCGAGCGTGCGCTCACCTACATGGGCCTCGAGCCCGGGACGGCGATGCAGGACATCCGGGTCGACCGCGTCTTCATCGGCTCGTGCACGAACGCGCGGATCGAGGATCTGCGCGCGGCGGCCACGGTCGTCGCGGGGAAGCAGGTGCATCCGAGCGTGCGCGCTCTCGTCGTGCCCGGCTCGGCGACCGTGAAGCGGCTCGCGGAGGAGGAGGGTCTCGATCGGATCTTCCGCGACGCCGGGTTCGAGTGGCGTCGCGCGGGCTGCTCGATGTGCCTGGGCATGAACCCGGACATCCTCGCCGCCGGCGAGCGCTGCGCATCGACCTCGAATCGCAACTTCGAGGGCCGGCAGGGGCGCGGCGGCCGGACGCACCTGGTCAGCCCGCAGCTCGCTGCAGCGACTGCGATCGCAGGCCACTTCGTCGACCCGCGCGAGCTGGCGGCGACCGCGTGAAGCCGTTCCAGCGGGTCTCCGGGCCGGTCGCCGTCCTCGACCGAGCTGACGTCGACACGGATCAGATCATCCCGAAGCAGTTCCTCAAGCGGATCGAGCGCACCGGCTTCGGCGAGTTCCTCTTCTACGACTGGCGCTTCGACGGGAACGGCATGCTCCGCCACGACTTCGAGCTGAACGACCCCGACTGCGCAGGCGCCAAGATCCTGATCGCCGGCGCGAACTTCGGCTGTGGCTCCTCCCGCGAGCACGCCGCGTGGGCACTCCAGGACTACGGCTTCGAGGTCGTGATCGCCCCGTCGTACGGTGACATCTTTGCGACGAACTGCTTCAAGATCGGCCTCGTCACGATCGTGCTTCCGCCCGAGGAGCTTCGCCCGCTGATCGACGCGATCGGCGGCGGCGCCTTCGCGGAGGTCGACCTGGAGCGGCAGGTGATCGTCGACCCGAGCGGCCGCGAGGTCGCGTTCGCCTTCGATCCGTTCCAGCGCCACTGCCTGCTGAACGGGCTCGACGACATCGCCCGCACGCTGTCGCATGAGGACGGGATCGCCGCCTACGAGGCGGCGCACCCGGCGCGGGTGCGCACGACGGCGCTCAGCGCCGGCTAGTTGCCGCCTGCAGCTGTTCGAGCACCGAGTCGGCGAACTCGGCTGTCGTCGCGTCGCCGCCGAGGTCGACGGTCGGCGTCTCGGCCAGGGCGCGGTCGACGGCGCGCTCCAGCGCTGTCGCGAGCTCCGGCTCGTCTGCGGCGTGCCGCAGCAGCAGTGCGATCGAGCGCAGCATCGCCGACGGGTTTGCGATCCCGCGGCCGGCGATGTCGGGCGCGGAGCCGTGCACGGGCTCGAAGATGCCGGGCCGGTCGTCGCCGAGGCTCGCCGACGCCGCGAGCCCGAGGCCGCCGCAGGTGCCGGCGGCGACGTCGGAGAGGATGTCGCCGAACGTGTTCTCGGTCAGGATCACGTCGAATCGCCCCGGTTCCTGGACGAGTTTCATCCCGGCCGTGTCGACGAGCATGTGCTCGAGCTCGACCTCGGGGTAGTCGGCCGCGACCCGCACGACCGTCTCGCGCCAGAGCCTGGAGGTCTCGAGCACGTTCACCTTGTCCACGGAGGTCACGTGCCCCCGCCTTGCGCTCGCAAGCTCGAATGCGCGCCGCGAGACGCGCTCGATCGCCTCGGGTGTGTACTCGCACGTGTCGAAAGCCGTGCCGTCCGGGCGCCTGCCGCTGGCGCCGTAGTAGAGCCCGCCGACGAGCTCGCGGACGATCAGGAGGTCGATCCCGGGCCCGGTCGCGGGACGCAGGTTCGCGTAGACGTCGAGCTCGCGGCGAAGCGCGATCAGACCTTGCTCCGGCCGTACGGCGGCGCCTTCGAGCTCGGGCAGGCCGACGGCGCCCAGGACGACTGCGTCGGCCGCCTTGCACGCAGCCAGCGTCTCGTCGGGGAGCGGCGTGCCCTCCGCGAGGATCGCACCGCCGCCGAAGGCGTGCTCCTCGGCCTCGACCTCGAGCGGGAGCGCGCGCAGCACGTCGATCGCGACCGCCGTCACCTCTGGCCCGATCCCGTCTCCAGGCAGGCAGGCGACGCGCAGCATCAGCGATCGAGCTCCTGCTTCGTCAGCGAGAGCAGCACGCCGTGGAAGAGCTCGAGCCCGGCCTGCGAGAGCGGTCCCCCGTTCGCCTCCTCCAGCTGCTGCAGGAGCAGTCGCTCACGATCGGGATCGGCGTGCGGCACGCCCTGCGTGTCCTTCTCGCGCCAGATCTCGGCGACCAGCTCGAGGCGGCGGTTCAGCAGCTGCACGGAGGCGCGGTCGTTCTCCGCGATCAGCTCGCGCAGCTGCTCGATTCGCTTGGGGGCGCCCGGGGCGACCGCAGCCTCGGGTGATGCTGCAGCCGCTCCGAGCTCGGTGCTCTCGCTCAGGGGATACGGGGTGGGCACCTGGCGCGAGGGTATCGGTACCGGTGTAGAAAGTAAAGTCAGACCGCGACCCCGAGCTGGTCCAGCAGCGCATCCGCGTCCGCTTCGATCTCGATCGAGGCCAACCGGTCGGCCAGGTGGCCCGGTGTCTTGAGGCCGTCGCCGGTGACGAGGAGGACGACGCGGTCGTTCGCCCCGACGGTGCCCACGTCGATCGCCTCGCGAAGCGCGCCGACGCAGATGCCCGCGGCCGCCTCGCCGAAGACGCCCGTGCTCTCGGCGAGCAGCGCCATGTTCGGAGCGATCTCGTCCTCGCGCACCGAGTGGATCGAGCCGCCCGATGAGCGCGCCGTCGCCAGCGCGTGGTCGCCGTCCGCGGGGTTGCCGATCGCCAGTGAGCTGGCGGACGTCTGCGGCCGGATCGGCTTCACCGGCAGCTCGTCGCGGAAGGCGGTTGCGACCGGATCGCACCCTGCGGCCTGGGCGCCGACGAGCTTCGGCGGTGCTCCGTCGACCAGTCCCAACTCGAGGAACTCGCCGAACCCCCGTCCCAGCTTCGAGAACAGCGCTCCGGAGGCGACCGGGCAGACGACGGCGTCGGGAAGCTCCCACCCGAGTTGCTCGGCGATCTCGAACGCGAGCGTCTTCGATCCCTCGGCGTAATAGGCACGGAGCCCGACGTTCACGAACGCCCAGGGCAGTTCGAACGAGAGCTCGACGGTCAGCCGGCTGCAGTCGTCGTAGCTGCCGGCGACCTCGTAGATCGTGGCGCCGTACGCAGCCGTGGGGAGGAGCTTCTCTCGTTCGAGGCCGGCGGGGCAGAAGACCGCGGCCTCGAGCCCTTCAGCCGCTGCTCGCGCCGCGACCGCGCCTGCGAGGTTTCCGGTCGAGGAGCACGCAAGGGTCCGCAGCCCGAGCTCCTGCGCCTTGGCGCACGCGACCGCGACGACGCGGTCCTTGAACGAGTGGGTCGGGTTCGCGGTGTCGAGCTTGAGGTAGAGCTCGCGCAGGCCGAGCGTCTCGGCGAGCCGCGGCGCCTCGACGAGGGGCGTGAAGCCGGGCGCGAGCCTCGGCTCGCTCGGTGTCTCCACCGGCAGCAAGGCGCCGTAGCGCCACAGCGACTGCGGCCCTGCGGCGATCGCCTCGCGGGTGAGGATCGGGCGGAGCTCGTCGAGGTCATACACGGGCTCGAGCGGACCCCAGCACGTGGCGCAGGCGCCGACGGCGTCGAGTCCGCATTCGGTGCCGCAGTTGCGGCACTGGAGGCAGATGGCGGGCATTGGACTCTCCTTCGTCTCGTCGCTCTACATCGATCCGAGCGTGCAGCTCGGCCGGTTTGGCACCTTGCGCTGGCGCAGGTTGCCGAGGCGTCGTCGGGCCGGATCCCTCGACCTCTCTTGATGCGGAGCGGGAATCCCGCTCTGTTGCTCAAGAGTGTACGAAACGAAAGCTCAGGCTCGCGTGACCGCGCCCTCGGAGGCGGAGGAGACGAGCGCGCGCGTACTTGGCGAGCACGCCGGTCGTGTAGCGCGGCGGCGGGCGGCGACCAGTGCGTCGAGCCGGGCGGCGAGCTCGTCGTCGGAGAGCTCCGACCCGCAGCTCGCGCGCCTCGACGTCGAGCACGACCGACGTCGCCGTCGCGAAGCGCCGCGAGCGGGCCGCCGCGGAACGCCTCGGGCGAGACGTGGCCGACCATGAAGCCGTGCGTCGCGCCCGAGAAGCGGCCGTCGGTGACGAGCGCGACGGTCCGCCGAGCCCCTCGCCGACGATCGCGGCGGTCACGTGCAGCATCTCGCGCATCCCGGGCCCGCCGGCCGGGCCCTCGTAGCGGATCACGACCACGTCGCCGGGCAGGATCGAGCGCGCCTTGACGGCGGCGAAGCAGTCCTCCTCGGAGTCGAACACGCGCGCCGGGCCGCGGTGCACGAGCCGGTCGTGCCCGGCGAGCTTCACGACCGCGCCCTCCGGCGCGAGGTTGCCGCAGAGGACGCGCAGCCCGCCCGGTCGGCTTGAGCGGCCGCTCGAGCGGAACCACGACCTCCTGGCCCGGCGGTCTCCTCGACCGCGTCGGCGATCTCCGCGAGCGTGCGCCGTCGACGTTCGGCGCCGAGCCGTCCACGAGCGCGCCCCGCTTCAGGAGCTCGCGCGCGACGAGCCCGACGCCGCCGGCCTCGTGCAGGTCGATGGCGACGAAGCGGCCGCCGGGCTTGAGGCTCGCGACGACCGGCGTGCGCGCCGCGACCGCGGTCGAAGTCGTCGAGCGTGTACGGGACGCCGAGCCTCGCGCGCGATCGCGAGCAGGTGCAGGACGCCGTTCGTCGAGCCGGCCGCTCGCGGCGACCGCGGCGACCGCGTTCTCGAGCGCCGTCGCGCGTGATGATCGCGACGGGCCGGACGTCGTCGCGCACGAGCCGCATCGCGAGCCGCCCGGCCTCCCGCGCGGCCTCCTCCTTCGCGTCGGCGAGCGCGGGGATCGCCGTTGAGCCCGAACGGGCTGATGCCGAGGAAGTCGAGCGCGATCGCCATCGTGTTCGCCGTGAACTGGCCGCCGCAGGCGCCGGCGCCGGGGCAGGCGACGCTCTCGAGCTCGTGCACGTCGGCGCCGCTCATCGTGCCCGGCCGCGTGCTGCGCCGACGGCCTCGAACACGTCCTGGATCGTCACGTCGCGGCCGCGGAAGCGGCCGGGCGCGATCGAGCCGTTGTAGAGGACGAGCCCGGGCAGGTCGAGCCGCGCGAGCGCCATCGCGGCCGCCGGGATCGTCTTGTCGCAGCCGACGAGGCAGACGAGCCCGTCGAACAGATGCCCGCGCGCGACGAGCTCGATCGAGTCGGCGATCACCTCGCGCGAGACGAGCGAGGCGCGCATCCCCTCGGTGCCCATCGAGACGCCGTCGGAGACGGCGATCGTGTTGAACTCCATCGGCGTCCCGCCCGCCTCGCGGATGCCGCGCTTGACGTGCTGCGCGAGCGCGCGCTGGTTCAGGTTGCACGGCATCGTCTCGATCCAGGTCGTCGCGACGCCGACGAGCGGGCGCGCGAGATCCTCGTCCGTGAAGCCCGCTGCCCTTCAGCATCGCGCGGGCGGGCGCGCGGTCGGGCCCGTCCGTCAGGGCGGCGCTGTGCCGCTTGGCGGGGTCGGAGGGCCGGTCGTAGGGATTGGCCGGCCGTTGGCTCGCCGGCATCGTCAGCCGACACTGGCTCCTCCGCCGTGCTCGCGCATCATCAGCGACGCGGAGCTCGAGGCCGACCTGCTCGAGCTGCTGACTCGCGCGCCGCCGCCCGCAGCTCGTCGAGCTTGTGCTCGCCCGAGTCCATCTCGCGCGATCCACTCGCGGCGAACGTGCCGTCCCGGATCTCGCCGAGCAGCTAGCGCATCCGCTCGCGCACGTGCTCGTCGATCACGCGCGTGCCGCGCGTCAGGTCGCCGTACTCGGCCGTGTCGGAGATCGACCAGCGCATGTGCGAGAGGCCGCCCTCCCAGATCAGGTCGACGATCAGCTTCAGCTCGTGCAGGCACTCGTAGTACGCGACCTCGGGCTGGTAGCCCGCCTCGACGAGCGTCTCGAAGCCCGCGCGCACGAGCTCGGTGGTGCCGCCGCAGAGGACGGCCTGCTCGCCGAAGAGATCGGTCTCGGTCTCCTCCGGAAGGTCGTCTCGATCATGCCCGCGCGGCCGGCGCCGATGGCCGTGCCGTAGGCGAGCGCGAGCTCGAGCGCCTGGCCGCTCGCGTCCTGCGCGACGGCGACCACGGCCGGCGTGCCGAGCCCCTCGGTGAAGAGGCGCCGGACGACGTGGCCCGGGCCCCTTCGGCGCGACCATGATCACGTCGTGGCCGGCGGCGGCGGCGATCCGGCCGTAGTGGACGTTGAACCCGTGCGCGAAGACGAGCGCGGCGCCCGTCCGAGAGATTCGGCGCGACGTCCTCCTCGTACACGCTCGGCTGCACCTGGTCGGGCAGGAGCAGGGAGACGAGCCTGCGCGTCCCGCACCGCCTCGGGGATCGTGCGCGACCGTCAGCCCGGCCGCCTCCGCGGCGTGCCACGAGGCGCTGCCCGGCCGCAGGCCGACCACGACGTCGACGCCCGAGTCGTGCAGGTTGAGCGCGTGCGCGTGCCCCTGGCTGCCGAAGCCGACCACGGCGACCTTGCCGGAGAGCAGGTCGACGTTGCCGCGTGCGGTGGATCGTGGCCACGTTGCGGTGTCCTTTCCGTCTAGCTGTGGACGAGTGGTTGCCGTCTCGCGCTGCGACGGACGAGGCCCGCGCGAGGCCGATCCGGCCGGTGCGGGCGAGCTCCTTGATCCCGTAGGGGCGGACGAGCTCCTCGAACGCGTCCAGCTCCTCGGACGTCGCCGACGACCTCGAAGACGATCGCGTCCGGCCCGACGTCGGCGACCCGCACGTCGAACACCTCCGCGAGCGAGAGCAGCTCCGCTCGCTGCCGGGCGGCGCGGCGACCGTGATCAGCGCGAGCTCGCGCTCGACCGCCTGGCCGGGCTCGAGCTCGCTGACGCGGAGGACGTTGACGAGCTTGTGCATCTGCTTCTCGATCTGCTCCAGCGAGTGCTGCGAGCAGTCGACGCGCAGCACGATCCGCGAGACGTTCGGGCCGCTCCGTCGGGCCGACGGCGAGGCTCTCGATGTTGTAGCCGCGGCGCGCGAACATGCTCGAGATCCGCATGAGCGCGCCCGGCTTGTCCTCGACGAGGACGGACAGCGTGTGGATCACGGCGACCGGCACCGCCTGCTCGCGTCGCCGTACTCGACGAGGTCGAGCGCGGCCGCGCCGGCCGGGATCATCGGGAAGCAGTGCTCGGCCGGCTCGACGCGGCAGTCGACGACGGCCGTGCGGCCGCAGGCGAGCGCCTCCGCGAGCGCGGCCTCGAGCTCGTCCTCGTCGTCGACGCGCAGCCCGACGGCGCCGTAGGCCTCGGCGAGCTTCACGTAGTCGGGCGAGTCCTGGCATCGAGGTGCACCTGCGAGAACCGCTCCTCGAAGAACATGTCCTGCCACTGCCGCACCATCCCGAGGTAGCCGTTGTTGACGATCACGACGACGATCGGCAGGTCCTCGGTGACCGACGTCGCGAGCTCCTGGCACGTCATCTGGAAGCAGCCGTCGCCGTCGACGCAGACGACCGTCGCGTCCGGCCGCGCCGCCTTCGCGCCGACCGCCGCCGGGCAGCCCGTAGCCCATCGTGCCGAGGCCGCCCGAGGTGATGAAGCTGCGCGGCTCGGTCGCAGAGCAGGTACTGCATCGCCCACATCTGGTGCTGGCCGACGCCGGTCGTCCAGATCACGTCGTCGCGCCCGCTCGTCTGCGCCTGCAGCGCCTCGAGGACGCGCTGCGGCTTGAGCAGGTCGCCGTCGCTGCCGTAGCGGAGCGGGAACTCGTCGCGCCAGTCGCGAGCTGCGCCAGCCACGGCCCCGTCTCGGGACGCCGCCCGCCGGCGCGCAGCGCCTCGAGCTGCGTCTCCGAGCTCGGCGAGGATCTGCTTGAGCGGCCCGACGACGGGGACGTCGGCGTGCCGGAGCTTGCCGATCTCGGCGGCGTCGACGTCGAGGTGGACGACGGTCGCGCCGGGCGCGAACGCGGTCAGCTTGCCGGTCACGCGGTCGTCGAAGCGGGCGCCGACCGCGACGAGCACGTCGCACTTGTTCATCGCCCAGTTCGACCACTTGGCGCCGTGCATGCCGGGCCAGCCGAAGTGGAGCTCGTGCGTCTCCGGGAACGCGCCCTTCGCCATCAGCGTCGTCACGACCGGGAGCTGCCAGAGCTCGGCGAGCCGGCGGAGCTCGGCGCAGGCCTCGGCGTTGATCGTGCCGCCGCCGACGTAGAGCACGGGCCGCTGCGCCTCCGCGATCGCCTGCGCCGCCGCGCGCACCTGCTTCGCGTTCACGCGCGCGGCGGGGCGCCAGCCGGGGAGGTCGACCTCGTCCGGGTACTCGAAGTCGATCGCGGCCTCCTGGATGTCACGCGGGACGTCGACGAGCACGGGACCGCAGCGGCCCGTCCGGGCGACGTGGAAGGCCGCCTTGATCGCCTGCGGCAGCTCCTCGACGTCCTGGACGAGCCACGAGTGCTTGACGATCGGGATCGTGATCCCGGTGATGTCGCACTCCTGGAACGCGTCGGTGCCGATCAGGTTCGAGCGCACCTGCCCGGTGACGCACACGAGCGGCGTCGAGTCCATCCAGGCGTCCGCGATCGGCGTGACGAGGTTCGTCGCGCCCGGGCCCGGAGGTCGCGAAGCGCGACGCCGACCCGCCCGGACGCGCGGGCGTAGCCCTCGGCCATGTGACCGGCGCCCTGCTCGTGGCGCGCGAGCACGTGGCGGAGCGTGGTGCCGCGGGCGAGCGCGTCGTAGGTCGGCAGGATCGCGCCGCCGGGAAGTGCCGAAGACCGTCTCGACGCCCTCCGCCTCGAGCGAGCGCAGGAGCGCGTCGGCGCCGTTCATCCGCATCAGACGGCCTCCGAGGAACTCGGCGTTCGATGCGACTGCGGCAACTGCGCGAGCACGGCGTCCGTCAGCTCGCTGGTCATCGACACGGTGCCGGCGGCGCGGTCGGTGCCGTTGCCGAGCACGTGCGAGACCGCGGACGAGAGCGTGGCCGCCGCACCGCGTTCGCCGAGCCCCTCCCGAGCATGAGCGCCGCGGCGAGCAGCATCGAGCTCGGGTCGGCGACACCCTGGCCGGCGATGTCGGTCGCCGTGCCGTGGCTCGGGCCGAAGATGCCCGGGCCTGCCGCGAGCCGCGCTGCCCCAGGCGAGCACGCGGTGCGCGTCGAGGCACCAGGGAAGCTCGGCCAGCGGCGACGAGCAGCGGCCGGTCGCAGACGACGACGTCGAACGTTCCCGGGCGCGAGACCGAGAGCCTGGATCGCACGCGTGTCGAGAGTCGCGTGACGTCGAGGCCGTCGTCCCGGTCGTGCGGCGGCGTCGGCGACGTCCGTTCCAGCCGTCCTCGCTGCCGACGAGGGTGAAGCTGGCCGCGGCTCGAACTGGGCCGCGGTGGCGGCACGGTCGAGCGTCCACTCCCACGCGTCGGCGCGCAGCGGCGCGACGAACGTGACGAAGCGGCCCGACCGTCGCACGCGCATCACCGCGGCGCGCAGGTCGAGCTCGCTCTCGAGCGCCTCGAGCAGCGACGCGGTCGACGGTGGCGGCGAGGATCGCGTCGGAGTCCAGCGCTGCGTCCCGCGACGCGGGCGGGAACGGGTGCCCGAACCGCATCGTGCGCCTCCGCGCCGAACGGCAACGTGCCGTTCGTCCAGCGCGAAGCCGTGGAGCCGTGACGCCTCTCGCATGCCGCGGCTGGCCTGGGCCATCACCTCCGGCCCGATTCCGTCGCCTGAGAGACATGCGATCGAATAGGTCGTCACGACACGGTCACCTCCTGGACGAGCTCGTGGATGGACACGGCGCGGCCTTCGTCGGCGCGCGCCTTGAAGCGTGCGAACGCCTCGACGAGCTCCTCGGCGTCGAGACTCGAGCCCGGCCTCCTCGCAGGCCTGGGCGAACGCGTGGCGGCCCGAGTGCTTGCCGAGCGGCAGCGTCATCTCGAGACCGAGCTCGGCCGGGATCGATGATCTGGTACGTCGCGACGTCCTTGAGCATCCCGTCCTGGTGGATGCCGGCCTCGTGCGCGAACGCATTCGCGCCGACGATCGCCTTGTTCGGCGGGACGGGGTAGCCCGTCAGCCGCTCGACGAGTCGCGACGCCGGGCCGATCTGCGAGAGGTCGACGTCGGTGTGCGCGCTCGAGCGCGTCCGCCGCGCACGCGGAGCGCCATCACGACCTCCTCGAGCGAGGCATTGCCGGCGCGCTCGCCGATCCCGTTGACCGTGCACTCGAGCTGCTCCACGCCCGCGTCGAGCGCCGCGAGCGAGTTCGCGACCGCGAGGCCGAGGTCGTCGTGGCAGTGAGCCGACAGCACGACGTCCTCGAGCTCGGGGCACTGCCCGCGTACGTCGCGGAAGAAGGCGGCGTACTCGGCCGGGCAGCATGTAGCCGACGGTGTCCGGCAGGTTGATCGTCGTCGCGCCGGCCTCGACGGCGGCTCGGCAGACGGTGGCGACGAACGCCGGATCGGAGCGGGTCGCGTCCTCGCACGAGAACTCGACCTCGTCGACGGTCGACGCATGCGCGCCGGACCGAGGACGCCGGCCGCTGCGACGACCTCGTCGGGACGCAGCCGGAGCTTCTTCTCCATGTGGAGTGCGCTGGTCGCGAGGAAGACGTGGATCCGCGAGCGCGGCGCGTCCTCGAGCGCGGCCGCGGCGGCGTCGATGTCGGTCGGGCTCGCGCGGCAGAGCGAGGCGACCGTGGCGCGCTGTGCGGCACGCGCGACCGCGCGGACGCCTTCGAAGTCGCCGGGCGAGGAGGCGGCGAAGCCGGCCTCGATCACGTCGACGCCGAGCCGCTCGAGCTGCTCGCCGACCTCGACCTTGTCGTCGGGGCGCAGGGCGATACCCGGCGCCTGCTCGCCGTCTCGAAGCGTCGTGTCGAAGATGGTGATCCTGCGAGAGCTCAACGTGTCCTCCTTGACTCGCCCGCCGAACTGCGGGCGGACCTGTGGCGTCCGATGTGGGCGTGTGCGCCAGTCGCGGCGCGTGGTCGCTACTCCCCCTAGAGGGGGAGAATCAGGAGGACGAGACCGATCGACCCGGACGGGGCTGCTACGAGGGCCCGAGAGGGGCCTGCGATCCGGGGTACGGTCGTCATCACGGGCTCAGTCTGGTGGCGGCGCTTTACTTTGTCAAGTGGCTGTAGCGCCTACACCGGTCGGTCTAGGTTTGCAGAACCGGACTTGCGGTAACCTTTGCAGGGAGTAAAGTCGCTGTTGAAGGTGCATCGCGGTTCTCGGCGAGCGATTCCCGCCCGCCCCGCTCACATGGAGGCAACGAACGGGATGAAGACACAGCTCGAGGACGTGGATCTTGCGCGCAACGCCGTAGCGTCCACCGGTGAGATCGTCGCATCGAAGTGGACGCCCCTCCTCCTCCACGAGCTCGGCGGCGGTACTCGCCGGTTCCGTGAGCTCGAACGCGTCTGCAAGGGCATGAGCACGCGAACCCTCGCCGATCGCCTGCGCTCGCTCGAACAGGTCGGCGTCGTCGCCAGGCACAGCTATCCGGAGTCTCCCCCGCGGGTCGAGTATCAGTTGACCGAGAAGGGTCGGGCGCTGCTGCCGATCATCCGGGAGATGCGGAAGTTCGGGACGAACTGGCTCGTGCCGGGGGCCTCGCGCAGCACCACCCGCAGCACCGGCGCGCGCTAGCGTCGCCCGACGCCGAGCGCGGCCAGGAAGTGATCGGTGTCGGCATCGATCTCCTGCGCTCGGTAGGGGATCCCCGCGCGCCGCGGCTCTGTGCCCGTGCCCGTGACGACCAGCACGACCCGCTCGCCGGTCGCGATCGCCCCTGACCTGACGAGCTCGACGAGGGCGCCGAAGGCGACGCCGCCCGCGGGATCAGCCACGACGCCGGAGTCCTCGGCGAGCAGCTCCGTGCTCGGCTCGATCAGCTCCTCGGCGACCGTAGTGATCGTGCCGCCGGACATGCGAGCGGCGCCGATCGCAAGCTCGCCGTAGCTCGGGTCGCCGACCGCGAGCGAGCGGGCAACGGTGTTCGGTGTCACGCGCGACGGTGGGCGCTCGTCGGCCCAGGCGGCGGCGACGGGCGGGCAGCCACCTGGCTGCGCGCCGTACATGCGCGGCCGCCGGTCGTCGATGAGCCCCAGCTCGACGAGCTCGACGAAGCCCTGGGCCAGCTTTGCGAACAGGGCGCCCGACGCCACGGGGCTGACGATCGCGTCCGGCGCCTGCCAGTCCAGCTGCTCCGCGATCTCGTAGGCGATCGTCTTGATCCCCTCGACCGCGAACGGTTGCAGGTTCCCGTCCAGGAACCCCCACGGGAAGAGCGTCTCGAGCTCGCGCTCCAGCCGCCGGCAGTCCTCGAGCGTGCCGCGCACGCGGAAGACGCTCGTGCCCTCGGCACCCGGCGGGAGCACGAGCTCCCCGGTGCCCGCCGGTGTGAGGATGACTCCCTCGAGGCCGACTCCGGCGCAATGCGCCGCGACGGCCTCTCCGAGGTTTCCGGTCGACGCGCACAGCACCGTGTCGAAGCCGAACTCCTGCGCGGCCCTGACGGCGCTCGCCGCCATCCGGTCCTTGAAGGAGCTGGTCGGATTCGCCGTCTCCAGCTTCAGCTGCACGTCGATGCCGAGCGCGGTCGAGACTCGCGGCGCCGGCACGAGCGGCGTGCGGCTGGGGATCGCGGTTTCGCGGTGCGGGAGCAGCGCGCGGTCGCTCCAGAGCACCTGCGGGTCGGCGCTCAGTCCGCCGTTGCCGTTCGCGACGTAGCGAACGTCGAGCGGGCCCGAGCAGGCGGCACAGTGTGAGACCGGCGCCAGTGGGTGCGTCTCCTCGCAGATCCGGCAGCTGAGGACGGCGTTGTTCACGTCCCCGCCTCTGTGAATCGAGCTAGGCGGCGGAGCGGGGAAGGAAGGCCGTCTAGCGCGGACGCGCGCGCACGATGATAAGCCCCTCACAAATCGCTACAGGCGTGTGCGCGCTCACGGTCTACCGAGAGTAGACGCAAGCACGGGGTTCCGCAAGACTCCCGCCGGCCATCGCCGGCAGCAGGATCACCGCGTTGCCTCCGACGGGAGTGTCCAGCCCGTCGCGCGTCCTGACGTCGTCGCGGCCGACGAAGACGTTGACGAAGGGAGTCAGCTCGCCCTGCTCGAACAGCTGTGCCTCGAGGGAGGGATACCGCGCGGTCATGTCCTCGAGCACCTCGCGCACGGTCTCGCCGCTCGCGAGCACCTGCCGCTGGCCGTCGACCTGGTCGCGCAGCATCGGCGGGATGCGAACCGGTGTCAGCGTGGAAGTCACTTTACTTGGCACAGTACACTCGTTCCAGGCGATGCACGTGACCGATCCCGCTTGGGCTCCGTCGGACTGGCGCGCGTACCCCGTCCGCCAGCAGCCCGCCTGGCCGAGCCCTGCCGCCGCCGACGCCGCCCTCGCGGAGCTGAGGGCGATGCCGCCGCTGGTTTTCGCAGGCGAGGCGCGCGATCTCGCAGCAGCGCTCGGCGCGGTCGCCGAGCGACGTGCTTTCCTGCTCCAGGCCGGCGACTGCGCCGAGTCGTTTCGCGACTTCAGCGCCGTCTCGATCCGCGAGAAGCTGAAGATCTTTCTGCAGATGTCGGTCGTGATGATCTACGGCTCCGGCCTGCCGCTCGTGAAGGTCGGCCGCATCGCCGGGCAGTTCGCGAAGCCGAGATCGGAGCCGACCGAGCGCGTGGGCGAGCTCGAGCTGCCGTCGTTCTTCGGCCACATCGTCAACGACGACGCACCGACGGCTGCGGCGCGGGCGCCGGACCCGTCCCGGCTCCTCCGGGCCTACCACCAGTCGGCGGCCACGCTCAACCTCGTCCGCGCGTTCACGAACGGCGGCTTCGCCGACCTCACCCAGGTGCACACCTGGAATCAGGAGTTCGTGGCGAACGCGCCCGAGGGCAAGCGCTATGAGGTGCTCGCCGCCGAGATCGAGCGCGCGCTCGACTTCGTCCGCGCCTGTGGGATCGATCTCGCGCAGGCGCAGCGCCTCCACCGCGTCGACCTCTGGACGAGCCACGAGGGGCTCGTGCTCGACTACGAGGAGGCGCTGACGCGGCGGGACTCCCTGACCGGCGACTGGTACGACTGCTCTGCGCACATGCTCTGGATCGGCGAGCGGACGCGGCAGCTGGGCGGCGCGCACGTGGAGTTCTTCGCCGGGGTGAACAACCCGCTCGGAGTCAAGCTCGGACCTTCGGCGACGGCAGATGAGGTCCTCGAGCTCTGCGAAGCGCTCAATCCAGCGCGGCGGCCGGGAAGGCTGACGCTCATCGTGCGAATGGGCGCGGAGCGCCTCGTCGACGCCCTGCCGCCGCTCCTGCGCGCCGTCAGAGACTCGGGGCATCCGGTCGTCTGGGCGACGGACCCGATGCACGCGAACGTGTTCCGCACGCCCGTCGGGCGTCAAGACCCGGAGCTTCGAGGCGATCATGGACGAGATCGCCGCGTTCTTCTCCGTGTGCCGGAACGAGGACGTCTGGCCGGGCGGGATCCACATCGAGTTCACCGGCGAAGACGTCACCGAGTGCCTCGGCGGCTCGGCGGAGGTGCTGGAGGAGGAGCTGACGATGCGCTACGAGAGCCTGTGCGACCCGCGGCTGAACGCGCGGCAGTCGCTCGACCTCGCCTTCCGCGTCGGGGAGCTGATGCGCGGCGATTGATCAGCCGGTGTTGCGGAGGGCGGCTGCAATGCCCGCGATCGAACGCAGCAGCGGCCGCGTCGCACGCTCGTCACCGGCGCGGTGGGCTCGCAGGAGCTCGACCTGGATCGCGTTCATCGGGTCGACGTACGGGTTTCGCAGCCGCACGGAGCGCTGCAGCACCGGATGTCGGTCCAGCAGCGCGTCGGCGTCGACGATCGCGAGCACCGCTTCGACCGTGCGCCGGTGCTCGGCGGAGAGCTCCTTCCAGATGCGGTCCCGGTCGGCGCTCGGCGGCACGAGCTCCGAGATAGCCGGCGGCGATCTCGAAGCTCGACTTCGCGAGCGTCATCTCGAGGTTCTCCACCAGCGCCCGGAAGAACGGCCACTCGCGGTAGAGGCGGCGCAGCCACTCGAGCCGCTCGCCCGCGACGCCGTACTCCGCGAAGGCGGTGCCGCAGCCGTACCAGGACGGGAGCAGGCAGCGGTTCTGCGTCCACGCGAACACCCATGGGATCGCCCGCAGCGCCTCTAGCTCGCCATGACCGGCAGCCTCGGGCCGCGACGCCGGACGGGAGCCGATCTCGAGCAGCGCGAGCTCGTCCACCGGCGTGAAGCTGCGGAAGAAGGGTGGGAAGGCAGCGTCTTCCCAGACGAGGCTGCGATAGGCGGCCAGCGAGGACGCGGCGAGCGTCGTCATCGTGTCACGCGCGCCCTCGTTCGGCGGCGCGAGCCCCGCGGCCTCCGGGAACGCGGTCAGGAGCGTCGCAGCGACGGCCGCCTCGAGGTTCCGCTCCGCAAGCCCGGGCAGCCCGTACTTGAAGGCGATCGTCTCTCCCTGCTCGGTCAGCTGCGAGCCGCCCCGCGACGGCGCCCGGTGGCTGCGCGAGCACCGCGGCGTACGTCGGCCCGCCGCCGCGGCCGGCCGACCCGCCACGGCCGTGGAAGATCGTCAGCTCGACGCCTCGCTCGTTCGCAAGCTCGACGAGCTCCTCCTGCGCGCGGTAGATCTCCCAGTTGGCGGCGAGGTAGCCGCCGTCCTTGGCGGAGTCGGAGTAGCCGACCATCACCTCCAGCCGCGGCCTCGGGCCGGCGTCGAGCAGTTCGCCCGCGAGCCCGCGTGCGCCGCGCAGGTCTGCGACGGTCTCGAGCAGGGGCACGGCGGGGACGTGCAGCCCGGCGTCGCGTGCGAGCAACTCGGCGTCGAGCACGTCGCCGGCGCTCGCCGTCATCGAGACGATCACGCGGTCGATCGACCGGGGCCCGTGCCGCTCGCGCGCCGCGGCCGCGGCCGTCAGCGCATCGAGCACCGGTTTCGCCCGCTCGCGCACCTGCTTCGAGTGCGACGCGCAGGTCGAGCGTCGCCACGTGCAGGCCGAAGACCTCGACGCGGCCCCGGAGGTCGGCCAGGGCGCCGTCGGCGACGCGCGCGGCGCCGTGGTTGCGAAGAGCGAGGTCGATCCGCTCCGAGGTCGCGGGCCAGCTCCTCCGCGTCGCCGTACTCGTCCGCAGCCAGTCGCTCCCAGATCTGCACGAGCGCGCTTCGGTACGGCTCGTCGCTCGTCGGGTCCAGCTCCGGGACGGGCCCCACGAGCTCGGTGGACATGCCCCAGGCGGAGCCGAGCGCGCGCACATCTCGGCGGAGGAGCTCGCGCGCGAGCGTACGCGCTCGCTCGAGCGCCTCGACGATCGTCTCCGCGCCGGCGTTCGGGTTCCCGTCCATGTCGCCGCCGATCCAGGTCCCGAGCCGCAGCGGGGGCGGCGCGCCGGGAATCGCGTCATCCAGCTCCCGGAGGAGGCGCGGCAGTGCCTGCCACAGGCTGGCCTCGACGAACCAGAGGCCGTTGCGGACCTCGTCGACGACCCGCGGCCGCCGCGACCGGACCTCGTCCGTCTGCCAGAAGACGGTGACCTCCTCCGCGATCTGCTCGTGAACGCGCCGCCGGGTCGAAGGTGGCAACTCGGGGTCATCGAGCCGCCGCAGTGCAGTCGCCAGCCGTTGGTGCGCCTGGAGGATCGTCCGGCGGGTCGCCTCCGTCGGGTGGGCGGTCAGCACCGGGCGCACTTCGAGCCGAGCGGCCGCCGCGCGCAGCTCGTCGTCGCCGACCCCGGCCTCCCGCAACTGCGTCACCGCAGCGGCGAGCGACTCCCGCGGCACCCGTCCCTCGTGCTCGTACTGCCGCCGGCGCCGCAGCCGGTGGTGCTGCTCCGCGATGTTCGCCAGCTGGAAGAAGAGCGAGAACGCCCGCAGGACAGCGGACTGCCGCGGCAAGTCGAGACCGTGGATCGTTCGCTCGAGCGCGGTGCGATCGCCGGATTCGCGCGCCTCGCGGGCGAGACGGCGGATCCGCTCCTCGAGCTCGAGCAGCTCCTCGCCCTCCTGCTCGACGATCACTTGCCCGAGCACGTCGCCGAGCAGGCGGACGTTTGCCCGGAGCTGCGCCTCGGCCGCCACGATCAGCGAACGGTCCAGCCGCCGTCGATCACGAGCGTCTCGCCGGTGATCAGGGAGGCGGCGGGGGAGCACGAGGAAGACGACGGCGCCGGCGACCTCGTCCGGCTCGCCGATGCGGTGCAGGGCGGCGATGCGCTCCTCGACGTCGGCGCGGAACCCGGGATCGGAGAGCGCACTCTCCGTGCCCGGCGTGCGGATGAACGTCGGTGCGACCGCGTTGACGTTGATCCCGTGCCCGCCCCACTCGACGGCGAGGCAGCGCGTCAGGTGCGAGACCGCCGCCTTCGTCATGCAGTAGACCGATTCGCCGGGCAAGCGCGACGAGCGCCGCCTGCGAGCGAGACGTTGACGATCCGACCGAAGCCGCGGTCCTGCATCGGCGCGAACGCGGCGCGGCAGGCGAAGAACGTGCCTTTCAGATTCACGTCGACCGTCTGCGCGAAGTCGGCCACGGAGACGCGCTCGGCGGGGACAAGGCCCGCTCCGCCGCCGGCGTTGTTCACGAGGACGTCGAGCGAGCCGAAGCTCCTCGACCGTGGCCGTGACGGCCGCCTCGACCTCGTCGAGCCGCGTGACGTCCATCTGCAGCGGCAGCGCTCGGCGCCCGAGGGCGCGGATCTCGTCCGCCAGCCCGTCGTCGCGCGACACGTCCCGGAGCCCGAGCGCGACGTCGGCGCCGGCTTCCGCGAGCGCGAGCGCGATCGCGCGGCCGAGGCCGCGGGCGGCCCCGGTGACGAGGGCGGTGCGTCCGTCGAGATCGAACCTTCCGGTCATCCGACCACCGTAATGGGGCGCAGCCGCCTGCTTACGCTGGTCGGCCGGCCGTGGTTGCGCGCGGCAACCTCGTTGAGGCGGCCGGTCTTGACGTCGTAGAGGTAGCCGTAGATCGGGATCCGGCCCGGGACGAGCGGGTGTGCGCGGATCCGGGCGACGTCGTCGACGACGCTCTGCTCGGCGTCGGGGATCGTGAGCCAGTCGATGTTGCGACCCTCGTCGGAGCCGGGGCCGGCGCCGACATCCCGGAAGCCGTCCGGGCCGAGCTCCGCGGTGTCGAGGCTTTGCGCGCAGGCCGCCCATCTGCGCGCTGTCGAAGAACTCCATCCCGCAGTTGGTGTGGTGGATGACGAACCACTCCTGGGTGCCGAGCAGCTTGTAGGAGATCACGAGCGACCTGATCGCGTCGTCGCTGGCGCGGCCGCCGGCGTTGCGGATCACGTGCGCATCGCCCTCGCTCAGGCCCGCGTACTTGGCCGGGTCGAGCCGGGCGTCCATGCAGGTGAGGATCGCGAAGCGGCGCGCCGGCGGCAGGGCCAGCTCGCCCTTCGTCGCCGAACGTGGCTGCGTACTGCCCGTTCGCGGACAGGACCTCATCGACAACGGCCATGGCGACTCCTCCTTGCGTCGGGGGTACCTGCCTCAACGCGCCCCGAGCCCGAATCCATTCCCGTGCTGGGATCGAACCGCTACGTGACGGCGTTCGGCGGCTGCCGCTTGGAGATCAGCACGCTCCGGAGCGCCTCCACCGCGAGCATTCCCATCGCCTCTCTCGTCGCGCGCGTGCCGCTGCCGATGTGCGGCGTGAGCACGACCTGGTCGAGCGACAGCAGCCCTCGCTCACGCTCGGCTCGAACTCGAAGACGTCCAGCGCGGCTCCTGCGATGACTCCGTCGGTCAGGGCGTCGACGAGAGCCCGTTCGTCCACGATCGGCCCGCGGGCGGTGTTGACCAGCACCGCCGAGCTCTTCATGGCCGCCAGCGCGCTCTCGCCGATCAGGTGGTGGGTCTCCGGGGTCAGCGGACAGTGAAGGCTGACCACGTCGGCGCTCGCGAGCAGCTCCTCCAGCGGGTCGTCTCGGCCGGCGAAGACCGCGTGCGCTCCGAACGCCTCCGCGAGGCGCGCCGTCTCCCGGCCGATCCGGCCGGGGCCGACGATGCCGACCGTCTTGCCGTCGAGTCCCTCGCCGAGCATGAACTCGAGCGAGAACGACCACGGCGACCGCGAGCGGACGAACCGGTCTCCCTCGACGACGCGGCGGAGGAGGGCGAGCGTGGCGGTGATCGCGAGCTCCGCGGTCGTCTTCGTCAGCACGTCGGGTGTGTTCGCGACCACGATGCCCCTGCGCCGCGCCGCGTCCAGGTCGATGTTGTTGACGCCGACGCCGTAGTTCGCCACCACCTCCAGCTGCGGGCCGGCTCGCTCCAGGTACGCGTCGTCGACGATGGTCGTGATCAGCGCCAGCACGCCCTCGGCGCCGTCCGGATCCGCGACGAGGTCGAAGTCCCGCTCGAGCGCGTCGGCGATGCGCTTCGGCACCGCGCCGGTCACGTGCACGCGCCGCCGGCTCACGCGACGCGGTGCCGTGCTGCCTGAAGCGGGCGACCGTCTCGGCGACGCCGTCCGCCAGCGACGGCTGCTGCACGGGCCCGATCGCGCTCTCGCCAGCGCCTGCGCCTCGAGCTCCGCCGGGAACGGCAGCGCGCGTCTCGTCCCAGGTGATCCGGCCCGCGGCCTCCGGGGCGGCGGCTTCGATCGCGGCGACGACCTCGGCCATCGTGGCCCGCACGCCGGGGAAGTTCGCGACGACCGCGCCCGCCGACGCCGAGCCGGCGGCGACGAACGCCCGGCCGACCGCGGGCGCGTAGTCGTACTGGGCGCGGCCGCCGTAGCCGATCGCGAAGCCCTCGCCCCGCGGCGGCGGCCGCCATCGCCTGCGTCGGCCCGGCGGTCATCCCCTGGTCGCGGCCGGGGCCGTAGACCACGTAGGGCCTGATCCCGACCGACGGGACGCCCGACTCGGCGTGGTAGAGCCGCGCCGTGCCCTCGTTCGCCAGCTTGTAGACGCCGTAGATCGTCCCGGGCGCGCGTCCCGCCGCTCTCGGGCGCGGGCGAGGGATCGCCGGGCCCGTACACGGCGGCCGAGCTGGCGTAGGCGACGCCGGGGATCCGGTCGAGCCGCTCCTTCACGGCCTCGAAGACGTTGACCGTGCCGACGACGTTGACCCGCGCCCCGAGCGCCGGGTCGGCGCGGCAGAACGGGACCTGGAGCGCGGCGAGGTGCACGACCCGTGTGATCTCGTGCTCGTCCAGCGTGCGGCCGAGCGCGGCGAGGTCGGTGATGTCGCCCCGCACCAGCGTCAGCCGAGCGCGCTCGTCCTCCGAGAGGATCAGCTCCAGGCGGTGGGTCGCGTCCCCGAGGTCGTAGCCGACCGGCTCGTCGCCGTCGTCGAGCACGGCCTTCACCGCCCAGGCGCCGACACACCCGAGCGCTCCGGTGACCAGCACGCGCTCGCTCAGTAGACGGCCCTCCCGCCCGAGATGTCGTACGTGGCGCCGGTGGAGAAGGAGCACTCCTCGCTCGCGAGCCAGCAGACGAGCGCCGCGACCTCGTCGACGCCGCCGAGGCGCCCCATCGGGATCTTCTCGACCATGTAGCGGATGTGCTCCTCCGACATCCCGGCGAGGAGCGGGGTCTCGATCACCGCGGGTGCGATGCAGTTGACGAGCACGTTCGTCCCCGCGAGGTCCTTGCCGATCGCCTTCGTCATCGCGATCACCGCGGCCTTCGAGGACGAGTAGGCGGCCGCCATCGGGTTGCCCTCCTTGCCGGCGATCGACGCGATGTTGACGATGCGGCCGTAGTTCCGCTCGCGTCATCCCCGGGATCACGGCGCGGTTGGCGAAGAACGTCCCGTCGGCGTTGATCGCGAGGACCCGGCGCCATTCGTCGTCGCTCACCTCCACGGTCCGGAGCGAGTCGCCGGTGACCCCGGCCGAGCAGACCAGGATCGAGAGCGGGCCGAGCTCCTGTCTCCGCCCGCTCGACCGCGGCGACGATGTCCTCCGAGCTGCGGACGTCTCCGGTGAGCGAGAGCACGCCCGCCGGGCCGCCCTCGCTGAGGTCGAGCGTCGCGACCTTCGCTCCCTCCCGGAGCAGCCGCTCGGCGACGGCCGCGCCGATCCCGCTCGAGCCCCCGGTGACGAGGGCGACGCGTCCGTCGAAGCGGCTCACCAGTCGCCCACGCTGCCGTCGGCGTAGAAGACCCGCTGCGGAAGCTCGGGCTCGAACGGGTGCGCGCGGACGACGTCGAGGTCGATCTCGATGCCGAGGCCGGGCCGCTCGCTCGGGTACGCCCGCATCCCGTCCGGCTCGATCCGGTGCGAGTCGGTGACGACCTCGTCCCGCCACGGGCACGTCGGCCGTGACCGCCTCGCAGATGACGTAGGACGGCGTCGCGAGACCGAGCTCGATCGAGGCGGCCGTGCGAGACCGGCCCCTGCGGGTTGTGCGGCGCGAGCGCGACGCGGTAGGTCTCGGCGAGCGCCGCGATCCGGCGCGCCTCGGAGAGGCCGCCGCAGTGGGTGATGTCGGGCTGGAGCACGCTGCAGGCGCCCTGCTCGAGCAGCTCGCGGAAGCCCTGCACGCCGACGAGCCGCTCGCCGGTCGCGATCGGGGTCGTCACGGAGCGCTGGATCGCGGCGATGTCGTCGGCCCGCTCCGGCCAGCACGGCTCCTCCAGCCAGTAGAGGCCGAACGGCTCGAGCGCCGCGGCGAACAGGTGCCCCATGCGCGGGCTCGGGCCGGGCGTGGCAGTCGACCATGATGTCGATCTCGTCGCCGACCGCCTCCCGCATCGCGGCCACGCAGCGCTCCGCGTGCCGGACGGGCGCGAGGCCCTCGAGCGGCATCGTCGGCGGCACCGCCATCGTCTTGAACGCGGTGAAGCCGCTCTCGACCATCGCCGGCCGCGAGCTCCGCGAAGCGCTGCGGCTCGTCGCTCTCGTAGAAGTCCTCCATCTTCCCGCCGCCGAGATGCCCGTAGAGGCGCACGTAGTCGCGGACGCGTCCGCCCCAGAGCCGATGGCACGGGACGCCGTGCACCTTGCCGAGGATGTCCCAGAGCGCGATGTCGATCCCGCTCATCGCGGTGCCGCGAACGATCCCGCTCGCGTGCCAGAAGTGCTGGCGGAACATCATCTGCCAGAGGTGCTCGATCCGGGTCGGGTCCTCGCCGACGATCAGCTCCGCGAGGTCCTCGACCGCTCCGACGATCGCGCGCGTGTGCCACTCGAGCGTCGCCTCGCCCCAGCCGTACAGCCCGGGCTCGTCCGTGACGACGCGGACGAAGACCCAGTTGCGCATCCGGGCGTGGCAGACGTGCGTCTCGACGGCGGTGATCTTCACGAGACCCCGCGGAGGAGCTCGACGCTCGTGTCGACGACGCGGTCGACCTCGCCCCGCTCGACGTTCGAGCTGGTGATCCCGTACGCCCAGCGGTAGCGGTCCTGGTCGAGGACGTCGTCGAGCTCGACTCCGGCGACCAGGTCGAGATCCTCGCTCGCGGGCAGGTAGCCCGCGTAGTCGTTCGTGTAGCCGAGCGTGAACGTCGTCTCGAACGGGCTGCCCTCGCGGATGCGGGTGCCGCACTCGTTGAAGAGCTCGAACGGGTTCGCCGCGATCGCCGCGCCGCCGATCCGGAGCACCTGTAGCTCGGCGCGGACGGGCTCGTCGGTCCGGCGCGCCATGTCGGCGTACATCTTCAGGGCGGAGCGCTGGTAGAGGACCGGGAAGTCCTGCGCGGACGTGGCGGTGTGGACGCTCTCCGGCCACGTCTCGGGGAACTCGGGCTCGGGCTCCTTCGAGAGCTCCGCGATCCGGCCCTCCAGCTCCTCGGCCGACCACGGGATCCGGCGGCGTCGGAGCTCGACCCAGGTCGAGGCGGCTCCGAGCTCGGCGTCGGCCGTGGTCTCGATCCCGTCCAGCGCCTCGAGCACCGCCTTGCCGACGGCCTGCCCGAACTCGTCGCGGCGCTCGAAGCTGTGCCGGCTCGCCTCGCGATTGCCGAACCAGTAGTCCCAGGCGGCGATGTCGCCGGCGCAGCCCTGGAGGAAGATGCACTCGACCCCGGGGACGCCGGCCTCGACCGTCTCGCGCAGCGGGCCGGGGAAGTCCGTGTTCCAGAGCAGCGTCTCGCCGCCGATCAGCGTCGGGTGGCAGGCGAAGCTCGCCACGACGGCGATCGGCTCCCCGTTCTCGCCGTCCACCCGGAGCACCGGCACGCTGTCGTCCACCGGGCGCTCCCGCCGCACCCTGTTGACGCTGATCCCGGCTGCGCGGCCGGTTCCCCACCCGGCGCGCGCCGGCTTCCGTCCGCGCCAGGCCGCGTAGACGGCTCCGGCGAGCAGGTCGGGCAGAGACTCCACCCAGGGCGCGAACGAGCCGGTGTCGGCGAGCCCGGCCACGGTCGAGCCGCGCGAGACGCTCGGCGCGCTGTGGTTGTGCGCGGCGTTCACGAGCACGGCCTCGGCCGGGATCCCGGTCAGCCGCTGCACGCGCTCGCGCACTGCAGCGGTCATGTCCGCGCCGGCGAAGACGAGGTCGATCGCGACGATCGCGAGCTGCGTGCTCCCGTCGTCGAGGACGAGTGCCTGCCCGATCATCGGCTCGCGGACTCCCTCGGCGAGGCCGGTCCGGGCCGACCAGCACCCGTGGGGCAGGCCGGACGGGGGCGTGACGTCGACTCGGGCGACGCCGGCGGTCAAGCTCATGGACGATCCTTTCTCACTGTTGGACGACCAGCTCGTGGTAGGCCTCTGGACGTCGTTTCTTGAGCGAGAACCAGGGGTTCTCGCGGGCCTGCTCGATCAGCCCGGGGTCGAGCTCGACGGCGATCCACCGGTTTCCGGTCCCGGGCTCGGAATGCGCGAGCATCGAGCCGTCGGGGGCGAGCACGTAGGCGCCGCCGACGTGGGTGCTGTGGCCGTCGAAGCCGACCATGTCCGAGAAGACGGCGTAGACGCCGTTGTCCCGGGCGAGGAAGTCGTGGAGCCGCGGCGGGCTCGGCCGCTCCTCGAGCAGCTCCTCCTGTGCGCGCACGATCTCCGCCTCGCCCAGCTCGTGCTCGCGCCCGTCGAAGGTGAGGACGCCGCCGCCGGCGGGCATCGTCCGGTTCGCGTGCGGGAGCAGGATCACCTCGGCGCCCTTGAGCGCCAGGATCCGCCAGCTCTCGAAGAAGTCGCTGTCGTGGCAGATCGCGGTCCCGACCGTGCAGAAGCCGAGGTCGTAGACGCCCCACTCGTACGCCTGCCGGAAGCGGAAGAACTCGTCGTAGGAGGCGTGGACCTTGCGCTGGAGACCGATCAGGCCGTCCGGCCCCACGAGCGCGGAGGTGTTGTAGTGGGTGCCGCGGTAGAGCTCGCAGAAGCCGTAGGAGACGACGATCCCGGACTCCCGAGCCTGTTCGTGGATGGTGCGGAAGATACGCCCGTCGGCAGGCTCGGCGAAGCGGGTCACCTCCGGGCTGCCGTTGTTCCCGGTGACGGAGGTCTCCGGGAAGACGACGAGGTCGCACCCCGCTGCGGCCGTCTCGGCGATCAGCTGCACATGCGTCTCGAGGTTGTGCTCGACGTCCAGGTGGCGGACGTCGACCTGCGTCGCGGCGACCGTGCAGCGCTGCATCAGTCGAGCTCCGCGCGGTCGGCCTCGCGGGCGACCACGATCACGTTGTCTCCCTGCTCGGTCGTCGCAACCGCCCGGACGACGCAGACGATGCCGTCGGTCTTCGCCCGGATCGTCTCCGGCTCCCGGTCGACCCGCTCGAGGAAGTGGATCCGGCCGACAGGCTCGTCCGCCTCGACGCGCTGGCCGAGGTCGACGAGCGTCTCGAAGAGACCGGACTCGGGCGCGAGCAGGTAGTTGTCGAGCTCGGTCGCCATCAGGATCGTCGGCGGCGACTCGCGCACGACGACCTCGCCTTCGAGCGCACCCACGTGCCGGAGCACGTTCGCGAGCCCCGACGACGCAAGGCGGTGGATCTCCGCGGTGACGTGGCCGCCGCCGCCGAGCTCGGTGCTGACGACGATCTTCCCCTGGCGCTCCGCCTCGGTGACGAGCAGGCCGGTGCCCCCGATGTCGATGTAGACGCAGCACCAGTCGGTGTTCCACGCGAGCATCCCGTCGACCATCTGCCGCCGCTGGGCCGCGTCGTCGACCCAGTGCATCTCGGACCAGGGAAGGTGGAGCGCGTTGCGGCCGCCGCTGTGGATGTCGACGATCACGTCCGAGATCGGGAAGAGCTCGGTCGAGAGGTAGTGGGCGAGCTGCTCGTCGGCCGGGCCTGTCGGGGAGCCCGGGAAGGAGCGGTTCAGGTTCGCGCCCGAGGGCCAGAGGCGGGTGTAGGCGCGCGAGGCCTCCGGCGAGGCGCACGGGATCACGATCACGCGGCCGGTCACGTGCTCCGGCTGCAGCGTCCGGGCGAGGTTGAGCGCCGCGATCTGGCCCTCCGGCTCGTCGCCGTGGACCCCGCCGATCACGAGTACCGTCGGCCCGGCGCCGTTCCCGACGGAGACGATCGGGATCCAGAGATTCGACCAGCCGGCGGTGTTCGACGAGCGCGGCACCTTCAGCATCCCGGCCTGCTTCCCGTCCGCCGTCGGGTCGATGGTGCAGGAAACGGGAGAGTCGCTCATGCCCGCAGGCGACTCTAGTGGATTGTTGACAATTTCGCTATGATCGACAATCTGGCCCGGCCACCCGGCATCGTTCCAAGGAGCCCTGCTTGAAAATCATCGATGTCGAGGCCGTCGTGCTGCGGCAGACCGCCGTCAACGAGGGGATTGCCGACGGCAGCCAGGACGATCTCGTCATCCTGGTCCACACCGACGAGGGGATCACCGGGATCGGCGAGGTCGACTCGGCGCCCGACGCGGTCGCCGCGCTCGTCAACGCTCCCGCGTCGCACGCGATCGCGAACAGCCTCCGCGAGCTCCTGATCGGCGAGGACCCGCTCGACGTGGAGCGGCTCTGGGACAAGATGTACCGCGGCGTGATCTACATCGGCCGCCGCGGGATCGCGATCCATGCGATCAGCGGCGTCGACATCGCCCTCTGGGACATCAAGGGGAAGGCGCTCGGCAAGCCCGTGTGCGAGCTGATCGGCACGCCGAGGCACGAGCGGATCCGCGCGTACGCCTCCCGGCTGATGCCGGACACGACCGAGGAGGTGACGGAGGCGGTCGCCGAGCTCCGCGACCAGGGCTTCACGGCGGTCAAGCTCGGCTGGGGGCCGCTGGGGCAGGATCCCGAGCACGACGTCCGGCTCGCCGCCGCGGCGCGCGAGGCCGGGGGAGAGCACGTCGACATCCTGATCGACGCCGGGCTCGGCTACGGCGCCGACGCTGCGACCGCGATCCGGGTCGCGCGCGAGCTGGAGCAGCTGGGGGTCTACTGGCTCGAGGAGCCCTTCGAGCCGGACGAGTACGAGGCGTACGCCGAGCTCGCCGATACGGTCGACATCACCGTCGCCGCCGGCGAGCAGGATGCGACGCGCTGGGGCTTCCGCGAGCTGATCGAGCGCGGCCACGTCGACCTGATCCAGCCGGACGTGACCCGCTGCGGCGGGATCACCGAGCTGCTGCGGATCGCGGAGCTCGCCCAGGAGCACGGGGTCGCGGTCGTCCCGCACGCCTGGAAGAGCGGGATCATCAAGGCCGCGTCGCTGCACGTGAACGCGGTCCTGCCGGAGGCGCTGTTCCAGGAGTACTGCGTCGCGGACACCGAGATCAACACGAAGCTGACCCAGCAGCTGCTGGAGATCGAGGAGGATGGCTACGTCGCCGTCCCGACAGCCCCCGGGCTCGGGATCGATCTGGACGAGGACGTCTTCTCGTCCCTACGTGTGGAGGCACGATGACCCAGATTTCGTCCGACGCCGCCGCCCGGCTCGCCGCGCGCGCGGCCGCAGTCATCCCCGGAGGCGTGAACAGCGGCCAGCGCCGCGTTCCCGGCCTGGAGGATCTCGTCGTCACGGCGACGAGCGGCTCGACCTTCACCGACGCGGACGGGCGCGTCTACACCGACTACCACGCGGCCTTCGGGCCGCCGCTGCTCGGGCACAACGACCCCGACGTGGACGGCGCCGTCGCCGGCGCGGCCGGATTGATGGGCGTCGGCGTCACCCCGGTCGAGATCGAGCTGGCGGAGCGGCTCGTCGACGCCGTCCCCTCGCTCGAGAAGGTGCTGCTCACCGCGACGGGGAGCGAAGCGACGTTCCACGCGCTGCGGCTGGCGCGCACCGTGACCGGGCGCCGGCACGTGCTCAAGTTCCAGGGCTGCTACCACGGCTGGCACGACGCGGTCGCGATGAACGTGATCTCTCCGGCCGAGCGGGTCGGCGGCAAGGACCCGCTCTCGCAGGGGATCCTTCCGGAGGTTCTCGACGCGACGATCGTCTGCCGGTTCAACGACGCCGCAGCGGTCGAGCAGGCGCTGACCGACTACGACGTCGCCGCGATCATCCTCGAGCCGATCCCGCACAACATCGGCGCCGTCCTGCCGAAGCCGGGCTTCCTCGAGCAGCTGCGCGAGCTGGCGACGAAGCACGGGACCGTCCTCGTCTTCGACGAGGTGATCACGGGCTTCCGGCACGGGCTCGGCGGCTACCAGGCGATCGCGGGCGTGACTCCCGACCTGACGACGCTCGGGAAGGCGATGGCCAACGGCTGGCCCGTCTCGGCGCTCGGCGGCAAGGCGGAGCTGATGGAGCTGTTCTCGACGACGCCGGGGCAGCCTGCGTTCTTCGCCGGCACCTTCAACGGCCACCCGGCCACGACCGCGGCTGCGCTCGCAACGCTGGACAAGCTCCAGCGCGAGCCCGTCCACGAGCACGTCTTCCGGCTCGGTGAGCGCGCCCGCGAGGGGCTGCGTGCGCTCTATGCGCGCCTCGGCGTCCCGGTCGTCGTCGCCGGCTTCGGCTCGGTCTTCGTCACCTACTTCCTCGAGGGGCCGGTCGAGAGCTACGACGACCTGCTCCGGAACGACGTCGACCTCTTCGTCGGCTACCGCCGCGAGCTGATGGGCCACGGGATCTTCGAGCTGCCGCTGAACCTGAAGCGGAGCCACTTCTCGTACGCGCACACCGACGAGGACGTCGACCGGCTGCTCGAGGCCACCGAGTCCGCTGTCGCGGCGGCGCTCGCAGCGCGCGCGTGACCGCGTCACCCGTCTCGTGCACGATCGACCTCTCGGCCTCCGGGAAGCAGATCGGGCGGCTGCAGCTGCCGAAGATCACGAACACCGGCGGCTGGGCGAGCACCTTCATCCCGATCGCGTCGGTCTCGAACGGCGACGGCCCGAACGTGCTCGTCCTGGCCGGGAACCACGGGGACGAGTACGAGGGGCAGGTCGCGGCCCTCCGCCTGATCCAGGAGCTCGAGCCCGCGCAGGTCTCGGGACGCGTGACGATCATTCCGGTCATCTCGACCGCCGCCTCGAAGGCGAGTACGCGGATGTGGCCGTCGGGAGTGAACTTCAACCGCTCGTTCCCGGGCTCGCCGGACGGCCCTCCGAACGAGCAGCTGGCGGACTATCTGACGCGGTTCCTCTTCCCGCCGGCCGACGTCGTGATCGACATGCACTCGGGCGGGCGCACCGCCTGGTTCCTCCCCTGCTCGCACATGCACGTCGTCGAGAACGCCGAGCAGCGCCGCGCGATGCTCGAGGGCATGCAGGCGTGGAACTCCGACCACCACTTTCTCTACATCGACGTGAACGGCTCGGGGCTCCTCCCGGTCGAGGCCGAGGACCAGGGCAAGCTCGTGATCACCACGGAGCTCGGCGGCGGCGGCCGCGTGCCCGCTGCCGTCCACGCGCTCGCCTGGAGCGGGCTGACGAACGTGCTCCGGCACGTCGGCGTGCTCGAGGGCGAGGTGCAGACGCGCGCTTCCCTCGGCAAGCCGGAGGCGATGATCCTCGACGGCCGCGATCCGGCCAACTACGTGATCGCGCCGGAGGACGGCATCTTCGAGGGCCTGCTGGAGCCGCCGGCCGAGGTCAAGGCGGGCGACCCGGTCGCCCGGCTCTGGTTCCCGGACACGCCGGGGAGGCCGCCGGAGGTGCTGCGCGCCCCGCTCGACGGCGTCCTCGCCGTGATCCGCGCGATCCCCGCGACGGAGGCCGGCGACGGCCTCTTCACGACCGGCCAGCCGATCGACCCGCAAGAGCTCCTCTGAGGTGAGCCTCGTCGCGTGGGTCGGCGGACGGACCTTCGCGAGCCTGCGCAACCATCGGAACTACCGGCTCTACTTCGTCAGCCACGGTGTCTCGTTCATCGGCACGTGGATGCAGCAGATCGCGGCGTACTGGCTCGTGCTCGAGCTGACCGGATCGCCGCTCGCCGTCGGGACGCTCGCCCTCGCCCAGCTCCTGCCGGTGACGCTCTTCGGGCTCCCGGTCGGCTCGGTGATCGACCGCTTCGACGTCCGCCGCCTCCTGCTCGTGACGGAGTCGCTCTCGATCGTCGCCGCGGGCACGCTCGCCGTCCTGACGCTGACGGGCGTGGTCGAGCTCTGGCAGGTGTACGTGATCGCGATCTTCCAGGGCCTCGTGCTCGTGGTCGGGAACCCGGCGCGGCACACGCTGGTGTTCCGGATCGTCGGGAAGGAGGACCTGCCGAACGCGGTCGCGCTCGGCTCGGCTCTCGGGACGACGGCGCGGATCGTCGGGCCGGCGCTCGGCGGTCTCGTCGTCGCTCTCGCCGGGGTCGGGGTCGCTTTCGCCGTCAACTCGGCCAGCTACGGCGCCGTCGTGATCGCGCTGCTCGCGATGCGCGTCAGCGACCTCCGCCCCTACGTGCCGCCCGCGGTGCAGACCGGGCTCCGCCGGAGCCTCCGGGTGATGGCCTCGTTCGTCCGCCGCTCGCGCCGCGTCGCCGTCGCGTTCTTCGCGGTGCTGGCGCTGAGCACGATCTCGTTCAACTTCGACGTGCTCCTCCCGCTGCTCGCCGGCGAGACGCTCGACTCGGACGCGGACGTCTTCGGACTGATCGCGTCCGTCTTCGGCGCCGGCGCGCTCTGCGGCGCGCTCTTCCTCGCCACGCTCGGCAAGGCGCGCATTCGCGTGCTCCTCGCCGGGGCGCTCGGCTTCGGCGTGCTCGAGCTCGCGCTCGCCCCGCAGACGAGCCTGCCGGTGATCTGTGTGCTGCTCTTCCTGACCGGCGGCTGCTACCTGCTCTGGGGAGCCAGCGCGCTCGCGGCGCTGCAGCTCGCCGCACCGGAGCACCTGCGCGGGCAGGCGGCGAGCCTCTACATGTTCGCGTTCATGGGCGGCGCGCCGCTCGGCGGGCTGCTCGCCGGCTGGCTGACGGCGCGCGGCGGCACGCAGCTCGCCTTCGCGGTCGCCGGCACCAGCGCCATCATCGTCGCCGTCGTCGGCTCCGCGGTCATGCTCGCGGGCCAGCCGGCGGCGGCACGCCGTGTCCATCCACCATCGTTGAGCGAGGGAGAGGGCTGAGATGAACAAGACCTTCAGCTACACGCACTGCAACGTCGGCGTCGCCACGCGGGACGTGACGCCGCCGGTCGGGATCTACGCGCGCAGCTGGGGCGCTGCGACCCACGACACCGCGGAGGGCGTCCACCGTCCCTTCGCCGCCACGGCGGCCGTGTTCGCGCCGCTTCACGGCGACGGGCCGACGCTCGCGCTCGTCGCGGTCGACCTCGGCTGGTTCCAGCACGTCCCCGACGAGCAGAAGCTGCGCGCCACGATCCTTGAGCGCACCGGGCTCGACGACGCCTCGCTCCTGATCAACATGTCGCACACGCATTCCGGCGCCAACGTCAACACGCAGCTGAGCGACAAGCCCGGCGCCGAGCTGGTCGAGCCCTACATCGAGCACCTGACCGAGCAGCTGGGCGCGGCGATCCTCGAAGCGCGCGAGACGGCGGCGCCCTCCTGGGTGACGTACGGCAGCGGTCGCTGTGCGCTCGCGACCAACCGCGATCTCTGGGACACGGCGGCGGATCGGTGGGCCTGCGGCTACAACCCCGACGAGCCCGCCGACGACACGCTCCTGGTCGCGAGGGTGACGAGCGAGACGGGCGAGGTGCGCGCGACGCTGTTCAACTACGCCTGCCATCCGACGACCCTCGCCTGGGAGAACCGCCTGCTCTCGCCCGACTACATCGGTGCGGCCCGCGAGGTGCTGGAGCAGGCGTTCGGCGCGCCCGCACTGTTCTTCCACGGCGCCTCGGGGGATCTCGCCCCGCGCGACGACTACGTCGGCGACACGTCCGTCGCCGACAGCAACGGCCGCCAGCTCGGGCACGCGGCGGCCGCTGCGATCGAGAACCTGCCCCCGCCCGGGACGCAGTTCGTCTACACGGGGATCGTCCCGTCCGGCGCCAATCTCGGCGCCTGGGAGTACCAGCCGTGCGATGAGGCGCAGCGGGAGGCCAGCGAGCAGCTTGCGGCCCTCGTGAGCCCCTGTCGAGCTGCGGCGCAAGGAGGACATCGGGGTCGTCGAGAGCGCCTCGGACGCGACTCCCGACTCGGTCCAGGAGCGGGAGAAGGCGTTGCGGCGCCAGTTCCTCACCCAGGCGCTCGGAGACGGTCCGACCTACACGATGCCGCTCTGGATCTGGCGGCTCGGCGGCGCGCTGCTCGTCGCCGTCCCGAACGAGCCCTACTCCGTCTTCCAGGTCGAGCTGCGCCGCCGCCTCGCGGGGACGCCGCTTGCTCGTGCTCGGCACGACGAACAGGACGATGGGCTACCTCTCGCCCGAGGAGACCTACGGCACCGGGCTCTACCAGGAGCAGCAGTCGCCGTTCGCGCCCGGGTGCCTCGAGCAGACGATGGAGGTCGCCGCGGCGGCTCTCGAGGAGGTGCGTGCGTAGCTAGAGCGCGGCGAGCACGCGCTCGGTGTCCCAGACCTGGCCGAACACGCGCGCGACGCCGCTCAGCGCCGCACGGTGGTGGTGCTCGAAGAACGTCGCGGTCGCGTCCTCGACGAGGATCACGTTGAACCCGCGGTCGGCGGCGTCGCGGGCCGTCGTCTCGACGCACATGTCGGTCGCGATCCCGACGACAACGAGCGTCTCGACGTCCATGTTCCGCAGCAGCCACTCGATCCCCGTCGAGCTGAACGCGCTCGAGGTGTTCTTGTCGAGCACGAGCTCGCCCGGCGCGGGAGCGAGGGCTGCGACGACCTCGTGCTCGAACGTGCCGCGGTGCCAGAGCGCCGGCGTGCCCGTGCTCGCGAGCGCGTCCCGGTCGCGGCGGCGACGGCGCGCGATCATGTCGCTGCCGTCGGCGAGGAGCGGGCCGTGGCGCGTGAACACGACGCGGCGGCCGGCCGCGCGGAAGCCGTCGAGCAGCCGCCGTGCGTTCGGGATCACGGTGTCCGCGACGCGCGGCAGGTAATAGTCCGCGATCTCCGGGTGCCGCTCCGAGAGCATCGGCCCCAGGCCGGCTTCGGTGCTGCACCCGTAGTTCTGGATGTCGACGACGAGGAGTGCGGCGCGGTTCCAGTCGACCTCGAACTGGGGCCAGGGCATGTGCCAGCCGGCGAAGGTCTCAGGCGAGTCGACGGGCGGAAGCTCGCTCATCTAGTAGTCGCCGACGCTGCCGTCCGGCCAGTAGCGCTGCGGCAGGCGGGCATCCCGCGAGGGTCGCTTGCGCGCCTCCGCCTCGTCGAGCTCGAGGCCGAGTCCGGGGCCGGCGGACGGCGTCACGTAGCCGGCCGTGCGCGCGGGGCGCGTTCGGGAAGAGCTCGTAGAGCGGCTCGAGCTCCATCCATTCCTGGATCCCGAAGTTCGGCACGGCCAGGTCGACGTGCAGGCAGGCGACACCGTTGACCGGAGAGCTGGCGTGGTGGAGGGCGGAGCGCTGCCCGTGCACCTCTCCGGCGGCGAGGATCTTCTTCGCCTCCGTGATCCCGCCGGCGTGGACCATGTCGATCCGCAGGTAGTCGACGAGCTCGTTCTCGATCAGCGGCTGGAACTCCCACTTGTGCGCGAGCTGCTCGCCGGTCGCGATCGGCAGGTTCACCTTGTCCCGCACGAGCCGCAGCGACATCGGGTTGAGCGGACGGATCGGGTCCTCGTAGAAGTAGAGGCGGTAGGGCTCGAGCGCATGCCCGAGGTACGCCGACTCCGCCGGGCTGAACATCGTGTGCGCGTCGAGGATCAGGTCGACGCCGTCGCCGAGCGGCGCTGCGCAGCGACTCGGTCGCCTTGATCGTCTGGACGATCGACGCCTGCGGGTCCCAGTGCGCGAGCGAGTGCTCGTCGAACGCCGCGAGCGGGCCGAAGCGGAGCGCGGTGAAGCCCTGCTCCAGCCAGCGGAGCGCATCCTCCGTCAGCTCCTCGGCGGTGTCCCCGGCCAGGTGGCGGTAGACGCGCACCCGCTCGCGCGTCGGGCCGCCGAGCAGGTCGTAGACCGGAACGCCGAGCCGCTTCCCCTTCAGGTCCCACAGCGCGATGTCGATCCCCGCGACCGCGCTCATGATCACCTGCCCGTTCGACCAGAAGGTGCCGCGGACCAGCTCGCTCCACCAGTGCTCGATCCGGGACGGATCCTGGCCGACCAGCAGCTCGCTGAAGTGGTCGAGGATCCCGATCACGCCGCGCCCCTGCCCGGCGAGGCTCGCCTCGCCGATGCCCGTCAGCCCCTCGTCCGTGTGGACGAGGACGAGGATCACGGCGTAGTCGTAACCCGGGCCGACGCTCACGGGTAGGGTCTCGATCTGGCTGATCTTCATCACGGCGAGCCTAGTCGCTGACGTGATCACGGACGTCCACACCCACGTCGGCGAGTACCCGCTCCACATCAGCGAGAAGTTCGCGGCGGAGGCGCGCGCCGCCTGGCCCGACGTCCCGCTCGGCGGGAGCCTGGACGACCACTACTCGGACGCGCTCGACGGCGTCGATCGAGCGGTCGTGCTCGCCTTCAACGCCCCGGCGGCCGGGTTCGTCGTCCCCAACGACTACGTCGCCTCGTACGTGGCGCGGGATCCTGCGCGGCTGCTCGGCTTCGGCTCGGTCGACCCCTCCGCCGCCTCGGCCGTCGACGAGCTCGAGCGGATGCAGAGCGACCTCGGTCTCGTCGGCTGCAAGCTCGGCCCGATCTACCAGGACGTCGACCCGCTCGGCCCCGACTTCCTCCGGGTCTGCGAGGCGCTCGAGCGGCTCGAGCTGCCGATGCTGATCCACCAGGGAACGACGTTCGCCCTGGCCGGATCGCTGCTCAAGGCGCGGCCGATCCTGCTCGACGAGATCGCGCTCCGCTACCCGAAGCTGAAGATCGTGATCGCACACGTCGGCCATCCGTGGTTCGACGAGGCGATCGCCGTCGTCCGGCGCCACCCGCACGTCTACGCGGACATCTCCGGCCTCGTCACCCGCCGCGTGGCTGCTCTACCAGGCGCTCGTGAGCGCGATCGAGTACCGCGTCGAGCACAAGCTGCTGTTCGGCACCGACTTTCCGTTCTTCACGGCGAGGCAGACGATCGACGGCCTGCGCTCGGTCACCGGCGACGGCCTTCGGGCCGGGGCTGCCGGTCGTCGACCCGCAGGTGGTGGAGGACATCATCCACCGCCCGACGCTCGAGCTCCTGGAGATCAGCGAGCCGAGCTGACCGCGAGCGCGACGCTCTCGGCCGCTTGCGCGACGTCGTCGTCGCCGATCAGGCGGTGGGTGACGAACCGGACGCGACTCGTGTCGCGCTCCAGCCCGAGCACGCCGCGCTCGGCCAGCAGCCGGCAGGAACTCGCCAGGGTCGAGCTCGGTGCCGCTGACGTCGACGAGGACGATGTTCGTCTCGATCTCGGCCGGGCTTGACCTCCAGGCCCGGGATCTCCTGGAGCAGCGCCGCCAGCTCCCGCGCCCGCCGGTGATCGTCGGCGAGCCGTTCGACGAGCGTGTCGAGCGCGACGAGCGCGGCGGCAGCCGCGATTCCCGCCTTGTGCACGCTCGCCCCGCCGAGCCGGCGGAGCGTGCGGTGCGCGAGCTCGATCACCTGCGCGCGGCCCGCCAGGATCGTCCCCATCGGCGCGCACAGGCCCTTGTTCAGGCTGACCGCGACGGTGTTCACCGGCGCGGCGAGCTCGTGGACGGGAACGCCGAGCGCGACCGCGGCATTGAAGAGCCGCGCGCCGTCGAGGTGGACGTAGGCGCCGTGGCGCTGCGCGGCGCGCGCGAGCTCGGCCGTCAGCTCCGGGGTCAGGACGGTGCCGCCGGCCCGCGTGTGCGTGTTCTCGAGCACCAGCATCGTCGCGCTCGTCTCGACGATCGCTTCCTCCACCTCCGCCGGGTCGAGCCGGCCGTCCTCCGCCCAGAGCGCCCACGGCTCGAGGCCGGCGATCTCCTCGATCCCCCGCTCCTCAGAGGTGAGCACGTGCGACGAGGCTTCGAGCACGACGGTGCTGCCCCGGGGCGCGACCGTCAGGAGCGCGACGAGGTTGGCCATCCCGCAGGTCGGCACCCAGAGCGCGGCCTCCTTGCCGAGCAGCCCGGCCATCCGCTCCTGGAGCTCGTTGACGGAAGGGTCCTCGCCGATCGTGGCCCAGCCGAGCGGCGCCTCGCGCATCGCGGCCCACATCTCGTCCGTGGGCCGGGCGTGCAGGTCCGACCGGAGGTCGATCACCGCCGCAGCAGGTGGCGGCCCGGGCGGGCGCCCGTGTGCTCGGAGCCGTCGACGACGAAGACGCCGTTGACGAGCACGTGCTCGACTCCCCGCGCGTAGACGGTGGGGTTCGCGGTCGTCGAGACGTCGTCGAGCTCGTCCCAGTCGAGCACGACCACGTCCGCGCTGTAGCCGGCCCGGAGGAGCCCACGGTCCCAGAGGCCGAAGTGCGCCGCCGGCATGCTCGTCATCTTCCGGATCGCCTCCTCCAGGCGCAAGGTGCCCTGTCTCGCGGACGTGGTGGGTCAGGTAGTGGACGTGGCCGGCGAACCCGAGCGGGTGCCTCATGATCTCGCTCAGCGGGCCGCTGTCCTGGACGGTGAAGGTGTCGACGCCGAGGCAGAAGAGCGGGTGGGAGATCATCTCCGCCAGGTGCTCGTCGGTGAAGAGCGTGCCGACGGTGAGGATCGCCTCGTAGTCGGCGCCGGCGTCGGCGAGGATGTCCAGGTAGCAGTCCCAGGGGTCCTTGCCCAGCTTCTCGGAGATCTGGCGGAAGTTCAGCCCGCCGAGCTCCGGATGCTCGGGTGTCGCCTGGAAGTAGACGCGCTCCCATTCCCCCTTGTGGATGAAGCGCCAGTAGCGGTCGCTCTCGTTGCGCATCCGCTCGCGGAGCGCGGGGTCGCGCAGCTTCCTCGCCGCCTCCTCGGGGCCGTCCTCGGCGACCCAGGGCGGCAGGATCCCGGCCATCTGGCCGAGGCCCTCGCGGAACGGGGTCGTGTCGGCGAGGACGTCGAGCCCCGTCTCGCGGCTCGCGGCCATCTTCTCGACCGCGCGCTCCCAGCCGCGCTCGGGCGCATTCGTGTTGTGACGGACGTTCAGGTGCGAGATCTCCGCCCGGGTGCTCCCGGCCCGCGCCACCGCGAGGAACTCGTCGATCGCCTCGAGCAGGCCGGAGTCGCGGTTGCGGATGTGGCTCGTGTAGATCCCGTCGTGCTTCCCTGCGACGGCGTTCAGGCGCATCAGCTCCTCGGCTGTCGCCTCCCGGCCCGGGTTGAACTCGAGCCCGGTCGACATCCCGAGCGCGCCGGCCTGCATCGCCTCCTCGACGAAACCCTCCATCGCCGCATGCTGCTCGGGCGTCGGGGCGGATCCGGAGACGCCGGCGGCGAGGCGGATCGCGTTGTGGCCGACGAACCAGGCGAAGTTGGGCGTGTGGCCGACGTCCGAGAGGAACTCGAGGTGCTCGCCGAAGGTCGACCACGGGATCGTCGGCTTGTCGAACCCGAACGCGTGCAGCCGGCTCCGGATCACGGGCTCGGACGCAGGCGTGACGGGCGCGTAGCTCCAGCCGCAGTTGCCGACGACCTCGGTCGTGACGCCCTGGCGGATCGTGCTCTCGGCCGTCGGGTTCGCGAGGATCGAGAAGTCGCTGTGGCTGTGCGGGTCGACGAAGCCGGGGCAGACGATCTTGCCGGTCGCGTCGAGGACGCGCGTCGCCGTCGCGGCAGGCCCGAGCCGGCCGACGTCGACGATCTTGCCGTCCTCGATCGCGACGTCTCCGAGATAGGGCGGGCTGCCGGCGCCGTCGGCGACCCAGCCGTTGCGGATCAGGACGTCGAGCACGCCGGGGCTATTTCTTGCCCGGGAGCGGAACGTCGTCGACGACGTGCGGGCCGAGCCGGGGATCGAGGATGTCGCGCAGGCCGTCCCCGAGCAGGTTGAAGCCCAGCACGACGAGCATGATCGCGAGCCCGGGGAAGATCGAGAGCCACGGCGCGACGTCGATGTAGGTCCGCGCCGTGCTCAGCATGCTGCCCCAGGCGGCCTCGGGCGGCTGCGTGCCCGAGCCCGAGGAAGCTGAGCGCCGCCTCGGCCAGGATCGCGACCGAGAGGTAGACCGTGACGAGCACGAGCAGCGGCGCGGTGATGTTGGGGATCACGTGACGCCCCATGATCCGCAGGCCGCCCGCTCCGAGAGCGCGGGACGACTCCGTGTACGGATAGCCCATCACCTCGAGCACGGCGCCGCGGACGACGCGGGCGAACGCCGGCAGGATCACGATCCCGATCGCGATCATCGCGTTGCGGCGATTCGGGCCGAGGAGGCCGGCGATCACGATCGCGAGGATGATCCCGGGGAGCGAGAACATGATGTCGACGAGCCGCATCAGCAGCGTGTCGAGGATCCCCCGGTAGTAGCCGGCAATCATGCCGAACAGGACCCCGCCCACGAAGGCGATCGACACGGAGATCAAGCCGACCTGAAGCGACACGGCCGCCCCGTGGATGATCCGCGCCAGCGTGTCGCGCCCGAGCTCGTCCGTGCCCATCGGATGCGCCCAGCTCGGCCCCTCGAAGCGAAGGTAGGCGATCGCGTCCGGGTCGAGCGTCCAGAGCTGAGGCCCGAGGACGGCGACGAAGATGTTGAAGACGACGATGAAGGCGCCCGCGAGCCCGATCGGGTTGCGCCACTTGCCGAGGAAGGCCAGGCGCCGCCTCGGCGTCGCCTCCCAGGCGCCGGGGATGTCGCCGGGGTCGCCGGTCGCGAACGCGGGTTCTCTGCTCGTCCTCATTCCTGCGAGATCCTCGGATCGAGAACGCCGTACAGGATGTCGACCACGAGATTGGCGAAGATGAAGGTGAACGCGATCAGCAGCGTCATCGCCTGGATCACGGGGTAGTCGCGCCCGAAGATCGCCTGCAGGAGGATGTAGCCGACTCCGGGCAGCCCGAAGATGGTCTCGATGATCGCGGCGCCGCCGATCAGGACGCCGATCTCGAACCCGACGATCGTGACCACGGGGATCAGGGCGTTGCGCAGGGCGTGCTTCGTGATCACCTTCTTCCGGCCGACGCCCTTCGCGCGCGCCGTGCGGACGTAGTCCTGCCCCAGCACCTCGAGCATCGTCGCGCGCACCATCCGCATCACGATCGCCATCGTGAAGACCGAGATCGAGATCGCGGGGAGGATGAACTGGCTCAGATTCCCGATCGGGTCGTCGAGCGGAGAGATGTAGTTGAGCGGCGGGACCCAGCCGAACACACGTGAGGTGAACAGGAGCAGCAGCGTCGCCAGCCAGAAGCTCGGGACGCTGAGCCCGACCAGGCCGCCGATGCGTGCGAAGAAGTCCCAGCCGGTGTCGCGCCGGACGGCCGAGATCACGCCGAGGGGGACGCCGATGAGCGTGGCGATCAGGAGCGCGAGGACGACCAGCTCGAGGGTGACCGCCATCGCGTCGAGGACGATGTTCGAGACGGGCTCGGTGTTGCGCAGCGAGAAGCCGAAGTCTCCCTGGACGACGCCACTCATCCAGCTCCAGTACTGCTCCAGGTAGGAGCCGTTCAGGCCCAGCTGCTCGCGCGCCTGCTGCTTGACCTCCTCGCTGGCGGTCTGGTCGCCGCCGAAGAGGATGTCGATGATGTCGCCCGGCAGCAGCCGGACCATCATGAAGATCCCGATCGACACGATCAGGAGCGTCGGGATCGCGACCGCAACCCGTCTGAGGATGTAGCCGGTCACGCTCGGCCGGTTCTAGCGGGTCCCGAAAGCGGGAGGGACGCCGCCGAAGCGGCGTCCCTCCCGGTCGACGGGAGTGCTGTCGATCAACCGAGCCACACGTTGCGGAGGCCGGTGTTGAAGTCGCTGAACGCGACGTACATGTTCTTCACCCGCTTGCGCACGACCTGGTACTTCTTGATCGCGACGAGTGGGATTTGAACCGGGTCGAGCATGAGCTCCCGCTGCGCCGCCTTGTAGATCGGCACGCGCTTTGCCGGGTCGAGCTGGATCCGGCCGTTCCCGATCCCCCGCCAGGCCTTGGGGTTCCGGTACTCCGGGTACCAGATGTTGAAGACGGGCGCGGCCGGGTGGAACTCGGCCACGTAGCCGTCGACGTCGCCACGCATGCCGCGACCGGTCAGATCCCAGTCGAAGCTGCCGCGGCCGTTGTTGGCGGCGAAGGTGCCCGCCTCCTGGGCCACGATGTTGACGTCGATGTTGATCGCCTTCAGCTGCGACTGGACGACCGCAGCGACCAGCGGATAGTCCTGGAGGGCGAACGTCGTCATCGTGACCGAGAAGCCCCTCGCGAACCCTGCGTCAGCCATCAGCTTCTTGGCCATCGGCAGGTCGAACTTCTCGTACTTCTCACGCAGCTCCTTGTCCGACAGCGGCCACGGCCCGTAGCCGGGCGGAACGTGCCCCGAGTACTCGGCCTCGCCGCTGTAGACCCGGCGGATGATGTCCGCACGGTTGATCGCGTGGTTGACCGCGAGCCGCACGCCCTTCCGGTGCCAGGGCTTGTCCTCGCCGCGCTTGATCGTCATCTGGAGCTCGCGGAACGCTGCGTTCGGCCCCTTCAGCACGGTCAGGTCGCGGTTGTTGGCCAGCGACCGGGCCACCTCGACCGACAGGGTCGCCCCGTCGATCGCCCCGGCCCGCAACGCCGCGACACGGGCCTGCTCGTCACCGAGGATCTTCAGCTGCATCGAGTCCATGTACGGGAAGCCCTTCTTCCAGTGCCTCGCGAACTTCACGTACTCGATGCGGTCGTTCGGCTCGTACCCGAGCATCCGGTACGGGCCCGTGCCGATGGCGTTCCGGGCGACGTTGATCTGGTCGTAGAGGCCCTCGGGAACGATCGGTGCGTAGCGCTGCCAGGCGAAGAAGCCGATGACGCGGGCGTCGGGCTGCTTCAGGTGCAGGATGCACACGTACTTCGAGACGACCTGCACCCGGTCGATCGCCGGCACCTGCGCGACCGTGGAGATGCTGCCCGGCAGCGGCGGGTTGAGCATCTTCTCGACCGAGTACTTGACGTCGGCCGCCGTGACTTCCTTGCCGTTGTGGAACCGGACGCCCTTCTTCAGCGTCCAGCGGATCTGCGTCTTGTTCAGGATCTCGAACTTCTCGGCGAGAGCCGGCCGGACGTTCAGGTTCCGGTCCCACTCGACGAGCGAGTCGTACGCGAACTCCTTGGCCCAGTGGTTCGCCGTCAGGATCCCGCCGAACGGCGCCACGTGCGCCGGATCCGACTCGAGCCCCCAGACCAGCCTCCCACCGCGCTTGATCGGCGTGGCCCGGTGCCGCTTCGTCGCCGCCTGCGCAGTCCCGGCGAGCGCGCCTGCGGCGACGGCTCCTGCTCCGACCGCACCTGCTTTCTTCAGCAGCTCTCGACGGTCGAGCTCGCCCCCGGCCGAGCCATCGGCCGTACGTTCGTCTGACATCGTGTCTGCCCTCCCTGTCCCTAGGTCGTCAGAGGATCTGACCGACCCTTGGTGCTTCTCCGTGGATGTCGTCATAGAAGACGGATTCTCGGACTTGAAAGTTGGAAAGCTGTTGCACGGCCTGCGGGTCGAGCTCGACGCCGAGCCCCGGTGAGCGGGGCACTTCGACCAGCCCGTCCGCCATTTCAAGCCGTTCGACGAGGACGTCGAGCTCCTGGAGCGGATAGTGGGTGTCGCTCGCGAACGGATAGTTGGACGACGATGCGACGACGTGGGCGTTTCCGGCGGTGGCGACGCCGAGCTCCGCCCAGCTGCCGATCACACACCACTTGCCGGCCGCATCGGCGAGCGCGCCGATCTGGTGGGCCCTCCTGAGCCCGCCGGCCTCCGAGGGGTAGACGACGAGCACGTCGCAGGCGTCGGCCTTGATCAGGGCCAGCACGGAGCGCAGATCGGTGCACGCCTCGTCCGCGGCAATCGGGGCAGCGACGGAACGCCGCACCTGGGCGAGCCCCTCGATGTCGAAGTCGGGCACCGGCTGCTCGACGTACTGGAGGTCGAAGCTGCTCGAGCCCCCTGATCCACTTGATCGCCGCCGGGACGCTCCAGATCATGTTCGCGTCGATCCGGATCTTCACGTCGGGCCCGACCCGGTCGCGGATCGCCGCGATCGTGTCGTGATCCTGCTCGAAGTCGCGCCCGACCTTGAGCTTCAGCTCCGTGTAGCCCGCGTCCACGAACGCCCCGGCCTTCTGCGCGTTCGCCTCGGGCGAGTCGATGAAGAGGTAGCCGACGACCGGGACCCGGTCGCGGCAGAAGCCCCCGAGCAGCTCCGCGACGGGGACGCCGAGCGCCTTGCCCTTGAGGTCGAGCAGGGCGATCTCGATCCCCGAGATCGCGTAGGCGCCGATCTGGCTCCAGTTGCGCGTGAACTCCTCCAGGCGGTGGACGAGCCACTCGACCCGGAGCGGATCCTGGCCGATCAGGAACTGGGTCAGCTCCGCGTCGATGATCGTCTGGATCGTCGGCAGCGTCGGCCCGGGCGCCTCGCCGATCCCCACCAGGCCCTCGTCGGTGTGGATCTGGACGAGCAGGCCCGACGCCGAGTGCCTCGTTCCGCCCGGCCAGACCAACGGCTCCCGCATGGGGGTCCGCACAGCAATCGTGTCGACCTTGGTGATCCTCACCGAGATCGTTACACTACGGCGCGCAGGCCGAGATTGTCAACCATTTTGAGATTGTCGACATGACCATTCCGACGCCGTCAGACCTGGATCCGCCGGTTCCGACCGCGCTGATCGCCGACGCGGGCGCGAAGGCAGGCCCGCGGGTGCAGCAGGTGATCGAGATCCTGCGCACGGCGATCATCTCCGGCCGCTTCGATCCGGGCGACCGGCTGATCGAGTCGGCGCTCTCGGCGGAGCTCGGGACGAGCCGCGGCCCGGTCCGCGAGGCGCTCCGGCAGCTCGAGAACGAAGGCCTCGTCATGTCCTTCCCCTACCGGGGGGCCGTCGTCCTCGGCGTCTCGGACGAGGAAGTCCACGAGGTGCTGATCCCGATCCGGCTGACGCTCGAGCGCTACAGCTGGACCCATGCGCTGGCGAAGCTGACCGACGACGACTTCGCGGAGCTGGGCAAGCAGATCTGGCTGATGGAGCAGGCGGGGAAGGCGAACGACCTGATCAAGCTCGTCGACGCCGACCTCGGCTTCCACGAGCTCGTGATCACGGCGTCCGGGCAGCTGCACACCGTCCAGATCTGGCGCACGATCTGGCCGCGGATCCGCGCGTACTTCTTCCGCTACGAGCGCTTCCGCAGCTTCGAGGAGACGGTGGAGGAGCATCGCGAGCTGCTCGCCGCCCTCCAGACGCGCGATCCGGAGACCGTGCTCGCGCACCTCGAGAGCCACATCGACGTCCCCACCCCGGCTCAGATCGCCAGGATCAAGCACTGATGACGCCCCTGCTCGCCGTCGAGAACCTCCGCACCGGGTTCGACACGAGCGAGGGCTTCCTGCGCGCCGTCGACGGGATCGACTTCGAGATCGCCCAGGGCGGCACGCTCGCCGTCGTCGGCGAGTCGGGCAGCGGCAAGTCGGTGACCGCCCTCTCGGTGATGCGCCTGATCGACCGCCCCGGCCGGATCGCGGACGGCTCGCACATCTACTTCGAGGGCCGCGACCTCGCCACGCTCGAGGAGAGCGAGCTCGAGAAGATCCGCGGCAACGACGTCTCGATGATCTTCCAGGAGCCGATGACGTCGCTGAACCCGGTGTTCACCGTCGGCGATCAGATCTCCGAGGCGGTGCAGCTGCACCAGAACGTCGGCCCGAAGGACGCCCTGCACCGGGCGGTCGAGATGATGGAGCTCGTCGGCATCCCCTCCCCGGCGCAGCGCGTCCTCGACTATCCGCACCAGCTCTCCGGCGGCATGCGCCAGCGCGTGATGATCGCGATGGCGCTCAGCTGCAACCCGAAGCTCCTGATCGCGGACGAGCCGACGACGGCGCTCGACGTGACCGTGCAGGCGCAGATCCTCGAGCTGATGAAGGACCTGCGCGAGCGGCTCGGGATGGCGATCCTGCTGATCACGCACGACCTCGGCGTCGTCGCCGAGATGGTGGACGAGGTGGCGGTCATGTACGCCGGCCGGATCGTCGAGCGGGGCCCGGTCGCGGAGATCTTCTCCAGCCCGCAGCACCCGTACACGGAGGCGCTGCTCGACTCGATCCCGCTGCTCGGGATGCGCTACTCGCAGCCGCTGAAGGCGATCCGCGGCGTCGTGCCCAGCCCGCTCGAGTGGCCGGCGGCCTGCCGCTTCGCGCCTCGCTGCGACTACGTCTTCGCCAAGTGCCTGGAGCAGGACCCGCCGCTCATGCCCGTGCCGCCCCAGGAGTCCGCGTGCTGGCTGTGCGAGAACGGCCGCCGCGTTCCCAGGACCGACAAGGCGATCGCGTGACGGCCGACCTGAGCACGACGCGGCTCGATCTCGGCACCGGCGGCCGAGCCGGCGGACGTCCTCCTCAAGGTGCGCGGGCTGAAGAAGCACTTCCCCGTCCGCGAAGGATTCCTGCAGCGGACGGTCGCGCACCTCCAGGCGGTGGACGGCGTCGACCTCGACGTCTTCCGCGGCGAGACGGTCGGCCTCGTCGGCGAGTCCGGCTGCGGCAAGTCGACGCTCGGCCGCACCCTGCTGCGGCTGCTCGAGCCGACGGCGGGCGAGATCGAGTTCGACGGCGTCGACGTGCGCCGCCTCGGCGGCTCCGACCTGAAGGCGATGCGCCGGCACATGCAGATCGTCTTCCAGGACTCGGTCGGCTCGCTCGACCCCCGGATGAAGGTGAGCGACCTCGTCGGGGAGGGCCTGCTGATCCACGGGCTCGAGCGCAAGCGGCGGGACGAGGCGGTGGTCGAGGTGCTCGAGCGCGTCGGCCTCAGCGCCGAGGCGGCCGGGCGGTACCCGCACCAGTTCAGCGGCGGTCAGCGCCAGCGGATCGGCCTCGCCCGGGCCCTCGTGCTCCGGCCCAAGTTCATCGTCGCGGACGAGCCGGTGTCCGCGCTCGACGTCTCGATCCAGTCGCAGGTGCTGAACCTCCTCGTCGAGCTGAAGCAGGAGTTCAACCTGACGTACCTCTTCGTCGCGCACGACCTCGCCGTCGTCGGCTACATCTCCGACCGCGTCGCGGTCATGTACCTGGGCAAGATCGTCGAGCTGGCGACCTCCGAGGAGCTGTTCCGCCGGCCGCTGCACCCGTACACGATGGCCCTGCTCTCGGCGAACCCGGAGCCGGTCCCGGGCCGCAAGCGCCAGCGCGTCGTGCTCCACGGCGACGTGCCGAGTCCGATCAACCCGCCCTCCGGCTGCCGCTTCCGGACGCGCTGCCCGATCGCGCAGGACATCTGCGCGGAGGTCGAGCCGCTGCTCGAGGATCACGGCGACAGCCACGGCGCCGCGTGCCACTTCGCGGGGACGCCCATCCAGGAAGCACCCGCACCCGCACCGGCCCGGTGACGCTCGCTCGACGTTCGGCTGTTTCACGACCAGCGGGTGCCGATGCGCGACGGGATCTCGCTCTCGGCGGACGTCTACCTGCCGCTCTCGGGTGGCCCGCACCCGACGATCTACCAGTGGACGCCGTACGAGTCGACGCGCGAGCGCTTCGTCGGCTGGGGCGTCTGGTTCGCGCAGCGCGGCTACGCCGCCGTCGTCTCCGACGTCCGCGGCCGCTACGAGTCGGAGGGTGAGTTCGAGGCGTGGACGCAAGGACGGCGTCGACGCGCAGGACTCGCTGACCTGGGCCGCGGGCGAGGCGTGGTGCAACGGCCGGATCGGGACCTGGGGGCGGAGCTACGGCGGGCTGATCCAGTGGCAGCTGATGCACGAGGGGCATCCGAACCTCGAGTGCATCGCGCCGCAGGTGATCCACGACGACTACTTCTGGGACGGCTACTGGACCGGGGGCGCCTTCCAGCTCGCGCTGACGCTGGGCGCGGCCGCGATCTGGACGAGCGCGATCAGCCTGGTCACGAGCCCGAGCGCGGCCGACATGCTGCTGAACGACCGCGTCTTCCGCCACCTGCCGCTGATCGAGCTCGACGAGGTCACGATCGGCCGCAAGGTCGACTTCTGGCGCGAGTGGTGGGAGCACCAGGAGAACGACGCGTACTGGCAGCAGTTCCGTCACCGCCCGGAGTCCGTGACGGTGCCGATCTTCCAGCAGGGCGGCTGGTTCGATCCCTACTCCGGCTCGCACCTCCGCTCGTTCGCGGCGATCGGCGACCGCGTCCCGAACCGCGTCCTGATGGGGCCGTGGTCGCACGAGGAGGAGGTGCACACCTTCCGCGGCGACGTCGATCTCTCCGCGGCGCTGACCGTGATCCGCGACCATGAGCTCGCCTTCTACGACCGCTACCTGCGCGACGAGGGGAACGACTGGGAGGACCGGCCGCCGCTGGAGCTGTTCGTGCTCGGCCGGAACGAGTGGCGCGGCGAGAGCGAGTGGCCGCTCCCCGGCACGGAGCCCACGTCCTTCTTCCTCCGCAGCGGGGGCCGGCTCGACCGCGACGTGCCACGCTCGGACGAGGCGGCCGACCGGTACGCGTACGACCCCGAGGACCCCGTGCCGACGATCGGCGGCGTCAACTCCGTGCTGACGATGACCCAGGGCGCGGCGCAGCCGATCCTCCCCGGCCCGTGGGACCAGCGCGAGCTCGAGGCGCGGGCCGACGTGCTCTCGTACACGAGCGACGAGCTCGACGCCGACCTCGAGGTGATCGGCCCGGTCGAGATGGTGCTGTTCGCCGCGTCGAGCGCGAAGGACACCGACTTCATCGTCCGCGTCTGCGACGTCTATCCGGACGGGCGCTCGATCTTCCTCACGGAGGGAATCATCCGCGCGCGCTACCGGAACTCGCACGAGGGCGACAGCACCGAGCTGCTCGAGCCGGGCGAGGCCGCCGAGTACCGGATCCGCTGCTACCCGATGGCGAACGTCTTCCAGCGCGGCCACCGGATCCGCCTCGACGTGACGAGCTCGAGCTTCCCGCGCTTCAGCCGCAACCTGAACAACGGCGAGGACGTCGGGACGAGCACCCGGATCGAGGTCGCACAGCAGTCCGTGCTCCACACCGACGTCTATCCGTCGCACGTCGTCCTGCCCGTCGTGGGATGAGCGCGCCGCCGTTCGACCTCTCGGGGAAGACGGCGCTCGTCACCGGCTCGACGCGCGGAATCGGGCTGGCGCTCGCCGGGGCGCTCGCCGCGGCCGGCGCCCGCGTGGCGATCAACGGCCGGACCGCGCAGTCCGTCGACGACGGTCGCCGCCGGGATCGACGGCTCCGTGGCCGCCCCGTTCGACGTCACCGACGAGGCGGCGGTGCGCGACGCCGTCGAGGCGCTCGGCCGGATCGACGTCCTCGTCAACAACACCGGGATGACGATCCGGCGGCCGCTCGTCGACCTCGAGCTCGACGAGTGGCGGCAGCTGCTCGACGTCAACCTGACGAGCGCATTCCTCGTCGCGCGCGCGGTCGCTCCCGGGATGATCGAGCGGGGCAGCGGCAAGATCGTCAACGTCTGCTCGGTGATGAGCGAGCTCGCGCGGCCGTCGACCGGCGCCTACGCGGCGACGAAGGGCGCGCTGAAGATGCTCACGCGAACGATGTGCGCCGAGTGGGCGCCGCACGGGATCCAGGCGAACGGGATCGCGCCGGGGTGGTTCCGGACCGACCTGACCGGGCCGCTCCAGGCCGACGCCGGGTTCGACGCCTGGCTGCGCAGCCGGGTTCCGGCCGGCCGCTGGGGCGAGCCGGACGAGCTCGGCGGCGCGGTCGTCTTCCTCGCCTCGGCCGCCTCCGACTTCGTCAACGGGCAGGTCCTCGTCGTCGACGGCGGGCTCTCGGCGGTCGTCTAGTGCTCGGGCCCCGCATCGGCGTCGACATCGGCGGGACGTTCACGGACGTCGTGCTGCTCGGCGCCGACGGGACGCTGAGGACGAGAAAGGTGCTGTCGACGCCCGACGACTACGCGCGCGGCGTCGTCCAGGGCGTGCTCGAGCTGCTGCGCGACACCGGCACGCCGCCCGACAGCGTCGTCAAGGTCGTCCACGCCTCCACCGTCGCCTCGAACGCCGTCCTCGAGGGCAAGGGATCGAGCTGCTGCCTGCTGACCACGGCGGGCTTTCGCGACGTCCTCGAGATGCGCCGGCTGCGGATCCCGGTCATGTACGAGCTCCAGTACGAGAAGCCGCGGCCGCTCGTCCCGCGCCGGCTGCGCTTCGAGATCCCGGAGCGAACCGGCCCGCGGGGCGAGGAGTGGGCCGAGCTGGACGAGCGCGCGGTGCGCGAGGCAGCCGAGCGCGCCCGCGCCGAGGGCGTCGCGGCGGTGGCGATCAGCTTCCTCCACGCCTACGCGAACCCGGCCCACGAGCGGCGGGCCGCCGAGATCGTCCGGGAGGTCGTCGGAGACGACGTCTACATCACGTGCTCGTCCGACATCCTCGCCGAGATCCGCGAGTACGAGCGCACGAGCACGGCCGTCGTCAACGCCTACGTCGGCCCGGTCGTCGAGCGCTACATCCGCTCGCTCGAGTCGAGCCTGGCCGCAGCGGGGATCTCGGCGCCGCTCCAGATCATGCAGTCGAGCGGCGGCCTGATGAGCGCCGCGGCCGCGATCCGCAAGCCGGCGCACCTGGTCGAGTCGGGGCCGGCCGCCGGAGTCGTCGCCTGTGCGTTTCTCGCGCGCGAGACCGGGATCGCCAACGTGATCTCGCTCGACATGGGCGGGACGACGGCGAAGGCGGCGATCCTCGAGGACGGCCTGCCGGTGAAGACGTCGGAGTACGAGGTCGGGGCCGGGATCAACCTGAGCAGCCGGCTCGTCAAGGGCGGCGGCTACGCGATCCGGCTCCCGTTCATCGACCTCTCCGAGATCGGCGCCGGCGGCGGCAGCCTCGTCTCGGCGGACGAGTTCGGGATGCTGCACGTCGGCCCCGAGAGCGCGGGCTCGGATCCGGGGCCGGCCTGCTACGGCCTCGGCGGGGACGAGCCGACGTTGACCGACGCGCTGGTCGTCCTCGGCTACCTGAGCCCCGAGCACCTCGCCGGCGGCGCCGTCGAGCTGGATGCCGACGCCGCCACACGGGCGCTCGAGTCCGTCGCGGAGCCTCTCGGCAAGAGCACGACCGAGGCCGCCTACGGCGTCTTCCAGCTGGCGGTCGCGACGATGACGAGGGCGGTCAAGGCGGTCTCGACCTATCGCGGCCGCGACCCGCGCGAGTTCGTGCTCTGCGGGTTCGGCGGCAACGGGCCGGTGGTCGCCGTCGCGATCGCGCGCGCGCTCCAGATGCGCCGCGTGCTGGTGCCGCTGGCGCCGGGCGTGTTCAGCGCGGCGGGTCTGCTGCTCTCGGAGATCGAGCACGAGTTCGTGCGGACGCTGCCGGCCCGCGGCGCCAGCGCCACCGCGGAGCTTCTGCTCGCCGGCTTCCGCGAGCTCGAGGCGGAGGCCGACGGCGCTCTGGTGGCGGAAGGCGTGTCGCGCGACGCGATCGCCGTCTCGCGCTTCGCCGACATCCGGTACGCCGGCCAGGCGTACGAGCTGACGCTGCCGATCGCGGCCGGTGCTCCCGATCTCGGCCGGATCGCGGCGGACTTCGGCGCGGAGCATCACCGGACGTACGGGCACGCCTCGGCGGACGCGCCGATCGACATCGTCAACCTGAAGCTGACGGCTCGGGCGGCGGGGAACGGCGAGGTCCCGTACGACCCGCTCGTCGGCCTCGCCGCCGCGACCGCGGACGCGACGACGCGGATCGCCTACTTCGGCCCGGAGGACGGATCGCTCGACGTTCCCGTGCTCTCGCGCGCGGCGCTGCTCGACTCGCCGCCGCGTCAGGGGCCGCTGATCGTCGAGGAGTACGACTCGACCTGCGTCGTCCCGCCGGGCTGCGTGGTCACGCTCGACTCGCTCGGGAACATCGACATCGCCCTCGACGCCAGGAGCAGCGATGACCGCCGTCGCGATCGATCCGATCACGCTCGAGGTGGTCAAGAACGCGCTCGCCTCGGTGGCAGACGAGATGGCGCTCGTGGTCATGCGCAGCGCCTACTCGCCCGTCGTCCGCGACACGATGGACTACTCGACCGCGCTCTGCGACCGCGACGGCGAGCTGCTCGCGCAGGGCCTGACGCTCGCAGTTCAGCTGGGGACGTTCCCGACCGTCATGCGCCATGTCCGCGAGCACTTCGGCGAGGACGTCCAGCCGGGCGACGTCTTCCTCGCCAACGACCCGTACGGCTTCGGCGGCCAGCACCTGCCGGACCTGTACGTGATCCAGCCGATCTTCCACCAGGGCGTGCTCGAGGGGTACGCCGCGACGATGGCCCATCACGTCGACGTCGGCGGGATCACGCCCGGCTCGATCGCGGTCCACGCGACCGAGATCTTCCAGGAGGGGCTGCGGCTGCCGTTGCTGAAGCTGTGCGAGGCCGGCCGCGAGAACGCGACCGTGATCCGGATCATCGAGAAGAACACGCGCCAGCCGGTCGAGGTGATCGGCGACCTGCGGGCCCAGATCGCCGCCTGCCGCGCCGGCGAGCGCGGGCTGGTCGAGATCCTGGAGCGGTACGGCACCGTCGAGTGCCGGCGCTACCTGGACGAGCTGCAGGTGCTGAGCGAGCGCCTGATGCGCGCCGAGCTGGCCGCCCTGCCGGACGGCACCTACGTGTTCGAGGACTTCATCGACGGGTTCGGCGATGCGCCGGAGCCGCTGCGGATCGCGGTCGAGCTGACCGTGCGGGGCGACGAGGTCTGGGTCGACCTCGAGGGGACGGCGCCGCAGGTGGCGGCGGGGCTCAACTGCCCCGTGGGCATGGTCAACGCCGGCGTCTACTGCGCCTTCCGCGGGATCGCGACTCGGGAGATCCCGAATGCCGAGGGCTACATGCGCCCGATCCACGTCAACGCGCCCGTCGGGACGATCGTCAACCCGGTCCTGCCGGCGGCCTGCGGCGCACGGGGCGTGGTCGGCTACCGCGTCTACGACGCCGTGATGGGCGCGCTCGCGCAGGTCGTGCCGGAGAAGGTCGTCGCGCCCGGCGAGGGCGGGCCGTCGCTGATCGCGATCGGCGGCTACCAGGACGGGCGGCCCTTCGTCCTCGCCGAGGTGCTCGTCGGCTGCTGGGGCGCCCGCGCCGCGCGCGACGGCCTCGAGGGGGTCTCGAACCCGCTCGCGAACCTGTCCAACCAGCCCGTCGAGCTGCTCGAGAGCGACCTGCCGCTGCGCGTGCACGGGTACGGCCTCGTCGCCGACTCCGGCGGCCCCGGGCGTTTCCGAGGCGGGCTCGCGTACGAGCGCTCGTACGAGCTGTTGGCCGACGAGGCGGTGCTGACGGTGCGTTCCGACCGGCGCGCCCACCCGCCGTACGGGATCGAGGGCGGCGAGGCCGGAGCGCCGTCGTCGAACACCGTCCGCTCCTCCGACGGGGAGCGCTCCGTCGCGACGATGCCGATGGAGGCGCTGCAGCTTCGCCGCGGCGACGTCTTCCACCACGTCTCCGCAGGCGGAGGCGGCAGCGGCTCGCCGTTCGAGCGCGACCCGGCGCTCGTGCTCGAGGACGTCCTCGACGAGAAGGTCGGCGTCGAGGCGGCGCGGGAGCGCTACGGCGTCGTCATCGCCGGCGGGAAGGTCGACGAGCAGGCGACGGCCGAGGCGCGGACATGAGCCTCGACGTCGTCATCCGCGGCGGCACGGTCTACGACGGCACGGGCGCGGAGGGGCGGATCGCCGACGTCGGCGTCAAGGACGGCCGGGTCGCGGCAATCGGGTCGCTCGCGCCGAACGGGCGGGAGGTCGACGCCGCGGGCCTGGCCGTCGCGCCCGGGTTCATCGACATCCACAGCCACTCCGACTACACGCTGCTCATGGACCCGCGCGCGGTCAGCGCGATCCACCAGGGGGTGACGACCGAGGTCGTCGGCAACTGCGGCTTCGGCTGCTTCCCGATCCGCGACCCGCAGCAGGCCCGGCGCGCGATCTACGGCTACTCCGACGACCTCCCGATCACGTGGAGCTCGGCCGGGGAGTACTTCGAGCAGCTCGAGGCCGCCGGTCCCGCGGTGAACGTGCTCAGCCTCGTCCCGAACGGACAGCTCCGGCTGGCGACGCTCGGCCTCGCCGACCGGCCGGCCGCCGCCGCGGAGCTCGCCGAGATGCAGGTGCTGCTGCGCGAGTCGCTCGACCACGGCGCCTGGGGCTACTCGACCGGGCTCGAGTACGCGCAGGAGCAGGCGGCGAGCGAGGAGGAGCTGACCGCGCTCGCGCGGGAGGCGCCCTTCTACGCGACGCACACGCGCAGGCGCGACGACGGCGCGGCCGACGCGGTGGCGGAGGCGATCCGCACCGGCGCGAACGCCGAGGTCCGGCTGCAGGTCTCGCACCTCGTGCCGCGGAACGGGATCGAGGAGAGCCGTCGCTGCATCGAGCTCGTCGAGTCCGCGCGCGACACCGGCCAGGACGTCGCCTTCGACATGCACACGCGCACCTTCGGGCTGACGAACCTCTATGCCGCCCTGCCGGGCTGGGCGCTCGGCGCCGAGCCGCGCGAGCTGGCGGCGATCCTGCGCGATCCGGCCAAGCGCGACGAGATGCGCCCGCACCGGTCGATCCTGAGCGCCGGGAACGACTGGTCCCGCGTCGTGCTGCTCGACAACGAGATCTGGCCCGAGCAGGGCCGCCGCGACCTCGCCTCGATCGCCGCCGACCGGCAGCAGGAGCCGCTCGACGCCGTCTACGACCTGCTGCTCGACGGCGTCGACGAGCTGCACAAGCTGATGGTGATCATCCACGCCTACTCGGAGGACCAGCAGCGGGAGGCGTTCGCGCACGAGCTCTGCATGCCGGGCTCCGACGCGACCACGCTGGCGCCGAACGGTGCGCTCGCCGAGTCGTTCTTCCACGGGGCGTACACCTGGGCGTCGTGGTTCTGGCGCTTCATGGTCCGCGACGAGCAGCTGCTCACGCCCCAGGACGCGGTCCATCGCCTGACGGGTCAGCCGGCCGAGCGGATCGGCCTCTCCGACCGCGGCGTCCTCCGCGAGGGCGCGCGCGCCGACATCGCCGTCTTCGAACCGCACGGATTTGCCGAGCGCGGGACGGTCTTCGAGCCGAACCTGCTCGCCGCCGGGATGCGGCACGTGCTCGTGAACGGCGTGCCCACGCTCGCGGACGGCGAGCTCACCGGCGACCGGGCCGGGATGGTGCTGCGCCGTTGAGCGGCGAGCATCCCGACTTCCTCTGGCGCAACCCCTCGCCGAAGGCGTCGTACGAGGTCGTGATCGTCGGCGCCGGCGGCCACGGGCTCGCAACGGCGTACTACCTGGCCAGGAACCACGGGATCACCGACGTCGCCGTGCTCGAGAAGGGCTGGCTCGCGGGCGGCAACATCACCCGGAACACGACCGTGATCCGCTCGAACTACCTCTGGGACGAGAGCGCCGCGATCTACGAGCACTCGCTGAAGCTGTGGGAGGGGCTGGAGGAGGAGCTCGACTACGACCTGCTCTTCTCCCAGCGCGGGGTGCTGAACCTCGCGCACACGCTCCAGGACGTCCGCGCGTCCGTGCGCCGCGTCGGCGCCAACCGGCTGAACGGCATCGACGCGGAGTGGCTCGAGCCGGCGCAGGTCGCCGAGCTCTGCCCGATCCTGAACGTGTCGCCCGAGGCGCGGTACCCGGTGCTCGGCGCGACCTTCCAGCCGCGCGGCGGGATCGCGCGGCACGAGAACGTCGCGTGGGGGTACGCGCGCGCCGCGGATGCGCTCGGCGTCGACCTGATCCAGGGCTGCGAGGTGACCGGGATCGACGGGACGACGCTGCAGACGACGCTGGGGTCGATCGCGGCGGGGAAGATCGGGCTCTGTGCGGCCGGGCACTCGTCCCTGCTGGCGCGGATGGCCGGGCTCGACCTGCCGATCCAGTCGCATCCGCTGCAGGCGCTCGTGTCGGAGCTGTACGAGCAGGTGCTCGACACGGTGGTGATGTCGAACGCCGTGCACGTCTACGTCAGCCAGGCCCACAAGGGCGAGCTCGTGATGGGGGCGGGGGTGGACCCGTTCACCTCGTACGCGCAGCGCGGCTCGTTCCACGTGATCGAGCACCAGCTCGCGGCGGCGCTCGAGCTGTTCCCGATCTTCGCCCAGGCGCGCGTGCTGCGCACCTGGGCCGGCATCGTGGACGTGTGCCCCGATGCGTCGCCGATCGTGGGGCCGACGCCGGTCGAGGGGCTGTACGTGAACTGCGGCTGGGGCACGGGCGGCTTCAAGGCCACGCCCGGCTCCGGCTGGGCGTTCGCCTGGACGCTGGCGCACGAGCAGGCGCACGAGCTGAACGCGCCCTTCTCGCTCGACCGCTTCACGACGGGCGCGCTGATCGACGAGCACGGCGCCGCCGGGGTGGCGCATTGATCCTGATCCCCTGCCCCTGGTGCGGCGAGCGCGACGAGACCGAGTACTCGTACGGCGGGCAGGCGGGCGTGCCGTACCCGTCCGATCCGGCCGCGCTCTCCGACGAGGAGTGGGCGAGGTTCCTGTTCTTCCGCGACAACCCGCGTGGGGCTTCCAGCGAGCGCTGGGTGCACACGCACGGGTGCCGCCGTTGGTTCGAGTTGACCCGCGACACGGTGAGCCATGAGATTCACGTTCGCCGGGGCTGAGTACGAAGGCCGCGAGGGCGAGACCCTTGCGGCTGCGCTCGTGCGGAACGGCGTCCTGGGCGGCTTCCGCTCGCTCTATCGCGACCGGCCGCGCGGCGTCTACACGGCGGGCGAGGAGGAGCCGAACGCGCTCGTGCAGGTCGGCGCCCGGCCGATGCTGCGGGCAACGCTCGTCGAGCTCGAGGAGGGACTCGTCGCCGAGCCGCTGGCCGGCAAGGGGCGCCTGGTCTTGGCGTCGGACGAGACCCGGTACGACACGATGCACGCCCACTGCGACGTCCTCGTCGTCGGCGCCGGCCGTTCGGGAGTCGCGGCCGCCGAAGCCGCGTCGGGCCGGGTCCTCCACCTCGACGGGCGCCGGGGGACGTGGGTCGTCGGGCTCTACGACGACAACTACGCGATCGCGGTCGAGCACGGGCGCCGCGTCTGGCGGATCCGGGCGAAGCGGATCGTGCTCGCGACCGGTGCGATCGAGCGTCCGGCGATCTTCCCCGACAACGACGTGCCGGGCCTGATGCTCGCGAACGCCTTCGAGCGCTACGGACGCCCGGAGGGAGCGACGCCGGTGTCGGGCGGCTGGAGCCCGCGGGTCCACCTGTGGAGCCAGGCGCGCGGCCGCCTCCGCTGGGACGACCGGATCGGCGCGCCCGTGCCGGACGGCGAGCTGCCCGGGATCGAGTGCGTCGGCAGCCTCACGGGAGAGGGGTTGCCGGACGCGCCCGCGTTCACGCTGCCGGACGGCGACGAGGAGGCGATGTTCGTCGATCTCGAGCGCGACTCGACCGTCGCCGACGTGCGCCGGGCGATCGGCGCCGGGCTTCGCTCCGTCGAGCACGTCAAGCGCTACACGACGATCGGGACCGGCTCGGAGCAGGGCAAGCTCGCGAACGTGAACGCGATCCTCGTCGCGGCCGAGTTGCTGCAGGTGCACCCGGGTGAGCTCGGGACGACGACGTTCCGGCCGCCGTATCTGCCGGTCTCGTTCGCGCTCCTGGCGGGCCGCGACCGGGGCGAGCTCTTCGACCCCGTGCGCGTGACGACGATCCATCCGGCCCACGTCGCGGCGGGCGCGGTCTTCGAGGACGTCGGCCAGTGGAAGCGGCCGCGCTTCTTCCCTTGCGACGGCGAGGACATGGACGCCGCCGTCCGTCGCGAGTGCGCTGCCGCGCGCGAGTCGGTCGCGAAGATGGACGCCTCGCACGCTCGGCAAGATCGACGTTCAGGGGCCCGACGCGGTCGAGTTCCTCGACCGCATGTACACGAACGCCTTCGGCTCGCTCCGGGTCGGCAGCTGCCGCTACGCGGTCATGTGCACGCCGGACGGGATGGTCTTCGACGACGGCGTCGTCATGCGCGTCGGCGAGCAGCGGTTCGTCTGCACGACGACGACCGGCAACGCCGCGCCCGTGCTCGCGTGGATGGAGGAATGGCTCCAGACCGAGTGGCCGGACCTGCGCGTCTGGCTCACGTCGGTGACCGAGCAGTGGGCGACCGTCGCCGTCGTCGGGCCCGACTCCCGCGAGCTGCTCGCGGGCCTGACCGAGATCCCGCTCGACCGCGAGAGCTTCCCGTTCATGGCGATCAGGGAGGGAACGGTGGCCGGCATCCCCGCGCGCGTCTGCCGCGTCAGCTTCTCCGGCGAGCTCGCCTTCGAGGTGAACGTCGACGGCCGGCGCGGGCTCGAGCTCTGGGAGGCGGTCGACGCGACGCCGTACGGGACCGAGGCGATGCACGTCCTGCGCGCCGAGAAGGGGTATCCGATCGTCGGCCAGGACACCGACGGCACCGTGACGCCGCACGACCTCGGCATGGACTGGATCGTGTCGAAGACGAAGCCGGACTTCCTCGGCAAGCGCTCCTTCACCCGTGCCGACACGGCGCGACCCGACCGCAAGCAGCTCGTCGGGCTGCTCCCCGGCGAACGGATCGCCGAGGGCGCACAGGTCGTCGCCGCGCCGGGAAGCAGTGCGATGCTGGGCCATGTCACCTCGAGCTACGACAGCGTCGCCCTCGGCCGCCCGTTCGCGCTCGCGCTCGTCGAGAGCGGCCGCGACCGGATCGGCGAGACCGTCTACGCGGACGGGACCGTCGCCGAGATCGTCGACAGCGTCCTCTACGACCCGGAGGGAGCACGCCGTGACGGCCGTCCTGCGTGAGCTCGCGATCGAGGCTCAGGTGAGCGTCCGCGGCGAGCCGCCGCTGGAACCGAACACCGTCGTCGGCGACGCGATCTGGCTGGGGCCGGACGAGTGGCTCGTGCTCGGCGGCCGCGAGCAGGACTACGCCGATCAGCCGGCGGCCGTCGACGTCTCCGCCAACCGCGTCTGCCTCGAGCTCTCGGGCGAGGGCGCGGCCGACGTGCTCGCCCGCGGCTGCGCGCTCGACCTGCACCCGTCCGTCTTCCCGCCCGGCCGCTGCGCGCAGACGCTGGTCGCCCGCGCGCAGGTGATCCTCTACCGCACCGACGAGCACGCGTTCAGGCTGCTCGTCCGCCCCTCGTTCGCCGACTACCTCCGCGCCTGGCTGCGGGACGCGGGGGCGCGCTGATGCTCGTGATCCGGGGAGCCACGGTCTATCCGGGCGACGGCGCGCCGCAGCGGGTCGACGTGGGCATCGCCGACGGGAGGATCGCGGCGGTCGGGGGTGAGCTGACCGGCGAGGTCGTCGAGGCGGACGGCCTCTGGCTCTGCCCCGGCTTCATCGACGTGCACGCGCACACGGCGCTGTGGTCGTACGAGGATCCGCTGCTGACCGAGGTGCTCTCCCAGGGCGTGACGACGCAGGTGATCTGCCCGGACGGGCTCGCGCCGGCGCCCGTCGCGCTCGGGCCGCTGGGAGGAGCGGCGCGACTATCTGCGCGCGCTGGAAGGCCCAGGGCCGGAGGAGTGGCCGTGGACGACGTTCGCGGAGTACCTCGACGCCCTCGACGAGACGCGGCCGGCGATCTCGCTCGTGCCCTCGATCGGCCACGGCGCCGCGCGCGACACCGTGATCGGCGGCGAGCGGCGGCCGCCGACCCCGGCGGAGCTGGACGAGATGCGGCGCGAGGTGCGGGCGGGCTTCGAGGCCGGTGCGACGAACCTCTCCTTCGGGCTCGTCTACCTCCCCGGCGCGCACGCCGACACCGACGAGCTCGTCGCCGTCGCCGAGGTCGCGGCGGAGTTCGGCAAGCCGATCGTCCCGCACGTCCGCAACGAGGGCGAGGGCCTGCTCGAGGCGATCGACGAGATGCTCGAGGTCTCCCGGCGCTCGGGTGCTTCGCTCCATCTCTCGCACCTGAAGTCGTTCGCCGACGAGGCGCTGATCGAGCCTCTGCTCGAGAAGGTCGAGGGCGCCGGTCTCAGCTTCGACCAGTACCCCTACGGCGCCGGCTGCACTCTGCTCGCGAGCCTGCTGCCCGCGTGGGCGCAGGAGGGCGGCGCGGCCGCGACGCTCGCGCGGATGCGCGACCCGAAGGCGGTCGCGCAGATCGCGTACGACGTCGAGCACGGTCTCGAGGGCTGGGAGAATCTGCTCGCGACGGCCGGGCCGGACCGGATCCTCGTCGAGGGCGTGAGCATCGCCGACCACGGCGGCGAGCCGGTGGAGACCGTCGCGGAGCTCCTGCTCGAGTCCGAGCTCGGCGCGCAGATGGTCATGCACTACGCCTCCGAGGAGGCGGTCCGGACGATCGCCAGGCACCCGCTGATGCTGCTGGGCTCGGACGGGATCTTCGGCCGGCATCCGCATCCTCGGGTGGCGGGAAGCGCGGCTCGGTTCCTGGGCCGGCTCTGCCTGCGGGAGGGAATGCTGGCGCCGGAGGAGGCGATCGCCCGCCTGACCGCGCGTGCGGCCGACCGTTTCGGGCTCGCCGACCGGGGCCGGATCGAGGTCGGCAAGCGCGCCGACCTCGTCCTGCTCGATCCTGCGGCGTACATGGACACCGCGACCTACGAGCAGCCGCTGCTCCTCGCCGAGGGCGTGGCGGGCGTGTGGGTCGCGGGCGAGCGCGCCTGGGCCGACGGCGCGCCGACAGGCGCGCGCGCCGGAGGCGTCTTCCGGTGAGGCGCGACGAGATGCCGTCGATCGCGGCCGAGCGGGCGCTGGCCGGCCTGGACATGCTCCCGCTGAAGGGCAGCGTCGCGGCGCCGCTGCCGCCGCACGTGCGCGAGGCGGCCGCGGCCGCGCTCGACGAGCACACGGTGACGCCGCCGAGCCGCGGCCACGTCGAGCTGCGCGACGCGATCGCGCGGTCGCTGCCGGCGCCGGCCGATCCGGAGCGCGAGATCCTCGTCACGAACGGCGCCATGCACGCGCTCAGCCTGGTCTTCCGTGCCCTGCTCGGCGCCGGCGACGAGGTGATCGTGCCGACCCCGTGCTACTTCTTCGCCGGCCTGATCGAGCGGGCGGGCGGCGCGTTCGTCCCGGTTCCGAGCTGGGATCCGGCGGCGATCGAGCGCGCGGTGACGCCGAGATCGAAGGTGCTCGTCCTGACGAACCCGAACAACCCCGACGGCCGCCTGCCGACGCGGGCAGAGGTCGACGAGCTGCTCGCGCTCGCGGCGCGCCACGGCCTGACCGTGGTCAGCGACGAGGCGTACGAGCGCTGCATCCACGACGGCGAGCTGGCGAGCGCCTGGGGCGCGCCGAACGTGATCCTGATCCGCAGCCTCGGCAAGAGCCTCGCCATGCCCGCCTGGCGGATCGGCTTCGTCGCCGCCGAGCCCGCGGTGGTCGAGCGGTGCCTCCGGGAGCTGGAGTGGGACGTGATTCGCGTCAGCCACGTCGCCCAGCGGGCCGCGGCTGCCGCGCTCGACGGGCCGCAGACCTGGCTGGACGAGGTTGCCGAGGGCTACCGCCGCGACCGGGACGCTGCCCACGCCGTCGTCGTCGACCACCCGATCCTCAGCGCGGCGCTGCCGCCCGCGACGCCGTTTCTCTGGCTCGACCTCGGCGAGCTCTCCTCGCAGCAGCTCGTCGAGGCGGGGATCGCGGTGGTCGACGGCGCCGCCTTCGGCGCGCCCGGGCGCGCGCGGCTTCCGTTCGCCGGGGCAGCGGCCGTGACGGACGAGCTCCGCCAACGCCTGGCCGCGGTGGGCGGCTGAGCATGCGGATCGGCGTCCTCAGCGATCTCCACTGCGAGCTCGAGCCGACGGGCTCGCGCTGGATCAACGTCTTCGAGCCCGAGCACCTCGACCGGCGCATCGACGAGGCGCTCGCGTGGTTCGCCGAGGAACGGGTCGAGCTCGTCCTCCTGCTCGGCGACCTCGTGCAGTTCGCCAACCCCGGCGACCTGGAGCATGCGTTCGCCCGCCTCGCGGCGGCGGACGTCGCTCCGCTCGCGACCGTGAACGGGAACCACGACCTCCGGCTCGGCGACGAGTTCGCGGCGTCCGCGCAGAGGCACGGGATCCGGCTGCTCCACGAGGAGCCGCTCGTGCAGGGCGGCGTCGCCGTGACGGGTGTCGGGATCGCCGCGGGCCCGGTGCCGCCCGCAGTACGTCGGGCAGCCCGCCGACTGGACCGGGGACGCGCCGCTCGTCGTCGTGGCGTCGCACTTCCCGGTCCTGTCCGAGGCCTCGAAGGTCGCCGCGGCCGGGCTTCCCTACGCGGGCGACCTCGTGAACCGGGCCGAGGTCGAGGCACGGCTGCTCGGCGATCCGCTCCCGAAGCTCGTGCTCAGCGGCCACATCCACTCCCGCTGCTCGACCCACGCCGGGCCGCTGCTGCAGCTGACCGTCGGCGCGTTGATCGAGCCGCCGTTCGACGCGACGATCGTCGAGATCGAGTCCGACAGCGTCAGTCGCACGGCGCGGCGTCTCGGCCCGGTCGCGGAGACGGATCCCGGTCTTCGCCGCGGACGAGGAGCGCTGGCGGCGAGTCGGCGACCGCTGGGAGCCCGCGTGAGCGCGCCGCGGAGACCGGAGTCGCGCCGCGTCCTCGTCACCGGGGCCGAAGGCGTGATCGGCACTGCGGTGCGGGATCACCTCGGAGCACGTTACGAACTGACGTGCCTGACGTTGACGCCTCAGGACTTTCCGAGCCACGTTGCGGACGTCTCCGACCTCGACGCGATCCGGCCGGCCTTCGAAGACGTCGACGCCGTCGTCCATCTCGCTGCCTCCGCCGGGCTGGAGGCTCCCTGGGAGGACGTCCTGCGCAACAACATCGTCGGCACCTACAACGTCTTCGAGGCAGCCCGCCAGGCGGCCGTTTCGCGCGTCGTCTTCGCGTCCTCGAACCACGTCATCGGCATGTACGAGCTCGACGGGGCGCCCGGTCTCTACGAGACGGACGACGATCGGAGCTACGACCATACGGCGGAGCAACGGCCCGACTCGCTCTACGGCGTCTCGAAGGCCTACGGGGAGGCGCTCGGTCGGATGTACATGGAGCGCTACGGCCTGCGCGTCTTCTGCCTGCGGATCGGCGCCGTGCGCGCGCACGACGACCCGACGATGCCGACGGCGAATCCCCTCATCGAGCTCGACGCCGAAGGGCGCCGGAACCGGCTTCGGGCCGTCTGGCTCAGCAAGCGTGACTGCGCCGAGCTGATCGCGAGTTGTCTCGAGGTCGAGGACGTGTCGTGGGCGATCGTCTACGGCGTCTCCGGGAATCCGCGCCGGTTCTGGGATCTGACGCACGCCCGCGAGCTGCTCGGCTGGGAGCCTCAGGACTCGGCGCCCGCCTGACGATCGCGCCGCCGCAGCTCGTTGCGGCGGATCTTGCCGGAGGTCGTCAGCGGCAGCTCGTCCACGAACTCGAGCTCGCGCGGCACCTCGTAGGCGGCCAGCCGCTCGCGGACGTGGGCCTTCAGCTCGGCGGCGAGCTCGTCGGACGGCGACGTTGCGACCACGAACGCCTTGATCGCCTCGCCGCGGACGGCGTCGGGGATCCCGATCACCGCCGCCAGCGACACGGCCGGGTGCCGGACGAGGCACTCCTCGATCTCACCGGGGCCGATCCGGTGGCCGGCGCTCGAGATCAGGTCGTCGGTGCGGCCGACGAAGCGGAAGTAGCCCTCGTCGTCGACCTCGGCCAGGTCGCCGGTGTGCAGCCGCCCGTCGCGGACCTTGTCGGCCGTCGCCGCCTCGTTCCGCCAGTAGCCGAGGAAGACGACCGGATCGCCGTCGACGCCGACCGTCACCTCGCCCTCGACGAGGCGGACGTCGTGACCGGGATACGCCCGTCCCATCGAGCCGGGCTTCGCCGGCCACGCGGTGCAGTTGCCGATCAGCAGGTTGGCCTCGGTCTGGCCGTAGAACTCGTTCAGCCTCGCTCCGAGCCGCTCGGAGCACCACGCCGCCGTCTCCTCGCCGACCATCTCGCCGCCGCTCGCGAGCGTGCGCAGCGACAGCGCCGGGCCGTCGTGGGCCGCCATCATCCGGAGCGCGGTCGCGGGCATGAAGACGTTGCGCACGCCGAGCCGGGCGATCAGGTCGAACGTCAGCTCGGGGTCGAACCTCGTCGTCTGGAAGGCGAGCACCGGCCGGCCGTGGTAGAGGCCGGGCATGAGCACGTCGAAGAGGCCGCCCATCCAGGCCCAGTCGGCGGGCGACCAGATCAGGTCGTCCGGCTGCGGGAAGAAGTCGTGCGAGAGCTCGAAGCCGGGCAGGTGGCCGTGGAGGACGCGGTGGGCGAGGAGCGCGCCCTTCGGCGGGCCGGTCGTGCCCGAGGTGTAGACGATCAGCGCCGGGTCGTCGGCCGAGGTCGCGACCGGCTCGAAGCGATCCGATGCGGCGGCGAGCAGCGCCGGCAGGTCGCGCTCGACGTCGATCGTCTCCACGTCGTCGAGCTCCCGGTCGGCGAGCACGACGGCGGGATCCGCGTCCGCGAGCCGCACGGCCATCGCGTCGGGGCCGAAGCGGGTCGAGAGCGGCACCGCGATCGCGCCGAGCTTGTAGACCGCGACGTGCGCGACGGCGGTCTCCGGACGCTGTGGCAGCGCGATCCCGACGCGGTCGCCCGTGCCGATCCCGCGCGCCCGCAGCGCGTTCGCGAGCCGGTTCGAGTCGTCCGCGAGCTCGCCGAAGGTGACGCGCCGGGTGAGCTCGCGTCCGTCCGTGACCAGGATCGCGGGGGCGTCGCGCGGGTGCCGCTCGCAGACGTCGACGCCGATGTTCACTCGCGCCGGCACCTGCCAGCCGAAGCCGCCGTAGAGCTGCTCGTAGGTCAGGCCCAGAGGCGCTCCAGCAGCGCGAGGTAGACCCGCGTCGCCCGCACGAGCTCCGCGACCTCGATCGACTCGACGTCCCCGTGCGCGCCCGACCCCATCGGGCCGTGGTAGACGGTCGGGATCCCGGCGGCGTAGAACATGGCGCCGTCTGCGACGAGCCTCACGCCTCCGAGCGGCAGCTCGGCGCTCGTGACCTCCCGGTAGGCCTCGCGGAGCGCGACCGCGAGCGGATGGCCCGAATCGAGCTCGTAGGCTCCGCGCACGAGCCGCAGGTCGAGGTCGATCGAGCAGCCGGAATCGGAGGAGATCGGCTCGAGCAGCGCGAGAAACTCCTCCTCCACCTGCGCGAGCGTGTTTCCGGGGAGCCACCGGCGCGTCCCGACGAGCCTGCACTCGACCGGGTGGCGGTTGTAGAAGTCGCCCCCGTGCACCTCGCCGACGAAGTACGTCTCGGGGCCGACCCACTCGTGTGCCGCCGCGGCCAGCTCCTCGGTGCGCGCGCGGATCGCCTCGATCACCCTGGCGGCGACGAGGGTCGGGTTGGGCGTCCCGGCGGCCGTCTGCAGCTCGTGCGTGACCATCCCGGGCCGGCGGATCGTGACCTCGAAGGTCGCGCAGCCCGGGTGCGCGACCGGGAGCGTCGGCCCGCCGAGCTCGCAGACGACGCCGAAGTCGGCGGTGAAGCCGTGCTCCTCGAGCAGCCAGCTCAGGTCCTCGCCGCGGCCGCCCGGCGCCTCGTGCAGCCCGATCGCGACGATCACGAGCTCGCCGGGGAACGACGACCCGCCCTCGGCGACGACCCGCACCGCCTCCGCGGCGCACGCGAGCGCGCCCTTCATGTCCGCCGAGCCGCGGCCGACGATCGTCTCGCCGTCGAGCCGGGGCGGCTCGTGCGGGATCGGGACGGTGTCGAGGTGGCCGTTGAGAACGATCGTCGGCCCGGGGCGGTCGCCGCGCAGCCGCCCGACCACGATCGGCGTCTGCGGAAACGGCTCGACGAGCAGCTCGACCTCCATCCCGCACTCGCCCAGCCGCCGCGCGTAGAGGCGTGCGACCTCGGCGGTGTCGCCGGTCGGGCTCTCGACCTGAACGAGCTCCAGGGTCAGGTCGCGGAGCCGATCGGCCTCGACGTGCTCGGGCATCGTCGTTCCTCAGGTTCGGTGAGCGTGGAGTCGACGGCGCTGCGCGCGGTCGAGGTCATCTTCCCCCAGCGCGTAGTCGAGCGACTCATCGAGCGTCAGCGTCCGTCCTTCTTCCCACGCCTCGGCGAATGCTTCCGCATCGAGTGCGGAGCGGAGCCTGGCGACGTCCGGTGCCGGGTCGGGCCAGCCGACTTCACAGGCGTCGAGGCCCACCGACTCGCGCAGGATGCTCGCGGATCCGTACACCCTCACAGCGCGGACCGGATGATCCTGGGCGACGGCGAGCCGTCCGTACACCTCGAGATTCGCTGCGAGCCCAAGCCGCTCGCCACTTTCCCGCTCGATCGCAACGCTTTCCGCCAGCAGCAGCCGTGCGGTGTCATCGTCGCGCGCTTCCTGTGCCAGCAGCGCAAGGTTCGAGAGCGTGTGAGCGATGCACCACGGCTGGCCGAGCTCGCGTCCGATCGCCAGGCTCTCCTCGAAATAGGGGCGCGCCCCTTCGTAGTCGCGCCGCGCCAGTGCAACCGAGCCGAGTCCTCTGAGCCAGTTCCCGACGCTGGTGACGTTCCCGGCTTGACGCGCCTTGCGCACGCTCTTCTCGATCGTGCGCTCCGCTTCGTCGAGCTCGCCTCTCCACCCATGCGACAGGCCGACCCCGAAGAGGAGCATGGCCTGCATCGAGAGATCGCCCAACCGCCGCGCGACGGCGAGTCCTTCCTCGGTCAGAGCCAGAGCTCGGTCGGCGTCACCCTCTGCCAGAGCGGAAGCGCCCAGAACGGAGAGCGAGCTTGCGACTCGTCGCTCCTCTCCGACCCGGCGGAGGACAGGCAGGGCCGAATCAAGGAGCCGACGCACTGTCTCGTGGTCGCCCTGGATGAGCGCATTCGAGGCGACCGTCGCCTGCACCGTGGCCCGTGCGCCGTCCGAGCCGGAGTCCAGCGCCAGGAGCCGCTCAAGGCGCTCACGTCCTTCCGTGAGGTACCCCGCCATCTGCCAGTAGCGCCAGAGCCCGGCGCCGATCCGCAGGCCGGCCTCAGCCTCGCCGCTCTCGGTCGCCCAGGTCAGTGCAGCACGGATGTTGGCGAGCTCGGCGTCGAGCCGCTCGACCCAGCTCGGCTGCTGTGGTCCGAACAGCTGCGGCTCGGCCTCCTCGGCGAGCACGGCGTAGACCTCTGCGTGGCGGCGCTGCACTGCCTCGCCGTCGCCGCGTTCGGCCAGCCGCTCGAGCGCGTACTCGCGGATCGTCTCCAGGAGCCCGAAGCGAGGCTCGCCGCCGGCTATGCGCTCGGTCCTGAGCAGGTTGTTGCTCAGGAGCGATTCGACGCCGTCGACGATGTCGAGATCGGCGTCCCCGGCGACGGCCGCCGCACCGCCCAGCGTGAAGCCGCCGACGAAGACGGCGAGGCTCGTGAAGAGGGCCTGCTCCTCGGCTGTCAGGAGGTCGTAGCTCCACTCGATCGCGGTGCGTAGCGTCCGATGGCGCCGTGGCACGCCTGCACCCGGCTCGGCCTTCAGGAACTCGAGTCTTCCAGGGAGGCGTTGGAGGATGTCGTCCGGGGAGAGCAGCTTGATCCGCGCGGCTGCGAGCTCGAGCGCGAGCGGCAGCCCGTCCAGCCGCGCGCAGAGATCCGCGACCGGGTCGGCGTTCAGTTCCGTCAGCTCGAAGTCGGCCCTCGCATCCCGCGCCCGATCGACGAACAGCTGCACGGCCTCCGTTCGCTGGAGTGAAGCGACTTGGCAGACCCGTTCTTCGGACACGGCGAGTGGGGCACGGCTGGTGACCAGAACCGTCAGCCCGGGCGCACCCGCCAAGAGTTCGACGAGCAAGCCGCCGGCCGTGAGCACCTGCTCGAAGTTGTCGAGGACGATCAGCGCCCGCCGGCCGCGGAGCGTGGCGATCAGTACCTCGGCCCACGCTCTGCCGACCGTCTCGCCCAGACCGAGCGCGTCCGCGATCGCCGCCGCCACGAGATCGGGGTCGGCGACCGGCGCGAGCTCGACGAGCTCGACGCCGTCCGGAAACTCGTCGCCGAGGCCGGCTATCGCCTCGAGGGCGAGGCGCGTCTTACCAGTCCCGCCCGCCCCGGTCAGGGTGAGAAGGCGCACGTCGGCTCGAGTCAGGAGCTCGCGAATTTCCCACAGCTCCGTTTCCCGGCCGACGAAGGAGGTCGCTTCCGCTCGCAGTCTCTGCGTCGACTTCACGGAACCGGAGTTCAGCGGCCTGACGGGCGAGACGTCCAGTGCCGGATCCTGAACGAGGATCGCACGCTCGAGTCGTCTCAGCGCGACCCCGGGCTCGATCCCGAGGCTCTCCACTAGCAGCTCGCGAGCCGCCCGGTAGGCGGCCAGCGCCTCCGCCTGCCGGCCAGAGCGATAGAGGGCGAGCATGAACTGGCCGCGAAGGCGCTCGGACAGCGGGTGCTCGCCGACCAGGAGCTCGAGCTCACCGACGAGCTCCCCGTCGCGCCCGAGAGCGAGGTCTGCGTCGATGCGATCCTGGAGAGCCGTGAGGTGAAGCTCAGCAAGCCGGCCGATCTCACCCTGCGCCCACCGCTCGTTGGCGAACTCGACGAGCGCTGGGCCGTGCCAGAGCGTGAGGGCCTCCCGCAGCCTCGGGCCTGCGGCCGTCGGCTCCGTCCCTCGCGCCTCCGTCACGAGACGCTCGAAGCGGTGGAGATCGAGACGACCCGGCTCGACACGCAGTTCGTATCCCGCAGGCCTGGTGACGATCACGTCGCTGCCGAGTGCTTTGCGGAGCTGGGAGACATAGTTCTGCAGGACCTTCGCCCCGGTGACCGGTGGACGACCGGCCCAGAGATCCTCGATCAGCCGATCGCTCGCCACGGGCTCGTTCGCGTGCAGGAGCAGGATCGCCAGCAGTGCACGCGGCTTCGCTGCATCCAAAGCGACGACGCGACCATCGCCGATCGCTTCGAGGGGTCCGAGTATCCGGAAGTCCATGGCGAAGCTCGTGCCGATCGTAACACCCGCTCACCCGTGCGAGCAGGAGCTCGCTGCACCGGCGCTGCACCGCCCCTATACCGGCGAACCCGAACGTTGTCTCTTCGGATTGTGACGCCCTGCCCGACGAGGAGGCGAACGATGAACGTGATCCATATCCGCAGGATTCGACTGCTCGGTCTTGGCCTGTGCCTCGCGGTCGCGGTTCTCGCGACTTCGACGGCGTCGCGATCGGAGCCGGGAGCAAATGCCGTCATCGTCTGGAACGCCAATGCCGGCGACGCCGTGCTCGCGGCCTGCTCTCTCGGCGGCTACGCGCCGCAAGAAGCGCGCATGTACGCGATGGCGCACGTCGCGATACATGACGCGCTGAACGGCATCGTTCGTCGCTCGCGCCCCTACGCCGCGAGCCTCAGTGCGGCACCCGGCTCCTTGCCGGACGCCGCGGTCGCGGCGGCAGCGCGGGACGTCCTCGTCGCCGTGCTCGGCTCGTTCTCGTTCTTTCTGCCCGCGGATTGCATCAGCGCAGGGATCGCGAGCGTGGAAGCCGACTACGCGGCCGCGCTCGCAGCGATCCCGAACGGTCCGGCGAAGACAGGGGGAGTCGCGCTAGGAAGGGCCGCTGCCGCAGCGATCCTGGCGATGCGTGCCGCCGACGGCTTCGACACGCCGCCGGTGGATCCCAACTACCAGGAAGGCACCGCCCCGGGCGAGTACCGCTACACACCCGGCACCCCGTTCGCGTTCGCACCGCACCTGGGCGAGGATCTCGCCCCCTTCGTGCTGACGCGCGGCTCGCAGTTCCGTCCCGGGCCGCCCTACCCGCTGACCAGCCGCAAGTACGCCGCGGACGTCAACGAGATCCAGGATCTCGGCGGGGACGACATCACCACTCCCAGCGACCGCACAGCCGAGCAGACCGAGATCGCCCTCTTCTGGGTCGAGAGCTCACCACTTGCCTGGAACCGGCTCGCCCGGACGGTGGCGACTGCTGAGGGCATCGACCTGTGGGACAGCGCGCGGTTGTTCGGCCTCCTGAACGTGGCCATGACCGACGGCTACATCGGCACGTTCGAGGCCAAGTATCACTACCGCTTCTGGCGGCCGGTCACCGCGATTCGGCTGGCCGACATCGACGGCAACCCGGCGACGATCGCCGACCCGACGTGGACCCCGTTGCTGCCGAACCCGCCCATCCCGGATTACGACTCCGGGCACGCTGTCGAAGGCGGCGCCGCGTCGGAGGTCCTGCGGCGATTCTTCGGCACCGACAAGCTGAGCTTCTCGGCCTGCAGCTTCACGCTGCCAGAGGGACAGACCTGCAGCGACGCCTCGCCGACTCTCCGCCACTTCACCAGCTTCTCCGAGGCGGCCGACGAGAACGCGGTCTCCCGCATCTACGTCGGCTTCCACTTCCGCGACGCCGTCGAGACGGGGACGAAGCACGGCGAGAAAATCGCCAACCTGACCGTCAACCGCGCCCTGCGTCCCGTACACGGAGGAGGCATCACTGACGCGAAGCCGTAGTCGCTCCGTTCTCTAACCGGTGGCTCTCGCGACCCGAAAGCCGATGTGTGACTGGCGCCGGCCGGGCCGGCTGTGGCTGCGCATCGTGCAGCGGGCCCAGGCGAGGCCCGGGCTTGCGAACGAGCCGCCGCGGAGCACGCGCTCGCCCGGCGGGTACTCCGTCGACGTCCACTCCCAGACGTTCCCGGCCATGTCCTGCAGACCGTAGGGGCTGGCGCCGCCGGGGTGGGAGCCGACCGGCGCCGTGGAGCCGTGCTTGATCCCGGCGCCGACCGCGGCGAGTCGCTCGTCCTCCTCGTCGCCCCAGGGATACGTGCGCCCGTCGGTGCCGCGCGCCGCCTTCTCCCACTCGGCCTCCGTCGGCAGCCGGCCTCCGGCCCACGCGCAGAAGGCGGCCGCCTCGTGCCAGTCGACGAAGGCGACGGGGTGATCGTCCGGCGCCGGCCAGTGCGGGGGCGCGGCCGCTCCGGTCTCGGCGGCGAAGCGTCGCGTACTGAGCGTTCGTGACCGGCGTCCGCGTCAGCTCGAAGGCGTCCAGATCGACGACCCGCTGACGCGACTCGTCCGGGTCGCGGCCGATCACGTACTCGCCGGCAGGCACCTCGACCCAGCCGAAGTTCCGCCGAGGCTCGACGGCCACGACGCGGAAGCCGACGTAGGGGTCGCGCGCCGCCGGGTGCACCGGCAGGCGCGCCGTGCAGCGCAGCTCACCCGGAGGACTCAGGTACGAGCCGCCGCGCGCGGCCCCGTCGGCCGTCCACTCCCAGACGTTGCCCGCGAGGTCGAGCGCCCCGCACGGGGCGGCCCCGGCGGGGCGCTGCCCGACCGCCGACGGATCGCCGATGCCCTGCCCGAAGGTCGCGCGCGTGGTGTCGGGGAGCTCGTCGCCCCACGGCCAGAGGCGGTCGTCGCCGCCGCGCGCTGCCGCTTCCCACTCGATCTCGGTCGGCAGCCGCACGCCGTTCTCCGCGCAGAACGCCTCCGCGTCGGCGCGCGAGACGTACGTCAACGGCAGGCCGTCGGGCGCAGTGACAGGAGTGCGGCTGATCCGGAAGCCTTCGACCGTGACGACGCGCCGCGGCGTCTCGTCCTCCTCGGGCGGATAGAGACGAGCCGGGTCGTCTCCCATCGGAAACGGACCCGCCGGGATCGACACCCAGTCGATCACGCCGGGATGACTGGCAGCGTCACCGTGCCGCCGTGGACGCGCTGCTCGGCGACGACGTGGTGCGTGTGCCGGCCGATCGGCTCGCCGGTGTTCGGGTTGCGCTCGAGGCGCGGGAAGTTCGAGGAGGAGACGTCGAGCCGGATCCGGTGGCCGCGCGCGAACAGGTTCGAGGTCGGCGGCAGCAGGATCCTCGCCGTGTAGACCGTCCCCGGCTCCATCAGCACCTCGCGGTCGAACCCCTCGCGGAAGCGCATCCGGAGGATCGAGTCGTTGAGGAGCAGGTCGTAGCCCTCGGGGTAGTCCTCGCTGGGCGGGTAGACGTCGACGAGCTTCGCGGTGAAGTCGGTGTCGAGCGCGCTCGAGGAGACGGAGAGCTCGACGGCGACCCTGCCGGTGACCTCCAGCGGCTCCTCGAGCGGCTCCGTCTCGTAGACGAGCACGTCGGCGCGCTCCGACAGCCGCTGATAGGGCTCGCGGGCCGTGAAGTAGTCGGCCGACTCCTTCTGGTCGGCGGCGCCCGGGGTCATGATGTTCCGGAGCATCAGCGCCGGGTTGAGCAGCCGCGCCCACGCCGGCTCGAGCTCGGCGTCGCCGGACGGCATCTCGCCGACGGCGCAGTAGAGGCCGCCGATCGTCGGCACGGGATCGTCCGGGTCGTAGGTGAACTGGCGCGGCTCGGCGCCGGCAGCGGGCTCCTCCGCGCGGAGCGAGCCGTCGGGGTGGAGGTGCAGCGTCTGCTCGACCGCGCGGGCGAGCGGCCACTCCTGCTCGTCGCGCCAGCCGCCGCCGTGGTCGAGCTTGCCGAGCTCGGTCTTGCGGCCGCTGCCGCCGCCCATCACGAAGATCTTCACGGGCGCCTCGTCCGCCGGGTGCCCGCTCGCGTCGTCGGGCAGCCAGCGGTTGAAGAAGTCGAGCTGCTCGTCGAAGTAGCGCTGCACGCCCCAGACCGACGTCGGCCCGTAGTCGACGTCGAGCGTCCACGTCCCGTCGCCCCGCATCCCGACGTGGCTCCACGGCCCGATGATCAGCCGCTGCGGCGACTCGTTCTTCGCCGTCATCGCCGCCCAGTACTCGCTGTCGGCGTGGGGGAAGGGGTCGTACCAGCCGGTCGTCATCGTCGCCGGGATGTCGGCGTGCTCGTGCCAGAAGCGCGTGAAGTCGTTCTCCTTCGCGGCCCAGAACTCGTCGTAGGCGCCGCGGGTGCAGTAGTCCTCGAGCGTCTGGGCGAGCTCCGGCACGTGGCGGAGCGCGAGGTCGTCGCGCAGCACGGGGGAGTTCCACATCAGCTCGCGCAGCCGCTGCAGGTCGCCGAAGACCTCGCGCTGCTTCTCCCAGTCCTCCTTGACGCCCTGGTGGTCGGCGGCGTGGATGTAGAGCGCCCAGAACATGTGCAGCTGCATCGCGCCGCCCTCGCGCGTCTGGTTCTGGAAGGTGTTCGTCGGGCAGACGTCCGGCCAGATCGCGGTCAGGTGCGGCGGGCTCTCGAGCGCGGTGCGGACCTGGGTGATCCCCGCGTAGGAGCTGCCGACCGTCCCGGTGCGGCCGTTGCTCCACGGCTGCGCGGCGATCCACTCGATCGTGTCGTAGCCGTCCTCGCCCGTGTGCGGAGTCGCGCTGTGGAAGTACTGCTTCGTGCCCTCCGAGCGGTGCCGGTCGCGCAGGTCCTGGAGCACGACGGCGTAGCCGTGCGGGACGAAGAAGTCGGCGATCTCGACGTAGCGGCGCTCGGTCTTGTCGTACGGCGTCATGCAGACGATCGTCGGGTAGCGGCCGGGCACGAGCTCGCCGTCGCGCGCGGGGCGGTAGACGTCCGTGGCGAGATGGATCCCGTCCCGCATCTCGACCATCACGTCCTTCGACAACACGATCCCGTAGCTCACGCGCGCACCTCGCCGGCACCGGCTCCCGCCCGGCAGAGCCGGGCTCCGCCGCCGCCTGACGCCGCTCGCAGCACCCGGCTCTCCGGGGCCGTACCACTCGTACTGTCCCCTCCGGCCGGGCACTGCGAGCGTCGCCCGAGGAGCGCGCGAGCGTGGCAGATCAATGCACCGTTCATGTGGTCTCCCTTTCGATGACGAGGTTGCCGAGGTCGTCGACCCGGACGTCGAAGCCGGGGTGGACGACGGTGGTCGAGTCGAACTCCTCCACGATCGCGGGGCCGGCGAAGGCCGCGCCGGCCGGGAGGGCGTAGCGGTCGTAGATGGGGCAGTCGACGAAGCCGGACGCCTCGGCGAAGTAGACGGGCCGCGTCTCCTTCGGCTCGACGGCGCCCTCCCGCGCGAGCGGCCGGGCCGGCGGCTTCGTGATCGCGCCGACGCTCGTCAGGCGCAGGCTGACGACCTCGACCGGCTCCTCGGGCGCGCTGAACCCGTACGTGCGGTCGTGCTCCTGGTGGAAGCGCTCCTCGAGCCGCTCGCCGGCCGGGATCGTCAGCTCGTAGCTCTGGCCGACGTAGCGGAGGTCGAGCTTGCGGACGAAGCTCATCGCCTCGGGCGCGAGGCCCTCCTGCTTCAGCTCGGCCCGACCGGCTGACTCGAGCTCGCGGAAGGCGTCGTCGACCTCGGCGGCGTCCAGGTCGTCGAGGCGGCGCATCACCGTCACGGCCGTGTCGAGCTTCAGGTCGGTCGTGAGCAGCCCGGTGGCGGAGAAGATGCCGGGGCTGGGCGGGATCAGCAGCGTCGGCATCTCGGCGTCGCGGGCGAGCGCGTTCGCGTGCACGGGCCCGGCGCCGCCGAAGCCGAAGAGCACGAAGTCGCGCGGGTCGTAGCCGCGCTGGACGGAGATCAGATGCAGCGCGTTGACCATGGCCGCGTTCGCGATCTCGACGATCCCGTTCGCGGCCTCGACGACGTCGAGCCCGAGCGGCTTCGCGCACCGCTCCTCGATCGCCTGTCTCGCGCCCTCGACGTCGAGGCCGATCTCGCCGCCGAGGAAGTAGCTCGGGTTCAGCCGCCCGAGCACGACGTTCGCGTCGGTCACGGTCGGCTCCGTGCCGCCGCGCCGGTAGCAGACCGGGCCCGGATCGGCGCCGGCGCTCTGCGGGCCGACGCGCAGGAGCCCGCCCGAGTCGACCCAGGCGATCGAGCCGCCGCCGGCTCCGATCTCGACGAGGTCGACGACCGGCGTCCGCACGGGGTAGCCGGAGAGCGACATCCCGCCGATCCCCGCGCCCGCGTGGCCGCCGACGTTGTAGTTCTTGGTCACCGACGGCTGCCCGTCCTGGATCAGCCCGACCTTGGCGGTCGTGCCGCCCATGTCGAAGGAGAGGATGTCGGGCCGGTCGAGCGTCTCACCGAGGTAGGCGGAGGCGATCACGCCGGCGGCGGGGCCCGACTCGACCATGAACACCGGCCGGCCGCGCGCGGCCTCGGAGCTGAAGACGCCGCCGCTCGACTGCATCACGAGCAGCTTCGCCCGGACGCCCGCGTCGGCGAGACGGCTCTCGATCCGCTCCAGGTAGCGCTCGACGACCGGGCGGATGACGGCGTTGATCACCGTCGTCGAGGCGCGCAGGTACTCGCGGAACTCCGGCGCCACCTCGGCGGAGAGCGAGATCGGGACGCCCGGCAGCTCCTCGGCGAGGATCGCGCCGACCCGCTGCTCGTGCTCCGCGTTCACGTACGCGTGGAGCAGGCAGACGGCGACCGACTCGACTTCCTCGCGCCGCAGGATCGCCGCCGCGGCGCGCACCGAGTCGTCCTCGAGCGGCCGCAGCACCTCGCCGGCCGGGCCGAGCCGCTCGGCGACCGTCACCGCACGGTCGCGCGGGACGAGCGGCGGCGCCTTCTCGAACTGCGTGTCGTAGAGCGACGGCCGCACCTGGCGGGCGATCTCGAGCAGGTCGCGGAACCCTTCGGTCGTGACGAAGCCGCCGCGCGCGATCTTCCCCTCGATGATCGCGTTCGTCGCCACCGTCGTCGCGTGGACGACGAAGCCGACCTCGCCGGCCGTCACCTCGCCGTCGGCGAGCGCTCGCTCGACGGCCTGCATGAAGCCCTCCGAGGGGTCGGCCGGCGTCGTCAGCACCTTCGCGATCGAGACGGCGCCGGACTCCTCGTCGATCAGGGTCGCGTCGGTGAAGGTGCCGCCGATGTCGACGGCCACGCGCACGCTCATCGGCGCAGCACCTCCGTCGCGGCCTCGTCGAGCCGCCGGTCGGCGATCGCGACGCGGTAGACGTCGCGCGCCCGCTCGGCGCTCACCTTGCCCTCGAGCACGTCGCGCAGCACCCGCGCGGGCTCGCGCTCCTCGGGCGGCCCGTAGCCGCCGCCGCCGCAGGTGCGGACGCTGATCACGTCTCCCGGGACGAGGTCGAGCGTCGTCTTCGACGAGAGCCTCGTCTCGACGCCGTCGCGGACGTGGACGTACTCGGCCGTCCGCGCCGTGTGGCCGCCGAACGCGCCCCACGGCCCGGCCTTGTCGCGGTCCGCGAGCACGGTGAAGGTCGTGTGCAGGTCGAAGAGGTAGTCCTTGCGGAGCCCGAGCCCGCCGCGGAACCGTCCCGGCCCCTCCGAGTCCTCGACGAGCGAGAGCCCGTTGATGTGCACCGGGTAGTTGAGCTCGGTCTCCTCGATCGGCGCGTTCTCGGTGTTCTGGCTGTGCGACTGGACCGCGTCGGGGCCGTCGCTCGCGTAGCGGCCGCCGTAGCCGCCCGCGAACGTGTCGTAGAAGCACGTGTACTTGCCGGCGGCGACGTCCAGCGAGCCGAAGCCCGCCTGGCACATCATCCCCTTCGTCCCCGCGGGGAGCCGCTCGGGGAACGCCGGCAGGAGCGCGCGGACGATCACCTCGACGAGGCGCGCGTGCGTCTCCCAGCCGCCGACGACGGGCGCGGGCCAGGTGCAGTTCGTGACCGTCCCGGGCGGCGCGTGCAGGCTGACGAGCCGGTAGAAGCCGTCGTTGACCGGCAGGTCCGGGTCGACCAGGCACTTGAGCGCGTAGGCGCAGGCCGAGAAGGACATCGCGTACGTCGAGTTGACGGGCGCGCGCCGCTGCGGGTCCGATCCCGTCGTGTCGAAGCGGACGCCGTCGGCGCCGATCTCGACCCGCACCTGCAGGCGGACCGGGTCGTCCGTGTAGCCGTCGGTGTCGACCGAGCCCTCGGCCTCGTAGACGCCCGGCGGCAGCGCGGCGACCTCCGCCCGCGTGCGCCGCTCGGTGTACTCGAGCAGCTCCTCCATCGTCGCGAGAATCGTCTCGCGCCCGTGCCTGTCGACGAGCGCCGTCACCCGGCGGACACCGGTTGCGTTCGCCGCGATCTGGGCCCGGAAGTCGCCGGCCGTCTCGTGCTTCGAGCGGATCTGGGCCAGGATCAGCTTGAAGATGTCCTTGACGATCGCGCCGTTCTCGACCAGCTTCACCGGCGGCACGATCACGCCCTCCTGGAAGACCTCCCGGAACGCGCCGATCGACGCGGGCGCGCCGCCGCCGACGTCGACGTGATGCGCCAGGTTCGCCACGTAGCCGATCAGCTCCCCTTCGTGGTGGACGGGCGAGATCAGGCTGACGTCGTTCAGGTGGACGCCGCTCGGGTGCGGGTCGTTCGTGACGAGCACGTCGCCCGGTCCGAGATTCTCGGCGCCGTAGCTCCGCACGGCCTTCGGCACCTGCTCGGCCATCGAGCCGAGATGCACCGGCTGCGAGAAGCCCTGCGCGACCGAGCGGAGCTCCGCGTCGAAGAATGCGCACGAGAAGTCGCCGCGCGTCTTGATGTTCGTCGAGTACGCGCTCCGCTTCAGCGCGAGCGCCATCTCGTCGGTCGCCGCGACGAGGGCGTTCCGGATCACCTCGAAGGAGATCGGATCTACGCCTGCCATCCGTACTCCTCCAGCGCGCGCTCGGCGCTGACCTTCCCCTCGCGGACGTCCCGGGCGACGAGCTCGCGGTCGCGCTCGAGCGGCGGCCCGTAGCCGCCGCCGCCGCAGGTGCGGAAGCTGACCGTGTCGCCCGGCTCGACCTCGATCGTCGCCTTCGCGCCGAGCCGCGTCTCGGCGCCGCCGCGGATCAGCACGTACTCCGCCGGCTTGCCCGGCCGGCCGCCGAACGCTCCCGCCGGCCCGGCGAGAGTGCGGTCGGCGAGGACCGTGAACGTCGTCGCGCGGTCGAAGACGAAGTCCTTGCGCAGGCCGAGGCCGCCGCGGAAGCGCCCCGGGCCGTCCGAGTCCTCGACCAGCGAGAGGCGCGCGATCCGGACCGGGTAGTTGAGCTCGGTCTCCTCGACGGGCGCGTTCTCGGTGTTCTGCCCGTGCGTCTGCACGGCGTCCGGCCCGTCGCTGGCGAAGCGGCCGCCGTAGCCGCCGCCGAACGTCTCGAGGAAGCAGTAGTACTCGTTCGTCGTCGCGTCGACGCCGCCGAAGCCCGCGTGGCACATCATCGCCTTCGTCCCCGCGGGCAGCCGCTCCGGCAGCGACGGCAGCAGCGCCCGGAAGATCACGTCGACGAGCCGGGTCTGCGTCTCCCAGCCGCCGACGACCGGGGCAGGCCAGGTGCAGTTCGTCACCGTTCCCTCCGGCGCGTGCAGACCGACGACGCGGTAGAAGCCGTCGTTGACCGGCAGGTCGGGGTCGATCAGGCACTTGACCGCGTAGGCGCAGGCCGAGAACGTCTGCGCGTACGTGGAGTTGACGGGCGCGCGCCGCTGCGGGTCGGAGCCGCTCAGGTCGAACGAGACGCCGTCGGCGCCGATCTCGATCCGCGCCTTCAGCAGCACCGGCTCGTCCGAGTAGCCGTCCACGTCGACGGTGCCCTCCGCCTCGTAGACGCCGTGCGGGAGCGCCGCGATCTCGGCGCGGGTGCGCCGCTCGGTGTAGTCGAGCAGCTCGCGCATCGTGCTCGACGACGGTGTCGAGCCCGTGGCGGCCGACCAGCGCCTGGAGCCTGCGCACGCCGGTGGCGTTGGCGGCGATCTGGGCGCGGAAGTCGCCCGCGGTCTCGTGCTTGGAGCGGATCTGGGCCAGGATCAGGTCGAAGACGTCGCGGACGATCCGGCCGCGCTCGACGACCTTCACGGGCGGGATGATCACGCCTTCCTGGAACACCTCCCGGAACGCCCCGATCGAGGCGGGTGCGCCGCCGCCGACGTCGACGTGGTGCGCGAGGTTGGCGACGTACCCCAGCAGCCGCCCGTCGTGATGGACGGGTGAGATCAGGCTGATGTCGTTCAGGTGGACGCCGCTCGGGAAGGGCTCGTTGGTGATGATCACGTCGCCCGGCTCGAGGTTCTCGGGGCCGTAGTCGAGGATCGCGCGCGGCACCTGCTGGACCATCGAGCCGAGGTGGACGGGCTGGGTGAAGCCCTGCGCGACCGCGCGCAGCTCCGCGTCGAAGAACGCGCAGGAGAAGTCGGAGCGCGTCTTGATGTTGGTCGAGTAGGCGCTGCGCCGAAGCGTCAGCACCATCTCGTCCGTCGCCGCGACGAGCGCGTTCCGGATCACCTCGAACGTGATCGGGTCCATCAGTAAGGCCCCTGCCGCTCGTAGCGCTCGCGCGCCCGCTCGACCGCGTCCAGGTCGATCTCGAAGCCGAGGCCCGGCGCGGTCGGCACGGTCACCCGCCCGCCTCGGTTCTCGATCGGGGTCGTCACGAGCTGCTCGGTGACGAGGTGGTGCATGACCTGGCTGCCGAGGGTCTGGTTCGGCAGGCAGCCCATCACCTGGAGCGCGGCGAAGGTCGAGATCGCGCTCTCCGGGCAGGCGTGCCGGTTCATCGGGATCCCGTACGACTCGGCGAGGTACGCCATCTGCCGCCACCGCCAGAGGCCGCCCGACTCGTGGCTGCCGAGCACGATCGCGTCGGCGGCCTCCTGCTCGAGGACGGTGCGGAGCTCGGCGGTCGTGTGCACGGCCTGGTCGGCGGCGATCTTCGGCTTGACGTTGCGGCGCACCCAGGCGAGGCCGGCGACGTTGCCGGCCGCGACCGGCTGCTCGACCCAGTCGAGGTCGAACTCCTCCAGGCGCCGGATCGCGTCCACCGCGCCCGGCACGTCCCACGCCTCGTTCGGGTCGACGCGCAGGAGCGGCTCCGGCCCGATCGCCTCGCGCACCGCGCCGACGACCTCGGCGTCGTCGCGCTGCGCCCGGCCCACCTTGATGTAGACGACGCGATGACCCTCGGCGGCGAGCGCCGCGGCGTCGCGCGCGAGCTCCTCGGCCGTGTCTCCCTGCGGGAAGGCCATGAAGTCGACCTCGTCGTGGACCCGCCCGCCGAGGAACGTCGAGGCCGGCACACCGAGGCCCTTGCCGAGCGCGTCCCAGCACGCCGACTCGAGCCCGCTGAGGACCTGGAGCGAGAAGCGCGGGACGACGCGCCAGCGGCCGTCGCGCCAGAGCCCGCCGAGGATCGACTCGATCTCGCCGGGCGAGCGGCCGACGAAGGCGCGGGCCATCAGGCGGCCGTACGACTCGACCGCGGCCGGGTCCTCGCAGATCGACTCGCCGTAGCCGGTGATCCCCTCGTCGGTCTCGACGGCGAAGAGAACGAGGTTGACGCCCGCCTGGACGCCGGAGCGCCAGTGGAACGGCCGCTCCAGCGGGAGCGCGATCGGCGTCGTCGTGACGGCGGTGATCTTCACGGGATCTCGACCCCGTAGAGCTCCCGGGCCGCCTCGCGGCTGACCTTCTCGTTGAGGACGTCGGCGGCGACCGCGGCCGGGTCGCGCTGCCGCGGATCGCCCCAGCCGCCGCCGCCCGCCGTCCGGTGCTGGTAGACGTCGCCTGCGCCGATCTCGATCGAGAACATCGGCGGCAGGATCTCGTGGCTGCCGTCCGGGTGCAGAAGGACGTTGGTCGCGAGCGCACCCGGCTTGCCGCCCGCGAGGCCGTACGGCGCGTGCTTGGCCCGGTCGGAGCGGACGATCAGCGAGGTGCGGGGAGTGAGGCAGCGCCAGACGCGCTCGATCGCGAGCCCGCCGCGGTGGAGCCCGGCGCCGCCCGAGTCGGGCACGAGCCCGTATCGCTCGACCACGATCGGGTACTCGGACTCGGCGACCTCGACCGGGATGTTGGCGGCGAGGCTGGCCGGGTTGGTCAGGCCGTCGTTTCCATCCGCCTCCGGTGTCCCGCCCCAGGTCCCGACGACCAGCTCGTAGAAGATGAAGCGCTCGCCGTCGGGCCGCTCGGCGCCGAAGATCGCGAGCGTGTTGCCGCCCTCGCCGGCCGCGGCGACCCGGTCGGGGAGCAGCTGTGCGAGGGCGCCGTTGACGGCGTCGAGCACGCGGAAGCCCGTGACGCCGCGCATCGAGGAGGCGCCCGGCATCACGACCTCGGCGATCGTGCCCGGCTTGGTGACGATGTGGATCGGCCGGAACGCGCCGGACGTGTTCGGCACGTCGACGGTCAGCGCCGAGCGCACGGCCTGGTAGACGCACGCCTGCACGAACGAGCGGGTGCTGTTGAGCGAGCCGCGCACCATCGGCGCCGAGTCGGTCAGGTCGGCGGTGATCTCGTCGCCTGCGATCGTCACGTGGGCCGTGACCGGCACATCGCAGACGTCGACGCCGTCCGAGCCGAGGTGGTCGGTGAACGACGCGGTGCCGTCGGGCCAGCTCGCGATCTCCTGCCGGACGAGCCGCTCGGTGTAGTCGATCAGCGCGTCCATCAGCTCCGCGAGCGGCTCGACGCCGTGCCGCTCGGCGAGCGCGACGAGCGTCCGCTCGGCGACCGAGCAGGCCGCGACCTGCGCGCCGAGGTCGCCGAAGGTCATCCGCGGGATCCGCACGTTCGCCTCGATCAGCTTGAAGACGTCCTCGACCGGCTCGCCCTCGGCGTAGAGGCGCAGCCAGGGCATGCGGATCCCCTCCTGGAAGATCTCCGTGTTGTCGCAGGCGCTCGAGCCGGGCAGCCTGCCGCCGACGTCGCCGTGGTGCGCGGTCGTGCACGTGAAGCCGATCAGCTCGTCGCCGAGGTGCACGGGCTTGAAGACGAAGATGTCCTGCAGGTGCATGCCGCCGTCGAACGGGTCGTTCATCACGTACACGTCCCCGGGCCGGATCCGGTCGCCGTAGTGCTCGAGCAGCGTCTCCATTGCGGCCGGGATCGAGCCGAGGTGGAAGGGCACGCTGACCGCCTGCGCGACCGTCCGGCCCTTGCGTCGCAGACGACGGCCGAGAAGTCCATCCCGTCGCGGACGACGGTCGAGTGCGCGGTGCGGCAGATCGTCGTCGCCATCTCGTCCGCCATCGACGCGAGCGCGTTGCCGACGATCTGGAGCGTGACCGGGTCGATCCGGGCCCTAGTCGCCATCGCGCTCCAGGACGAGCGTGCCGGTGGCGGCGTCGCGCCGGGCGGACCACCCCGGCGGGACGACGACGGTCGTGTCGTACTCGTCCACGAGCAGCGGGCCGGGCTCCGGCGTCTCGCCGACGGACGACCGCGTTCGCACCGGCACGGAGTTCCCTTCGATCTGGCGGGTGGCGCCGTTCGAGCCCGCGGCGTTCGCTTCGAGCTGAAAGGAGTGCGTCGCCGCGACGTCGCCGAGCGCCGCGAGCCGCACGGCCCGGACCTCGACCGGGGAGCCGGCGCGATCCTTGACCCCGTAGAGCCGCTCGTGCTCGTCCTCGAAGCGCGCCCGCAGGCGCGGCGAGCAGGTCGTCGTCGATCGTGCCGGCCGGCACGCCGACCTCGACCTCCCAGCTCTGGCCGCCGTAGCGGAGGTCCGCCGTGCGCGCCCACTCGACCTGCGAGCGCCCTTCCAGCGCGTCGACCAGCCTGGTCTCCATCTCGGCGAAGAGTCCGGCGACGACCGTGGGATCGACGGCGTCCACGTCGAGGTTGCACGTGCGCACCTCGTGGAACTCCGGCCGCGCGAAGAGCAGGCCGACGGCGCTGAAGAGACCCGCGACCGCCGGCACGAGCACCGTCCGCATGCCGAGATCCTCCGCCAGGCCCGCGGCATGGATCGGGCCGGCGCCGCCGTAGGCGATCAACGCGAAGTCGCGCGGGTCGCGCCCCTTCTCGGAGGAGACGCTTCTGAGGGCGCGCGTCATCCGCGCGTTCGCGATCCGGTGGATCCCGCTCGCCGCCTCGAGCAGCGTCAGGCCGAGCGGCTCGGCGACGCGCCGCACCGCCTGCTCGGCGAGCTCGGCCGAGATCGAGACCTGTCCGTCCGCGACGGTGACGGCGGGCATGTAGCCGAGCACGACGTTCGCATCGGTCACGGTCGGCTCGACGCCGCCGCGCCCGTAGCAGGCCGGGCCGGGGTCGGCGCCTGCGCTGCGCGGGCCGACCTGGAGACCGCCGGCGGGGTCGATCCAGGCGATGCTGCCGCCGCCGGCCCCGACCTCGGCGATGTCGATCGTCGGGATCCGGAGCAGCTCGCCGGCGCCCCGGATCAACCGGCTGCCGGCCGACATCGCGCCGCCGACCTCGTACTCGCGGCCGCGCGAGATGGCGCCGTTCTCGATCAGCGACGCCTTCGCGGTCGTGCCGCCCATGTCGAACGCGAGCAGGTTGCTCGATGCCGAGCCGCTCGCCCATCCCGCGGGCCGCGACCACGCCCGCGGCCGGGCCCGACTCGAGCGCGAAGACCGGCCGCTCCTTCGCGTCCGCCGCCGTCATCACGCCGCCGGACGACTGCATGATCTGCAGCGGCCCCTCGAGCGCCGATCCCGTCGAGGCCCGTCCGGATCCGGTCGATGTACGATCGACATCAGCGGCCGCACGTAGGCGTTGACGACCGTGGTCGCCGAGCGCTCGTACTCGCGCTGCTCGCGCAGGATCTCGCTCGAGAGGGAGACGTTCGCCTCCGGGAGCTGCTCCGCCAGGATCGCGCCGAAGCGGCGCTCGTGCTCGGGATAGAGGTAGGAGTGGAGGAAGCAGACGGCGACCGACTCGACGCCCGTCGCGCGCAGCCGGGCCGCGAGCGACCGGCTCTCCTCCTCGTCCAGCGGGCGCACGATCGTCCCGTCCGCTGCGATCCGCTCGTTCAGCTCGAAGCGGAGGTGCCGCTCCACGAGCGGCGGCGGCTTGCGCCAGAAGAGGTCGTACATGTGCGGGATCCGCAACCGGCGAAGCTCGAGCACGTCGCGGAAGCCGGCCGTGGTCACGAGGGCGGTCGGGCTGCCCCGCCGCTCCAGCACGGCGTTCGTGGCGACGGTCGTCCCGTGCACGACCTCGGCCACTGCTGCGGCATCCGCTGCGGCGAGCCCGCCGACGGCGTCGACGACGGCGCGGTCGTAGCTCGGCGGGGTGGAGAGCAGCTTGCGCAGGACGACCCGCCCGTCGGCGCCGTGCAGGATCACGTCGGTGAACGTGCCGCCGACGTCGACGCCGACCCGGGTGGCGGCCGTGCTCACGATGAAATTTGCGATTTCATGTTGCGTCGAGGGCGAGCGTAAACGAGACTGACGCCGAATGGAAGCTCCCGGCACCACCGAATCCGCGATCGCGCCGCTCGAGGAGCGGGAGTCGATCGAGCAGCGCGTCGCGCAGTCGCTGCGCGCGCTCATCGTCGCCGGCCAGCTCCCCGAGGGCACCCAGCTCGTGCAACGGGATCTCGCCGTGCGGCTCGGCGTCTCGCAGACCCCGGTGCGGGCGAGCCTCGGCGCGCTGCAGCGCGAAGGCTTCGTCGCCGTCGGCTCGACCGGGCGCGCGTTCGTGAGCAGGCTGACGCGGGAGGACTTCGAGGAGATCTACGCGGCGCGGCTCGGGCTGGAGGGTCTCGCGGCCCGCCTCGGCGCCGAGGCGGTGGGCGCGACGGAGCGCGCGAGCGATGCGGTCGACGCTGACCACGGCTCGAGCGGGCGGCGGCCGCCGAGGACGTCGACAGCGTACCTCGCGCTCCGCTGGGAGTTCTACGGCACGTGCTACCGGGCGAGCGGGCGCCGCCGGCTCGTCGAGGAGGTCGAGCGGCTCTACCGGCGCTCGGAGCGGTACAACCGTCTCGTGCTCTCGACGGCGCAACGGTTCCAGGACTCGCTCGACCGCTACGCCGCGTTCTTCGCCGACTGCGAGGCGAACGACGGGGAGGCCGCCGAGCGCGGCGTCCAGGACAGCCTGCGCTGGGCGGTCGACAGCGTCGCGTCGGGGCTCCCGTCGGAGGCCGAGTTCGCGTGACCGTCGCGCCCCAGGAGCTGCGCGACGCCCTCGCCGAGGTGCTCGGCGGGAGTGCGCGCGTGTCGGACGGCGACTCGGAGCGCGACCTCCACGGCGCCGACATCACCTTTCACCGGCCGCGGCGGCCCGACCTCGTGGTCTACCCGACGTCGACGGACGAGGTCTCGCGCGTCCTCGCGCTCGCGAACGAGCGCGGTGTGGCCGTGACCCCGTTCGGCGCCGGCTCCAGCCTCGAAGGCCATGTGATCCCGACGCGCGGCGGGATCAGCCTCGACCTCTCCCGGATGAACCGGATCGTCGAGATCGCGCCGGGCGACCTGAACGCGACCGTCCAGGCGGGCGTGACGCGGATGCAGCTCGAGCGGGCAGCGGGCGAGCACGGGCTCTTCTTCCCGGTCGATCCGGGCGCCGACGCGACGCTGGGCGGGATGGCCTCGACGAACGCGGCCGGGACGACCACGATCCGCTACGGGAAGATGCGCGCCAACGTGCTGGCGCTCGAGGCGGTGCTCGCGGACGGGACGATCGTCCGGACGGGCAGCCGCGCGCCGAAGACGTCGGCCGGCTACGACCTCACGAGCCTGCTGGTCGGCTCCGAGGGGACGCTCGCCGTGATCACCGAGCTCCGCGTCCGCCTGTACGGAATCCCGGAGCACGTCGTCGCGCAACGCATCTCCTTCCCGACGATCGACGCGGCCTGCCGGACCGCGGCGGCCGCCGTCGCCGCCGGGGCGGCCGTCACCCGGCTCGAGCTGCTCGACGCGTGGACGCTCGCCGCGATCAACGCCTATCGCGGCTCGAGCTACCCCGAGGGGCCGTGCCTGCTCGTCGAGGCCGCCGGCTCGGAGGCAACCGTCGAGGCCGACCTCGCGCTCGTGCGCGAGCTGGCGGAGGCGGAGGGCGCGACGGAGATCGTCGACGAGCGCGACGCCGGACGGCCGCGCCCGCCTCTGGGCGGCGCGGCACGACGCTGCGTATGCGGCGGCAGCGGCCTCGCCGGGACGGCACGAGCGCGCCACGGACACCTGCGTCCCCGTCTCGGAGCTGGCCGGCGCGGTCGCGTTCGCGCGCGCCGAGGTGGAACGGCTCGGCCTCGACGCGGCGATCCTCGGCCACGCCGGCGACGGCAACGTCCACGTCAGCCTCCAGCTCGACCCCGACGACCCCGCCGAGCTCGCGCTCGCGGACGAGCTCGTCGAGCGCCTCGTCGTCGACGCGCTCGCGCGCGGCGGCACCTGCACGGGCGAGCACGGGATCGGCCAGGGGAAGATCGCGGCGCTCGAGCTCGAGCACGGCGACCTGGTGCCGCTGATGCGCGCGATCAAGCGAGTCTTCGACCCGAACGGGATCCTCAATCCCGGCAAGGTCTTCACCGACGAGAGGAGCGTTGATGCCGGATAACGGCCTGCCATTCGCCCGCCCGGGCAAGATCGTGTGCGTCGGGCTGAACTACCGCGACCACGCGGAGGAGTCCGGGATGGAGCTTCCCGAGCGGCCGCTCGTGTTCGCCAAGTGGCCGAACTCGCTGATCGGGCCCGGCGAGCCGATCGTGCTCCCGCAGCAGGCCAAGGAGGTCGACTACGAAGCCGAGCTCGGCGTCGTGATCGGGACCCGCGCCAGCGGTGTCGCGGTCGCGGACGCGCTCGACCACGTCGCCGGCTACCTCTGCGCCAACGAGGTGAGCGCGCGCGACATCCAGTTCGCCGACGGCCAGTGGACGCGCGGGAAGTCCTTCGACACGTTCGGCCCGGTCGGGCCGATCGTTCCCGCGGCCGAGGTGCCGGACCCGCAGGCGCTCGGCATCCGCTGCCTCCTGAACGGCGAGGTCGTGCAGGACTCCTCGACCGCGCAGATGGTCTTCACCGTCGCCGAGGTGATCGCGTTCATCAGCGACGGGATCACGCTCGAGCCGGGCGATCTGATCCTGACCGGGACGCCGGCCGGGGTGGGGCTCGGGCGCAAGCCTCCCGTCTATCTCGCCGACGGGGACGAGGTCACGGTCGAGATCGAAGGGATCGGCTCGCTCACGAATCCCGTCCGCCGCGCGTGAGCGTGCCGGCTGCCTCGCCGGCGAAGGACCTCCGCGCCCGATTCGGGGACGCGCTCGTGCTCGACGGCGTCCCCGCGGCCTACCTCGCCGACGCGACGGAGGCGCGCGGGCTGCGCGGTCACGCGGACGCGGTCGTGCTGCCGCGGACGGCCGCCGAGGTCGCGGAGGTCGTCGCGTGGTGCTACGAGCACGACGTCCCGATCACGCCGAGAGGCGGCGGCACGGGCTTCGCGGGCGGCGCGGTGCCGCTCGGCGGGATCGTGCTCGGGCTCGAGCGGCTGCGGAACGTGCGCTCGATCGACCCGCTGCTCTGGCGGATGGAGGTCGAGGCGGGCGTGACGACGGCGGACGTCCGCCGGCTCGCCCGCGAGAACGGCCTGCTCTTCCCGCCCGATCCCGGTGCGGCCGAGCAGTCGCAGATCGGCGGCAACGTCGCGACGAACGCCGGCGGCCCGCACGCGTTCAAGTACGGCGTCACCGGCGACTGGGTCACGGGCGTCGAGGCGGTCGTCGCTCCGGGGGAGCTCGTCGCGGTGGGCGGCGCCGATCCGCAAGGACGTCGCGGGCTACGACCTCAAGAGCCTGCTCATCGGCTCCGAGGGGACCCTGGGCGTCGTCACCTCGGTCTGGCTGAACCTGACGCCCGCGCCGGAGGCGGTCGCTCCGGTCGTCTCGCTGCATCCCGACACGGCCGCCGGCTGCGAGGCGCTCGCGCGCGTGGTCGGCAGCGGCCTGCCGGTCGCGGCGCTCGAGTATCTCGACGCGGAGACCGTGCGCCGTTCGGCCGACTCCTTCCCGGTGCCGCTTGCCCCGGGGTTCCTCGTGCTCACCGAGGTCGACGGCTCGGCGGAGGAGGTCGCGCGCCTGCGCGCGTCGGTGCTGGAGGCCGTCGGCGAGGACGCGCTCTCGGTGTGGGCGCCCGAGACCGCCGCCGAGATCGCGGCGCTCTGGCGCTGGCGCGACGGCGTCTCGCTCGCGGTCCAGGTCGAGCGCGGCGGCAAGGTGAGCGAGGACATCGTCGTGCCCTTCGACCGCCTGGCGGAGGCGATCGAGGAGACGCTCGCGATCGGCGAGCGCCACGGGCTCGCCGGCCTGCAGCTGGGGGCACGCGGGCGACGGCAACCTCCACTCGACCTTCATGATCGACCCGAACGACGAGGCGGAACGCGGTCGCGCAGCGGCGGCGGCCGAGGAGCTGTTCGACCTCGCCGTGCGCCTCGGCGGGAGCATCTCCGGCGAGCACGGGCTCGGTCTCGTCAAGGGCGGCCGGCTCGAGCGCCAGTGGAGCCCGGCTGCGGTCGCGCTGCACCGGTTCGATCAAGGCGGCGTTCGATCCCAAGGGGCTGCTGAACCCCGGCAAGAAGCGCTGATTCCCACCGCGCGGCGCCGCGGGCAGCTGTACATCGCCGGCGCCGCGGTGGCCTGGTCGACCGCAGGCGGCCTGCAGCGGGAGCTCTCGGTCGACACGCCGACGCAGCTCGCGGGGCGCGCATTCTTCGCGTTCGTCGCACTGGCCGTCTTCGTCGCGGTCACGAACCGTGGCCGCACCGTCGAGGTGTTCCGGTCGATGGGGCTCGCAGGCCTCGGCGTCGCGGTCTGCACCTCGATCGCGTCGGGCTCGTTCATCGTCGCCCTCAACCACTCGACCGTCGCGAATGTCCTCTTCCTGCAGGCCGTCTCGCCGATCGCGGCGGCGCTGCTCGCCTGGGTCGCGCTACGCGAGCGGATCACGGCCAGAGCGGCGGTCGCCATGGTGATCGCGCTCCTCGGCGTCGGGCTGATGGTCGGCGGGCCGGGGAGCGGCGGCGCGCTCGGAATCGGCTTCTCGCTCGCGATGACGCTCTCCTTCGCCGCCAGCATCGTGATCACGCGGCACCGGCGCGACGTCTCGATGGTGCCGGCGATCTGCCTCTCGCAGCTGCTGCTCGTCCTCGTCGTCGGCCCGTTCGCGCATCCGGCGACCGTCGGCGGCCGCGACCTCGTCCTGCTCGTCCTCCTCGGGGTCGGCCAGATGGGCGTCGGGCTCGTCCTCTTCACGATGGGCGCCCGACTGATCGTCGCGTCCGAAGTGGCGCTGATCACGCTGCTGGAGGTCGTGCTGGGGCCGTTCTGGGCGTGGGTGGCGGTGAGGGAGACGCCCGACCCGATGACGATCGTCGGTGGGGCGGTCGTGATCGCGGCCGTCGTCCTCCAGACGACGGAGAAGCGCGCGCCGGAGGTCAGCCGGAGGCCAGCGAGCGAACCGCGGCGGCGATCTCCGCCGGCCCGGGGAGTGTCGCCGCCTCGAGATCCTTCTGGTACGGGATCGGGTGGGAGGCGGCGCCGACGCGCCTGACCGGTGCGTCGAGATCCCAGAAGCAGTGCTCCGCCACGTGCGCTGCGATCTCCGAGCCGAAGCCGCCGAACTGCACCGCCTCGTGCGCGACCACGAGCCGGTGCGTCTTCGCGACCGAGGCTGCGATCAGCTCGGTGTCGAGCGGGACGAGCGTGCGCGGGTCGACCACCTCGACGCTCACGCCTTCCGCCTCGAGCTCGTGCGCCGCTCGCAGTGCGTGCGGAACGAGCGCGCCGAGGGCGACGACGGTCACGTCCGTGCCCTCGCGCGCGACGCGGCCGACGCCGAGTTCGATCCCGTACCGCTCTGCGGGCACGGGCGCCTCCTCGCCGAAGAAGAGGAGCTTCTGCTCGAGGAAGATGACCGGGTCGTCGCCGCGGATCGCGGCGGACAGCAGGCCCTTCGCGTCGTACGGCGTCGACGGCATCGCGACCACGAGGCCGGGGATGTGGGCGAAGAGCGCCTCCAGGCTCTGCGAGTGCTGGGCGCCGAGCCGGACGCCTCCTCCCGAGACCATCCGGATCACGAGCGGGATGCTCGGCGCGCCGCCCATCATGAACCGGAGCTTCGCGGCCTGGTTCATGATCTGGTCGAAGGCGACGCCGGAGAAGTCGGAGAACTGGAGCTCGACGACGGGCCGCAAGCCGGTCAGCGCGGCGCCGATCCCGCAGCCGACGAACCCGCTCTCGGTCAGCGGCGTGTCGCGGATGCGTTCGCCGCCGTAGCGCTCGTAGAGCCCCTCCGTCGCGCGGAAGAGGCCGCCGACCTTGCCGATGTCCTCGCCGATCACGACCACGTTCGGGTCGGCCTCGAGCTCCAGGTCGAGCGCCTCCCGGATCGCCGCGACGAAGCCGAGCTTCCGCTCCGTCTCCGCGGCCGGCGCGGGATAGGCCCGCCTCGGGCCGAAGACGGCCGGGCAGCAGGTCGTCGGTCGACGCGTCCTCGTCGGCGAGGGCGATCTGCACGGCGAGCTCGACGTCGTGCTCGACCTCCCGGAGGACGGCGTCGACGCCGTCGTCGTCCAGCTCACCGAGCTCCCGGAGCAGCCGCTCGAAGCGCGGCAGCGGGTCCCGCGCCTCCCATTCCTCGACGAGCGCCGGATCGCGGACGTCCGGGAGGTTGGCCCGCATCGAGTGCTGCATCCGGCGGAACGTCTTCAGCTCGAGGAACGTCGGCCCGGCCCCCTCGCGCGCCCGCTCGAGCGCGCGTGCGACGGCGGCCTCGACCGCGAGCACGTCGTTCCCGTCGACGATCTCGCCGGGCATCCCGTAGCCGGCCGCGCGTTCGGCGAGATCCTCGACCGCGCGCTGGGCCCGCCAGCCGGCCGAGAGCGCGAACTGGTTGTTCTCGCAGATGAAGACGACCGGCAGCGCCCAGGTCGCGGCGAGGTTCATGCCCTCGTGAGCGGCGCCCTGGCCGGCGGCCCCGTCGCCGAAGAATGCGACCGCCGCCTGGCCGGTCCCGTGCAGCTTGGCGGTGAGCGCCGCTCCGCACGCGTGCGGCAGCCCGGCGCCGACGATCCCGTTGCAGCCGAGGATGTTCAGGGACAGGTCGGCGATGTGCATCGAGCCGCCGAGGCCCTTGCAGTAGCCCGTCCGCTTCCCGAACATCTCCGCCATCATCCGGCGGAGGTCGGCTCCGGCCGCGATCAGGTGGCCGTGCGAGCGGTGGTGGCCGACGAGGAAGTCGTCGCGGCGCATGACGCCCGCGGCGCCGACCGCGATCGCCTCCTGGCCGACGCAGCTGTGGGCGGTGCCGACGATCACGCCCTGCTGGAAGAGCTCGGCGGCGCGATCCTCGAAGCGCCGGATCAACGCCATCAGCCGGAACTGCTCCACGAGCGGCGGCCTGTCGGCAGGCCGCTCCGCGACGTCGGCGACCTCCAGCCTCATCGCGGCGGCCGCTGGTGGAACTCGAACACGTAGCCGTCGGGGTCGAGCGCGTAGAGGCTCTTCCCGCCCGCGTTGATGCCGGCGCTCATCTCCACGGGGCCGTCGGAGCGGAAGGCGACGCCCTGCGCGTGCAGCTCGTCGTAGAGGGCGTCGATGCCGGTGACGTAGACGCAGAAGTGGCCCGTGCCGTGGTGCGAGGGCGGCGAGCTGCCGGAGGGGCTGTCGCAGCCGTGGTACTGGAGCAGCTCGACGTCGACCTCGCTGCCCGGGATCCGGAGCATCGCCACCTCGATCCCGGTCGCCTCGGGCACGCCGACGATCCTCGTGATCTCCCGTTCCTCGTAGAGCCGCCGCCAGAGCAGCTCCAGGCCGAGCAGCCCGCAGTAGAAGTCGAGCGAGCGGTCGAGGTCTGAGACGGTGATTCCCCCGTGACGGGGTCCGTCGATCGTCCATGCAGTCATGGGGTTAACGTACTTTCGGAGGAGGGCTGGATGCTGGAGAACCGGGTGGTGCTGGTCACTGGAGCCGCGAGCGGGATCGGCCGCGAGATCGCCGACCGCTTCGCGCGCGAGGGCGCGCGCTCGATCGGCTTCGACCGGGCGGGCGACGCCGAGATCCACGGCGACGTGCGTTCCCCGGCGGACGTCGAGCGCGCGGTGACCGAGGTCGTGGCGGCGGAGGGCCGCATCGACGTGCTCGTGAACAGCGCCGGCGTGCGCGAGATCGGCGACGTCTACACGATGGCCACCGACGAGTGGGACAACGTGATCGCCGTCAACCTGAGCGGCACCTTCTACTGCTGCCAGGCGGCCGCGCGCCACATGCGCGAGGCCGGCCGCGGCGTGATCGTCAACATCTCGTCGGTCGGCGGGCTGATCGGGCTGGCGCGGCGTCCGGCGTACACGGCGGCCAAGCACGGGGTGATCGGCCTGACGAAGAGCCTCGCCCGCGATCTCGGCCCGGCCGGGATCCGCGTGAACGCGATCTGCCCGGGCCTGATCAGGACACCGCTGACCGAGCAGTACTTCGCGGAGGACGCGTTCGAGGAGGGACTGCGGACGGTCGTCCCGCAAGGGCGGCCGGGCGTGCCGGCCGACGTCGCCGACGCCGCCGTCTACCTCGCGAGCGACCAGTCCGCGTACGTGAACGGGATCGCGCTCACCGTCGACGGCGGCTGGCTCGCCGAGAAGAGCTTCGCCGCCGGAGAGGACGCCGCCGCCACCTTCCTCGCCCCCAGCTCCACGGCCGAGGGCGAGTAGCCCAGCGCCGGCGTCGACTTGCGGTCGCAGCTCGACGTGCGACTCTCCCTCCATGGCCTCCTCAGGCAGGGCAAACCCACAGATCCAGCGCGCGCTGCTCGGCGAGGCGCTCGACACCGCGAACCTCGCCGCGTTCGTGTTCGAGGACCACGAGCACTACGTCGCCGTCAACGATGCCGCCTGTGAGCTGAGCGGCTACACCCGTGAGGAGTTGCTCGAGCTGCCCGTGCGCGAGCTGGCCGCCGATCCCGACCGGACGATCCGGAACCTGGAGGAGGTGGCCAGGGGCGAACGGACGCAGGGTCGGACCCGGATGCGGCGCAAGGACGGGAGCGTTGTCGACGTCGAGTACCGGGCCGCCCGGGCCACGATCGCCGGAGTGCCGTTCTTGATCGCGATCTACTGGCGGGCCGACCCGTGAGGAGGCGTCACTTCGGTCTGCGCGCCGGTTGACGTTCGCCGCCGACCCAAGCGAGCGTCACGCGGCTGGCAGCTAGCGGTCGTCCCCGTGGAAGACCGCTTCGACGTTGTTCCCGTCCGGGTCGATGACGAACGCTGCGTAGTACCCGGCGTGGTACTGCGGGCGAAGACCCGGCGCGCCGTTGTCGCGGCCGCCGGCTTCGACAGCGGCGCGGTGGAACTCGTCTACGGTAGCTCGGTCGGCTGCGGCGAAGGCCACATGAACGGGAGCGGCCGGGGGTTCCCCTTCCCCGATCCAGAAATCTCCACCGCCCTCGATCGAGAACCCGGGGCCCTGAGAGCTCTCCACCACCTGCACTCCGAACGGCTCGAGGGCCCGCTCGTAGAAGGTGCGGCTGCGCCTCAGGTCACGTACTCGCAGCGCCAGGTGGTCGATGAGGGGAAGCGTCACGGGCAGCGACACGCCCTTCATCTTAGAGCGCGACCTTCGGGGAACATTCCTGAACGCTGGGCGAAGCCACCGCGCAGACGACGCAACCATCAGCCGGTACGCTCGGTGAGCGTGTCCAGGCGACAAGACGACGAGAGGGCCGCCGCGTGACGCTCCAACGCATGGACAACGTCGCGATCGTGGTGGAATCCCTCGATACCGCTATCTCCTTTTTCATCGAGCTGGGCCTCGTACTCGAAGGCCGGATGATGATCGAAGGAGACTGGTCAGGGCGCGTCACCGGGCTGCGCGACCAGCGCGTCGAGACCGCCATGATGCGTATGCCGGACGGCCACGGCGGGATCGAGCTCTCGCGCTTTCTCACGCCGACCGTGGTCGCCGATCATCGAACCGCCCCGGTGAACGCGCTGGGGTATCTGCGTGTCATGTTCGCCGTGGACGACCTGGACGATACGCTCGCGCGGCTCCGGAAGCACGACGCGCAGCTCGTCGACGAAGTAGTCCAGTACGAAGACGTGTACCGGCTCTGCTACGTCCGAGGGCCCGAGGGGATTCTCATCGGGCTGGCCGAGCGAATCGGCTGACGCCCGACTGGCGCAGACGACGACGGACTATCGTGTTCGGCGCCGATGGCCAGGAATGACAGAACTCCCGAGCCTCCCAAGGGGCCAGAGGTGCCAGAGCAACGCTCGACCGCTGAGCCTGGGGACGGCGGCCGGCGGCGAAGGGTGCTGTACCTGATCGGTGCGACCGGGATCGCGGTGCTCGCGATCGTGCTCGGCGTGCTCATTCTGGGTGGCGGCGACGAGGACGAGCAGACGGCAGTGGAGAGCGCTGGTTGCACGCTCGAGAGCTTCCCCGCGCTGCCGAACGTGCCCGACCACTCCGACGTGCCGACATTGACGACGAAGCCGGATTGGAACTCGAACCCGCCGACGAGTGGGCCGCACTACGGGGAGTGGGTGATCTGGGATTTCTACGATGAGGAGGTGCCGCTCGTGAAGAGCGTGCACAACCTCGAGCACGGCGGCGTCGTGATCCACTACGGGCCGCAGGTGCCGCAAGCGGAGGTCGACGAGCTCCGGACGTTCTACGACGACGATCCGAATGGCCTCCTGGTCGCCCCGCTGGCCTCGAACGGCGACAAGATCACGCTCAGCGCGTGGACTGCGCCGGACGCTGCCACCGGGACGGCCGACCGCGGACGCGGCTGGCTCGCCCGCTGCACCACGTTCGACGAGGACGCGTTCTCTGCCTTCATCGAGGAGCACCGCTATCAGGGTCCGGAGCGGCTCCTGCCCGAGCAGCTCGCGCCCGGTACGTAAGGGGTCGCTCAACAGCGGAGCGATCAGAGCCTCGCGACATGAGATCACTCACGGCCACTCGGGTCTCATGGGCCGTGTTGGGATCGAACCAACGACCTTGGGATTAAAAGTCCCCTGCTCTACCAACTGAGCTAACGGCCCTCCGGCCGAGTGTAGGGCACACTTCCTGGGTGGACATCACGACGAAGCCGCGTCTGCGTGGCGTGTTCCACCAGTACGCGTTCTACGTCGCGCTCGTCGCCGGCGTGGCGCTCGTGGCCGTGTCGGACTCGGGCCGGGAGCTGGTCGCGACGTGGATCTACGCGGTCGCGCTCGCGGCGATGTTCGGCGTCAGCGCGCTCTACCACCGGGTCGACTGGAAGTCCGTGCGCGCCCGCACCTGGATGCGCCGGCTCGATCACTCGACGATCCTGCTCCTGATCGCCGGCACGTACACGCCGTTCGCGCTGCTCGCCTTCGACGGCAGGATCGCCGACCTGATCCTGGTCGTCGTCTGGGTCGGAGCTGCCGCGGGTCTCGTTCTCAACCTGGCCTGGGTCGATGCGCCGAAGTGGCTGACCGCCCTCGTCTTCGTCGCGCTCGGCTGGGTGGGTGTGGCTGCAGTCCCGGAGATGTTCGACCTGGGCGTGGCGCCGGCCGTGCTCGTGTTCGTCGGCGGCGGGCTCTACACGCTGGGCGCGCTCGCGTACGCGTTCCGGCGCCCGAATCCCCTCCCGGCGACGTTCGGCTACCACGAGATCTTCCACCTGCTCGTGATCGGCGCGGCCGCCGTCCACTTCGTGGCGATCGCCGCGTTCGTGCTGCCGCAGACCTAGGCCTGGACCTGGACGCCGGGAGTACCCTGGAGTCATGGAGACACACGTGCAGAAGACCGACGCCGAGTGGCGCGCGGAGCTGAGCCCGGAGCAGTACGAGGTGCTCCGGCGGAAGGGCACCGAGCGCGCCTTCACCGGCGAGTACAACGACATGAAGGACCCCGGCGTCTACCGCTGCGCCGGGTGCAACGCGGAGCTGTTTCGCTCCGACGCCAAGTTCGACTCCGGCTCCGGCTGGCCGAGCTTCGTCGAGCCCGCGAGTCTCGAGAGCGTCGTCACCGAGACCGACTCGAGCTACGGGATGATCCGGACCGAGGTCATGTGCGCCGCCTGCGGCGGGCACCTCGGCCACGTCTTCCCGGACGGCCCCGGCCCGACGGGCCAGCGCTACTGCATCAACTCGTGCGCCCTCGACCTGGAGCGGACATGACCGAGACGGCGACGTTCGCGGCCGGCTGCTTCTGGGGCGTCGAGGTCGACTTCCGCAACACGCCGGGCGTCACGGATGTCCAGGTGGGCTACACCGGCGGCCACGTCGACGCCCCCGACTACAAGACGGTCTGCAGCGGCACGACCGGCCACGCCGAGGCGGTCGAGGTCACCTTCGATCCGGACGAGGTCTCGTACGGCGACCTCGTCGACCGGTTCTGGAGCTTCCACGACCCGACCCAGGTCAACCGCCAGGGCTGGGACGTCGGCACCCAGTACCGCTCCGCGATCTTCACCCATTCTCCCGAGCAGGCCGAGGTCGCCGCGGAGTCGAAGGCCCGTGCGCAGGCGCGGTTCGGGAAGCCGATCGCGACCGAGATCGAGCCGGCGTCGGCGTTCTGGCCGGCGGAGGAGTACCACCAGCAGTACCTGGTCAAGAACGGCCGCGCGACCTGCCGGATCTGAGCTAGCGCGTGCCGATCGGCAGTCGCAGCAGCCGCGGGATCGCCGCGGCTGCTCGGGCCGCGGCGGCCGGCCGCCGCCCCGCGCCGAGCGCCTCCTCCGAGGCGAGCGTGCCCCAGCGGACGACCCTGCCGCCGACGTAGCGGAACGGCTCCGGCGGCAGGCGCCGCCCGCGCCGTTCGACGAGCGGCAGCGCGGACCACTCGTCCTGCGCGCCGAGCGCGAGCGACGCCAGGATCTGGCCGCCCAGCCAGCTCGGCCCGACACCGTTGCCCGAGTAGCCGGCGCCGTAATGGATCCGCGTGCCCGGGACTGTGCCGAACCGCGGCAGCCGGTCGGCGGAGACGTCGATCGGGCCGCTCCAGCTCGCGTCGATGCGCACGTCCGCGAGGGCGGGGAGGAGCGCCCGCAGCCCCGCGTGTGCGCGGGCCTGTGCCGGGAGGTCGTCCAGCACGCCGCCGCCGACCCGGCCGCCCGGCTCCAGCCGCCCCGAGCCGCTGCCCATCAGGACGCGGCCGTCGGGCGTGGTCCGGAAGTAGTGCAGGAACATCCGGCCGTCGGTGACGGCCTCGCCGCCGGTCCAGCCGATCTGCGCGAGCAGCTCCGGCACCGGCTCGGTCAGGACGACCGCGCTGCCGAACGTCGTCTGGCGCCGCGCCAGGGGCCAGCCCGTCGCCCAGGCATTGAGCGCGAGCACGAGCTCCCGCGCGTGAACGGTTCCCGCAGGCGTCTCGACCGCCCCGGGCCGAACGTCGACGACCGGCGAGTGCTCGAAGAGCTGGACACCCGCATCCCGCACGGCCCGCTTCAGGGCCAGCGCGAGCCGCGCCGGCTGCACGGTGGCGCCGTCGCGGAAGAAGACGCCGCCGCGGAACCGGGGCGAGTCGAGCCGCTCCCGCACCTCGGCGGGGCCCAGCGGCAGTGCCTCCTCGTCGGCGCCGAGCTCGCGGGCCGCCTGCACGGAGCGCCGGACGGCTACGTCCTCCGCTTCCGTCGCGGCGACCTTCAGCAAGCCGCCTTCGCGCAGCCATGCGTCCTCGCCGCGCTCGTCGAGGAACGCGCGCACCGCCGGCACGATCCGGCTCGACGCGTGCGCCACCTGCAGCGCCCCGCCGTCGCCGAGCGCTGCGCGGAGCGCCGGCAGCGACGACCAGTAGCCGTGCAGGAAGCCGCCGTTGCGCCCGCTCGGCCCGTCGCCGAGCTCGCGCGCCTCGAGCACGGCGACCCGCAGTGTCGGATCGCGCTCGCGGAGCGCCAGGGCCGTCCAGAGCCCGGTGTAGCCGCCGCCGACGACCGCGACGTCGACCTCGAGTGCGCCCGAGAGCGCTGGGACGACGCCGTCGTGCCGCCACGCGCGCGCCTCCTCCAGCCACCACGACGGTCGCGACGGCAGCGGCGGCTTCAGGCTCCGCGCACGCATCGCGCGACTGTATCCCGGCCGTTCAGGCCAGCGCGCCTTCAACTCCGAGCGCGAGAACCGGCCGCTGCCCACCGCACGACGAGACCGCGCCTCGCGTGAGCCCGGCAAGAAGAGGGCTGAGCGCCCGACCAGCGCTCAGCCCGTGTGCCCATACCGGGGGGACCCTGCATGGACACGTCGAGAGCGGGCACGGGACGGCTGGACAACCCCCGGTCATCGCGACATCCCGCTTCGCCTGACCCGCCTCCTCGTGCCGTTCTCTGTACCCAATAGTCAGCGGCGCAAAACGCACTCGCAGCGAGCGTCGGTCTCAGTCGTCGCCGACGCCTGCTGAGGTTCAGAACGACGACGACCCGCCCAGGGAAGAACAGCGGGTCGTCGTGGCTTTGGGTTCGAGTCAGGGTGGACTCGGTTCCAGAATCGCCGCCTCGTGTCGTCCGCGGTAGGACCCAATCGTGTCCATCGACGAAGGCTCGACCGAGAACGAACTCGGTTCTTGAGCCGGGGGCGGTCCCCCGAGGACCGCGGGCAACTCGCCGAAGCGACCAAGGACCTGACCATGCCCGAAACGGTCTACAGCGAGGAAGCGAAAGGGCGGCTCTTGCGGCCCTTTCTCGTATGGGCGGTGACGGGATCGAACCGCCGACCCCCTGCGTGTAAAGCAGGTGCTCTACCAGCTGAGCTAACCGCCCTGGTGCAATGCCCCCAACGGGATTCGAACCCGTGCAGCCACCTTGAAAGGGTGGTGACCTAGGCCGCTAGTCGATGGGGGCCAGGCGAGAGGGAGGATAGCGGCGGCGCTGGCCGCTACCCGCGCCCGTAGACGGAGAGGATCGTCGAGACGAGCTCGTCGAACGCCTCCGACTTCGTCACGAACGCGCTCGCCCCGGCCTCGAGGGCGGCGGCGCGCGAGAGCCCGTCCGTGTGGCCGCTGAGCGCGATCACGCAGGGGGCATGGTCGAGCGCGACGAGGCGTCGCGTCGCCGCCGGCCCGTCGAGCACCGGCATCGACATGTCCATCAGGACGACCTCCGCCTCGGCGGTCTTGGCGAGCTTGACCGCCTCGCGCCCCGTCGCGGCGGTGCCGACGACCTCGAAGCGGCCGTCCTGGGCGAGAACCGTCGTCAGCGCGTGCGTGAAGATCTGGTGGTCGTCCACCACGAGCACGCGGATCGGGTGTCCCCCCTCCATGGGCAGGGGGGACTATGCCAAGCCTCAGTGAGTGGACGCGCCGTTGCCGTTCTGGAACTGCGCTTCCTCCGTCGAGCCCTTGAGCGCGAGCGTCGAGCTGGTGCCGCCGGAGACGGCCTGCGCGATCTCGTCGAACCAGCCGGCGCCGACCTCGCGCTGGTGCTTCGTCGCCGTGTAGCCGGCGTCCTCGAGCGCGAACTCCCGCTCCTGCAGCCGGACGTAGGCGGGCATCCCCTCGGCTGCGTAGCCGCGGGCGAGCTCGAACATCGACTCGTTGAGCGCGTGGAAGCCGGCGAGGGTGATGAACTGGAACCGGTAGCCCATCTCCCCGAGCTCCCGCTGGAAGCGCTCGATCGTCTCGTCGTCGAGGTGCCGGCGCCAGTTGAACGAGGGCGAGCAGTTGTAGGCGAGGAGCTTGCCGGGGAACCGCTCGTGGATCGCGTCCGCGAACTCGCGCGCCTCGCCGAGGTCCGGAGTGGACGTCTCCATCCAGACCAGGTCGGCGTACGGCGCGTACGCGAGCCCGCGGGCGATGGCCGCCTCGACCCCGTCGCGGACGTAGTAGAAGCCCTCCGGCGAGCGCTCGCCGGTCAGGAACTCGTGGTCGCGCTCGTCCGCGTCGCTCGTCAGCAGCTTCGCCGAGTCGGCGTCGGTGCGCGCGACGACGAGGGTCGGCACGCCGAGCATGTCGGCCGCGAGCCGCGCCGCCAGCAGCGTGCGGATGAACTGCCCGGTCGGGACGAGCACCTTGCCGCCGAGGTGGCCGCACTTCTTCTCCGACGAGAGCTGATCCTCGAAGTGGACGCCCGCAGCGCCCGCCTCGATCATCCCCTTCATCAGCTCGAACGCGTTCAGCGGGCCGCCGAAGCCCGCCTCGGCGTCGGCGACGATCGGGAGCAGGTAGTCGACGAGCTCGCCGCTGTCCTCCGCCCACTCGATCCGGTCGGCGCGCACGAGCGCGTTGTTCAGCCGCTTCACCATCGCCGGGACGCTGTTGGCGGGATAGAGGCTCTGGTCGGGGTAGACGTCCGCCGCGAGGTTGCCGTCGGCCGCGACCTGCCAGCCCGAGAGGTAGATCGCCTTCAGGCCCGCCTTCGCCATCTGCACCGCCTGGCCGCCCGTGAGGGCGCCGAGCGCCGCGATGTAGTCCTCCTCTGCGAGCAGCCGCCAGAGCTTCTCGGCGCCGTGCCGCGCCAGCGTGTGCTCGATCCGCAGCGAGCCGCGCAGCCGGATCACGTCCTCCGGCGTGTAGTCGCGGTCGATCCCGTCCCAGCGGTCGGCCTCCGCCCAGTCACGGCCGAGGTCGATGGCGTCCTTCGCAGCGGTGGCGTTCATTGTCGGCGTCCCTCCGGGTCGGTGAGCAAGGTCTGTGTCCCTCACCGTGCCCGGCGCGCTCCTATACGACAAATCGAACTTTTCGATCCAGCCGATAAACGAGGTTAATATCTCCAACATGCTCCTCTCCCAGATCGAGGCGTTCCTGACCGTCGCCGAGCGCAGGTCGGTATCGGCGGCTGCGGCGGTCCTGTACGTGACGCAGCCGGCGCTGACGACGCGGATCAAGAAGCTCGAGCAGGAGCTCGGGGTCGAGCTCTTCGTGCGGACGGCGCGCGGGATGCGGCTGACCGCGGAGGGCCGGGCCTTCCGCCCGCACGCGCAGCGCGCCACGCAGTCGCTCGCGAGCGGCCGCGAGCTCCTGCGCGAGCTGCGCGAGGGCAGGGTCGGCGAGCTGCTCGTCGGCGCCGCGCCCGCGATCTCGACCTACGTGCTCCCGCTCGTCCTGCGCCGCTTCCAGGCGAGCTTCCCGAACGTCCACCTGATCGTCCGCACCGGCCACTCGGAGGAGGTGCTCGAGCTGGTGCTGCGCGAGCAGGTGCAGATCGGCCTCGTCCGCGAGCTGCCCCATCCCGCGGTCGTCAGCTCACCGCTCTACGAGGACGAGATCGTGCTGGTCGTCCATCCCGGCCACCGCTTCGCCGACGAGGCGTCGATCGTCGTGCACGAGCTCGGGGCCGAGCGGCTGATCCTCTTCGACCGGACGTCGAGCTACTTCGTGCTCACGAGCACCTTCTTCCGCGAGGCCGGTGTCGTCCCGCGCGGGGTGATGGAGCTCGACAACGTCGACGCGACGAAGAAGATGGTCGAGCACGGGCTCGGGATCGCGTTCCTGCCCTACACCGCCGTCCGCGAGGAGCTCGCCTCGGGGGCGCTGCGGGAGGTCGCGATCGAGGGCTACGAGCCGGTCCGCCGACCGATAGTGGTCCTGCGGCGGCGCGACGCGGTCGTGCCGGAGGACCTCGTCGAGGGGCTGCTCGCCTCGGTCAACCGCGACGAGCTCGAGAGATAGTTGCTGTCAGCAACTATCTCGCCGTCCAGCCGAGGTCCATCACCACCGGCGCGCCCGTGAAGGAACGGCCGCCGGGGCCGAGCAGGAACGCTGCCGTCTCGGCGACCTCGTCGGGCTCGAGCATCCGCTTGACCGCCTGCGGGGCGAGGAGGACGTCCTCGACGACGCGCTCGGGCGCGACGCCGGTCGCCTGCGACTGGGCCTCGATCTGCGACTCGACGATCGGCGTCCGCACGTAGCCGGGGCAGATCGCCGACGCCGAGATGCCGTGCTCGGCGCCCTCGAGCGCGAGCACCTTGACGAGCCCGAGGAGGCCGTGCTTCGCGGCGACGTACCCGGCCTTGTAGGGCGACGCGACCAGGCCGTGCACCGATGCGACCGCCAGGAAGCGGCCGTCGCCGGACGCACGGAGCGCCTCCCACGCGTGCCGGGCGAGCAGGAAGGGGCTCGTCAGCAGGACCGCGAGCAGCGCATCCCAGCGCTCCTCGGGGAACTCCTCGATCGGCGCGACGTGCTGGAAGCCGGCGCAGGCGACGACGGCGTCGAGGCCGCCAAGGCGGTCGAGTGCGGCGGCGACCGAGGCCTTGTTGCCCGCCGGCGTGGAGAGGTCGGCCTCGAAAGGCTCACCGGGCCCGTCGGCGTCGGGGCGGAGGTCGACGGACAGGACGGCGTATCCGTCGCGTTCCAGCCGTGCCGCGATCGCACGGCCGATGCCGCTGCCCGCGCCCGTGACGAGAGCCCTGCGCTGCACGCGGTGACGTTACCGGGTGCGGGTCAGCCGGTTTCCGCGCCGGGCGGCGTCAGGATCAGGATCGGGCTGCCGTCCGGCGAGGCCTGCACCTCGGCCGCGTAGGTCCGCGACTGGGTCAGCCGCAGGATCTCGCCCTCCTCGAGCGAGTCGAGCGCGCCGACCTTCGGCTTCAGGGTCGGCAGCAGCGTGCTCAGCGGGCTGTCCAGCTCCTCGGTCACGTCGCTCCGGCGGAGGAAGACCGTCTTGCTGGTCGCGTCCTTGGGCTGCGTCGGCAGGAAGACGACGACGGAGTCGACGCTGTCGACGTACTTGAGCGTGTAGAGGGAGAGCTCGAGCGCCTGGCGGCGCAGCAGCGTGTCCCGCTCGGCCGACGACGGGACGACCTCGCACTGCTCCTTCGACTTCGTGCCGCAGAGCCCGAACGAGACGACGCTGCCGGCGGGATAGACGGCGATGTCGTCCTCCTCGGCCAGCCCCTTCGACGTGTCCGGGCGGACGAAGACGGCGCGCATCGGCACGTTCCCCTGCGGCGTCGGCACCTCGAGCGGGCTGACGAGGCTGACCGTCAGCTGTGAGCCGTTCTCGGCCCGGTACGACTTCGGGATCCGGTCGGCGATCTGACGCACCTTCATCACCTTGCTCCCATTCGGGTGCCAGGCCGACCAGGCCGGCTCCGCCGGATCCGCGGAGCCGGCAGCGAGCACGATGAACGCGCCGACGCCCGCGCCGACGACACCGGCGAGGAGGACGTAGATCAGGCCGAAGCGGAAGCGGTAGGAGCTCTTGCGCGCACGCTCGCGACGGCTGGGGATGAGCGGCAGCTCGGGCTGGGCCGGCGGCGTGGCGGGCGTCACATCTTCGGCCATGCGTCCTCGTTCGCGTAGTCGATCTCCGGCATCGTCAGCTTCGCGCCGTCGAGGATCTCGACCAGCTCGTCGCCGAACACCTCGCGGCGCACCACCAGCTCGTCTGCGATCCGCTCGACCGCGTCCTTGTTGTGGACGACGAGGTTGTAGGCGGAAACGTACGCCTGGCCGAGGATCTGGGCTGCGAGCGCGCGCTTGCTGCCGTCGGAGAGCACGCCCGCGATCGGGTTCTCGGTGAAGGGGCCGCCGCCGCTCGTCCGGTTCATGATCTGGAGGCCGATCGTCTCGAAGCGCTTCAGGAGCCGCTCGCGCGCCTCCTCGTCGCTCTCGTCGTCGAGCGGCGTCACGGTGAACGGCTCCGGCCCCATCGCCGATGCGCCGACCATCCACGCCGCCTGCGCGGTCGCGGACTGGACGTCGCCGCCGACGCCGTTCGAGTTCTCGCCGTAGAAGACGCGCTCCGCCGCCATCGCGCCGAGCGCCCAGACGAGCCGCGCCATCTCGTCGCTGCGGAAGCGGCTGAAGCGCTCCTCCTTCTCGAGCGCCTGGTGATGGCCGAGCGAGCCGCCGCGCATCCGGATCGAGAGGCGCGTCGACTCGGCGCCCTGCATGAACACGTGCCCGGCGGCGGCGTGGCCTGCCTCGTGGATCGCGACCGCCTTCGTCTCCGAGGCGATGTACTCGATCCCGATCGCGGTGCCGGACTCGATCGTCGTCATCGCCTCGACGAGGTCGCTCCACGAGAAGCGGTCGCGGCCGTCGTGGTGCGCGAGCGTCAGCGCCATCGAGCAGACCTGGTCGATCATCGCGGGCGAGTAGCCGTTCGTGATCCGCGCGATCTCGTCGCGGCGCTTGGGCGTGTCGAGCTCGGGGTCGTGCGCGACCTTCGTGATGTAGAGGTCGAAGACGTCCAGCCGGTCCTGCTTCGTCGGCGTCCGGAACCAGACGTGGCGGCCCATCCGGCCCGGGCGAATCAGGGCCGGGTCGAGCCGGTCGAGCGGCACGTTCGTCGCGCCGATGAAGTAGATCTGATCCCCGCGCGGGCCGGGCGGCGTCAACCGGAGCGGGATCTTCCAGAGCCGGCGCGGAATCACGTACGTCGCGTCGAGGAAGGTGTTGAGCCGGTTCGTCGTGACCCGCTTCGTGAACGGCGGATTGTCGATTCCGTCCATGACGACGAGGAGCTGGTTGAGGGCGAGACCGCCGCCGCCGCCCATTCCCGGGAAGACGAAGTCGAGCACCCCTGTGAGCCGGGTCTGGAGGCCTGAAGGTCCCCGTCGCTCGGGCGCGCGCGACTCGAACATCCGCTCACGCCAGCGGCGCGTCTCCAGGATCAGGTCGCCGCTCGGGTTGAGGGCGCCGTTCGGGCCGTAGAAGAGGTGGTCGCTGATGTCGGTCGGCGCGAAGCCGCCGGCCGGCGCGCCGCCGCCGAGCGCCTGCCGGCGCATCCCGACCGCGTCGATCTCGTCGATGAAGACGATGCACTGGCCGCCCCACTTGCGCGCCAGCCGCTTCGCCTTCCAGGCGAGAAAGCGCACGATGATCGCGTCGATCCCGATGAAGGTCTGCGCGAAGCCCGAGCCTGGGATCGAGACGAAGGGGGAGTTGAAGCCGGTCGCGATCGCCTTCGCGAGCATCGTCTTGCCGGTGCCCGGCGCGCCGACGAAGAGCAGGCCGCGCTCGCGCTTGCCGCCGGCCCGCTCGAACGCCTCGCCGGACTGCCAGAGAGTGACGACGCGATGCACCTCCTCCTTCGCCTCGACCTGGCCGCGGACGTCCGCGAGCTTGACGCCCCACTGCGCGTCGCCGGGCTCGAAGCCGCGGATCTGCGAGATGCCCATGATCAGCATCGGGCCCATGAAGATCGCGAAGTTGGCGATGAAGAGGAAGAAGACGAAGACGACCTGGACCCAGAGCGCCGGCGTCGTGATGATCTCGCCGATCTTCTCGAAGATGAAGGCGAAGTTGCCCCACCAGGTGCCCTCGCCGCGGAAGAGCCAGATGACCGTGTTGACGACGACGATCACGATCGCCAGCCGGAACTTCTTGCGCCAGTACCAGGCGCGCCGCCGGCCCATGATGTCCTCGTCGCGCAGCTGCTGGCTGTCGGCGCCGAACAGGCTCGGCCACGGGATCAGGCGACGGAAGAGGAGGTCGGAGAAGCCGCGGAAGACGATCACGACGCCGAACGTCGCCAGCAGCGCCCAGTACCAGGCCCAGCCGTTGTACTCCTTGAACCAGATGAAGAGCGCCGGGCTGGTGAGAATGGCGACGATCGTGGCGGCGCGCGTGAGCGTGCGCCACTGATCTGCAAGCTCCGTCGACGGCCCTTGCTCACCTGCGAGGGGAGCCGGGCGAAGCGTCGGTTCCGCAGTCGCCATGCCTGATTAGACCCCATCGACGAGGGATGGTTGTTAGCCGAAGATTAAGCGATCGTTGCTACAAAGCCCCGCCGTGGTCGAGCCCGAACTCGCACGCCGATATCACGATCCGCGCTACCGCGCGATCCTCGCCGACCTCGCGCTCGGGCTGGCTCTGCTCGTCTTCGTCGCGTTCACGCCGCCCGGGCAGGCGCTCTCCGGAGTCGTCGATCCGCTGCCCGAGGCACTCGGCGCGTTCGTGCTCGGCGGCCTCCTCGTCGTCCTGTCGGCGCTCGTGCGCCTGCCCCTCTCCGTCTGGCTCGGGCTGACGCACGAGCGGGCGTTCGGGTTCTCGCGCCAGTCCGGGAAGGAGTTCGCCGTCGACCGCGTCAAGTCGGTCGCGATCGGTGCGGTGCTCACGGGGATCGGCTTCGCCGGACTCGTCGGCGCCGCCGTCGTCTTTCCGTCCTGGTGGCCGGTCGTCGCCGCGACGGGGGCGGCCGTGCTCGTGCTCCTGCTCAGCTTCGTGGCGCCTGTCGTGCTCGAGCCGGTCTTCAACCGGTTCCGTCCGCTCGAGGACGAGGAGCTGCGCGGCGCGGTCATGGACTTCGCCACGGAGTGCGGTGTCCCCGTCCGCGAGGTGCTCGTCGCCGACGCGAGCAAGCGGACGACGAAGCTGAACGCGTACGTCTCGGGGCTCGGTGCAACGCGGCGGGTCGTCCTCTACGACACCCTCGTCGAGACGGCGACGCCGCCCGAGGTGCTGACCGTGGTCGCGCACGAGCTCGGGCATCGCCGCTACCGGCACGTCGCGCTCGGGACGGCGATCGCGATGGCCTCCGCGGCCGGCTTCGTCCTCATCGTGTGGGCGCTCCTCGGCGACGACGGCGTCCTCGACGCGATCGCCGCGAGCGGCCCCGGCGACGCGCGCGTCGTCCCGTTCGTGCTGCTCGTCGGGTCGCTGCTCGGGCTCGTCCTCGCTCCGCTGCAGGCGGCGCTGTCGCGGAGCTGGGAGTACGCGTGCGACCGCTTCGCCGTCGAGCAGACCGGCGACCTGCCGGCGTTCGAGTCGGCGTTCGGCCGGCTGTCGGAGGCGAACCTGCCCGACCCGGCGCCGCCTCGGATCGTCTATCTCTGGCTCTTCTCGCACCCGACCGTCGCCGAGCGCCTGGCAGCGGCGCGGAGCGTGGCAGCGTCCAGTACGGTCCCGGCATGACCAACGCCACACTCCACACCAGCGAAGGACCGATCGAGATCGAGCTCTATCCGACCGAGGCGCCGAAGACGGTGGAGAACTTCACCAAGCTCGCCTCCGACGGCTACTACGACGGGCTGATCTTCCACCGCGTCATCCCCGATTTCATGATCCAGGGCGGCTGCCCGGAAGGCACCGGCACCGGCGGGCCCGGCTACCAGTTCGAGGACGAGTTCAACGAGCACAAGGTCGAGCGCGGCGCGCTCGCAATGGCGAACGCAGGCCCGAACACGAACGGGAGCCAGTTCTTCATCGTCACGACCGAGGCCGCGTCGTGGCTCGACGGCAAGCACACCGTCTTCGGCAAGGTCACCAGCGGCCAGGACGTCGCCGAGCGAATCTCGATGGTCGACCGCGACGGCCGCGACAAGCCGGTGACGCCGGTCACGCTCGACCGGGTTGAGCTGAGCTAAAGCTCCTCGGCTTCTTCGTCGTCCTCCGCTGTGCCCGGCTCGAGCACGGCGCGCTCGTCGGGGGCGTGGCGGAGGACGTCGGCGACGTAGGCGTCGACGGCGGGCATCAGGCCGACGTCCTCGCCGGCCTGCTGGGAGAGGAACCAGCGGTGCTCGAGCGCCTCGTGGAAGACCTCGGCCGCCTGGCGCTTCCCCCAGAGGTCGAGCGGGATCGCCGCGACCGCCGGCTCGAACACCTCGGAGAGCCAGCGGTGGACGGCCACGGTCTCCGGTACCGGGCGACCGCCGCGGCGGTCGAGCTCGGCGCGATAGCGCGCGAGGTCGTTGAGCAGCCGGCGGGCCTGGTTCTCCTGTGCGTTCAGGCCGGTCAGCGCGTGCAGCCGCCGCCGGTGATGCCCCGGCTCGACGACGTGCGGGCTCAGTCGAAGCCGGTAGCCGTCGTCCCCCGCGACGAGCTCCAGCTCGTCCACGTCGAAGCCGAGCTCGTTCAGGCGGTGAAGCCGCTCGTCGATCTTGTAGCGCGTGTCGTCGGCGAACAGCTCGTCGCGCATCAGCTCCTCCCAGAGCGACTCGTAGCGGGCGACGAGGTCGGCGGCGGTCTCCTCCGGCCGCAGCTCGCCCTCGCGGCCGAGCTCCGCCTCGACGTCGGCGAGCTCGCCGGCCACGTTCTCCTCGGCGATGAACAGGTCGTGCCTGCGCTGCCCGTCGGAGAGGCGCGGATGCAGCTCGCCGGTCTCTGCGTCGACGAGGTAGGCGGCGAGCGCGCCGGCGTCGCGGCGGAAGAGCGTGTTCGAGAGCGAGCAGTCGCCCCAGAAGAACCCGCCGAGGTGGAGCCGGACGAGGAGCTCCGCTCCTGCGTCGAGCAGCCGCCGTCGCAGGTCGGGGACGCTGCCCCTGGCGAAGAGGGTGCGGAACGGGAGCGAGTAGTCGAGGTGGCGTGTGATCAGGATGGCGTCGAGATCGGCCCCACGGTCGGAGACGACGCCGACCGCGTCGACCACCGGCATCTCGTCCGCGGCGAGCGCGCGCAGGAGGCGATACTCGCGCCGGGCCAGGTCGACGGGCAGCTCCTTCAGCGCGTACAGCTTCGGGCCCGGCGTCCCCTCGTACTCGACGAAGCGAACGACGTGGCGATGGATCCCGCGCACGACCTCGACGAGGCGCGGGTGCGTCCATTCCTCGAGCGGCTCGTCCCAGGGCAGGTCGAGGAAGTCGGGGTGCCCGGTGCGCGCGATCAGCTGGAGGCGGGCCGGCATCTCAGCCGTGAAGGGTGTGGTCGAGGGTCAGGAACATCGCGTGCGACCAGAGCAGCGGCGAGGGCGGCGGCCCCCACCTGGCGACCCAGACGTCGAACCGGTCGGGATGGAGGAGGTGGTCCTGCGACTGCTCCGGCAGCTTGCCGTCCGCGGTCGCGCGCGCGGCGATCCACTCGAGCCGTTCCTCGCCGCGCTCCAGGTCGGCGAGGCCGAGCAGCGCGGTGAGCAGGAGCCACTCGCCGCCGCCGTAGTAGACGTCGTCGCGGTGGCGGTGGACGCCTCCGCTCTGGCTCACGAGCGGCGTCACGTCGACCGGCCCGAAGCCGAGGAAGGGAAGGACGAGCAGGCTGGCATCGAGTCGATCCTCCGCGCGGGCCAGGTCGAGCCCGTCGCCGAGGCCGGCGGCGACGCACGCGACCGTTGCGGCGTGGATGCCCTCGCGCTCCTCCCACCAGTCGACGCACGGCTCGTCGCGGACACGTTCCAGATGGGCGGCCGCCGTCGCGGCCGCGTCGCGCCAGCGGACGCCGCCGCCATGGCGTGCCGCGTGCTCGCGCAGCGCCCAGAGCCAGAGGCCCCAGCCGTCGTGCTGTCGCTGCGGCCACTCCGTCGTGTCGCGGTCACCCTCGAGGGAGTAGCGCGCGTCGAAGCCGAGTCCCGCCTCGACGATCCGCGCGACCCAGTCGAAGAATGCCTCCGCGCTCGCCGTCTCGCCGATGCGGCTCATCGCGTCGGCGACGAACGACCCGTCCCGGAGCCAGGCGAAGCGGTAGGGCGGGAACGCCGGGCACGCCACGTAGCCACCGCCGGGCGACTGGCCGTCGAGGATCGTCTCGACGCTCGCGCGCCGGAGGTCAGCGAGACTCGATCCGGGCACCGATGAAGGAGGCGGGGGCGCGCTCGAGGGTGTTGCCCCTCACGGTCGCGACGGCGCCGTAGTGGGCGACGAGCCCGATGCCCGCGCGCGTCGGGTTGCCCGAGGGATCCGGCCGCATCCCGGTGACGTGGTTGTCCTCGATCGAGCAGTGCGAGTAGTCGCCGCAGAAGATGCCGACGCCGAGCGCGTCCTCGACGAGGTTGTCCTCGACGTCGCCCATCGACATCTCCGTCACCGCGATGCCGCGAAGCTCGGTCGCGCGGACGCGGTTCCCGCGCACGAGCACGTTCGCCATGTGCGAGACGATGCCCTCGCTGCCGCCGACGACGAGGCAGTCCTCGACGCGGCTGGGCGGCAGGGTGGAGGCGAACGAGATGTCGATCCCCTGCGTCGCTGCCGCCGGCAGGGAGCGGATGACGCAGTCGCTGATCGCGAGCTCGCTCTGCCGGGCGTTGATCCCGTCCAGCTCGGCCGACTCGACGACGACGTCCTCGATCTCGACGCTCTCGGCATCACGGACCTCGATTCCGTAGCCGCCGCCGCGGACGGTGAGATTCCGCAGCGTGACGTCGTCCGCGGTGACGACGATGCCGCCGCGGACGATCGTGCCCGGCTCGCCGATCACGGTCTGCGCGTGGTCGAGCACGAGCGGGCCTTCGTGCACGCCGGCGGCGAGGCGGACGGTCGGCGGCTCGACCGCCCACGCGATCCCGAGAACGGCGAGCAGCGCCACCGGTGCTGCCGCCGAGAGGCCGAGCCCGGCCCGGCCGAGCTCGCCGCCGTCCTCCGGCCAGGTCAGGCGGAGCAGCGGCAGGCCCGCGTGCGCGAGCAGCTGGGTGAGCAGCCACGTCGCCGCGAAGAACGCAATCGCCGGTCGCAGCGGCGCGCCGAGGTCGAGCAGGCGCGCCGCGGCCATCGTCAGCCCGAGCTCGAGCAGCCCGAGCGGCAGCGCGGCCCAGCCCGGCTGGTACGGGAGCAGGCGGTGGTAGACGAGCACGTCGAGCGTGAGCCCGATGCCGAGCATCAGCCCGGCGAGCTCGAGCGGCCACCACTTGTGCAGGAGCGGCGCAGCGAGCGCGGCGACGAGCACGGGCAGCAGTGCGGCGACGAGCCTCGTCTCGACGCGGCCTCTCAGCGTGTAGGACACGTCACCACCCGGCGGCCGAAGCGGCGTGCTGCGACCTTCATCCCGACGAGCGTGTCGGCGGCGGGAAACGCCCACTGGCCGAGGACGCCGGCGAGGGCCAGCGTGCGCGTGCCGTCGGTCAGGCCGGGCACGCTCGAGTCGTCCGCGAGCACGATCCAACGGCCCTCGTGCTCGAGCTCGTGCTCGTCGACGAGCCGCGCCAGCAGCGGATCGTGACGGAAACCGGCCCGGAAGCCGGTGGCGCAGATCACCTGCTCGGCGCCGTTGACGTCGGGCTCGACCCGGAAGCGGCCCTCCCGCTCGGCGGCCTCGATCGGCGCGTCCCACGCGCGACCCGGCGGATACGAGGGCTCGGCGAAGCCGTGCAGGAGCTCGACGCGCCGCGCGCGCGGAGCGCCGTAGAAGCCCGCCAGGCCACGCTTTGTGAAGAAGGGCCGGGCGACGTTGAGCGGTCGGCGCGCCGGCTCGCGACGCCGGACCGAGACGACCTCCGACCCGGCGGCGAGCGCGTTCAGCCACTCGGTCGCGGCCGCCATGCCCGCGCCGACGACGGCGACGCGCGAGGCGTAGTCGTGCGGCTCGTAGGCGTGGACGGTGCGCGGGTCGCCTGCGAGCTCGTCCGGGACTGCCAGGCCGGGATGGCCGGTGGCGACGAGGACGTGCCGGAAGACGCCGCGGCCGCCGACGTCGAAGCCGTCGTCGACTGCGGTGATCCGCTCGACCCGCCCGAGGACGACGCTCTCGTCCCAGCGGCTGCGTTCGCGCAGCTCCGCGACGTGGCCGAGGAACTCCTGCACCGTCGGGCGGTAGCGGTCGCAGACGCTGAGCACGAGCGGCGCCAGGTCGCGTCGCCGCACCGCCTCACGCGCGGCCAGGCCCGGGAAGGAGGTCGGCGCGCAGTGCCCGTCGCTCTCCGAGCGCATCAGACGCTGGCGAATCGCCGCCGCGCGCGGCCTCCAGGCCGCGGCCGGGTCCGCGTCGGCGCCGAAGACGGCGATCTCGGCAGGCTCGAGCCCCCCGCGTCTCAGCGCCGCGAAGGCAACGAAGCCGCCGAGCCCCGAGCCGACGATCGCGACCCGCTCGGACACCGCGACCTACTTGACGGAGCCGGCGAGCAGGCCCTGGACGAAGTAGCGCTGGAAGATCGCGAAGATGGTCAACGGGATGATCGCGGAGAAGAAGGAGGCGGGCGCGAGGACGTCGAGGTTCGAGCCGAACTGGCGCAGCTGCCCCGCAATCGCAGGCGCGATCGGCTGGTTCGACTGGGCGAGGACGAGTCCCACGAGCAGGTCGTTCCAGACGAAGAGCACCTGGAAGATCGCCAGCGACGCGATCGCAGGCAGCCCGAGCGGGAGCACGACCTTGAAGAACAGTCCCCACTCCGAGGCGCCGTCGATCCGCGCCGCCTCCATCAGGTCCTTGGGGATCCCGACGAAGAAGTTGCGCAGGAGGAAGATCGCGAACGGCAGCGCGAAGGCGGAGTGGAAGAGGATCAGACCCGGGATCGTGTCGAAGAGGTTCAGGTTGTTGTAGAGGCGGAAGATCGGGATCAGCGCCATCTGGATCGGCACGAGCAGGAGGCCGACGACCAGCAGGAAGAGCCAGTCGCGGCCCGGGAACTCGATCCAGGCGAGGGCGTAGGCGGCCAGCGCGGCGATGAGGATCGGCACGATCGTCGCGCCGATCGTGACGAGCACGGTCACCCAGAGCGCGTGCGTGATCCCCTCGTTGTCGAACATGTTCGCGTAGTTCTCGAGCGTCCAGGTGCTCGGCTTCGTGACGAACGTCCACCAGCCGCCCTGCGCCGCGTCCGACGGCGTCAGGAGGGAGGTGATGAAGAGGCCGACCGTTGGGATCAGCCAGAAGATCCCGATCAGCACGAGCACGATGTGGATCGGTGCCCGGCTGAAGAAGCGCCCCAGCCGCGCCGGCAGCTGCGTGTCGGGATCGACGGGGGTCTCGACCGTGCGCTCGACTGTGGTCTCGACGGTCGCCATCAGCTCGTGTCCGCCCGGAAGCGCCGGACGTTGACGATCAGGAAGGGGATGAAGAGGATCAGGATGAAGGTCGCGATCGCGGAGCCGAGCCCGAAGCGGTTCTGGCCGCTGAACGACACCTGCCACTGGACGAAGGCGAGCGTCGCCGCGTCGTCCTGGGTCGAGCCCGGGGCGATCGAGAGGATCAGGTCGAAGAGCTTGAGGACGCCGATGATCTGCGTCACGAAGACGACGGTCAGCACGGGCGCGAGCAGGGGGATCGTGATCCGCCTGAACACCTGCCACTCGCTCGCGCCGTCCGTGCGGGCGGCCTCGAGGGTGTCGCGCGGGATCGAGGCGAGCCCCGCGGCCGTGATCACCATCGCGAAGCCGGCGTTGACCCAGATGAACGCGAACATGATCGCCGGCGTGATCAGCTTGTCGCCGAGCCAGTTGACGCCCTGGAACGGCTCCGCGAAGGTCGTGCTGGCGACGGCGACGTGGAACTCCTCGTCCTCGACCTCGTCGAAGGCGAAGGTGCCGTTCGTCTCCGTCTTCGTCTCGTCGACGGTGTCGCCCGAGCTGTCGCGGAGCTCGACGGTGACGCCGGGCAGGCCGAGCTCGCCCGGCTCGACCTCACCGGGGTTGCCGCCGCCGGGCTTGAAGTCTCTCCAGACGACGCCGGTGATCCCGCCCTGCAGCGGCTCCGGCTGCACGGCCTGGACGGCGTCCTCGGGGATCTCCGGCACCCGGATCGCGGTCAGGCCGAGTAGGGCGACACCGCCGGGCTGCACGGTCCGGTCCAGCTCATAGCCCTGCTCGATCGACCCGGTGAGGTCGTCCGTCGACGGTGACGCCTGTGAGAGCACCCCCTCGGCGCCGAACTCCCCCTGGATCGCGGCGAGGGCCGCGTTGATCGCACCGCGGTCGGGATCCTGCTGGTACATGATCCGCCAGATCACGCCGACCGCGAAGAGCGAGATCGCGAGCGGCATGAAGACCGAGATCTTGAAGGCGGTCGACCACACGATCCGCTCGGTCAGGACGGCGAAGACGAGGCCGACGGCGGTCACCGCGGCGGGGACGATCAGGACCCAGAGCGCGTTGTTCTTGAGTGCAGTCTGGAGCCGCTCGTCGGTGAAGATCTGCTCGTAGTTGTCGAACCAGACGAACTCGGTGCCCCGGTCGTTGAAGAGGCTCCGGTACATCGTCGCGAGCATCGGGTAGACCACCCAGACGAAGAGCAGCAGGAGCGCCGGGCCGAGGAAGCTGAGCGGCAGGAGCGCCCGCCGCCAGGCGCTCTCGCGGGGCGGCGAGGGTGGAGCCTCCCCTGTGGGAAGCCCCACCACTCCGCCGGTGCTGCTCACGTCGTCGGTCCCGTCCGGCCCGGGACTACCCGAAGGCCGACGCGGCCGCGGATTCGAGCTTCGTCTGGATGCCCTCGACGTCGTCCGGGTTCTTGACGAAGTCCTGCAGCAGCGTGAAGAGCGCGTCGCTGCCGAAGGCACCCGGCATCAGGTCGGACATGTCGAAGCGGAACACCTCGGCGTTGGCAAGGTCGGTCGCCGTCTTCTCCGTGATCGGGTCCGGGTAGACGCTCGGGTCGACGTTCTTGTTCGGGGACGAGAAGCCGCCCTTCGCGGCCCAGATCTCGGCCGCCTCCGGCGTGGCGAGGTACTCGATCAGTGCCCGCGCCGCAGGGTTGTCCTTGAACATGACCATCACGTCGCCGCCGCCCATGACCACGGGGCCGGAGTCGTTGATCTCCGGGAACGCGAAGACGTTGAAGTCGGTCTCCGGCTTCGCCTTCGTCTCCGAGGTGATGACTCCGCCCACGAAGTCGCCCTCGAGCACCTGCGCGGCCTTCGGCGGCGTCGCGAACACCTGCGTCACCGAGGTCGGGAAGTCGGTCTGGAGCGCACTCGACGTGCCACCCGCGATCTTGTCCGACTGGACCAGCTTGCCCATCTGCGTGAGCGCCTCGGTCACCGACGGGTCGGTCCACGGGATCTCGTGCTTCGTCAGCTGGTCGTACTTCTCGGGACCGGCCGAGCGGAGGTAGATGTTCTCGAACAGGTCGGTGAGCGTCCAGCCGTCGGCAGCGCCGATCGAGTACGGGGTGACGCCCGACTCCGCGATCGTGTCGCCCGCGGCGAGGAAGTCGTCCCAGTTCTCGGCGGGCTCGACGCCTGCGTCCGTGAAAGCGGCGGTGTTGTACCAGACCGTCGACTTGTTGGCCCCCTTGAAGAACAGGCCGTAGAGCTTGCCGTCGACCGTGCCGAGGTCGAGCCACGAGTCCGCGTAGCCCTCCTTGATCGCGTCCGTCGCGAAGTCGATCGGCGTCAGCGCCCCACGCTGGGCGAAGTCGGTCATGAAGCCCGGCTGGGGCAGGGCGGCGATGTCGGGCGGGTTGCCGCCCTCGACCGCGGTCGAGAGCACGGTCGCCGGCTCCTTCGCGGACTTGTAGCTGACGGTGACGTCGGGGTTCTCCTCCTTGAAGCCGTCGAGCACGGCCTGGAAGTTCTCGCCCTCCGCACCGGTCCACACTGCGAGAACGCTGATGTTCCCGGAGACGGCCTCGCCGCCCGCCTCGGTCGTGGCGCCGTCGCCGCTGGCCTCGTCGTCGTCGCTGCCGCAGCCGGCGGCGAGAAACGCAAGTACGCCGACGAGCAGCGCGAGCAGAATGAAGCGTTGCTTCGTCATCCTCGTGCTTCCTCTCTGTCGCTTCCGTCGTAGATACCGAGACCTGTGTCCGGATCGAAGAAATGCAAAGCACGGGTGTCGACCGCGACCTTGACCTGCTCACCCTTCTCGGCCTTCGAGCGGGCGCCGAAACGGCCGACCATGACCGTGCGGCCGCCTTCCTCCTGCGCCGGCGAGCCGAGCCCGCCGTCGGTACCGGCGTCCTCCTGCAGCTCGCGTACTTCGTCCGTGATCGCCGGAGGCGCGTCGATCGAGAAGTGGACCATGATCTCGGAGCCGAGGGCCTCCGTCAGCTCGACCGCACCCTCGAGCGTCTGCCCGCGGTCCGGCTCGAGCTCGGCGTCCTCGAGATCCTCCGGGCGGATGCCGAGGATCACACCGCGTCCCTCGTACTCCTTCAGTCCGGGCCGCGCTGAGAGCGTCTCGTCGCCGAGCGAGATCGTCTGGTTGCCGGCGGCGGCGGCGAGCGCGCCGTTCGAGCGCTCGAGCGTCGCCTCGACGAGGTTCATCGCCGGGCTGCCGATGAAGCCGCCCACGAAGAGGTTGACGGGCCGGTCGTAGAGCTCCTGCGGCGCGGCGACCTGCTGCAGCTCGCCCTTGCGCATGACGGCGACGCGGTCGCCCATCGTCATCGCCTCGACCTGGTCGTGGGTGACGTAGATCGTCGTCGTGCCGAGGTCGTCCTGGAGCTTCTTGATCTCGGCGCGCGTCTGCACGCGCAGCTTCGCGTCCAGGTTCGAGAGCGGCTCGTCCATCAGGAACGCGGCCGGCTCGCGCACGATCGCGCGGCCCATCGCGACGCGCTGCCGCTGGCCGCCCGAGAGCGCGCGGGGCTTGCGGTCGAGGTAGGCGTCGAGACCGAGCAGCCGCGCCGCGTCGTGCACGCGCCGGTCGATCTCCTTCTTGTCCATCTTCTTCAGCTTCAGGCTGAAGCCGATGTTGTCGTAGACGGACAGATGCGGGTAGAGCGCGTAGCTCTGGAAGACCATCGCGATGTCGCGATCGCGCGACGGCACGTGGTTGACGACGCGCTCGCCGATCTTCAACTGACCCTCGGAGATCTCCTCGAGGCCTGCCACCATCCGCAGCGCGGTCGTCTTGCCGCAGCCCGACGGACCGACGAGTACGAGGAACTCCCCGTCCTCGATTCCGAGGTTCAGGTCGTTGACCGCCCGAGTTCCATCCGGGTAGATCTTCGACACACCCTGGAATGTGACCCCCGCCACGGCGCGGAACACTAACGGGTTGTCAATTCGCGCGCGTTACGGTGCCGGAGTGCACTCACACGGCGGAGAAAGACGTGCGCTCGCGATCGCGCTGGCCCTCGTCGCCGGGTTCTCCGGCGTCGAGGCGCTCGCCGGCTGGGCGGCCGACTCGCTGGCGCTGCTCGCCGACGCGGCGCACATGCTGTCCGACTCGCTGGCACTCGGGCTGGCGCTCTTCGCCTCCTGGCTGGCCCAGCGTCCGGCGACCCCGGAGCGGAGCTTCGGCTGGCGCCGGGCCGAGGTGCTCGCGGCGCTCGCGAACGCGCTCGTGCTCGTCGTCCTCGGCGGCTGGATCGTCTGGGCCGCGATCGGGAGGCTCTCCGATCCCCCGGATGTGATCGGCGGCTGGGTGCTCGCGGCCGGGGTCGCGGGTCTCTTCGTCAACCTCGCCGCCGCCCGCGTCCTGCACGGCGCGGGCTCGGGCCTGAACGTCCGGGCGGCGATGCTGCACGTGCTCGCGGATCTCGCCTCGTCGGCCGGCGTCGTCGTCGCCGGCCTGGTCATGCTCGCGACCGGCTGGGCGTACGCCGACCCGATCGCAGGTCTCCTGATCGGCGTGCTCGTCGTCGTCAGCACCGTCGGCGTCCTGCGCGAGACCGTCGGCGTCCTGCTCGAAGGCGCGCCGGCGGGAATGGATGTGCGCGAGGTCGGCGCGGCCATTGCCTCGACGCGCGGCGTCGTCGGCGTCCACGACCTGCATCTGTGGACGATCACCTCAGGCTTCCCGGCGCTCTCCGCGCACGTGCTCGTCGAGGCCGGTGCCGACTGTCACGCGATCCGACGCGAGGTCGACGAGCTCCTGCGGGTGCGCTTCGAGCTGACCCACACGACGTTGCAGGTCGAGCACGCGCCCGGCCTGATTAAGCTGGCGCGGTGAAGCTGCAGGACAAGACCGCGATCGTCACCGGCGCTTCGAGTGGGATCGGGGCGGCGGTCGCGCGGGCGCTGCGGGCCGAGGGAGCGCGGGTCGCCGGCGGTGCACGGCGGGTCGAGCGGGTCGAGACCGACATCGCGCTGGAGCTCGACGTCACCGATCCTGCCTCGTGCGAGCGCTTCGCCGCTGTGGCCGTGGAGCAGCTCGGCGGCGTCGACGTGCTCGTCAACAACGCCGGCCTCGCGCTCGGCCGCGACCCGTTCGACGCCTCGACCGAGGCCGACGAGGAGCTCGTGCTGGAGACGAACGTGCACGGCCTGATCAGGATGACCCGGCTCGTCCTGCCTCACATCCGCGACGGCGGTCACATCGTCAACATGGGCTCGGTCGCAGGCAGGGCGGCGTATCCGAACGGCTCGCTCTACGTCGCCTCCAAGTTCGCCGTCCACGGCTTCACGCAGGCGCTGCGCGAGGACCTGCTCGGCCGGCCGATCCGGATCACGAACGTCGCTCCGGGGCTCGTCGAGTCCGAGTTCTCCAAGGTGCGCTTCCGGGGCGACGAGGACAAGGCGGACGCGGTCTACGCCGGCGTCGCGCTCGGCGGCCCCGTCACGCCGGAGGACGTCGCCGACTGCATCCTCTTCGCGCTCACGCGCCCGCCGAACGTGAACATCGACGAGCTCGTCATCACCGCGCTCGCGCAGTCGTCCGGCGCCCGCATCCTCCGCGAGGAGTGAGATTCCGTAGTCAGTACGACGGCGAGATCCTTCGGCTCGCCGTCCCGGCGCTGGGCGCGCTCGCGGCCGAGCCGCTCTACGTGCTCGTCGACACGGCGATCGTCGGCCATCTCGGCCGGCCGCAGCTCGCTGCGCTCGGCATCGCCGCCACCGTCCTGACCGGGCTCTTCGGGGTCTGCAACTTCCTCCAGTACGGGACGACGGCGCAGGTCGGGCGCGCGTCCGGCGCGGGCGAGGCGCAGATCGCGAACCGCCTCGGCGCGCAGGCGCTCTGGCTCTCGCTCGGCTTCGGGCTCGCGGTCGCGATCGGCGTCGCCGCGCTCGCGCCGCAGATCGTCGACCTGATGGGCGGTGAGGGCGAGACCGCCGGCTACGCCGTCACCTACATGCGGATCGCGGCGATCGGGCTCCCGTTCGCGTTCCTGGCGCTCGGTGGCCAGGGCTACCTGCGCGGGATCGCCGACCTGCGCACGCCGCTCGTGATCCTGATCGCCGCGAACGTCGTCAACGTCGTCCTGGAGGTGCTGTTCGTCTACGGCTTCGACTGGGGGATCGAAGGCTCGGCGTGGGGGACGGTGATCGCGCAGGCCGGAATGGGTGCGGCGTTCATCGTCGTCATCCTCCGCGCCGCGTACGGCGACGCCCGGCCGGTGGCCAGGCTGATGCGGCGGCTGCTCGTGATCGGCCGCTACATCTTCGTCCGCACCGCCTCGCTCCTTGCCGCCTTCACGCTCGCGGGAGCCGTGATCGCGCGCTTCGGGGACGCGTCACTGGCCGCCCACCAGGTCGCGTTCCAGCTCTGGATCTTCCTCGCCTTCGTCCTCGATGCGCTCGCGATCGCGGGGCAGGTGCTGGTCGGCCGCGGCCTCGGCGCCGGCGACACGGAGCGGGCGTACGCGGCGAGCAAACGGATGATCTGGCTCTCCGTCTACGCGGGGATCCTCTTCGCTGCGGTGATCCTCGCGCTCGAGGGAGTCCTGCCGTACGTGTTCACGAGCGACGAGCTCGTGGTCGAGCGGGCGCAGGCGATCTGGCCCCTGTTCGTGCTGATGCTGCCGGTGAACGGCGCCGTCTTCGCGCTCGACGGGATCCTGATCGGAGCCAGCGACGGCCCCTTCCTGATGTGGTCGATGGTGGCCGCGTTCGCGGTGTCCGCGGTCGGGTCGCTCGCGGCGCTCGCCTTCGACTGGGGGATCGTCGGCGTCTGGGCGTCTCTCTGCGCGCTGATGGTCGTCCGGTTCGGCCTGATGTTCTGGCGCTTCCGCGGGCGCCGCTGGCTGGTCACGGGCTGGGCGTAGCGCGCTCCAGCGTGCGGACGTCGCGCACGAGCAGGACGGCGAGCGTGACGCCGAACCCGATCGCGGCCGCGCCCCAGAGCGTCGCCCGGACGCCGAACGCCTCCGCCGCCGGGCCGGCGAGCGCGTAGCCGAGCGGGACGAGCGCGATCGAGCCGAGCGCGTCGTACGAGTAGACGCGCGAGAGCTTGTCCGCCGGGATCTCCTGCTGCATCGTCGTGTTCCAGAGCAGGCCGAAGATCTCGTTCCCGACCCCGGCGACGAAGGCGACGGCCGCGATCGCCGGCACGCTCAGCGGGAAGCCGAGGGCGACGAGGGGCAAGGGCAGCGCGAGGATCCCGATCGTGGCGGCGAGGAGCATGCGGCGCGGCCGGAACCGCAGCCCGATCACGCCGCCCGTGACGAGGCCGGCCGACCAGCCGGTGAGGATCGCGCCCCACGCCTTGGCGCCGCCGAGCTCCTCGTCCGCGACGACCGGCCCCAGGACGAGGAACGCACCCATGACCGTCATCAGCAGGAAGGAGAACTGGAGCACGATCGCCCAGAGCCAGGTTCTCGAGCGGAACTCGCGCCAGCCGACGGCCAGCTCGTGCAGGAAGCTGGGGGCTCGCTCGCGCACCACCTCCGGCAGCCGCATCAGCGCGATCAGCGCAGCCGCGAGGAGGAACGTCGCTGCGTCGACCGCGATCGCCCAGCCCGGGCCGAACCCGGCGACGAGGAAGCCCGCGACCGCGGCGCCGCCGATCATCGCCGTGTTCATCGCCAGCTGGATCAGCGCGTTCGCCTGCTGGAGCAGGGAGGCCGGCACGGTCTGGGGGATCACCCCCGACGAGGCCGGGAAGAAGAACGCGGACGCGGCGCCGTTGACGGAGGCGAGCGCGGCGAGGTGCCAGACCTCCGCATTGCCGGTGATCAGCAGCGTCGCGGTCACTGCCTGGGAGAGCCCGCTGACCACGTTCGCGCCGACCATGACCCGGTCGCGGGGCAGGCGGTCGGCCCAGATGCCGCCGACGAGCAGGAAGACGATCAGCGGGATCTCGCGTGCGGCGAGGATCAGGCCGAGGTCGGTCTTCGAGCCCGTCAGCTCGAGGACGGCGAACGCCAGCGCGACCGGCGCGATCGAGCCGCCGACCAGAGAGATCGTGCGGCCGGCGAAGAGGAGGCGGAACTCGCGCTCTCGGAACGGCGCGCTACTTGCCCGCACGCAACTCCCAGTAGCGGACGAGGCCTGCGTGCGACTGCCAGAACGGCATCGCGCGGTCGTAGTCGTCGGACTCCTCCGGACGCAGATCCGCGCGGGCAGCGGCGACGAACGCCGCCTCGTCCATGCCGTCTGCGACGCGTGTCGACCAGCTGTCGAGCCGCTCGCGGAGCTCGGCGAGATGGCGGCCCACATCCTCGGCGACGCCGAAGTGCGTCAGCGCGAGCCGCTCTGGCGCACGCCGCTCGATCGCCTCGAGTGTCCGGTACCAGGCCTCGACGTCGACGTCCGGCGGCGGCGTCGGCGGCAGCACCGAGCGGTGCGGCTGGATCCGCACCCCGACCGCGTCGCCCGCGTAGAGCGTCGAGCCGTCGAAGTAGCAGATGTGGTGCGAGGCGTGGCCCGGCGCGGCGAAGACCTCGAGGCCCGCGGCGCGGCCGTCCGCAACCCGGAGGCTCTGCTCCGGCACGGGCGCCAGCTCGCCCCAGAGCTCGTCGAACGCATCTCCGTAGAGCCGGCGCGCGCTGCGTTCGAGCCGCGACGGGTCGAGCAGATGCGGCGCGCCAACGTCCGAGACCCAGACCTGCAGACCGGGGTGCTCGCGCGCGAGCGTGCCCGCCGCGCCCGCGTGGTCGAGGTGGATGTGGGAGAGGAGCAGGTGCCGGACGTCGCCGAGCTCGTGGCCGCGCTCCGCGAGTCCCGCTTTCAACGCCGGGATGCAGCTCGAGGGCCCGCAGTCGAACAGGGCCAGACCCTCGGACGTGTCCAGAAGGTACGACCCGACCGTCCGCGGCGCACCGCCGTGAACGAGGTCGATCGGCTCGCCTTGCAACAGTCTGTTACTTGGCGTGGGCGGCGAGGGGGACGATCGCGGCGGCGAGGTCGGCGATCAGGTCGTCGACCGACTCGATCCCGACCGAGAGGCGGATCAGGTTCCGCGGCGACGCGAACGGCGCGTCCGCGGTCGACGCGTGCGTCATCCGCGCCGGGTGCTCGATCATGCTCTCGACGCCGCCCAGCGACTCGGCGAGCCGGAACAGCTTCGTCTTCGCGACGAGCTCGACGGCGGTCTCCTCGGAGTCGACGAGGAACGAGATCATGCCGCCGAAGTCACGCATCTGCCGCTTCGCGATCTCGTGGCCTGGATGGGACTCGAGGCCGGGGTAGAGCACCTGCTCGACACCCGGCTGCTGCTCGAGCCAGCCGGCGATCGCGCGCGCGTTCTCGCAGTGCTGGCGCATCCGGACGGCCAGCGTCTTGATCCCGCGCAGCACGAGCCACGAGTCGAACGGCCCCGGGACGGCCCCCAGTGACTTCTGCAGGAAGTAGAGGCGCTCGGCGATCGTCGGGTCGTTGGTGCCGACGAAACCGCCGACGACGTCGGAATGGCCGCCGAGGTACTTCGTGGTCGAGTGGACGACTGCATCGGCGCCGAGGTCGAGCGGGTTCTGGAGGTAGGGCGTCGCAAAGGTGTTGTCGACGACGAGGATCGCGCCGGCCGCGTGCGCCGCGTCGGCCGCGGCCCGGATGTCGACGACGTTGAGCATCGGGTTGGACGGCGTCTCGATCCAGACCAGGCGCGTCTTGTCGTCCAGGCGGTCGGCGAGGTTCGCGAACTCGGCGGCCGGGACGTAGTCGAAGAGGTAGCCCTTCGGCTCGTAGACCTGCGAGGTCATCCGGTAGACGCCGCCGTAGACGTCGGCGATGAGGACGACCTTCTCGCCCGGGTTGACGAGGTGCATCAGCGTTGTCGTCGCCCCGAGGCCGGAGGAGAAGGCGATCCCGTGCTCGGCGTTCTCGAGCGAGGCCAGCGCAGCCTGCAGCGCCGACCGGGTCGGGTTGGCGACGCGCGCGTAGTCGTAGCCCTTGTGGACGCCGACGGCCTCCTGCACGTAGGTCGACGTCTGGTAGATCGGCGTCACGATCGCGCCGGTCGCCGGGTCGGGCTCCTGGCCCTCGTGAATGGCTCGCGTCTCGAAGTCCATCTAGCGACTGATGCTAGCCGCCCCGAGCCAGGCGGCGAGGTCGTCGAGGGCCTCGTCCAGGCGGGACGTGTCGCCCCAGGCGCCGAGCAGCTCGAGCACGCCGGTCTTGCGGTCGAACCGCGGCTCCGCGCGGCCGACGACCTCGGCGCCGACGAGGAGCGGCAGCACGTAGTAGCCGTACTCCCGCTTCGCCTTGGGGACGAACATCTCCAGCCGGTAGCGGAAGTCCCACAGCGCCTCCGCCCGGTCGCGGTCGTAGACGAGGCGGTCGAAGGGGGAGAGGAGGACGGCGCGGTCCGGCACCGGCCCGTCCGTCGCATCGGGATGCGCCTCCCACTCTCCCTTCACGACTCGCACGCCCTGGGTGCGGAAGCGGCGGTCCTCCCGGATCCGCCGCCCCTCGGCCACCGTGACGGTCTCGGATTCCGGCCACCAGCGCGACGTCAGATCCCACAGCCGCTGACCGCCCTGGCGGCCGACCACGGTGACCTCGCCGTAGTTGTGGAGCGAGAGCAGCATCAGCCCGACCATGCGCGAGCCCCACCAGCGGTGATCGCGCTTCTCGCCCTTCGAGCGATCCTCGAGGTCGCGGGAGAGGACCGGTCCGTTCTGCTCCATCGTGCGGAGGACGTAGCGCTTGAAGGCGCGGTTCTCGGTCAGGAAGTCGTGCACCCAGCGCTGGCTCTTCGTCTGCCGGGAGCGGCGGAAGTCGCGGATCCGGGCGCGCACGAGCGGCAGGTCCTCGATCGGGTAGATGAACGCGTCCCACTCGAAGAGCGCGCGCTCCTCCCAGAGCAGCCGGTCGAGCTCGGCACGGTCGTAGCCGGGGCCGAGGCGGCTGAAGAGGACGAGGTGCTGCGGACGCTCGACCGGCTGGACGACGTCGATCTGGAGGAACCCGAGCCGGCGCACGGTCTCGAGCACGCCCGACGCCGAGCCGTCGAGCGCCTGCGCCCGGACCGCGATCCGCCGCGCCTCCTCGATCTCGACCTTCAGCGGACGACCTCCACCAGGCCGATCGTACGGGCGAGCCGGGCGAGCGCCCGGTCGAGTGCGTCGTCGAGCGCGCCCGAGCGGCGGACGCCGTCCTCCCGGTGGAAGGCGCGGACGACGAGGCGTCCCTCCCTGCGTTCCGACTTCAGGTCGGCGCGGCCGACGATCCGGTCGCCGCGGAGGAAGGGCAGCACGTAGTAGCCGTACACCCGCTGCGGCTGCGGCTTGTAGACCTCGATCAGGTGGTCGAACTCGAGGATCCTGCGCGCGAAGGGCCGGTCCCACAGCAGGTTGTCGAACGGGCTCAGCAGGACCGCGGTGCGCGGCGCCGGCAGGTCGAGCTCGGCGTCGGTGGGGACGAGCACGTCGGCGCCTCCGTCGTCGACGCGCAGTCGGCGAATCCGGCCCTCGGCGACGAGCTCGTCGAGCACAGGCCGCACGCGGCTGACTCCGCCGCGCAGCCGCCAGTGCTCCTTGACGCCCGCGTCGGTCAGGACGCCTCGTGCTCGCACGGCCTGCTCGGCCAGCAGCCGGAGCGACTCGTGCTCGGACGGAACCGGCGCGTCGAGCTGGGCGCGCGGGATCACCCGCTCGGTCAGGTCGTAGACCCGCTGGAAGCCCTGCCGGCCCGCGATCACGAGGTCGCCGTGGTTCCAGAGCCGCTCCAGCATCGCCTTGGCCGGCTTCCAGTTCCACATCCCGCCGCCGGCGGCGCCGTCGAAGTGACGCGACGCGAGCGGGCCACGGTCCCGGATCTCGGCCAGGATCTCCTCCGCGAGGTGCGGGTGCGTCCGCCCGACCGATCCGTACCAGCCGCGGCCGCCGTTCTCCATCGCCCGCCGGAACAGCGGCCAGGACTCGATCGGGAGCAGGCAGGCCTCGTGCGCCCAGTACTCGAAGATCCGTCCCCGGGCGAGCAGCCGTGAGACGGCCTCGGCCGGGAAGTCGCCGACGCGGCTCGCGAGCGCGATCCGGTGGCTCCGCTCGACAGTCGAGATCGAGTCGAGCTGCACGCACGAGAGCCGGCGAATCGCGGCCTCGAGGCTCGGTCCGGTCGCGCGCCGGTAGCGGCCCGCGTACCCCTGCGCCGCGACCGCGAGCCGACGGACGGCCGCCGCACGAATAGTCTCCGCCATCGTGGCTCAATCTACGTTTCTCGACTTCGTCCGCGATCACCTGCCGCCGGCACCGGCGCGGGTGCTCGAGGTCGGCTGCGGCCAGGGCGAGCTGACGACGGCGCTCGCCGTCGCGGGCTACGACGTGCTCGGGATCGATCCGCGCGCACCGCAGGGCGATCTCTTCCGCCGGATCCGGCTCGAGGACCTCGAGCCCGGCGACGGCCCCTACGACGCTGTCGCCGCCTCCCACTCGCTCCACCACATCCGCGATCTCGGCTCCGCGCTCGACCGGATCGCGGCGCTCCTGAGGCCGGGCGGAGTGCTCGTGCTCGACGAGCTCGCGTGGGACCTGGCCGACGAGGCGACGCTCGACTGGCTCTGGAACCAGCGCCGCGCGCTCGCCGCCGCGGGCCACGGCGAGGCGGCCGCGACGCTCGACGCGCTGCGCGAGGAGTGGGAGGCGGAGTACGTCGGCGTCCATGGCTTCGCCGCCCTGCGGGACGCGCTCGACGCCCGCTTCGAGGAGCGGGAGTTCGCGCCCGTGCCGTACCTCCACCGGAAGCTCGGCGGCGTCGCCACCGAGGTGCTGGAGCAGTCGCTGATCGACGCCGGCGCGATCCAGGCGCTCGGCTTCCGCTACGCCGGCGCGGCTCGCTCGCGCCAGGAGTGACGCCGAACCGCGGCCTCGACTACCCTCCCGCGCGGTGGCGGAGGAGACGCACGAGGAGCGGGTCAACCGGGAGCTGATCGAGCTCCTGAACGAGCTCCGCGTCGCGCTGCCGGGTGTCCAGGTTCTGTTCGCGTTCCTGCTCGCCGTCCCGTTCACACAGCGCTTCGCCGAGACGACCGACCTGCAGCGCGACACGTACATGGTCGCGCTGCTCGCGACGCTGGCCGGCTCGGTGTTCCTGATCGCCCCGACCGCCTACCACCGGATCCGCTTCCGTGACCGTGACAAGGAGGCGCTGCTCCAGATCGCCAACGTCTTCGCGATCGTCGGCGTCGTCTGCCTCGCGGTCGGGATGACGGCCGTCGTCTTCCTCGTCACCGACCTGATCTTCAAGGGCGCGGTGACGATCGTCGTGACCACGTTGACGGCGGCGCTGTTCGCGTCCGTGTGGTTCGTGCTCCCGCTCGTGCGCAAGGCGGCCTAGGCCGGCGTCTCGCCGCGGAGGATCGCCGCCAGGCGCTCGGCGTCGATGTTCCCTCCCGAGACGATGCAGACGAGCTTGCGCCCGGGAATGCGGCCGGTGAGCGCGGCCGCGAGCGCGAGCGCGCCTGCACCCTCTGCGACGACCCGCGCGCGCCCGGCGAGCAACCGCACTGCTGCAGCGGTCTCGTCGAGCGAAACGGCTTCGGCCCCGGCCAGCAGCGGTCTCGCGCGCTCCCACATCGCCGGCAGCACGACCTTGGCCCCCGCACCGTCGACGAAGGAGGGCGCGAAGCCGGGAGCCTCGCTCGGCTCGCCCGCCGCGAGCGCGGCGCTGACGGCGGCGCCGGTCTCCGGCTGGATCGCGTAGACGCGCGCCTGCGGCCGCACTGCGGCCAGCGCGCTCGCGATCCCGGTGAAGAGGCCGCCGCCGCCCCACGGCACCAGCACCGCGTCGGCGTCGGGCAGCTGCTCGGCGAGCTCCAGCCCGATCGTGCCGTTGCCGGCCATCACGTGCTCGTCCTGGACCGGGTGGACGAAGAGGCCGTCCTCTTCGTCGTAGCGGCCGGCGACCATGATCTCCCACCAGCGCTCGTACGGCACCGTGACCACCCGGCCGCCGAGCCGCTCGATCGCGTCCAGCTTCGCCCGCGGTGCCTGTTCGGGCGCGACGATCGTCGCGGGGACGCCGAGCTCGCGCGCGGCCCACGCCACACCCTGGGCCATGTTCCCGGCGCTGACCGTGACGACGCCGCGCGCCGTGGCCTCGGCCGGAGCGCTCCGGATCGCGTTGACGGCGCCCCGGATCTTGAAGGCGCCGATCGGCTGCAGGTTCTCGAGCTTGAGCCAGATCTCGGTCGGCGAGTCGAGCTCCAGCCGGACGAGCGGGGTGCGGATCGCGGCGCCGGCGATCGTCTCCTGCGCGCGCTCGATCTGCGCGAGGTCGATCAGAACTCGACCTCGGTGCCGACTCCCTGCTCGCGCGCCTTGCGCACGACGAGCTCGGCGGCGGCGAGATCCTCGACGCCGAGCCCGAGCGACTTGAAGACGGTCAGCTCCGCGGCGTCCGTTCTGCCCGGGTGGGCGCCGACGAGCACCTCGCCGAGCTCGGCCGCGATCCGCTCCGCGCCGAAGCCCGCCAGCAGCAGGTCGCCTGCCTCGTTCAGCGCCGACTCGCGCCGGTCGACGACGAGCGTCGCGGCCGCGACCGTGTCCGTATCCAGCTCGCGTGCGCTCGGGATGCTCGAGCCGACGGCGTTCACATGCGCTCCCGGCGCCAGCCATTCGTGGCGCAGGATCGGCTCGCCGGCGCTCGTGCAGGTGCAGACGACGTCTGCACCTCGGAGCACGTCCTCCGGGCGTGCCGCCGTCACGCCGGGTCCACGTCCGGATCTCTGCGCCGGGCAGTACGGCCCGCATCGCCTTGTCGTGCGAGCGGGCCTGCACGCCGCCGCCGAGGATCGCGACGACGCTCGCGTCGGGCCGCGCGAGCGCCCGCGTCGCGACGCCGGAGACGGCGGCCGTGCGGATCTCGGTGATCGCCGACGCGTTCAGGAGCGCACGCAGCTGGCCGGTGACGCCGTCGTGGAGGAGCACGGCGCCCTGGTGTGTGTCGAGCCCGCGGGCCGGGTTGCCGAGCGCGATCACGATCTCCTTCAGCGACCAGACGGGCTGCTCGCCGCCGCGGTACGCGGGCATCAGCCCCATCAGGCCGTCGTAGCCGTCGGGTCTCGTCATCGGCCGCAGCGGCTGGTGCAGCTCGCCGCGCGCGAGCGAGCGCAGCACCTCGTCCATCGCCTCGATGCACTCCGCCATCGTCAGCAGCGCGCGCACCTGGTGCTCGGAGAGGACGAGGACGCTCATCCGAACATCGCCGCCAGCTGCTCGTGCTCGGCCGTCGAGAGGTCGAGCTCGAGCGCCTCGAGTGCGGGCGTGAGCTGGTCGGGCCGGCGCGGGCCGATGACGACGGCGGTGACGAGTGGGTGGCCGAGCAGCCAGGCGATCGCGAGCGCGGCGGGCGTCGTTCCTCGCTCGCGCGCGAACGCCTCGAACGCCTCGAGTGCGTCGAAGACCCGCCCCTCCTGCAGGTGCCGGTACGGCTCGGGCCGCAGCGTCATCCGCGACCCGGCCGGCGGCGCCTCGTCGCGCCGGTACTTCCCCGTCAGCCAGCCGCCGGCGAGCGGGCTGAACGGCGTGTAGCCCAGGCCCTCGCGCGCGACGATCGGGAGGACGCCGGTCTCGTCGTCCCGCTCCAGCAGCGAATGGGAGTTCTGCACCCAGGCGGGGCGGCCGTGCCCGAGCGCCTCCTCGAGCCACGCGGCGTCGACGTTGCTGCCGCCGTAGGCGCGGATCTTCCCGTCGGCCGCGAGCTCCTCGAAGGCGCCGATCGTCTCGGCGACCGGGGTCGCCGCGTCCATCGCGTGCGGGAGGTAGAGGTCGACCGAGTCGACGCCGAGGCGTTCCAGGCTCGAGGCGAGCTGCCGCCGCACGCGCTCCGGCGCGAGGCCGGAGTCGGCCCCGTCGCTCATCGGGTTGAAGGTCTTCGTCGTCAGCACGATCCGGTCGCGGACGTCCGGCCCCTTCGAGCGCAGCCAGTTGCCGAGGTACGACTCGCTGCGGCCGCCGCCGTAGGCGTCCGCGGTGTCGTAGGTGGTGATCCCGGCCTCCCAGGCCGCGTCGAGGAGCACGTGCGCCTCCTCCTCCGTCTCGCCGGCGCCGAAGAACGCCGGGGACGAGCCGATCCCGCCGAAGTTGCCGCAGCCGAGGATGATGCGCGACACGTCGACGCCGCTGCGGCCGAGCGCGCGGGACTCCATCCCGCGATGCTACGCGCTGCGCCGCCCGCGCCTAGGCGCGGGCGGCGAGGTCGTCCGCGAAGTCGAGCAGCGCGAGCGCGTCACGGGCGTAGCGCGCCGCGGCCTGCCGGTCGCCGCCCGCGACGAGCGCGCGGGAGTGCGCCCAGAGCACGCGAGCCCGCGAGGCGGGATCGTCGAGACCGCCGGATGGCCGGTCGTTGTTCCGGTGTGTCGAGTCGCCCGCCAGCCGCCGCTCGACCTCGGCCTCGACGAGCTCCGGCGGGTCCTGCTGGACCTGCTCGACGCCCGTTGCGAGGTACTGCTCGTCGGCGTTCAGCTTCGCTGCGAGCTTGCGCAGGAGCTGGAGCGACGGGACCCTGTCGCCGGCCTCGAGCCGCGAGATGTACGCGGCCGAGCAGCCCGGGAAGGAGAGTTGCCGCTGGGAGAGGCCCGCTGCCAACCGGGCATCCTTGAGTCGTTGACCGACCGCCGCTGGGTCGTCGACGTGTGAGTGGTAGTGCGGTGCAGTCATCGCGAGCCGCAGAGTCGCGAGTCTGGACAGCCGCAGACGCCTCCCCGCAGGCGAAACGGGACCGGCGCCGGACGTTGTCAAGGCTCAACGCGCTTCGGGGCTTCACCTCCTCGGAGTGGTCGTGGTAGAGCCGCTCGCGGAGCATAGTTCGGGTCCTGACCTCTGACAACTCGCCACTCGGCTAGGAGCCGACGATCGTGATCGTCCTCCGCTTCGCCGTCGTGTTGACGGTGTTCGCGTCGATGGTTGCGACGTAGGTCTGACCCTTCGTGACGACGAGGCCGGTGAGGCGGATCGTGATCGTGCAGTCGAACTGGAGGATCGTCGACGCCTGCGCGGACTGGACGACCTGGGCGCCGCGGACGGTGCGCGAGACGACGCCCACGACGGCGCCTGGCACGTTGTTCGTGCACATGTCGCGGAAGTTGACGTTCACGAGCGGGTTGGCCGTGCCGCCCTTGACGGTCAGCTTGCCGTTCAGCTTGTCGGCCGTCTTCGCCGAGGAGGCCCAGCGCGAGGCGGCGGGCTTGGCCGCGCCGGACGTGCGGTAGACGCCGCTCTGCCACGGGCTGCCGCTCGAGTCGCGGAAGACGAACCAGATGAACATCGGCACCCGCGGGTCCTTCTTCGCGAGCGCGATCGCCTGCGGGACGTAGGCGGCCTGCTGCGCCTCGGTGACGCCCTTCGGCTCGCCCGGCTTGGTCTCGTTGCCGTACTCGGTGATCCAGATCGGGATGTTCTTGCGTCCGAACCACTTGTCGAGATCGGTCTCGAACTGTTTCAGGGTGCTGAAGGCGACGTTCGGGTAGCGCACCTTCTGCGCCGGCCCCTGGTTCACCGGCACGGGGTACGGGTGCTGCGCCCAGGCGTCGAACTTGAGCTTCTTGTTCGCCTGCGCGACCCCCTTGGCGAAGGTGCCCGGCGTGGTCGAGTCGGTCGAGCCGGCCTTCCGCTTGTCCTTGCCGTTGGACGACGTCTCCCCGATCGCGACCAGCGCCTTCGGGCTCCCCGCCTTGATCCCGGCGTAGCCGGCCGCGGCGAGCTTCGCGTACGCGGCGGGGCTGACGATCTTGCCCGCGGAGTTGAACTGCGGCGCCAGGAAGTTGCCGAGGTTCGACTCGTTCCAGATCCCGTAGAAGCGCACGAACGGATAGCCGGCACGGCGGCCGTTGTAGCGCGTGGCGAGGGCGCGTGCGAAGTTCTGGAAGTCCGCCATCTTGGTGGGGAGGTACGCAGGGCCCTTGCCGCCGTTCGCCCACTTCGGCGTGCCCCAGATCGTCATCAGCACTTCCATCCCGCGCTGCTGCGTGTTGCGGACGAACTCGTCCAGGTCGGCGAAGCGGTAAGCGGGGTCGAACGCGTTCGTCGCGCTCCGCGGCCGCGTCGGCGCCACGCTGCGCCACTCCACGAGCGTCCGCACGATCGTCGCGTTCGACCGGCGCACCGAGTCGAGCTCGGCCTGCCGGTCGGGCCCGTAGCGGAGCACCGGGTCGTCGTGGAAGCCGATCCACATCCGCTCCTCCGCGGACGCGGAGCCGGCGGCGAGGGCGAGGACGGCGAGCGCGGCGACGAGTGCGAGGGCGAGCTTTGACACAGGAAAAAGACCTCCGGGACTTTGGGGCGGAGCGGCGGAGGCTACCGATTCGAGCAGACGTCGCGAGCGTGACTTTCGTGGACCGGGCAAGTACCGTCTCGGGTATGAGCGAGCGGATCTCGACGCTCGACGAAGCTCGGCCGAAACGGCTTCTCGCCTCCGTCCGCCGCTACTTCGCGACGCGGTTCGGCGACGTCAGCCCGAGCGAAGGCTGGGGCTACGCCGTCTGGGCGGCGATGGGCGTCGTGATCGCCGTGCCGGAGATCTGGGCCGCGCTCGCCGGCAGCGATTTCGTCTGGCCGACGATCTCGACCACGATCGGCCACCTCCAGGACCGCTGGCCGGTCGTCGCGCTCGTGCCGGTGGCGCTGATCGTGATGTCGGCCTACTCCGTCTTCCGGGTCCCGCCCGCGAGCACGGCGATGCAGGCCGACTTCCAGGCGCTCGGCCGCACGCCGCAGGGCCGCCTCGCGAAGCAGGACGTCTCGCTGGAGGAGCTCGCCGGCGGCGGCGTCCCCGCCGTCGAGGGCCGCTCGGAGTTCGGCGTCGTGCGCTACTTCACCGTCGCGACCGTCGTCGTCGTCCTCGGCGCGATCCTGGCCGCTCCGAGCGACAACCGCTTCCTCGTCGGCTACGTCCTCTACTCGCTGATCGGGATCTTCTGGGTCGTCGTCCCGAACGCGGCCGCGTACTTCCTGAAGAAGGACATCCCCTTCACGACGATGTTCTTCACCGTGCAGAGCCTGGGGCGGCGGCTGCAGTTCGTCGCCGCGCTCGTCGCGGCGCTGCTCGTCATCCTGCTGCTCCACCTCGCGTTCTACCCGTGGCCGAGCCGGCCCTAGGCTCGACGCGGGCTACTCGCAGCCGTAGCCGTCCCCGTCGCCGTCGAGCCGGTACGGGTCGGAGCCCGTGACCCGAACCGGGGCGACGCCGAGCGCGCGGATGTCGGCGCAGTCGAGGTCGCCGACGACCGGCAGGCACGGCGTGTAGCTCGGGTGGCAGTTGGCGGCCGGCGGCGGGGCCGGGACCACCGGCCTGATCGTCGTGCTGCCGCACGCCTTCCACGCGCCGGCGGGCGTCGACTTCGCGCGGCTCTCGGCGGTGCGGTAGGCCGGCAGGCGCTCGAACGGATCGCGGTAGACGTAAACCTTCGCGAAGCCGCCGGCGACGAGCTGGTAGCCGAGGTCTCGCCCGCCGGGCAGCCAGACGTAGGCGAGCAGGCGGCCGTAGCGGTCCCGCGTGTCCTGCGTCCGGTCGCCGCGCAGCACGACCGGCTTCGAGAGCGCCAGTTGCCTCGCCCGCGCGCCGGCGGCAGTGGCGAAGCAGGCGCCCCGCTCGGCGGCATCGATCCCGATCAGGCGCACCTTCTCGTTCTTGCCGCTCGTGAGCCGGACCCACACCGTGTCGCCGTCGACGACCTCCGTCACGACGCCTCGCTGCGTGAACCCGCCCGACGACGCCGCCGAGGCGAGACCGGCGAGGACCGCGCCGGCGCAGACGAGCAAGACGATGGGAAGGAGCCGTTTCAAGAGGGGCCGATCGCACGATCGCGGAGGTGTCCGCAACCGTCAATGGGCCGAACAGCCTAGCGGCCGATTCGCGTGCGCCGCCGGATTCCGAGCCGCCGCTGGATCGCGCGGTCCTCCTCACCGTCCTTGCGCGCCGCCCAGACGAACGCGGCGAGGACGACGGCCGCGCCGGCGACCGACACCAGCAGGACCAGGACTCCGAGCGCGGCGTCCACGTGCTCTCCTCTCTACTGCTTTCTCTGGCTTCCGAAGGCGCGCAGTGCGAGCGCCATGACGATGATGATTGCGATCACGAAGATCGTGACGGCGGCTGTGTCCATGGGGACCCCTCAGTCGTCGATTCCCTTCGAGGGATCACCGTAGCGACCGGTCGCAGGGCTGTGCCTACGACGAGGTGAGCGTCGAACGCGACTCCGCGCGGGCCTCGCGCCAGACGACGAGCTCGTAGGCGTGCAGCCCCAGCCAGACGGCGGTGACGAGTGCAAGCGCCGCGAGTGCCGGGACCGCGGTCGCGAGCGGGAGCAGGAGGAGGAGCACGAGCGCGGCCACGAAGCGGCCCCGGCTCACCGACAGGCGACGCGTGATCCGCGACCGCAACGCCGAGTACGTGAGCAGGTAGAGCGCGCTCCCGCCGCAGAGAGCGAACGCGACCACGGAGTCGAGCTCGTCGCCGACGTGCGCGACGATGTTCTTCATCGCGAACGCGAAGAGCACGATTCCGACGATCATCGGGAAGTGCCCGTATGCGTACGCGTCTCGCGCGAGCGCCACGCGTTCAGGGCCCTGGAGCTCGGCCAGCATCCGCTCGCCGCGGATCGAGAAGAAGTCGAAGTACGCGAGCCAGAACGAGGCGGCGACCAGGAGCCCGAGGACCGCGGCCGCCACCTCTCCCGGCCCGATGCCGATCCCGGTCGCTCCGATCCCGATCGCGATGAACGCCTCGCCGAGCGCGATGATCAGCACGAGGCCGTAGCGCTCCGAGAGGTGCGTCGGGTGCAGCTGCCAGCCCGACGACCCGCTCAGCGCCGCGCCGACATAGGTGCACGCGAGCGCGGCGAGCCAGAGCCAGACCCGGGCGCCGTCCGTGAAGCCGGCGACGAGGATCAGTGCCGCGCCGACCAGCGTCCAGGGCGCCAGCCGGAGGACGGCCGCGAGCAGGTCGGGGTTCCCGCGGCCGGCGAGGGCGTAGAGCGCGATGTGCATCGCACAGACGACGAGGAAGGCAGCGCCGAAGAGGACGCCCTCGTCGTCGAACACGCTGGGCACCACGAGCGCCGCCACGAACATCGCGATCAACGCGACGAGCAGCGCGGCGCCGACGAAGCCGTCCTCGGGGTCGACCGTGTTCATCAGCCAGGCGTAGGCGGTCCACGCCCACCAGAGCGCGCCCAGGACGAGCACGCCGCGGCCGATCCCGGCGAACGTCGGGTCGTCGGCGAGCAGCGTCGCGACCTGCGTGAACGCGAACACGAACACGAGGTCGAAGAAGAGCTCTCGCGGCGTGACGCGATGCTCGTGCTCGACGGCCGTCGCGGGCATTCCTCGCGACCTTACCCATGCTCGGGGTAAGGTCGAGCAGCCGATGAGGACGCCCGCAGGCCGGATGACGTTGTTCGTGCTGCTCTTCGCGCTTGCGGCCTGCGTCGCTGCGAGCTCCGTTCAGGCCTCGAGCGGCGTCCGCTACGGGATCCAGGACGACGCGTGGCTCGAGTACGGCCCCGGGACGCTCGACCAGCGGCTGACGACGTTCAAGCGACTCGGCGTGCCGTTCGTCCGCTTCACGCTCCGCTGGAACCAGGTGGCCCCGCGACGGCCGAAGGATCCGTCGTCGCCGCGCGATCGCGCGTATGACTGGCGCAGGTCGGATCGAATCCTGCGCGGCCTTCGCCGCGCCGGCCTGACGCCCGTGCTCACCCTCGTCGGCACGCCGGCGTGGGCGAACGGGGGGCGCTCGCCGCAGTACGCCCCGCCGCGGCCCCGAGACTTCCGCCACTTCGCGACCGCCGCAGCGCGTCGCTATCCCTGGGTCGGCCACTGGCTGATCTGGAACGAGCCGAACAAGCGTCTCTGGCTCAGGCCGACGAAGGCAGCCATCTACGTCCGGCATCTGCTCAACCCCGGGTACGAGGGGATCCATGCCGTGCTGCCGCGCGCCAGGGTCGGCGGCGGCGCAACCGGGCCGAAGGGCGCGGCGGGGGGCGTCGCACCCGTCACCTGGGTGCGCGGCATGGCCGCCGCGCGGGCGAAGTTCGACGCCTACGCGCACCACCCCTACCCGTCGACCCCGTCCGAGACGCCGTCCAGCGGCGGCTGCAAGAACTGCCCCTGGATCACGATGGCGACGATCAGGAAGCTCCTCATCCTCGTCAAGCGCTCGTTCGGGTCGAAGCCGATCTGGCTGACGGAGTACGGCTACCAGACGAACCCGCCGGACGCGTTCCTGGGCGTCACCCTCAAGCGGCAGGCGACGAATCTCAGTCTCGCGGCGATGCGGGCGTGGCGGCTGCCGCGGGTCACGATGCTGATCCAGTACCTCTACCGCGACGAGCCGCAGCTCAGCCGGTTCCAGACCGGGCTCGTGTTCGTGGACGACCGCTGGAAACCCTCGCTGCAGGCGTTCAGGCTGCCCTTCGCGCAGATGAGCCGCACGCGGGCTCAAGGTCGTCGTCTGGGGTCAGGTCCGCGACGGCCGGCCCGGCCGGCATCGGTACCGGCTGGAGGTGCTTCGCAAGAACGCGTGGAAGCCGGTCGGGCGCGCCCGGCTGACGAACGACCACGGCGTCTTCATGCGGACGGTGCGGATCAAGCCCGGCGCGCTCTTCCGGATCTGGTCGCCGGACCAGCGACGATTCAGCCAGCAGCTGCGGATCAGGTGAAGAGGGACTTCACGACGCCCGTCGATCCTCCAGGAGGCCGCCAAGCAGATCCGCGATCAGCGCGTTGCGGAGATCGAGGAGGTCTTGCGGGATCGGCTCATACGCGTCGGGATCGAGCGACCAGGCCTCGAGTGCGCGCAGCAGTGCGTTGCGCTGGCCGGGGCGGAGCTGGACCCGCAGCGTTGCTTCGCCGGCGCTGAAGGTGGCTCTGAGCTGCGCATTCTCGTGGACATGCTGGAGTCGTCGCATCAACGCCTGGCGCGAGGTCCAGCTGAGGATCGTCGTGCCTCGGTTGAGCACGACGGCGACGCCCTGGAGATGCACTGACATGGCGGCGAGGGTAGATGGACCGGTCGGAGACGCCTAGGACCCAGATGGGCTAGTTCGATCGGCGCGTGACGCCCGGCTCGTGCGTCGATCAGTGGGGTGAGGAGACGACCCGGGCGGCGGCGACGGCTTCGAGTCTCGTGTTGACGCCGAGGGCCTGAAAGACACCGCGCACGTGGTTCTTGACCGTGTCGGTGCTCAGGTGGAGCTCGGCGGCGATCTGCTTCGTCGAGCGGCCCTGCTCCAGAAGATGGAGCACATCGGCCTGACGGGGGGTGAGGTGCGGGTGTGGCGGTCGAGGGCTCTCGTCGGGACGTTCGTTGAGCAGCCCGAAGACGCCGACCACTCGTTCGCCGCTCTTGAGCGGCACCGCGCTGATCTCCACCGCCACGCGCGTGCCGGCGGTCGAGACCAGGACGCCGTCGGCATCCGTGGCCGAGGCGGTGCCGAGCACTTTCTGAGCGAACAGGTCGCGGGCGCGGCGCGTGTCCTCGGGTGCGACGACGGAGGTGAACTGGCGACCGCGAACGTCGCCGAGAAGCCGCTCGGCTGCCGCGTTGATCCACCGGACGACTCCCGTTGTGTCGACGACGTAGCTCGGGACACCGACGTCGTCCAGAGCCTGCTCGATGTTGCCGTCGACTCCCAGGCCGGTGGCCATCACGAAAGTGTGCCTGACCCGGCCGGCGATCAACGCGCGGCCCTCCGGCCCACCAGGGCGGGTGGCTCCGACTAGCCCGATTGGTGAGTCGGAGAGAACCCGCCGTAGACGACCCTGGCGACATGCTCCCGGAGACTCAGAAGGATCGCCGCCTCGGCGCGGCCTGGCGCCGCCTTCTTCGCGACGGGGTGCGCAGCTGACGTGAGCAATGTCGCCCCGGCAACGAAGGAGCTTTCCCGCATGGATTTGAACAACCTGCTTCGCAGCGTCGTCGACGCCGACGCGAGCGACGTCCACCTCAAGCTCGGCCGGCCGCCGATCGTCCGCTTCGACGGCGAGCTCGAGCCGCTCGAGGGTTGGCCGGCGCTCGATCCTGCCGGGCTGGCGGAGGTGCTCGCACTCGTCGGCGCCTCGTCGCGGTCGCGGCTCGCCGCCTTCGAGGAGACCGGCGAGCTCGACACCGCCTACCAGGCGGACGGCCTGCCGCGCTTCCGCGTGAACGCGTTCCGCCAGCGCGGCGAGATCTCGTTCGCATTCCGCGTCATCCCCAACGAGATTCCCGACTTCGAGAGCCTGGGCCTGCCCGCCGGCGTCCAGAGACTCTCCGAGGAGCACCGCGGGCTGATCCTCGTCACCGGCGCCACCGGCGTCGGCAAGACGACGACGCTCGCCGCGATGCTCGCGCACATCAACCGCACCCGCCGGCAGCACGTCGTCACGATCGAGGACCCGATCGAGTTCCTCCATGAAGACGACCAGTGCATCGTGAACCAGCGCGAGGTCGGGATCGACACCGGGTCGTTCCATGAGGCGCTCCGGCGTGTCCTGCGGCAGGACCCGGACGTGATCCTGATCGGCGAGCTGCGCGATCGCGAGACCGCCGAGACGGCACTCCAGGCCGCCGAGTCGGGTCACCTCGTGCTCTCGACGATGCACACCCTCGACGCGGCCGAGACGCTCGGCCGCATGGTCGAGTTCTTCCCTGCGGGCAAGCAGCCGCAGGTGCGGTCGATCCTCGCGGGCGTGCTGAAGGGCGTCATCTCGCAGCGGCTGCTGCCGCGTGCCGGCGGCGGCCGTGTCGCCGCCGTCGAGGTGATGGTCGCGAACGCCCGCGTCCAGGAGCTGATCCGCGAGAACAGGCCGGAGGAGGTGCAGGAGGCGATCGCCGACGGCGCGTTCTTCCAGATGCAGACGCTGACGCAGGCACTGATCGACCTCGTCGTCGCCGGCGAGGTAGAGCGCAGAGACCGCGGTCGCCGCCGCAACCAACCGGCACGACTTCACGATCCCGCTCGCCCGCGCGCTCATGCAGAAGGCGGTCGAGGAAGGCCGGGCCGCAGCCGCGGACTCCGACGAGGCCGACCAGGACGTGTTCGCCGGAGCCAACAGCCTGCGCGTGGTCTGATGGGGCTCACGCTCGCCGCCGTCGCGCTCCTGCCCGGCCTCGCGTTCGGAAGCTTCCTGAACGTCCTCGCGGCCCGGATCCCGCTGCGCCGCTCGGTCGTCAGCCCCGGGTCGGCCTGCATGGCCTGCGCGATTCCGCTCGCGTGGTACGACAACCTGCCGCTGCTCTCGTTCGCGTTCCTGCGCGGGCGCTGCCGCCACTGCCGGACGGCGATTCCCTGGCGCTACCCGCTCGTCGAGGCCACGACGGGACTCCTGATCGCGGGCTGCGTGCTCCGTTTCGGCGTCACGTGGGACGCCGCAGTCGCCTCCTTCCTCTGTGCCGCGCTCGTCGCGGTCTCCGCCACCGACTTCGAGCGGCGCATCATCCCGAACCGCATCGTCCTGCCTGCCACGGCGGTCGTGCTCGCGGCGAACACGCTCCTCCACCCGTCGGTGGAGTGGGCGGCGGCGGGGCTCGGCGCCGCGCTGTTCCTCCTCCTGGCTGCGCTCGCGTACCCCGGCGGCATGGGGATGGGCGACGTCAAGCTCGCCCTGCTGCTCGGCGTCGCGCTGGGGCGCACGGTGCCGGTCGCGCTGATGGTGGGAACGATCTCGGCGCTCGTGCCGGCGGCCGTGCTGTTCGCGCGCCACGGCAGCGCGGCCCGGAAGATGAAGATCCCGTTCGGCCCCTTCCTCGCCCTCGGCGCCGTCGTGGCCCTCTTCGCCGGGCCGGCGCTCCTGGACGCGTACCTCGGGCTGCTGTCGTGATCCCGGCGAGCGAGTTGAGGGACGAGCCCGAGCTGCGGCTCGTCGACGCCGGGCTCGACCCGGCGCCGATGCTCGCCGACGGCCACGAGCTGCCGCGGGTCGACCTCCCCGCCGTCGGCGTCGACCCCGAGGTCGTCGGGGCGATCGCCCTTCCCGTCCTGATCCGGGTCGTCGCGATCCCGTTCGCGGGCGGCGACGGCGTCCTTCAGGTGGCGATCGCGAACCCGCAGGACGTCCGTGCGCTCGACGAGCTGCGGCTCGCGACGCGCCTGACGGTCGAGTTCCACGTCGCGGCGGAGGAAGACATCCTCACCGAGCTGCGCCGCCTCTCGCGCGCGGCCGGGGCCATGAACGCCGCGTTCGACGAGATGGTCATCCTCGAGAACGAGGAGGCGGAGCAGGGCGAGCTCGAGGCCGACGACGGCAGCTCGGACGCACCGCTCGTCCGTCTCGTCAACTCGATGATCTTCGAGGCGGCCGAGGAGGGGGCGAGCGACATCCACGTCGAGCCGCACGAGGACGAGCTGGTCGTCCGCTACCGGATCGACGGCGTCCTCCACGTCGCGCACCGCGTCCCGAAGCGGCTGGCCTCCGGCGTCACCACCCGCCTCAAGGTGCTCGCCAAGCTCGACATCGCCGAGCGGCGGAAGCCGCAGGACGGGCGCATCTCCCTGAACGCCGCCGCCGCAGGACGGATGCTCGACATCCGCGTGGCGACGCTGCCGACGGTCGACGGCGAGTCGGTGACGATGCGGCTGCTCGACAAGTCGCGCGAGGTGCCCACCCTCGGCGCGCTCGGCCTCTCGCAGGAGATGAGCGACCAGCTCGCCCGCATCCTCGCCCGTCCGTCGGGCGCGCTCCTCGTCACCGGTCCTACGGGCTCCGGCAAGTCGACGACGCTGTACGCCGGGCTGGCTGCGATCAGCCGGCCGGAGATCAACATCATCACCGTCGAGGACCCGGTCGAGTACCGGCTCGCCGGGGTCAAGCAGGTGCAGATCAACCTCCGCGCCGGGCTGACCTTCGCGACCGCGCTGCGCTCGATCGTCCGCTCCGACCCCGACGTGATCATGGTCGGCGAGATCCGCGACGGCGAGACGGCCAAGATCTCGATCGAGGCCGCGCTGACCGGGCACTTCGTGCTCTCGACGCTGCACACGAACGACGCTCCCTCCGCGATCACGCGGCTGAACGAGATGGGCGTGGAGCCGTTCCTGACCGGCGCGGCCGTGTCGGCAGTGCTGGCGCAGCGGCTCGCCCGGAAGCTGTGCGTGCACTGCGCGGAGCCGTACACCGCGACCCGTGACGAGCTGCTCGGGCTGCGCGTGAGCGAGGAGGCCACGGCCGGCCTGGCCGGAGCCACTTTCTGCCGCCGCCGCGGATGCGCCCGCTGCGGCAACACGGGCTACCGCGGCCGGGTGGGCGTCTTCCAGCTCCTCCCCATGAGCGAGCGGCTCGAGCAGCTCGCGGCCTCGAAGGCGCCGCGCGAGGAGATCGAGCGCGCCGCCGTCGAGGAGGGCATGCGCACGCTGTGGGACGACGGCGTGGCCAAGGTCGCGGCCGGGATCACGTCGGTCGAAGAGCTCGCGCGCGTCTGCCCCGCCTGACGGTCGACCGCTCCGCGTGAATCGGCGCGGGTGGGGTCCCGCGGAGGACCTAGACCGAGGGGTGGGTGGGTTGCCCGGTCCGGGCAGGGCCGTCGCTCCTGCGGAGCCCGACACTGGGGACGTGCTTCACCACCAACCTAAGGAGAACTACATGATTCGCATTCGTGAGCGGCTCGCTCGCGAGGAGGGGTTCACTCTCATCGAGCTCCTCGTCGTCATCGTCATCATCGGGATCCTGCTCGCGATTGCGGTCCCGTCGTACCTCGGCTTCAAGGATCGCGCCAACGAGACGGCCGCGGCGGCCGAACGTCCGCGCGGCCGTTCCGTCGGCCGAGGCGTTCTACGCCGACAACGACACCTACACCGGCATGACGCGACGGCCTGCTGACGCAGCGACTACGACCGCGGCCTGAAGGTCGACGACTCCGGCATCGACGTCGACGGTCACGCGTCGACGGTCACGTCACGCGGCGACACGCTACTGCCTCGCAGAGCGTCGACACGGCAAGGCACGACGGTCACGACGTTCAAGGTCGCCGGCCCCGGCGGCGCAGGTCGTCGACGGGCACCTGCACCGCTGCTAAGCGGCTCGAACGACTGACCGCTTCGGCGGAGGGGCGCGGGCAACCGCGCCCCTCCTCAGCCCTCTGGCAACGCTCTTCGAGCCTCGAAAGGTCAAACCCCTGTGACCACCGAACTTCACTCGATCGACGAACTGCTCGCCGTGATGGTCGAGCGCAGCGCGTCGGACCTCCACCTGACGGTGGGGTCGCCGGCGGTGATCCGCGTCAACGGCCGCCTCGAGCGCCTGGCGGATCACGACACGCTGCAGCCGGAGGAGATCCGCACGCTCGTCTACCGGATCCTCTCGACCGAGCAGCAGAAGACGCTCGAGACGCGCCGGCAGATCGACTTCTCGCACTCGATCCCCGGGCTCGCGCGCTTCCGCGTCAACACCTACTTTCAGCGCGGCGCCCTCGGCGCCGCCTTCCGGCTGATCCCGGACGACGATCAAGACGCTCGAGCAGCTCGGCCTGCCCGCACGGCTCACCGAGCTCGCCGAGAAGCCGCGCGGGCTCGTGCTCGTCACCGGGCCGACCGGCTCGGGCAAGTCGACGACGCTCGCGGCGCTGCTCCACCACATCAACCGCAGCCGGCACGAGCACATCCTCACGATCGAGGACCCGATCGAGTTCCTGCACACGCACGGCAGCTGCATCGTCAACCAGCGCGAGATCGGCCAGGACGCGACGACCTTCGCCGAAGGCCTGCGCGCCGCGCTCCGCCAGGACCCCGACGTGATCCTCGTCGGCGAGATGCGCGACCTGGAGACGGTCTCCACCGCGCTCACCGCCGCCGAGACCGGCCACCTCGTGTTCGCGACGCTGCACACCCAGAGCGCGCCGACCACGATCGACCGCGTCATCGACGTCTTCCCGGCCGAGCAGCAGGGCCAGATCCGCGTCCAGCTCGCCTCGACGCTCCAGGGCGTCGTCACGCAGACCCTCGTCCCGACCGCGGACGGGCACGGCCGGAGGGCCGCGCTCGAGATCCTCATCCCGGACGACGCGGTCCGCAACCTGATCCGCCAGGCGAAGGTCGAGCAGATCTACTCGGTGATGCAGACGAGCACCTCGCGCGGCATGCAGACGATGGAGCAGTCCCTCGCCGACCTGGTGCGCAAGCAACGTGATCACGCCCGAGGCGGCCTTCGCACGCTCGTCCCGGCCCGACCAGCTCCGCGGCCTGCTCGAGCGGTCCGGCATCACGAACCTGATTTCGGCGGCTGCTGCCAACGGCGCCTCCGTCCCGACCCAGACCCCGGAGACGAACGGCCTCCGGGTCGCCGTGGAGGTGTAGAGCGACACATGGACCTGAAGAAGGAGATCAAGCTGTCGGACCTCGTCCGGCGGCCGCAGAAGAAGACGCGGGCCGGCGCCAAGCCGTCCGGCGGCGCGCCGCGCAAGCGGGGGCGGAAGCAGGAGATCGTCGGTCTCAAGATCGGCGCCTCCCAGATCGCAGCCTCGCGCGTGGTCAACAACGGCGGCCGGGCGGAGCTCGTGCAGCTCGCGCGCATCCCGCTCGAGCCGGGCGTCGTCGTCGCCGGCGAGGTGCGGGACCTGCCCGCGCTCGCGTCGGCGCTCGCCGAGCTCTTCCGCACCCACAAGCTTCCCCGGCGCGGCGTTCGCCTCGGCATCGCCACGAACCGGATCGGCGTGCGCTCGTTCGAGCTGGAGGGGATCGAGGACGATCGCCAGCTCGCGAACGCGATCCGCTTCCGCGCGTACGAGGAGCTCTCGATCCCGGCCAACGAGGCGGTGCTCGACTACCACGTCGTCTCCGAGAGCGTCAACGAGGCCGGGCAGCGCTCGCGCCGCGTCGTCCTCGCCGCCGCCTACCGGGACTCGATCGACCGCTACGTCGCGGCCTGCAAGGAGGCCGGAATCGAGGTCGCCGCCGTCGACCTGGAGGCCTTCGCCCTGCTGCGCGCCGTCGCTCCTGCGGCCGAGCGCGACGAGCAGGCCGCAGTCGTCGCGGTGACGATCGGCCACGACCGCACGACGCTCGCGATCTCCGACGGCGTCGTCTGCGACTTCACGCGCGTCCTCGAGTGGGGCGGCGCGAACCTCGAGGACGCAATCGCCCGCGAGCTCGGTCTCAGCACGGACGAGGCTCGGCAGCTGATGCTCGCGCTCGACCTCGGCGACGACGCGTCGGACGGAGACGATCCGAGTCTCGCCCGCGCACGCGCCGTGCTCGCCCGCGAGCTGCAGACGCTCGCGCGTGAGCTGATCGCCTCGCTGCGCTTCTACCAGAGCCAGCCCGGCTCGCTCGCGATCTCCGACGGTGCTGATCACCGGCGGCACGACGAAGCTCCGCGGCCTCGCCGAGGAGCTCGAGCGCCTGACGCGCGTGCGTGTCCGGCGCGCCGACCCGCTCGCCGGCGTGCAGACGGCCGACGCGGACGGCACGCGTGACGACCTGGCATCGCTTGCAGTGGCCATCGGACTCGGGATCGAGGCCGAGATGCACGGCGTCAACCTGCTCCCCGCTCCGCGGGTCGAGAAGCGGCCGGCCACGGCCCAGACCGGTCTCCGGTCGAAGAACGGGATCGCGGCCACCGCAGGCGCTGTCCTCGTCCTGGTCGCAGCGCTTCTCGCGCTCGGGTTCGTGCAGGGACGCTCCGACGTGAGCGACCGGCGCGCGACGCTCGAGGGGCTCGAGGCGCAGGTCGCACAGAAGCAGGCGGCCGCCTCCGTCTCGGCGGCAGTCGCCGCGCAGGCGCAGGCGCACCTCGCCGCGTTCACGGCCGCGTCGTCCGGGCGTTCCAACTGGGACGGCCTGCTCGACCAGCTCGCGCGCGTGATGCCGCAGGGCGTCTGGCTCAACACCATGCAGCTGACGCCGGGTGCGACAAGCGCCACCGCCACGACCGGGAACGCGACCAGCGCCGTTGTGACGACGAATGGGCTGACCCCGTCCGGCGGCGCTTCGGCCCCGACGGGAACGACGTTCACGGTCACCGGGAACGCGCTCACGCGGGACGCTGTCGCGCGCGTCCTCGACCGGCTCGCGCTCATCCCGGCGCTGTCCGACGTGTCGCTCCAGTCGATGCAGCGGGCCGACGTCGCCGGCAAGAAGGCAATCCAATTCACGATCGTCGCCAACGTGCGCGCAGCGGGAGGGAACGGCTGATGAAGGACAAGTTGACTCCGAAGGTCGTCGCGGCCCTTGGCGTGGCCGCCGTCGCGGCAGTCGCGCTCATCGGCTGGTTCGGCCTCGTCTCGCCGCAGCGCTCGAAGGCGGCCGAGCTCGACAGCCGGATCGCCGATGCGACGACCCAGCTCGTGGTCCTGAACGGGACCACAGGGTCCCCGTCCGGCGCCTCCACGGTCGGCGCGTCGAGCTCGGTGCTCACGCGGGCGATGCCGCGGAGCGTCGCGATGTCGACCGTGCTGCGGCAGCTCCAGCGCGCGGCGCTTCAGGCCGGTGTGAGGCTCGACTCGCTCACGCCGCAGGCTGCGACCCCGCAGGCCGGCTACTCCACGGTGCCGATGGACGTCGTCGTCACCGGGCGCTACGCCGGCGTCCAGCGCTTCCTGAAGCACCTGCGCACGCAGGCGGGCGTCTCGGGCTCACGCGCGCACGCCTCCGGCCGGCTCTTCAGCGTCGACTCGGTCGGTCTGGCCGCCGGCGAGGCTCAGCTGCCGCAGCTCGCGGCGACGATCCACCTCAACGTCTTCACGTACAGCGGTTCGGCCGGAGCTGCGGCGCCCACGGCCACGCCCACACCCGAGGCTGATTCGACCTCGGTCACTGCGAGTGCCGCAGGAGGGACACCCTGATGACCGTTGTCGAGACACACATCGGCGGTCGCCGGGCGGCCGCCCGCGACGCCGCGGAAACGCGCAAGAAGATCATCCTCGCCGTCCTCGCGGTCGTGCTCCTCGCGCTGCTCGCGTTCCAGCTGCCGAAGATCATGACGTCGTCGAGCTCGTCCTCGAGCACCGCCTCTACCGCTCTCGTCACGCCGGCGAGCCCGGTCGTGACCGGCGGCGGCGGCGAGCCGGTTCCGGCTGCAGACGCGAAGCGCCTGCGCCTGATCCGGCAGCTGGAGGTCAAGGACCCGTTCGTGCCGCTCATTCACGCGAGCACGACCACGTCCTCGTCCGCTCCTACTGCGGCGAAGGCGGCTTCCGCCGCGCGCACGCGCCAGTCGAAGCGGCCCGTGGCCAAGCCCGTGCCCTTCACGCCGGCCGCGCCGACAGGCGCGGTGATCTGGACGAACGGGCAGCGACAGGTCGTCGGCCTGCACCAGGTGTTCAACATCGGCGACGCGCAGTTCCGCCTCCTGGCGGTCACGCAAAAGGCGATGCGCATCGAGGCGGTCGATGGTGCTTTCGGCGGCAAGAAGAAGGCGATCGAGGTGCGCAAGGGCCATCGGATCGACCTCGCCAACACGGCGACCGGAGTCCAGTACCGGCTGCTCTTTGCGCGCGGAACCACGGAGGCTCCGATCGCAACGCAGGCGGCGACCCCGAGCTCGACCGAGTCGGTCAACCCCAACGCGGCGACCGGAAGCTGAGGCGAGAGACATGAACCCAATGCAGAGAAAGGCGAACAGCGCAGATATGAGCGACACGACCCGTCGCAACCCGGCAGGCGGGCTCGCCCGATCTCTGCGGCGTCAGCGGCTCCTAACGTATGTCTCGGCGGCGGCGCTTGCCGCGGCGGTTTTCGTAGCAAGCGGCTCGGCAGCTCGTGGTCCGTCGCCGGCCCAGCCGGTCGGACTCCAGTCATTTGCCGAGCGTCTCGGCGAGCGCGCACCGTCGGCGCTCGGCAGCGTCCCGCCGGCGTACGAACGCACGCCGTCGTTCGCGTGGCAGCCCGTCCGCGGCGCGACACGGTACGAGTTCCAGCTGTCGACGAGCGATCAGTTCCGTGCCGCCAACGGCCTCGTGTGGTCGAGCAGGACGCTCACGACACCCGCGACCACGATTCCGCTCTCGCTTCCGTGGATCACAGGCGACCCGGCATCGCTGTACTGGCGTGTCCGCGCCGTCGGCAGTGGCTCGGTGTCCCCGTGGAGTGAGCCCAAGGCGTTCACGATGCGCTGGTCGAGCCTGCCGAAAGAGTGGCTGCCGACGAGTGGATCGCCGGAAGACGTCCCGGGCTACGTGCGCTGGACGCCCGTCAAGGGTGCGACCGGCTACCAGGTCTGGTTCGTCAATGCGAACAAGGTGATCACGACGATCACCAACGTCGCCGACGAGCGCGAGTACTACGCGTTCCATGACACGCCGAGGTGGACCCGCACGGTCGAGTGGCGGGTGCGGGCGGTTCGCGCCGTCTACGGAATGGCCTCCAACAAGCTGCCGGCCGTGTCGTACGGGCCGTGGAGCCCCAAGTACACGTGGACGAACGCGGACAACCCGCTGACGAGCGGGACAGATGTCCACCCGACGGCGGCCGTCTCGAATCGCGTCTCCGTGCCCGGCCGTGCCGGTGACCACAACCTTGTCCCCGGCGTCCTGTTCGCCGGCAACGGCGCCGACGAACGAGGGTCTGCACCGGGTGTACGGCTTCAGCGACAGCGACTGCGTCAACGTCGTCTACCGCGGCGCGGTCGTCGGCGGTCCCGCGTACGCACCGCGGGCGAGCGGGCCGCTCGATCTTCCGCAGTCGCCTGAGGACCTTGCGAAGGCGCGCGGAAAGATCCTCAAGGACGGCAAGGAAGGCGGCACGTTCACGGCCGACACCGCACCGGTCACCACGACGGAGACTGTTGCGGACGGCTCCGGTCCGGCGGACGGTGCTGCCGCGACTTCCGACGGCGGCAAGGGTTCATCTTCGGGCGCGACCTCTGCATCCACGGCTCCGAAGCTGGCCAAGGTCGACCTTTGGGATCGCGGCGGGAGCAAGGGTGGCCGTTACTACTTCACCGTCGTTCCGGTACAGGTCGTGATCACCGAGGACGGGAAAGTCGAGTACCACGAGACGGAGCTCCCGCAGGACGCATGCCAAGGGACGCTCGCGACGAACGGGGCTCCGACACAGGCGACGCGCGTCGTTGCGTTCGGGAAGCAGAGCGCCGACGCGAAGCCGTTGCCGCAGGCGATCGGGCTGTCGCCGACCGGACGTCTCCTGATGGGCGCGACCAGCCGCACCTCGTTCTACGGGCCCCCGCTCGTCACGTGGGAACCCGCGCCGGCGGCCGTCGCCTACGACGTGGAATGGAGCAACAAGCCGTACCCGTGGCGGGCCGTCGGGCATACCCGAACGCCGGCCACGGCCGCGATGCTCCCCGTCACGTCGGGCACGTGGTACTACCGCGTCCGCGGCATCAACGAGTCGTTGCCGGGCAACCAGAAGATGACCTGGTCCGACAAGGTCCGGATCCAGATCGCGAAGCCGACGTTCCGCGTCAGCGGCGGCTAGGAACCGACATGGCTGCATTCGCATACGACGCGATCAACGCGCAGGGGCTCGACGTCTCGGGCGTCGTTCACGCACCGGACCTCGGCGCGGCGCACGACCAGCTGCAGAGGCGCGGGCTTCTGCCCGAGTCGCTGGACGAGCGTGGCGCGGCCGGTGGGCGCAAGGCGGCCGGCGTGTTCAAGAAGGTCAAGCCGAAGTCGCTACAGGTGTTCGCCCGCCAGTTCGCGACGATGATCGCGGCGGGCGTCAGCGTCGTCGGCGCACTCGTCACGCTCGAGGAGCAGACGGACGACAAGTACCTGGCCGAGGTGATCGGCGACGTCCGCTCCGAGATCGAGGGCGGCGTCATCCTCTCGCAGGCGCTCGCGCGGCACCCGAAGGTCTTCAACCGGCTGTTCGTCGCCATGGTCGAGGCCGGAGAGTCGTCGGGAACGCTCGACACCGTGCTCGACCGCGTCGCCGTGCAGATCGAGAAGGAGACGCAGATCAAGCGACGGGTCAAGGGAGCGATGGTGTACCCGGCGGTCGTGATCACGTTCGCGTTCCTCGTGCTCACGTTCATGCTCCTCTTCATCGTGCCGGTCTTCGTGAACGTCTTCGACCAGCTGAACGGAGAGTTGCCGAAGCCGACCCAGATCGTGATGCACATGTCGGACGCGTTGCGCCACTGGTGGTTCGTCATCTTCCCCGCGATCGGCGCGACGATCTTCGGGCTCCGGCGCCTGAAGCGCACCGAGAAGGGCCGGCAGGTCTGGGATCGGGTCAAGCTCAAGATCCCGATGCGCATCGGCGCCGTCGTGCACAAGATCGCGCTCGCGCGATTCTCGCGCACGCTCTCCACGCTCGTCTCCTCCGGCGTCGACATCATCAGGGCGCTCGAGATCACCGGCGCCACCTCCGGCAACTGGGTCGTCGAGGAGGCGCTCGCGAACATCAGGACGCGCGTCCACGCAGGCGTTCCGATCAGCCAGCCCCTGCAGGAGGATCCGATCTTCCCGCCGATGGTCGGGCAGATGGTCAAGATCGGCGAAGAGACCGGCGAGCTCGACGAAATGCTCGGCAAGGTCGCCGACTTCTACGAGGACGAGGTCGACTCGAGCATCCAGTCGCTCACCTCGATCATCGAGCCGGTGCTGATGATCGGCGTGGGCGCCATGGTCGGCGTGATCGTGATCGCCATGTACATGCCCATGTTCAAGATGCTCACGCTCATCCAGTAGCTGCCTGATGCATCTCTCGCCCAGGCATCCCCGTACGTCCCGCGCGCTCGCACGCCTGCAGGACGAGAGCGGCATCGCGCTCGTCATGGCTCTCGGAATCATGCTTGTGCTTGCGATCGTCTTCACGACGACGATCTTCTTCACCAGCGCAAGCGTGCGCCACGCGAACAACAGCAACGCCGGCCAGAAGGCGTACGCCCTCGCCGAGACGGGCGTCAACAACGCGATCGCCCAGATCGCGCCGCGCTATCCAAACCAAACGACTGCGGGTGACCCCTCCTGGTTGGTGGGCACCATGACGAAGCCGTACGGGGCCAACAACGCAGCCTGGTGGGGCTCGTGGTCGGGTTCGACCAACTCCGGAACGTGGACGCTGACCGGCAAGGGCACGGTCAGGAATCCGACCGGCGGCGCCGACATCACGCGCACGGTCACTGCGAAGATCGACGTCTGGCTCGTGCCGCCGCCGTTCACGAAGTACGGCCTATTCGTGAACTCCAGTGTCCTGGACACGGACGTCAGTGGGAACAACACGATTACGGTGCCGGTCTACGCAGCCGGAGACCTCTCCCTCGGAGGGAGCGTCAAGATCCAGGAACCGGCTTCCTCGGGAACAACGCCAGAGACAACCACGGTCTCCGTCAACGTCGGAGGGACGCTGTCGGGTTCCGGTCATGTCGGAACGAGCGCAAAGAAAATCAACTGGCTGGCGGCGGGTGGCGGTTGCGACGGTGGGGCTTGTCCGAACGGCGCGCACGCCCACACGATCGGGACGCACGTTCCCGTCGCGTTGCCGACGATCAACATGGCTACGCAGTACGGAAAGGCGAACTGGTCGGCAGCGACGTGTACCGGATCCGGATCGAATCCATTCGATACCACCGCCGGTACGGGCGCCGGCGTCAGGGACAACAGCCGCGGGTCCACGAACCTCATGGGGAGCCAGCCGTACGACTGCACGGCCCGTGACGGCGCAGGCACCGTTGTCGGACGCCTCGCGTGGAATCCGTCGACGAAGACCCTGCTCGTCGACGGGACGGTCTTCGTCGACGGCAACCTTGACCTCTCTCCCAGCGATGGGCTGCAGTACAGCGGTAGTGGATGGATCTATGTCAACGGCACGGGCAGCATCAAGGGGACAATCTGCGGTCCGGGGAGCAGCTGGAACGGGAGCACGTGTGGCCAGACGTGGAGCCCGGTGAACGGTCTCGGCGCGGTGATGATCGTCTTCGGCGGCGCCGCCAACAACACCACCAACGCGCTCACCTTGACCTCACAAGCCGTGGTGGAAGCGGGGTTGTGGTTGGTGCGTGGGAAGGTTGACGGCAACGGAGGCCCCTATCTCGGCGGTTCCTTGTACGTCGACGATGGATTCGCAGATCTAAAGGGAGGCGGCGGTCTGCAGGCCTTCATCAACCTTCCGGCCGGGGCACCCACGGGCGGAGATTTCGTCCTTGGCACCCCACGGGACTTCGCTGGAGGCTAGATGTCACCGTGTTCCTCAAATACGGTGACGGTGCGCCGCCAGGACGGATCGCTGCGGACCTTCGAGCGCCGGTCTGGCACGGCATGATTGCGCGTCTCCGAGGCCGGCTCGCCGAGAGCGAAGGCTTCACGCTGACCGAGATGATCGTCGTGATGGTGATCCTCGGCGTCGTCCTTGCAGCGCTGACGCAGCTGTTTCTCTCGGCGTCGAACGCACAGGCCGACATGTCGAACCGCTTCGAGGCACAGCAGAACGCGCGGCTCGCGCTCGACGGGCTGCGGCGGGAGATCCACTGCGCGGGTGCCGTGGTGGGCACCCCGACCACCTCGTCGCTCACGATCACGCTGCCTTCCTACTGCCCGACGAACGGCACTCCAGCGGACAAAGCGATCACGTGGTGCACGGTCGGCGCCGCCGCTCCGTACGCGCTCTGGCGCTACGAGAACACGTCTTGCTCCGGGACCGGCAGGAAGTGGGCCGACAGCCTCGTCACAGGAGCGGCCTTCTCGCCGGTGTACGCGGCACCGCCTTCCGGAAACCTCGGGACGGTCAGCGTCGACTTGCAGGTCGACCTCACGCCCAGCAACGCGATGCAGCGGTACAAGCTCCAGGACAACATCGTCCTGAGAAACACATCACGGTGATGAAGCTGCGCGGGAACAAGAAGCTCAGGCGGCTCGCGGCGAGCGAGGGAGGCTTCGGCCTCATCGAGCTGCTGATTGCGATGACCGTGATGGTGATCGGGATCACGGCCATCGTCGCAGGGTTCAGCTCGGGGATGGTCGCGCTCAACCGCGCAAGTCGCGCTTCGACCGCGGCGACGCTCGCCGACATCCAGATGGAGGGTTACCGAAGGGTGAAGTACACAGACGCTTCATTCGCGCCGACTTGCAGTGCGGGCACGTCGGCCTCCACCGATTGCTTCGCGAGCACGACGAAGACCGGGCCTGACGGCCGCAGCTACCGCATCGACGCGGCGGTTCGTTTCGACTGCGCCGTCGGGGCGCTCGGCGGGACGGTTCCCATCTCGGTCACGTGTACAGCGCCGCCGCCCGCGGTGCCCGCACGGCCCGCGAAGCTCGTCACGATCGTCGTCTACGACCCGTCGACGACTCCCGTGAAAGAGCTCTTCCGCGAGTCGTCCACGTTCGATCAGGCAACCGGCTGACGGACGCGATGGCGACCTCGCTCATCGCAATCGTCGGCCTGGTCATCGCGCTCGCCGGCGTCCTGATCGCGTTCCGAGCCCGCGACCGTGCGCTTGCAGAGCTCGGGCGGGAGCGGGCGCGGGCACGCACGGACGCGCTCACGGGCGCGTTCAACCGGCACGCGCTCGAGGAGGCGCTCGCGTCCGAGCAGGCCCGCGTGGGCCGCAGCGCCAACCCGACCGGAGTCCTCTTCCTCGACGCCGACCGCTTCCGGGATGTGAACAACAGCTACGGGTACCCGACCGGCGACGCACTGCTGGTGGCCGTGTACGACCGGCTTCGCTCGCGCCTTCGTGCGTCTGACAGCGTCTACCGCTGGGGCGGCGAGGAGTTCGTCGTGATCGCGCCGGAGGTCGGTGACGATGCTTCGCTCTCCGCCGGCGCCGAGCGTCTACGCGGGCTGTTCGCAGACGAACCTTTCCAGGTCGGCCCACACCGTCTTCTGGTCACCGTCTCGATCGGGGCGGCCCTGCTCGAGAGCGGCATGGATGCCATGGAGACGCTCGAGCACGCAGGATCGCTCGCGAAGAGAGCCAAGCAGTGGCGAAACACCGCCCTCGTGCACACGGCGGCCTTGCCGCAACACGCGGCCGCAAGCTGACGGCGACCTGAGACTTCCGACTCGCCGATCGGCGTTCTCGTGCCACCGTCCGGTGCGACGCGCGATAATCACATCGTGCGCCTGTCGGAGCGGCTTCTGCTCATCCTTGCCCCGGCGGCGATGCTCGCCTCTGTGGACCTGCTCGTGAAGGACACTGTCCCGACTGCGGCGTGGGCGTACCACCATCGCTCCAACGCCTGGGTCGCAATCTCGATCGTCCTGCTGCTGGCGGCAGTCGCGCTCAGCCTCGTGCCTTCACGCGCCGTGGCGCTCGCGGGCGGTGTGATGAGCGCAGGTGTGCTCGGGAATCTCGTCTCGGCGCGCGCGGGCGGAAACTGGGTGCCGAATCCACTCACGGTCGACCCCGGGGACTACACGCTTGCGTTCAATCTCGCCGACGTCTTCTTTCTGATCGGGAATCTGCTGCTCATGTCGGCGCTGATCGTCGTGACGGTTCGACACCGCGGGCAGCTCGCGACTCCTCGAGGCTGGGAGCGAGCACTCCTCCGGCGCGTTCGCTCCTGAGCGTCTCGTTCCCGACCTCGTGCGGGTGGGAGGCACCACCGTCCTCCTGACCACATCACCGACGTTCGGGTGGGTCCTGGCCCTACAGCCGCAGGGAAGACTGTCTGCATGCCAATGGAAGCGGTGATCCAAATCGACACGCCGCGGCTGCTGCCGCACCTCCTGAACCGGCTGCGGGCCGCCGGCTTCTCGGTGCAGCCGGTCGGCCTGCACGCGGGCCGGGTCGTCGACCTGCGGGCTGCGGACGCGGACGTGGACGAGGCGTTGTGCGAGCTCCGGTTCTTCCTCAATGCGTGGGCCACCGCCCACGGCGACGTCGCGGTCACCGTCCGGCGCGCAGCCTGACCGCCGCGCCCGCGCTCAGGCCGTCAGGGCGGCGGAGCGCAGCACGGGATTCTCGATCAGCTGGTGCTCGTATGCCAGACGCACGGCTTCGGTGCGGCTCCGGACCTTGAGCTTGCGGTAGATGTTCGTCAGGTGGTACTTGATCGTCTGGTCGGAGAGCCAGAACTCGCGTGCCATCTGCTTGTTCGACTGGCCTCCCGCGAGCGCACAAAGAATTTCGATCTCGCGCGGCGTGAGATCCCACGGAGACTCCATCGGGGCAGCGGGACGGCTGTTTCCGGACGCGAGGAAGACATTGCCGGCCACCGCCTGGCGAACGACCGCGGCCAGATCGGCCGGGTCGATCGTCTTCTGGATGAAGCCGACCGCACCTCGGGCGAACGCGGCGTCGACCGCGGCCGGATCGTCGCTGCCCGAGAAGATGATCGCCTTGACCGAGGGGTGGCGCTCGCGGAGCAGCTCGAGGCAACGAAGGCCGTCCATGCCCGGCATTCGCAGATCGAGCAGCGCCACGTCCGGTGACGTGCGATTGACGAGGGGCAGAACTTCCTGGCCGGCCGTCGCCTCACCGACGATCTCGATGTCGGGCGCGTCGCTGAACGCGATGCGCATCGCCGCCAGCATCAGCGGGTGGTCGTCTGCGATCAGCACTTTCAGGCGCATGTCGGACCCACCTCCCCCGACTCGACGGCCTGTGACGACTCCGTCGTGCCGTTGAGCAATTCGTAGACCCGAGCGCGCGAGAGACCGACTGCTTCGGCGATCGCGCGGATCGAGGCGCCATCCGAGCGTCCGGCACGCGCGACCGCGGCCACCTCCGCGCGCGCATTCGCCAGGTCGGCGAGCAGGCGATCGACCTGGAGAGCGCGCCGTTCGAGCGCTCGTCTCCGCACCGCGCTCAATTCGAGCCGCGGTCTGCCGACGTTGCTGACAGGGGTGCTGATGTCGTTCATGTCGTCGACATTGTGTCGGTGCGGCGAACCAAAAGGACTGACACGTTCGTGTCCATTGGTCGTCCTCTGGTGTGACGTACGCAGAACCACACATCGCGGCGGTTGGGACGTCGTCGCACGCGCAAGAGCGTGCGTTACGTCTTGCCGTGGCCATACCGGCTCGTTGACAACCCCCTGCGACCGTGGTCAGATTGCGCCTCTGCGGTCGAGATGAGGAGGTGGGTCTGGTGAGGAAGGCGCTGCTTGCGCTGCTGCTTGCCGCTGTCTGTGCGCTCATGTTCCAGACAGCTGTGTCCGCCGGCGTTGCGCCGCCGACGGCGAAGTCGCACGGGGCGAGCCTCGGCGAGTGGGCAAAGCGGTTCTTCGAGTTCGACGGAGCGATTCCGGTTGTCAACGGTTCCCATCCCGCGCTGGAGGATGGCGCTGTTGACTGCAGCCGGGGCCAGGCCGAGAAGGTGTGGTTCCTGGAAACAGCACCGAGCCTGGAAGGCGACTTCGAACGGCGCTGCACGATCCCGACCGGGACAGCGCTGTACGTGCCGGTCTTCCAGTGGGTCTGCTCGCCAGAGATCTTCGCGGGCGAGCCGCTCGCCGACTGTCTCGCGCAGGCGGACGGCGCCTTCGCCGACGTCGAGCTCAGCTTGTCGGTCGACGGCAAGACATTGGACGATGCCGCGCTCGAGGCCTACCGGGCGGAGACGGGGCCGTTCACGCTTCCGCTCGCGGCGGACAACTTCTGGGAGTTCGCCTTCGGCGTCGAGCTCGGGTCGTCGATCAGCTTCGCCGCCGACGCGATCGGTGCGATCGTCTCGCCGCTCTCGGTGGGGACGCACACAATCGTCGTCTCCGCGTCGTCAGAGCAGTTCGGATTCGACGGTGAGCTCACCTACGTGATCACCGTCGCTCCGAACGGGAAGAAGTAACGCGCCTAAGGCCGGGCGCCTTTGCGGGCGCCCGGCCGCCTCGCTCGCCGTCGACGTCAATGCCTGCGACCGACTAGTCGTTTGGGGTCAGCCGCAGAGTTCGACGACGCGGTCGCTGACGCGCTCGCGCAACGCCTCGTCCTCTGCGGCTGCACTCTGGGCCTCGGCGAACTCCTCCGCTGTCAGCTCCGAGTCCTGCTGGGCCTGCTCATAGGCCGCCTGTTGCTCCGCCTGGGTCTGGAACGCCGTCGACTGCACGACGCAGAGCGCCTGCGCCTGCGCGTCGACGTACGCGGTCGCCACCTCCGGGTCGAGCGAGTCCGACGATGAGCCGCAGCCCGACGCGACAGCTGCAAGCACGCCTATTACCAGCAGCCGCCGCATCAGCTGACGGTCAGCGTGAGGGTTCCAGGGAGACGCTCCCTTCGGTCTCCGTAGAGCAGGTCGAGCTCGACCTCGTAGCTGCCGGGCGACAGCGTGCCCGTGTCGATCTTGAAGCTCGCGTGGTCGGTCTCGCCGACCGACAGCGTCGAGTCCGCGGCGAACCCGCTGTAGCTGCCGTCGTTCGGGTAGCTCACCGTCGCGCCGGCGGGCGGCTCAGCGGTCAGCCGGGCGTCGGTTACGCCCGGTTTGTTCGCCTTGTAATCGACGTCGATCCATCCGGCGGAGCCGGCCTGGATCGGGCCGGCAGTGCTCGTCAGCTGCTCGACCGTCGGCCCGGTGGCCTCGACGACCGGAAGGGTGACGTCCACCTTCTGCTTCTCCTTCTTTCCGTCGAGCTGGTACTCGACGTTCAGCTTGACCTGCCTGTTTCCGAGCCCGATGTCGTCGCCGACCTGCACCTTGATCGACGAATAGTCGATGTCGCCCGCTAGCAACGTGGACTGCTTGTACAGCGACGAGAGGCTGCCCGTGTTCTCCGGGTAGCTGAAGGTGATCCCCGTCGGGATCGGCTGAACGACGGTCAGCTCGAACGAGGTTGCATCTTCCGACGCGCCCCGCCAGAGCGTCGAGACCCAGGCGGTTTGGCCGGGGTTGACCGCCGGGAGCGTCGTCGTGACCAGTGTGATGTCGTCCGCCGGCTTCGCGGCGATCGCCGCACCGGAGAGAGCGAACAGGCCAAGCGCAGCGAGTGCTGCGAGAGGGCGGGTAAGGCGATTCACGTCGTGGTCTCCAACGAGGTGCTCTGCCCGTGAGCCTACAGCCGCGGAGCGTCCTGTTCGGGTTGCGTCCGCCGGCTCAGCGGGGCAGGGGCGCCGGTGCCAACTCCGTCTCCGACCGTTCGCTGAACGCCGCGCCGCGTGGGATCGTGCCCCAGCCCGGCCGACGGCCGAGCAGCACGAGCCCGGTCGCCCAGAGACGCCAGAGCGCGTTCAGCGGCCGGTACCAGAGAAGCTCGAGGAGGCCCCAGCCGACGAGCACCATCAGGTCGCGCACCGTGTAGCGGCGGAACCCGACCTCCTCGATCAGGATCGCGCCGGCGGTCTGCAGCTGCCCGGCGAGCAGCATGACGACGAACAGCGCGACCGCGTACGGTCCAGACGATCGTGTGCAAGCCGACGAGCACGACCACGAGCACCATCCCTGTCAGTTGCAGCAGGGGCCCGGCGGCCTCGAAGAGGAGCGCGTACGGCAGCGACCAGAGCCCGACCGCGCCGAAGCGCCGGCGGCCGATCATGCTCCGGTGGATGCGCAGGTTGTCGCAGAGGCCGACATGCCAGCGGATCCGCTGCCCGCGTAGCGGGCCGAGCGCGACCGGGATCTCCGTCCAGGCGTTCGCATCGGCGGCGTGGACGATCCGGGTGCCCGGCCGCTGCGGGCGCAGCTGATGGTGCAGGCGCAGTACGAGCTCCATGTCCTCGCCGAGCGTCTGCAGCGACAGCCCGCCGCTGTCCCGGATCACGTCGCGCCGGAAGACGCCGAAGGCGCCAGAGATGATCGCCAGTCCGTTCAACGCCGACCAGGCGATCCGCGCGCCGAGGAAGCTGCGCAGATACTCGGCGGTCTGGCTCGCTTCCGTGCCGCCGCGAGCGACATGCGGGACGGCGACCGCGTTGTGCTCGATCAGCGCCCCGTTTGCGACGCGGACGCTGCCGCCGACCGCCACGACGTTGTCCGGGTCGGCGGCGAACACCTCGACGATTCGCTTCAACGCGTCCCGTTCGAGCAAGGTGTCCGCGTCGACGATCGCGACCAGTTCCTTGTGGGCGACGTTCAACCCGGCGTTGACCGCATCCGACCGGCCGCCGTTTTCCTTCTGCAGAACACGCAGGCGCGGGTCGCTCCGGCTGACGAAGTAGCGCAGGACGGGCTGAGTCGGGATCTTCATCCGGTCGCCGACCGGTAGCTCGACCAGGTCGAAGGCGGCGTCGAGCGCCGCCGTCGTCCCGTCCTCCGATCCATCGTCGACGATCACGACCTCGAGCGGGTCGTAGTCGGCCGCGAGCAGCGCCCGCGCGCTTGACGCGATCAGGGGCGCCATGTTGTAGGCGGGAGCGATCAGGCTGATCCCCGGCCGGTACCGGCGCTCGGGCGGGGCGAACATCCTGCCGCGCTCGACCCCGGTCAGCACCGTCTCGTACAGCGAACGGCAGATCAGGCCGAACGTCGTGACCGCGTAGAAGATGAAGTAGAGGAAGAGCGCGAACGACAGCCAGAAGAGCACCACTTCGACCATTCAGACCCCGCCGACCGAGTCCATGACCAGCGCCCGCTCGATCGGCCATGACTGCGCTGAACGGGCAAGTGCCCGCTCGGCGGCGGCAGCGGCGACAGGACGGCGGGCCAGACGGACGAGCGACTCGCCGGCCGCGACTGCGGTATCCCGGTCAGGGTCGAGCAGCGCGTTCACCGCGAGCTCGACCGCCTGCGGGTCGTCGTAGACGCCGAGGGCGCGGGTTGCCGCCACGCGCACTGTCGCGACCTCGTCGCGGGAGGCCCGCGCCAGACCGCCCGGCAGCGTGCTGCCGCCCACCTGCCCGAGTGCTTCCGCGGCGGCTGCCCGCACCGGCGCTTCCGGGGCTGCGAGTAGCGGTGACAGCTCCGCGCGCGCCTGTTCGGGCTCGCAGGCCGCGGCGACGCCGTAGCAAGAGGCAACCCGGACCGACTCGTGCTCGGACCGGAGCGCGCCGGCGAACGTCGGGGCGGCGGCAGCGCCGAACGAGAGGAGCGCGTCGTAGACGACGCCCGGCGGGACGCGGCCCGGAACTCGGAACAGCTCACCGAGCCGCGGCAGCACCTGCGGCTCGCCGATCCGCCCGAGCGCCATCACCGCCGTCTCCCGCACGTAGCGGCTGCGGTCGCCGATCCTTCCGATCAGCACAGGAACCGTCTCCTCCGCGCCGGCCCAGCCGAGCGTTCTGACCGCGAGCGCGCGCCGCCACGGGATCCGGCTCCGGGTCTGGCGGACGAGCAGGTCGATCGCTCCGACCTCGCGCAGCACCTCCAGCATCTGGCGGCGTTCGTCCGGCCCAGCCGGACGGAGGCGCTCGATCAGTGCGGCCGCGGCAAGCGGCCGTTCCAGCTCGTCGAAGCCGTCAAGCTGGGATCGGAGCCACAGCCGGTCGCGGAAGCCAGGAGGATGGTCGAGCTTCGCCATGACCTCGTCCAGCTGCGCCTGGAAGCGCCGCTCCCGGCCTCCGCGCACGTACTGGCGTATGCGGCGCGCGTGCACGAGCACGATCAGCAGTACGTTCAGCGCCACCAGAACGAGCGTGATCGCGAGCAAGCTCTCCCAGAGCCACGGGGAGGACGGCTCTGCGGAGAGGAGCGGCGCCGTCATCCTCCAGAGACGGTAACGGCGCACCGTCTGCGCGTCCATTCGGCGAACGCGCGTCCTGCAAGGCAAGAAGTGGAGGGCCGCCCTTCTGGGCGGCCCTCCACGCGCGTGTCGCTTGCTCGCTAGCTAGCTGCAGCCGGTGTTCGTGCCGCAGTCGCGGCACGTGTAGCACGAGCCCGTGCGCACCATGCTGCCGCCGCACTTGGCGCACTCGACCGCGTCCTCCCAGGTGTTGAAGAGGGCGGTCTGGCCCTTCGGCGGCGCCTCGGCGGCCGGCGCCGCGGCCTCGCCGGACGCGTACGCCTGTGCGAGCCGTGCCTTCACCTCGGCGGTGAGGATCCCCGCCTCCTCCTGCTGCTCGGAGGTGAGGAACTTCTTCCCCATCCAGCGGAAGATGTAGTCGACGATCGACTTCGCGACCCGGATGTCGGCGTCGTTCGTGAGCCCGCTCGGCTCGAAGCGCATGTGGCTGAACTTCGAGACGTAGACCTCGAGCGGGACGCCGTACTGGAGCCCGAGGCTGACCGAGATCATGAACGAGTTCATCAGGCCGGCCAGCGTCGTGCCTTCCTTGGCGATGTCGACGAAGATGTCGCCCGGGGTGCCGTCCTCGAACAGGCCGACGTGGATGTAGCCCTCGTAGTCGCCGACCTTGAACTTGCGGCCGACCTCGATGCGATCCTCCGGCACCCGCCGCCGCTTCGGCTGCGCCGCCGGCGCGATCGGGGCGAGCGTCGGCAGCGTCGCGAGGCTCTTGTCGGCCGAGCCGGAGAGCGGCTGGGCGACCTTGCAGTTGTCGCGGTAGATCGCGATCGCCTTGACGCCGAGCTGCCACGACTCGATCAGGAGCTGCGACACGTCCTCGACGGTCGCCTCCTCGGGCAGGTTGACCGTCTTCGAGATCGCGCCCGAGATGAACGGCTGCACCGCTCCCATCATCTTCACGTGACCCATGTAGTGGATCGCGCGATCGCCGATCGCGCAGTCGAAGACCGGGTAGTGCTCGCTCTTCACGTACGGGGCGCCGACGATCGTGTTCCGCTCGTCGATGAACGCCACGACCTCCTCGGCCTCGCTCGGCGCGTAGCCGAGCTTGTCGAGGGCCATCGGCACGGTCTTGTTCACGATCGTGATCTCGCCGCCGCCGACCAGCTTCTTCGACTTGACGAGCGAGAAGTCCGGCTCGACCCCGGTCGTGTCGCAATCCATCATGAAGCTGATCGTCCCGGTCGGCGCGAGCACGGTCGCCTGCGCGTTCCGGTAGCCGCTGACCTCGCCCTTGTCGAGCGCGTCGTCCCAGGCCTGGCGGGCGGCCGAGAGCAGGTCGTCGGGCACCGAGTCGGAGTGCTGGATGTTCCCGACCGCTGCGCGGTGCTTCGCGATCACGCCGATCATCGCGGCCGCGTTCGGCCGGTAGCCGGCGAACGGGCCCATCCGGCGGGCGATCTCGGCCGACTTGCGGTACGCGCGGCCGGTCATCAGCGCCGTGATCGCCGCAGCGTAGGCGCGGCCGTCGTCCGAGTCGTACGGGAAGCCCCGCGCCATCAGGAGCGCGCCGAGGTTCGCGTAGCCGAGCCCGAGCTGGCGGTACGCCTTCGCGTTCCCGTCGATCTCGGGCGTCGGGTACGACGAGTAGCCGACGCAGATCTCCTGCGCCAGGAACATCACGTCGACCGCGTGCTCGAAGGCGGTGACGTCGAACTCGCCGTCCTCGCGCCGGAACTTCATCAGGTTGAGCGAGGAGAGGTTGCACGCGGAGTCGTCGATCGACATGTACTCCGAGCACGGGTTGGACGCGTTGATCCGGCCGGTGTTCGGGAGCGTGTGCCACGCGTTGATCGTCGTGTCGTACTGGACGCCCGGATCGGCGCACTGCCAGGCCGCCTCGGCGATCTGGCGCAGGAGCTGGCGCGCGTCGGTCGACTCGACCACCGTGCCGTCGGTGCGTGCGGTCAGGTTCCACTCCTTGCTCTCCAGCACCGACTCCATGAAGGCGTCGCTGACGCGGACCGAGTTGTTCGCGTTCTGGTACTGGATCGAGCCCCAGTCCGGCGAGTCGAGCGACATGTCGTAGCCGGCCTGCTCGAGGACGCGCGCCTTCCGCTCCTCCTTGGCCTTGCACCAGATGAACTCCTCGATGTCGGGGTGGTCGACGTCGAGCACGACCATCTTGGCCGCGCGCCGCGTCTTCCCGCCCGACTTGATCGTCCCCGCCGACGCGTCCGCGCCGCGCATGAAGCTGACCGGGCCGGACGCGTAGCCGCCCTTCGAGAGCTGCTCCTTCGAGCTCCGCAGCTTCGAGAGGTTGAGGCCCGAGCCGGAGCCGCCGCGGAAGATGACGCCCTCGCGCCGGATCCAGTCGAGGATCGACTCCATCGAGTCGTCGATCGAGAGGATGAAGCAGGCCGAGCACTGCGGCTTCTCCTCGAAGCCGACGTTGAACCAGACCGGCGAGTTGAAGGACGCGTACTGGTTGACCAGGATCGCCTTCAGCTCCGCCTCGAACGTGTCGGCCTCCTCCGTGTCCGCGAAGTAGCCGCCAGCCCGGCCCCAGCCGCCGATCGTGTCGACGACACGGCCGATCATCTGCTTGACGCTGCGCTCGCGCTCCGGAGAGCTGAGCCGCCCGCGGAAGTACTTCTGCGCGACGATGTTCGTTGCGGTCTGCGACCAGAAGCGCGGGAACTCGACGTTCCGCTGCTCGAAGGCCGGCCCGTCCTTGCCCGGGATGATCGCGTCGCGGAGCTCCCATTCGATCTCGTCGAACGGGTCGCGCCCCGGGATCGTGAAGAACCGCCCCGGCGTCACCGACGCCGTCTCCTCGACGACGACGTTCACGAGCTCCTCCGGTGCGGCTGCTGCGTCCTGCACTGGTTCCTTGGTCTGCTTTGCGGTCGCCATTCTCGTCCTCTCACCTTCGGCTTGTACGGCGCTCGCAGGTCGGCTTTCTGCGGGCCACTGAGCGGATCGGGGACGTTAGACCCAGCACCGGACGGAGGCAGAAAACCGCTTGTTGAAGCGGGAAACCGTGACTCGAAGTGTAGCCGCGGAGAGCAGGCCGGCGTCGGCCTAGTTCGAGCGCGGCGGCGGCACGCGGCGTGCCTGCACGCGGCGGATCACGTAGCCCGCGGCGCCGGCCGCGACGAGCAGGATCGCGAGCCCGGCGAGGATCAGCAGCGGGATCGGAACGGAGCTGGCGCTGTCCTCGGCCTCGGTCACGCCGCCGGCCTCGGAACTCGTCTCGCCGTCGGTGGGACCGGCGCCTTCGCTCGGAGTCGGCTCGGAGCCGGGCGTGCCCGAGCCGCCGCTGCCGCCACCTGTGCCACCGCCGCTCGTGCCGCCTTCCTCTTCGGGAGTCGGATCGGTCTGGGCGGGCGGTGCGTCCTCGCCGCGCTTCGCCGCCTGGAGGGCGCGCTGGATGTCCTCCTTCGCGCTCGAGTAGTCCCGAACGTCGCGCGGCAGGATGTCGATCGCCTCGTCATAGCAGTGGAGCGCGTAGGTGCCGTCGACGCGGCCGTCGGCGTACCAGTCGTCGATCACGGCCCGGGCGCACGACGGCGCTGCGCCGGCCGGGCCGGCGAGCGAGAGGGCCGTGAGGACCGCAGCTGCAAACGCGCCCGCGAGAGCGAGCACGCGAAGCGCTCCTCCGGCTGGCTGGTGGGCGGCGTCTGAGGTCAAAGTTTCGATTCCGGGGCGATCGTCCCCGCGTCGTGCGGAGAATGGTGCAGAGTCTCCCGGACGGCATTGATGCCCGGGTGAGCGCCAGGTAAACGGTTTGTTAGGCCACTGGGGTACGGCACGGGTGCCTTTCCGGTCACCATGCTAGCTTGGCCCGCGATGCGGAGGCCCGAAGTGGCGTTGACCGTCTCGGCCGCGTTGCTGCTGGGCGCCGTGTTCGCCGGAGACTCCGTGTGGACGGCGTTCGCCGCACTCCTCCTCGCGGGCGGCTGGGGAGCGCTCGCGCTGACGGGCCGCGCGCCGATGCCGGGCGGCGGCGGGGCCCTCGTCGGGCTGCTGTTGGCGACGGCCGTCTGGAGCGGGATCTCGATCGCCTGGTCGGTCGCGCCCGACCTCTCGTGGGTCGAGCTGAACCGGACGCTCGTCTACGCCGCCTTCCTCGCCGTCGGCCTCCTGCTCGGCGCGGTCCGGCCGGGCGCCGCGAAGCTCGCCGCCGCGGCGTTGACCGTCGCGCTGGGCGCGGCCGTCGTCTGGGCGCTCGCGGGCAAGGCGATCCCCGCCGTCTTCCCCGACGGCGGCCGCGCCGCGCGCCTGCGCGATCCGATCGGCTACTGGAACGCGCTCGCGCTCGCCGCCGACGCGCTGCTCGTGCTGGCGCTCTCCTTCTCGGCCTCCGCAAGGACCGCGACCGTGCGTGCTGCCGGTGCCGCGCTCGGCTACGCCGCAGTCGTCGCGGTGCTGCTCGCGGCGTCGCGCGCGGGCGTCGCGGCCGCGGTGATCGGGATCGTGCTCTGGCTCTGGCTGCGCCGCGACCGGGTCGACGCGGCGCTGCTCGCCCTCGTCGCGACCGTGCCCGCGGCGCTCGTCGCCGGCTGGGCCTTCACCCGGCCCGCGCTCGTCGAGGACGGCCTCCCACGGGCAGACCGGGTCGCCGACGGCGTCTGGTTCGGGCTGCTCCTGCTCGCCGGCGCCGCCCTCGTCGGCCTCGGCGCCCGCGAGCTCGGGCGGCGGCCGCTTGCCCCGGCGACGCGGCGCAGGGTCTCGACGCTGCTGCGCGGGTTCGCGATCGGCGTGGCGCTCGTCACCGCGGTCGTGCTCGTTGCCAACGCCGGCCGGATCGTGGACGAGTTCCGCGGCGAGGAGGTGGCGAACGACCCGGGCCGCTTCGCGAGCCTGAGCTCGAACAACCGGCTCGCCTGGTGGGGCGAGGCGCGGAACGTCTTCGAAACGGACCCGCTCACCGGCGCCGGTGCGAACACGTTCGAGGTGGCGCGCAAGCGCTACCGCGAGATCGCGTCGTCGGTGACCCAGCCGCACAGCGTCCCGCTCCAGTTCCTGGCGGGCACGGGGATCGTCGGACTGGCGCTCTTCCTCGGGGTGGTGGCGGCCGCGGCTGCCGCCGCGGTGGGTGCGGTGCGCCGGCTCGGAGGGACGGAGCGAGACGCGGCTGCGGCGCTCGCCGTCGCGCTGGCGCTCTGGCTCGTGCACGCGCTCGTCGACTACCCCTGGGACTTCGTCGCCGTCACGGGGCCTGTCTTCTTCGCGGCGGGAGCGCTCGCAGCGGTGGGCCGCCCGGAGCGGCACGTTCGCTCGCCGTTCGCCGCGGCGACCGCGATCGTCGTCGCCGTCGCAGCCTGTGTGTCGGTCGCCACGCCCTGGCTCGCGCAGCGGAGCGTCCGCGACGTCAACCCGGCACTCGAGCGGGGTGACGTCGACGCGGCGCGCGACGCGGCCGAGCGTGCCCGCTCGCTCGACCCGCTCTCACTCGATCCGATCCTGGCGCGCGCCCGCGTCGAGGAGGAGGCCGGCGACGAGGCTGCTGCGCTCGCCGCCTATCGCCGCGCCACCGAGCTGCAGCCGGACAACCCCGTCTCCTGGTACGAGCTCGGGCTCTACGAGTTTCACCTCGGCGACCGCTGCTCGGCCTATGTGCACCTGAACCGCGCGTACACGCTCGACCCGTCCGGCACGCAGTGGACACCCGACAGCGAACTCGTCGAGTCGCTTGCGTGGGTGGATGCGGGGAACTGCTGATCAGCCGCCGACGATCAGCGCCACGTGCGCGCCGAGCATGTCGGCGGTCCGCAGGCCGTCGAGCGGCCCGACGATCTTCAGGTTCAGATCCTTCGCGAGCCGGGCCGCCTCGGGCTGATAGCCCCTGCGGAACATCACGAGCGTTCGGGTGAAGTCGCTCCGCGGCGCGTTCCCGACCGTGCCGATCGTGTAGCCGAACCTTCGCACGGCCTCGGCGCTCGACGCGGCCGCACCCGCGCGGCCGTTGCCGTTGAGGACGATCACGGCGGTGTCCGCCCGAGAGAGCTTCGGCTTCCCGGCCACCGGGGCCGGCCGGGGCTTCACCTTCACCGGCGCCATGACCTTCGCCTCGGCCGCGTGGCGGACGTGCTCGGACACCGGTTTCGCGAGCAGGACGACGCCGAGCGCAATGAGCGCGACGAGCTCGATCGCCGCGACACCGGAGGCGACGATCGTCGCCGTGCGCCACGGGCTCCGGACCTGGAGGAGGGAGTGCTCCACGGCCGCCTTGATTCTGCTTGGGCCACCCGCTTCCTTCTTGGGAGGCTCACGCCGGGCCGCGGCGCGGCCCCCTTCAGGGGTGTTGAGCGCGGTCGGACCGCTGCGGAAGTCAAGCGATCCAGATTCCGCGCGCGAACGCGACCGTCGCGGCGGCGCCGAGGGCGGCGAAGACGACGAGGACGGCGTCGCGCGTGCGCGGCCGGTCGAGCGTCAGCGAGGCGAGCGCGAGGAAGAGCGGGAAGTCCGCGAGCAGCAGGCGCGGGAGGCTGACGAGCGGGAATCCCTCCGCCGGCGCGGAGAGCACGATCACGAGCGTGGCCGCGGAGTAGGCGCCGAACGCCGCGCCGAGCCGCCTCCACGCCACCCAGGTCAGCCAGAAGGCCGCGCCGAGCAGCGCCAGATGGGAGAGGTTCCAGAGCCCGACGCGCTGCTCGTTCCCCGGCCCGCCGGCGGGCAGGTCGAGCAGGTCGCGCGCGCCTCGGCCCGCCGACTGGACTGCGTCCTTCAGCCCCTGGAGCGGGCCGAGCAGCGAGCCCTCGCGGTTCCAGTCCGCCTGGGCGCTCGTGAACGCCCACGGGTCTCCGATCACCGAGTCGAGATAGAGCGCGTACAGGCCGACCGCGGCCGGCAGCAGCAGCAGCGGTGCGAGCCGCGCGAGCGAGCGGAGGTCGCGGCCGCGCCAGAGCAGGATCGCGAGCGCGGGCAGGAGCGCGAGCCCGATCAGCCGCGTTCCGGTCGCGAAGCCGCCGAGCACGCCCGCGAGCAGCGGCCGGCCGCGCATCGCCGCGAGGAACGACCCGGTCGCGAGGGCGAGGAAGAGCCCCTCGGAGTAGAGCGAGGTGAGGACGAAGGCGACCGGGTAGAGCGCGAAGTAGAGGACGGTGTCGTGCGCGGCCCGCGCGCCCAGCACCGACCGCGCGATCTCGGCGAGCACCCAGGCGGCGACGGCGCCGCCCGCGAGCGAGATCAGGACGCCGGCGACGAGCTCCGATCCGGTCAGCCAGGCAAGCGCGTGCACGAACGCGGGATAGACGGGGAAGAACGCGGCCGCCTGCGGCACCTCCTCGTAGCCGTGCAGCGAGATCTGGAGGAACCAGCGCGCGTCCCACTGCGAGAGCGACTGGAAGAGGAAGTCGCTGAGCGGGCCGTACGCGTCCCCGATCAGCCGCCGCTCGGGCGCGGGCGCCCAGATCAGCGTTGCCGCGGCGCCGAGCCAGAAGGCGACGCGGATGGCGACGAAGGTCGCGGCCGGTCTCAGCCCCACGTGCTCGCGAGGCCCTCGTCCAGCGACGCCTGCGGCCGCCAGCCGAGCTCGCGTTCGGCACGCGAGACGTCGAGCACGCTGCGCAGGAGGTCGCCGGGGCGCGCGTCCGCGTACTCCGCCTCGGCGTCGGACCCGGCGACGCGGCGGACGGCCTCGAAGAGCGTGTTCACGGACGTCGCCTGGCCGGTGCCGACGTTGTAGACGCCGCCGTCGCGGCCGGTCGAGGCGAGGATCGCGTTCACGACGTCGCCGACGTAGACGAAGTCCCGCTCCTGCTCTCCGTCGCCGAAGATCCGCACGTTCTCGCCGGCGCGCAGCCGGTCCATGAAGATCGCGACGACGCCGCCCTCCAGCTTGGCGAGCTGGCGCGGGCCGTAGACGTTGCCGAACCGGAGCACGACGTGGCTGGTGCCGTGGAGCGCGTTCCAGGTTCCGAGGTACGCCTCGCCCGCGAGCTTCGAGGTGCCGTACGGGGACAGCGGGCGGCGCTCGTCGTCCTCGCGTGCGGGACGCGGGCACTCGCCGTAGAGGGCGCCGCCGGTCGAGCTGAAGATCAGCTGCGCGCCGTGCGGCCGCGCCGCCTCGAGGACGTTGAGCGTGCCGAGGACGTTGACCTCTGCGTCCAGCAGCGGCTGCTCGACCGAGGTGCCGACGTCGGCCTGGGCGGCGAGGTGGACGATCACCTCCGGCCGGATCTCGTCGAACAGCGGCCCGAGCGGCTCGCGGATGTCGTGCTCGTGAACCGTCGCCGCCGCGTTCAGGTTCTCCCGCCGGCCGGTGGCGAAGTTGTCGACCACGTGCACGTCGTCGCCGCGCGCGACGAGCGCGTCGACCACATGCGAGCCGATGAAGCCCGCTCCTCCGGTGACCGCCGCGCGCACCGCCGTATCCTAGTGCGCGATGTTCGTCACCTTCGAGGGAATGGACGGCTCTGGCAAGACGACGCAGGTGGAGCGGCTGCGGACGGCTCTCGAGGCTGAGGGTCGTGAGGTCGTGACCGCGCGGGAGCCGGGCCAGACCGAGCTCGGCGAGGCGATCCGGAACCTCGTCCTTCACGGCGGCCAGATGACGCCCTGGGCCGAGGCGCTGCTCTACGCCGCCTCCCGGGCCGAGGTGGTCGCCGAGGTCGTGCGCCCGGCGCTCGAGCGCGGCGCCGACGTCCTGCTCGACCGCTATCTGGACAGCTCGATCGTCTACCAGGGGATCGGTCGCGGCCTCGGCGTCGACGAGGTGCTGGAGGTGAACATGCTCGCCGACCGGGGGGCTGCTCCCCGACCGGACGTTCGTGCTCGCGATCGAGCCGGGCGTCTCATCCCTGCGCGTCGGCTCCAAGCCCGACCGGATCGAGCGCGAGGACACCGCATTTCACGAGCGCGTCGCTGCCGGCTACGAGGAGCTGGCGGCGCTGTTCCCCGACCGGGTCGTCGTGCTCGACGGGTCGCTCGACCCGGACGCGCTCGCAGAGAGGATCCACGGTGAGCTTCAACGCGTTGGCTGAGCAGCCGGAGGCGCGGCTCCTCCTGACGGCAGCGGTGAGGGAAGGGCCGGCGCATGCGTATCTCTTCCACGGCCCCGCCGGCGTCGGCAAGCGGGCGGCGGCGCGTCGCTTCGCGGCCGACCTCCTCGGCGACGAGCGCCGCGTCGAGGCGGGGACGCATCCGGACCTGTTCTCGCTCGAGGCGCTCGGCGACATGATCCGGATCGACGAGATTCGGGCGCTCCACCGCGACCTGCACATGCGCCCGTACGAGGCCGAGCGCCGCGTCTACGTGATCTCGGATGCGCACCTGCTCAACGACGACGCCGCGGACGCGCTGCTGAAGGACCTCGAGGAGCCGCCGCCGTACGCCGTGATCGTGCTCGTCGCCGACGAGCTCGGTCCGATCCCGCCGACGATCCGCTCCCGCTGCCAGCTGGTGTCGTTCCGGCGCCTCCCTGGCCGCGTCGTCCGCGAGCTGCTGGCCGAGCGCGCACCCGGCCTCTCCGAGAACGAGGCGCGCGCGCTCGCCCGCGTCTCCGGCGGCCGGCTCGATCGCGTCGAGCGGCTGCTCGATCCCGAGGCGAAGGCGCGGCGCGAGGAGCTGCTTCGCGTGGCGCGTGCGCCCTACGCCGAGCCCGAGCTCGACCCGGCGGACGCCGCGGCGGTGCTGCTCGACAGCGCCCGCGCCGTCGGCGAGGCCGCCAAGGCGCGCGCCGAGGCCGAGCTCGAGAGCATCGAGCTGACCTCGCGCGAGCTCGACCAGCGGCTCCGCCGGGTGCAGCGCGGCGCCGAGCGCGAGGAACTGCTGGCCTCGCTCGAGGAGCTCGCCTCCTGGTACCGCGACCTCGTCGTCGTCGCGGCCGGGGCGGAAGCGGCCGTCGTCCATGCCGACCGGCTCGACCTGCTCCGGGCGGAGGGGACGCGGGAGCGCTCGCCCGAGGCGGAACTCGCAGCCGAGCTCACGCGCGACGCCTGGCGGACCTTCGAGGAGTTCAACCTGAACCCGGGCCTGGCGCTGGAAGCGCTCTTCATCCGCTTGCAACGCGCGTTCAGCAGCGTTTTACTGGTTTGAAATAAGAATACTCGCGTTCCGTAAAGATCCCCCATAAGGGGTTGCCAAGACCGGAAGCGGCGGCAAAGGATGAGTCAGGCGTTCGGGCGGGACGCCGGTAGTGCCGTCTCTCCACTCCCAGGAGCCCCCGTTTTGGCAGCTGTCCCGTCAGTAGGTCGCCCGTCGTTCGCCGGAGGTCCCGCTCGTGCCCCACAGGCAGCGGCGACCGAGGGTCTGTACGAACGCCACTCGGCGAAGATCCTCAGCTACTGCCTCCACCAGCTCGGCTCGCGCGAGGAGGCGGAGGACGCCGTCCAGACGACGTTCATGAACGCGTTCCGTGCACTCGGCCGCGGCGTCGTGCCGGAGGCCGAGTCGGCGTGGCTGTTCAAGATCGCCGAGAACGTCTGCCTCTCCCGCCGCCGCTCCTCGTGGCGCCGCGGCCGGATCGAGAGCCCGAGCGACTTCGACGTGATCGAGGAGGTCGTCCCCGGCCCGAGCAGGCAGCGCGACGAGCTGATCGGAATCGAGGACGCACTGGCCTCGATGCCCGAGCAGCAGCGGCGCGCGATCCTCCTCCGCGAGTGGCAGGGGCTCTCCTACCGCGAGATCGGCGAGGAGCTCGAGGTCTCGCAGTCGGCCGTCGAGACGCTGATCTTCCGCGCCCGGCGCTCGCTCGCCCAGGGGCTCGAGCAGCCCGACCTCGCGAAGAAGCCGAGGCGGAAGGCATTCCGCCGCGCGCTGCACGCACTCGACGTCGGCACGGTCGCCGCTGCGGCGAAGACCCTGCTCGCCGGCAGCGCTGCGGCCAAAGCGACCGCTGCGGCCGTTGCCGTCACCGCGGCCGCGACTGCGGTCAGCGTGACCCCGAAGCTCGAGGGTCACTCGCCGGCGCCCGCGAAGGCTCCCGCCGCCGCGGTGTCGCAGGACGCAGCGCCGACGGTCGCCCACCCGGCTCTCGCGACTCCTTCCGTCTCGTTCCGCCAGGACGCACCCGCACGACCGGCAGCGCCGGCGTCAGCGCCGGCGCCCGAGCGCACCGCGGCGGCGACGCAGCGTCCTGCTCGCACGGCTCCGACCACCGCGCCGCGGCTCGCACCCGCTGCCGCCGCACCCGCGGCGCCGGCTCACGTGCCCGCAGCGGCACCGACATCGGAGCCCGTCGCGGTGCCGGCCGCCGCCGAGCCCGCTCCGACGCCCGCTGTGGACCACCAACCGATCCACGTCCCCGTCGCCGCTGCTGCTCCCGTCGAGCAGCCGAGGCACGAGGAACCGGTGGCTGCGACGCCGAAGCCGGCGCCGGTCGTCTCGACCCCGACGACGTCGATCGTCCCGGTCTCGCCCCTGATCTCGGTCGCGCCGAGTGACGTCAGGACCGCACCGGTCACCGCGCCCGTCGTCACCGCTCCTCCCGTCTCGCCGCAGCCGGCCCCGTCTGCCGGATCCGACACCGGATCCCTGTTCGGCAGCTGGTCCCCGGGCGCCTGAGCTCGCCCGAGGCCGCGCTACACTAGGCGCGCCCCGCCGACGTAGCTCAGCTGGTAGAGCACTTCACTCGTAATGAAGGGGTCCGCGGTTCGAATCCGCGCGTCGGCTCTCTCCGGCAGACCGGGCGTATTGCGTCCGAGTCGCTAGTCCGTCATGCGAAACGCGACCTCGTACTTCGCGACCGACGTCCGCTGACCGGGCGTGTCGCCGGCCGGCATGGCGCTCAGCGCCGCGTCGCCACGCACGTAGTCCTCCTCGGACTCGAAGAAGACGATCACGACCGAGTTCTCGGCCTCGGGATCGTGGAGGACGATGATCTCCTTCGCCGGCACGTCGTCCGGCCGCTCATTGGTCTCCATCTCGCTCTGCATCTCGGCCATGCGTTCGGCGCTGACGCCGGCGAAGGACACGACTCGTGCAAGCGGCATGACTCTCTCCTTCATCGAGGGGTTGCCCGACTCTAGACCTCTCTCTGCCGCCAGGCGACGCCTCCGTAAGTTCGGGCGCACTTCCGGGTTGTGAGGGCAGTGGACGCATTCCGCGCCCGCACAACCGAAGGGAGATCACGATGTCGTGCTCGAGAATCCTCACCCGCCGCGGTTGGCGTCCGTCCGTGGCGCTCGCCGCGATGACTGCCGGCTGCCTCCTGGCCACGCCGAGCGCGCAGACCGCCGGGCCGATGCCGCCGTTCCAGATGCCGATGCCCTGCGGGCAGACCTGGGACATCTCGACGTACGCGGAGCACTGGGGACCGGATGACCCGGACGCGCTGGACATGGCTCAGCGCGACCTCGCCGGCACCAACATCAGCGAGGGCGAGCCTGCGCTCGCCGCCGCAGCCGGAACCGTGAAGGAGCTCGAGACCACGGACAACGGCGAGCACCGGGTCTTCCTCGACCACGGCGGCGGCTGGGAGACCGCCTACATCCACCTCGAGTCGCTCCCGCCGCTGACCGTCGGCCAGCACGTCGCACAGGGCGAGATGGTCGGCCGGATCTCGAACAGCGGCGCCGAGCAGATGCATCTCCACTACAACCAGGAGCGCGACGGAAAGCTCACCCGGGTCAGCTTCAACGGCGATCTCGTCGACACCCACCAGGGCGACGAGGACTCGTGGGGCACGTGGGGCGACGACGACGCCGAGGAGGTCACGAGCGTCAACTGCCCGGGCAACTCGTTCGTCCCGTTCACGCAGAACGGCGAGCGCTACCAGCTGATCTACAAGCCGGGCTTCGTCGATCCGTCGGGGTCGGGCCTGGCGAAGATCGTCCGCCTGGACGACGACGGCAAGGGCGTGACGACGACCTGGGCCGACTACCTCGGCCAGCGGTACACGAACCTCGTCCCGTTCACGCTCGGCATGAACACCTACCTGTTCGGCTACCAGGCCTCGACGGGCAAGACGAGCTACCACCGCATGAACCTGCACGGGAACGGCTTGACCGCCCTGTCGTCCGGGACGTGGTGGAAGGGCTGGACGCACGTGACGCCGTTCTCGCTCGGCACCAACGCGTACTTCCTCACGTACGACTCGCTGCACGGCTACGCGAACATCGACCGGATCTCACCCGACGGCAGCGGCTCGACCAAGATCCACGGCGACACGTGGACGAAGGGCTGGACGCACTTCACGCCGTACGTGCTCGGCGGCAAGCAGTACGTCCTCCTCTACAAGGGCGGCACCGGTCAGGCCAAGGTCGTCAAGCTGGCCGGCAGCGGGAGCAACGTCTCGGTCACGACCGTGTGGTCGGGCAACTGGACGGCCGGCTGGACGCACCTGGTGCCGATCAAGCACAAGGGCACCGTGCGCCTGCTCGCCTACCGGGCGACGACCGGTGAGGTCTCCTACGGCCAGCTCAGGTCGAACGGCCAGGGGTCGCAGCCCCTCGGCAGCGCGACGTGGAACGGCCTCTGGACGGCGATCACGCCGTTCCTGCAGTCGAGCGACGGCGCGGTGCTCATCTACAGCGCCGCGACCGGCGCGGTCGAGACCCGCAAGCTGAACGTCGCGGGCACGGGCTCGTCGAGCATGTGGATCGACGGTTGGACGAAGGGCTGGACGTAGAAGGTCCGGCGCCGCTCCGAACAGCGAAGGGCCCTGCTCTGCGGGGCCCTTCGCGCTACTCGCCGAACGCGAGCGCGTGGAAGCGGCCGCCGTGGAAGACGAGCGGTTGCGCCTCGGGATCGGCGCCGGCCTCGAGTGGGCGGCCGAGCAGGATCGTGTGGTCGCCGCCGTCGAGCTCACGGTCGAGCTCGCACGCGAGCCAGGCGACCGCGCCGTTCAGCACCGGCACGCCGTCGACGAGCTCGTGCGGAACGCCGGCGAGCTTCTCGTGGCCGCTCGCCTTCGTCGCGAAGCGGCGGGCGATCTCCTCCTGGCCGGCGGCGAGGACGTTGATGCAGAAGCGGCCCGAGTGACGAACCGCCTCGAGCGTGTTGGAGCTGTGGTCGAGCGCGACCAGCACGAGCAGCGGCTCGAGCGAGAGCGAGGTCAGGGCGTTCGTCGTCGCGCCGCGCGGGCCGGAGTCGTCGCGGCTCGTGACGACGGCGACGCCGGTGACCCAGCTGGTCATCAGCCTTCGCAGCTCCTGGGCGTCGAGCGTCGCGCTCACGCGGTGATCGTCGCACACGGGTGATATGCCAGACTCGGGCGTGGCCGAAAGGACGTTCGACGTCGTCGTCATCGGTGCCGGCCCCGCCGGCGAAGTGATCGCGGGGCGGCTGGGCGAGGCGGGGGTCGAGGTCGCGCTCGTCGAGCAGCACCTCGTCGGCGGCGAGTGCTCCTACTACGCGTGCATGCCCTCGAAGGCGCTGCTGCGGCCCGGCGAGCTGCTCGACGAGGTCGGCCGGGTCCCGGGCGTCCTGGCGCAGGGACTCGACCCGGCGGCGGTGCTGGCCCGTCGGGACGAGGTGATCCACGAGCTCGACGACTCCTCGCAGGAGCCGTGGCTCGAGGAGCGCGGGGTCGCGCTCGTCCGCGGCCGCGGACGGCTCGACGGCGAGCGACGGGTGCGCGTGGGGGAGGACGTGCTCCTGGCGAGGACCGCGGTCGTGGTCGCCACCGGGAGCGGGCCGGTCATGCCGCCCATCCCTGGCCTCGACGACGCTCGTCCGTGGAGCAACCGCGAGGCGACGACCGCGAAGGAGCCGCCCGAGAGCCTCGTCATCCTCGGCGGCGGCGTCGTCGGGGTCGAGCTCGCGCAGGCCTGGTCGTCGCTCGGGACGCGGGTGACGCTGCTCGAAGGCGCGCCGCGCGTGATCGTGCGCGAGGAGCCGTTCGCGTCGGCGGAGGTCGAGGCTGCTCTCGTCGAGAACGGGGTCGAGGTGAGGACGCAGAGCCGTGCGATCGGCGTCTCACGGGACGGTGAGGGCATCGCGGTCGAGCTGCAGGATGGAGGCGACGCGCGCGGCGCCGAGCTGCTCATCGCGGTGGGGAGGAAGCCGGCGACCGAGGAGCTCGGCCTGGAGACCGTCGGGCTCGAGCCCGGGAAGCCCGTCGAGGTCGGGTCGAATCTCCGCTCGCCGCGGCACGACTGGCTGTACGCGATCGGCGACGCGAACGGCCGAGCGCTCCTGACGCACATGGGCAAGTACCAGGGACGGGTCGCGGCCGACGCCATCCTCGGCAAGAACGTCGCGCTCCAGTCCGACGGGGCGCTCTCGCCGCGCGTCATCTTCACGGACCCGCAGGTCGCGGCCGTCGGCCACACGCTCGCGTCGGCGGAGGCGTCCGGAATGGTCGTGCGCGCCGTCGACGTCCAGACGAGCGGCACCGCGGGCGCAAGCTTCGTCGGCCGCGACACACCCGGCACGTCGCGGCTCGTGCTCGACGACGTCCGCGGCGTGATCGCCGGCGCCACGTTCGTCGGCTTCGAGGTCGCCGAGATGCTCCACGCAGCCACGATCGCGGTCGTCGGCGAAGTCCCGCTCGACCGGCTCGTCCACGCCGTGCCGGCCTTCCCGACCCGCAGCGAGCTCTGGCTGCAGCTGCTCGAGGCCGCCGGGCGATAACGGCCATGTCCCAGGGACAGTCCCTCGGACACGGCCGCAACAGACAAGATGAACGGCGATGCCTTCGCTCGACGATCTGCTCGACGATCTCTTCCAGGACGACGCGTTGCTGCGCGCGGTGCTCTCGAAGCCTCGCTCCTCCGACCTGCCGCGCAAGGTGACGGTGGAGCCGATCGGGCTGCGCGGTGCGACCTCGTTTCAGTTCACGGAAGAGCTCGGTGACCGCGCGGCCCACGAGAACCTCCCACCCGGCGAAGCACGGCAACGCGTCGGCCTCCTGCTGGCCGACTATCGCCAGGGGCTGCTGCAAACAGCCGAGGCGGACTGGCAGGTACTCGGCGAGAAGGTCCTGCGCCGGCCCGCGACGCGCAAGGCTGCCGAACGCGAGCACGATCGCCGCAAGCAGTACCTGATCGAGGAAGGCACGCCGGTTCCGTTTCTCGTCGAGCTGGGCGTGATGACACCCGACGGGAACGTGCGGAAGAGCCGCTACGACAAGTTCCGCCAGGTCAACCGCTTTCTCGAGCTCGTCGACGACGTCGTGCCGTCGCTGCGCACCGAGGGAACGCTCCGCGTCATCGACTTCGGCTGCGGCAAGTCCTATCTCACCTTCGCGATCCACCATCTGCTCACGGAGCTGCGCGGCCGCGAGGTCGAGATCATCGGTCTCGACCTGAAGGAGGACGTGATCGCGGCCTGCTCGTCACTTGCGAGCCGCTCTAAAGCCGTTGGCCTCCGCTTCGAGCAAGGCGAGATCGGCAGCTTCGACGCCGGCGAGAAGGTCGATCTCGTCGTCAGCCTGCACGCCTGCGACACGGCCACGGACGATGCGCTGGCGCAGGCGATCCGCTGGGACGCGGACGTGATCCTGGCGGTGCCGTGTTGCCAGAAGGAGGCCTACCGGCAGATCGAGAGTGACCTCCTTGCTCCGCTCCTACGCCACGGGCTCGCCAAGGAGCGGTTCGCCGCGATCGTGACGGACACGCTGCGCGCGCAGCTGCTCGAGCTGAGCGGTTATCGCACCCAACTGGTCGAGTTCGTGCCGCTCGAGCACACGGCGAAGAACGTTCTCATCCGCGCCGTGAAGGGCGCGCCCGCGGGAGCAGACGTCCGGCGAGCCTACGAGGAGCTGCGCGACTCGCTCGGGCTCGCGCCGACCCTCGAGCGGCTGCTCAGCGCCGCGTGAAGACGTAGTCGTTCGCCTTCGCCTGCATGTGGCAGGCCGCGCAGCCGGATTCCGGGAAGGCGACCTTCGTGAAGCGGGCGGTCGAGGACGAGCGGGTGAACTCCTCCCAGCGCCAGCCGCCGTTCGCCCCGCTCTGCATCCGTCGCATCGTCGCGACGAGCGAGAGCCAGCGCTTGCCCGGCGGCGTTCCCGTCTTGACGACGATCGTGCCGGCCGGGTAGCGCCTGCCGACCTTGCGCTTGCTCGCGTAGACGTTCTTCGTCCCCGGGTGAGCCGAGGAGCCGCCGCGGATCGGCTTCGCGTTCACCTTCGGCCACTTCGCGTAGCCGTCGACATACTTCGGCAGCCCGTTGGCGGCTTGCTCCGTGAAGGCCGCGGAGCCTCCCGCGGTGACGAGCAGGCCGACGACGGCGGCCAGCACGAGAACCCTCATCCTTCGACTATGCCCCACAGCGTCCACGCTGCCAACGGCGACGGGAGCCCTAGAGCAGGTGAGCGGAGAGCGCGGAGTCGACCGTGTCGTGCACGGAGAGGTGCTGGTCGAGGCCGGAGATCGCGAGGGCCCGGTGGGTCTCGAGCCCCGGTGCGGCGAGCAGGAACGTCTGGCGGTTCTCGAGCTTGGTGCGCGCCTCGATCAGGACGCCGAGCGCAGTCGAGTCGACGAAGTCGACCTCGCCGAGGTCGACGACGAGTCGTTCCGGTTGCTCCGAACAGAGCTCGAGCAGAGCCCGGCGAACCTCTGGCGCGTTGTAGACGTCGAGCTCGCCGACCAGGTGGATGACGACCGCGCCGCTGAGGCGGTCGATCCCTGCGACCGGGTGCTCGTTCAGCGTCGACTCGTTCGTCATCTCGTGGGCAAGCATAGTCACGTGGGGTCGCCGCGACGGGCTGGGCGACCGGCCCTGGCGAGCCGATGCCGCGCCACGGCCAGCCGCGCAGTCCGACCCGCGTCGAGTTCTCGTAGACGTAGACGAGCACGTTGTCCAGATACTCGTCGCCGCCGACCACCCGGGACTCGAATCTACCCTGGAAGAGATGGCCCGTTCGGTCGTAGCGTCGGTTGAACCGCGTTGCGTGCAGGCCGTTCAGGCGCTGCATCCCCGCCGAGAGCTCGGGCTGCGTCGTCTCGACGAGCAGGTGAAAGTGGTTGTCGAGCAGGCACCAGGCATGCACCCTCCAACCGAACCGACGCGTGACCTCGACGAAGAGCTTGAACCACGCTTCGCGGTCGAGGTCGTCGAGCACGATCGTCCGTTCCTCGACCCCGCGGCAGATGACGTGGTACCAGGCGGGGCTCGGCAGCCGGCTCCGAGGGATCCTCGGCACGAACGCCACGCTAGCTCGTGCCCGGCGCCGGCGAAACCGCCGGGACGGGACATGTCCGAGGGACAGTCCCTGGGACACGTCCCTCGCGGACGCGGCTCGTGCAGACTCCCGCCTGATGCGCGCGCTTCTCGACTATCGCTCCGAGTTTCCGATCCTCGAGCACACGACCTACCTGATCAACCACTCCCTCGGAGCGATGCCGCGCCGCGTGGAGGACGGCCTCGCGGAGTACGCGCGAACGTGGCGCGAGCGCGGGATCCGGGCCTGGGGTGAGGGCTGGTGGGACCTGCCGCTGACGGTCGGCGATCAGATCGCCCGCATCGTCGGCGCCCCCGCCGGCACGACCGTGATGCACCAGAACGTCGCGATCGCCGAAGCCGTCGTCCTCTCCTGCTTCCAGCCGACACCGGATCGGAACCGGGTCGTCTACGAGCGCGGCAACTTCCCCTCGGTGCGCTACCTCTACCAGGCCCAGCGCGAGCTCGAGGTCGTGATCTGCGAGGACGACGAAGAGATCGCCGACGCGATCGACGAGCGGACCCTGCTCGTCCCGATCAGCCATGTCCTGTTCAAGTCGGGGGAGATCCAGGACGTGTCCCGGATCGTCGAGCGCGCGCACGCGGCCGGAGCGCACGTCATCCTCGATGCCTACCAGTCCGCCGGCATCGTCCCGCTCGACGTCACCGCGCTCGAGGTCGACTTCGCGGTCGGCGGCTCCGTCAAGTGGCTCTGCGGCGGCCCGGGGAACGGCTGGCTCTACGTCCGCCCCGACCTCGCCGAGCGGCTCGAGCCCGCGTACACCGGCTGGCAGGCGCACGAGACACCCTTCGCCTTCGAGGAGGAGATGCGCTACGCCGCCGGCGCGGCCCGGTTCCTGACGGGGACGCCGAACGTTCCGGCGCTCCACGCTGCGACGGCCGGTTACGACCTGATCGAGGAGATCGGGGTCGAGCGGATCCGCGCCAACTCGCTCCGCCAGACCGATCTGCTGATCGCACTCGCCGACGCAGCCGGGTTCGGAATCGCCAGCCCGCGCGTCCACGAGCGCCGCGGCGGCACCGTCACCGTTCACGTCGACGAGTTCCCCGCCGTCCATCGGGAGCTCGCGGAGCGACAGATCCTGTGCGACTTCCGGCCGGGTGCAGGGATCCGAATCGGGCCGCACTACTACACCTCCGACGAGGAGCTGCGACACGTGATCGAGCAGATCACCGAGATCGTCGAGACCGGTGCCTACGAGCGCCATCTCGGCGCTGTCGCGCGGCATTAGGGTCTACGCATGACGACCGCACTGCCGTCGAGCCTCGAGATCGCCCAGGCCGCGACGCTGCGGCCGATCGAGGAGATCGCGGCGGACGCGGGCCTCGAGCCCGACGAGGTGGAGCCGTACGGCCGGACGAAGGCGAAGATCGACCTCGCCGTGCTCGAGCGGCTGCGAGGCACACCGGACGGGAAGCTCGTCTGCGTCACCGCGATCACGCCGACGAAGGCGGGCGAGGGGAAGACGACGACCTCGGTCTCGCTGACGCAGGGCCTCGGCCACATCGGCCGCAAGCCGGTGCTCTGCCTGCGCGAGGCGTCGCTCGGCCCCGTCTTCGGGATCAAGGGCGGCGCGGCGGGAGGCGGTTTCGCCCAGGTCGTGCCGATGGAGGACCTGAACCTCCACTTCACCGGCGACATCCACGCGATCGGGGCGGCGAACAACCTGCTCGCGGCGCTGCTGGAGGCGCACATCCTGCACGGGAACAGGCTCGGGATCGATCCGCTCTCGGTGGGCTGGCGGCGGTGCGTCGACATCAACGACCGCGCCCTGCGGAACGTCGTGGTCGGCGTCGGCGGCCGGGCGAACGGCTACGTTCGGGAGTCGGGCTTCGACATCACGGCGGCGTCCGAGGTGATGGCGATCGTCGCGGTCGCCCGCGACCTCCACGACCTCCGCGAGCGCCTCGGGGCGATCACGGTCGCCTACACGTTCGAGGGCGAGCCGGTCCTGGCCGAGCAGCTGCGAGCTGCGGGCGCGATGACGGTCCTCCTCAAGGATGCGCTGAAGCCGAATCTCGTCCAGACACTCGAGGGGCAGCCTGCGCTCGTCCACTGCGGGCCGTTCGCGAACATCGCCCACGGCAACAACTCGCTCGTCGCCGACCTCGTGGCGCTGAAGCTCGGCGACTACGTCGTCACCGAGTCCGGCTTCGGCGCCGACATGGGCATGGAGAAGTTCCTCAACATCGTCTGTCGCGCCGGCGGTCTCAGCCCGAGCGCGGTCGTCCTCGTTGCGACTGCGAAGGCGCTCAAGCATCACGGCGGCGACCCGGAGGGCGGCCTCGACGCGATCGAGCTCGGCGCCGACAACCTGCGCCGCCACCTCGAGATCGTGCGTGAGTTCGGGCTTCGTGCGGTCGTCGCGGTCAACCGCTTCCCCGGCGACACCGACGACGAGGTCGAGCTGGTGCGCCGCCTCGCGCTCGAGCACGGGGCGCACGCCGCCGAGCTGAACGAGGCCTTCGAACGCGGCGGCGAGGGTGCGGCCGCGCTGGCGGAGGCGGTCGTCGACGCGGCCGACCACCCGAACGAGTTCGAGTACACGTATCCGATCGACGCTCCGATCGACGCGAAGATCGAGGCGATTGCGAAGCGGGTCTACGGCGCCGGAAGCGTCCTCTTCCTCCAGACGGCGAAGGACAAGATCAAGCAGTACACCGCGAACGGGCTCGACCGGCTGCCCATCTGCATGGCCAAGACGCACCTCTCGCTCTCGCACGATCCTGCGCTCGCGAACGCGCCGACCGGGTTCGAGGTGACGGTCCGCGACGTCCGCGCCTATACAGGCGCCGGCTGGCTGGTCGCGCTCTGCGGAACGATGCAGACGATGCCCGGCCTCGGCGCCTCGCCCGCCGCGTTCAACGTCGACATCGACGAGAACGGGCGCACGGTTGGGCTCTTCTAGCTTCCTCGACGCGAGCGTCAAGGAGTTCCTCGACGCCGTTCCAGCGCGGACGCCCGCGCCGGGTGGTGGTGCAGTTGCGGCCGTGACGCTCTCGCTCGCGGCCGGCCTCACGGCGATGGCGGCACGCTTCGCGGCGGACGAATGGGAGCGGCGGGCCGAGATCGTCGGCCGCGCGGAAGAGCTGCGAGCGCGGGCCGAGCCGCTTGCGGACGCAGACGCCGAGGCGTACGGCGCCTTCATGGCGGCGAGGTCGGACGAGAATGTCGAGCGGATCGTCGCGATCCCGTTCGAGCTGGCAGAGCTGGCCGCCGAAGTGGCCGAGCTGGCCGCGGCCGTCGCGACGGAGGGAAACCCGAACGTCAGCGGCGACGCCGCAGCAGGCGCGGACCTCGCGGCCGCAGTCGCGTCGATCGCCGCCAGGCTCGTCGAGATCAACGCCCGGGCGGGCGACGAGAGAACGGCCGCCGCCCGCCGGCTGGCCGCCGCGGCCGCGACGTCGGCCGGCCGAGCGGCCGTTGCGGACATGTCCTAGGGACTGTCCCCGGGACACGTCCCGAAACGCAGAAATCCCCGCGGTGGTGCGCTCGAAAGCGCTCCGCCGCGGGGATCTCGGTCTAGCGACGACGCCTAGACGGCGACGACGTTGAACGCCTCGGGGCCCTTCTGGCCCTCGCGCGCCTCGAACTCGACCTTTGCACCCTCGGAAAGGGACTTGAAGCCCTCGCCGCCGATGCCGCTGTGGTGGACGAAGAGGTCCTTGCCTCCGTCCTCCGGCGCGATGAAGCCGTAGCCCTTCGCGTCGTCGAACCATTTCACGGTTCCTGTTGCCATATATCTACACCTCCTTACCAATGACTCACGAACGGTAAGAGAGGTGCCGGGGCACCGCAGGTACGCGCTCTTAAGAATTGAACGCCGCCAGCGTAGCGGCAATCCCGCTAGCCGGGGGTACCGGTGCTCTTCGCCATCCAGACGAGCGGCCCGATCAGGCCGGCGAATGGAACGAGGATTGCGACGGTTGCGAGCATGGGAGTCACGAGTTCACGCTACGACGCGCGGTTCCTGCATGCGTCGGCCGGAGGAGCGATCAGGCGTCGTCCGCCCGGACGAGCTCGAGCAGCCGCGCGGCGTACGCGGGAGCGTCCGGCGCGTCCTCGTGGCGGAAGTAGGCGAAGACGTCCACGCCCGCCGCGAGC
>CAVTBS010000003.1:0-212932 GCA_963732995.1 uncultured Gaiellaceae bacterium | reverse complement strand
CCGCCCGAGCCCGATGAAGCCGACGACCGGTCGCTTGCCGCCCGACGGCCACGCGCCGTTCACGAGAGGTCCATCCAGGTCGTCTTGAGCTGCGTGTAGCCATCGAGCGCGTGGAGGCTCTTGTCGCGGCCCGAGCCCGACTGCTTGAACCCGCCGAACGGGACCGTCACGTCCGCCGCGTCGAAGGTGTTGACCCACACGACCCCGGCCCGCAGCCGGCGCGACAGCCGGTGGGCGAGGCGCACGTCCGAGGTCCAGACCGCCGCCGCCAGCCCGTAGTCGGTGTCGTTGGCGAGCGCGACCGCCTCGTCCGGGTCGTCGAACTCGAGGACGGCGAGCACGGGCCCGAAGATCTCCTCGCGCGCGACCCGCATGTCGTTCGTGACGCCGTCGAGGATCGTGGGCGGGAGGTACGCGCCACCGGTCTCGGCGAGGGCCCGGTCGCCGCCCGTCACGACGCGCGCCCCCTCGCGCCGCCCGAGATCGACGTAGCCGAGCACCGTCTCGAGGTGCTCCGCGCCGACGAGCGACCCGAACCGCGTCGCCGGGTCGAGCGGGTCCGCCGGGGCGAGGCCCTCCGCGAACGCGACCAGCCGCTCGAGGAACGCGTCCTTGATCGAGCGCTGCACGAGGACCCGCGAGCCGGCGTTGCAGGTCTGGCCGGCGTTGTAGAAGATCCCCCACCCCACCGCCTCGACCGCGGCGTCGAGGTCCGGCGCGTCGGCGAGGACGAGCTGCGGGCTCTTGCCGCCGAGCTCCAGCTGGACGGGCTTGAGGTTCGAGTCGGCGCTCGCGTGGAGGAGCCGGCGGCCGGTCCCGATCGAGCCCGTGAACGCGAGCTTGTCGACGCCGGGGTGACGCGCGAGCGCCTCGCCGACGACGGCGCCCGGGCCGGGCAGCACGTTGAGGACGCCGTCCGGGAGGCCCGCCTCAACCGCGAGCGACGCGAGGCGGAGCGCCGTCAGCGGGGACTGGCTCGCGGGCTTGAGGATCACCGAGTTCCCGGTCGCGAGCGCCGGGCCCAGCTTCCAGGCCGTGATGATCAGCGGGTAGTTCCAGGGCACCACCGCCGCCACGACGCCCAGCGGCTCGCGGGTCACGAGCGACAGCGCGTCGGGACCGGTCGGCCCGATCTCGCCGTACTGCTTGTCGGCCGCCTCGGCGTACCACTGGAGGCAGTTCGCGGCGCCCGGCACGTCGACGCCGGTGGCGTCCGCGATCGGGTGGCCCACGTCGAGGCTCTCGAGCAGCGCGAGCTCGTCGGCGTGCTCGCGGACGAGGTCCGCGAACCGGAGCAGGATCCGCTTGCGGGCGACGGGTGAGCGGTCCGCCCAGCGGCCGTCCTCGAACGCCACGCGCGCGGCCCGCACGGCCCGGTCGACGTCGCGCTCGCCCGCGGTCTCGACCTCCACGATGACGCGAGCCGTCGCGCGGCGTCGTGTCGGTCACCGGCCGGCCATCGAGCGGCGTGACGTAGTCGCCGTCGATGAACGGTCGGGCATGCGGCCGGACCGCACGGGCGCGGTCGAGCCAGTCGGCGTGCGTCGCGGTCTCGGTCACGGTCCGGCCAGCCTAGCGCGTGGCGTCGAGCGCGGCGCGTGCCTCGCGGGACAGCTCGATGCCGAGCCCCGGCACCGGCGGCACCCGGAGCATCCCGTCCGGCCCCACGGCGATGGGCGCGGCGAGCACGAAGTCCCGCCGCTCGGGCGTCCAGCCGGGCGGGTCGTACGGGACCTCGAGGTACGGTCCGCCGCCGACACCGGCCGCCACGTGGAGGTTCGCCAGCAGGCCGATCCCGTTGGTCCAGGTGTGCGGCGTGAACCAGCGGTTCCGCGCCAGCGCGAGCTCGCCGATCGTCCGCGCCCGCAGCATCCCGACCGCGAGCACGACGTCGGGCTGGTAGACGTCGAACGCGTCCGCGTCGAGCGCGGCGAGCAGCTCCGCCATCGTCCGGGTCATCTCGCCGCCCGCGATCCGGATCCGCGCGCCGGCCCGGAGCGCGACGTGACCCCGCAGGTCGGCGCCGTCGAGCGGCTCCTCGAGCCACAGGACGCCGAGCTCGGCGAGGGCGTCGGCCGCGCGCCGCGCCGCCACGACATCGAGCGACGGCGTCGTGTCCCCGGCCATGCGCCAGCCGGCGTTGAGGTCGACCATCAGCTCCAGCCGGTCGCCGACGGCGTCACGCACCGCGCGGACCGTCTCGAGACCCTCGTCGATGGCGGTCCGGTCGATGCGGATCTTCATCGCCCGGAACCCGGCGTCCGCGATGGCGACCGCCGACTCGGCACGGGCCGCCGGCGCGCGCCGCTCGCCGGTCGAGGCGTACGCGGGCAACGCATCGGTCGCGCCGCCGAACAGGACCGCGACCGGCTGGCCGGTCACCTTGCCCGCGAGATCCCACAGGGCGGCCTCGAGCGGCCAGTACCGGCCGGCGTGGAAGCCGATCGTCTCGAGCGCCCGGACGTGGCGCGCGATCCGCAGCGGGTCCTGCCCGATGAACAGGTGCTCGAACGCCGCGAACCCGTCCATCGTGTCGCCCGAGCCGATCCCGGTCACGCCCTCGTCGGTCTCGACCTCGACCAGCGTCGCCGCGAAGGACGTCCGCGGCACGGGATCCCAGGCCGCGTCGAACGGCGGATCGAGCGGGTGCTCGAGGCGGGCGATCCGGATCCGGGTGATCTGCATGGCCTGTGGGGGCGGGTCGTCGGCTCGGTCGCGACGCGGCGCGCCGGCTAGTTCCGGTGCTCGTGGTACGAGGCGTTCCACGGGTGCCCGACCTCGGCCACCACGTCCTCGATCCTGGGCTCCAGGCGGACCGCGGCCGCGATCGCCTCGTGCGTCGCGACCTTGTTGTTCGCGAACACCAGCGCGGCGTCGTCGGCCGCCCAGTCGACCCACACCGCGACGATGGCGAGCACGTCGTCCACCGCGTCGGCGGGGATCAGCCCGTCCGCCACGGCCTGCGTGACGCCCGGCGGCGACGCCCGCCTGCGCGGGGCCCCAGGTGAGCTGCGAGTGGGTGTCGCCGCGCAGGTCCGCCTTGTTGACGAACAGCGTCATGGGCTTCACCGGCAGGTTCGGCCGGAGGACGGTGAGGAACGGGATGTGGCCGGCGCGCGGCGTCGCGAGCGACGTCGTCCACGCCGTCTCGACGGGCCCGCCCTTGCGCCCGATCACGATGTTGATGTGCGCGGCGTTGGCACCGCTACCGGCGAACGACTCGCCGATCAGCGTGCGCGCCGCGAACTCGCCCTGCGTCATGGGCGCAAGGCTAGCGCGTGGCGGCAAGGCGGCGCCGCCCGGCGGGGCTCAGTCGCTGAACGAGAACGACTTGAGCAGCAGCCGGAGGACAGTCGCGATCCCGGCCGCGAACAGCGCCGAGAGCCAGATGCTCGTGACCGAGTCCACGCCCAGGAACGACGTCAGCAGCCAGCCGACGATGACCGCCGAGACGACGCCGATGGCGAGGCTGGGGATCCAGCCGCGGGCCGTCCGGCCGCCGACGAGCACACCAGAGAACAGGCCGGCGATGAGGCCGACGACGATCCAGCCGACAAACGTGAGGTCCATGGCCGGGATGCTGACAGATCGGCGCCCGCGGCGTCACCCGTCTCCGACACGATGCGTCGACCGCACGCACCGGCGGCTGCGGCTCAGCGGCTCTTGCCACCCCCGAAGAACACGTCGAACACCCCGCGCAGGATCGACTGGCCGGCCTTCGAGGTCGCGACCCTGCCCGCCGTCCTGATCGACGTCTCGAGCATCCGCTGGCGCTGCTTCTCGGCCTCCTGCGCGGCCTTCACCTGGGCCTTGCGCTCGCGCTCCGCGGCCCGTTGCGCGGCCGCCAGCTCCTTCGCCCGCTTCTCGATCTCGCGCTGCTGCTGCGCGGGCGTCATCGTCTCGAGCCCGTCGGCGGTCGTCGGCGACACGCCGTCGCGCATCGTCGCCTCGGCCGCGGCCGTCGCGGCGGCGGCCTTCGCGTTCGCGAGTCGCGCGGTGATGATCTCGTGCGCGCTCTGGGGATCGATCGACTGGTTGTAGCGGCCGGCGATGGTGGACGCGGCGACGTTCGCGGCGAGCTCCTCGGCGGTGAGCGGCGCCATCCGCGAGTCGGGCGGCACGAGCCGGGTCGCCGCGAGCGGCGTCGGGATGCCCTTGGGCGACAGGACGGTCACGAGGGCCTCGCCGATGCCCAGCGAGGTGATCGTCCGCTCCACGTCGTAGTGCGTCGGTGACGGGGAACGTCCGGGCGGTCTTGCGCAGCGCATCGGCGTCGTCCGGCGTGAATGCGCGCAGCGCGTGCTGGACGCGGTTGCCGAGCTGGCTCAGCACGGACGAGGGCACGTCGGTCGGCGCCTGGGTCACGAAGTACACGCCGACGCCCTTGGACCGGATGAGCCGCGCGGTGCGCTCGATCTGCTCCATCAGCGGCTTCGACGCGTCCGCGAACAGCAGGTGCGCCTCGTCGAAGAAGAACGCGAGCTTGGGCTTCGGCGAGGTCGCCCACCTCGGGCAGCGTCTCGTACAGCTGGGCGAGCATCCACAGCACGAACGTCGAGTACAGCCGCGGCCGGTCCATGACGTCCGCGACCTCGAGCAGCGTGATGACGCCCCTGCCGTCGGCCGTCGTCCGGACCAGGTCGTCGGGGTCGAACTCGGGCTCGCCGAAGAAGTCGCCGGCACCCTCCTGCTCGAGGGTGACGATCGCGCGGAGGATCACCCCGAGGCTCGCCGGCGCGATGCCGCCCAGGTCCTCGAGCACCGGCTTGCCCTCGTCCGAGCCGAGGAACTTGAGCGTCGTCCGCAGGTCCGCGAGGTCGAGCAGCGGCAGGTCCTCGTCGTCGCAGTAGCGGAAGACGAGCGACAGGATCGACGTCTGGGTGTCGTTCAGGTCGAGGACCTTGCCCAGCAGCAGCGGCCCGAACGACGAGACGCTCGCCCGCACGTGCGCGCCCTGCGTCCCCGAGAGCGACAGGATCTCGATCGGGTGGCCCTGGGGCTCGTAGGTGAGCTTCATCGACTCGACCCGGCTCACGACCGCCGGGTTGGCGGGGTCGCCGGGCGCGCCGACGCCCGACAGGTCGCCCTTCACGTCCACGGCGAACACCGGGACCCCGTGCGCGCTCAGCTGGCCGGCGAGGAGCTGCAGGGTCTTCGTCTTGCCGGTGCCGGTCGCACCCGCGATGAGCCCGTGGCGGTTGACGCGCGAGAGCGGCACCTGGACGCGGACCTCGGACAGGACCTCGTCGCCCTGGATCGGCGAGCCGAACACGACACACGGCTCGTCGAACGTGTAGCCCGCGGCCATCTCCGTGCGGAACGCGTCGTCCACCTTCACCTCCAGCGGCTGGCAATCGGGGTCCTGGCTGCCTATGATCGCACCGCCCTTCGTCCGGCTCTAGCCGGGCGCGACTCCAGCCGAACCAGCGACCGGCGGCGGCACGGGCCTTCGGGCACCGGCCGTCGCTGTCAGTCCTCGGCGGCCTTCGGGAACGTGCCGAGGATCCGGACGATCTCGGTCTCCTCGGCGAGCTCGGCGAGCGCGGCCGCGCACGCGGGCTCCGCGGGGTCCGCGTCGAGATCGACCCAGAACAGGTACTCCCAGCGCGAGCCGCGCTCCGTCCACGGGCGTGACTCCAGCCGGGACATGTTGAGCCCGCGGGTCGCGAACGCGCCCAGCGATCGGTGGAGGCTGCCCGGGACGTTGCGGACGGCGAACACGAGGGTCGTCCGCGGCGAACCGGCGACGGCGACGTCCTGTGCCGCCTCGCGGATCCGCGCCTCCTCGCCGGCCCGCGCGATGACCGCGAACCGGGTCCGGTTGTCCGCGCCGGACTGGATGTCGTCGGCGAGGATCTCGAGACCGTAGATCGGCGCGACGCGGGCGGAGGCGACCGCCGCCGAGCCGCGCTCCCCGCGCTCCGCGACCTGCTTCGCCGCGCCCGCGGTGTTGTACGTGGTCTGGATCGTCCACGGGCGCGATCGCAGGAACTCGTCCGCCTGGGCGAGCGCGGCGGCGATCGAGTACACGCGCTCCACGGTCTCGAGCCGCTCCCCGGGCAAGCCGAGCAGCGCGAGGCGGACCGGGACCGAGACCTCGCCCGCGATCGACAGGTCGAACGACCACAGCAGGTCGAGGTTCTCGCGGATCGTCCCCAGCAGGGAGCTCTCCACGGGCACGACGCCCGCGTCGGCGGTGCCGTCGCGGACCGCCTCGAACACCTCCCGGAACGAGCCGCGGGTGACGGTCTCCGGCGCGGCGAAGAAGCGGAGGACGGCCTCTTCCGCGAACGCGCCGGGCTCGCCCGTGTACGCGACGCGGACGCCGCTCACGGCCGCATGCCCTGGGTCACCTGGACCGCGACCGGGATCGCGAGCGTGCCGCCCTCCCGGCGGTGGACCGCGACAAGCGCGTCGAACGCCTCGCGGATCCGGACCTGGACGTCCGCCGGCTGCTCGGTGACGAGCGGCGGGATCCGCACCGCGGAGTCGAGGACGCCGCGCCACAGCGTGTCCGCGTCGGCGACGGCGGTCTCGAAGTGGAGGTGCGAGACGCCGACCTCGACGAAGCCGGCCGCCTCGAACAGCGCCCGCAGCTCGTCGTCGTCGCGGAAGTTGGTCGGTCCCGCGGGGAGGCCGGGCGGGGGCGGCGCATCGGCGGCGACGACCGCGTCGAGCACGAGGCCCAGCACGCGGTTGCGGCTCGGCGCATCCCAGGTCGAGAGCGCGACCCGGCCGCCGGGCCGCAGCACGCGCCGCGCCTCGCGCAGGGCATGGGCCGGCCGGCCGACGTGGTTGAACACGAAGTTGCCGACGACGGCGTCGAACGCGCCCTCGCCCCCGGGCAGCGCCTCGAACGAGCCGACCCGGAACGGGATCGTGGGATGGGCGATCGCCGCCCGCCTGACCATCGACGGCGCGACGTCGATGCCCACCGCGTCAGCGCCCCGGATGCCGGCCGCCGCCGCGAGGTCGCCCGGCCCCGACCCGACGTCCAGCAGCTGCACGCCCGGCCCGGCCTGCACCGCCGCCAGCAGCGCCCCGATGACCCGGCCGGTGATCGGGGCGAGGAACCCGTACGAATCCGCGCGGGCCTCCCAGCCCTCGGCCTCGAACCGGTTGAACGCCTCGGGGTCGATGGCGGCGGAAGCGGCGGCGCTCCCGTCGCCGCCTAGCGGTTGAACCACTCCGTCGTGTCGATGTGGCCGGCGTCGGTGTCGAACTCGGTCGTCGGGCCGGGCGAGTCCGGGCCGCGGCCGCCTTTCCGCCGGGCCCCCGCCTCGTCGGCCACGCCGGCCCACGACTGCTCCCCGAGCATCGCGTTGAGCGCGTCGACGTACGCCTCGACCGAGGCGGCGATCGTGTTGGTCGACGCGACCTCGCCCGTGAACCGGCCGTCGGCCCGGTCCCCTGCCGCGCTCGGCGGCGGGGCGATCTGGACGGTGACCCGCCCCTCGGCGGCCGGGCCCTCGTCGAGCGCGTGGACGTCGTAGGCGACCAGCCGCGGGTGCCCGTCGAGGATCGGCGCCAGCGCCTGGTCGATCGCCTTGAACAGCGCGTCGACCGCGCCCGTCCCCTCCGCCGAGGCCTGCCAGTCGTGGCTGCCGGCCTGGAGCACGACCGCGGCGCGGCTGATCGCGTTGGAGCCGGACGTGACCGTCCAGCGCTCGAGGCTGACCTGGTCGGAGCCCGAGGGGGCGAGGCGCGGGGCGTCGGTCATGCGTGCCCTCCCTGGGCGGCCGTGGCGGGCTGCCCGTTCGACGTCGTGAAGTGGCGCTCGTCGCGCCGCCGGAGCTCGGCCCCGGACTTCCAGATCGCGTACTCCAGCGAGTCGGCGAGCGCCTGCGCCGAGGCCGCGATGATGTTCGTGTCGCTGCCCATGGTGGACCACGTCAGCGCGCCGTCCTGGGAGTCGATGATGACGCGCGTCCGGGCCGCCGTGGCGGTCCCCCCGTCGAGGATGCGGACCTTGTAGTCGACGAGGTGGACCGTGTCGAGCTGCGGGTAGAACGCCCGGAGCGCCTTGCGCAGCGCGCCGTCGAGCGCGTTGACCGGGCCGTTGCCGTCGGCGGCGGTGTGCAGCACCTCGCCCGCGACCTCGACCTTGACGGTGGCCTCGGCGAGGAGCTCGCGGCCGGACCGCTGCTCCACGAGGCAGGTGTAGTCGACGATCCGGAACGGGGCCGCGTAGTCGGCCGCCTGGCGCCGGATGAGGAGCTCGAAGCTCGCCTCCGCGCCCTCGAACGCGAGGCCCTCGCTCTCGAGCTGCTTGATGATCCGCGACAGCTCGCGGGGGTCCACGATGCCGGCCAGCTCGTGGCCCAGCTGGCGGGCCCGGATCTCGGTGTTCGCCTTGCCGCCCAGCTCGCTCACGACGAGCCGGCCGGCATTGCCGACGGACGACGGGTCGACGTGCTGGTAGCTCCGCTCGACCTTCGCCACGGCCGCGCCGTGGACGCCGCCCTTGTGCGCGAACGCCGACCGGCCGACGTACGGCTGGTAGTCGTTGGGAGCGACGTTCGCGATCTCCGCCACGCTCCGGCTGAGCTCCGTCAGGTCGGCCAGCGAGCCGCCGCCGGCGGGCATCAGCGGCGCCGGCGTCTTGAGCGCGAGGTTGGCGAGGATCGAGACCATGTTCGCGTTGCCGCACCGCTCGCCGTAGCCGTTGATCGTCGCCTGCACGTGGCGGATGCCGGCCTGGACCGCGGCGATCGAGTTCGCGACCGCGAGCTCGGCGTCGTTGTGGGTGTGGATGCCCCAGGTGACCGCCGGCGCATCGGGCTCGCCCTCGAGCGAGCCGCGGACGTCGCCGACGATCCTGACCAGCTCGTCGGTGAGCGTGCCGCCGTTCGTGTCGCACAGCACGATCGTCCGGGCGCCGGCCTGGCGGGCGGCGCGGAGGGTCGACAGCGCGTAGTCGCGGTCCGCGGTGTAGCCGTCGAAGAAGTGCTCGGCGTCGTAGACCGCCTCGCGGCCGTGCTCGACGATGAATCCGACCGAGTCCGCGATCATGTCCAGGTTCTCGGCCGGCGTGGCGCCCAGGACCTCGGTCACGTGGAGCAGCCACGACTTGCCGAAGATCGTGACGACCGGCGTCTCCGCCTTGACCAGCTCCTGGAGGTTCGGGTCCGCCTCGGGGCGGTTCGACCGATGGCGCGTGGAGCCGAACGCGGCGAGCTTCGCCTGCTCCCAGCGCGTCGTCCGGGCGGCCGCGAAGAACTCGATGTCCTTCGGGTTGGAGCCCGGCCAGCCACCCTCGATGAACGGGAAGCCGTACTCGTCGAGCATCCGCGCGACGCGCAGCTTGTCCGCGAGCGAGAGCGTGATGTTCTCGCCCTGGGTGCCGTCGCGGAGGGTCGTGTCGTAGAGGATGACCGGCGGTGCGGTCGGATCGGTCGTCATGGGTGCGTGTCCTGCATGCGGGGTCGGGTCGTCAGATCGGCGATGGCCGGTCACCCGCTCGGCGGCGGGCACCGGCCGTCAAATCGCGATCCGGTCCCCGATCACGCGCGCCATCTCCCTCGTGCCGACGAGCGTCAGCGCGCGATCGTCCGCGCCGGCGGCCGGCAGCAGGTCGCGGGTCCGGTAGCCGGCGTCGAGCGCGTCGTTCGACCGCCGCCTCGATCGCGGCCGCGGCCTCCGGCTGGCCGAGCGACCAGCGGAGCATCATCGCCGCGGACAGGATCGTGCCCAGCGGGTTGGCGAGGTCCTGGCCGGCGATGTCCGGCGCGGAGCCGTGGATCGGCTCGTACAGCCCGTGGCGGCCGTACGCCGTCTCGCGCGTCCCGAGCGAGGCCGACGGCAGCAGCCCCAGCGAGCCGGCGATGACCGCCGCCTCGTCCGAGAGGATGTCGCCGAACAGGTTCTCGGTCACGAGGACGTCGAAGCCCGCCGGCCACTTCGCGAGCGTCATCGCGGCGCTGTCGACGAGCCGGTGCTCCAGCTCGACGTCGGGGAAGTCGGCGTGGACCTCGTCGGTCACCTTGCGCCACAGGCGGCTCGTCGCGAGGACGTTCGCCTTGTCGACCTGGGTGACCTTCTTCCTGCGGGTCCGGGCGAGCTCGAACGCGAGGGTCACGATCCGGCGGATCTCCGCCTCCGTGTACCACAGCGTGTCGATCGCGGCCCGGCCCTCGGCGGTCTGGCGCTGCTCCGACGGCTTGCCGAAGTACAGGCCGCTGGTGAGCTCGCGGAGGATGAGGCAGTCCACGCCCTCGAGCAGCTCCGGCTTGAGCGGCGAGGCGTCGATGAGCTGCGGCTGGACGGTGATCGGGCGCAGGTTCGCGTACAGCCCCAGGCCGCCGCGGAGCGCGAACAGCGCCTGCTCCGGCCGGACCGTGGCGTCGGGGTTGTCCCACTTCGGCCCGCCGACCGCGCCGAGCAGCACGGCGTCGGCGTCACGGCACGCCTCGACGTCCTCGGGCCGGCAGGCCGTCCCGTACGCGTCGATCGCGGCGCCGCCGATGGTGAGCTCCTGCCACGCGAAGCCGAACCCGAACCGGGCACCGACGGCTTCCAGGACGTGGACCGCCCCGGCGATGACCTCCGGCCCGACCCCGTCACCCGGGACGAGCGCGATCCGGTAGGTCAGCGCGGTCCCGCTGCCGTCGGCCGCGCCCGGTGCGGCGGCGAGGCCGGTCTCCGTCACGGCAGCTCCTCGGCGGTCCGCCGGCCGACGAACGCGACCTCGATGCCGTTGATCTCGGCGCCGTGGAGCTTGTTGATCGCGGTGAGGTAGCCCTCGAGCGACGCCTCGATGATGTTCGTGCTCAACCCGTGGCCGGTGACCACGAGCGCCCCGGGCCCCTCGTCGGACGAGCGCCGGCAGCGCACGAGGACCTGGCCCTGGGCGTCCTCGCCCGCGGACACGGCCTTGATCTCGTACTCGGTGAGCACCGGCGCCCAGTGGAGGACCGGGCGGACCGCCTCGTCCACGGCCTTGTACAGCGCGTTGACGGGGCCGTTGCCGGTCTCATTGGCAGCCTTCGCCTCGCCCGCGACGACGAGCGAGATGCTGCCCACGGAGTGCCCGCCGGACGCCGAGCTGACACTCCAGCCGAGGAGCTCCACGGATCGCGGCACGTCGCTCTTGCGCTCGTTGACGAGCGCCAGCAGGTCCGCGTCGGTGACCTCCTTCTTCTCGTCGGCGAGGGCGATCGCCGCGCGGTAGATCGCGTCGAGCTGCTCGCCCTCCACCTCGACCCCCAGCTCCTGGAGCTTGCCCTGGAGGCCGCGCCGGCCGGACAGCTTGCCGATCGACAGGGTGCTGCCCTGGAGGCCGACCGACTGCGGGGTCATGATCTCGTAGGTCAGCGGGTTCTTGAGGTAGCCGTCCTGGTGGATCCCGGACTCGTGCGCGAACGCGTTCGAGCCGACGATCGCCTTGTTGGGCTGGATCGCGAAGCCGGTGAGGTAGCTGACCAGGCGGCTGGCCGGGGTCAGCTGCTCGGTCTGGACGCCGGCCGACAGCTGCGGGAACTGCGCCGGGCGCGTCCGCAGGGCCATCACCACCTCCTCGAGGGAGGCGTTGCCGGCCCGCTCGCCGAGGCCGTTGATCGTGACCTCGACCTGGCGGGCGCCGGCCTGGACCGCCGCGAGCGTGTTCGCCGTCGCGAGCCCCAGGTCGTTGTGGCAGTGGACCGAGATGACGGCGGCGTCCCCGATCCGGTCCTTCACCCGGCCGACGAGCGCGCCGAACTCGGACGGGATCGCGTAGCCGACGGTGTCGGGGATGTTGAGCGTCGAGGCGCCGGCTTCCGTGACGGCCTCGTAGATGTCGAGCAGGAACTCGTCCTCGGTCCGCGAGGCGTCCTCGGCGGAGAACTCGATCTCGGCGTCGCGGCCCAGCGTCTCGCGGGCCCACTTGACCCAGCGCACGGCCTCGCGACGGGCCTCGTCGCGGTCGATGCGCAGCTTGTGCTTGAGGTGGATGTCGCTGGTGGCGATGAACAGGTGGAGATGCGGCCGCTCGGCGATCACGATCGCCTCGACCGCGCGCTGCGGATCGCCGTCCTTGCAGCGCGCGAGCGCCGCGACCGCGATCCCGCCCTTCGTCTCCTGCGCGATCCGGCGGACCGCCTCGAAGTCGCCGGGCGACGCCGCGGGGAAGCCCGCCTCGATGACGTCGACCTTGAGCCGCGCGAGCTGGCGCGCGACCTCGAGCTTCTCGGCGGCGGTCAGGCCGGCGCCGGGCGCCTGCTCGCCGTCGCGGAGCGTCGTGTCGAAGATCCGGATCTGGCCCGACGCGACGCCGCCGCCGAACCGGGGCGCGATGGCCTCGAACGTCATCGCTCACCGCCCGCGGGTACCGCGTCGGTCACGGCCTGCGCCTGGCCCGCCTCGACGACGACCGGCTTGAGGAACGGCATCTTCGCGCGGAGGTCGGCGCCGACCTGCTCGATCTGGTGATTCTTGTCCTGGTCGCGCAGCCGGCGGAAGTCCTCGCCGCCGGCCTCCTGGACCGCGATCCACTTGGCGGCGAACGCCCCGGACTGGATGTCGGTGAGGACGTCCTGCATCGCGGCCTTCGCGCCCTCGGTGACCCGCGGCCCGGAGACGTAGTCGCCGTACTCCGCGGTGTCGGACACGCTGAAGCGCATGAAGTTGAGGCCGCCGCGGTACATGAGGTCCACGATCAGCTTGAGCTCGTGCATCGTCTCGAAGTACGCGAGCTCGGGCTGGTAGCCCGCCTCGACGAGCGTCTCGAAGGCCGCCTTGACCAGCGCCGAGACGCCGCCGCACAGGAGCGCCTGCTCGCCGAACAGGTCGGTCTCGGTCTCCTCCTTGAACGTCGTCTCGAGGACGCCCGCCCTCGTCGATCCGAGGCCGCGGGCGTAGGCGAGCGTCCGCGCCCGGCCCGTGCCCGAGGGATCCTGCTCGACCGCGAACAGCGCCGGCACGCCGCCGCCCTGCTCGTACACGCTGCGCAGCAGGTGGCCGGGGCCCTTGGGTGCGACCATCCCGACGTCGATCGACTCCGGCGGCTGGACCCGGCCGAACCGGATGTTGAAGCCGTGGGCGAACATCAGCAGCTGCCCGGGCCGGAGGTGGGGCTCGATCTCGCCGTCGTAGACCGACTTCTGGAGCGTGTCGGGGACGGCGATCATGATCACGTCGGCCTGCTTCACGGCCTCGGCGACGGTCGGGACCTCGAAGCCCGCGGCCTCGGCGATCGAGCGGCTCTTCGAGCCGTCCGCGAGGCCGACGATCACGCGCACGCCCGAGTCGCGCAGGTTCTGCGCGTGGGCGTGGCCCTGGCTCCCGTACCCGATGACGGCGACGGTCTGGCCCTCGAGCGCCGCGAGATCGGCGTCGGCGTCGTAGTACATCTTGGCTGTCACAGGGTCCGGTTCCTTTCAGTCGATGACGGGTCGGGGACGAACGTTCGATGACGGCGGGCGATGGGCGTCGCCCGTGGGCCGGGGCGCGGCGCCTCAGAGCTTCAGCGCCTCCTCGATGCTGGTCGCGCCCCGGAGCATGACGGTGGCCCCGGTGCGGACGAGCTCCTTGATGCCGTACGAGCGGAGGAGCGCGACGAGCGCGTCGATCTCCGTCTCGGTGCCGTGGGCCTCCACGATCACGGCGTCGGTCGAGATGTCGACGACCGAGCCCTTGTAGAGCTCGACGATCTTGATCACCTCGACCCGGTTGGCGTCGGTGACCCGGACCTTGATCAGCGCGAGCTCGTGCTCGACGACCTGCTCGGCGGTCACGTCCTGGACCTTGAGCACGTCGATCAGCCGGTACAGCTGCTTGGCGGCCTGCTCGACCGCGACGTCGTCGCCGTGGAGCGTCAGCGTCATCCGGCTGATGTGCTCCTTGTCGGTCCGGCTGACCGCGAGCGAGTCGATGTTGAAGTTGCGTGCGCGCATCAGGCTCGCGACGCGGTTGAGCACGCCCGGCCGGTCGAGGACCAGGACGACGAGGATGTGGCGGCGCGCCTCGCCCGAGCCCGGCAGGCTCCGCGGCGGGGGCGGCGTCGTGGAGTGGGCCGGGTGCGGCGCCGAGCCGTTGGCGCTCGGGGTCGAGTTGTCGGTGCTCATTCCTCCGGCGCCCCCCACGTCTCGATCAGGTCGGACAGGCCCTTGCCCGCCGGCATCATCGGGAACACGTTCTGCTCCTCGGCGATCTCGAACCAGATGAGCACCGGCCCGTCGATGGCCTGTGCCTTCTGGATGACCTCGTCGACCTCGCTGGTCTTCGTCGCCTTGAACGCCGGGACGCCGTACGCCTCGGCGAGCTTGACGAAGTCCGGCCCGGGCAGGTGGGCGGAGTGGTAGTTGCCCCCGTAGATGATCTCCTGCCACTGGCGGATCATCCCGAGCTTCTTGTTGTCGAGGAGCGCGATCTTGACCGGGATGTTGTCCGCGGCGAGGGTCATCAGCTCCTGGCTCGTCATCTGGAAGCCACCGTCGCCGGTGATCGCCCAGGTCTCGACGTCGGGATTGCCGAGCGCGGCGCCCATGGCCGCGGGCACGGAATAGCCCATCGTCCCGAGCCCGCCCGAGCTGACGTGGCTGTGCGGCCGGCGGAACTTCGTGTACCGGGCGAGCCACATCTGGTTCTGCCCGACGTCCGCGACGTAGGTCGCCAGGTGGTTCGTCAGCTCGCCGATCCGCTCGACGACGAAGTCGGCGGACAGCAGGCCGTCGCGCCACGCGCCCGAGCCGTGCCACGACGAGCCCTCGGAGTCGCGGCGCCACTCGGCCAGCTGCGCGAGGTAGTCGGCGCGGGTCGCCGGATCGACCTCGGGGACGAGGCGGGTCAGGCCCTCGAGGACCTTCTTCGCATCGCCGACGATCGGCACCTCGACCGCGACGTTCTTGCCGATCTCGGCCGGGTCGATGTCGGCGTGGATGATCCGGGCGTACGGCGCGTACGTCCGGACGCTGCCGGTGACCCGGTCGTCGAACCGCATCCCGATGGCGATCAGGAGGTCGGCCGACTGGATCGCGCGGTTCACGTGCTTCCAGCCGTGCATCCCCATGTAGCCGTAGGCCAGGGGATCCTCCTCGTCGATCGCGCCGATGCCGAGCAGCGTCCACGCGACGGGGATCTGGGTCTTGTCGGCGAACGCCTTGAGCGCGTCCCACCCCTCGGCGATCAGGACGCCGTGCCCGGCGAGGATCAGCGGGCGCTTGGCCTCCGCGATCTCGCGGGCGGCGAGCTTCAGCTGCTTCGGGTGGCCCTCGGTCGTCGGCCGGAAGCCGGGCACGCCGGCGATCACGTCGTCGAGCGAGGGGTGCTCGGCGCGCGTCTCCTGCTGCAGGGCGTCCTTGGTGATGTCGATGTGGACGGGCCCCGGGCGACCGTGGGACGCGAGGTAGAACGCCTCGGCGACGACGTGCGGGATGTCGTCGGCGTTCCGGACCAGGTAGTTGTGCTTCGTCATCGGCAGCGTGATGCCGGTGATGTCGATCTCCTGGAACGCGTCCTTGCCGATCAGGGCGTTGGGGACGTTGCCGGTGATCGCGACCATCGGGATCGAGTCGAGCTGGGCCGTGGCGATCGCGGTGACGAGGTTCGTGGCGCCCGGGCCGCTCGTGCCCATGCACACGCCGACCCTGTTGCTGGCGCGGGCGTAGCCGTCGGCCGCGTGACCGCCGCCCTGCTCGTGACGGACGAGGACGTGCCGGATCTCGGGGTAGTCGCCGAGGATGTCGTAGATCGGGAGGATGACGCCGCCCGGGTAGCTCCACAGCACGTCGGTGCCCTGGAGGATGAGCGCCTCCATCAGCGCGTCGGCGCCGATCCGCGTCCGCTTGCGCGGCCGGACCTCGTGGAGCATCGCCTTGCGTGCCTGCTCGACCGCGGCCGCGCTCGCCGTGCCGTCGGCCGGCACGTGGCTGCGACGCTGTGGCGCGTCGGCGGGCGTTGCGGTCGCGGCGGGACTCGCCGGTTCCTCGCCCCTCGTCATCGTCATCGTGCTGCGTCCCTCCGTCCGGTCGGCCCCGCGACCTCCCGAACATGCAAAGACCCTCGCCACCCGGCGAGGGTCCCTTCGGTCTTCGGTGATCGGCGCCTCAGTGGCGCTCGTTCCTCCGCGTTCCTCCGTTCTCCCGCCGGGAGCCGGTAATGAGGAGCCCAAGAAGGCTGTCAAGGCCGGCAAGGAGCGAGCGAATAAGGTCGAGGAGCGATACGTCCTGGGATTCGAGGTCGCGCAGGGGCACGGTGACGCGGCGCCCATCGCTCGTCACGACGACGGCGACGCGGTTCCGGCTGTGACCCTGGAAGAAGTCCAAGCGACCCAACTCCTGTACACCCGCTGGGAGCGGGGTCCGCGGAGTGTAGCCCCCCATTCCGTGCGAGCGCAACCACCTTTCCCGCAACCTTCGGTACTGGTCCGCACCGCCGATCGCCCCACGGCGCGCCACCCTCGTCCCGGCGCCCCGTCCCGGCGCCGTCCCGGCGCCCTGCCGGCGCCGTCCGCGCCCGCCAGCGATCCCGCCGTCGACCTGCCAGTGCGAACTGTCCGGCTCGCACCATCGAAGTTCATACCTGCACGTCGACGAGCGGCTCGATAGGCCTGTCCCGCGTCGCGATCATGTCGTCGTTCGACCTCGCAGGACGAACAGCCCGCCTCGGCGGCCGTCTGATCGCACTGGGAGTGCGAGCGCGACTGGAAGCGCATCGCAGATAAGTCGCGGCTGCTGTACTCGAGCCATGCCGTCGCCTGGGTTCGATGCCGCCGTCCGCCGTCGGGTCGATGCGCTGAACCGCGGCATCGGTGCGGAGCTCCGCACGCTGCGCGAGGACGCCGGTCTGACCCGCCTGAGGGTCGCCCGAGCGGCCGGCGTCAGTGACGCGTACCTCGGCCGCATCGAGGACGGCAACGAGCACCCGTCGAACGACACGCTCACCCGCCTCGGCCTCGTGCTTGGCGCCGATCTGCGGGTCCGTCTCTACCCGAGCACCGGACCGCTCATCCGAGACCGCCATCAGGCGCCGATGCTCGAGGCGCTGCTCACCGTGCTCCATCCCCGATGGCAGCGGTTCACCGAGGTTGGCGTGCACCGCCCGGAGCGGGGCTGGATCGACGCCATGCTGCACGAGCCCAGGGAGCGCGTCGCGGTCGCGTCCGAGCTCCAGTCGGAGCTCCGTCGGCTGGAGCAGCTGGTCCGATGGTCCGCCGCGAAGGCGGCGAGCCTGCCGAGCTGGGAGGGCTGGCCGCACCTCGGCGACGAACCGCGCGTCGACCGGCTGCTGATCGTGCGTCGGACGCGCGCCACGCGCGAGGTCGCCGCCGCCCACGAGCGCCAGTTGCGCATCGCCTACCCCGCGCACCCGGACGATGCCCTCGCCGCGCTCACGGGCACGGCGCCGTATCCGGGTCGCGGCGCTGGTGTGGGCCGTGGTCGAGACGGGGCGCGGCGCGACTCGTCGGGCGGCGCTGATACCCTTGGCGATCCGTCGCAACCGCAGCAGAGCACCAGCCGCAATGAGCAACCCGCGAACACTTGTCGAGAAGATCTGGGACGACCACGTCGTCACGCAGGACGAGGGGGCGCCGGCCGTCCTCGCGGTCGACCTGCACCTCGTCCACGAGGTCACCAGCCCGCAGGCGTTCACCGGTCTTCGGAACCGCGGCCTGCAGGTCCGGCGCACCGACAAGACCGTCGCGACCGCCGATCACGGCACCCCGACGACGCCCCGCGGCCTGCCGATCATGGACATGCAGGCGGCGACGCAGATCGCCCAGCTCGAGACGAACTGCCGCGACTTCGGCATCCCGCTCCACGCGTTCGGCAGCGACACCCAGGGCATCGTCCACGTCATCGGGCCGGAGCTCGGGCTGACGCAGCCGGGCATGACGATCGTGTGCGGCGACAGCCACACGGCGACGCACGGCGCGTTCGGGGCGCTCGCGTTCGGGATCGGGACGAGCGAGGTCGAGATGGTCCTCGCCACCCAGACGCTCCTCCAGCGCCAGCCGAAGACGTACGAGGTCCGGGTCGACGGGCGGCTGACCGCCGGCGTCAGCGCGAAGGACATCATCCTCGCGCTCATCGCCCGGATCGGGATCGGCGGCGGCACCGGGCACGTGTTCGAGTACCGGGGCGAGGCCATCCGCGCGCTCAACATGGAGCAGCGGATGACGATCTGCAACATGAGCATCGAGGGCGGCGCGCGGGCCGGCCTCGTGGCCCCGGACGACCAGACCTTCGAGTACCTCCACGGCCGGCGTCACGCCCCGCAGGGCGCCGCGTGGGACGAGGCCGTCGCCACGTGGCGCACGCTGCCCACCGATGACGGCGCGACGTTCGACAAGTCGATCGTCCTCAACGCGAGCGAGCTCGAGCCGATGGTCACCTGGGGCAACAACCCGGGCATGGGCGTGCCGATCAGCGCGCGCCTGCCGCGCCTCGAGGACGCCGCCGACGCGCAGACCCGTCGCGGCCTCGAGCGAGCCTTCGAGTACATGGCGCTCACGCCGGGCGACCCGATCGCCGGGCCACCCGGTCGACGTCGTGTTCATCGGCAGCTGCACCAACAGCCGGATCAGCGACCTGCGCCTCGCGGCGAGCGTGCTCAAGGACCGTCACGCCGCGGACGGCGTGCGGCTGATGATCGTCCCGGGCTCGCAGCAGGTGAAGGCCCAGGCCGAGCGCGAGGGACTCGACGACATCTTCCGGGCGGCCGGCGCCGAGTGGCGCGAGTCGGGCTGCTCGATGTGCATCGCGATGAACGGCGACCAGCTGACCCCCGGCCAGTACGCGATCAGCACCTCGAACCGCAACTTCGAGGGCCGCCAGGGCAAGGGCGGCCGGACGTTCCTCGCGAGCCCGCTGACCGCCGCGGCCTCCGCGATCGCGGGCCGGGTCACCGACCCGCGCACGCTGCCCGGCGTCGAGTCGCTGGTCACCGTCGGCGGAGGCTACTGAGATGGCCGAAGGCTTCCGCGCGTTCACGAGCAAGGTCGTCCCGTGGGGCGCCGAGAACGTCGACACCGACCAGATCGTCCCCGCCCGCTATCTCAAGGTCACCGACAAGGAGGGCCTCGCGGACGCGCTGTTCCGCGACTGGCGGTTCGAGGAGGACGGGTCGAAGAAGGACCCGCCGTTCATCCTCGACGAGCCGGGCATGCCCGGCCGCAGGATCCTCCTCGCCGGCGACAACTTCGGCACCGGCAGCTCGCGCGAGCACGCGCCGTGGGCGCTCCGCAGCTGGGGCATCCAGGCCATCCTGTCGACGAGCTTCGCGGACATCTTCCAGAGCAACTCGCTCAAGAACGGCGTCCTGCCGATCGTCGTCGACCCGGCCACCCACGAGCGGCTGTTCGACCTCATCGCCGCCGATCCCGACGCCGAGCTGCGGGTCGACCTCGCCGAGCAGGGGATCCTCCTCCCGGACGGCAGCACGATCGACTTCGATGTCGACCCGTTCAGCAAGATGATGCTGATGGCCGGCACCGACGAGATCGGCTACGTCATGGCCAAGGACGACGCGATCGCCGCCTGGGAGGCAGCGCATCCGCCGCGCGTCGACACCCGCATCGGGACCGCGCTCGCGGGCTGACGAGCCGGCTGACCCGGTCCCGCGAGGAGCACGACCTCGCCGGAACCGCCCGGCGGCGCGCTTCGGCCATCCCCTCGATACTCCCGCGGTGACGTTCAACCCGTTCGACGTGGCCGCCCTCGCGATCCTCGTGTTCGCGGTGGTCGCAGGCATCCGGACCGGCGCGCTGCCGCAGGTCGGCGGCATCGTCGGCGCGCTCGCGGCCCTGCTGCTCCTGTTCCAGCTCGCCCCGTGGCTGCTCGACGTCACCGACGACCTCGACCCGGTCGTGCGCGCGCTCGTCGTGCTCGGCGCGGTGCTGGGCGGCGTCGTCATCGGCGAGGGGCTCGGGTCGACGGTGGGCCGCGCGATCGCGGAGGGCCTGGGGACCGGCGTCCTCTCGGGCCTCGACCGGTTCGCCGGCGCGCTGCTGGGTGGCGCCCAGGCGATCCTCATCATCTGGCTCGCCGGCGGGCTGCTCGCCGCCTCCGCGTTCCCGACCCTCGGCCGCGCGGCCGCCAACTCGACCGCGGTCCGGCTCACCGACTCGTTCCTGCCGTCGCCGACCGAGGTCGTGGGCGACATCGCGGGCGTCATCGACGCGAGCGGGCTGCCGGACGTGTTCGTCGGCCTGGAGCCCGTGCCGCTCGCCCCGGTCGACCTGCCCGGCGACCCGATCGCGACCGCCATCGCCCGTGCCGCGGCCGCGAGCACCGCCCGCGTGTCCACGAGGTCGTGCGAGGCGCTCGTCAACGGGACCGGCGCCGTCGTCGCGGACGACTACGTCGTGACCAACGCCCACGTCGTCGCCGGGTCGTCGACGGTCCGGGTCGAGGTGCCGTCGGGGACCGCCGACGCGACGGTCGTCCTGTTCGACCCCGACCTCGACGTCGCGCTGCTCTACGCCCCGGGCCTCGACGCGCCCGCCCTCCGCTTCGCCGCGAACGACCCGGACCGGGGCGCGATCGGGGCGGCGCTCGGCTACGCAGGCGGCGGACCGCTCGTCGTGCTCCCCGCCGCGGTGACCGGCGGCTACGCGGCCGACGGCCGCGACATCTACGACGACGACGTCGTGCGGCGCGACATCCTCGAGCTGCGCGCCGAGGTGGAGCCGGGCGACTCGGGCGGGCCGCTCGTGCTCGAGAACGGGACGATCGGCGGGCTCGTGTTCGCGGAGTCGCGCGCTGACGAGTCGGTCGGCTACGCGCTGACCCCGACGAGCGTCGCCGTCCGCGTCGGCCCTGCGATCGGCCGGACCGGCGGTGTCGACGTCGGCGAGTGCCTGTCCTGACCCTCGTCGGGCCCGGCGCCGGACACCAGGCAGGCGGGGTCGCCGGACGCGCACGTGCGTGCGTCGTGGCGCCCGCGCACCGGCCCGCACACGAGTGTCGCCAACCCGACACCCGGGGGTGGTTCCAGCCCGGCACCCGGCCGATAGCATGGCCCGCATGGAGCGGATGACGTCCTCGGCTGCCCTCGACAGGCTCACGGCCGAGTACTGGGAGACCTATCTCGAGGCGAATCCGCTCAACGCGACCGCGATCGGCGACCCGCGCTTCGACGACCGCCTGGCCGATCACACGCCGGCCGGCACGGCGGCGACGATCGCCCGCTTCGAGGCCCTGCTCGCCCGGGCCGACGCGCTCGATCCCGCGCGCGAGACACCCGCGGACCGGACGACGCTCTCGGCCCTCCGCGGCTCGCTCGCCGCCGACATCGCCGAGCTCCGGACGGGCATCCTCGAGTGGAACGTCAACCCGCTGGAGGGGGCGCCCGTCGACTTCCTGACGATCCCCGCGTACCAGCGCATGGAGACGCCCGAGGACGGCGAGCGGATGATCGCCCGCTGGCAGGCGATGGGCGCGTACACGGACCGGCAGCTGGACACGCTGCGCTCCAGCCTGGCCGACGGCCGCGTCGCGAGCGTCTCCCCGATCCGGCGCACGATCACGGTGCTCGAGGAGGTCCTCGACGCGCCCGTGGAGCAGTGGCCGCTCATGGATCCGCTCAGCGGCCTCGAGGACCTCGCGGGCTGGTCGGCCGAGCAGCGCACGCGGTTCGCGACCGGCCTCCGCGAGGCCGTCGAGGAGACGATCCGGCCGGCGTTCATCCGCCTCCACGACGCGCTCGTGCTGGAGATCCTGCCGGCGGCGCGACCCGACGGCGAGCCCGGCATGTGCGCGGTGGCCGGCGGTGACGAGGGCTATCACCACCTCATCCGGATGCACACGTCGCTCGACGTCGACGCGGCGCAGCTCCACCGCACGGGGCACGACGAGATCGACCGCATCGACCGCGAGATCGTCGAGCTCGCGGGTCGCACCCTGGGCGTCTCGTCGCTCGGGCTCGCCCTGTCCGCGCTGCGCGCCGACCCCAGCCTGTTCTTCGCCTCGCGGGGCGAGGTGTTCGACAAGGCGGCTGCCAGCCTCGAGCGCGCCCGGGAGGTCGCCCCCAGGTGGTTCGGGCGCCTGCCGCTGGCCGCGTGCGTGATCCTCGAGATGCCGGCGCACGAGGAGGACCACGTCGGCGCGGCCTACTACCGGCCCGCCGCCGACGACGGCTCGCGGCCCGGCCAGTACGTCGTCAACACGTCCAACCCGCAGGATCGGCCGCGCTACGAGGCCGAGGCGCTCGCGTACCACGAAGCCGTGCCCGGCCACCACCTCCAGGGGGCCCTGGGGCAGGAGCTCCGCGGGCTGCCGGACTTCCGCCGCCACCTCGGGCCCACGGCCTACTTCGAGGGCTGGGGGCTGTACGCGGAGCGGCTCGCGGACGAGATGGGGCTGTACTCCGGCGACCTGGACCGGCTCGGGATGCTGTCGTTCGACGCCTGGCGGGCCGCGCGGCTCGTCGTCGACACCGGCATCCACGCGATGGGCTGGACCCGCCAGCAGGCGATCGACTTCATGCTCGCCCACACCGCGCTCTCGCCGCGCGCCGTCGCCGACGAGGTCGACCGCTACATCGCGCTGCCGGGTCAGGCCCTCGCGTACAAGACCGGCCAGCTGGAGCTGCTCCGGATCCGCGAGGAGGCCCAGCGCCGGATGGGCGCCGCGTTCGACATCCGCGGCTTCCACGACGCGATCCTCTCGGACGGCGCCCTGCCGCTGCCGACGCTCGCCGAGGTCGTGTACGAGTGGGCCGACGGCGTGGTCGCGGAGACGGGCCCACTCGCCGTCGACGAGCGGATCGCGGCCGCGAGCTGACCGCGCCGAACGCGGCGAGTCGCGCCGAGCGCCGGTCGCTGGCAAACCCGACGGCGACTCGGTAGCGTTGCCGCTCGTGGGGAACGATCCCGTCCCGCCTGCCACTGCCCCGTCGACGACCGAGCCCGACGACCCGCCCGCGACCGCCCAGCCATCGCGCATCGCGATCGCCGTCCGGTCGCTGTCGCGCGTCATGCGCAACCCGGACATCCGCGCGCTGGAGCTGTCGTGGACCGTCGGCGTCGGCGTGGACTGGGCGATCCTCGTCGTGGCGCTCGTGGTCGCGTACGACGCCGGCGGGGCCGTCGCCGTCGGCCTCGTGTCGCTGTTCCGGATGCTGCCGGCGACGGTGGTCAACATCCTCGTGGATGCGACCCGCGCGCCGCGACCCGAGCGCGTACTGGTGGCGGTCAACCTCCTGCGGGCGGCCGGTGCCGCGGTCGTTGCCGCGGCGATCGTCGTGGACCAGCCGATCGTCGTGTACCTCGCCGTCGCCGGCGCCTCGGCTGCCGGCGCGCTCGTCCGGCCGACGACCCTCGCGCTCCTGCCGTCGGTCGCCACCAGGCCCGAGGACCTGGTCGCCGCGAACACGGCCGGCGCGCTCGGGGAGAGCCTGGGCACGTTCGCCGGGCCGCTGATCACCGGTCTCGTGGTCGCCGCGTCCGGCCCGGCGTCGGCCGCCGCGATTGCCGCGGCAGGCGGCGTCATCGCCGCCGCGCTCGTCGTCCGGGTCACGGTCGCCGCTGCGGCGCGTCCGGCGCCGGCGAACCGAAGCCACGGCCTGCCGCTCCTGGCGGGCATCCGCGAGCTGCTCCGGCGCCGGCCGGCCGCCGTCCTGATGCTCTCGTTCGGCGTCCAGGCCACCGTCCGCGGCGCGCTCACCACGTTCATCGCGATCCTCGCGATCGAGGTCCTGGGCATGGGCGACGCGGGCGTCGGCATCCTCGGCGCCGCCATCGGGGCGGGCGGGATCGTCGGGGCGGTGTTCGCCCTCGCGATGGGCACCGGCGGCCGGCTCGCGGGCATGTTCGCGGCCGCGCTCGTCGCCTGGGGCGCACCGTTCGTGCTCATCGGCGTCGCCCCCAGCCCGGCGCTCGCGCTGATCGCGCTTGGAGTCACCGGGCTGGGCAACGCGCTCCTCGACGTCTCGGGGATCACGCTCCTCCAGCGCGGCGTGTCGAGCCCGTCCCGCGGCGCCGTGTTCGCCGTGCTCGAGGTCATGGCCAGCATCGGGATCTCGATCGGCGCGCTGATCGGGTCGGTGCTGGTCACGACGATCGGCGTCGAGCGGGCACTCGTCATCACGGGCATCGCGCTGCCGGTCACCGCGGTCCTCGGCTGGCCGTGGGTCCGCCGCCTCGACGACGAGGGCGTCCTGCCCGAGCGCGAGGCGCGGCTCCTGCGCCGGATCCCGCTGTTCGCGCCGCTGCCGCTCGCCGCGCTGGAGCGGATCGCCGACGGGATGGAGCCGGTCCACTTCGCGGCCGGCCAGCCGATCATGACCCAGGGCGAGGAGGGCGACACGTACGTGATGGTCGAGTCCGGCCGCGTGCTGGTCACCATCGACGGCCAGCCCAGCCACGAGCAGGGCCCCGGCGACGGGGTGGGCGAGATCGCGCTCCTGCGCCGCGTGCCGCGGACCGCGACGGTCACCGCGCTCGAGCCGGTCGAGGGCTTCCAGGTCGACTGCCACACGTTCGTCGACGCCGTCACCGGCCACGAGGGCAGCCGGCGGGTGGCCACCGACGTCGTCGATGCCCGTCTCGGGACCACCGACGCCGGGGCCTGAGTCCGCGCGATACTGGACCCCGACCCAGCCTCGAGCCCACCCGCCACCGACGACCTTCGCCGCCTGTCACGCCGCCCACCGGAAGGAACCCGCAGTGACCGCCACCGACGAGCCCACGCTCCCCTACCACCGCCCGAGCGACCCGGCCAAGCGCCACAGCCACGCGCTCACCGATGGCCCGGACCGTGCCGGGGCGAGGGCGATGCTCAAGGCGATCGGGTTCACGGACGACGACCTCAGCCAGCCGATCATCGGCGTCGCGACGACGTGGATCGAGACGATGCCCTGCAACATCAACCAGCGGCGGCTGGCGACGTTCGTGAAGGACGGGATCCGCGCGGCGGGTGGGACGCCGATGGAGTTCAACACGATCGCGGTGAGCGACGGCGTGTCGATGGGCACCGAGGGCATGAAGGCGTCGCTCGTGTCAGCGCGAGGTCATCGCCGACTCGATCGAGCTCGTCGCGCGCGGCCACCTGTTCGACGGGATCGTGTGCCTCGTCGGCTGCGACAAGACGATCCCGGCCGGCGCGATGGCGCTCGGCCGCCTCGACATCCCGGGGCTCGTCCTCTACAACGGCACGATCTACCCGGGCACCTACAAGGGCAAGCCGGCTGACGTCGTCACCGTGTACGAGGCGATCGGCGCGTACCGGGCCGGGCAAGATCACGCTCGACGAGCTGTACGAGGCGGAGAACGGCGCCTGCCCCGGCGCCGGCGCGTGCGGCGGCCAGTTCACGGCCAACACGATGGCGACCGTGCTCGAGTTCCTGGGCCTCAGCCCGGCGGGGCTCAACGCGATCCCCGCCGAGGACGGGCGCAAGGACGAGGCGGCCCGCCAGGCCGGCGAGCTGGTGATGCACCTCGTCCGCCACGACATCCGCCCGAGCTCGATCGTGACCCGCCAGTCGTTCGACAACGCGATCGCGTCCGTCGCCGCCACCGGCGGCTCGACCAACGCCGTGCTCCACCTGCCCGCGATCGCGCACGAGTTCGGCATCCCGCTCTCGATCGACGAGTTCGGCGAGACCGCGGACCGGACGCCGCTCATCGCCGACATGCGCCCGGGCGGCCGCTACTCCGCGTCGGACATGTACGACGCCGGCGGCGTCGGGCTCGTCATGCGCGAGCTGCTCAAGGCGGACAAGCTCCACGGCGACGAGACGACGGTCGACGGGCGGACGATCGCGCAGATCGCGGCCGACACCGTCGAGACCGAGGGCCAGCAGGTCGTGCACCCGATCGAGACGCCGATCAAGCCGGTCGGCGGGCTGACGATCCTCCACGGGTCGCTCGCGCCGGAGGGCTCGGTCGTGAAGCTCGCGGGCCACGAGCGGCGGTTCCACCGCGGCCCGGCCCGGGTGTACGACAGCGAGCAGGCCTGCTTCGAGGCGGTGAAGAACCGCCAGATCGTGGCGGGCGACGTCGTCGTCATCCGCTACGAGGGCCCGATCGGCGGCCCGGGCATGCAGGAGATGCTGAGCGTCACGGGCGCGCTCGTCGGCGAGGGCCTGGGCGAGAGCGTCGCGCTGCTCACCGACGGCCGCTTCTCGGGCGGCACCCACGGGCTGATGATCGGGCACGTCGCGCCCGAGGCCGCGCTCGGCGGCCCGATCGCGCTCGTCGAGGAGGGCGACTCGATCGTCGTCGACGCCGACGCCCACGAGCTGAACCTCGAGGTCGACGAGGCCGTCCTCGCCGAGCGGCGCGCCCGCTGGTCCCCGCCCGAGCCGCGCTACCGGACCGGCGTGCTGGCGAAGTACGCGGCGCTCGTGTCGTCCGCGTCGGAGGGCGCGATCACCAACGGTGCCCAGCTGCGACGAACCCTCGCGAGCCGGACCGACGGCACCGGCGCCTGAGCGCGCTGGACCGATGACCCTGCGGATCTCGTTCAAGACCTCGCCCCAGGGCGTCGACTGGCCGACGCTGGACGCCACGTGGCGCCGCGCCGGGGAGCTGTCCGCGGACGGCGGCCCGACCGCGTTCGACGGGGCGTGGATGAACGACCACCTGCTCGACATGGACCCGGCCGTCCTGGGGCCGTCGCTCGAGGCGGTGACCGTCCTCGCCGCGCTGGCCCACCACGTTCCCGGCCTGCGGATCGGGCACGCCGTGCTGTCGAACACGTTCCGCCACCCGGTGCTCGTCGCCAAGGCCGCGACGGTCATGGACCACGTGACCGGTGGCCGGTTCGTCCTCGGGCTGGGCGCCGGCTGGTTCGAGAACGAGCACGGCCCGTTCGGCATCGACCTGCCGCCGATCGGCGAGCGGATCTCGCGCCTCGAATCGGCCGTGGACACGATCCATGCGCTGTTCGGCCCTGACGCCGCCGGTGCGCCCGGTGTCACCCGCGACGACCCGTTCTACCCGCTCAGCGGCGCGACCAACCTGCCCGTGCCGCTCACCCCGGGCGGCCCGCCGCTGTACCTGGGCGGGCAGGGACCGCGCGGGATCCGCCTCGCCGCGCGCGCGGCGCAGGGATGGCTGCTCCCCGGCACCGAGGCGGGCGACGATGCCTACTTCGCGGCGAAGCGCGACCTGATCGTCCGCGCGCTCGAGGACGCGGGCCGGGATCCCGCGACGTTCGAGCTCGTGGGCCAGGTCGTCACCGGGCGGGACGCGGCCGGTCGGGCACTCGCCCTCGAGCAGGCTCGCCGGATCATCGCCGCGGGCGCGTCGGAGATCGTGCTGGGGATGCCCGCCGCGCTCGGACCGGCGGGCCTTGACGCCGTGCACCGGGACCTGCTCCCGCCGCTGCGCGACGCGGCCGCGTGAGCGACGTCCCACGCCGTCCGGCGGTCGAGATCGCCGTCGTCGACATCGGCGACGTGGCGGGGATCCAGGCGTACCTCGCGATCCGCAACGCCACGACGCCCGACAGCCCGGACTCGCTGGCCAACGCGCGCTGGGCCGAGGCGACCTACCCCGGCCAGGGGACGACGTTCCTCGCGTCGGATGCCTCCGGCATCGCCGTCGGGACCGCGAGCGTCGGGCGGATCTGGATGCACGGGCCCGACTACGAGCGGTGGTGGCTCGGCCTGTGGGTCGTGCCCGAGGCGCGGCGGCGGGGCGTCGGCACGGCGCTGTTCCGGGCCTGCAGCGACGCCGCCCGGGTCGCGGGCAAGACCGGCCTCCAGACCGAGCTCTCGGAAGCGCACGTCGACGGGCATCGCTTCCTCGCGCGCGCGCGGCTTCGTCGAGGTCGAGCGGACGAAGTCGGTCCGCCTGGACCTGCGCAGGCCTCGCGGCACCGCGGGCCGATCCACCCGCCGGCATCTCGCTCACGACGCTCGCCGCGCGGCCCGACCTCCTGCCGGCCGTCCACCGCGCCGCCGTCGAGACGTTTCCAGACGTCCCGACCGGCGGCGAGCCGCTGTACGCCGGCACGTTCGACGAGTTCGTCGCCCGCGACGTGGATCGGCCCGACCTGCCGCGCGAGGCATTCGTCATCGCCGTGGACGACGCAACCGGCGAGGTGGCGGGCTACGGGAACCTGGTCCTGCAGTCGGGCAGCGACACGCTCGGGCTGCACGACATGACCGCGGTCCGGCAGGCCTGGCGCGGTCGCGGCATCGCGACGGCGATCAAGCGCGCGACGATCGCCTGGGCGATCGACAACGGGCTCGCGGCGCTCGAGACCGGCAACGACGAGCACAACGCCCCGATGCGCGCGGTGAACGCCCGGCTGGGCTATCGGCCGATCCCCGATTCCGTCGGCCTCCAGGGCCCGCTCGCGCCGACTGGTTCGCCGACGGGTCTGCCGACGCGCTGACGGGGCGCGGCATACTGACGCCGTGACGATCGACCTCAACGGGATCCGGCTGCGCAACCGGCTGCTGACGTCGGCCAGCCTGCTCGGCTACGGCGCCTCGAAGCGGCGGCTGATCCTGTACGGCCTCTCCCCGATCGCCCAGTGGGTCCCGCTCGAGCGCTTCGGCGCGGTGACCACGCGGACCCTGACCCTCGAGCCGCGGCCGGGCCACTTCACCCTCAAGGAGGACTGGTCGCTCCGCGAGTTCCCCGAGATGCTCCGGCTGTACGGCAAGGCGCTCCACCGGGTCGACGCCGGGTGGCTGAACGCCTTCGGCTGGTCGAACATCGGGATCGGCCGCTACTTCGACGAGTACTTCGACCGGACGGCCGGGCTCAACCGGATCGTCAGCGTCGGCGGCTTCAGCGCGGACGAGATCGAGCAGCTGTTCGAGACCGTGAACGAGCGCGCGAAGCCGGGCGAGATCGCGGCGATCGAGCTCAACGCGAGCTGTCACAACGTCAACTTCCCGTTCGAGACGATCCTCGAGGACAGCCTCCGCCGGGCCGTCCCCAAGAGCCGCCACCCGGTGATCCTCAAGGTCAGCCCGGACGAGGACTACCGCTGGCAGGCGCGCCTGGCCGAGACGTACGGCTGCGCGGGCATCACGGCGATCAACACCGTGAAGGGCCTGCGGCTGGACCCCGAGACCGGCGAGCCGTACCTCAAGAACCGCTACGGCGCCGTATCGGGCCGGGCGATCAAGCCGATCGGGCTGCGCGTCGTCGCCGAGCTGCGCGACGCCGGGATCCGGCTGCCGATCATCGCGAACGGCGGGATCCGCGACTTCGACGACTGCCGCGAGTACATGTGGGCGGGCGCCGATGCCGTGAGCCTCGGGTCCGCCGTCTGGCTCCAGCCGATGCCGCGCTACGTGCTCGGGCCGCTCGAGGGCCTGCGCATCCGGCGCCTCATCTCGCGCGTCGAGCGCTACGCGCCGCCGACGACGGCGCCGCACTGGCAGCCGGCGGCCGATGCCGACGGCCCGACCGACACCACGCGGCCGATCCCCGCCGACCACGCGGCGGACGTCGCGTCCGTCACCGCCTGAGCCCGTGCCCGACGCCACCCGCCCCCGCGTCGCGATCGTCACGACCGGGGGCACGATCAATTCGGTCGGAGCGGACCGGCTCGACCTCGCGGCCTATCTCGACACCGGCGTCCGCCTCGAGCCCGGCGCGCTCGTCGACGGGGTCGCCGCGGAGCTGGCCACCGTCGCGGACGCCCGCGAGGTCCCGTTCCGGCGGCTCCGCGCGCATGCGCTGACCGACGACGACCTCGCCGACCTGGTCGAGCTCGTGCGCGGGCTGTTCGTCCTCGACGAGGCTGATGGCGTCGTGATCACCCACGGCACGAACACGCTGGAGGAGACGGCATGGCTCCTCCATCTCGTGATCGCCGACGAGCGGCCGGTCGTCGTCATGGGCGCGATGCGGCCCGCCTCCGCGCTGTCGGGCGATGGGCCGCTCAACGTCGTCAGCGCGGTCCGCGTCGCGGCCTCGCCCGAGACCCGCGGCCTCGGCACGCTGGTCGTGCTCGACGACACGATCCACGCGGCGCGCTCGGCCACGAAGCACGACACCATGCGCGTCCACGCGTTCGCCGACGGGGCCGGCGGCCCGCTCGGCTGGATCGACGGCGACGGGCGGGTCGTGCTCGACCACCGGCCGGCCCGCGCCACCTCGCTCCGCGGCGCGTTCGCCGGCGTCGACCTGCGCCACCAGCCGCGCGTCGACGTCGTCGTCACGTACCTCGGCGCGGACGGAGCGCTGATCGACGCCGCCGTGGCCGCGGGCGCACGCGGGATCGTGAGCGCGGGCACCGGCGCCGGCTACCCCACGCCGCTCGAGGTCGACGCGCTCGAGCGCGCCCACGCGGCGGGCGTGACGATCGTCCAGGCGACCCGCGTCGGCGCGGGCCGCGTGCCCGCGATCCCGTCGCTCGTCGAGCGCGGCTGGATCGCCGCCGACGATCTCCAGCCGTGGAAGGCGCGAATCCTCCTGCGCCTCGCGCTCGCCGCCGGCACGACCGACCGGTCCGCGCTCCAGGCGCTGTTCGAGGCCGGCTGATCCGTCACCCGGGCGAGGGGGTGACCGCGAGCGCCGGGCGGGGCATGATGACGGCTCGCGCACCGGGCATCACCCGCCCGCACGCCCCGCACGGAGGCACCCGATGAAGGACCTGGTCGTCGTCACGTTCGCCAACGAGGCCGATGGACAGACGGCGCTCGCCCGTGTCCGCGACCTGGCCAAGGCCGGCCGGCTCGAGATCGGCGACTCGGCCGTGATCACCAAGGACGCCGACGGCAAGACCCACGTCACCAACGAGGTCTCGTCGGACACGAAGTCCGGGGCGCTCATCGGCGGCTTCCTCGGCCTGCTGCTCGGCCTGTTCTTCCTGCCGCTGTTCGGGATCGTCGCGGGCGGCGCGATCGGCGCGCTGTTCGGGCGGTCGATGGGCCAGAACGTCGATCCCAAGTTCGTCGACGACGTCACCGCGGAGCTCACGCCGGGCACGTCGGCGCTGTTCGTGATCGTCACCGGGCACGCCGGCGCCCTGTCCCAGGCGCTCCAGCCGTTCAACGGCAAGGTGTTCCAGACGACGCTGGACCCGGAGCTCGAGGCGACGCTGAACGACGCGCTGGCGTCGAAGGGCTGACACGGCGGCCCCGCCGGACGACCTGCGGCATGATGGGGGCGTGACCGGCCAGCCCACCGCCCCCGCCGCGGACGATCGCTCGTCGCTGCCGCCCGACCCGGAGCGCTACGACGAGTACCGGAACGTCGCGGCCCGCCGGCGCGGCCTGCCGAAGCCGTACATCGCCGGCGGCGATGACCCGGACCTGCCGGCCACGCTCGCGGCCGAACGCCCGTATGTCCGGATCCTCCTCGGGATGATCATCGCGATCGTCCTGCTCGGGTTCGTGCTGGGGATCGCCGGCGCGATCATCACCGGCAGCTGAGCGTGCCCCTCGCGCCCACGCCAGCCCGGCGACCGTCGGCCGCGCTGTCGGACGAGACATGGGCGGACGCGCACGACCACCTGGTCGGGTTCCTGCGCGACATGCTGCGCATCCCGTCGATCAACCCGCCGGACCCGCCCGGCCCGGAGCTCGTGGCCGCGGAGCGGATCGCCGCCGAGCTGCGCTCGTTCGGCCTCGCCCCCGAGGTCCTGGAGCCGTTCCCCGGCCGCGGCTCGGTGGTCGCCCGGCTCCGCGGCGACGGCACCGGCGGCGACCCGCTGCTCATCCTCTCGCACCTGGACGTCGTGCCCGCCGCGCCCGAGGCCTGGACGCATGGACCCTTCGACGGGGATGTCGCCGACGGCTACGTCTACGGGCGTGGCGCGGTCGACATGAAGGCGATGGTCGCGCTCTCGGTGGGCGTCATGCGGTTGCTCGCGGGGCGGGCTCGCGACGCCGGCCTCGACCCCGCCACGGACCCCGTCCCCGGGCTCCGCCGCGACATCCTGTTCGCCTCCACGGCGGACGAGGAGAACGGCGGCTGGGAGGGGGCCGGCTGGATCGTCGACAACCGGCCGGAGCTGCTGCGGGCCGCGGCCGCGTTCAGCGAGGCGGGCGGCGTCAGCGCCGACGCCGGCGGGCGCCGCTTCTACCCGATCCAGGTCGCGGAGAAGGGCCACGAGGTCTACCGGATCCACGTCAAGGGGACGCAGGGGCACGGGTCGCTGCCCCGCGACGACAACGCGGCGGTCCTCGCGGCGGAGGTCGTCCGGCGCCTCGCGACGCCCGGTGAGCCGCGGATCACGCCGGTGGTGCGGCGGCTGCTCGACGAGGTGGGCGCGGCCCTGGGCGAGGACCAGCGGCGGCTCCTCGATGCGGCAACGGGCGACGATCCGCGCCGGGCCGAGCTCGCGATCGGGGCGCTGTGCGACCCGATCCACGCCCGGATCCTGCGCGCGGTCATCCGCGACACGTTCAGCCCGGACGTCATCCACGCGGGGACGAAGTACAACGTCATCCCCGGCGATGCCACGGTCGAGGTCGACATCCGGCCGCTCCCCGGCACGACGCCGGGCGACATCCGCGAGGAGCTCCTCGCGCGGCTGGGCGACCTCGTGCCGGTCTGCGAGCTCGAGCACATGCACAGCGCGATCCCGTTCGAGACGCCGGTCGGCGACGTGTACGAGCTCCTCGCGGACACGATCCGGGCGGCGGACCCGGACGGCATCCCCGTCCCGATGCTCGCGCCGTTCGCCACCGACGGCAAGCACCTCGTCCGCCTCGGCGTGCCCGTCTACGGCTTCTCGCCGCTGCTCCAGGAGCCCGGCGAGGGCTTCCTCGACAACTTCCATTCCGTGGACGAGCGGGTCGGCGTGGAGTCGCTCCGCTGGGGCCTCCCCGTCCTGTACGACGCGACCATCACCTTCTGCGGCTGATCGCGCCCGCCGGAGGGCCCGGAGTCAGCTCCCGCCGCGGACGAGCCGGCCACGCCGGCTGATCGCATGCGTCGCGAGCGCCGCGACGCCCATCGCGATCAGCGCTCGCTCGCCGCGCGGCATCGGCCGGACGGCGGACAGGAACTGCTCCGCGCGGGCCCGGTCGACCATCCGGAGCACGGCCTGGCCGCGGGGCGTGAGCCACACGGAGCGCAGCCGCCCGTCGTCCTCCTCGCGCCGCCGCTCGACGAGCCGCCGCTTGACCAGCCCGTCGACGAGGCGTGACGTGGCGGACGGCGAGCGTCCGATCGCCTCGGCGAGGTCGGCGACCGTCGTCGTGGCGCCCTCTGCGAGGACATACAGGGCGGCGAGCTGCGTGAACCCGAGGTTGAGCTCGCCGAGCTGGTAGGCGAAGCCGACGACCAGCTCGCGCCACAGGGCCCGCCCCATCGCGACCCGCTCCGAGATCTGGCGGACATTCTGGATCCGCGTGCCCGCCGCGACGACCGGCGCCGACAGGTCCGCCTCGAAGACCCGGGCGATCACCCGCGACGGGGCGGCCTTGCGGCGGCGCGTCAGGGTCAGCGCCTCGGGCAGGGCGGGGCCGGCGGCGGGGTCGCTGGGACGCGGGCGGCGGGCGCGCGGCGTTGGAGCCGGCTGGGCAGGGCGTTCGGTGTCGGTCACGGGCGGATCCTCACGCCGCGAGCGTAAGTTCGGTCGGAGATTCCTGCAAGCATGCACGCAGTTGGCGGTCCGGGACCATGATCGCGCCTACGCTGACGGGCGATGAGCCAGATCGCCTTCGTGTTCCCCGGGCAGGGGAGCCAGTCCGTCGGCATGGGCCGCGCCCTCGCCGAATCCTCGCCCGCTGCGGCCGCCGTGTTCGCCGCCGCCGACGAGGCGCTCGGCGAGCCGATCACCCGGCTCGCGTGGGAGGGTCCCGAGGAGGACCTCAACCGCACCGAGAACGCACAGCCCGCGCTCCTCGCCGCGAGCATCGCCTACCTCGCTGCCATCCGCGCCCGCTGGGGCGAGCTCGGCATCGATGCCCCCGACCCCGCCTTCGCAGCCGGCCACTCGATGGGCCAGTACTCGGCCCTCGTCGCCGCCGGCGCGCTCGACCTCGGCGACGCGGTGCGCCTCGTCCGTCGCCGCGGCCAGCTGATGCAGGCGTCCGGCACCGGGCGCGAGGGCCGCATGGCCGCCCTGATCGGCCTCGACGACGATCGGATCCCGGAGCTCGTCGAGCGCGCCTCCGCCCACGGCGTGTTCGGCGTCGCGAACCGGAACTCGCCGGGCCAGGTCGTCATGTCCGGCGAGCGCGCCGCGGTCGAGGCCTCGCTCGGCATCGCGAAGGAGCTCGGCGCCAGGCGCGCGATCGAGCTGCCGGTCAGCGTCGCCGCCCACTCCCCGCTCATGGCCGAGGCCGCCGCGGGCATGGCCGAGGTCCTCGCCGGCATCACCTTCCACGACCCCCGGCCACCGCTCCTCGCCAACGCCGACGCGCGTGTCATCACGACCGCCGACGGCTGCCGCGCCGAGCTCGTGGACCACCTCACCACCGGCGTCGACTGGGTCGGCGCGGTCGAGGCGATGCGCGCGAAGGGCGTCACGACGTTCATCGAGGTCGGTCCGGGCCAGGTCCTGACCGGGCTCATCAAGCGCATCGCCGCCGATGCCGTCGCCATCCCGACCGACGACAAGGCCGCCGCCGACCGGCTCGCCGTGCCCTTCGCCGACGCCGCCGCGGTCGACGGCTAGCCCAGCGTCCCCAGCAGACCCCCACCTCATTCGCCGGTCCGCCGGCCAGCCCAACGAGCACCGAGAGGAACATGCGTCAGCCCGATTTCACCCGCCGCGTGGTCGTGACAGGCCTCGGCGTCATCAGCCCCGTCGGCAACGACAAGGACACCGCGTGGGCGTCCCTCGTCAACGGCCGCTCCGGCCTCGACGTGATCACCAAGTTCGATCCCGACCGCTACGCCCACAAGTGGGCCGGCGAGGTCAAGGACTTCGACGCCGTCGCCTGGATGGACGCCAAGGCGGTCCGCCGCTCCGAGCCGACCATGTGGTACGGCGTCGCGGCCGCCAAGCAGGCCGTCGCGGACGCCGGGCTCGAGATCACCGACGAGAACCGCGAGGACATCGGCGTCGTGTTCGGCTCCGGCGCCGGCGGGCAGTCGCTGATGATCGACAACTGGCAGGTGCTCGACCAGAAGGGCCCCAACCGGGTCGCGCCGACGTTCATCGCGAACGGGCTCGTCGACAGCACGTCCGGGATGATCGCGATCGAGACCGGCGCCATCGGCCACAACATGTGCGTCGTCACCGCCTGCTCCACCGGGACGAACTGCGTGGGCGAGGCCGCGGAGATCATCCGCCGCGGCGACGTGCACACGATCATCTCGGGCTCCAGCGAGATGCCGCTGCTCGAGGTCGCCCACGCCGGGTTCGGCAACATGCGCGGGCTGGGCTCGCCGCGCGACGGCCAGCCGCACACGGACGTGTCGCGGCCGTTCGACCGCAGCCGCGACGGGTTCGTCCTGGGCGAGGGCGCGGGGAGCCTCATCCTCGAGGACCTCGAGTACGCGAAGGCCCGCGGTGCGCACATCTACGCCGAGGTCGTGGGCTACGGCTCCGCGGCCGACGGCTGGGACATGGTCCAGCCGATCGAGCGTGGCTCGGGCTCGGCCCGGGCGATGCGCGCGGCGCTCGAGCGGCGGGGCGTGCCGGCCGACGAGGTCGACGTGATCAACCCGCACGGCACCTCGACGCCGCTGGGCGACAAGCGCGAGGCCGAGGCGATCTGGACGGTGTTCGGCGACCGCGCCGCGTCCGACCGCAAGACCCTGGCGATCAGCGGCACCAAGTCGATGACCGGCCACATGATGGGCGCCGCCGGCGCGTTCGAGGCGTTCGCGACGGTCATGACCGTCGCCGAGCAGTGCGTGCCCGGGACGATCAACTACCGCGAGTTCGACCCGGAGGCCGACATCTGGGTCGTCCCCGAGACGACGCCGATGCCCGTGCGCTACGCGCTGTCGAACAACATCGGGCTCGGCGGCCACAACGGCGCCGTCATCTTCAAGCGCTGGGACGGCAGCTGACGACCGTCGGTCAGCCGCCTGACGCGGACGTGAACGGCGGCGCATCGCTGGCCGGGAAGCTGTCCTCCGACGCCTCCTCGACCGCGTCCTCCGTCCCGGGCACGCGCTCCGTCGCCGGGCTGCCGCGCGTCGGGACGATGGTCCTCGACGACCCGTCCGAGGCCGACCTTGTCCGTGTCGCCGTGCTCGGGGCCCGCCCCGCGGTCGCCCTCGCTGGACTCGTCCATCGCCGCCTCCTCGCGTGCATGCGGCGTCCGCCGGACGGCGGGCGTCGGGCACCATCCTCGATCACGGCGCCTTGCGTCCGCCCGGGCCACGCACGCTGCCTTCGCTACAATCCCGGCGATCTTCCTTGCAGGATCCCCGTCCCGAAAGGTGTGCCGTGCCCTCGTCTGACCTCTCACGCCGTGCCGTGATCACCGGCCTCGGCGCGGTCATGCCGATCGGCAACGACTTCGAGACCTACTGGGCGAACCTGCGCAACGGCGTGACCGGCACCCGCCGGATCCGGTCGTTCGACGCGTCCGCGTTCGAGGTCCAGATCGCGGCCGAGGTGCTCGACTTCGACCCGACGCAGTTCATGGACGCGAAGATGGCCCGCCGCATGAGCCGGTTCATCCACCTCGCGACCGCCGCGGGCAAGGAGGCGGTGACGGCGTCGGGCATCGACTTCGCCGCCATGACCGAGGACGAGCGCGATCGCGTGGGCGTCGTCGTCAACACCGGTGGCGGCGGGATCGAGGCGATCATCGACGGCACCCACGTCCACGACACCAAGGGCCCGCGCTTCGTGTCCGCGTTCGCGGTGCCGGCGCTGTCCGGGTCGATGGCCGCGTGCATGCTGTCGATGGAGTACAAGCTCACCGGCCCCGTGATGACCCAGGTCGCCGCGTGCGCGACGTCCGTCATCGCGTTCCACGACGCGCTGCGGCTGATCGCGACCGGCGAGGCCGACGTCGTCCTGACCGGCGGCTCCGAGGCCCCGATCGTCCCGATGGGCGTGGCGGCGCTCTCGAACATGACCGCGCTGTCGAAGAACAACGAGTCCCCGGAGACCGCGTCGCGGCCGTTCGACCTCACCCGCGACGGGTTCGTCCTGGGCGAGGGTGCGGGCGTGATGGTCCTCGAGTCGGCCCAGCACGCGCTCGAGCGTGGCGCGACGCCGATCGCCGAGGTCCTCGGTGGCGCGCTGACCGCCGACGCGTTCCACATCTCGGCCCCCGACCCGACCGGACGCGGCCAGGCCCGCGCGATGACGAACGCGTTGCGCAACGCGGGCGTGGCGCCGGACGAGATCGACTGGATCGTCGCCCACGGCACCTCGACGTCGCTCAACGACGTGACCGAGACGCGGGCGATCAAGGTGGCCTACGGCTCGGCCGCCGCGACGCGGGCGATCTCGTCGCCCAAGTCGATGATCGGCCACCTCGTCGGTGCGGCCGGGATCGCGTCCGCGCTGGCCGCCGTCGGCGGGATCCGCGACAACGTCATCTCCCCCACCGCGAACCTCAACACGCCCGACCCGGACTGCGACCTCGACTACGTGCCGCTCGTCGCGCGCGAGACCAGGGTCGACACGGTCGCGGTCAACGGCTTCGGCTTCGGCGGCCAGAACGCGGTCACGATCTTCCGCCGCTTCGCCGTCGACGGCTGACGCGGGTCAGCGGAGGGGGCGACCCTCGAACGCCTCGAGCCGCGCGACGACGTCGGGCGGGATCTCGCGCGGCCGGCCCTCGGCGTAGTCGTACAGGACCTGGACGCCCTCGGCGGTCGCGACCAGCCGCGCGTGCCCGGCGGCCGACTCGCCCGCCGTCAGGCGGTGCTCGAGCGTGAACGACGTCCGCCCGAGCCGGCCGACCCGCGACTCGACCGTCAGCACCTCGCCGAAGTAGACGGGCGACCGGAACGACACGCGGATGTCGGCGAGGATCAGCGACTCCTGCGCGCCGTGCGTGACCAGCGCCATCGGCTCCCCCGTCGCCGCCTCCCAGTACGCGATCCGGGCGGACTCGCAGTAGGTCAGGAAGCGCGAGTTGTTGGCATGGCCCATCGCGTCCGTGTCGCCGAACCGGACGTCCACGACGTAGCGGTGCGACGAAGTCGCCGGCGAGATCGCGCGGGTCGGCGGGAACGTCGATGCGGGTGCCCATGGCCGCGAGTGTAGGCGGGCCGTCAGTCGGCGGGGAGGACGGTCAGCGTGCCGACCATCCCGGCCTCCGCGTGACCGGGGACGGAGCACAGGACCTCGTACGTGCCGGGCGTGTCGAGGACGAACCGGAGCGTCGTCGTCTGGCCGGGCCGGGCGACCGTCGTCGAGGTTGGGGATCGCCTCGACCATCCAGTCGTGGACGACCGGGTCGGCGTTGGTGAACGAGATCGCCGACCACTCGCCTGCCCGGACGGTCGACGTCGGCGCGGCGAGAACCGGACGTCCTGCGCCGTCACCGCCACGATCGGCAGGGCCGCGGTCATCGCCCGGTCCGCCGCGACGACCGTCGTCGCGAGCCGCCAGCCCGAGGAGCGCGACGACGACGAGGAACGCGCGCGTCGCGGACCAGGCCGACCGGACCCGCGGCGGAGCTGGCGCGAGCGTGCCCCGGCCGGACGTCGACGCGCCCGGAGCCGGAGCGAGTTCACGACCACCGACCGACGACAGCGCCATCGCGCCGGCGGCGAGCGCCGGGTTGAGCAGGATCGCCGAACGCCGGGTACAGCACGCCCATCGCGACCGGGATCAGCAGCGACGTTGTAGGCGAACGCCCAGAACAGGTTCTGGCGGATGACCCGGATCGTCGCGCGCGACAGCGCGATCGCCGACGGCGACGAGCCGCGGGTCGCCGCCGACGAGCGTGACGTCCGAGGCCTCGATCGCGACGTCGGCGCCGGTGCCGATCGCCACGCCGAGGTCCGCCCGGGCGAGCGCCGGCGCGTCGTTGATGCCGTCGCCGACCATCGCGACCCGGCGGCCCTCGGCCTGGAGCCGCGCGATCGTGCGCGTCCTTGTCGGCCGGGCAGCACCTCGGCGATCACGTGGTCCGCGGCGATGCCGACCTGGCGCGCGACGGCCTCGGCCGTGGCCCGCGCGTCGCCGGTGAGCAGCCACACCTCGAGGCCCGGCCGCGCGCAGCTCGCGCGACCGCCTGCGGCGGACTCGGCCTTGACCGGGTCGGCGATGGCGATGCACGCCCGCGGCCGACGCCGTCGATGCGCGACGTACACGAGCGTCGCGCCGGTCGACGCGGCGATGGCCGGCGGCCTCGGCTGCGAGCGGCGCGACGTCGATGCCGTGCTCGCTGCATGCAGCCGGGCGCTGCCGACGAGCACCGTCGTGCCCGTCGACCGTGCCGCGCGACGCCGCGCCCGACGACGGCCTCGAAGCCGGTCGACCTGGCCGAACCCGAGCTCGCGCTCGCGCGCGGCCGCGCGACGATCGCCTCACCCAGCGGGTGCTCCGAGCCCGTCTCGAGCGACGCGGCGAGGTCGAGCAGACGCGTCTCGTCGACGCCGGGCAGCGGCCACGATCGCGGTCACCACGGGCCGGCCGAGCGTCAGCGTCCCGGTCTTGTCGAACACGACCGTGTCGATCCGGCCGGCCGCCTCGAGCGCCTCACCGCCGCGGACGAGGATCCCCGCCTCGGCGCCCGTGCCGGTCCCGACCATGATCGCCGTCGGCGTCGCGAGGCCCATGGCGCACGGGCAGGCGATGATCACGACCCCGATGAACGCGGTGAGCGCGAGCGTGAGCCGCGGCTCCGGGCCGAACAGCGAACCAGACGACGAACGTCGGCCGCCGCGACGACGAGCACCGCGGGGACGAACGACCTCGCGTGATCCGGTCGGCCAGGCGCTGGATCGGCGCCTTCGAGCCCTGGGCGCGCTGGACCAGCTCGACGATCCGGGCGAGGACCGTGTCGCGGCCGACGCGCGTCGCCCGCATCACGAACGAGCCGGTGGTGTTGAGCGTCGCGCCGATGACCTCGTCGCCGGCGCCGCTTCGTCGACGGGCATCGGCTCGCCGGTGAGCATCGACTCGTCGACGGCGCGACGAGCCCTCGACGAGCACGCCGTCGACCGGGACCTTGTCGCCCGGCCGGACCCGCAGCAGGTCGCCGGCGACGACGTCGGCCAGCGGCACGTCCGCCTCGCACGCCGTCGCGCGAGCCGCCGGGCCGTCGTCGGCCTGGAGCCCGACGAGCCGCCGGATCGCGCCGGTCGTGCGGCCCTTGGCGCGGGCCTCGAGCCATCGGCCGAGCAGGACCAGGCCGATGATGATCGTCGCGCTGTCGAAGTAGGTCTCGGGGTGGAGGCCCGCCTCGTGGACGACCTCGGGCCACAGCGTGACGAACACGCGAGTAGCGCCCAGGCGGCGGTCGTCCCGACCGCGACCAGCGTGTCCATCGTCATGCCGCCGTGGCGCGCGGCCCGCCACGCCGCCCGGTAGAACCGGCCGCCGGCCCAGAACTGGACGAACGTCGCGGGCCACAGGATGCAGCTGGTTGAGGTCCTCCATCGCGATCCGCGTCTGGGGCCAGAACATGAGCGACCATGAACACGAGCGCCGCACGCGATCGAGACGACCGCCTGGATGCAGCGTCGTGGCGCTGCGCGCGCTCGCGCTCGCGGTCCTCCGCGGTGAGCTCGGCGTCGAGCGCGGCCGGCGCCGGTCGCGTCGGTCGACGGCAGCCTCGGGCCGGACCTCGTAGCCGGCGGCCTCCACGGCGCGCACCAGCTCGTCGCGACCGGCGACCGCCGGGATCGACGCGGACGGTCGCCCGCTCGGTGGCGAGGTTGACGGCGGCCTCGCGCGACGCCGGGCGTCCTGTTGAGGAAGCGCTCGATCCGGTTGACGCACGACGCGCAGGTCATGCCCTCGATGGGCAGGACGATCTCGATGGGCTTCGGGGCGTGCGGGCGGTCGCAGTCATACTCCCCGGGAGTATACCGGGTCTGCGCCATCGGCCGCCCGGGCCGGTGGTCACGAACCGGGCGGGACCTCGGGTCGGGCAGGTCAGTGCCAGTCGAGCCACGTCTCCGGCTCGACCCGCGGGCGGGCGACGTGCGCCGTGCCGTCGCGCACGACCACCTCGGCGGGAGCGCGTGGCGACGGAAGAACGGCATCGACTCGGTCGCGCCGTACGCCCCCACGTCGAGCACCGCGACGAGGTCGCCGGCGTCCGGCACCGCCATGACCGGGACGTCGCGGGCGAACACGTCGAGGCCGGAGCACAGCGGCCCGGCGATGGTGACCGGGAACCGCTGGCCGTCGGCGCCGGAGGCGGCCCGGCCGGTCAGCACCCGGACCCGGTGCTCCTGCCCGACGAGCGACCGGCCGGAGCACGTGGTGGATCCCGCCGTCGAGGATCACGACGTGGTGGCCGCCGACCCGCTTGCGGTCGACGACGCGCGCCACGTACGCCCCGGCGGGCCCGACGAGGAACCGGCCGGGCTCGAGCAGCAGCCGCGTGCCGGCGCGTCGCGGCGTCGCCCGCGAGTCGGTCCGCGATCGTCCTGAGCCGCGCACCGAGCACGGCCGAGGTCGAGCGGCGCCTCGTCGTGGCGCTCGTACGGGATCCCGAGGCCGCCGCCGGCATCGACCAGCCGGAGCGCGAAGCCCGCCTCGCCGGCGAGCTCGGCCGCGAGCTCGACGGTCGACGCGACGTGGCCGGCGAGCGCCTCGGCGTCGAGCAGGTTCGACGCGCCGAACGCGTGGACGCCCAGCGGCTCGAGCCACGGGCGAGGCGACGGCCTCCGCCGCGGCCGACGCGCAGGTCGGCCTCGTCCATCCCGAACTTGCCGGCGCCGTCGTCGCCGACGAGCCGGACCCGCTCGAGGCGCGTCGGCCTCCGACGACAGCGGCCGCAGCAGGACCGGCTGGAGCCGGCCCAGCGACCTCGGCGATCGCGGCCAGCCGGCGCAGCTCGCCACGCGACTCGACGGTCACGACGCGGACGCCCGGCCTCGACGGCGGCCGCGCAGCTCCTCGTCGCGCTTGCCGGGGCCGGTGACGACGATGCGGTCCGCCGGCGAAGCCGGCCCGCAGGACGTGGCGCAGCTCGCCGCCCGACGCGACGTCCGCGCCCAGGCCCGTGCCGCGCAGGTGCGGAGGACGGCGAGCAGGTTCGGGTTGGCCTTGACGGCGAACGCGAGGTCGAACGACGGGCGGCAGCGCCGAGCCCGGAGCGCCTCGACCTGGCGCGACACCGACGTCCGAGGTCGTAGACGTAGAACGGCGTGCCGAACCGGTCCGCGACTCCGCGTCGATGCCGCCGAGTCGGCCGTGCGCAGGATCTCGTTGCGCGGCGCGGCGGGCGACCGAGTCGGGCGGGCGGCGCCGCTCGCGCGAGCGTCATCGGAGCGCCTCCTCGAGCGCGAGCCGGGCGTCGGTCCCGGCGTCCCGATCCTTCACCAGCAGCGCGACCGCCACCGACAGGCCGTGCGCCCGGGCGAACGGTCGCCGTCGAGCGATCGCGTGCCGGGCACGACGACCGCGCCCGGGCGGGACGGCGAGCGGCGCATCGGGCGTCCCGCTGAGCACCCGGCCGCGGACGAGATCGTAGAGCCGCGAGGTCCCGGTGAGCACGACGCCCGCGCCGATCACCGCGCCGGCGCCGACCAGCACGCCCTCGAGCAGCGACGACCCGGCCCCGACGAACGCGTCGTCCTCCACGATCACCGGCCGCGCGCCCGCGGGCTCGAGCACGCCCGCCGATCGTCACGCCCGCCGACAGGTGGACCCGGGCACCGACCTGCGCGCACGAGCCGACGAGCACGTGCGTGTCGACCATCGTGTCCTCGCCGATCCACGCCCCGACGTTGACGAACGACGGCGGCATGACGACGACGCCCGGGCCCGAGGTACACGCCGGCCCGGACGGACGTGCCACCCGGAACGATCCGCCACGGCCGGCCCGCCGCGGCCGCATCCGCCTCCCGCCCGTCGAGGAGCGACTTGGGCGGGAGGCCGACGCGGTCGCGGAACCGGAGCGCGCCGCCGAGGTCCCAGGTCACGGTCGCGCGGTCGCGGAAGCAGGCGAGGATCGCGGCCTTGACCTCGGGGTCGGCGCGCCACCCGCCCGGGGCGGACGGGTCCGGGACGGCGGCCCGCCGCGTGCCCGGCGTCGAGGTCGGCGAGGATTGCAGGGACGGATGCTCCCGCCGGGGCCGGGGCCGGTCGCCTCGAGCGCCGTCATGCCGCCGCTCCCTCGGCGCGACGCGTGCCGGTCCGCGCCGTCGCGGCCTCGCGGCCGCCGTCGACCAGAGCCCGAGCGCCGCGCAGGAGCGTCGTGAGCCGCTCCCGCGGCGCGTCGTCGAGCGGCAGCAGCGGCGCGCGCAGGTCGTCGTCGTCCAGCAGGCCCATCGCGAGCATCGCGGCCTTCGCCGGGCACGGGGTTCGGGCCGCCCTGGAAGTTGGCCCGGAACAGCGGCAGCAGCGGTCGTGGATCCGGCGGGCGCCGTCGCGCGTCGCCGGCGTGCCACGCCGCGACCAGCGCCGCTCATCTCGCCCGGGACCTCGTTGCTCGCGACGGACACGACGCCGTCGCCGCCCATCGCGAGGACCGCGAGCGTCGCCGCGTCGTCGCCGGACGAGGACGGCGACGTCGCGCGGCCGGTCGCGGCAGATCACCGCGATCTGCTCGATGTTGGCGCTCGCCTCCTTCACCGCGATCACGCGCGGGTGCTCGGCGAGCCGGAGGAACGTGTCGGCCTCGACGTTGGCGCCGGTCCGGCCCGGGACGTTGTAGACGACGATCGGCAGGCCGCCCTCGTCCGCGATCGCCCGGAAGTGGGCGTCGAGCATCCGCTGGTCGGGCCGGTTGTAGTAGGGCGTGACGACGAGCGCGGCGTCCGCGCCGAGCGCCGCGGCCCGGCGGGTGGCCTCGATCGAGGCGCGGGTGTCGTTGGTCCCGGTGCCGGCGACGACCGGGATCCGCGCGACCGGGACGGCCGCTCGGCGACGGTCTGGACGGTGATCTCGATGACCGGTCGCGCTCGGCCGGGGTGAGCGTCGGCGACTCGCCGGTCGTGCCGACCGGGACGAGGCCGTCGATGCCGGCGATGACCTGCCAGGCGACACGAGGCGGCGGTAGGCGGCCTCGTCGAGCGTGCCGTCGGCGGTGAACGGGGTGACGAGGGCGGTGAGCGCGCCGCGGAGGCGGGGCGTGCGGGCGGTGGCGGAACGGGCGATGCGGGCCATGTCGATCTCCTGGGTGTTGTCTGCGGATGGCGGTGCGTGAGGTCAGGCGGGGATGGCGACGCGTGGCGCGGCGAGCAGGTCGTCCACGACGGCGTCGAACGGGTGGAGGCCGGCGGTCGCGCGGCGCGGCGACGAGCCAGCGGGCGGCGGCGAGGGCGCCGTCGGCGTAGGCGGGCGGTCGCGGGCGGTGAGCCGCAGCTCGACGGACTCGCCCGCCCCGTCGAAGGTCACGAGGTGCGTGCCCGGGCGCGGCGCCGGCGCGGATGCCCACGACCTCGAGCACGCGGCGCGGGTCGTCCGAGTCGTCGTCGCCCGGCGACCAGCGCGGGTCGACGGTCGTGATCCGGCGCGCGATGCGCCCGGGCGGTGCCCGACGGGCGGTCGCCTTGCCGCGCCGGTGCCACTCGACGACCGACGGCTCGAACCCGCCGGCCCGCGGCGTACCAGCCGGCCGCGGCCTCGGCGAGCCGGAGGAACAGCGCCGCGCCGAGCGAGAGGTTCGGCGCGACGACGGCCGCGGCGCCGGTGCTCGAGGAGCCGCGCCCGGACCGCGGGCGACGTCCGCGTCCCAGCCGGTCGCGGCGAGGACGAACGACCGGTTGCCGGCCTCGCAGCGCGTGGTCGAGGTTGTCGACGACGGCATCGCCGCGCGACGCGTCGACGACGACATCGGCGAGCGGTGCGGGTCGCGCCGACCGTCGACCGGGCGCCCGACGACGGCCGGGCGCGGCCAGCCGGCGGCCGCGGCGCGCCGCGATCACGGTCGCGCCGAGCCGTCCCGGTCCATAGATCGAGGAGGTGCATGATCTCGGTCATCCTTTCGCGGATCGAGCCGCGGTTCCGGAGGTCCGAGAATCACAAAGGCCGCGGCACCGTCTGGTGTCCGCGGCCCCTCGTCGCCTCCGGTCCCGGAGGCTCCGTGGTTCGTCGCTCGCGCGCCGTCAGAGCCCCAGGGCCCGAGCCTTCCGGCTGGGCCGCCACGGCTTCTTCTTCGCGTCGAAAGCGGCGAGGTGAACGTGCGACATTGCTCGCGCAGTGTGCCCGATCCGCGGGTCTGATGCAAGAGATATCGGCTGGGACTGCATAGTGACCAGAATATTCACTCCGCTCGTGCTCACGGTCGCCGACACGGACTGGGGTCCGATGCATATCGCCGCGGGTCCCACGGGCATCGTCGGGGCCGGCATGCTCGCGACCGCGGAGGGGTTCCGCGCCGACCTCGAGCGGCGCGGGTACGTCGAGCTCGTCCCGCTGGAGGCCGCGTCGTCCGGTCCGGCGCGCGACCTCGCCGTCCGTGCCCGCGACGCCGTGGCGGCGCTGCTGGACGGGGGCGATCCAGACCTCGGCTCGATCCCGATCGACATCGCCGACCGCTCGGCCTGGGACCGGCTGGTCCTGGACGGCGTGCGGACGATCCCCCGTGGCGCGACGGCGAGCTACGGCGAGGTCGCGCGGCGGATCGGCCGGCCGGGTGCGGCCCGGGCCGTGGGCGGCGCGGTGGGCCGGAGCCCGATCGGCGTCCTCGTCCCGTGCCACCGGGTGATCGCCGGCGACGGGACGCTCGGCGGGTACGGTGCCGCCGCGTGGGGCGGCGTCGAGGCCGCGCTCGACCTCAAGCAGGCGCTGCTGCGACTCGAGGGCGTGGAGGTTCCACGGCGGGCGACCGGTTGACGAGTCGTCCGGGTTGGACCAAGGTAGCCGGGCGAAGGGGAGTATCCCGCCCCAGACCGCGGCGACATCCCGGTCACCTGTCGTGGCCCGCTGCGGCCGGCCGACCCATCGGTCGGGAGAGACCTTCGGCAGCCGCCTGCCGGAGGTCCGCCATGACCCTCGATCCCGATCGCAGGATCGTTCGCGGTTCGCTCGCTGCCGCCGTGCTGCGCATCGCGGCGGGAACCACGCTGGGCCTCGTGGCGCTGGGGATCCTCGGCGGGACCGCGCTGGCCCGGGATGCCGGGCTCGTCTGGCTCGTGCTCGACATTGCCCTGTTCGTCGGCGCAGGCGCCGCGATCGTCACCGGGTACCTCGCGCTGCGCGAGGCCCATGCGCAGTCGTCGTTCGTGCGCGCCTGGGTGACGATGGGCGCGACGGCGCTGCTCATCCTGCTGCTGCTCATCAGCCTCGACTGAGGGCTGCCGGACGCGTGTGTCGCCATGCCGACAGCGCACGTGTGGAATCCGGCATCGCCCGGGGCTTGCCGTGGCGACTAGCATGCACAGCACGTCGCCGAGGCGACGGGCACCCCGGGCCGGCGGGCCCACGACACGAAAGGAAGCCGAGATGGCGAGCGACCAGGGCAAGAGCGAGCTGATCGGCGAGGGGCTGCCCGGCACGGGTGGGGATTTCGTCGACCAGAACGACGTCGAGGGCCACAAGTCGGGCGGCCCCGAGGAGGGCCACGGCTGGGGCGAGGGTTCACCGGGCCGGCGTCGTCTCCCGGATCAGTGACGAGGACGACGTCGAAGGCCACCTCTATCGCGGCCGCCCCACGACCCAGGGCGGCGAGTTCGCCAAGCGCGGCCCGAGCGACAACCCGCACGGCGAGCGCTGACCACCACACGATCAGGGCTGGCGTCGCCGGCCATCACCACGCTCCTCCATCGGCCGGCCTTCGGGCCGGCCGATCCGCTGCCCGGCGTCCATCAGCCGGCGTTGTCCGCCGTGGCCGCGAGGAGCGCCTTCGTCTCGAACGGCGTGATGCCCGGGTGCGCGGCCCGGATCCTCGCGGCGTAGCCGGCAATGTGCGGCGCCGCGAAGCTGTTGCCGGTCACGACCATCCGCGTCCCGCCGCGCCACGCGACATCGACGTTGAGGCCGTAGCCCCCGAACTCGACCGGCGGGTCGGGGTTGTAGAACCACGCGCCAGGATCGGGCAGGTCGTGCGCCGCGACGGAGACGACCGCGGCGAACAGCGACGGGTAGCTGGCCACGGACACGTTGTTGGCGGCGGACACGAGCAGCACGTTCCGGAAGTACGCCTCGTCGGCGAGCTCGTGGAGCGGCCCGAAGTAGGTGTCGCTGCGCGACGACAGCGAGAGGTTCGCGACGCTCGCGCCGGCCTCGGTGATCGCCCACCAGAGACCCGCGGCAAAGGCTCCGCCGTTGCCCCGGTTGTCCGGACCGAGGACGCGGATCGAGACGATCTCGGCCTCGGGCGCGAGGGCGTGGATGATCCCCGCGCACGCCGTCCCGTGGCCCACGACGTCATTCGGCTGCGTGGGCACGACCTGCCAGTCGTCGCCGACCCGCTCGACCGCGACGCTCTCGACGAGCCGTCCGCCGACGGCCGGGTGGTCGCGCTCGACCCCGGAGTCCACGATCGCGACGCGCACGCCCCGCCCTGACCCGTCGCCGAACGCCCACGCCGCGGTCCACGCGGCCCCACGGACCGCCGCGGCGCAACCGGTCGCGGTTCGCCTCCGCGAACGGCTCGCTCCACGCCGGCCGGTCGAGGCTCACCGCCGGAACGAGCGCGGCGTGGTGCGGGCCGACCGGCGCGCGAGGGCCTCGAGGATCTCGATCACGAGCCCCACCTGGTCGGGCGCGGCATGGCGGGCGCGGGCGACCGCGTCGGCGAGGGTCCACAGGCGCCCGCCCGCCTCGTCGTCGAGCTGCCGGGCGAGCTCGGACACGGCGAGCTCCAGCTCCTCGTCCGTGGCGCCATCCGCGTCCGCCCCGGATCCGAGGCCGGCCAGCGCCTGGCGCAGGAGCCCCGCCGTGTCGCGGCCCACGCGGCTGGCACGGATCGCAACCGCGGCCTGGTGCGCGAACACGGAGGCAAGGTCGAGGTCGCGCAGCTGGTTCGAGCCCTCGCTGCCGCCGTCGAGGACCTCGAGCACGCCGATGCTCCCCGACTCGTCGAGGACCGGGACCGCGAGGATGGCGTGGGGCACGTAGCCCGTCGTCTCGGCGGTCGCGCGGTCGAACCGCGGGTCGGCGCCGACGTCGTTCACGGCGAGCGGCTGGCCGGTCGAGAAGACGTACCCCGCGATGCCCGTGCTCGCGGCGAACGCGAGCCCGACCGCCGCCGCGCCCTGCGGCCCGGCCGCGACCCGGATGACCAGGCGGTCCGTGTCGGGCTCGTGGAGCGCGATCGATGCCGCCTGCGCGCCGAACACGACGACGGCCGCGTCGACCACCGAACGCAGCAGCGCCTCGCCGCCAGGCGGCTCGAGGTGGGACGCGGCGGCTGCGCGGGCGGCAACGGCCTCCAGCGCCCGGCGGCGTGCGTCGTCGGTCATCGGCGGGCCTCCTGCGTGAGCCGTCGCGCGTCGGGCACGACCAGCGTGTCGGGCTCGAACCGGATGAGCCCGCGGGCGACGAAGTCGGCGAGCAGCCGGTTCACGGACTCCCGCGAGCCCCCGACCATGCCGGCGAGCTCGGCCTGGGTCCAGGGCCAGTCGAGCCGGACCTCGCCATCGTGCATCGCACCCCCCTCGCCGGACCGCTCGACCGCGCGCGCGAGGTCGGCGATGCGGAACGCGAGGCGGCTCGGCAGGTCGAGGAAGTGGAGCGCCTCGACGTGGTCGGTGAGGCGCCGCAGCTCGCGGGCGAGCGCGAGGACGAGCGAGCGCCGGATCGTCGGCTCGGCCTCGAACAGCCGCTCGAAGTCGTCGCGACCGAGGACGAGCGTCTCGGTCGGCTCGAGCGCGACGACCGACGCCGAGTGCGGCTCCCCGTCGAGCATCGCGAGCTCCCCGAAGAACCCGCCCGGGCCGAGGGTGGCGAGGATCGCGGCCTCGCCGGTGTCGGGCGACGGCAGGACCACCTTCACCCGCCCGCTCGCGACGACGTGCAGCGCGTCACCCGGGTCGCCCTGGTGGAACACGGTCTCGTCACGGCGGAAGCGCCGGAGCCGGAGGCACGCCAGGCAGGCGTCGAGGCCCGCCACGTCGACGTGCGCGAACAGCACGCATCGCTCGAGCGTCGCCCGGGCGAGGTCCTCGTCGATCAACGGCGTGTGGTGTCGCGCATCGGACGCGAATCGTACTCGGACCCGCACTACACTTCGGCCAGTCTCCGCAGCCGCACCCGCCGAGCCCAGGCGACGGGTGGATCCGGACGCGGACGAGATGCGGGACGGCGCGCGGCGCCGAGGCGAGGGAGGTTCCGTGACCCAGGCGCAGGCCGCTGCCAGGATCTCGTCCACGGCGGTGTTCCGGAAGCGCGACTTCGTCCTGATGTGGGTCGCGCAGCTGGTCTCGACGGCCGGCTCCTCGCTCACCGACCTGGCCGCCGGCATCTACGTCTACCAGCAGACGAACTCGGCGTTCCTCGTGGGCGTGACGCTCATGGTGACGGCGATCCCGTCGCCTCATCGTCGGCCTCGTCGCGGGCGTGTTCGTCGACCGCTACGACCGTCGCTCCGTGATGCTCGCGAGCAACCTCGGGCAGGGGATCGTCGTCGCGATCATCCCGTTCCTCATCGGCGTCGACGTGGCGCTGCTGTTCGTCGCGCTCCTGATCAACGCCGGCGTCAAGCAGTTCTTCGACCCGGCGTACGAGGCGCTGATCCCGGAGATCGCGAGCGACGACGAGCTCACGGCGGCGAACGCGTTCCTGCAGATCGCCTCGTTCGGGTCGACCGCCATCGGGTTCGCCGCGGCCGGGCTGATCGCCAGCGCGTACAGCATCAGCTGGGCGTTCTGGATCGACGCCCTCACGTTCCTGTTCTCGGCGGCCTGCATCTTCTTCCTCCGGGTCCGCAGCAAGCCGGAGGGCGCGGACGAGGAGACCTCGGTCTCCGTCGTCGTCACGAACCTCAAGCTGGGCATCAGGACGATCGTCGACACGCCGATGCTCCGGAACCTGTTCCTGCTCGGCGCGCCGGTGTTCTTCGCGTTCGGGCTGTGGAACGTGCTGCTGCTGCCGATGGCGATCCGCGAGCTCGGGGCGACCGAGTTCGAGTACGGCGTCCAGGAGGCGCTGACGTCGGTCGGGTTCGTGGTGGGCTCGCTGTTCATGGCCAAGTACGCCGACCTGCTCCAGACGGGCCTGTGGGTGTTCGTCGGCACCCTCGGCATGGGCATCTCGGGCGTGTTCTACGGCCTCTCGCCCACGATCGGCATCGCGATCGTGTGGGTCATGCTGTCGGGCTTCTTCAACTCGCCCTCGGCGGTCGCCCGCCAGACGCTGCTCCAGCGCCACACGCCGCGCGAGCTGCGGGGCCGGGTGTTCTCGGCGCTGTTCGTCATGCGCGACGTCATCTTCCTCGCTCGGCATGGCGGGCGCCGGCCTCGCCGACATCATCGACGTCCGGATCATGATCATCTTCGCGTCGCTGATCCTGTGCGTCGTCGGCGTGGTCGCCGCTGTTCGTCCCGGGCATCGGGCGGCCGGCGGCCGAATGGCGGCGTGGCCTCACGGCGCTGCGTGCGGCGCCGGCGGGCGACGTCCGCACGCACCGGTCGCGGCCCGGCCCGCGACCGTGGCCGACTTCGACCTCCTGGTCGGCCGCGCTGGCGACGTTCACCGCGCCTCAACGACACCCAGCGCGCCGCGTTCCTCGCGCGATGCCAGGTGCGCGAGGTCGCCGGACGGCGCCCGGGTCGATCACCCAGGGCGACACAGGCGACCGCCGCCTACTTCATCCTCGAGGGCGAGGCGGCGGCCGGCATCCCGGAGCGCCGACGGCGGCTATCGCGGCCTGTCGACGATGGGCGCGGGCGACTTCTTCGGCGAGATCGGCGCCGCTGACCGGCAGCACCCGGACGGCCGACGTCGTCGTGACCCAGCCGTCGACACTGCTGGAGGTGCCGGCCGACGTCGCTGCGCGCCGCGATGGAGGTCCCCGAGGTCAACAACCTGCTGCTCTCGACGCTCACCGAGCGGCTGCAGCCGGAGCAACCAGCCAGACCTGCCGCGCCTCGCGTCGATGGACCAGGCCGCGCTGCGCGACCTGCGGACGAGGCGCCGACGGTCGAGGCGCTGGCCAAGGCCTACGCCGAGGGTGACGACGCCTCGCCGTCGCGACCCTGCCGCTCGAGGCCGCGGCGTTCTGCGACGCCCGCTCCGGCCCGTCTCCCGCGCCCGCGCCATGCTCGTGGACCCTGACTCGTAGACTCGTCGGCGATGGACGTCGTCCGACTGCCCGAACTGCGGCGAGGAGAACCCCGCCCGGTTCCGCATGTGCGGGTATCTGCGGGACGTCGCTCCTCCTGCCGGTCGTGGCGTCCGTGACCTGCCCGGCGTGCAGCTCCGAGAACCCGGCCGGGCTTCCGGTTCTGCGGCTTCTGCGCGACGCCGCTCGACGGCTCGGCCCCCGCGGAGACGGGTGGCGCGGCCGGCCAGCCGGAGCTACGGACCGCGGCGCCGGGCTGCCGCCGTGGGCATGGGCGTATCGCTGGGCCCCGTGGGCGCCGCCGCCGTGGGGGTCGCCGAGCGCCGCCGTACGGGGCCGCGCCACCGTACGGCGCGCCGTACCCGCCGCCCGGGTCGCCGGCCGCCGGCCGGCGTCCGGGTATCCGGCCGGGGTATCCGCCCCCGGCTATCCCGCCGCACCCCGCCGGGGTATCCGCCCCCCGGGTACCCGGCTCAGGGCTCCGCACCTCCGGGTTGGCCGACGCCGTACGGGCAGGCCGCGCCATACGGCCAGCAGCCATACGGCCAGTCCGCCGGCCAGGCCGCCTACGCCGCCGCCAGGGGGCTACCCGCCGCGCGGCTACCCGCCGCGGCCACGCCGGCGCGGCAGCGCCGCCGTACGGTCAGCGCCGTACGGCCAGGCGCCGTACGGCCAGGCGCCATCGGGCCAGCCCGGCCCCGCCCCATACGATCCGTACGCCCCGCCCGGCCTCCAGGGCGGGAGCCGCCCACCACGTCACCGGCACCGGCGGGTCAGCCGCCGTGGACCGGCCCGGCCAGCCCGTTCCCGGCGACGGTCCGGCCACGCCTCCCGTCGACGCCGAGCCGCCGCCCGCCGATCGCCCCGAGGCCCCGCAGGCCGTCGCGCCCGGGTTCGAGGAAGCGCCACCCAGCCCGCGGCGACGCCGGCGGACGCCGGCCATGCCGCCGGTCCCGTCCGACCGCGCTGAGCCGGGCTCGTCCACGCCCCGGCCGATCCGCCGATCCCGACGTCGCCGATGGTCGACTACGGGATGTTCGACGGGGCGGCCACGCCGCGCCGCCGCCGCGCCGCCGCCGCGGCCGCCGTCGCCTGCCGGACGTCCGGCCGCCCGCCTCGCCCGCCCGCCGCCGACCTCGCGCCCGCGACCCCGGCCGCGTTCCCGGGCTTCGACCCGGTCGACGCCGCGCCGCGGACGCCGGCCCTGCCCGCGTCAGCGAGGTCCGCAAGGTCGTCACGATCATCTTCTCGGACCTCAAGGGCAGCACCGCCCTCACCGAGAAGATCGACGCCGAGGCGATCAACGAGGTCAAGGAGCGCTACTTCGCGTCGATGGCCGCCGAGATCGACGCGCCACGGCGGCAAGATCGAGAAGTACATCGGCGACGCGATCATGGCCGTGTTCGGCCTCCCGCGGGCCCACGAGGACGACGCGCTGCGGGCCGTCCGGGCGGCGCACGGGCATGACCGTGGCCCTCGAGCGGCTCAACGACGACCTGCTCGCAGTTCTACGGCGTCGAGATCGCCGCCCGGACCGGCGTCAACACCGGCGAGGTCGTCGCCAACACCGACCCGACGCCGAGCAGCGCCTGGCGACCGGCGACGCGGTCAACGTCGCCGCCCGGCTCGAGCAGGCGGCGCCGGCCAACGAGGTGCTCATCGGCGAGGTCACCTACAGCCTCGTGCGGAGCCAGGTCGAGGTCGAGGCGGTCGAGCCGCTCGAGCTCAAGGGCAAGGCCGAGCGCGTGCCCGCCTACCGGCTGATCGACGTGCGCGACGCCGCGCACGACGCGCCAGCGGGCGCCCAGCCGAGTCGCCGCTGGTCGGGCCGCGACGCGCAGCTCGAGGCGCTCCACGACGGCCTGCGCGAGGTCGCCGGCCGCGGCGGCTGCCGGATCGTCACGGTCGCTCGGCGAGGCCGGCGTCGGCAAGTCGCACCTCGTCGACGCGTTCCAGGGCGAGGTCGGGACCGCGGCGACCGTCCTCCGCGGCCGCTGCCTGCCGTACGGCGACGGCATCACGTTCTGGCCGCTCGTCGAGATGCGCGCGCGCCGCCGCCGGCATCGTCGACGACGACTCGCCCGAGCGAGGCGCATCGCGAAGCTCGGCGCGGCGATCGACGGGCGTCGCCGGCCGGCGCCGAGATCCGTCGACCGGCTCGCGTCGCGTCATCGGGCTGTCGATCCGCGCGGTTCCCGGTCACGGAGGTGTTCTGGGGTGCGCGCAAGTTCCTCGAGGCGCTCGCGACGCGCCGGCCGGTCGTCGTCGTCATCGAGGACATCCACAACGCGCGAGGAGACGTTCCTCGACCTGCTCGAGCACCTGCTCGACGCCACCGCGCGCCAGTCGGCGGTGCTCGTCGTCGCGACCGGCCGGCTCCGCCTCCTCGAGAAGCGGCCCGAGTGGGGCTCGCGCGCCGGCGTGACCAGCGTCTCGATGCCGCCGCTCGCCGGCGAGCGACACCGGCCGGCTCGTGGAGGTGCTGCTCGGCGGCCCCGTCGAGCCCGCGGTCAAGGACGCGGATCGTCGCCTCGGCCGAGGGCAACCCGCTGTTCGTGCGCGCAGCTCGTCTCGATGCTCGTCGACAAGGGCCTGGTGCACCTGCGACGACGACGTCTGGACGGCGACGGGCGACCTCGCCGATCGCGGCCGTGCCACCCACGATCCAGGCGCTGCTCGCCGCCCGCCTCGACGACCTGTCGCGCGAGGAGCGGGCGATCATGGAGCCCGCGGCCGTCATCGGGCTGTCGTTCCCCGAGCCGGCGGTCGAGGAGCTGGTCCCGGACGCGCTGCGGACGGCGGTCCCGGCGCACCTCCGGGCGCTCGACCGCAAGCAGTTCGTCGACCGGGTCGGGCACAACGGCGCAGCGAGGACGAGGTCTACCGGTTCCGCAACCTGCATGATCCGGGACGCGACCTACGCGTCAGCCTGCTCAAGCGGGCCCGCGCGCAGCTGCACGAGCGGTTCGTGACCTGGGCGGAGCGCGTCAACCGCGAGCGCGGCCGCGAGGAGGAGTTCGAGGAGATCCACGGCTACCACCTCGAGCAGGCGTACCGCTACCGGACCGAGCTGGGCCCGCTCGACGCCGAGGGCCGCGGCGATCGCCGAGCGCGCCGCGACGAAGCTGGGCAACGCCGGTCGGCGCGCCTTCGCCCGTGGCGACATGCCGGCCGCCGTGATCGCTGCTGCGACGGGCCGCGGCCGTCCTCCCCGAGGCGTCGTCCGGCGCGCCTCGAGCTCCTGGTCGACCTCGGCGAGGCGCATGATCGGGCATGGGTCGCTCGAGGACGCGCGCGAGCTGATCGACCGAGGGCATGCGCATCGCGGAGCAGCTGGGCGACGAGCGACTCGTTGCCCGGATGGGCATCACGAGCTGATGCTCGACCGTTCACCGGCACCGGCAGCTGGACGCAGCAGATCGAGCGCGCGAAGGACGATCATCAAGGTCCTCGAGCGGTACGACGACGACTTCGGCCTGGCCCGGGCGTGGACGAGGTCACGGTCCACCAGATCACCCTGGCCAGCCTACGAGGCCGCGACGGTCGCCTCGGACATGATGGTCGAGCACGCGAAGCGGGCCGGCGACGAGCGGCTCGCGGGCCAGGCGCGCACCGGCCGTCGCGTACCTCATGGTCCACGGCCGCGACGCCGGTCGCCGACGGCGATCCGCGCGCTGCGACGAGCTGCTCGACAGCATCCGGGGCGACCGCCGCAACGAGGCGATCGTGCTGGCGCGCGCTGGCCCAGCTCAAGGCGATGGACGGCGAGTTCGACGAGGCGCGTGCGACTGTACCGAGCGCGTCCGCGGCGATCCTCGACGAGCTCGAGGCGACCGGATCGAGGCCAGCTCCACCTCGATCGAGTCCTCACGGGTCGAGATGCTCGCGGGCGACCTGGCGGCCGCCGAGGCGGATGCTCCGCCGCGACGACGAGGCCCTGGCGGCGCTCGACGAGTCGTACTTCCGGTCCATCGATCGCGGCGCATCCTCGCCAACGTGCTCGCGGTTCGCGGCTCGTTCGCCGATGCGGAGCGCTACGCGGCGCTCGCCGAGAGCCTGTCCGACGACGAGGACATCGGTCGCAGATCGCGTGGCGGACGGCGCGGGCGAAGGTGCTCGCGAACACGGGCCAGGTCGAGGAGGCCGTCGCGCTCGCCGAGCAGGCGGTCAATCTCGCCATCGAGGGTGAGGACGTCCAGGTCCGCGCGGACGCCCTGACCGAGCTCGGGCGCGTGCTCGCGGTGGTCGGCCGCCGGGAATTGTCAGGGCCCCCCTTGCGGGAGGCCCTGGCCTTGTACGAAGCGAAGGGTGACCGGTCGTCTGCGGCCCTCGTCAGCGAGCTCCTCGCGGATCCCGCGACGGCCTGATCGGGCCGCCCGTCCCGGCTAGCTGGTCCGGCGGAGGGACCCGTTGTGCGCGAGGTACAGCGTGGCCGAGTAGGTCTGCTTGCTCCAGGTGAAGCAGTTGACCTGCGGCTGGCCGTTCTTGCACAGGAAGTACTCGGTGTCCGGATAGCCGGTCGACGCGAAGTGGATGTACGAGTTCGGCGACTTCGTGTTCTTCGGGTAGGTGATGACGAGCTGGAAGTTCGCCGCCGCGCCGTTGTTCACGGTGAGATCGATCTGCGGGAACCCGAAGAACGTGCCGGAGCCGTTGTCGTTCACCGACGCGTACTTGGCGGCCGGCAGACCGGTCAGCTTGGCGGCCTGCTTGTTGTTCGCGAGCTTGGTCTCGAGCGTCGTGTTGCCGAAGCCCGCCGCGAAGTCGTCACTGCCGTTGCGGCTCGCCGTCTGGGCGGGTGCCGGCCAGTCGTCGCCGTGGCTGTTGTCGCCGGAGCCGGACCCGAAGCCCGTGGTGCTCCAGACGCCTTGCGTCGTGACCGCGGTGGCGGCTGCGGCCGGAAGGACGCCGTAGGTCACGGTGATCCGCTCGCCGCCGCGGACGCTCTTGAAGACGCACGTCACGGCGAGTGGGGTCGCCTGGATCGAGCAGTCCTCGGTGACGTTCTGCGTGCCACGCGTCGCATTGAGCAGGCTCGGCACGATCGAGGCACCACCGGTGACCCGGGCCTCGAGGTAGAGCTTCGACAGGGTGCTCGTGTCGTCGAACGTGAACGTCGTCGTGAAGCCGGCGTTGCCGTCGCCGCCGTACGTGCCGTACGACGTGCTGGTCGCGGTCGCGGTCGGCTTCGCCGCCAGGCTCGCCCCCGCGAACAGTTGCAGGGCGATCGCCGCCGTGGCGCTGACCGTCGCCAGCTTCCTGAATGTGGTGTTCACCGGTTCCCTCCGTGTCCCCGATCCCGCCTCGTCGGGGAGCCGACGTTGCGTGGCAGTTGATGGCGACATCGCCCTCTCTGTTGACCCGGTACGAAGGTACTGCCGACAGCGAGCTGAATGTCACGTCAAGGTGTCAGACGCCCTGATCAGTGTCAAGGTCGCCGTGGTTACGTCGTGTGGCCTCCACGCACCACATGAAATGTGTCGCCTGGGCGACACGCGCACATCCCGCGCGCGCCGTAGATGTCGATCAGGATCGCGGCACCGGCCGCATCGGATAGACGCCGACGACGATCGGCGCGCCCGGGTCCAGCGAGAGCTCGTAGCCCACGTCGCCGCCGGACAGCAGCTCGGCCATGAGCCGGCTCTCCGCCGGCGGCAGGCCGATGAACAGCGTCGTGGTCGCCGACCCGGATCGGCGCTGACGTCGTCGTCGCCGCCCGTAGATGCCGAACCGGCGACGGAGCTCGTGCAGCGGGATCCACGGCCGGCTCTTGATGAACCGGCGGAGCTGGGCGACGGTGCAGGTGGGGCGAGGGCCGTCGTAGCTCGCGCGCCGAGCCGGCCGGGCTCGGGCGCCCGGCGGCGATGGCGACGGGCGACCGGCGCGCGGGCCCGGGTGCGGCGCCGCTGCCACCGGGCGCGGCGGGTCGCGACGGCTCGGGGGCGCGGCTCGGGGAGCACGCGGCCGCGCGGCAGCGGCGCCGGGGCTCCGGGCGCGGTGGCGTCGGCGACGACGGGCGTCGGTGATCGCGGCCGCGCATCGGCCGGGTCGGGCGCTCGGCGCGGCGGCGGGCGGCGCCGCCGGGCGGCGCGGGGCGCTCGGGCGGGCCGCGGGCGGGGTCGTGGCGCTGCCGGGTGCGCGTGCCGGCCGTGCCGGCTGCGCCGGCTCATCGGCTGGTGACAGCGCGGGCCGATGGCTCGCGCGTGAAGGTCGTCATCGTGCGGGCTCTCGGTGTCGGCCGTGGGCCAACCGATCGGCGGATGATACCCCCCGGGCCGGACCGTCCGGCGCGGGGCCGCCGGGTCACGCCGGCGACGACCAGCAGGTCCCGCGGCGACTCGTTGAGCGACGTCCGGCCCGTCCGCCGCACACGACGATGTCCTCGATCCGGGCGCCGTACCGGCCCTCGAGGTAGATCCCGGGCTCGACGCTGAACGCCATGCCCGGCGCGCCAGCGGCTCGCCGTTGCCCGCGACCAGGTACGGCTCCTCGTGGCCCTCGAGCCCGATCCCGTGCCCGGTCCGGTGGATGAAGTTGCGGCCCGAAGCCCGCCGCGCGTGATCAGGTCGCGCGCGACGGCGTCGATCGCCTCGCACGCGACGCCCGGGCGGACGGCGTCGGTCGCGCCCGCCTGGGCGTCGCTGCAGCACCTCGTACAGGCGCCGGAACTCGTCGTCGGGCCCGACCGCGGCATCGCCGCCGGTCACCCAGATCGTGCGCGTGATGTCCGAGCCGTAGCCGCCCGACCGTGCCGCCGATGTCGATCGACGATCGGCTCGCCGGCCCGGATGCACCCGGTCGCCCGCCTCGTGATGGGGCGAGGCGCTGTTGGGACCCGAGGCGACGATCCAGAACTCGGCCGGCCTCGTGGCCCTCGGCGAGCAGCCGGTCGCGGACCTCGCGCGCGACGTCGGCCTCGGTGCGCCCGACGAGCCGGCCGCCGCGATCGCGCGCACGACCCGGTCGGCGGCCTGGGCCGCCGCGTCGCAGCAGCGCGACCTCGTCGGCGTCCTTGCGCATCCGGAGCGGCCGCAGGACCGGCCGACGCGAGCGAGAACCGGGCGCCGGGGAGCACCCGCTGCAGCCCCAGCACGAACGCCGCCCGCAGCCCGTCGGACACGGCGACCGCTCGCAGATCCGCCGCGGCGCGGCCCAGCGCGGCCTCGACAGCGCGGCTCGCGACGAGCCGCATCGGGTCCTCGGTCTCCTCCCAGGTCGCGACCTCGACCGCCCCGGCGCGGCCGCGGCCGCGCAGGTCTGCGCGGGCGTCGCCTCGAGCCGCGGCGCGATCGAGCGTGCGCGGCACGCCCTCGGCGGCCGGCAGCACGAGCATCGTCAGCCGCTCCAGCGGCAGCGCCTCGTAGCCCGTGAGGTAGCGCAGGTCCGCGCCCGACGCCGATCAGCAGCGCGTCGAGGCCGGCCGCCGGCGGCCTCGCGGCGCGCCGGCGGCGAGCCGCTCCGCGTAGCGCTCCGCGGGGATCGCCGCGTCATGCGATCCTCCTCCGTGGTCCCGGGCGAGCGGCCCGCGATCCAGCCGCGCGCCAGCTCGCGGTCGCCGTGCTCGAACAGCGCGCGATAGGCGTACACGCGGGTCGCGCCCGCCGCCTTCGCCGCGCGACCGGAGCGGCGGCGTCGTCGTGCTGGCCGACCGCGATCGCCGGGACGCCGGCCGCGGCCGCCGCCGCGAGCGGCCGCGATCCCGTCGTAGGCACGCGCCGTCAGGTCCACGAGCGCAGCCGTCGGCGCCGGCGAGCGCCGGCGCGAGCGCCGCCGCCGTCCGCGCGGGCAACCGGCTCGCCGCCCGCGCGGCGGACGCCGTCGACGAGGCGGGTCGCCCAGATCAGGTCGTCGGCGAGGACGCGACGCGGCGGCGCGGCGCGCTCGCCCGCGTCACCCGAGCGCGTTGACGATGTGGCGGAACACGTCCGCCGCCGCGACGACCCCGATCGGCCGGCCGTCGTCGTCGACGATCGGGATGTGGCGGAAGTCGCCGACCGCCATCTTGTGGATCGCCACCGCGAGCGTGTCCTCGCTGCCGGAGCACGACCGGATCGGGCGTCATGAAGTCGCGCGACGTCGAACAGCGTCGAGCCGCTTGTCGGCGACCTTCACCACCGCGTCGCGGTCGGTGAAGATGCCGACGAGCCGGTCGCCGTCGCAGACCAGCAGGCAGTCCGTGCCCGCCTCGTGCATCCGGCGGATCGCGTCGGCGACGGCCAGGTCCGTCGGGTCGACCGATGTGCGGCGGCGCCGACGCCGAGCGCGTGGAGGTGGCTCGCCGAGGACGGTGTCGTGGAACTCGAGCGCCGGCTGCGGGACGTCGGCCGCGCGCGAGGTCCGCGCCGCAGTTGGCGCAGCGTGTCCTCGCCCTCGAAGTTGTCGTGGCGGCAGACGGGGCAGAGCATCGGCGATCCCGCTACTCGACGGTCCAGGTCTCGCCGGCGAACGAGCGCCTTGGCGAGGTCGCCCTCGCCCGACTTCTCGATCGCCTGCTCGATCTGGCGCGTCCATCAGGTCGGAGTGGGTCGGCCGGTCGACGTCGCGCAGGACGCCGACCGGGACCGGGAACTCGGGCCAGAACATGCGCGACAGGATCAGCGCGAGGTACGGGTCCTCGGCGTGCGCGTCGTGGACCAGCAGGTCGGCCTCGGTGACGCCGTCCTCGCCGATCGTCACGACCTCCGGCTGGAGGCCGTTCAGGCGGATGCCCTTGTCGCGCTCCTTGCCGAAGATCATCGGCTTGCCGTGCTCGAGGATGAGCATCCGGTCCTCGCGGACCTCGCGGTCGGTGAAGTCGCGCCAGGCGCCGTCGTTGAAGATGTTGCAGTTCTGGAGGACCTCGACGAACGAGCTGCCGCGGTGGCGGCCGGCCGCCTCGAGCGTCTCCTGGATGTGCTCGGTGTGGGTGTCCACCGTGCGGGCGACGAACGTGGCCTCGGCGGCGAGCGCGATCGTCAGCGGCTGGATCGGCCGGTCGACCGAGCCCATCGGCGTCGACTTCGTCCGCTTGCCGAACTCCGACGTCGGCGACGTCTGGCCCTTGGTCAGGCCGTAGATCCGGTTGTTGTGCATGATCATCGTGAGGTCCACGTTCCGGCGCATCGAGTGCAGGAGGTGGTTGCCGCCGATGGACAGCGCGTCGCCGTCGCCGGTGATGACCCAGACCATGAGCTCCGGGCGCGAGGCCTTGAGCCCGGTCGCGATCGTCGGCGCGCGGCCGTGGATCGTGTGGAACCCGTAGGTGTTCATGTAGTACGGGAGCCGGCCCGAGCAGCCGATGCCCGAGATGAACACGATGTTCTCCTTCGGCACGCCGAAGTCGGGCATCACCTTCTGGGTCTGGGCGAGGATCGAGTAGTCGCCGCAGCCGGGGCACCAGCGGACCTCCTGGTCGGACACGAAGTCCTTGCGGGTGAGCTGGATCGGCTCGGTGCCGGCGAGCGCGACGGGGCGCGTGATCTGGTCGGTCATGAGCGTCCTACCCGCGCTCGTCGAGGAGGCGCACGGCCTCGTCGACGATCTCCTGGATCCGGAACGGCTTGCCCTTGACCCGGTTGTAGCCCACCGCGTCGACGAGGTACGTGCCGCGCAGCAGGAACGCGAGCTGGCCGAGGTTGAGCTCCGGGACGAGCACCGTCCGGTAGCGCCGCAGCACGTCGCCGGTGTTGGCCGGGAAGGGGTTGAGGTAGCGGAGGTGGGCGTGGGCGACGCTGCGGCCCTCGGCCTGCAGGCGCTCGACCGCGCTCCGGATCACGCCGTAGGTGCTGCCCCAGCCGAGGATCAGCAGCTCGCCCTCCTCCGGCCCGAACGACGTCGAGCGGCGGGATGTCGCGCGCGATCCCGGCCACCTTCTGGGCCCGGAGCAGCGTCATCTTGTGGTGGTTGTCGGGGTCGTAGCTGACGTTGCCCAGGCCGTCGGCCTTCTCGAGGCCGCCGATGCGGTGCTCGAGGCCGGGCGTGCCGGGGATGGCCCACGGGCGGCTGAGCGTCTCGGGGTCGCGGTCGTAGGGCAGGAACGGGCCCTCCGGCCTTCACGGCGTTGCCGACCGAGATGTCGGGCAGGTCGTCCAGCGACGGGACCTGCCACGGCTCGGCGCCGTTGGCGACGAACGCGTCGGACAGGTAGATGACCGGCGTCATGTACTTGAGCGCGATCCGGGACGGCCTCGATCGCGAGCGAGAAGCACTCGCCGGGCGTCGCCGGGGCCACGATCGGGACGGGGCTCTCGCCGTTGCGGCCGTAGAGCGCCATCAGCAGGTCCGCCTGCTCGACCTTGGTCGGCATGCCGGTCGACGGGCCGGCGCGCTGGACGTCGATGACGACGAGCGGCAGCTCGGTCATGACCGCGAGGCCGATCGCCTCCTGCTTGAGCGCGACGCCGGGACCGGACGTGCCGGTGAGGGCGAGCGCGCCGCCGTACGACGCGCCGATCGCGGCGCCGATCGCCGCGATCTCGTCCTCGGCCTGGAACGTCCGGACGCCGAAGTGCTTGTAGCCCGACAGCTGGTGGAGGATGTCCGAGGCCGGCGTGATCGGGTACGAGCCGTAGAACAGCTGCGCGCTTGGCGAGCTTCGAGGCGGTGAGGAAGCCGAGCGCCGGTGGCCTCGTTGCCGGTGATGTTCCGGTACGTCCCGGGGTCGAGGCGCGCCTTCGGCACCCGGTAGGTCGTGTGGAACATCTCGGTCGTCTCGCCGAACGCGTAGCCCGCCTTGAGGGCGCGGGTGTTCGCCTCGGCGACGATCGGGCGGGCGCCGAACTTCTGGCTCGATCCACGAGATCGTCGGGTCCATCGAGCGCTCGTACAGCCAGAACATCAGGCCCAGCGCGAAGAAGTTCTTCGTCAGGTCCTTCTGCTTCGACGTCATCTCGAGGCCCTCGAGCGACCGCTCGTTGAGCGTCGAGATCGGGACCTCGAACACCGTCACGTGCTTGAGCGAGCCGTCGGTCAGCGGGTTCGAGGCGTACGCCGGCCTTGTTGAGGTTCTGCTGGGTGAACGCGTCGCTGTTGACGATCAGCGCGCCGCCGGCCGGCAGCTCGCCGACGTTGGTCTTGAGCGCGGCCGGGTTCATCGCGACGAGGACGTCCGGCTGGTCGCCCGGGGTGTGGATGTCCGAGGCCGAGAAGCTGATCTGGAAGCCGGACACGCCGGGCAGCGAGCCCGCGGGGGCCCGGATCTCGGCCGGGTAGTCCGGGAACGTGCTGACGTCGTTGCCGAAGACCGCGGCGGTCCGGGTGAACTGCGTCCCCGTCAGCTGCATGCCGTCGCCGGAGTCGCCGGCGAAGCGGATCGTGACCCGATCGAGCTCCTTGACGTCGTGCTCGATCCGTTCCTGTGTCGTCGTCATCCGCCTTCGGCCTGCTCCATGCGCTGATGCGGTCGGGGTGGGAGGTTCAGCAGCTCCTCGGGGAACGACTCCGCGAGGAACTTGAGGACGTCCACCTGGCGCACGACGCCGACGAGCCGCCGGTCGTCGTCGATCACCGGGACGTTGCGGAACTTGCCGGACTGCATCAGGCCGATCGCATCGGCGACCGTCTGCTCCAGCCGGAGCGTCCGCGGCTCGGTCGTCATGTACTGCTCGACCGGGGACTCGAGGTTGACCGAGCCGGCGACGTCGGCCCCGACCAGGCGGCCGAAGATGTCGCGCTCGGTGAGGACGCCGGCGAGGCGGCCGTCGCGGTCGGTGACGAACACCGAATCGCCCGTCCCGGTGCGCTGGATCGCCCGCAGGCAGGCCGCGACCGGGGTGCCCGGTCCGACCGTCACGGGCTCGCGCCGGCCCACCGCCATCAGGGGCTGGGAGGTGAGGGCGGGAACGCGCGCGGCGACCGCGCGCTCGGTCAGTTCGGCCACGGGCCCAGTGTACGCGCAGCGCCCCGATCGGGCCGCAGGAGCGTTGCGGCAGGGGTGCGAGGCAGGGTCGCCGGCGGTGGCGCCACGCCCCGTGCGTCTCAGGCGTCGCGCAGCGCGCCGCGAGCCGCGGCGAGCTCGCGCCGGGCGCCGGCGATCACGAACGAGACGTCCGACCCGACGCCGAGGAACGTGAACCCGCGCGCGTGCGACGCGGCGACCGACGCGCCGTCGCGGAGCAGGATCCCCGCCGCCTTGCCATGGCGGCGCGTGGCGGCGATGACCCGGTCCAGGGCGGCCGTGAAGTCCGGGATGGTCGATCTGGCCGGGGATGCCCATGCCGTGTGACAGGTCCGCGGGGCCGACGAACAGGACGTCGACGCCGTCGATCGCGGCGAGATCGTCCGCGGCCGCGACCGCCTCGGGCGACTCCACCTGGAACACGCCGAGGAGCGACTCGTTGACGCGCGCCGCGACGTCGGGGTGATCGACGGCCCCGTAGCCTGCGCCGCGGGTGACGAGCGCGACGCCGCGGACGCCGGCCGGCGGGTAGCGCATCCAGGACACGCCGTCGCGCGCCTCGGTCGCGGTGCGGACCTGCGGCAGCATCACCCCGTCCGCACCGAGGTCCAGGGCGCGGTCGATCCGCAGCCGCTCCACGGACGGCACGCGGACGAGGGCCGCGGTCGGCGTCGTCTGGACGGCGAGCAGCTGGGCGTGGAGGTCGGCGACCGAGCCCATGCCGTGCTCGAGATCGAGGATCGCCCAGTCGATAGCCGGCCCGGCCGATCAGCTCGGCCGCGGCCGGCGCCCCGAGGCCCACGAACACGCCGACGGTCGACTCGCCCGCGAGGACGCGGCGACGGAGGTCGCCACGCGGCGGGACGCCGGCGGCGCGGGGATCGGTCGGGTCGCTCATCGGCCGATCATGCCCGACCGCCGGCCCCGCCGCTGGGTCATCCGCTCCGCCGCGAGCGTCGACGGCCCAATGGTCGGCGCGGCCGTCGGTGCCCACGGCGACGAACGACGACACGAGGTCGACGACGGGGCAGATGTGGTTGGGCACGACGGCGACCACGTCCCCGATCGCCGGTCGCGGGGCGGCGGAGAGGGCCACCATCCCGTGGTAGTCGTTGAGCTTCTCGATCACCGAGCCGGGCCAGGCCGGGATCGACCCGAACCCCTCGACGAACGCCGGCACGTCCTTCGTGAGCGCCTTGGCGCCGGCGTCCAGGACCGCCCGGCCGGGCCGCGCGGCCACGACCGTGGCGGCCACGAACGCGGCGACGTCATCGGGCCCGATCGCACCCAGCGCGACCTGCTGGCGGTCGCCGAGCGCGTACGTCCCCGCCCGCATCTCCGTCACGCGGCCGGTGGCCGACAGCGTGCGCGTGGGGGTCGAGCCGGCGGAGATGACCGACACCTCGAACCCGGCGGCCTCGAGCGCCGCGGCCCCGCGTTCCAGCGCGGTGACCTCGTCCAGCGCCACGCCACCGGCCGCGCCCGGGCGGTACGCGTGACCGCCGTGGGTGAACACGCCCAGCACCTCGAGCCCGGCCGCGGCCGCCGCCTTCGCGACCGTCGCGGCCTCATCGGGCGTCGCGACGCCCGTCCGGTGGAGCCCGGAGTCGATCTCGATCACGACCCGCAGCGGCCGCCGGCCGCCCCGGACCGCGGCCGCGAGCCGCTCCGCCGCGGCGACGCTGTCCACGCCGACACGGAGGTCGGCCGTGTCGTGGACCGCCCGGAGACGCGAGGCCTTCGGTCCCTCGGCCCACAGCGGGTAGGCGAGGAACAGGTCGCGGAGACCCGCCGACGCCATCACCTCCGCCTCGCCGAGCGTGCCGACGGTCAGGCCGCGCGCGCCGGCGTCGACCTGCATCCGCGCGATGCGGACGCTCTTGTGCGTCTTGACGTGGGGCCGCAGGGCCACGCCGCGCTGGTCCATCTCGGCCTGGAGCCGACCGATGTTCGCCCAGACGCGGTCGACGAACACGACGAGGGCGGGGGTGTCGATGCCCGGCGGCAGCGCGGGTGGCTGGGCGGGCGCGGGGGCGGGAGCGGGCTGGGAGACGGTCACTCGCGCAGGATACGGACGCGCGGGGTCGCCTTGCAGGCCATCGCGCGTTCGGGCATCGTTGGCAGCCCCCATCCCGCCCCCGGAGGATCCATGTCGCGGAGCGTCCTCATCGTCGACGACGAGCAGCACATCCGGCTGCTGATCGAACAGACGCTGGAGGAGCTGCTCGACGAGGGCGTCGAGCTGTACACCGCGTCCGACGGCGACGAGGCGCTGGCCGCGATCGAGGCCCAGTCGCCGGACCTCGTGTTCCTCGACGTGATGATGCCCAAGCGGAACGGCCTCGAGGTCGCGCGCGCGGTCCGCGACGAGCTCGGCAGGGCGGACACCCACATCGTCCTGCTGACCGCCAAGGGCCAGGCCGTCGATCGCGAGGCCGGGCTGGCCGCCGGGGCGAACCGCTACCTGACGAAGCCGTTCGACCCGGACGAGCTGCTCGCGATCGCCCACGAGGTCCTGGGCACGGCATGAGCGAGCTCCGGCGGCTCATCGTCCGCCACCGCCACGTCGCGCCGATGGTCTCGGCGCTGCTCGCCGGCACCGACGCCGCGGTCACGATCCGTGACGCGGAGGGCGAGGTCGTCCTCGAGCGCGACGGGACGGGCGCGGGTGGAGGCACGCACGAGGTCGCGGTCGAGGGCGAGGTCCTTGGCACGGTCGAGGGCGGGCGCGCAGCCCGCGGGATCGCGGCCGTCCTCGCGTACGCGGCCGCGCGCGAGCGCGACAAGCGCTCGCTCGCCAACGAGGCCCTGGAGCGGTATCGCGAGCTGTCGCTGATCTACGACCTCGCCGCGGCGATCGGCGGCTCGACCGACCTCGAGTCGATCGTCGGGACGGCGACCGCCGAGCTGTCGCGCCTGCCCCACGACGCGCGCGGCTTCCTGCTGCTCACGGGGCCCGACGGCGCGCTGGCCGCGGCACCCGGCTCGAGCGGCCAGGGGTCGCCCCTCACGGCCGCCCGGGTCGGGACCGGCATCGTCGGCGAGGCCGTCGAGACGGGCTTCGCGGAGCTGGTCGAGGCCGCCGCGGACGATGCGCGGGCAACGGACGAGGAGCGGGCCGCGGGCAGCATCGTCGTCGCGGCGCTGCGGGCCGACGACCGGGTGATCGGCGCGGTCGGGGCGACGGCGGCCGGGGGCGCGTTCCGGGCCGCCGATCTCAAGGTCGTGACGGCGATCGCGGCGCTCGCCGGGCCCGCCATCGGGCGCGCGCTCGCGGCCGGTTCCGGGCGCTGAGCCTCCGGACCCGGCGGGCCGATCCCGTGCCGCGCGACACCCCGGACGCGGACGCCGCGGGCCACGACGAGGCCGGCCAGGACGAGGCGGGCCACGCGACCCGCGACGCCGGCCTCGAGCGGGACCTCCGCGACCGCCTGGCCGAGCTCGCCGGGATCAACGCGATCGGCATCGCGCTCGGCTCGACGCTCGATCTCGATGCCCTCGTCGAGCGCGGGCTCGCGGAGATCGTGGGCAACCTCGGCTTCGAACGGGGCCTCATGGCGTTCGCCGACCCGGCGAGCTCGTCCCTGGGCGGCTGCCGCGTGGCCGGCGGGCCGCCGGGGCTCGCGATGCTCGTCACCGACCTTCGAGTGCCGCTCGACGACCCGACGTCGGCGCTCGCCGCGCTCGCCCGCGCGGACGGGCCGTTGCGGTTCCGGGACGCCGCCGGGGATCCGGACGAGGGCAACCGGCGCATCGCGGCGGTGCTCGGCTCGACCGGGTTCGTCGGCACACCGCTCGTGACCCAGGGCCGGTCGGTCGGCGTCCTCGTCGTCGGCGACCGGCGGTCGGGTCGCGACCTCACTCCCGCCGACGGGCCGCTGCTGTTCACCGTCGGGTCGCTGTTCGCGGGCGCGATCGAGTCGGCGCGGCTGTACGCCGAGCTCGAGGCGCAGAACCGGGCGCTCGAGGCGCGAGTCGCCGCGCGCACCGCCGACCTCGTCGACGCGATGAGCGAGGCGGAGCGGGCGCGGGCGACCGCCGAGGACGCGAACGAGGCGAAGAGCCGGTTCCTGGCCAACGTGTCGCACGAGCTGCGGACGCCGCTGACGTCCGTCGTCGGCTTCGCGCGGCTCAATCGCAAGCGGCTGGATGACGTCGTGTTCCCGGTCGTGCCACGCGACGACCCGAAGGTCGACCGGGCCGTGCGCCAGGTCGGTGAGACGCTGGGGATCATCGTCGCCGAGGGCGACCGGCTGACCGGGCTGATCAACGACCTCCTGGACCTCGCGAAGATCGAGGCCGGCCGGTTCGAGTGGCACCTCGCGCCGGTCGCGCTGGAGGACGTCGTGCGCCAGGCGCTCGCGTCGACGTCGGCGCTGTTCGAGGTCAGCGGGCTCGCGCTCGAGACGTCGATCGCGGACGGCCTGCCCGAGATCGACGGCGATCGCGACCGGCTGGTCCAGGTCGTGATCAACCTCGTGTCCAACGCGGTGAAGTTCACGCCGGACGGCGGCGTCCGGGTCGTCGTCGCCGAGGAGCTGGTCGACGGCGCCCGCCACGTCCGGGTCGCCGTGACGGACTCCGGGCGGGGCATCGCGCCCGAGGATGCGGAGCGGATCTTCGAGCCCTTCCGCCAGGCGTCGGACACCGTCCCCGACGGGCCGAAGGGGACCGGCCTGGGCCTGCCGATCTCGCGCCAGATCGTCGAGGCGCACGGCGGCGTGCTCGACGTGACGTCGGTCCCGGGCGAGGGATCGACCTTCTGGTTCCGGGTCCCGGCGCTCGGCTGACCCGTCCGGGACCGGCATCCGGGCACCGAACGGACGTTGCGGCGGCGCACCACGGGCGACTTAAGGCGCACCGGTACCAGTACCTATGGGCCATGCCCGGCGCATGCCGGCGGGGCATACGGTCTGACTCCTTCCGAGCGAGGGGCCCACCTCGCCGGTGTACGCAGGGGAAAACCGGGATGAAGTCGACCTTCAAGTGGCACGCGATGCGCGCCGCGATGTTCCTCGGAAGCGCCGCTGCGGGCTTCGCGTTCTTCGCGGACCACGCTCGCCGCTGGTAATCACCCGGCGGCTGCCTGCAGTCACCGTGGACGCCTGAGCCGCCGGAATTCCGGCGGCTCTTGGATTCCCGGCGCTTACGGCCGGCCGCGCTCCCGCCACAGGTTCCGGAGCAGGAACGACACGTTCGCCGGTCGCTCCGCGAGCCGGCGCATGAAGTACGGATACCACTGCTCGCCGAACGGCACGTACACGCGGACCCGCCACCCGGCCCCGGCCAGCTGCTCCTGCAGGTCGCGGCGCACGCCGTAGAGCATCTGGAACTCGAACGCGTCGCGCCCGATCCCCTCCGCGGTCGCCACCTCGATCGCGCGCTTGATCAGGCGCATGTCGTGGGTCGCGAGCGCCGGGTAGCGTCCCGCCCGCAGGAGGCGCAGCATCAGGCGCTCGTACGCCTCGTCGACCTCGTCCTTGTCCTGGAACGCGACCGACTCGGGCTCCTTGTAGGCGCCCTTGCACAGCCGGATGCGTCCACCCTCGGCGATGACCGCCTCGACGTCGGCCTCGCTGCGCCGAAGCGCCGCCTGGATCACGACGCCGACGTCCGCCCCGTTCGTGCGGTCCGCGGGCCGCAGCTCGCGCCACAGGTCCAGCGTCCGGTCCGTGTACGGGTGGTTCTCCATGTCGATCCGGACGAACGCGCCGGTCTCGACCGCCTTCGCGACGACGGCGCCGATCGTCTCGCGGGCGAGTGCCTCGTCGATGGTGAGCCCCATCTGGCTCGGCTTGAGGCTGACGTTGCGGTCGAGGCCGCGGGCGGCCAGCTCGTCCAGGACGGCGACGTAGCGGGCGCTCGCTTCCCGGGCGTCCGCCTCGGCCGTCACCGACTCGCCGAGCACATCGACGGTCGTGCCCATCCCCTGCTCGTGCACCCGCTCGATGGCAGGCATCGCCTCGTCCATCGACTCGCCGGCGACGAACCGACGGACCAGGGGCCGGGTGACGGGGATCCGGGTGGCAAGGCGCCCGATCGCCTTGCGGTGGGACAGCGTCAGCAGCACGGAGCGCATCGCGCGCTCGGCGAGCTCGCTCACGGACGATCGGTCGGCCATCGGGCCCGGCGGGCTACTCGGGCCGGTCGGGCGTTGGCGGCTCGGACGTGGGGGTCGCGAGCTGCTCGTCCATCTGGTCGCCCAGCTCCACGGTCCGCCGGAACGCGGCCCACACCGCCTCGCTGAGGACGGTCCGGAGGCGGCCCGACTCGAGCTCGTGGATCGCCGCGGCGGACGTGCCGGCGGGCGACGTGACCATGTTCCGCAACACGGCGGGGTGGTCGCCGGACTGCTTCGCGAAGCGGGTGCTGCCCTCGAGCGTCTCGATCACGAGGTCGTGCGCGATGTGGCGCGGGAACCCGATGTGGACCGCCGCGTCGATGAGCGCCTCCATGACGAGGAACACGTAGGCAGGGCCCGTGCCGGACACCGCGGTCGCCATCGCGACCCACTTCTCGTCCTCGACCTCCAGCTCCGCCCCGAGCGCACCGAGGAGGGCCTTCGCCTGGCCGCGCTGGTCCTCGGTCGTGTCGGGCGTGGCGTACCACACCGTCATGCCGTTGCCGATGCGGGCCGGCGTGTTGGGCATCGCGCGCGCGACCTGGTCGTGGCCCAGGGCGGCGGTGAGCGCCTTCGTCGTCGGCCCGGCGAGCACCGACAGCACGAGCTGGCCACGGCGGAGGTGCGGCCCGATCTCGCGGCCGACGCGCGCGAGCATCTGCGGCTTGACGGCGAGGACGATGACGTCGGCGCCCTCGACCGCCTCGACGTTCGACGCGACGACGCGGATGCCGTGGGCGTCGGCGAGCGCGGTCCGGCGCTCGGCGCGCGGATGACTGGCGACGATCTGGCCGGGCTCGACGAGGGTCGCGCGGAGGAATCCGGCGATCATCGCCTCGGCCATCACGCCGGAGCCGACCGTGGCGATCGTCCGGTTCGCAAGGGGTGACATCGCGCCGGAGGATAGCACCGGGGTTTCGCCGTCCCGGGCTCGCGGGGTCGCCGGACTAGCGGGCCACGGCGGTGGCGAGCAGGAAGAATTGGCCGGTCGTCGTGATGCGGATCGCGTCGAAGCCGGCCCGGGCGATGGCCGCCTCCAGCACCGCGGGGTCGTGCCACGTCCAGGCGATCCCGTCGGGCGGGCCGCCCTGCGGGTCGGGACGCAGGTCGATGAGCGCGACCCGGCCGCCCCTGGCGAGCCGCTCGCGCAGCGAGGCGAGCGCCCGGTCGAGTCCCGCGCCACGCACCCGGCCGGTGAGGAAGCCGGCGAGGACGGCATCGGCGCTGCCGGGCTCGGTGACGGTCCACGGGTCCGCGACATGGATGTGGGCGAGGAGCCGGTGCGCCACGAGGCGATCGCGCGCGAGGTCGAGCGCGTCGCCGTCCTCGTCCGAGGCGTGGAGCTCGCCCTGCTCCGCCAGCAGCGGGGAGAAGAACCCCGTGCCCGCCGCCGGCTCGTCGATGCGGCCGTGCAGCCCGAGCCCGTCGATCCAGCGCGTGACGACGTCGAGCTCCGCGTTCCAGGCCGTGTCGTGGATCGCGCCATGCTCGAACGGGCCGCGGCGGAGGTACCAGTCATCGGGGAAGGCGCGGCGCCGGCGGGCGGGCCCGGGCCGGCTTCGTCGTCGCGGGTGCCGTCGCCGTCGTCGTCGATGGCGCCTTCGTCGAGGCGTCGGCCTCGCCGGCGCGCCCGCGCTCGGCGAGGGCGGTGCGCAGCCGCGCGCGGAGGAACTCGTTCGTGCCGGCCTTGCCGAGGCAGGTCGGGCACAGCTGCGCCCAGCCCTCGAGGTCGGACGGCGCCCGGGTCACGTGCGGCGTGCCGCACCACAGGCAGTCGAATTGGTCCCGGAACGGCATCGGCGGACGGCCGGCGAGCTAGCCGACGCGCTCCCAGCTGCCGTCGGGCGACATGCCGTCGAAGGCGGCGGGATCGATCAGCTCGGCGAGGAGCTCGATGCCGTCGATGACGCGCGGGCCGGGCCGCGAGAAGTACGCCGAGCCGTCGGTCGCGAACACGCGGCCCGACTCGACCGCCTTGAGCGTGTCCCATCCCTCGGGGCGAGGCAGTCCTCGCCCACTCCTCGACCGTCCGCGGCAGGTCGAAGCCGCAGGGCATCAGCACGAGGATCTCGGGGTCGACCTCGCGGACCGCGTCCCACGTCGTCGGGACGCTCCTGCCGCCCTCCGCGCCGAGCAGCTCCCAGCCGCCGGCGATCCGCACCTGCTCGGGGACCCAGTGGCCGACGGCGAACGGCGGATCGAGCCACTCGACGGCGGCGACCCGCGGCGGCACGAACCCGTGCTCGCGACGCCCGCCGACGATCTCGTTGACGTGGCGCAGCCGCTCGCGCAGGTCCTCGACGACGTCGATCGCGGCGTCCTCGGCCTCGGTCATCGCGCCGACGGTCTGGATCGTGTTGAGGATCCCCTCGATCGAGACCGGCTCGAGGCTCAGCACCGTGACCTCGCCGTCGAGGCGACGGGCGACCTCGTTGACCTCCTGGTAGCCGACCGCGCACACGCGGCACAGCTCCTGGGTGAGGATCAGGTCGGGGTGCGCGGCCTCGAGGGCCGCCTCGTCGAGCTCGTACAGCGCCTGGTGCGAGCGCATCGAGTCCTCGACCAGCGCATGGATCTGGTGGGACGAGGCGCTGACCAGGTCGTGGACCGCCCGGGTGACGACGGGCTTGTCGCGCGCCTCGAGCGGGTAGTCGCACTCGTGGGTGACGCCCACGAGGTCGTCCCCCAGCCCCAGCGCGAACACGATCTCGGTGGCGGACGGGAGGAGCGAGACGATGCGCACGGATCAGAGTCTACGTGGGGTCGTGGGCTGGCCCCCGTCGCGCGCCCGGGACATGGCAACGCCCCCGTCGGGACGGGGGCGTCGGTGCCGTGGCGGGGCGTGGCCGGGACGCAGCCGCCTCGCGGATCAGGCGGGCTTGAGCTCGTCGACCTGCGCGCGGGCCGCGGCCTTGTCGGTGTACCAGGTCGCGTCGATCTGCGTGTACTGCGCCCACTCGGTCGGGACGCTCTCCTCGGGGAAGATCGCGTTCACCGGGCACTCGGGCTCGCAGGCGCCGCAGTCGATGCACTCGTTGGGATCGATGAAGAGCTTCCGGTCGGTGCCTTCGTCGTAGTGGATGCAGTCCACCGGGCAGACGGACACGCACGAGATGTCCAACACGTCGATACACGGTTCGGCGATGACATACGCCATGCAGGGGCTCTCCTGATCTTCGGCCAAGGGGTGCCCGCGGCTCCCGTGGCACCGTCGAAACGATACCACCGCGCCTCCCGCGGCCGGGCCGAGCGGGCACGCTCGAGGCAGCAGGCGGTCAGCCGCCCGGCGAGGCGCTCGGGGAGCCGCCGGGCAGGGAGGGCGGCGTCCCGAGCGGCGTCCCACCCGGGCCCACGAACCGGACGGGCACCACCATCCCCTTCGCCCAGTGGCCCGGGATGTGGCAGCCCACGAACCAGCCGCCCGCCGCATCGGGCCCGTCCGCCGGCACCGTCCAGGTGACGTCGAGCCGCTGCCCGGACCCGGCGACGATCCGGATGCCGTCGAAGCCCTCGGGCGGGGGCACGAACGGCGTCGGGCCCGGCGGGTGGTCGATCGTCGCCAGCTCCGCCTCCTCCCACGCGAGCTGCGCCTCGAGGTCGCCCACCACGGCCTCGTGCGTCTCGAGGCCGCCGTTGAGCACGTGGAGCACGACGGTCTCGCCGGGCACGAGGTCGACGACCTGCGGCACGTAGCCGTACTCGCGCATGACGATGTTGACGTCGCGCGGCGTCGCGCTCACCCCCGGCGTGATCGGCGGCGTGGCCGGCGCCCCACCGGACCCGCACGCCCCGACGACCGTGCCGACGATCACGGTGGCCAGAACCGGCCCGACGGCACGCCGCGTTGACGTGACGCGGCCGGTCCGAGGACGAACGGGGACGCGGGCGGCTGTCGGGGGATGCACGACACCATCATGCGGGACACGCGCGGCGACGCTCCGCACGATGGGATCACCCTTGACACTGCTCCGGTGCGCCCGTAGCGTGCGCCCACCTCGCCGCCCCCCTGAGGAAGGGTGCGCCGGCTTGGCTCGTACCGCCGCACCGACCGTCACGGTGCCCCAGGAGTCGCCGCCCGAGTGACTGCCACGCCCACGGATCCCGTTCCGCACGTGCACGGCACCGTCCAGCCGCATGCGCACGAGCACGTCGAGAACCATGCGCGCAGGGCGGACCCGGGCCCGGCCGTCCGGCTCGAGGGCCTCGAGAAGCGGTTCGGCGATGTCGTGGCGGTCGACGGCATCGACCTGGAGATCGGCGACGGCGAGTTCTTCTCGATGCTCGGCCCGTCGGGCTCGGGCAAGACGACGACCCTGCGCATGATCGCGGGCTTCGAGCTGCCGACCGCCGGCCGGGTGCTCCTCCACGGCCACGACGTCACGGGCCTCGCCGCCGTTCGAGCGCGACGTGAACACCGTGTTCCAGGACTACGCGCTGTTCCCGCACATGACGGTCGCGCGACAACGTCGCGTACGGCCTCGTCATCCGCAGCGTCGCCAGGCCGGAGCGCGACCGCCGGGTGGCCGAGGCGCTGGAGATGGTCCGCCTCGAGGGCTACGACAGGCGCAAGCCGGGCCAGCTCTCGGGCGGCCAGCGGCAGCGGGTCGCGCTCGCGCGCGCGCTCGTGAACCGGCCCCGCGTCCTGCTGCTCGACGAGCCCCTCGGCGCGCTCGACCTCAAGCTCCGCGAGGAGATGCAGGTCGAGCTCAAGGGCATCCAGCAGCAGGTCGGGATCACGTTCATCTACGTCACCCACGACCAGGAGGAGGCGCTCACGATGAGCGACCGGATCGCGGTCTTCAACCGCGGACGGATCGAGCAGGTGGGTGCCCCGGCCGAGGTCTACGAGAAGCCCGCGACGCGGTTCGTGGCGGGCTTCGTCGGCACGTCCAACCTGCTGACCGGCGAGGCCGCACGGGCGATCGTCGGCACGCCGGGCACGTTCACCGTCAGGCCCGAGAAGATCCGCCTCGCCTCGCCCGCCGACGAGCCCGCGGACGACGAGGTGGCAGCCGCGGGGCGGATCCGGGAGGTCGTCTACGTCGGCCCGGACACGCGGTACATCGTGCAGCTCGAGGCGGGGGCCGAGCTCGTGGTCACGGAGCAGAACCTGCGCACGACCTCGACCGAGGCGCTCGCGCAGCAGGGCCGCGAGGTGCGGCTCATCTGGAAGCGGCATCACTGCCTGCCCGTCGCCGACGGCGGCGCAGCATCGGAGGAGGAACAGACCGCATGAAGCAACCGAGGATCCTGGCGCTGGCCGGCGTCGTCGGCGCTCCTCGCCGCCGCATGTAGCGGCGGCGCGACGCGGCATCGGCGGCGCCCGAGCCCGCCAACCGTCGATCGGCGCGGGCGAAGGGCGCGCGTCAACCTGGTCACGTGGGCCGGCTACGCGAGCGACGGCACGACCGATCCGGCCTTCGACTGGGTCACGCCCGTTCGAGGACGAAGACCGGCTGCAAGGTCAGCGGCACCGACCTGGCCGACTCCAACGACGGCGTTCTCGCTGTCATGCAACCCGGGCGACTACGACGGCATCTCGGCCTCCGGCGACGCGACCACCCGGCTCATCGCCGGCGGGATCGTGGCCCCGGTCAACATCGACGCTGTTCCCGAACTACGCGAACGTCTTCGCCGGCCTCAAGGACCTGCCGCACAACACGGTCGACGGCGTCCACTACGGCGTGCCGCACGGGCGCGGCGCCGAACCTGCTGATGTGGCAACACCGACGAGCGTCACGCCCGCGCCCGACGAGCTGGGACCCGGTGTTCGAGCGGCGTCCCACGTACGCGGGCAAGATCAGCGTCTACGACTCGTCGATCTACATCGCCGACGCGGCGCTGCACCTGATGGCGACGAACCCCGAGCTGGGCATCAAGAACCCGTACCGCTGAACGAGACGCAGTTCGCGGGGCGATCGAGCTGCTCGAGGCGCAGAAGGCCGACGGGGCGACGTACTGGGGCACTACAGCCGAGCAGATCACCTCGTTCACGGCAACGGCGACGTCGTCGTCGGCACGACCTGGCAGTACCAGCGAACCTGCTCCGGGCCGACCGCCAGCCGGTCAAGGTCGTCACGCCCCGCGAGGGCTCGACGGGCTGGTCCGACACGTGGATGATCGCTCCAAGACGAAGCACCCGAACTGCATGCTACATGTGGATGGACCACATGACGTCGGCCGAGGCCAACGGCCAGGCGACGATGTGGTTCGGCGAGGCCCCGACGAGCACAGCAAGGCCTGCGGGTCGCGGAGGCGCTCTCGCCGGACCACTGCGAGCATCTACGCACGCGGACGACGAGGCCTACTGCGAAGGACGTCTGGTACTGGTCGACGCCCGAGGCCGACTGCGCTCGACGACGACGCGGCCGCCACGTGCAAGGACCTGGACGACTGGGTCGAGGCGCTGGACCGAGAGCTGCGCGGCGCCTGACCCAGGCCCGCTGACCCACGCGACTGACGGGCTCGCCGGCCTCGTGCCGGCGGGCCCGCACCCGTTCGACGGCCCCGCCGCCGGACACCGGCATCACGGCCACCGCTCCCGCGAGGCGCCCAGCCCACCGATGACCGCCCACGCCGACGACGCCAGCTCGGCCCCGGCCTCCGCCCCGCCCCCGCTGCCGGCCCTGCCCGCGCCGCGCCGGACGGTGCTGCGCCGGGTCGCGGCGTGGCTCCACCCCGGCGGACCGCCCAGGCCCGGCTGCTGCTCGCGGCGCCGCTCGGCTGGCTCCTCATCGTCTACCTCGGGTCGCTGTTCGTCCTGCTGCTCAACGCGTTCTGGGACGAGGACGCGTTCACCGGGCAGGTGATCCCGTTCTCGTGGACGCTCGAGAACGTTCCCAGGACATCGCGAGCGAGCCCGTGTACCGGACGATCGCGCTGCGGACGATCGGCATGGCGGCGCTCGTCACCGTCACCGACGCGCTGCTCGCGTTCCCGATCGCCTTCTACATGGCGCGGATCGCCTCGCCGCGGAAGTCCGCGGGCTGCTCGTCGTCGCGTCCTCATGCCGCTGTGGGCGAGCTACCTCGTCAAGATCTACGCGTGGCGGATCATCCTCCCGAGCGACGGCTTCTCGACTGGGTGCTCGCCCCGCTCGGGATCCCGGCGCCCGGCCTACCGAGACTGTGGCAGCCGTGGCTCGTGTTCATCGTACCTGTGGCTGCCGTACATGATCCTGCCGATCTTCGCCGGGCCTCGAGCGGATCCCGGCCTCGCTGCTCGAGGCGTCGGCCGACCTCGGCGGCCGTCGTGGCACGACCTTCCGGCGGGTCATCCTGCCGCTCGTGTTCCCGCGCTCGTCGCGGGCTCGATCTTCACGTTCTCGCTGACGCTCGGCGACTACATCACGTCCCGACCTGCGTGTCCGACGCGAAGTTCATCGGCAACGTCATCTACGACGAACTTCGAGCCTCGGCAACCTCCCGCTCGCGGCGGCGCTACTCGCTGATCCCGATCGTCGTCATGACCGTCTGTACCTCCTCCTCGCGCGTCGCCTCGGCGCGTTCGAGTCGCTGTAGTGCCGGGCGATGACCGAGGACGGCTGACGCGGCATCCTGCTCCGCATCGTGACGGCGCGGGTCCTCGCGTTCATCTACCTGCCGCTTGCGATCCTCGTCGTGTCTCGCCTTCAACACCGACGCCACTCCCCGCCTGGCCGCCGACTGGTTTCACGCTCGACTGGTTCGGCGAGGCGGCTTCGAACCCGGCGCTGCAGAAGGCGTTCGTCAACTCGATCACCGTCGCCGCGATCGCGACGGCCCTCGCGCTCGTCCTCGGCACGCTCGCGGCGGTCGCCGTTGCAGCGCTACCGTTCTTCGGCCGCGAGACGATCTCGTTCCTGGTCATCCTCCCGATCGCGTTGCCGGGCATCGTCACCGGCATGGCGCTGAGTACGACGTTCGTGACGGTCGGGTTCGACCTCGGCCTGGTTCTCGATCGTCGTCGGCCACGCGACCTTCTGCGTCGTCCTCGCCTACAACAACGTGATCGCTCGTCTGCGCCGCACGGCCGGTCCTACGAGGAGGCCTCCGCGGACCTCGGCGCGGACACGTGCACGCACATTTCGACGGATCACCTACCCGCAGATGCGCACCGCGCTGTTGGCTGGCGCGCTGCTTGCCTTCGCCCTGTCGTTCGACGAGATCATCGTGACGATCTTCACCGCGGGCGCCGTGTCCAGACGCTTCCGATGTGGATCCTCCGAGCTTCCGCCTGCGAATCAGGTCCCACTGGTCAACGTCGCCGGCATGGTCGCGATCCTGCTGTCCGTCGTGCCTGTCTATATCGCCTCCCGCATCTCGCACGGGGAGGTCACCGGGCGCGTGTGAGCCGGCGGACGGCAGCTCGTAATCCCCAGGACAACCCGGGCTGCGTCCTGTCAGAACGCGATGGTCACCGCGCGGCGACCGGGCTGATGCCGGCGGCGCTACCAGCGCCGGGCGTGGTCCACGATCACGACGACGGCCGCGAGCATCGGCAGCGCCGCCAGGGCGTGGAGGATCGATCGGGCGCGCGTACGCCGGGTCGTCGATGGGTCGTCTCCCCGCCCGGCCGCCCGGGCGTTGCTGGATCCGCTGGCTCGATCCCGTCCGAGGAGTGCCCGATCGACGATGCGGACCCGCAGCATCGCCAACGCCGCTTATCCGCGGCTTATCCGGGCCTCACCCGGCGGTAGCATCCGCCCGTGACCGACCCGAGACCCCTCCCCGACCTCGTCGAGCTGCCCGCGATCCGGGCCGCCGCCGAGACGCTCCGCGGGATCGCGCTGCGCACGCCGCTCGTCCCCTTCGGCGCGCCCGACCGGCGGCAGCTGCTCAAGGCGGAGAGCCTCCAGCCGATCGGCGCGTTCAAGCTCCGCGGGGCGTACGTCGCGGCGGCCTCGCTCACGCCCGAGGCACGTGCCCGCGGCCTGATCACGTACTCGTCGGGCAACCACGCGCAGGGCGTCGCGCGGGCGGCGCGGCTGTTCGGCGTGCCGGCGGTCATCGTCATGCCCTCCGACGCCCCGGCGATCAAGCGGGCGCGGGTCGAGGCCGACGGGGCCGAGGTCGTCATCGTCGGCACCGCGTCCGAGGAGCGGCGCCTGGTGGCGGAGGCGCTTGCCGCCGAGCGCGGGCTGGCCGTGATCCCGCCGTTCGACGACCCGCGCATCGTGGCCGGCCAGGGCACCGTCGGGCTCGAGATCGCCGAGACACTACCGGACGTCGCCGCGGTCCTCGTCCCGGTCGGCGGCGGCGGCCTCGCGGCGGGCGTCGCGGCGGCGATCGCGGCGCTCAGCCCGGGGACGCGCGTCATCGGCGTGGAGCCCGAGCTCGCCGCGGACGCGGCCGCGTCGCTCGAGGCCGACGAGATCGTGACCTGGGACGCGGAGCGGGTCAGCCGCACCATCGCCGACGGCACCCGGACGCAGGCGATCGGACGGCTCAACTTCGCCCACCTGCGCCGGCAGCTCGACCGGATCATCACCGTGACCGAGGCCGAGATCGCGGCCGCGGTCCGGCTCGCGGCGGAAGAGGCGCGGCTCGTCGTCGAACCCTCGGGCGCCCTGCCGATCGCCGCGATGCGGTTCCACGCCGCGGAGGCCGGCCTGCTCGGGCTCGACGGCCCGATCGTCGGCGTCGTCTCCGGCGGCAACGTCGACCCCGACCGCTACCGCGCGTATCTCGAGGCGCCGATCCCGCCCGACGCCTGACCCGGGCGACGAGCGGCGCGACGTCAGGGACCCGGCGGTCCGTCCCCGGCCTCGGCGGCGCGGCGCGCGGCCAGCCGTGCCTCCCGCTCGCGGATGGCCGCCCGCTCCGCGTCCAGCCGCCGGTCCTCGCCCACCGTCCGGCGGTCCTCGTGGCGCATCCAGGCGAGCACGAGCAGGATGAGCATCGTCAGGAACGCGAAGTCGCCGGCCAGCCACATGATCCCGCCCGCGACCTGCTGGTCCTCGAGCGGCGTCGGGCCCCACGAGCGCACGGTCGTGACGTAGTGCGAGTAGAGCGGCACCGTCGCCATGTAGATCGCGAGCGCGAGGAACGTGTTCTGCGGCATCTGCAGCCCCACGTAGAGCACCTTGACCGGCGGCGCCATGCGCCACGGCGACGGGTCGGGGCCGACGACCGGCCACCAGAACAGCAGCGCGGTGGCGAGGAACAGGACGTGCTCCAGGCGATGGGCCCACTCGTTCTCGAGCGCGAGGTCGAACAGCGGCGAGAAGTGGCTCGCCCACATGACGGCCGCGAACAGCAGCCACGAGACGACCGGGAACGCGAAGAACCTGACGATCCGCGAGTGGAGCACCGGCAGGATCCAGCGCTTGCGGGTCGCGGGCGAGCTGCGCCTGCAGGAGGAGGGTGATCGGGCCGGCGAACAGGAGCAGCGGCGGCGCGATGAGCGTGAGGACCAGGTGCTGGACCATGTGGACGCTGAACAGCGTCGTGTCGTAGCGCTCGATCCCCGAGTCGAGGGCGACGAGCAGGGCGACGACCCCGAGGGTCCAGGACACGGTCCGGTGGCGGGCGACGGGACGAGCCGGGTGGAGCCGCCGGACCCGCCCGACCCCATGCCGCCACAGGAGCAGCGCCCCGATCGCCGGCAGCCACACGAGCGGGTCGAACGACCACGACAGGAGGAACGAGCCCGCCTCTGGCGCGGGTGGGACGCCGCCGCCGTGGGCCGATGCGACCGGGGCGGCGAGGAGCGTCGCGACGACTCCGAGGCCGAGCACGACGGTCGGGCGCCGGCGGATCGGGTTCACGACCGCATTGTCGCCCGATTCCGCGCGTCCCGGCCGACGGCACCCGCGATGCGCCGGTGGGCCAATCAGCCGCGAACTCCCACTCGCCTCGGGTATGATGCGCGCGTCCGGCGCCCCCCTCCGGGGGAGCGCGCGTCCCGGACGACGAGCCCTCTTTGCTGAGCGGTCGCGCATCCGGCCGTCGACAACACTCGAGGAACCCGATGTCGATGCCTCCCCGGTCTCGGACCGGGTCCGGTGCTCTCCTTGCCGGCCTGATCATCGCCGCCGTCGTGGTGGTGTCGATCGTCGTGCTCGCCGCGTTCGGCGCCACGCCGCGCGAGCGTCTGGAACAGCTTCTTCCCGAACCACGGGACGGGCGGCGTCACCGACCGCTCGACGAGCATCCAGAACCTGTACGACTTCGTGTTCTACATCGCCGTCGCGATCTTCCTCCTCGTCGAGGGCCTGATCGTGTGGTCGGTGTTCCGCTACCGCCGCAAGTCGACCGACACGGACCTCCCGCCGCAGACCCACGGCAACAACCTGGTCGAGGTCATCTGGACGGTCATCCCCACCGCGATCGTCATCGTCCTGTTCGCGATGTCCTGGCAGTCGCTCAACACCGTGGACGCCAAGGTCCCCGACCGACGTCACCGTCCGCGCCGTCGCGGCCCGGTTCCAGTGGTCGTTCGACTACCTGGACGGCAACGGCCCCGAGGCGAAGACGCTGTTCACCGTGGCGCTGCCGGTCGGCGACGCGGGCGGCATGGTCCTCCCGGTCGGCGAGCCCGTCCACGTCGAGCTGCGGTCGGATGACGTCATCCACGCGTTCTACGTCCCGAAGTTCCTGTTCAAGCGGGACGTCGTGCCGGGTCGCAACAACACGTTCGACTTCACGGTCGAGGAGCCGGGCACGTACCGCGGCCAGTGCGCCGAGCTGTGCGGCGCCTTCCACGGCAACATGCTGTTCGACGTCCATGCCGTGTCGCGCGCCGAGTACGACGTGTGGCTCGCGGAGCAGATCGCGAAGGCCAACGCGACGCCGCCGCCCGCGCCCTCGGGCGAGGAGGCCGGCCCGGTGCTCCAGCTGACCGCCCAGAACATCGCGTTCACCGAGACGACGCTCGAGGCGCCGGCCGACGCGCCGTTCACGATCCACTTCAGCAACAACGACAACGCCGTGCCGCACAACGTCGAGATCAGGGACGCGAACGGGGGCGTCGCCTTCCTGGGCGAGACCTTCAACGGCGTCGCCGAGAAGCGACTACGCGGTTCCGCCGCTCGCCAGCGGCACGCTATCCCTTCGTCTGCACCGTTCACCCGAACATGACCGGCAACCTGACGGTCAAGTAGGAGCATCGCTGGGATGGCCACGACGACCTTGCACCCCGCCGCTCCCGCGTACCGGAGCACGATCTACGAGTGGCTGACGACCACGGATCACAAGAAGATCGGGATCATGTACCTGATCAACTCGATGATCTTCTTCATGGCGGGCGGCCTGCTCGCGATGGTCGTCCGGGTCCAGCTCGCGACGCCGGCGGCCGTGCCCAACACGATGGGCGGCCTGGTGACCCCGGAGTTCTACAACCAGGCGTTCACGATGCACGCCTCGTTCATGCTGTTCCTGTTCATCATCCCGATCCTCGCGGGCTTCGGGAACTACGTGGTCCCGCTCCAGATCGGCGCGCCGGACATGGCGTTCCCCCGGATCAACGCCCTGTCGCTGTGGCTGCTGCCGCTCGGCGGCGCGCTCATGGCCTCGGGCTTCTTCGTCTCGGGCGGCGCGGCCGCGTCCGGCTGGACCGAGTACCCGCCGCTGTCGGGCGAGCAGTACAGCGGCACCGGGACGGACCTGTGGATCATGGGCCTGGTGCTGATCGGGACCAGCTCGATTCTGGGCGCCATCAACTTCCTGGTCACGATCTTCAAGATGCGCGCGCCCGGCGTGACGCTGTTCCGGATGTCGATCCTCACCTGGACCGTGCTCACCACGAGCGTCCTCGTGCTGATGGCCACGCCGGTCCTGACCAGCGCGCTGATCATGCTGTTCATCGACCGCAACTACGGCGGCCACTTCTTCGACCCGGCCAACGGCGGCAACGCGATCCTGTACCAGAACGTGTTCTGGTTCTACTCGCACCCGGCGGTCTACATCATGGTGCTGCCGGCGATGGGGATCATCAGCGAGGTGCTCCCCGTCTTCTCGCGCAAGCCGCTGTTCGGCTACAAGGCGTTCGTGTTCGCGACGGTCGGCATCGGCGCCCTCGGGTTCTCCGTGTGGGCGCACCACATGTTCACGACCGGCGCGGTGTTCCTGCCGTTCTTCAGCCTCATGACGTTCCTGATCGCGGTGCCGACCGGCGTCAAGATGTTCAACTGGATCGCGACCATGTGGCGGGGCCAGCTCCAGTTCTCGACGCCGCTCCTGTTCGCGATCGGCTTCCTCACGATGTTCCTGATCGGCGGGCTCAATGGCGCGTTCTCCGCGGCCGTGCCCGTCGACTTCGCGCTCCACGACACGTACTGGGTCGTCGCCCACCTGCACTACGTGCTGTTCGGCGGCTCGGTGTTCGGGGTGTTCGCGGGCATCTACTACTGGTTCCCGAAGATGACCGGGCGGATGCTCGGCGAGGGGCTGGGCAAGCTCCAGTTCATCCTGATGTTCATCGGGTTCAACCTGACGTTCTTCCCGATGCACCAGCTGGGCCTCGCGGGCATGCCCCGCCGGATCGCCGACTACTCGGCCACGGCCGGCTGGACCGAGCTCAACGTGCTGGCCACCGTCGGCGGGTTCATCATCGCGTTCTCGATGGTCCCGTTCCTGTGGAACGTGTTCGTCTCGCTGCGCAACGGCAAGGTTGCCGGTGACGACCCGTGGGAGGCCAACACCCTCGAGTGGGCGACCTCCTCGCCGCCGCCCCCGTACAACTTCGACCACCTGCCGGAGGTCCGCTCCGAGCGCCCGGTGTTCGACGCCCGCCACGGCCGGACGGTCACGCACTGACGGGAGCGACACGATGACGGCCGACACCACCGCCCTCACCGCCACCGACGCCCACGCGCGCCGCCACGACCGCCCACGGCGTCGGGTGGCATCGGCAACCCCGTCCTGGGGATGCTGCTGTTCATCACCTCCGAGGTGATGTTCTTCGCCGGGCTGTTCGCGGCCTACTTCAGCCTGCGGGCGAGCTTCATCGACACCGACGGGGTGCAGCGCTGGCCGCCGCAGGCGTTCGAGGCACATCCTCAGCCCGTTCACGCTGTGGACCGAGACCGGCACGCTCAACGTCATCCTGCCGGCCACGATCATCCTGATCATCTCGTCGTTCACCTGCCAGTTCGCGGTCAACGCGATCAAGCACGACAACCGGACCACGTTCCTGCGCAACATGGCCGTGACCCTCGTCCTCGGGATCACGTTCCTCGCGCTCCAGATGTACGACTACAGCGTCCTCATCCACGAGGGGCTGACGATCAGCTCCGGGACGTTCGGGACCACCTACTACACGCTGACCGGCTTCCACGGCGCCCACGTCTTCGGCGGCGTCCTCATGCTGGCGGTCGTGATGTACCGCGGCATGGCGGGCCAGTTCAGCGGCAAGCACCACGACATGGTCGAGGCGACGTCGCTCTACTGGCACTTCGTCGACGTCGTGTGGATCCTCCTGTTCTCGATCCTCTACCTGCTGTAGCGCGAAGGACTGAGACGTCATGACCCCTCGTCGCGCGGCCCTCGTCGGGATCGTGTTCGTCCTGATCGCCGGCGTTCTACTGGGCCTTCCCGTACCTCGTCGACCAGTCGGCCGATCGACTATGCCGGGATCACGATGCTGATCTGCCTCGGCGTGGCCATGTCGCTCATGGCCTACGTCCTGGTCGCAGGCACCCGCCAGAAGAGCTGACGCCCGCCCGATGATCGAGCAGCTCTGGAGCGACCTGATCGAGTTCACCACCCAGTTCGTCGTCCCGGACTGGGGCGCGCTGATCTCGCTGCTCCCGGTGTTCCTGCACGATCCCGGTCGTTCCTGTACATCACCTGGACGATCTACAAGTGGGTGACCGCGGGCCCGACCCGCAGCGGCAAGCGGCGCCTGCCGCCGGTCGCGCCGCCCGGGATCCACATGCCCGGGCCGTCGTTCGCGCCATTCGTCGCGGCGGCCGGCGTGTTCCTCCTGGTGTTCGGCCTCGTCGCGGGCGGGATCTGGCTCGCCGTCGGCGCGGTCGCCCTCGTCCTCACGCTCCTCTACTGGGGCCGCGAGGCCCTGCGCGACTACGACGCGATCCCGGCCGGCGCCGGCCAGCCCGTCGCCGTCGGCATGCTGCCCGCGCCCGCCGGCACGCCGCCCGAGGGCGTCCACATCCCGCCGCCCTCGTTCCGCCCGATCCTCGTCGCGATCGCGATGACCATCCTCGTGGCCGGGCTGATCGTCGGCGGCTGGCTGATCCTCGTCGGCTTCGGGGCGATCGTCATCACCGGCGTCGGCTGGCTGCTCGACGCGCGCAAGGAGTACGTCGCCGTCGAGCACGCCGACCACACCGGGCACCTCGACATGGGCGGCGCGCCGAAGTGGCCGAAGGCCACGTTCGCCGGGCTCGCCGTGCTGGTCGCGATCGGCCTCGTGTTCTCGAGCGGGCTGCTGCCGAACTCCCAGACCGGCGCGGAGGCCGCGCCGAGCGGCGAGGCCGCGGGCGGTGGCGGTGCGCCTGCCCCGGCGTCCGAGGCCCCGGACGTGCCCGCCGCGGACGTGACGATCATCGCGGCCAACATCGACTTCACGACCAAGGACGTCACGGCGCCCGCCGACGCCCCGTTCACCATCGCGTTCGACAACCAGGACACCGTGCCCCACGACGTCGTGATCAAGGACGACAGCGGCGGGACCGTGTTCCAGGGCGAGATCGTCACCGGCCCCAAGGCCATCGTGTACGACGTCCCGGCGCTCCCGGCCGGCGGCTACACGTTCGTGTGCTCGATCCATCCGAACATGACGGGATCGCTCAGCGCAGGGTAGGCCCGCCACGACCCGTCACGCCCGTTCCCGGACCCCGGTCATCGTCGGCCTCGTGCTGGCCCTCGTGGTCGCCGCGTGCGGCAGCAACGCGCCCGTTGCCCGGGTGGGCGAGCCGGCCCCGCCGATCGTGGGCACGGCCCTCGACGGCAGCACCGCTCGACCTCGCCGCGTACCGCGGCAAGCCCCTCGTCGTGAACTTCTGGGCATCGTGGTGCACGCCGTGCCGCGAGGAGCTCCCGATGTTCAAGGAGAAGCTCGAGGCGCTGGGCCCCACGGACGGCCTCCAGATGGTGGGCGTCCTGTACAAGGACCAGCCGGACCTCGCCCGCGCGTTCCTCGACGACTTCGACCTCTCGTGGCCGTCCGTTGACGATCCGGACGGCGCGATCGCGGGGGCGTACCGGGTCGTCGCGCCGCCGCAGACCTACTTCATCGACAAGGACGGGATCCTGCGCGGGATCCAGATCGGCGAGGTCCGGCCCGAAGACTTCGACACGCAGTACGCCAAGATCGCCCCGTGACCGCCGCGGCGGCGGGGCCCGCCATCCGCGTGGACGCGCTGCACAAGGCCTACGCCGGCCGGGACGTGCTGGCGGGCGTGTCGTTCGACGTGGCGCGCGGCGAGCTGTTCGCGCTGCTCGGCCCGAACGGGGCCGGCAAGACGACGACCGTCGAGATCGTCGAGGGCTACCGCCGCCCCGACGGCGGCACGCGTCCGGGTGCTGGGCCTCGACCCGGCGCGTCGACCGGCGCCGGCTCCGAAGCCGGGTCGGCCTGATGCTCCAGGAGGGTGGCATCGACCCGCGGACGACGCCGCGCGAGGCGCTCCACCTGTACGCCCGCCTGTTCCGCGATCCGGAGGACCCCGATGCGCTCCTCGAGCTCGTCGACCTCGGGCCGCGCGGCGACGCACCCGGTACCGGCGGCTCTCGGGTGGCGAGAAGCAGCGACTCGGGCTGGCGCTGGCGCTCGTCGGGCGCCCGGAGCTGCTCGTCCTCGACGAGCCGACCGCCGGCATGGACCCCGCGGCGAAGCAGGCGACGCGCGAGCGGATCGGCGCCCTGCGCGCGGCGGGCACGACGATCCTCCTCACGACCCACGAGCTGGGCGACGTCGAGCGTCTCGCCGATCACGTGGCGGTCCTCGACCGCGGGCGGATCGTGGCCGAGGGCACCCCGGCCGAGCTCACCGGGGCGGGGGCGCCACGCGTCCGATTCCGTGCTCGATCGCGTCCTCGACGCGGCCGACGCCGCGGCGCTCGCCGCGAGCCTGGGCGCGGGCGCGGAGGTCGTCTCGTCGGGCGCCGGGGCGTCGTACGAGGTCCGCGGGCTCGCGACGTCCCCGGACCCGCGCCTCGTGGCGGCGCTTGGCCGCGTGGTGCGCGGCGCGCGGGCTGCTCCTCACCGAGCTGCGGCTCGGCGCCGCGAGCCTCGAGGAGCGGTACCTCGAGCTCGTCGGCGGGGCGGCCGAGGTTGCCGGCCGACGCCGGACCCGACGCCGGACCCGACGCCGGACGCGACGCATGACCACGCCCGTCTCGACCCGGCCCATCGGCGCCGGCACGCCCGCGACGCCCTCGTCCTGGCCGCGGATGGCGCTGGCGCTCGGTGCCCACGAGCTCCGGCTGGTCCTGCGGCGCGGCGAGGGCCTGCTCATCGCGTTCGTCATCCCGGCGGGCGTCCTGGTCGTGTTCAGCGCGTTCGACCCGGCGGGTGGCTCGGGCGGCGCCTCCGTGGACCGCCTGCTGCCCGGCACGATCGCGCTGGCGGTGATCGCCACGAGCCTCGTGTCGCTCGCGATCTCGACCGGCTACGAGCGAGCGTACGGCGTCATCAAGCGGCTCGGCGGGAGCCCGGCGGGCACCTCGGTCGTGGTCGCCGCGAAGACCGTGTCGGTCGCTGCTCGTCGAGGCGGTCCAGCTGGTGCTCCTCGTGGCCATCGCGGTCGGGCTGCTCGGGTTCCGCGCCGGCCCGACGGCGTCCATGCCCGTGTTCCTCGCCGCGCTCCTCCTGGGCACGGTCGCGTTCGCCGGCCTCGGGCTGCTGATGGCCGGCACGCTCCGGGCCGAGGCGACGCTCGCCCTCGCGAACCTCCTGTTCCTCCTGTGCCTCGTGCTGGGCGGGATCGTGCTGCCGCTCGACCGGCTGCCGCCCGCCGTCGCGGCCGTCGCGTCGGTCCTGCCCCCGGCGGCGCTCACCGAGTCGCTCGCGATCGGCCTCGGCACGACGATCGCCGACGCCACCGAGCCGATGGCGATCCTTGCGGGCTGGGCGATCGTGCTGGCGGTCCTCGCCGCCCGCCGCTTCCGCTGGGACTGAGCGCCAGTGATCCGGAAGCGCGGCTCGAGCGAATGAAAGGCGTCATCCCTTCCCGGGAGGTTCGCATGCGCTCCGACACGCTCCGACAGGTCGGTACCGTCCTGTCCTTCCTGCTCACCATGGCGATCAACGTCGCCGCGAACGCCCTGCCGATCAACGGCCAGCGCACGGGCGAGATCAGCGACCGCTTCGAGGTGTTCGTGATCCCGGCGGGCTACGTGTTCTCGATCTGGGGCCTGATCTACCTGCTGCTCGCGGCATTCACCGTGTGGCAGGCGCTGCCCCGCAACCGCGAGGACGAGACGCTCCGCTCGCTCGGCTGGCTGCCCGCACTGACCGGGGTCCTCAACGCCACCTGGGTGCTCCTGTTCCAGTACGAGGTGTTCGCGCTGACAGTCCCCGTGATGATTGCCCTGCTGTTGACGCTCATCGCCATCCACCTGCGGCTGTGGGACCGGCGCGACCGCCTCCGCGGGACGCCCTTCTGGGTCGTCCGCGTCCCGTTCTCCGTCTACCTCGGCTGGATCACGGTGGCCACGATCGCGAACATCGCCCAAGCCGGCGCCGCCCTGGGGATCCGCGCGTCCGACGACGTGTCGGCGGTCCTCGCCGCCGCTGTGCTGCTCGTCGGGCTGGCCATCGCCGCCAGGTTCGTCTACCGCTTTCGCGACGCCGCCTACGGCCTCGTGATCGTGTGGGCGTACGTCGGGATCGCCGTGAAGGAGCAGGACACCGCGGTCGTGGCGCTGGTCGCCGCCGCGGGGGCCGTCGTGGTCGCGGCCCTGGTGCTGCGGGCCATCGTCGGGCCCGCCTCGGGTCCCGGCGCCGTCACGGCGCGCTCGGCCGTCTGACGGGCGCAGGAGCGATCCCGTCCAGGGGCCCCCATCGGCTGACGCCGGCCGGTGAGATATGGCCGCCGTGCCGTGGCCTCATCCGGGAGCGGCCACCTCGCCGGCGCGGCGCGAGGTGCGCCACGCCTTCCGGAACCCGTCGGCTGCGTCGATGACCGTGATCAGCACGATCACGACGATGGTGATCGCCACGGTGGTGGTGAACCAGTCGCCGCTCGCCTGGGCGTCGATCGCGGCCACCAGCTCGTCGTTGAACAGGAGTCCCTCCTGGAGGAGGTAGACCGCGGGGATCGCGAACGCGGCATTGAGGAACGCGTTGACGGTCGCGTATGCCCACGTCCAGCGGCCGCGCAGGTAGAGCGCGATCGCGAACACGATCTCGGCGACGATGACCGCGAGCACGTACCACAGCCACCAGGCCCAGGTCGCCGGGTCGAACAGCGGGTAGCCGGTCCCGTCGACCTGGATCGGCGTCGCGATCTGCACCGAGGCGATCGCCACGACCATGAACACGTAGAACGCGATCGAGGCGACCGTCTCGCCCAGGCTCATCCGGTCCGGCGCCGGCAGCTCTGGGAGCTGGTCGGGCGACCACGGCTGACCCGTCATCGGCGCGACTGGCGAACCCGTGCGCTCGGCGATGGCGAACACGAGCGTGAACCAGAAGGCGAGCTGGACGGCGACGTTGAACGCGACGCCAAGGCCGCTCACGATCGCCTCCCCGACCGGCTTGCCCGAGACCCATCCGACCGCCGTGACGGCGATCCCGGCGATCGGCACGACGATCGGGAGGAGGAGCCGCAGGAGCCGCTCCCACTCGGGGTAGAGACGCGGCCCGATGAGGAACCGCGTCGTGTCCATGTACTGCGCGGCGAGCGCATCCGGGTCGCCGAGCTCCACGAGCGCGGCGCGTTCCGCCGTTTCGGGCGAGGCATGGCCGGCGTGGGCATCGACGGCGTCGGCGACGAGCGCCCGGATCTCGGGCTCGAGGTCGGTCCGCTTGGCCTGGGGGACGGCGCGGAGCACCGCCCAGACGTAGCGATCGGTCAGCGTGGTCATGCGTCGTCTCCCTGGGCCAGCCGCCGGAGCGAGGTATCGAGCCGGGTCCAGTCCGCGAGCAGGGCGGCGGCGAGCCGCTCCCCGTCCGGGCTGATCCGGTAGAACTTCCGAGGCCGCGCCTCCTGCGTGTTCCACTCGCTCACGAGCAGCCCCTGGCTTTCGAGGCGGCGGAGGAGTGGGTACAGCGTGTTCGCGTCGACGCTGAAGCCGAGATCCCGGAGCTGGTCCAGCAGCGCGTAGCCATAGCCGGGCTCGCGCAGCAGGACGAGGCAGGCGAGCACGACGGTTCCCCGTCGCAGCTCCTGCTGGGCACTCGAGAGGATCTCGTCAAACGTCATGTCCGGCACAATAGTGTGTGATACACACTATGTCAACCCTGACGCTATTGTGCCGCGACGTGACGGGTCGTGGCCTGCGTCCAGGGCGGATCGCTGGCCGTTCCAACCGGCGCGTACCGGGGACCGGTGGAACGGTGGCGCGTTCCAGTCGCACGATCGTTCGGCCCGGGTGGAACGCTGAGCGTTCCAAACGACGCCTCCACGCTCCAGTTGGAACGCCGGGCGAGCCACGGGAAGGCCTGGCGGCCACGAGCGCCGGGCAGCCGGCGCCGGGCAAGCCGCGGACCCGCCTCGATCGGAGCGCGCCGGGAAAAGAAAGAACCCCGGGGTGGTCGGGTCCCGGGGTTCATGGTGAAGCGAGTTGGTTGCGGGGAGGGGATTCGAACCCCTGACCTTCGGGTTATGAGCCCGACGAGCTGCCGCTGCTCCACCCCGCGACTACGAAGGCTACCGTCGATCGCCCGATCCGTCAAAGATGGGCTGTGGCCCGGCGCCCGGCGCTGCCGCGGCCGCGGCCTGCGCGAGGTGCGTGGGCTGCATCGCGTCGTACAGCCGACGGCGGCCGATGAGCAGGCCGAGGATGAGCATCGAGCCCGCTCCGACGGCGGTCGCGACGAACGGCAGCCGGAGGTCGATGTCGGCCATGAAGCCCGCGCTCAGCGAGGCGACGATCGTCCCGACCGTGCCCGCCGCCCCGAACAGGCCCTGGGCGGTCGAGCTCCGGCCGATCGGCGAGGACCGCGCGACCAGCAGGAACAGCGCCGGCGAGACGACGGCGAACGCGGCGCCCTCGACCAGCCCCAGCCCGATGACCCACCACATGTTCGGGATGGCGGCGTAGAGACCGCCGCACACCGCGACCACCGCGATCCCGAGCACGAGCGCGAGGAACCCGCCCTCGTGGTCGATGAACCGGCCCATCACCGGGGACAGGATGAGGATCGGCAGCGCGAACGTGACGAACGACAGGCCGATCAGCTCGAGGCCCGCCCCGAGCGACCCGAGGTACAGGCTCCAGACCACCTCGTAGGCACCGCTGGCGAAGAAGCTGCCGACATTGATGACGATGGCCGCGATGAGGACCCGGTTGAGCAGGCGGGTCGGCCGCGACGTCGCGGCCGGCTGCTCGCCGCCGGCGCGGGCCGCCTCGGCCTCCGCCTCGGCCAGCGCGGCATCGCGATCCGTCCGGGGCACGTCAGGCACCCGGGCCCAGACGAGGACGCCCGACACGAACACGCAGATGCCCGCGACCCAGAACGGGATCGTCGGATTGTGCGTCGCCGCCGCGGCCAGGCCGCCGATCGCGGGCCCGAGGATGAGGCCGCCCATCTGCGCGGCCCCGTACAGCCCGAACGTCTCGCCCTGGCGCTCCGGCGGGTTGGCATCGACGCCATCTTGTCGGCGGCGAGGTCGATCCCCTGGTCGCGCTTGAACTCCGCGACCATCCAGTCGACGATCGCCTTGTCGAAGTTGTCGCCGCCGAGGTGGTTGTCGCCGTTGGTCGACTTGACCTCGAAGACGCCCTCGCCGAGCTCGAGCACCGACACGTCGAACGTGCCGCCGCCGAGGTCGAAGACGAGAATCGTCTGGTCGCCGCCCTCCTTGTCGAGCCCGTACGCGAGCGCGGCCGCGGTCGGCTCGTTGACGATCCGGAGCACGTTGAGGCCGGCGATCTTGCCGGCGTCCTTGGTCGCCTCGCGCTGCGCGTTGTTGAAGTAGGCGGGGACGGTGATCACCGCGTCGGTGACCGGCTGGCCGAGATAGGCCTCCGCGTCGGCCTTCAGCTTCTGCAGGATCATCGCGCTGATCTCCGGCGGCGCGAACTCCTTGCCGTCCGCCGTGACGCGCGCGTCGCCGTTGTCGCCCTTCGTGACCTCGTACGGGATCATCGTCATCTCTTCCGAGACCTCGTCCGACTTGCGGCCCATGAAGCGCTTGATCGAGAAGATCGTGTTCTCGGGGTTCGTCACCTGCTGGCGCCGTGCGGGCGCCCCGACGAGCCGCTGGCCGTCCTTCGTGAACGCGACGACGGACGGCGTCGTGCGGCCGCCCTCGGCGTTCGGGATCACGGTCGGCTCGCCGCCCTCGAGCACCGCCATGCAGCTGTTCGTGGTGCCGAGGTCGATTCCGATTGTCTTCGCCATGCGTGCTCTCCTTCGTGCTGAGTGTGCTTACGTCAAGAAATCTGAGCGTAAGCGTATCAGATCACGAGGAGCGCCAGGCAACCGTACGCTGCGACCCGCTAGCGGAACGATCCGATCAGGACACCACCCGCGACGACGAGCGCCGCCCCGCCGAAGAGCCGTGGCCCGACGAGCTCGTGGCGGCGCAGCAGCAGCGCCGAGAGCGCGACGCCCCAGAGCGACTCGGTCGCGACGAGCGGCGAGACGACGGTGACGCGGCCGCGGTAGTACGCCTCGAAGAGGCAGATGTAGGAAAGGCCGAAGAGGACGCCGGCGGGGACGAAGGCGCGGAACCCGCCGGCCGGGAGCCGCCGCCTCGTCACGAGCAGCCACACCGCCACGGTCAGCCCGCCCGCGAAGAGCGTCGCCGCGGCCGCGAGGGCCGGCTCGACCTCGGTGTCGAGCGAGAGGTGGCGGACGAGGTTGTCGCGAACGGCGAAGACGACCGCGGCCACGAGCGCGAACGCGAGCCCGATCCACTTCACGTGCTCCGGCCGCGCGGGCTCGCGCGACGAGCACGATCCCGCCGACCACGATCAGGATCGCACCGGCGATCACGCCCGCCTTCGCGGGCTCGTCGAGGAGGACCAGCGCGATCGCGACCGAGAAGAGCGGCGCCGTGCCGACCATGACCGACGTTCGCGACGGCCCGGCGTCGCGCACGGCGAGCGTGAAGAGCAGCTGCGAGCTGCCCGGCCCGAGCACGCCGGCGAGCAGGAACGGCCAGATCCCGGCCAGGTCGACGTCGCCGGCGGCGACGAAGGGCAGCGTCACGAGCAAGGCGGCCACGATCGTGAGCAGCGCGCCCGCTTCCGCATCCGGCACCCGCGCGAGCGCGAACCTGAGCGCGACCGTCATCGAGCCGAACAGCGCGGCCGATGCAAGCGCGAGCACGACCGCGTCCACACGTCAACGCTACAGCGACTACGATCCGCCGCCGTGACAGACCCGCGCATCCGCGAGCTGGCCGAGTTGATGGTGAATCGGTGCCTCGACGTGCAACCCGGCTGGCAGGTCTCCGTTCGCGCAACGCCGCTCGCTCGCCCGCTCGTGCGCGAGGTCGCAGGTGCGATCGCGCGCCGCGGCGCGTACTACCTGCCGCGGATCAACTGGGGCCCGGAGCGCTTCCGCGCCGACCTCGACTGGGCGCTCGAGGCGCCGCTCGAGCTGCTCGGCGAGCTGGCGCCGATCGAGGCGCTACCAGGTCGCGAACGAGGACGCCCGGCTGACGATCCGCGCGCCCGAGGACGTCTACGCCGGCTCACAGCTCGACCCCGAGCGGCGGAAGCTGCTGCAGCGCGCGGGCGAGCCCGCGAGCCGCCGCGCCCGCTCGCTCGACGTCCGCTGGGCGCTCGTCGAGTACCCGACCGAGGCCGCCGCGGCGGAGGCCGGGATGACGCTGCCCGAGTACGAGGAGTTCGTCTACGACGCCTGCCTGCTCGACTGGGACGCCGAGGAGGAGCGGATGGGCGAGATCAAGGAACGCTTCGACCGCGCCGCCTCGGTGCGCATCGTCGGCGAGGAGACCGACCTGACCCTGGGGATCGAGGGCCGGGAAGGTGTCGTCTCGGCAGGCTTCCGGAACATGCCCGACGGCGAGGTCTTCTACAGCCCCGTCGAGGACTCGGCCGAGGGCGTGATCACCTACGCCGAGTTCCCGGCCGTCTACCTCGGCCACGACGTGGTCGGCGCCCGGCTCGTCTTCCGAGAGGGCAAGGTGGTCGAGGCGTCGGCCGAGCAGGGCGAGGAGTTCCTGAAGCAGATCCTCGCCACCGACGAGGGGGCCAGCCGCCTCGGCGAGCTCGGCCTCGGCTGCAACCCGCGGATCACGAAGTTCACGCGCAACGTCCTCTTCGACGAGAAGATCGACGGCACCATCCACCTGGCCGTCGGCGCGAGCTACACCTACACGGGCGGCAAGAACGAGAGCGCCGTCCACTGGGACATGGTCAAGGACCTGCGCCCCGGCGGCGAGCTGATCGTCGACGGCGAGCTCGTCCAGCGCGACGGCGCCTGGCTCATCTGATCCGCGCAGGAGCGCGATCTGCGGGAGCAGATCGCGCTCCGCGAAGACCCCTAAAGGGTCGCTTCGCTCCCGGAGCGACCCACGAGCCGGCGCAGAGTCCTCCCCGCCTCGGGCTCGGCGACGAGGATCCCGGCCATGATCAGCGCGCAGCCGGTCCAGCCGACCACGCCGAGGCGGTCGCCCGCGAGCCAGAAGCCGAAGATGCCGGCGAAGACCGGCTCCATCGCGAACGCGATCGCCGTCCGGGAGGCGCTGATCCGCCGCTGCGCCCAGGTCTGGACGAGAAAGCCGAGCGCGCTCGCGAAGACGCCGGTGACGAGCAGCGCGCTCCAGACCGTCCAGCCGCGCGGGACCTCGACCTGGCCGAGCGCGACCGCGACGACGGCGAAGCCCGCGAAGGCGGCGAGCATCTCCGCCTGCGTGAACGCGACCGGGTCGTAGCGCGGCGCGTAGCGCTCCATCAGCGCGATCTGCAGCGAGTAGGCGGCCGAGCCGGCGAGCACGAGCAGGTCGCCGCGCGGATCGCCGGCGCCGACGCCCGAGAGCAGCGCCAGCCCGGCGACGGCGAGCGCCGACGCCGAGCCAGACGGCCCTGCCCACCCGCGTGCGGAAGAGAAGCAGCCCGAGCAGCGGCGTGAAGACGACGTAGAGGCCGGTGATGAAGCCGGCGCTCGAGACGGTCGTCCGCTCGAGCCCGGCGGTCTGGAGCGCGTAGCCGAGCGCGAGCAGGAGCCCGAGCGACGTGCCCGCGACCCAGCCGCGCCGGCCGAGGCCGCCCATCCGTCCCGCTGGCCGGGACGGCGAGCACGACCGACGCGATCAGGAAGCGGACGGCGAGGAAGGCGAAGAGCGGATAGAGCGCGACCGCGTCCTTGACCTGCACGAACGTGAAGCCCCACACGGCGGTGACGGCGATCAGGGCGAGCAGCGCGGGCATCGCGCGAGGCTACTAGGGTGCGCGGCCGTGCTGATCCCGCGGCTTCTGCGAGAGAACCGGACGTTCCGCCTCTTCTGGGCCGGTCAGACGATCTCGCTCGTCGGCGATCAGGTCAGCCTGATCGCGCTCCCGCTCGTCGCCGTCCTCGTGCTCGACGCGAACGCGGCGCAGATGGGCTACCTCGTCGCCGCCGAGCTGACGCCGAACCTGCTCTTCTCGCTGCACGCCGGCGCGTGGGCCGACCGCCGTGCCCGCAAGCGGCAGACGATGATCGCGACCGACATCGGCCGCGCGCTGCTGCTCGGCTCGATCCCGCTCGCCTACGCGTTCGACGCGCTCACGTTCCCGCACATGTTCGTCGTCGCGTTCCTGATGGGGACGCTGACCGTCGTCTTCCACGTCTCCTACAGCGCGTTCTACCCCGCGCTCGTGCCGCGCGAGCGGCTCGTCGAGGGCGGCTCGATCATGCACGGGAGCCGGGCGCTCTCGTACGTCGCCGGCCCGAGCATCGGCGGCCTGCTCGTGCAGGCGATCTCGGCGCCCGTGACGCTCGTCGTCGACGCCTGCTCCTACCTCGTCTCGGCCCTCTTCCTCGGCCGAGTCGACGTCGAGGAGCCGCCGACGGAGACGCCCGGCGAGGGTCACGTCGTCGCCGGCGTGCGCTGGGTCTTCGGCAACCCGATCATCCGGGCCGCGCTGGGCGCGACCGCGACGATCAACTTCTTCAACTTCGTCTTCTTCGCGCTCTTCATCCTCTACGCGACGACCGAGCTCGACGTCTCGCCGGGGACGCTCGGGCTCGTGCTCGGCGCGGCGGCGGTCGGCGGCATCCTGGGCGCGCTCGTCACCAGCCGCGTCACGCGCTGGATCGGCGTCGGCCCCACGTTCGCGCTCGGGTGCGTCCTCTTCCCCGCGCCGCTCCTGCTCGTCCCGCTCGCGCACGGCCCGACGTGGGTGATCCTCGCCTGCCTCTTCCTCGCCGAGTTCGGCGCGGGGCTCGGCGTGATGATGCTCGACATCAGCGCGGGCGCGATCGCCGCCGCGGTCGTCCCCGCCCGGCTGCGCTCGCGCGTGTCGGGCGCCTACATGGTCGTCAACTACGGCGTCCGTCCGCTCGGCGCGCTCGTCGGCGGTGCGCTCGGAACCTGGATCGGCCTGCGCGAGACGCTCTGGATCGCCACCGCGGGCGCCCTGCTCGGCGTCCTCTGGCTGCTGCCGTCGCCGATCCTCGGGCTCCGGGAGCTCCCGGAGCCCGAGGAGGCGGAGTGACTAGATGCGCTTGTCGACGGCGTCCTTGACGTCGTCGGCCGCGTCCTTGGTCTTCTCCCAGGCGTCGTCGGCGCTGTCCTTCGCCTTGCCCAAGGCGCCCTGCGCCTCGCCCTCGCGCTCGAGCTCCTCGTCGCCCGTGAGCTTGCCTTCCGCTTCCTTCAGGTTCCCCTCGATGCGATCCTTGTCCACGATCGACTCCTTTCCTCGGTTGCAAGAGGTATTCCCCGTCCGGCGCCGGTTCAACCAGATCGCGAGCGGCTACGTTTGCAGCCATGCGCGACATCCTCCCGACCCTCGCTCGCTGGCACGCCGACGGCCGCCGCGTCGCGATCGCGACGGTCGTCGAGCGGCGCGGCTCGGCCCCGCGCGACGCCGGGCGCGTCGCTGGCGCTGAACGACCGCGGCGAGATCGCCGGCTCGGTCACCGGCGGCTGCGTCGAGCCGTCCGTGATCCGCGAGGCGCAGGAGGTGCTCGACGGCGGACCTGCTCGGCTGCGCGAGTACGGGATCGCCGACGACGAGGCGTTCGACGGTCGGGCTCGCCTGCGGCGGCACGGTCGCGATCCTGATCGCGCCGCTCGACATGACGCTCGTCCCGGCGCTCGCGCAGGCGGTCGAGGCCGACCGGCCCGTCGCTCTTGCCGTCACGGCAGCGGGCGACGGAATCGGCCGGCAGCGCCTCGGCGCTCCGGCCGGCGACAGCTGCGCTCACGGAGGTCGACGGCGAGACCGTCTTCGTCCATGCGCTCAACCCGCGGCCTGCGATGTACGTCTTCGGTGCGATCGACCACGCCGCAGCGCTCGCCCGCGTCGGCAAGCTGCTCGGCTACCGCGTCACCGTCTGCGACGCGCGCGCGGCGTTCGTCACCCCGGAGCGGTTCCCGGAGGCGGACGAGCTCGTCGTCGACTGGCCCGACCGCTTCCTCCGCCGCGCGCCGACGGACGCGGGCACCGTCATCTGCGTGCTCACGCACGACGACGAAGTTCGACGTGCCGGCGCTGATCGCCGCGCTCGAGACGCCGGCGGTCTACATCGGCGCGATGGGCAGCAAGGTGACGACGGCCGACCGCGAGGAGCGGCTGCGGGCCGAAGGCGTCGACGACGCGGGGCATCGCCCGGATCCACGCGCCGATCGGCCTCGCGCTCGGCGCCCGCTCGCCCGAGGAGGTCGCGGTGGCGATCGGAGCCGAGATCGTCGAGGCGACCGCGCTCGCCCGCCGCCGGGCGACGGCCGCCTCCGGCGCGGTCTCGCTCCTGTCGGCCTAGAACGACGGAGGGCGCCGTTGCCGGCGCCCTCCGCGAACCTCGCGTCCGGCGCAGCCTACTTGACGGTGAGCGTGCCCTTCATGCCCGCCGCGGCGTGGCCGGGGACGGTGCAGAGGAACGGATACTTGCCCGCCTTCAGAATCTGCTCAGAGTCGCGGACTTGCCGGTCTTCAGCATCGATCGTCTTCTTGCCGGCGATCCTGAAGTCGTGGCCGATCGCGCCCTTGTTCGTGACCTTGAAGGTCGTCGCGCCCTTGGCGATCGACTTCTTCGAGAGCGTGATCTTGAACTCACTCGGCTTGCCGAGCGTGACCGTGACCGTGGTCGCGTCCGACGAGCTCGACCCGCCGAACGCGGACATCGCCGCGACGAGCGAGACGATCGCGATCAGGACGACGAGCGCAGACCCCTTCCGAAACGTGCTCAAGAAACCCTCCTCTGCCGAATCTGTGAATGCTGCTCCCGAGCTTAGACGACGATCCACGATCCTGGACGAATTCGTCGCTTCCGGCAGCGAATCGGACTATCGTAGTCGCTATCGAGACCGGCCAGCTGCACACCGAGATCGGCGCCCCCTCACCCGTCGGGGCGTCGCTCGGGACGACGCTTCGGACGATCCGAACAGAGCGCGGGCTCTCGCTCGCCCAGGTCGCGAAGGCGACGGGGATCTCCCGCTCGCTGCTCTCCCTGATCGAGATCGGCCGCAGCGACATCACGATCGGCCGGCTGACGCGGCTGGCGCAGCTGTACGAGCTGCGGCTCGCGGAGCTCGTGCCCGAGCCGCGCCACCCCGATCCGATCATCGTCCGAGCCGACGACCGGCAGCTCCTGCGCTACGCGGCGGAGGCGATCGACGTCGAGGTCCTCGTGCCGGAGGGGCCGCACACGATGCAGGCCCTCCTCGCGACGTTCGCGCCGAGCGCGAGGATGCAGGACTACATCCCGCAGCCGAACGAGCAGTTCACGCACGTGATCGAGGGACGGGTTCGGACGGAGTTCGCGGACGGCCGCGAGATCGAGCTCGACGCCGGCGACAGCGCCACCTATGTCTCCGGCGACGGCGGCCACCGCCACACGAACCTCTCCGACGACGTCACCCGGATGCTGATCGTGGTCCGTCGGCCGCGCGGCCGCTAGCAGGCCGCGGCACGAGTCCGTTCGTGAAACGCAAAACCGGGTCAGGCCCCTTCCGGGGCCGGACCCGTACTGGACGACTGAGCCCCTGCGTCGGGAGGGCGACACGGACGCGGGCACCGAAATCTGCGCTACCGCTCGAGCGTAGTCGTCCAGTCGGTTGGACACAAGCGCAATCTCCGGGCGGCGCCGGGCGCGCGAGCTAGGCTCTCGTCCATGACCGTGGACCGCCTCGGGCGACCGCTCCGCGACCTCCGCATCTCCGTCACGGACCGGTGCAACTTTCGCTGCGTCTACTGCATGCCGAAGTCGGTCTTCGGCGCCGAGTACCGCTTCCTCGACCGCAAGGAGCTGCTGACGTTCGAGGAGATCGAGCGCGTGGCGCGGGCCGCAGTCGGGCTCGGGGTCGAGAAGCTGCGGCTGACGGGCGGCGAGCCGCTCGTCCGCAAGGACGTCGAGCGGCTGATCGCGATGCTGGCCCCGCTCGGCGCCGAGCTGACGCTGACGACGAACGCATCGCTGCTCGCCGCGAAGGCGCAGGCGCTCGCGGACGCCGGGCCTGCACCGGGTCACCGTCAGCCTCGACTCGCTCGACGACGCGACGTTTCGAGCGATGAACGACGTCGACTTCCCGGTCTCCAGAGTCCTGGACGGGATCGAGGCTGCGGCCGCCGCCGGGCTGCCGGTGAAGGTGAACGCGGTCGTCAAGCGCGGCCTCAACGACGACGGGATCGTCCCGATGGCGCGCTACTTCCGCGAGCAGGGCCACACGCTCCGCTTCATCGAGTACATGGACGTCGGCGCCACGAACGGCTGGCGGCTCGACGACGTCGTCCCGGCGGCGGAGATCGTCGAGCGGATCTCGGCGGAGCTGCCGCTCGAGCCGGCCGAGGCGAACTACCGCGGCGAGGTGGCGCAGCGCTGGCGCTACACCGACGGCAGCGGCGAGATCGGCGTGATCGCCTCGGTGACGCAGCCCTTCTGCGGCGACTGCACGCGGGCGCGGATCTCGGCGGAGGGCCGCCTCTACACCTGCCTCTTCGCCGTGCGCGGTCACGACCTGCGCGCGAAGATCCGCGCCGGCGCCTCGGACGAGGAGCTGCAGGAAGCGCTGACGGCGATCTGGGGCGTGCGGACCGACCGCTACTCGGAACGGCGCTCGGAAGCGACGATCGGCCTGCCCAAGGTCGAGATGAGCTACATCGGCGGCTGACCGGCGGCACCACCCCGGGGAGGATTCCGACCGGGGCGGGGGTACAATCCGACGTTCGATGACCGCCGGCACCGCAACCGTCACCCGCCGGCTTCCGCGCGGCTGGGCGCACCTCGCGCTCCAGTTCGCGTTCTGGATCGGCTTCTACTTCGCCTACCAGCTCGCCCGCGGGGTCGCCGACCGCGGCGGTGTCACGGCCGCGTTCGCGAACGGCGAGTGGATCATCGACTTCCAGCGCAGCCTCGGCTCGATGGTCGAGCTGACGTTCCAGCACGCCGTCGAGCAGTCCGGCCTCCTGATCCAGGCGACCTCGGTCACGTACTGGCTCTCCCAGTTCGCCGTCGTCGGGATCGCGCTGACGTGGGTCTACTTCAAGGCGCACGACCGCTTCTACGGCTTCCGGAACACGCTGATCGTCGGCAACCTGATCGGCCTGATCGGCTACGTGCTGGTGCCGACGGCGCCGCCGCGGATGTTCCCGGAAGCGGGCTTCATCGACACGCTCGCGGCGCACTCGACCGTCAACCACTCGTCCACGTTCGTCGCCTTCGCGTCGAACCCGTATGCGGCGATGCCGAGCCTGCACGCGCTCGACGCGCTGATCGTCAGCGTCGTGATGGCGACGGTCGTGCGCCGGTGGTGGGCGAAGGCGCTCTGGCTCGCGTGGGCGCCGTGGGTCTGGTTCGCGGTGATGGCGACCGGCAACCACTTCTGGCTCGACGTCGCGGCGGGCATCCTCGTGGCCGGCATCGCCGGGGCGATCGTCTACCGGCCGTGGCGGCTGCTCCGCGCGCGGCCCGCATGAGCCTCAAGGAGGCCTACACCGGCGGCGCCCGCGCGATCGCGTCGCGCTCGATGACCGGGCTCGCGCGCACTCGGGTGACGCCGAACATGCTCACCGCCGCCGGCGTGACGCTGTGCGCCCTCGGCGCGGTGCTCGTCTACTTCGAGTACCGGAGCGAGTGGTTCTTCTTCTTCGGCGGGCTCGCCTTCGTCGTCGGCTCGATCCTCGACATCCTCGACGGCGCCCTCGCCCGGGCGGGCGGCAAGCAGACGCCGTTCGGCGGCTTCCTCGACTCGACGCTCGACCGCGTCGGCGAGGGGCTGGTGATCGGCGCGATCGGCCTCGTCTTCATGCGCGAGGGCCAGGAGCTCGCCCTCGCACTGCGCGCTCGCCGCGATCGGCGGGTCGTTCCTCGTCCCCTACGCACGGGCCAAGGCCGAAGGCCTCGGGATCAAGGGCGACGTCGGTATCGGCTCCCGCGCCGAGCGGGTGGCCGTGATCGCTGTCGGGCTCGCGCTGGCGCCGTGGGGCGTGCTGCCCTGGGCGATCGGCCTGCTGGCCGCGACCGCGTGGTTGACCGTGCTGCAGCGGATCCTGCACGTCCGCCGCGAGCTCGCCTCGCGCACCGGCTAGCAATCTCGGCTAAAGTGCTAGCAGTTTGTCTGCTAGCACTTCCTCCACTCATCGGACGAGCGTGCTCGTCCGCATGCCCGGCTCGCTCAAGCGTGCGCTCGTTCGCGAGGTCGCCCGCCGCGAGTCGAACCTGAACGACGTCGCCGTCGCGCTCCTCGCCGAGCGCTTCGGGATTCCGTTCGCACCCAGCGGCCGCCGCCGCAAGGCGATCCCCGGCGCCGCCGGAGCCGTCGTCCTCCGCATGCCGCCCGAGCTCCGCCGCGAGCTGAAGGCGGGAGCACGGCGCCGCAAGCTCAACGTCAACGACCTCGTCCTCCTCACGCTCTCCGAGGCGCTCGAGATCCCGTTCGCTTCCAATCGAAAGGACACCATGGCTTCGACCAACGGATCGGGCAACGGCTCGGCCAACGGCAAGGCGCGCGGCAAGGACAAGGTCCGCGTCGCCATCGTCGGCGTCGGCAACTGCGCCAACTCCCTGCTCCAGGGCGTGCAGTACTACAAGGACGCGCCGGACGACCAGTTCGTCCCCGGCCTGATGCACGTCAACCTCGGCGGGTACCACATCTCGGACATCGAGTTCACCGCCGCGTTCGACGTCACCGCCGAGAAGGTCGGCAAGGACCTCGCCGACGCGATGTGGGCGCATCCGAACGACACGATCAAGTTCGCCGACGTGCCGAAGACCGGGATCACGGTCAACCGCGGCATGACCCACGACGGGATCGGCAAGTACCTCTCCGAGGTCGTGACGAAGGCGCCGGGCGAGACCGACGACATCGTCGGCATCCTCCGCGAGACGAAGACCGACGTGGTCGTCAGCTATCTCCCCGTCGGCTCCGAGGCGGCCGCGAAGTGGTACGCCGAGCAGTGCCTCGAGGCCGGCGTCGCCCTCGTCAACTGCATGCCGGTCTTCATCGCCCGCGAGAACTACTGGCAGAAGCGGTTCGAGGACAAGGGCCTGCCGATCATCGGCGACGACATCAAGTCGCAGGTCGGCGCCACGATCACGCACCGTGTCCTCACGAGCCTCTTCCGCGAGCGCGGCGTCAAGCTCGACAAGACGATGCAGCTGAACGTCGGCGGCAACTCGGACTTCCTCAACATGCTCGAGCGCGACCGCCTCGAGTCGAAGAAGATCTCGAAGACGAACGCCGTCACCTCGATGCTCGACTACGACCTCGGCGAGGGCAACGTCCACGTCGGCCCGTCGGACCACGTGCCGTGGCTGACCGACCGCAAGTGGGCGTACATCCGGATGGAGGGCTCCTCCTTCGGCGACGTGCCGCTGAACCTCGAGCTCAAGCTCGAGGTCTGGGATTCGCCGAACTCGGCCGGGATCGTGATCGACGCCGTCCGGATGGCGAAGCTGGCGCTGAACAACGGCGTCGCCGGCGCGCTCGAGGGCCCGTCGAGCTACCTGATGAAGTCGCCGCCGGTGCAGATCGTCGACGACGAGGCGTACGAGGCGACGGAGAAGTTCATCGCCCAGAACGCGCTCAAGAAGGCCAAGGCGACCGCGACCGCATAACGCGTGGGTAGGCTCGGGCGCGATGGGATCCGTCGCGCTCGAGCCCGCCTCCCGCTTCACCCACGCCGAGCTGGCGGCGATCTTCACCGCCGGCTACGAGGGCTACTACGCGCCGTTCAGCGTCGACGAGGAGGCGTTCCGCTTCATGTCGACGATCTGGGACGACGACCTCGACGCTTCCCGGGTCGCCCTGGTCGACGGCGACCCGGCAGGCATCTGCAAGCTGGCGATCCGCGGTGACCTCGGCTGGATCGCCGGGATCGGGATCGCCACGGCCCGGCGCGGACAGGGACTCGGAGAGGCGCTGATGCGCGGCGTCATCGACGTCGCGCGCGAGCACGGGCTTCGAGAGGTCTGGCTCGAGGTCCTCGTCCAGAACGAGCCGGCGATCCGCCTCTACGAGAAGCTCGGCTTCGAGCACGTCCGCGAGCTCGAGGTCTGGACGCTCGACGTCGTCGGCGCGGGAGACGCCTCCGCTCGCCCGATCGCTCCGGCCGACGCGCAGGCGCGGATCGCGCGCGAGCGCACGCAGCGTGAGCCGTGGCAGCGCGCGGACGAGACGGTCGCGCATCTCGACGGCGTGCAGGGCCTCGAGAGCGACGGCGGCGCCGTCCTCTTCCGCACCAAGGGCGGGCGGACGTCGCTGTTCCAGGCCGTCGCGACGGACGAGGCGGCGGCCGTCGGACTGCTCGGGACAATGGCCGACGCGATGCCGCTGCAGTGGTTGAACGGGCCGGTCGGCGATCCGTTCACCGCAGCGATCGAGACGCTCGGCGGCTCGCTCGTCCACCGGCAGCACGAGATGGTGCTCGCGCTCTAGCCGCCCCCCGCGCGGATGTAGGAGGCGACGGTGCCCCCGTCGACGCCGAGCAGCGACAGCGAGCCGCCGTCGACCCGGTAGCCGGCGGCGGTCGGGAGCGCCGCGAGATACGCCGCCTCCTGCTCCATGACGCCCTCCGGCGTGGCGCAGGCCATCTCGGTCGCCGAGGGCGGCTCGATCACGATGCTGCCCCGGCCGAGCGTGAAGGACGCCCGGTAGGTGTTGCAGCCGGACGAGCCCGTCAGGGTGCCGTCGTCGGCGAAGCTCGCGGTGATCGTCGACCCGAGCAGTGGGCTCGAGACCGCGTTGCCGCGCAGGAATGCCGTCACCTCCCAGTCTCCGATCGGCGAGGCCTCCTCGTACCGGAGCAGCTCGTCATGCTCGGCGTCGGCGAGGACGAGCTCGGAGCCGTCGAGGTGCCACGCTGCCACCCGGCCGAGCGCTGCGATGTACGTGCGCTCGACCGCGTCGGCGGGCGGTGGACAGGCCATCCGCGTCGCAGCGATCGTCCCGATCTCCATCGCGTCGCCGTCGACCGTGTACGAGGCCGTGAAGCGATTGCAGCCGGTCGAGCCGGCGACCGTGCCCTTCGCGAAAGTCGCGCTCGGCGCCGCATCGCTGCCGCCGAGGTCGACACCGGAGCTGAGGACCCACGGAACGCCGACGAACGAGCCTCCCGCGGCTCCGTCACCCTCGTCGTCGCCGCCGCAGCCGGCGGCCAGCCCGAGCGCGAGCAGGAGCACAACCGAGGCGGCGGTATGCACCCGGCGTCTAGTCCGGTAGCTGCACGTTCGCCGTGCCCGTCGAGACACGTGGTGACAGGCCCGTCGGCCACGTCCGCAGGTCGACCGCGCCGCCGGGCCTGGCCGGGAAGGTCGCGAAGGCCTGGAAGCTGCTCTGCCAGAGCCGGGCCGTCTTCCCGCGCACCGAGGCGGGGAGCACGAGCCGGAAGCGGCCCTTCGCGTCCGGCCACTGCGCAGCCACCGGCTTGACGACCTTGCCGTTCACCGAGGCGCCGACGAGCAGGCCCTGGTAGACGGCGCCGGGATACGAGGTCGAGTTCGGCAGGGGCAGCACGGCGCCGACGCGGGCGGGCATCTGGATGTCCATGCGGGCGCTCCGGAGCCGTTTGAACTTGACCGTCGGGATCAGGCCCGACGAGTACGAGACGGAGCCGAGCGCGACCTGGACGCTGAGCGGGACCGGATCGTCCTGGGACTTGTCCGAGGCGGCGAAGAATGACGTGTAGTTGCCGTTCGCGTCGGAGGGCTCGGAGAACGTCCAGAAGTCGCGATCGACCGTGCGCGTGACGACGGTCGCACCCACCACCGGCTTACCGTCCGCCCCGGTGATCCGGCCCGACAGCCGGTACGTGAAGAGGCTCACACCGGCCGGGGCGAAGCCGCCGCGGGTGGCGATCCTGCCGGTGACGACGACGTTGCCGTTCTTCCCCGAGCTCGTCCGGAGGTCGTTGATCCGGTAGGCGACGGAGAAGCCGCCGGTGGCGGCACGCGCGGCTGCACGCTCCCCGCTCGTCAACGCACGGCCGCCGACGCGGGCGCGGGAGAGGTCGACGGCCTTGACGATGTGGCGGCGGGCCATGGTGACGTCGATCGGGGCGCTGAAGCGGCCGTCGGTACCGGTCGGCTGCTTCAGCACGAAGCGGTCGACCGAGATCCGGGCCCCGGAGACGGGCCGGCCGCCGACGAGCAGCCGTCCGGTCGCGGTCTCGGTGTTGTCCCCGGACGGCAGCCAGGCGCGCACCGCGATCGGGCCGCCGGTCGAGAGCCTGGCGCCACCCACGGCCGCGGCGGGCGCGCGCGCCACAGTGGGCCTGGTCGACGGCGTCGAGACCACCCGCGGCGGGTCATCCGCGGCGAAGGCCGCGCGCGTCAGGGACGAGGGCGGCGCCGACTGCTGCTGGCTGCCGCCGATCGCGAACACCTGGAGCTCGGCCGAGGTGCCGCCGCTCGATGAGGTCGGCGTGCCGCCGACGGTGATCGCGAGGTACTCCTTGCCGCCGCTCAGGTAGAGCGTCGGGCCGGCGGCGATCGGAGCGCCCGTCTGGAACCGCCAGAGCACCTTGCCGTTCCTGGTGTCGAACGCGCGCAGGACGCCGTCGCCGCCGCCGGCGAAGCCGAGCCCGCTCGCGGTCGTCGTGATGCCGCCGCGCTCCGGCTCCGGCGTCTGGAACTTCCAGACCCGCTTGCCGGTCGCGACGTTGATCGCGCTGATCGAACCGTGGTCGTGCCAGGTCTCGAGGCCGAAGCCGAAGTTCCCGTTCTGGAGCCCGAGGAAGACGTCGCCCTGGATCAGCTTGCGCCGCTTCTGGGTCGGCGTCAGCTTGTCCTGGATCAGAACCGCCGCCGTCTCCGCGGCGGCGTTGAAGACGTAGTTCGTGGCGGGGTCGTAGGACGCGGGCGAGTAGTTCACGCCGCCGAGCGCCGAGGGGAAGATCGTCACGGCCTGGCCCGGACGCAGCGGCGGATGCTCGACCCGGTCGATCACCTTCACCCGCTGGTGCAGCGCCTGCCCGCTGCGGGCGTCGAAGGCGAACCAGACGCCCTCCTTCGTGGCCACCGAAACGACCCGGCGCGTCTTCCCGCCGACCTTCGCGTCGTAGACGAGCGGCGGCTGGGCGACGTCGTAGTTCCACTGGTCGTTCGCGACGAGCTGCTGCCACCACCGCTGGCGGCCGGTGTTGAGGTCGACCGCGATCAGCGAGTTCGCGCGCGGGTTCGGGCCGGGATGAAGGTCGTGGTAGAAGTTCGGCGTCCCGGAGCCGGTGCCGAAGTAGACGGTGCTCGTGCGGGTGTCGATCGTGACCGGCGTCCAGACGACGCCGCCGCCGACGATCCGGGAGAGCCGCCGCCACTGCTGCTGCTCGGGCGGGATCGTCCAGTACGGGTTCGGCCAGGCGGGCGTGAGGTCGGTGTTGAACGCCATCACGTAGCCGCGGACGCCGTACTCCGAGCCGGCCGCCCCCATGACGAGCTTGCCGCCGGCGCAGATCGGCGCGCTCGTCTGCGAGTAGCCGTAGTTCGCGGACGCGTTCGGGACGAACTGGCTGATCGCGATCTTCCCCACGACCTGACCGTCGCTCGGACGCAGCGCGACGAGCTGCATGTCCAGCGTCGTCATGAAGAGCTTGCCGCCGCAGTAGGCGAGCCCGCGGTTGGCGGCGACGCCGAAGTTGACGTAGAGGCCGCTGTTCCGGGGCTTGTACTCCCACTTGACCCTGCCGGTGACACCGTCGAGCGCGAAGACGAAGTTGTTGTTCGTCGTCACGTAGAGGGTGCCGTCGATCGCGAGCGGGTACGACTGCTGCCCGCGACGGACGTCCGGATCGACGCGGCGGAGGTCGACGGTGAAGACGCGGCCCATCCGGTCGACGTTGTCCCGGTCGATCTGGGTCAGCGGCGAGTGGCGGAGGTTGTCAGGAGTCCGGCCGAAGCCGGTCCAGTCCCCGGTCGCATCCGCCGCGACGGCTCCACCCCCTCCGCTGAGCGCGAGGGCGACGAAGAGCGCCGCTCCAGCCGCGTATCTCATACCTCGACCATCGTAGCCCGCTGGACCGGTGAACGAGGCCGCCCGACCACGAGCGCGAGCACGAGCACGAACCCGACGAAGGCCGACGTACGGCGCGAGCGCGACCGTCGTCGGCTCGCTCCCGGCGGCGGAGGTCGGGCCCGTCGCCCACCGCGGCGGTCAGCAGCTCCCGAGCCCGACCGAGGTCGTCCTCCTGCGCGACGGGCCCGAGCTTCGCCGCCGAGGCGGGTGCCGCGTCGTCCGGCCGGTACTGCGGCTCGGGCTCGCCGTCGAGATAGACCCGCTCGGCCGCGTTCCAGAACTGGACGACGACGAGCCGGCAGCCCGCGGCCGGGCTCCGTGAACGGTGCGCTCTCCCCGTCGGTCAGGACCACGCACACCCGCCGGTCGAGGCCCGGCGTGAAGAACCCTCTCGTGCCGAGCCCGGCGAGTCCGTCGAAGCTGGTGGCGACACGGGCGACCTGCTGCGGCGGCGGCGACTCGATCGTGGCGGAGTCCCGCAGCGTCGACGCGAACGTCGGCTGGTCCAGGGTCGGGAACAGGTACGGCAGCGCCCGATCGGTCAGCCCGGCCACACCGGCGCGCACCTGCGGGATCGTGGCGCGGAGCTCGAGCGCGGCCTCACGTGCACGCTCGAGCCTCGTCGCGTCCTCCGGTCCCGCCGCAGCGAGCATCGACCGGGAGACGTCGAGGACGAAGAGCGCCTCGACGTCGGTGCGCGCCTCGCGGCCCTCGCTCCGCTGCAGCACGGGCTGCGCGGCCGCGAGCCCGAAGGCGCAGCAGGCCGCGGCGAGGAGCAGCAGGCGGCCGCGGCCGCGTGGGCGCTCGGAGATCCCGATCGCGGCGGCCGCGCGGCCGGCACGCCTGCGTGCGACGACGACCGCGGCGATCGGGAGCAACGCGGCCAGGCACGACGAGCGCTCCGAGCGGGCTGAGGAAGGTCAGCTCGAGCGCGAGCACCTCAGTACCCCCGTCCCGGCGTGCCGGCCCCGGCGCCGCGACGGCCGCCGCCGCGCGGCCCCGAGCCCTGAGCTGCGCCCGTTCGCGAACCGATCGCCCGGAGCCGCCGCACGGCCAGCTCGAGGTCGTACTTCGCGGCGACGCTGTCGTTGTCGAGCCGGACCGCCGTCTCGAAGAGGTCGCGGCTCACCTCCTCGGGCGCTTGCCCGGCCGCGGATCGGCCGCCCGTCGCGGCGAGCACGCCGAGGAGGACGTCGGCCTGGGCGGCCGCGCGGCGGTCCTCGCCGACTGCGACGTCGGTCAGGAGCGCCTGCGCCCTGGAGCGGAGGTTCGTCCTCGTCACGCCGCTGTCGAACCCGCGACCCGCCCGGGCGGCGGTCTCGTAGGCCGCGACCGCGGCACGAAGCTTGGCCCCCTCGTCGCTGCTCCGGCTGCGTACCGTCAGCGCAGCTGCGACCAGCAGGAGGGCTGCGGCAAGCGTGATCGCGGCGAGCACGAACGGTGAACGCGTCATGCGCGCTCCACCCGGGTGACGAACAGCTCGCGCAGCGCGAGCACGACCGCGGCGGCGAGTGCCGCCAGGAGCAGCGGCACCAGCAGCTCGTCGCGGTTGCTCTCCTCCTCACCCGGCAACGGCGCCGCCGACAGGTCGGAGGGACGGCGCAGCAGCCGCTCGATGTAGCGCTGATCCTCGGGCGCTGCGTTCAGGCCGACGACGCGAACGGGGATCTCGCGGCGGCCGAACGCGAGCGCGGTGCTCGTCAGGCGCTCGAGATCGCCGACGTCGTCGTCGAGGTCGCTGACGAGGAGCACCGCGGGCCGGCCGAGTCGTTGCGTCTCGATCGTGTCGAGCGCGAGCTGGAGCCCGCTCGAGATCTTGGTGCCGGCGCTGAACGAGTTCGTCCAGGGATTCGTCGGCACGGTGATCGCGCCGCCGGTCTGCTCCGGGACGTCGAACCGGCGCGCGAAGGTGCGCAGCGCAGCGGCCGGCGTCCCCGGCGGCAGCGCGAGATACGCGGTGTCGGAGAAGACGATCAGCCCGTAGCGGCCGCCGGACTCGGCGAGCCCGTCGAGCGTCGCCCCGATCCGCGCGTACGTGTCGGTCGAGATGCTCGCCGAGAGGTCGAGCACGACGAGGCCGTCCGTCCCTTCGGGGAGCGGCCCGGGCGGCGCCGCCTCCCCGCGCCCGAGCAGGACGACCGCGGCGGCGGCGGCAACTGCAGCCAGCCCGAGCAGCACCCGGAGCACGAGCGTCCGCCTCGTGGAGCGTGCGACCGCGCCGAGCTCGCCGTACGGGATCGGCCTCACCGCGCAACCTCGTCCGCGAGCGTGATCGTCGGCTCCGGCTCCGGGTCCGGGCGCGACCAGGCAAGCCGAGTCGCCCGCTCGGCGGTCGGCTCGTCGCCGAGAGTGACCGCGAGATGGTCGAGCGCGCGCCGGCGGTCGCCCGGCGTGCGTCGTGCGGACTCGCGGACGAGCCTGAGGGCGCGGCGCAACCGGTCGACCGGGACCTCGCGCCGTCTCGCGCAGCCCGGCGGCGGCGAGGATCGCAGCACAGAGCGCGAGGACGACCGCCGCGCCGAGGAGCAGCTCGACCGCGATCCCGTCGCCCGGGCCGGCGGCGACCGCCGTCGCCGCGCGGTAGGCCGGCGTCCGGGCCGCCACCTCTTTCGCGGTCACGCGCGGCAAGACCTGAACGGTGACACCGCCGACGGTGACGGTCCGGTTCGCACACGCATCCGAGAGGCAGGCGAGCCGACCGTCGGGGAGACGCTCGAACGGCCCCGGATCGGCCGCCTGGAGCCGGAACGCGTCGCCGAAGTAGACCTCGCGGTCGGCGGCGGCGGCCGGCCCGGCGAGGGCGAGCGCCACGGCAAGGGCGGCGAGCAGCCTCACGCGGCCCGCCGTCGGAGCGCCCGCCGCCTCGCGGCCCAGGCCGCCAGCGGGGCGAAGGCGTCCTCGCCGCCGACGACGACCGGGTCGCAGCCGAGGTGACGGAACGTCCGCAGGGTGCGGTCGAGCCGCTGCTCGTGCTCGAGCGCGAGTGCCCTCACCTCCCGGCGCGTGAACCGCGTCGGCGCGATCGCTCCGCTGGCGGGATCGGCGAACGGGACGATCGCGCCGTGGACGTCGGGGAAGCTCTGCTCCCAGGTCGGGTCCTGGACGACGACCGGTACGACGTCCCAGCGGAGCGCCCGCAGGCGCGCCCACTCCGCCGCGCGGAGGGGCGCGAGGAAGTCGGAGACGACGAAAGCGAAGCTCCCCGGCGGGAGGAGGTGCCCGTGCCGGAGCAGCGCCTTGAGGCCGAGCTCGAGTGAGCGCGGCGGCGCGGCGAAGGTCGCGTCGCCGAGCCGGGCGCGAACGTCCGCGATGCGGCGCCGACCGGCCGGAGGCAGCCAGAAGGCGCGGGCGTCAGGGCCGGGATGGTCGAGGTACGCGACCTCGCCGAGCGCGGCGACGGCGCTCGCGGCGATCGCCTCGACTGCGGCGAGAACCGCAGCGGGCTTGTCGAGCCAGGGCGACTCGGTCCCGAAGAGGCCGAGTGACGGCCGCCGGTCGACGAGGATCGCGGCCCGGGGCGCCTCCTGCGCCAGGTACTCACGGACGACGAACTCGTCGGTCCCGCGGGCTGCGGAGAGACGCGCCGACGCGGCCCAGTCGATCCACGCGACGTGGTCGCCCGGCCGGTAGGGGCGCGAGCCGACGACCTCGTCGCCCTGGCCGCGGCGGACGCTTCGGTTCCGGCCGAACGACGCGCCGGCGAAGCGGCGGCGAGGAACGAGCGGGAAGGTCCTCGGCGCCGCCACTACCCCTTCCGGAAGCGTTCCTCGTCCCAGTCCGGCTGCGGACGCGGCGCGCGGGCGAGGCAGGCCTCCCAGATCACCTGGCCGAGCTGCTCGCGGTCGAGCGACTCGGCGTCGACGGCGAAGTCGACGCCCAGCACGAGCCGGTGGCCGACGACGGGCTCGAAGAGCCTCTCGACGTCGGCGGGAACGACGTAGCTGCGTCCCGAGATCAGCGCCCACGCACGCACGGCGCGCTCGAGCGAGAGGCTGGCGCGCACGGAGGCGCCGACGTCGATCTGCTCGAGCTCGCGCGTCGCCCGTACGAGCTCGACGGCCCAGCGCTTCAGGAGCGGATCGATGTAGACCTCCTCGACCGCGGCGGCGAGCGCGGTGAGATCCTCGATCGCGACCACCGGCCGCAGCAATTCGAGCGGATGCCCGTGCAGCTGGCTCTCGAGGATCCCGAGCTCCTGCTCGACGGTCGGGTAGCCGAGCGACGTGCGGAGGAAGAAGCGGTCCAGCTGCGCCTCCGGCAGCGGGAACGTCCCCTCCTGCTCGATCGAGTTCTCGGTCGCGATCAGGAGGAACGGGGTCGGCAGCGGCCTGCTCGTGCCGTCGACCGTGACCTGGCGCTCCGCCATCCCTTCGAGCAGCGCCGACTGCGCCTTCGGCAGGGCGCGGTTGATCTCGTCGACGAGGAGGACGTTGGCGAAGATCGGGCCGGGGCGGAACTCGAACCGGCGCTCCTGCGGATCCCAGACCGAGAGCCCGGTGACGTCGGTCGGCTGCAGGTCCGGCGTGCACTGGATCCGGGACACGGTCGCGCCCTCGACCGAGCCGGCGAGCGCCCGCGCCAGCACGGTCTTGGCCGTGCCGGGCACGTCCTCGAGCAGCACGTGACCCTCACAGGCGAGGGACACGAGCACGAGCGCGATCTGGTCGCGCTTGCCGTGCACGACCGTCTCGATGTTCGCGAGCAGGCCGTCGGCGATCTCGGTCGCTCGACCGAGCGGGGCGGAGTTCGCAGTGCCCCGCTCGACGCTCGTCATGTCGGCCATGGTAGTCGAGCCCCCGGGGGAAGCCGTCTCAGCGGCCTCCCCCGGGGGCGACAGTCATGGTGTGACGGTCAGGCTTCCCAACATGCCGCGGTCGATATGGAACGGCACGTCGCAGACGTAGCTGAACCTCGCCGCGGGCAGGCCGACCGTGTACGTCTCGGTCTGGCCGGGGTTGAGGATGGCGCCGACCTTCATGCCCTGCACCGAGAAGTTGTGCACCTCGCTGCCGTTGTTCCTGATCACGAACGTGACCTGGCCGGAGGGGACCGACTGCTGGGAGAGGTTGTAGCCGTACTCGAACATCCCCACCTGGACGGTCGTGCTCGCGCTGCCCACCGGGCCTGTCGGCGGCGGTGTCGTCGGTCGTGGGCGGTGTCGTCGGCTTCGGCGTCGTCGTCACGACGGGCTTGGTGGCGACGGCGTACTTGCCCTTCATCCCCGCCTTGGCGTGCCCGAAGAGGGTGCAGAGGAAGGCGTACTGCCCCTTCTTCGTGAACTTGACGGTCAGCGTCTGGCGCTTCCCGGGCAGGAGCGACTTGGTCTTCTTCCCGCCGATCTTGAAGTCGTGCTTGATCTTCCCCTTGTTGATCACGGTGAAGATCACCGTGCCGACGGGGACGCTCTTCTTCGAGAACGCGTACTTGAACTCGGAGGCGTTCACCGTCACCTTCGTCGGCGCAGCCGCCTTCGCGCTCGTCGTGCCGGCGGCGCCGGCGGGCAGGAAGACCCCTGCGAGCGCTCCCGCGAGCGCGAGTGTCGCCAACCCCGTGACCCCGGCGACACGCTTGACCTGAATTCGTTCCCTCATCTAGATCCTTCCCCCGTTGGGCTTTCCGCCGGCAGAGTAGCTCGCCGATCGTCTCCTCGTCGACTTCGGGCGGGGGCGCCGTCGGCGCCCCCGCCCGCGTCGGTGCTTAAGGCAGCACGTACGTGTAGATGCTGTCGCCGCGCAGCCGGGCCGGGTTCGTCAGGCCCAGCGGCCGCGAGACGTCGTTGTGCGACTGGCCGCCGACCGCGATCGACACGTACTGCTTGCCGCCCGCGGTGTAGGTGACCGGTGCTGCGGCTGCCGGTGCGTCCATCAGACCCGACTTCCAGAGCTGGGCTCCGGTCTTCGTGTCGTAGGCCGCCAGGTAGCCGAGGCCGTTCTGGGCGTTGCCCTCGCCGAGGTGGCCGACGAACGTCAGGCCCGCGGCCGTGTTCATCGTGCCGCTGTAGCACGGCGCTTCCCAGATCTGCTTGAACCCGAGCTTGCCCGTCTCCACGTTCAGCGAGGCGAAGTTGCCCCGGTTGGAGGTGGACGTGTCGCCGACGCCGAGGCGTCCGGCCCCGATGCCGCCGAAGGCGCCCTTCACCTGCGAGGCGGCCGGGATCTGCTCGAACGACGTTGCCCGGTCGGTGACGCCGCACGTGATGAAGGTCTTGTTCTCCGGGCTGTACGAGCTCGCCGGCCAGTCCATCATCTCGAACGGCTGCACGACGTACTGCGTCGTGTCGTACGGGTCGTAGGTGCAGCCGATCTTGTACGGCTTACCGTCCGGCGCGATCGCGGTTGCGAACGGCACGTAGGAGTTGGTCTGCGTCCGGTTGCCGTCCGTGCAGGGCCGCCGGTCCTTGTCGAGCCGGTTGCCGAGCACGTTGTCGGCCATCGGGATCGGCTGGGTCGGCCACGTGTTCACGTCCAGAGCGTTGCTCTGAGGCACCTTGACCTCGGGGATCGGGAGCAGCGGCTTGCCCGTCTCCCGGTCGAGGATGAACGTCATCCCGTACTTGTTCACGTACGCGACGCCCGGGCGCGAGACCGTCTTGCCCTTGATCTTGTACTTGCCCGTGAACATGACGCCGTTGTTCGGCAGATCGGCGTCCCACAGGTCGTGGTGGGTCGTCTGGTAGTACCAGACCATCTGGCCCGTGTAGAGGTTCAGAGCCACGATCGAGTCCGTGTACAGGTTCATTCCGGGGCCGCGGCTGTTCCACGGGACCGGGTTACCCGTGCCGAAGATCGCGAGGTTGAGCTTCGGGTCGATCAGGGGCGACTCCCACATCGAACCGCCGCCGTTCGTGGTGTTGTTGGTGTAGCCGGCGGAGTTGGCGGACCACGTCTTGTAGCCCGGCTGGCCGACGGTCGGGATCACGCCCCAGGACCAGATGCGCTTGCCGTTGTTGGCCGTGAAGGCCTGCATCGTCGCGCTCGAGCCACCGTTGTCGCCGGCCGAGTCGCCGACGAGAACCATGCCGTTGACGTAGATCGGAGCGCTCGACGTCTTGCCGCCCGTTCTCCACGGCGTCACTTCCGTCGACCAGCGGACGGTCCCGTCCAGCTGATCGAGCCCGTAGAGCTGGCCGTCGGCGAGGCCGGCGAAGACCTTGCCCTCGCCGATCGCGACGCCGGGCTTGCGCGAGCCGGAGCCGAGGCCGAAGCCCGCGTCGTAGGTGGGCGTCCACTTCCAGAGCCTGGCGCCCGTCGCGCCGTCGAGCGCGTAGACGGCGCCGAACGGATCCTGGATGTAGTAGGTGCCGTTCGCGACCACGGCGTTCGCCTCGAACGAGCCGCACGCCGCGTTGTTCGTCGTGCAGTAGCCGAGGTCGACCTTCCAGGCCAGCTTCAGCGTGCCGACGTTGGCCTTCGTGACCTGGGTCAGCGCCGAGTAGCGCCAGCCCTTCAGGTTGCCCATGTGCATCAGCCAGTCGTCCTTCGAGGGCAGCACCGAGCTGGGCGACCGTGTAGATCGGTGACGGTGTGATCGCCGAGCGCGCGGCCGGCGTGGACTTGGCCAGCGAGCCCGCGAGCCCCGCGGCTACCAGCAGCGCGAGACAGGCCGTAATGGAAAGGAATAGTGCCCTGCGCATTCGGTGCCCTCCTCAAGGACGTGGCGGCGGCGGAACCGGTGGAGCCTGCGAGCAGAGACTTCGCCCCATCACCGGCAGAGCGACAAACATGTCACGGGAAACCTACAACCGCATACGGTTTACGGCAAGTAACTTCTCGCACATCTGCGCAGTCCGGCGCGGCGCTATCCTCCCGGGCCATGTCACGGCGGCTCGCCTTCATCGCGCTCTTCCTCACGACTCTGCTCGCGGGTTGCTCGGGGGACGACGAGACGTCGGCGACGACCACGAGCACGGAAGCCGGCGCGATCACGGCCCCGAGCACGGCGGCGATCACGGTCCGCGCAGCGCCGACCATCGCGGGTCCCTGGCGGCGGTCCCTGTCGCTCGAGCACGGCCCGGACGGACAGCCGACCCGCTTCTACGTCTGCGCCGCCTGGGACGACGCCAGCCCGCGCGCAGGCTGCGACGCCGCGCCCGGCGCGGAGCTGCCCGCCGGGACGGTCATGCGGCTCGAGCAGCGCCCCGTCGGGTCTGCGCCCGAGAGCCCCGACAGCCCGGGGTGGGCGACCGTCGGGATCACCGAGCAGCCGGAGCTCCGGTTGCCGCTGAGCGACTTCGTCCTGGGCCTGGACGTCGAGAAGGCGACGTATCGCGTGACCCTGCGCCAGCTCGAGGGCGGGCCGGCGCTGGCGACGTCGAACCCGATCACGGTGACCTGGGCCTCGTAGCCGCTGGCCTCATGGGAGGCCGAACGCGACGAGCTCGGACGTGATTCCCCCGGCGCGCGGAGCTCCGGCGCCGAAGAGCACGAGATCGCCGAGGACGGCGGGGCACGCGTTCACCCCCGCCCGCATCCGTGTGCGCCAGGCGAGCTTTCCGTCTTCCGCCTCGAACGCGTAGACGCTCCCGTCGAAGGCGGACGTGAAGACGACGTCGTTCGAGACGGTCGCGCAACCGAAGTTCGGCGACGGGAGCCGCCGGCCCCAGAGGGCGCGCCCCGTTGCGGCGTCGAGCGCGACGAGCCGGCCTGTCCCCCGCGAGGGCACGACGCTCGTCAGCGGCTGGCGGCTCGTGGCGCTCCCCCACCCGCACAGGTCGACGACCGGGACGAACACCCGGCCCTCGGCGTAGGCCATCGGCGTCAGGACCCCGCCGAAGAGGCCGGGGCACACCGTCACGCGACGCGCCGGCAGCGGGCCGCGGTCGTTGCGATGCAGACCGACGGCCGTGGTCCAGAGGCGCCGTCGCGTCGCGCGGTCCCAGGCGATCACCCGGCCGGCCTTGCCGGCTCCGAGGACGAGCTCCTTCCCCTCGACCGTCGCCAGGATCGGAGTCGCCTCGAAGTCGTAGTCACGGATGTCGTGCGGCGTCACCTGGTCGTGCCAGAGCAACCGGCCGCTGCGCGCGTCGAGCACGAGCAGCGAGTTCGTGTACAGCACCGGGCCGGGGAAGGCGGCGCCGTTCGGGCGCGTCGGCGATCCGCCCCACGGCTGCGGGTTCGAGTTTCCCGCGTAGAGCCGCCCCTCTTCGTCGACCGACACCGGGTACCAGAGCCCGCCGCCGCCCGCCTCGAGCGGATGCCTCCAGGGGTCGCGGATCGTGTCGAACTTCCAGCGCACGACACCGGTCGCGGCGTCGAGCGCGTAGATCGCGCCCCGTCCGCCGGGCGGGAACCCGACCGTGCTCGTGAAGACGAGCCCTTCCCAGACGACCGGCGCGATGTCGACGAACTGTTCCGTCGCGCTGGTCAGGTGTCGGGTCCAGAATCGCCGGCCCGTGGCTGCCGAAAGCGCGAACGCGTCCGAGTCGGTCGCGCCGTAGACACGCTCGCTGTCGACCGCGAGCCCGTTCGGCCCCTCGTTCAGCGCACGGAAACGGTGCACCCAGCGCAGCTTCCCGGTGGCGCGCTCGAGCGCGTGCACGTTGCTCTGCAGGTCCTGGACGTAGACCGTCTCGTCGTCGGCGACGGGAGTGGACGCGAACGTGCCCGTGTAGTTGGCCTTCGCGGTGAGCGGGTACCGCCAGCGAACCTCGAGCTCCGCGACGTTCCCCGCGTCGATGGACGCATCCGCTGCTGCACGCGTGCCTGCGAGGTCCCCGTTGGGAAGCTGCCACGTGCTCTCCGAATCGCCCTCGCCGCAGCCGCCGAGCAGGCTCGCCAGAACCACGATGACGGCGAGCCTCCGCGCGGGTCGTGCCGCGAAAAACCGCTGATAGACTCCCCGCCGTGAAGTCACGCCTCTTCGCACTCGCAGCGGTCTCCGCGGTGGCTCTCGTGCCCGCGGCGGAGAGCGCCCGTCAGCCCGGACACAACGGCGCCGCCCCCGGTCTCGAACATCAAGATCATCATCACGGATTCGGGGATCCACGTGACGCCGAAGCTCGCGCAGCGCGGCAGCATCGGCCGCTTCATCCTCGTCAACACAGGGCAAGAAGCCGCACACGTTCGTGCTCGGCCACGAGCGCCGTGGAACCGGGGTTCAGACGGGCTTCAAGAAGGCGCTCAAGCCGAGCGAGCAGGGCGTGATGATCCTCTTCCTCGACTTCCGGGGCGTGATCCCGTATCACTCCCCCCTGCCGGCCGACAAGAGCAAGCCGCGCATGAAGGGCGTCTTCAGAATCATCTGAGAACGGGCCGCCGCCGAGCGTGAAGCTCAGCGCGGCTGCCACGCGGGAGGCGAGTCGCCGACGGGGGTATGGGGTCCCGTCTTGATCGACCTCGTCTTGCCGGATGCGACGGTCCTGAGCGTCAGCGCATTCAGGTGCACATAGGCAAGCGTCTTCCCGTCCCGTGACCAGCCCGCTGCGCCGGTGTCGTTGACGATCCGCCGGGCCCGGTGGGGCGCCGGGACACGCGCCAGGTAGAGCGCGAACTGCGGGCACGGGCCCTCGCCGCAGTCCTCGGGTCCCGTGCTGAGGCGCGGGCCGAGGTAGGCGACGTTCAGGCCGCTGGGCGAGACGGTGGCGGTCTGCGTGGTCTGGATGTCCATCGTCAGGCCGTAGTACTTCTGGATCCGCCCGGTCCGGGCGTCCACCCGCACGAGGTCGGCGGCGGAGGGAATGAGGATGGACTTGCTGTTCGCGGTCCAGCTCGGCCGCCCCGCGGGCGGCGCCAGCGGCAGCCGGCGCTCGCCGGCGCCGTTCGGCGTCATCACGAAGAGGCGCCACGCGTTCCGCGACGGCCGCAGGAACGCGATCGTCTTGCCGTTCGGCGACCAGACGGGATAGATGTCGCGCCCTCCGGAGGTGAGCCTGCGCAGGCCCGTGCCGTCGAGGTTCATCCGGAAGATGCCCGAGCCGAGTCGCGCGAAGACGATCAGCTTCCCGTTCGGCGAGAAGTCGGGCTCGGTCGCGGTCTTGCTCCCCGTCGTGATCTGCTTGAGCCCCGAGCCGTCGGTCCGGATGCGCATCAGCTGGAACGGGGCACCGGTGATGCCGTTCGGATGGCCCGAGAAGACGATCCACGGCGCCGGCGCGGGAGCCTTGGTTCCGGCGTTCGCAGCGACGACGACAGTCGCGAGCGCGACGACTGATGCGAAGACGATCGGCCGGCGGCTCGCGAGCATCGAGCGAACGAATACCACAACGGAGAGCCGATGATGTAGCCGCGCGGCGAATCTAGTCGAAACGGATCACGCTGCGGATGCCGTCCTGCGCCTCCATCAGCTCGAAGCCGCGGTTGACCTCGTCGAGCGTCAGCGTGTGCGAGAGGAACGGAGCGACGTCGATCTCGCCTGCGAGCCAGCGGTCGACCAGCTGCGGCACTTCGTCGCGGCCCTTGATCCCGCCGAACGACGAGCCGGCGATGCGGCGGCCGGTGATCAGGTAGCGCGGGACGACGTCGAGCGTCTCGCCCTTGCCCGCCACGCCGGCCACGGTGCAGAGGCCCCAGCCCATTCGCGCCGACTCGACGGCCTGGCGCATCACCGCGACGTTGCCGGTCGCCTCGAACGTGTAGTCGGCGCCGAACCCACCGGTCGACTCCAGGATCCGGTCGACGACGTCGGGGCCGCCGACCATCGTCTCGGTCGCGCCCTGGCCGGTCGCGAGCTCGAGCCGCTCCTCGGAGAGGTCGACGCAGACGATCCGCTCCGCGCCCTGCAGCCGGCAGCCGGCGACGGCGCCGAGGCCGACCATGCCGGCGCCGAAGACCACACAGGTCGATCCGGGCTCCACCGCTGCGGTCTTCATCGCCGCCCCGAGCCCGGTGGAGAGGCCGCACGCGAAGAGCGCCGCGCCCTCGAGCGGAGCCTCCGGATTCACCTTCGCGAGCGCGATCTCGGGCATCACCGTGTACTCCGCGAACGTGGACGTGCCCATGAAGTGGCGGATCGGCTCGCCGTCACGCGAGAGGCGGGCCGTCCCGTCCGGGAGGTAGCCGAGGTTCTGCTGCTCACGGATCGCGAGGCAGAGGCTGATGCCTGGGCGGCGACAGTGGACGCACTCGCGGCACTGCGGCGCGAAGAGCGTGACGACGTGATCACCGGGCTCGAGCGAGGTGACGCCGTCGCCGACGCGCTCGACGACCCCGGCGCCCTCGTGCCCGAGGACCGTCGGCGCGTAGCCCGACGGGTCGGCGCCGGAGGCGGTGTAGAGGTCGGTGTGGCAGACGCCGCACGCGACGAGCCGGACGAGCACCTCGCCCGCCGCGGGCTCGGCGAGCTCGACCTCCTGCACCTCGAGCGGCGCCCCGAACTGCTCCAGCACCGCGGCGCGGATCTTCACCGGGCCGCCCGCTCCCGCGCGTCGAAGCCGAGCTCGCGGTGGGACTTGTCGCAGAACGGCTTCGTCGACGAGCGCCCGCAGCGGCAGAGCGCAACGGTCTCGCCGGCAGGAAGCGCGTAGGCAGTTCCGTCCGCGTCGATCAGCTGGAACGGGCCAGTGATCCGGTAGGGACCGTTCTCGCGCACCGTGATCGTGACCGCGGCCACGATTTCGACTCTACACTCGGTCAGGTGAAGATCTGCTTGGTGACCCCGTTCGCGTGGTCGCTGCCGCACGACGTCAACCAGCACGTGGCCGGGATCGCAAAGGAGCTGCGGGCGCTGGGGCACGGCGTCACCGTGCTTGCGCCCTCGGGCCGGCCGGCCGACCTCGCCGCCGGGCGGCGCGCGCTGGCGCACGGGGACGAGGCGGAGACGATCGCGATCGGGACCGCGGTGCCGGTCTCGCGGCGCTCGAGCCTCGGCGTCCCGGTCGGCGTCCGGGCGAACCTCAGGCTTGCGATGCAGCAGGGCCGCTTCGACGTCGTCCACGGCTTCGAGCCGGGCCTTCCCAGCATCTCCTACCTCGCACTCCGGGACTCCGAGGCGCTCGGCGTCGCCAGCTTCTTCTCGCCCGACCGGCTCGGATATCCGCCGCGGCGGGCGCTGCGCGAGAAGCTGCTCGCCCGGATCGACGCGCTGATCGCGTCGTCCGAGACCACCGCGGCTGCTGCCTCGGAACGCTTCCCCGGCGACTACCGGCTCGTCTCGCCCGGTGTCGACGTCGAGCTCTTCCGTCCCGGCAGCAAGCGCAAGCTCGTCGTGATCGAGTTGCACTCGGGCTCCTTGCCCGTCGCCCGAGCCGCGCTGCGCTCGCTGCGCGAGCTGCCCGGCTGGGACGCCGTGCTGCTGCGGACGAAGCCGCTCTCGACCCGGCCCGGGATCCCGCTCGCCCTTCGCGACCGGGTCCGCGTCCGCTCGGGGAAGACGCCTGAGGCGCGTGCTGCGGTGCTCTCCGAGGCTGCCATCGTCGTCCCGGCGCCCACCGGCTCGGCACGCCTGCGGCTCGAGGCCGCAGCCGCCGGCGCGGCGCTCGCCGCTCCGCCCGGCGTCCTCGATCAGCCCGAGCTCGCGGCCGCAGCGCTCCAGCGCCTCGCCGGGGACGACGAGGTGCGCGAGCGCAAGGGGAAGGAGGCGCGCGCTTCGGCGGAGTCGCAGAGCTTCGCCGCCGTCGCGCGAGAGCTCGAGCAGATCTACGGCAGCCTCGGCGGGCGCAAGCGGCCCCGCCGGCGCGACGCCGATCCGCTCGCCGACCGGCCCTGGATCCTCGCCGACCTGCACATGCACACGTCCTGGTCGCACGATTGCTCGATCGAGGTGGACGAGCTGCTCCCCCACGCCGAGGCGGAGGGCCTGGGCGCGATCGCGGTCACGGACCACAACGTCTTCGGCGGCGCGCTCGAGGCCGTCGAGAAGGCGCGCGGGCGGGAGTTGATCGTGATCCCGGGCGAGGAGGTCAAGACCGACGACCAGGGCGAGGTGATCGGCCTCTTCCTGAAGGAGGAGATCCCGCGCGGGATGTCGTTCGCCGACACCGTGGCGGCGATCCGAGAGCAGGAGGGGATCGTCTACCTCCCGCACCCGTTCGACCGGATGCATGCGATCCCGTTCCCGGCGACGCTGCATCGCCACCTGCACGAGATCGACGTGCTGGAGGTCTACAACGCCCGGCTCCTGTTCGAGGGCTACAACGACGAGGCCGTCCGCTTCGCCCGCAAGTACGGCCTGCCCGCGGGCGCCGGCTCCGACGCACACGTGCTCCAGGGAGTCGGCACCGGCGCTCTGCGGATGCGCGCCTTCGACGGCCCGGAGGAGTTCATGCTCTCGGTCCGGAGCGCCGAGGTGCTGCGCCGGCCGAAGTCGCTGGCGTACCTCCAGAGCCTCAAGTGGGTGGCGCAGGTCAAGGAGAAGGTGCGCTAGGCGCGAACCGAGGAGAGACGCCCGTGGCTGCCGCATCGACCGACGAGATTTACGAGCGTTACCTGCAGAAGGCGATCGCCGAGATCAACGAGCTCGGTCACGAGATCGGCCGCGCAGGTGACGCGACCCACGTGCCCGTGCTCGGCTCGGGCCATCCGCTCGCGGACGTCTTTCTCCTCAAGCACGCGCCGAAGCCATCGGAGATCCAGGAGGGCGTCGCGTTCTTCGGTCGTGCCGGCGAGGCGCTGAAGAAGTCGCTGCAGCGGCTGCACGTCGACCCGATGGCCGTCTACGGGACGAACTGCCTCAAGTTCGGCGGCGAGAGCTTCGAGGAAGCTGCGCCGTGGCTGACGCGCGAGCTGCACATCGTCCAGCCCAAGCTGCTCGTGCTCATGGGCGGGGAGACGGTCGCGTTCGTGAACACCCTTTCCTTCCCGCTCGCCGACGAGATCGACGCCGACGCGGACGGGCTGCAGCGGTTCACCGCGACGGTCGAGGCGCTCGTCGTCCCGGACATCGACGCCGCGCTCGACGAGGCGCCGGCGAAGACGGCTTTCTGGAACGCGTTCAAGGCCGTCGGCGCCTGGTACGCCGAGCTGCCTCCGTATTGAGCACGCCGCGCTGGGCGGTCTTCGCGGCGCTGACCGCCGCACTCGCGCTCTACACCGCCGGCGCCGACCGGCTCTGGGACGCGAGCCTGTGGCCCGACCTGATCTTCCTCACCGGCGTCCTCTTCCCGGCGACCTTCGCGCTCGTCTGGCTGCTGCTGCCGCTCCGCGAGCACCGGGCGATGCTGCCGGCGGGGCTCGCGCTCGCCGCGCTCGCGGTGGTGCTCCACTTCGCCGAGCTCGACGTGCTCAACAACCTCGCGAAGCTGTTCGCGCTCGTCTGCCTCGGCTTCTGGTTCCTGTCCTGGTTCGAGAACGTGATGTGGGCGGCGCTGATCGCGGTGATCATCCCGTGGGTCGACGCGATCTCGGTGTGGCGCGGGCCGACCGAGTACGTGGTCGAGGAGCAGCCACAGATCTTCGACAACGTCTCGATCGCATTTCGGATCCCCGGCGAGGACGGCACCGCGAACCTGGGGCCGCCGGACATCCTCTTCTTCTCGCTCTTCCTCGCCGCCGCCGACCGCTTCGGGCTACGCGTCGCGGCGACCTGGCTCTCGATGACCGTCCTGCTGGGCGCGACCCTGATCGTGACCGCGACCACCGACGTCAACGGGCTGCCTGCGCTCCCCGCGATCTGCATCGGCTTCCTGCTCCCGAACGCCGACCTCCTCTGGACGGCGCTGCGGCGTCGCGGCCGCGCGCCCGGCCGGATCTACGGCCGGACCGACGAGCGCTTCTACGACCTCGACGCGGACGTGATCGAGCGCACGCCGGCCAAGATCGTGCTGCTCACGCGCGAGCAGCCCCCGGCCACGATCGTGCTCGAGGGCGCGTTCGCGGAGGAGCCCGTCCAGAGCGAGCCGGTCGCGGCTCGCGTCGTGATCGACGGAGGCGAGATCGATGCGCTCGTGCACGACCTCCCGCACGGGCTCGTCGTCGTCCCCCAGGACGAGGTCTCGGCATATCTCGACGTCACCCACCCCGAGCAGCTGGCCGCCGACGAGGACAAGCTCGAGCGGCTGAAGCGCGAGCGGCGCTAGCGAGTCCGCGGCTCGCCGGCGATCTTGCGGAAGAGCCAGCGTCCGAGCAGGAGATCGGCGACGATCCCTCCGAGCCAGACGATCAACGTGGCGAGCAGCCACGTCGTCGCACCTTCGATGTCGAGATCGTCGGAGATCAGGTCGGTGACGAGCAGCGACACGAAGGCGGCCACGAGCCCGGCGAAGCTCGCCGCCCACTTCACGTTCTCGTCGACGACCTTCTCGACTGCCGGGATCGCCCCGAGGCTGACGAGCACGAAGATGCCGACGACGACGGGATAGTCGAAGATTCCGATCCGGAAGTCGTCGAGGAGCGCAGCGGCGAGCACCAGTCCGACGAACGCCGTCACCACCCGGACGATGCTCCGGGCGACCAGCCTCATTCAGCTGTCCTCCGCTCCAGCAGCGAGACCGCCTCGACGTGCGGCGTGTGCGGGAACATGTCGACCGGCTTCGTCCGGATGAGCTCGTAGCCGTACTGCTCGCGCAGCACCTTGACGTCGGAGGCAAGCGTCGTCGGGTTGCAGGACACGTAGACGATGCGGGGCGCACTCAGCTCTCCGGTTCGCCTCAGCGCCTTCCCGGCGAGACCGGCGCGGGGCGGGTCGACGACGACGACGTCGGGCGGGCCGGCGCGCTCCGCGAGCTCCTCCAGAACCTGCCCGACATTGCCCGCGAAGAAAGCGGCATTCCCGATCTGATTCAGGTCGAGGTTCTCGAGCGCACACGCGATCGACTCCTCGGAGATGTCGACGCCCCACACCGAGAGCGCGTGCTCCGCGAGCGAGAGCCCGATCGTGCCCGTGCCGCAATAGAGGTCGTAGACCGTCTCGGCCCCGGTCAGCCCCGCGTACTCGATCGCGAGCGCGTAGAGCTGCTCCGCCATCTCCGTGTTCGTCTGCATGAAGGCGTTCGGGCGGACGCGGAAGCGGCGGCCGAGCAGCTCCTCCTCGATCGCGTCGTCGCCCCAGAGCAGCGTCGAGGGGAGGTTCGTCACCTCGGAGGGCTGATCGTTGATCACCCAGTGGATCGACTTGACCTCGGGGAAGCGCCGCAGCACCTCGACGAAGTAGTCGCGCTCGAACTTCTCGCCCGGCGCGGTCACGAGCACGACGAGCACCTGGCCCGTGTTGCGCCCCTCCCGGTAGACGAGGTGGCGGAGGTAGCCGGTGTGCTCGGCCTGGTCGTACGCCTCGAGGTTCTCCTCGCGCGCCCAGTCGCGGACGGTGTTGCGGATCGCGTTCCCGAGGTCGGTCGTCAGCCAGCACTTCTCGATCTCCAGCACCTCGTCCCAGCGGCCGGCCCGGTGGAAGCCGAGCGCAGGCCCGGCCGCAGTCTGGGTGAACGAGTACTCGAGCTTGTTGCGGTAGAAGAACTGTGAGATCGCGGGGAGAATCGGCTCCACGGGCGCGTCCGGGATCCCGCCGATCCGCTTGAGCGCGTCGCGCACCTGCTCCTCCTTCGCCGCCGCCTGCACCTCGTACGCGAGATCCTGGAAGCGGCAGCCGCCGCAGGCGGGGTAGTGCTCGCACGGCGCGTCGACCCGGTGCGGCGAGGGCTCCAGCACGTCGACGGCGAGCGCCTCGGCGAAGCCGCGCTTCACCTTCGTCACCCGCGCGCGGACGCGGTCGCCGGGCAGCCCGCGCCGCACGAAGACGACGAAGCCGTCCAGGCGCGCGACGCCGTTGCCGCCGTAGGCGAGCGAGTCGACCTGGAGCTCGACCTCCTCGTCCTTGCGCACGGGCGCGGCCATGCCGTGACCCTAGAGGCTTGATGCGAAACACGAGCGGGACTGTGGGGCCGCTCCAGACACGGCGCCTGGCCGACTCGGCGTCCTCACGCAGGCAACCAGCCTGCGCTTCGAACGCCAAGCCGCCCCGGCTTGGTCTGGAACAACCCCACAGCGCGCCAGTTCCACATCAAGCCTCTAGGTGATGTCGCGGCGGCTCGTCCGCGCGATGCCGGCGGCGCCGAGCACGACGATCCAGGCCAGGCTGACCGCGAGCGCGGGCCAGTAGTCGAGCAGGTTGTCTCCCCCGACGCCGTCGGCGCCGTCGAGGGCGTGGAAGGGCAGGTACTCGGCAACCCTGTCGATGTCGATCAGCGAGAAGAGGCCGACCAGGAGCGTCTCGACGAGGAAGATCCAGACGAGCGTGCCGACGAGCGCGGCCACCTGGCTGTGCACGACCGAGCCGATCGCGATCCCCAGGAGGAACCAGAGGACGACGCCGACGACCGTCTTGAGCACCCGACCGGCAACGTCAGAGTCGGCGAGCTGGAGCTCGCCGCCGTCGATCGACACCCAGACCGCAGCGACCGCGGCGATGACGACCATCGCCAGCACGGCGAAGAAGACCGCGATCAGCAGACCCGCGATCGCCTTGCCTGCGAGCACGCGCTCGCGTCCCGGCGTCGCGAGCAGGGTCGGCGTGATCGTGCCGTGCCTGAACTCCGTGGTCACCATCGTGATCCCGAGGATGATCGCGAGCAGCGACGTGATCCCGACGAGGTCGACGAGTGCGAGCTGGAAGTCGAGCCCGGTGCGCTCGTCGACGGAGCGGGAGCCGACCTCCGCCGCAGTTCCGATCCCGACCAGCGCGACGAGCACGATCAGGTACGCCCACCAGCCACGGGTGGTCCGGACCTTCAGCAGCTCGGCGCGGACGAGCGCGGTCATTGGGTCGTCTCGCCTCCGGTCAGTTCCAGGAAGACCTCCTCGAGCGTCGCCCGCTCGACGACGAGCTCGTGCAGGACGATCCCGTTCGCGGCCGCGAGCTCGCCGATCCGCTCCGGCGGGACGCCCGCGAGCAGCGCGCCGTCCTCGGATTCGGAGACGGTGACGCTGTCGGCGGCGAGGAGCGTGCGCAGGCGCTCGGCATCGGGCGTCCGCACCCTCGTCGAGCCGGCGGCGCCTTCGAGCACGTCGGCCATCGCCGCCTGCTGGATCAGCTTGCCGCGATGGATGATCACGACGCGGTCGACGGTCTGTGCCACTTCCGCCAGCACGTGGCTCGAGACGAGAATCGTGCGGCCTTCCGCCGCGAGCGAGCGCAGGAAGTCCCGCAGCCACCTGATTCCGGCCGGGTCGAGGCCGTTCGCCGGCTCGTCGAGCACGAGCACCTCGGGATCGCCGAGGAGCGCAGTCGCGAGGCCGAGCCGCTGCCGCATCCCGAGCGAGTAGCCCTTCACCCGCCGCTTGCCGGCCGCGGTCAGGTCGACGAGCGCGAGCACCTCGTCGACGCGCGAGGCCGGCAGGCCGGCCGCGGCCGCCTGGACGCGCAGGTGGTTCCGCCCGGAACGGCCCGGATGCACCTCGCTCGCCTCGAGCACCGCCCCGACGCGGTGGAGCGGCCGGTCGAGCTCGCCGTAGGGGACGCCGAGCACGGTCGTGCGGCCGGCATCCGGGTGCACGAGCCCGAGCACGGAGCGCAGCGTCGTCGACTTCCCCGCCCCGTTCGGCCCCAGGAAGCCCGTGATCGTGCCCGGCTCGACGCGGAAGCTGAGACCGGCGACGGCCTGCGTCTTCCCGAAGCGCTTGCTGAGCCCCTCGACCTCGATCACGAGAGAGCGGTCACGTAGACGGTGCGGTCACGAGGCCCGTCGAACTCGCAGAAGAAGATCCCCTGCCAGGTGCCGAGCGCGAGAGCTCCGTCGCGCACCGGAACGAGCACGCTCGAGCCCATGAAGGCGGCGCGGATGTGGGTCGGTGCGTTCTCTTCGCCCTCCTCGACGTGCTGCCAGGGCCAGTCCTCGGAGACGATCCGCTCGAGCGCGACCTCGAAGTCGCGCGCCACGGCAGGGTCGGCATGCTCGTTGATCGTCACGCCCGCAGTCGTGTGCGGGACGTAGACGAGCGCCGCCCCGGCGCCGTCGAGCTCACCGAGCGCAGACCGCACCAATTCGGTGATGTCGACGAGCTGGCTTCGCTTCTGCGTTGTGACACTGAACTCGCGCACGGCGCGTATCCTAGGCAGCCGTGAACGAGGGCACCCGCACTGACACGCCCAGCGAGCGCGAGCTCGACGGCTACCGCTCCGGCGCCGACCGCTTCATCGCCGAGCTCGACGAGGAGTACTACCTCCATTACGCCGGCCTGAAGCCGGAGTTCGAGCTGCTCCCGATCTACGAGCGCCACGCCGATCTCACCGACCTGAGCACGATCCGCCGCATCGGCGAGGCGGTCAAGGGCCGGGAGAACCTCGAGCTCTTCCGCTTCGGTTGCGAGGGGTTCCTCGGCGAGCTGACGCGGGAGCACGCGGAGAAGATCGCCGAGAGCGAGACGAAGCTCGAGACGCAGCACGAGGGCGAGGCCGTCGGCTACCGGATGCTGCCGCCGACGATCGCGAACACCGCCGACCGGGACACCCGGGCCAGGCTCGAGGCGGCGCGGAACGACCTCACCGAGGAGCACCTGAACCCGATCTACCTCGACGCGGCCCAGACGACGCAGCGCGCCATGCCCGACCTCGGGGCGCCGACGTACTTCCACCTCTATCGCGACCGGTTCGGGTACGACCTCGAGGGGCTCGCCGGCCAGTGCCGGGCTTTCCTCGACTCGACCGAGCGCCTCTACGAGGACTCGATGGACCGCGTCCTGCGCGACCGCGTCGGAGTCGGGCTCGCCGAGGCCGAGCGCTGGGACATCCGCCGCTTCTTCCGCGGCTCGGACTGGGACGAGGCGTTCCCGGCCGACCGGATGCTCCCGGCTCTGCGCGGCACGCTCTCCGGTCTCGGGATCGACCTCGACTCGCAGCAGAACGTGCACCTCGACGTCGAGGAGCGCCCGACGAAGAGCCCGCGCGCCTTCTGCGCCCCGATCGAGATCCCGGACAAGGTGATGCTGGTGATCCAGCCGCAGGGCGGGCCGGACGACTGGTACGCGCTCTTCCACGAGGCGGGCCACACCGAGCACTTCGCGTTCACCGACCCGAACCTCCGGATGGAGGAGAAGCGGCTCGGCGACAACGCCGTCACCGAGGGCTGGGCGATGCTCTTCGACCACCTGATCGACGACCGGGCCTGGCTCTCGAGCATGCTCAGCTTCCCCCGGCCCGACCTCTACGCAGCCGAGGGCGCGGTGCAGCTCCTCTTCTACGTGCGGCGCTATTGCGCGAAGCTGCTCTACGAGATCGAGTTCCACGCCGCGCCGGACGTGACCCAGATGCGGAGCCGCTACGTCGAGATCCTCGGCGACGCGCTCAAGGTCGAGCCGAGCCCGACGGACTACCTCGCCGACATCGACTCCGGCTACTACGTGACGTCGTACCTGCGCGCGTGGGCGTTCTCGGCGCAGATGACGAGCTTCATGCGCGAGCAGTACGGGAGCGACTGGTTCAAGCGCCGCGAGGCCGGCTCGCTGCTCGTCGAGCTCTGGGCGCTCGGACAGAAGCCGAACGCCGACGAGCTGCTGAAAGACGTGACGGGAGCCGCGGTCGAGATGGAAGCCGTCGCCGAGCACGTCCGCTCGGCCATCCCCACGCCCGCCTAGACCCCGGCGCGCCGCCAGTGCGCTGCGAGCGACTCGGCGAGCCGCTCCGGCTCGACCCGGTGCGGCGGGTCGAAGTGGTGCCGCTCTTCGAACACCTCGAGCGTGAAGTCGGGGAAGACGCGGCCGAGGCGCTCCGCGATCTCGTGGTACTGGTCCGGGCTGCTGAGCCCGCCGAGCGCGACGTAGACCGGCTGATCGAACCGTCGCAGGCTCTCAGGCTCGAGCTCGCCTTGTCGGAACGCGCGCAGGAAGGCTCGGATCCCAGCCGGGCGCTTGGCCAGCCACGGCGGCGGTTCGCCGGGAGGAGGCTCCGGGAGCGCGACGCCGGGCCGAACGCTCGATCGCATGAACGCGACCATGAATTCGGCGTCCGGGAGCTTCTCGATCCGTTCGAGCTCGAGCCAGGCTGCCCGCTCCGCAGCACTCAGCTCCCAGGTTCCGCCCCAGGCTGGGTCGACCAGCGCCAGACTCGACACGCGGTCGGCGGACGACACCGCACACGCGAGCGCCGCCGCGCCACCGCCCGAGTAGCCGACGAGATGGAAACGCTCCCACCCGCGTGCGTCCGCCTCGCGCAGCACCCCCGCGACCTCGGTCTCGAGGCTGTAGTCGTCCGCGGGCTCGGGCGTCGCGTAGAGCTCGAGGTCCTTGGCGACCGCGTCGACACCGGGTCCGAGCGCAGGGAGCAGCGCCGCGTACGCAAGCTCCGCGGGAAGTACGGCCCCGGGCAAGAGGATCACCCGGAGCGGGCGCAATCTAGAGCGCCCCTCCCGCCGCCCCGGGCGCGCCGTTGTCGCCGCCGTCGTCGCCGATCGCCTCGCGGGCGAGGAAGTCCTCGATCAGCATCACGTTGTCGTGCGAGCGCTCGACCACGGTCAGGAGCGCGCCCATCGACGAGACCTCCTCACGCTGCTCCTGCAGGAACCAGTGCAGGAACTGCTCCCCGACGAGGTCTCCCTCGGTGCGGGCGAGCTTGGCGAGGTCGGAGATCTGCTCGGTGACGCGCTTCTCCTGCTCGAGCGCGAGCCGTACCGGCGCGACGACGTCCGCGAACTCGGTCTGCGGCGCCTCGACGCCCGGAATCGCGATCGGCTCGTCCGCGTCGAGCAGGTACTGGACGATCATCATCGCGTGGTTTCGCTCCTCGACCGCCTGGCGGTAGAAGTGCGCGGCGAGCCGCGGCAGCGTCTGGGCGTCGTAGTAGACGGCGATCGCGACGTACTGCTGCGAGGCGCCGAACTCGTACCCGACCTGCTCGTTGAGCCCCTCCGGGAATGCGGCCATGCGGCGACTTTATCGGGATAGAGTCGGACCGCGTCATGACCTTCGAAGAGCACGTCACCGCAGCGCTCGACTCGCTCCCGCAGCATCTCGCAGCCGCGCTCGACAACGTCGCCGTCGTGGTCGAGGAGGAGAACCGCGAGGAGCCTGACCTCTACGGCCTCTTCGACTGGCCCGAGTACATGCCGGCGAAGATCTCGATCTACCGGCGGCCGCTCGTCGAGGACTTCGCCGATCCGGCCGAGCTGGAGGAGCAGATCCGGGTCACCGTGCTGCACGAGCTGGCGCACTACTTCGGCATGGACGAGGACCGGATCGCCGACCTCGGCTACGACTGAGGCGCCAATGTTGCGTTTCCGTTCAGCCGCGCGCGGCCGGAATTAAAACGCGAGCGCAGCACGTTTTCACAGGCATGAGGACGATTCCTGAGATTCACACCGAGATCGAGCGCCTGAGCGAGGTCCGCAGCGAGCTGTGGCATCAGCTCTCCTACGGACGCCGGCAGGAGCTCGTGGACGAGATCAAGCACATCGACGAGCAGCTGGTGACGCTCTGGGACGAGCACCGTGCCGAGCGCGCGCGCATCCGCTTCGGCGAGCGCGACGTGATCGTGCGGCGGGCCCGCCAGGAAGAGCGCCTGGAGCGCGCCGCCTAGCGAGGGTACGATCGGCCCGGAATGGGCCTGAAGGGATCCCGCGACCAGCCCGCCGACCTCGAGTCGGAGCGTGAGGCGCTGCGCCGGCAGCGCGTCGAGGCCGCGAACGAGCTCGCAGCGCTGAAGCGGACGCTCTCGGAGCGCGTTGCGGAGGTGCAGCGGCGTGAGCGGGAGCTCGCGGACGCGCAGGCCCGCATCGAGAAGCGCGAGCAGAAGCTCGACGCCGCCGACGCGCGCGGCTCGCGTTTCGAGGCCATCCGGCTGCGGCGCGGGCGCGAGGGAGAAAGTGCCTATCAGTCACAAGCCGATGCGGCCGACGTACGCGCTGCGGAGCTCGCCGAGCAGGTGGCCGCGCTCGAGCGCCGCGAGCAGGCTCTCGACGAAGCGACGAAAGCCCTGGAAACGCGCGACGTTGCGGTGTCCCAGCTCGCATCTGGGCTCGACCAACGAGCCGCCGAGCTGGACGAACGCGAGGCAGCGCTGGCGGAGCGAGAGAGCGCCGCGGAGGGAGAAAGTGTCCATCAGACACAAGCTCCCGACGAGCTCGCGCGGATCGAGGCGAAGCTGACGGAGCTGCGCGAGGCCGAGCAGGCGTTCGTGCGCACGCGGCACGAGCTCGCTGCGCGAAGCGACGCCCTCACCGAGCAGGAGGCCGCGCTGGCCGAGCGCGAGCGCCGGCTGGCCGCGCAGGAGACGCCGCCGCCGTCGCCCGACCTCGAGATCCTCGAGGCACGGATCCGCCGGCTCGAGCAGACCGGGCGCGGCCGCACCGCGGAGGCGCAGACGTTCAGCTCGGGCCTGCGCGCCCTCCAGGCCCGCGGTCTGCGCGGCAACCGAGACCCGGACGAGCCTCTACACTGACACCCTTCCCGGGGCGTTAGCTCAGCTGGGAGAGCGCCGCCTTTGCAAGGCGGAGGTCGCCGGTTCGATCCCGGCACGCTCCATCATCATCATCGGGACAAGCGGCCACGTGGGTACATGCCCGCGAGGAGAAACGCGGTCAGGAGCGCGTAGAGGAGCGTCCCGCTCGCTCCGAAGTTCGTGAAGCGCTCGTCGACATTTCCGGTGATCACGTAGGAAGTGACGAGCCACGCAAGCGCCCAGGCCAGCGGGTTGAGGACGGCCCACCACACCGCGCCGGGAACGCCGTGCCGCGCGAGCACGAGCGCTTGCAGCCCGCCGACGCCGAGACCTGTGATCGCGCCCAAGATCACGAGGTCGCCGCGATCGATCCCGTAGTCGACGAGCGCAGCTCCGACGGCGAGACCGGCAGCCATCCCCACACTCGTCGCCGCGATCCAGAGCCGGGGGACGAGGCTTCTGAGCGCGAGCCACTGGGCTGCCCCGATCACGGCGCCCGCGATCAGGCCGCCGGCGAGTGCCGCGCCGACGGAGTCGATCGCCCCGACGATCAGGTTCGCGATCAAGCCGCCGATCGGAAAACCGAGCAGGCATGCGAGCGGCCAGGCCCAGACGGGCGGGCGGCTGAGCGTCTCGGTCGTAGCTGTCTGCGCGCTGTCGCTCACGGAGGACATGATTTCTGGTTTCAGACGCCCGCGCATCGCGATCCCCGCCTCCTCCGTTGTCAGGAGCAGGTGGAGTTCTTCGAGAAGTACCGACTGCAGAACGTGGGCACGACGCGGGCGCGTCTGGCGGAGCTGATCACGATCTTCGAGAGCGAGCGGCACCGGCTGACGATCCGGGAGCTCGACGACCTGCGCCGGGAGATGGACGAGCTGACCGAGAAGCTGCGCTCCGAGCGGGACGGCTAGGCCGGCGGCTCGTCGCGCCGGTCGGTCCCGGCCGCGCGCGCCTCGTCCTCGGGCGCCTCCAGAGTACGCCGCACGTCCTCGCGCGGATCGACCGCGCCGACCGTGTCCTTCAGCTCGCGCATGCCTCGACCGAGCTGCCGTCCGAGCTCGGGCACGCGCTTCGCTCCGAAGAGGAGGAGCAGGACGACGGCGAGCACGATCAACTCCCAGTGACCCGGCATGGCGCGCAGCATAGTCGGCGCAGATCGGCCAAAAGGATGACGCCGAATCGTCGTCGCGGCCGATGCCGCCGGCCGGGCGTGACCGTACTCTCGTCCCATGAGACGGAGACGCCTGAGTTTCTTCCTGCTGGCCCTGTTGCTGCTCGTGCTCGCGATCGGCGGCTGGGCGGTCGAGGGTGCCCGCTGGGCGCTCACGGGTCGACGCGCTCGCATCGCCACGGCATGATTCGAGGCGTGGACGCTTCACTCGCCGACGAATCGCTGTCGGGCTCCTGGCTGTCGACCCGTCTCGGGGTCGACACACGGCGGCTCGACGCCATGCGCCGCGCCGGCGAGCTCCTCGGCGTCCGGCGTCCCGGCGGACACGACTTCCTCTATCCGGGCTGGCAGTTCGACCCGGACGGCAAGCCGAGGCCCGTGATCCGGCAGCTCGTCGCGACGGCTCGCGGAGCCGGCATGAGCGACGAGCGCCTCTACGAGGTGCTCGCTGGCCGCACCGGCATCTCCGGCGACGCCCGCCTGGCGGACGCGCTGCGAGAAGGCCGGGACGACTACGTGCTCTCGGTCGTCCGCTCCTCCAGCTAGCGCCGTGGCCCTCGTTTCCCTGAACGCCGTCCGCAAGTCGTTCGGCAGTCGAACCGTGCTCGACGGGCTCGACTTCGCGATCGAGCCGCGCGCCCGCGTCGGCGTCGTCGGCGCGAACGGGTCGGGCAAGTCGACGATGCTGAGGCTGATCGCCGGGCTGGAGGAGCCCGACGCCGGCACGTCCGTCCGGCGCCGGGGCATCGTCGTCTCGTTCCTGCCGCAGCACCCGCTCGGCGACGAGCGGAACGCGCTCGAGACCGTCCGCGCGGCCCGGCCCGACCTCGACGAGCTCGACCACGACTTGCATCGGGTCGCGGAGCAGCTGGCCTCGCCCGAGCTCGCAGCCGACCTGGACAAGATGACTCGCGTGCTCCGCCGCCAGGAGGAGCTCGTCGAGCGCTGGGAGGCCGCCGGCGGCCCGAGCATCGACGGCCGGGCGCGCGCCACGCTGCTCGACCTGGGCCTCGACGAGGCCGACCTCACTCTGCCGACCAGCGCGCTCTCGGGTGGGCAGCGCAAGCTGATCGCGCTCGCGGCGTGCCTCGCCCAGGATCCGGACGTGCTCCTCCTCGACGAGCCCGAGGCGCACCTCGACGCCGTCGGCCGCTCGCTGCTCGAGCGCCTGCTCGTCAGCTTCGCCGGCGCGGCGGTCGCCGTCTCGCACGATCGCTACCTGCTCGACGAGACCGTGAGTCAGATCGCAGAGCTGAACGGCGGCCGGATCCGGATGTGGCCCGGGAACTACTCGGCCTACACGCTCGAGCGCGAGCTCGAGCTGCAGCGCCAGCAGCAGCAGTACGTCACCCAGCAGAAGGAGATCGAGCGGCTCGAGGAGGCGATCCGGCGCTTCAAGCTCTGGGCGAGCTGGGTGCCGGACCAGCGCAACATCAGGCAGGCACGCAACAAGCAGCGGCAGATCGACAGCATGGAGAAGGTCGAGCGGCCCGTGCTCGAGCGCCGCAAGATCGCGCTGCGCCTGCATCCGCACGCGCGCGGCGGCCAGCGGGTCTTCGAGCTCCGCCACGTCGGGATGCAGTTCGGCGACGACGTCGTGCTCGCGGACGTCGAGCTGACCGTCGTCCACGGCGAGCGCGTCGGCTTCGTCGGCGCCAACGGCGCCGGCAAGAGCGTCCTCCTGAAGACCGTCGTCGGCGAGCTCGCGCCGACCGAAGGCGAGGTCTGGGTCGGCCCTTCGATCAGCATCGGCTACCTCGCCCAGGACCAGGAGACGCTCGATCCGGAGTCGAGCCCGCTCGAGACCGTCCGGCTCGCGCACCGCTGCGCCGAGGGCGAGGCGGTCTCGCTGCTGATGAAGTTCCTCTTCCCCTACGAGCAGGTGCGCCGCGCGAACAGGCTCCTGTCGGGCGGCGAGCGCACGAGGCTGCAGCTGCTGCTCCTGATGCTCGCCCGGCCGAACTTGCTCGTGCTGGACGAGCCGACGAACCACCTCGACATCGACTCGGTCGAGGCGCTCGAGGCCGCGCTCGAGGAGTTCGACGGGACGGTCTGCGTGATCTCCCACGACCGCTACTTCCTCGACCGGATCGTCGACCGGATCGTCGAGGTCGGCGACGGCGAGGCCCGCGCGTACGAGGGCAGCTGGTCGGACTGGTACGAGCGCACCGGCGCTGCTGCCCACGTAATCTGAGCCGGCCGCTCTTCATCGACCACAAGGGGGTCGTCCCATGCCGTCGCCACGCCGAGTGCTGCTGGCCGCTCTGCTCGTGTCACTCGTCGTCCCGACGCTCGCGCAGGCCGCCGTCCAGCCGGGCTACGACCTGACGACACCGGCCGGAGGCCCGTTCCCGAGCGACCGCTGGACGACGGTCGACTGGTCGCAGCGAACCGGCCTGCGGGTGGCGCTGCCGAAGCCCGACTGCGCGGTGCGCCCGTCCGACTGCACGGACATCGACGTCCTCAACACGCTCGACGGCTTCAACGTGCAGCCGCGGATCTCGATCCCCTTCACCGGTGCGATCGATCCGAACAGCGTCTCGAGCTCGACGGTCTTCCTGATCCGGCTTCCCGACCGCGCGATCACCGGGATCAACCAGGTGATCTGGCAGCCGGCGGCCAACACGCTCCGCGTCGAGTCCGACCAGCTGCTGCGCCAGCACACGCCCTACATCCTCGTCGTCACCAAGGGCGTCCGTGACGCGTCCGGGCAGCCGATCGACGCCGTGCCGTTCCGGCGCGACCTCCGTGGGCACGTCGCCGACCTGACACGCGGCCTGCCGGGCGGGCTCAACCTCGCCGACGTCGCCGTGGCGACCGTCTTCACGACCCAGAGCGTCACCGGCCAGCTCGAGCAGGTCCGGGCGCAGATCAAGAGCTCGATGCCGGCACCCGCGGACTTCGTGATCGGCGCCGGCGGCGTGCGGACGGTCTTCCCGCTCGCGAGCATCAGCTCGATCCTGTTCTCGCGGCAGACGACCACGGCGCCCGCGTTCTCGGTCTCGGCGACGGGAACACCGTTCCTGGCGCTCTATCCCAACAGCGTCGGCACGGTCGCGTTCGGCTCCTTCGACTCGCCCGACTACCTGACACCCGCGAAGGTGATTCCACCGTCCGGCTCGATCGTCGGGACGACCCCGCAGGGGACGAACCGCCTCTACTTCAACCTCTTCCTGCCGGCGGGCACGGCGCCCGCGGGCGGCTGGCCGGTCGCGATCTACGGGCACGGGTTCGGTGACAACAAGAACTCGAGCCCGTTCATCGTCGCCTCGTCGCTGGCGCGGCGCGGCGTCGCGACGATCTCGATCAACGTCGTCGGTCACGGCGGCGGGGCGCTCGGGACGCTGATCGTCAACCGCACTGCCGGTTCCCCCGTCGTCCTGCCAGGCGGCGGGCGCGGGATCGACCAGGACGGGAACACGGCGATCGACTCGACCGAGGGGGTCAACGCGATTCCCCCGTACACGATCGTCTCGAGCCGCGACGGGCTCCGGCAGACGGTGATCGACCTGATGCAGCTGACACGTGAGATCGAGGTCGGGATGGACGTCGACGGCGACGGCGCCCGCGATCTCGACCCTGCGCGCATCTCCTACTTCGGCCAGTCCTTCGGCGGCATCTACGGCACCAAGTTCCTCGCCGTCGAGCCGAACGTCGCGCTGGGCGTGCCGAACGTCCCCGGAGGCGCGATCGTCGAGATCGCGCGTCTGAGCCCGACCTTCCGCCCGCTCGTGACCCTGAGCCTGCTCACGCGCACGCCGTCGCTGATCAACCTGCCGCCGTTCAACTGGAACGAGAACATCCCGCTGCGCAACCTGCCGCCCTTGATCGACACCGTGCCCGGCGCGGCCGCGATCCAGGAGCAGCTGGAGTGGTCGGAGTGGGCGACGCAGGCGGGCAACCCGGCCGCGTACGCAGTGCACCTCCGGTCGCGGCCGCTCGCGGGCGTGCCGGCGAAGAACGTGATCCTCCAGTACGCGCGCGGCGACCAGACGGTGCCGAACCCGACGACGTCGGCGATCATCCGGGCCGGGGGGCTCCAGGACCGCACGACCGCGTTCCGGAACGACCTCGCCTGGGCCGCCGATCCGACGTTCCCGAAGAACCCGCACACGTTCCTGACTCGCGTGCCCGGGCTCGCCCCGGCCGCGCCGGCGGCGGTCGCACTCGCCGCCCAGGAGCAGATCGCGCTCTTCTTCGCCTCCGGCGGCGCCACGGTGATCGACCCGGACGGAGCGGGGCCGCTCTTCGAGACGCCGCTGAGCGTGCCGCCCTGGGAGGACCTGGCCTACATCCCGTAGCCGTAGGGTTCCGGCGTGCGCGAGCTGCTGGAACTGCTCGAAGCGGGGCCAAGTAACAGTCTGTTGCTTGGCCTCGCGTGGCTCGCCGGCCGCGAGATCGAGCTCGACCCCGACGAGGTGAGGGCAGCGACCCGCCGCGCCGAGCTGCTGCTGGCAACGGGGGGCGACCCGCGCCGGGAGCTCGACCTCGACGGTCGCGCCGTCGCGGCGATGGCCGACGACCTCGACGACGAGACGGCGCGCGACCGGCTCGAGGACGCGCTGGCCCGGCTCACCGCCGACTCGGAGGGGTTGGCGGCGGTGAGCGACGGGCTGGCACGGCTGCGAGCGCAGCCTGACCTCGCCTGGCGGAGCTACGCTGGCGCGCTGCTCGCCGAGGCGATCGGAGAGGACTGATCGAGCTCGGACATCCGCCCCACCTTGCGGAGCGGCGAGAAGAGAATCGGGACGATCGTGAGCAGGCCGCCGAGGGCTCCGACGACCATCGTCTGGCGCAGGCCGATCGTCGAGGCGAGAATGCCGCCGGTGAAGCCGCCGAGCGGGACGACGCCCCAGACGACGAAGCGGCGTGACGCGTTCGCGCGGCCGAGGATGCGGTCGGGAGTGATCGCCTGGATCAGGCTGATCGCGGTCACGTTGTAGAGGATCCCGCCGAACCCGATCACGATCATGCTGGCGAGGATGAACGGGATCGCGTTGTCCTGCGGTGCGACCGCGATCAACAGCGTCCCGGGCCCGAACAGGCAGGACGCGAGCAGGATCGTGCGGCCGACGCCGAGCGCCTCGCCGATCCGCCGGGCGGTCAGCGCCGACGCGAGCGTGCCCAGGTTCCCGACCGCGAGCACGATTCCGATCGTGGCCGGCGTCAGCTCCAGCTCGCGCACCACGTAGACGAGCAGGATCGAGAAGACGACCTGCCCGAAGAAGTTGGACAGGGCCGTCATCGCCACCATCGTGCGCTGGTACGGGTGCCCGAAGACGTAGCGGAGACCCTCGACCAGCTCGTGGCGGAGCGAGCGCCGCTCCTCGCGCGCCGGCGCCTCTTCGCGCTTGCGGATTGCGCCGAGCAGGAGCCCGGAGACGAGGAAACTGATGGCGTCCACGAACACGGCGACCGGCGCGGTCAGAGCGGCGACGAGGCCGCCCGCCATGCCGGGGCCGCCGATGTTCGCCGCGGCGCGGCTGATCTCGAGCTTCGCGTTCCCGTCGACGACCTGGTCGCGGCCGACGAGCGCCGGGAGGTACGACTGGTACGCGACGTCGAAGAAGACGGTGCAGATGCCGTGCACGAACGCGACGACGAACAGGTGCCAGATCGTCAGCGTGCCGAACCAGTACGCGAGCGGGACCGAGATGAGGACGAGCGCGCGACCGAGGTCGCCGGCGACGAGGATCGGCTTCCGGCGCAGCCGGTCGACCCAGACCCCCGCCGGGAGCGTGAAGAGCAGGAACGGCAGGAACTGCACGCTCGTCAGCGCCGCGACGTTGAACGCGCTCTCCTCGAGCACGATGATCGCCACCAGCGGCAGGGCCAGGAACGTGACCTGCGAGCCGAACTGGCTGATCGTCTCCGCGCCCCAGAGCGAGAGGAAGTCGCGGTGGCGCCAGAGTCCGCCGGGCTTGCGCACCTACGCGACCGCCTCGGCAGCGCGCGTGATCCGGACGTCGCCGCTGACCGTGCGGACGCGGAGGCTCGCCGCCGGCCCGTCGGCGCGTGTGGGCGTGTCGCTGACGTCGAGCTCGGAGCCGACCGAGCCGCTGACCGAGTTGACGTCGAGCTTGACCCGGAGGCCGCGGCGCATCGCGATCACGACGTCGCCGGAGACCGCCTTCAGGCCGACGTCGCCCGGGCCTGCGGCCCGCACGACGAGGTCGCCGGAGACGGTGCCGACGCTGAGGTCGCCGTAGACCTCACCGACGACGACGTCGCCCGAGACCGAGTTCGCTCCGAGGCCGTTCATCGCCTCGTGGATCTGGACGTCGCCGGAAACGGTGTTCAGCACGGCCCGGCCGCCGACGTGCTCGACGCGAACGTCGCCGCTCGCGCTCTTCGCCTCGAGCGAGCCCTCGATGTGATCGAGACGAAGGTCGCCGGACGCGGTCCGGATCCGGGCCTCGCCGAGACCGCCGGTGACGCGGACGTCCGCCGAGGCGGTGTCGCAGTCGAGATCCGAGCCCGTCGGACACGTGATCCGGACCCGGACCTGCGCCGAGCCGAAGCCCCAGTTGCCGATCGAGATCGACCAGCCGCGGCCGCCCTCGAGCTCGACGGTGACGTCGTCGCCGTTGGCGGTGACGCTCGCCTTCTCGATCGCCTGGCGCGTCGACTCGGAGTCGTTCAGCGGCAGTAGCTCGACGGTCGTCTCGGCGACGTCCGAGGTCTCGACCTGGACGTCGCCGGCGGGATTGCGCACCTTGAGGCGGGCGCGCTCGGTGGGGAACCTATGCATGCCGCTTCCCCCGGTTGCGGCGGGTGGGCCTCACGATCCGGTGGTCGTGGTCGACGACGTGCGGTGCGCAGTAGTCGGGGACGAGCAGGACGCCTGCGCCGTACGAGATCGGGTGAAGGCGGGACATGTGAGCTCCTTTCAGCTCTCGGCGAAGCCGGTCAGCCGCCGGCCTGCGCGGACGGAACGGGTCTCGAGGCCGCGCGCAAGGGCGCGCACGATCCACGAGTTGACGGAGAGGCTCTCGCGGGCTGCCGCGACGTCGATCTGTGCCTTGAGGCTCTCCGAGAGACGAAGCGTGATGCGGGCGGTGAGCGCGTCGTCGGAGGTGGCGGGAGCCGGATCGGCCTCCTCGTCCTCCACGTAGACGAGCTCGGGCTCGCGACCGGCGAGGCGAACCTCGACGCGGCCGGGGACCTGGGCGTTGAGCGACAGCGCGACCTCGCTGAGCAGGTCGAGCAGCCGCAGCTGGAGCGACGACTCGAGCGCCTGCGCGAGCCGCTGCCCGGCTTCCTGAGCGGCCTCGCCACCCGCAAGTGCGGCGGCGTTGGCGAGGTCCTCCTGAAGCGCCTGGACATAGGGTGCCATCTGCATGACGACACAGTGACATCATTTTGATGTCGTGTCAAGTCGTGATGACATCTCGATGCTGTCAGGGCGACGTCGCTGATAGGTTCGGAGCGATTCGATGGAGCACGTCGACCCGCCCGATCTCGCCCTCCGGCCGACCCTGCGGCGCCTGTTCCCGCTCTGGTGGGAGCAGCGCCGCCTGGTCGGCCTCGGCCTCGCGTGCGCCCTCGCCTTCACCGCGCTCTCGATCACGATCCCGGTCCTGATCTCGCGGGTCGTCGACAACGTGATCGTCGGCCCCGACGACGATCAGCTCCTGCCCTACCTCGGCCTGATCGTCGTGCTGGCGGTGCTGCGCTTCGGCGTCAACTTCTCGCGCCGGTTCGCGACGGCGCGCGTCGGGATCGCCGTCGAGGCCCGGCTGCGCGGGATGCTCTACCACGCCTACCTCACCTATCCGCGCGCGTTCTTCGACCGGCACGCGACCGGCGAGGTGATCTCGCGCGCGACCAACGACATCTATCCCGTCCGCTACTTCATCGGCTGGGGCGTCGTCCAGGGCGTCCAGAGCGCGATGATGATCACCGGCGCGGCGATCGTGCTCACGGCCGTGAACGCCCGGCTCGCGCTCTACGCGGCGCTGGCGATGCCGCCGATCGCGATCCTGACGTTCGTCTTCGCGCACAGGCTCTTCCCGATCTCCCGCCTCGTCCAGGCACGGAAGGGCAACCTGGCCGAGGCGACCGACGAGGCGGTCGTCGGGATCGAGATGGTGCAGGCGTTCGGGCGCGAGGAGGACGTGCGGACGAGGTTCCTCGGCCGCGCCGAGGCGGTCCGGCACGAGACGATGCGCGCCGCCTCGGTCGAGGCGCACTTCCTCCCCGGCCTGCTCTTCCTGCCGTCACTCGGCATCGCCGGCGTACTCCTCTTCGGCGGCCGCGACGTGATCTCCGGCGAGCTGACGATCGGCGAGTTCATGCTCTTCATCTCGCTGCTGCTCCAACTCGTCTGGCCGCTCGAGGCGCTCGGCTGGATCATCAACCTCGGCCAGCGCGCGGTCGCGTCGGCCGGGCGGAGCTTCGCGTGGCTGGACGGGATCCAGCCACTGCCCGAGCCCGCATCGCCGCTGTCCCTCCCGGCGGGCCCGTTGCCCGTCGTCTTCGAGGACGTCCACTTCGCCTACGGGACGGAGGCCGAGGTGTTGCGCGGTGTCGAGCTCGGGATCGCGCCCGGCGAGATCGTGGCGGTGTGCGGGCCGACCGGCGCCGGCAAGACGACCCTGCTCAACCTGCTCCCGCGCTTCTACGACCCGACAGCCGGCCGCGTTCTCGTCGGAGGCGTCGACACGCGCGACCTCCCGGTGGCAGAGCTGCGCGCCGCGGTCGCGCTCGTGACGCAGCGGCCCGTCCTCTTCTCCGTCCTCCTGCGCGAGAACCTGCTCTCCGCCCGGCCCGACGCCGAGTGGGGCGACGTGCTCGCGGCCTGCGACGCCGCCGGCGTCTCCGCCTTCGTCGACGACCTGCCCGAGGGCTACGACACGCTGATCGGCGAGCGCGGCGTCAACCTCTCGGGCGGGCAGCGGCAGCGGGTCGCGCTCGCCCGGGCGCTCCTCGCCGGGGCGCGCGTGCTCGTGCTCGACGACCCGATGTCGGCGGTCGACACCGAGACCGAGCGGCTGCTGGTCGAGAACCTCCGGCCCGCAGTCGCGGGGCGCACCGTGCTCGTCGCGACGCAGCGTCTCTCGACCATCGGCGTCGCCGACCGCGCCGTCGTCCTCGACGACGGCCGAATCGTCGAGCAGGGACCGCCGGCCGCGCTGCTCGCCGCCGGTGGGCTCTTCACCGCGCTGTTCGGAGACGAGTCCGTTGCCGCCTGACCGCCCGCGGCACACCGGCCTCTCGCGGCTCCTTCCCTACGCCGCCGAGCGCAAGGGGCAGGTGACGCTGATCGCGATCCTCGCCGCGCTCTCCGCGGCCGCGCCCGTCGCCGGCTGGCTCCTGGTCGAGGACGCGACCAACAACGGGATCCGCACCGGCAACGACGACCGGCTCGTGCTCGTGGTCGCCGCGTACGTCGCCGTCAACGCAGCCGCCTGGGTGCTCGGCACCCTGACCTGGCTCGGGCTCGCGAGCGTGGGCCAGCGAATCGTGCTCGAGCTGCGCCGCGACCTCTTCCACCACCTCACCTCGCTGTCGCTGCGCTACTTCTCGCAGCAGAAGGCCGGCTGGATCATCTCGCGGCTGAACAGCGACGTCGACGCGCTCTCGGACGTGCTCAACCAGGGCCTGACGACGCTCGTCGTCAACACGCTCACGCTCGTCGCGGCGGTCGGCGGCCTCTTCCTGCTCGACTGGCGGCTCGGCCTCGTCGCGCTCTGCATCCTCCCGCCCGGGATCGTGATCACGCGCTGGTTCCAGCGGGTCTCCCACGTCGCCGCCGCGGACGTGCGGACGAGGATCGCGACCGTGACCGCACAGCTGGCGGAGTCGGTCGCCGGCATGGCCGTGATCCAGGCGTTCAACCGCGAACGGGCCTTCCAGGCGGAGTTCGACGGGCTCAACGAGGAGAACCGCGTCTCGAACGTCCACGTGCAGAAGATCTACTCCGTCTTCTTCCCCGCGATCGAGCTGCTCGGTGTCGTCGCGACGGCATCGGTGCTCTTCGCGGGCGCGCACTTCATCGGCACGGGCTCGATGGAGATCGGGACGCTGATCGCCGCCGTCGGCCTCCTGGCGCTCGTCTTCCAGCCACTCCAGGAGCTCTCCGAGCTGTACGGCCAGGTGCAGGCGGCGAGCGCGGCGATGGACAAGATCAGCTCGGTGCTGGACGCGGAGATCGACGTCGCCGACAAGCCCGGCGCGCGCCCGCTCGGCCGGATCGACGGCCGGCTCGAGCTCGACGACGTCACCTTCGCCTACGGCAAGGAGCCGGTCCTGCACGGGATCGAGATCTCGGTGCCACCGGGCGGGTGCATCGCGCTGGTCGGCGAGTCAGGCGGCGGCAAGTCGACGACGGCGAAGCTGATCGCCCGGTTCTACGACCCCGACCAGGGCGCGGTCCGCGTCGACGGCACGGACCTCCGCGACGTCGAGCTGGTCGGCTACCGGCGCCAGCTCGGGGTCGTGCTCCAGGATCCGTTCCTCTTCAGCGGCACGATCGCGGACAACATCCGCTTCGCGAAGCCGGACGCATCCGACGAGGAGGTGAGGGCGACGGCAGCAGCCGTCGGGGTCGACCGCGTCGCGGCGCGTCTCGACAACGGGCTCGACCATGTCGTCCGCGAGGGCGGCGCGGGACTCTCGGCAGGAGAGCGTCAGCTGATCTCGATCGCGCGGGCGCTACTGGCCGACCCCCGGATCCTGATTCTCGACGAGGCGACGTCGAACATCGACCGGCCGACGGAGATCGTGATCGAGCGGGCGTTCGACCGGCTGCTCGCAGGACGGACGTCGATCATCATCGCGCACCGGCTCGCGACCGTCAGGCGCGCGGACGAGATCCTCGTGCTCGAGCACGGACGGATCGTCCAGCGCGGCAACGAACGCGAGCTGATGGGCCAGGACGGACCGTTCCGCCGGCTGGCCCACCAGCTCGTCGAGGATTCGCTCCCGGCCGCCTAGCCGGTCTTCTCGAGATACGTCAGCTCGGAGCCGCGGCACATCAGCTTGACCTTGTCGCCGACGGCGAAGCGCCCGGCCACCTTCTCCGCGAGCCCGGCAGGCACCGAGCACGTCAGCGAGCCCGCCTCGCCCTGCACGGTCACGGACGCGCGCGAGAGCGCGGAGATCAGGCCGTACATCCGGACTTCCTCTCCGGCGGGCTTCTCGGCAGGCTTCTCGGCCTGGTAGCGCTCGATCCCGGCGAGCATTCCGCCGGCGCACCAGATCTTGACCTTGTCGCCGAGCTTGAGGCCGGCCAGCTTGACCAGCTTCTCGGCGGGGACCCGGCAGGCGAGCCGGCCCTCCGAGGACAGGACGACGATCGAAGCCGCACCGAGCTCGACCACGGCGCCGGCAGCCTCCTGCTTCTCGGTCGAGGGCTTCTCGTTCGCGGGCTTCTCAGCCGGCTTCGTGCGCTCCCCGAGCCGCATCAGCTTGACGAGCTGCGCCCGCTTGCCGCGGTGGCGGACGCAGTACATCCGCACCTTGTCGCCGACCTCGAACGCCGCCGCCTTCTCGGCCAGCCGCTCGGGCACGGCGCAGGTCAGAACGGCGTCGCCGACTGCGTTCTCGACGGACACCGCGCGAGACGAGGCCTTCACGATCGGGCCTGAGATCTTCAGCTCCCGCCCCTTGCCCGGACCATCGTGGGCCTGAGCAGGTGCGGCGGCGACCAGGGCAACGGCGCACGCCAACAGAATCTTCCGCATGTGTGCTTCCTTCGTAGACAACACAGTGACGACTAGTCATCGCCGTCACGAGCGGATCGGGTGATCCCCCGCGCGAGTGAAGGACGCGCGCCGACGTTCGTCAGAGGCCGGGCGCGAAGCGCCTCTTCAGGGGTCTTGAGCGATGCGTGATCCGCTGCCGCGGATCGCGCATCTGCGCGGAGAGCTCAGTCGCCCCAGTCGAAGTCGCGCGACTTCGACCAGAGACCGGAGTCCTCGGTCACCTCGCCGCCAGGCGTGACGCGCTCGAGCGACTCCTCGCCCGGCCAGGTCAGCGGGATCGAGTCGAGCGAGACGGCCGGCTCGTCGCCGTCCATCGTCTCCTCGAGGCGGGCCTGCTCCTCGGTCTTGAACAGCGGATGGTTGTTGAACGGATCGTCGATGCGATAGCCCTCGAGCGGCATCGCGGGCTCGAGCTCGGCGTTGCGCCGCTTCAGCTCGAGATGGTCCTGAATCACACGGGCGAACAGCGAAGGTGTCTCAACCGGCATAGGGATCTCCGTGGTGGGGGTCGGGAACGGTCGTACGAGGGTCGGAGTTTAGCGCACGACCCGGAAAATTCACCTGCACGCGCCGCAATTGCTACATACGTGTTACCGGATCCGTGCCGGCATAAACACGGTCCTTGCCGGCGCGCTTGGCCCGGTAGAGCGCCTCGTCCGCCGCCTCGACGAGCTGCTGCACCGTCGTCGTTGCGCTCGACGTCGCGACACCGAAGCTCGCGGTGACGTGGAGCGGCGCGCCGTCGACCGAGAGGATCACCCGCTCGGCGAGCGCGATCCTGATCCGCTCCGCCACCTGCGCGGCGCCTTCGAGGTCGGTGCCGGGAAGGATCACGGCGAATTCCTCGCCGCCCCAGCGTGCCGCGGTGTCGATCTCGCGCACGTTCTCGCGCAGGGCGTCCGCGAGGTCGCGCAGGACGACGTCGCCGGTCGGATGCCCGAACCTGTCGTTGACGGCCTTGAAGTCGTCCACGTCCGCGAGGATCAGCCCGACCGGCCCGCCGAGCCGCTCGGTCCGGGCGAGCTCGCTGGCGAGAGCCTCGTCGGCCTGCCTCCGGTTCGCGAGCCCCGTGAGCCCGTCGACGAGCGCCTGCCGCTCGACCATCCGGTGCAGGCGCGCGTTTTCGAGCGCGACCACTGCCTGGCCGGCGAGCGAGGCCGCCGTCATCCGCTCCTCGGCGTCGAAGTCGTCGCCCACGAGCAGCAGCCGGCCGAAGCTGCGGCGGCCGCTCGTCAGCTCGAAGTCGAGCCGCTCGCCGCCCCCGCCGACGTTGCCGGTCTCGACGAAGGAGCCGTCCTCCGCGATCACGACGCCGCCGTCCGCCTGCGTCGCCTCGACGGCCGACTCGACGATGACCCGGCGAAGCTGCTCGGGGTCGAGCGAGGACGCGAGGGCGTCGCCGAAGCGGGCGTTCGCTTCGCGCAGCCGGCGGCGCTCGTCCTCGAGGTCCTCCAGACGCCCCTCGAGCTGAGCGGCCATCTGGTTGAACGCGCGCCCGAGCTGCGCGAACTCGTCGCGGCCGCGAACCTCGACTCGCTCCTCGAGCCGGCCGGCGGCGATCGAGTGAGCCGCGTCGGCAAGCCGACCGAGGGCACCGACGATCGAGCGGCCGGCCAGGTACGCAACACAGGCGATGAGGAGCAGCGAGCCGAGCAGGCCGACCAGCAGGCGGCCGAGCACGTTCTGCTTCTCGGAATCGATCACCGAGCTGGGCGTCACCGCCGCCAGCATCAGCGTGCGCTCCGGCATCAGGCGGGCGCCGATGGCGCGGTACTCGCGGTCGCCGATCGACGCGGACTCGACCCGACCGGGCGTGAGCTCCGTGGTCCCGGTGACCCCGGGCGTCGAACCGGCACCGACCTGCCGTTCCTGGTCGACGAAGACGAGCTCGTCCGGCGCCGAGAGCCCGGAGCGGTCGTACAGGCGCCCGGCGAGCTTCGTCGTCAGCGGGACCGACGCGATGATCAGCGCCGACCGGTCGCCGGGTCCGACGAGGGAGATCGTCGTCTCCGCGCCCCGCTTGGGAACCTGGCCGACCTCGAAGCCGTCGGGCGTCTCGATCCGCAGAGGCGGCGAGTCGGGCAGCATCGCGGCGATCGCGGCACGATCGCGGTTCGCGAGCGCCTCCTGGAACTCGGGGTCACGCCCGAGATGCTCGGCCGCTGCTTCCGCGGCCTGGCGCTCGTCCTCGAACGCGGCCAGGCCCGCGTTGAGCCCTGCTTCGAGCCGATCGTCGACGCTGTTGGTGACGCTGCGCTCGGCGACGGCGCTGAAACCCCAGAACGCGGCCGCGAGCGGGACGACCGACAACGCCAGGAAGGTCCCGACCAGCTTGATCTTGAAGCTCCCCAGCATGTTTGCCCTTCAGTTTCCCGTCTTCCTGCCGATATAAGTTTCAGTAGGTGGGTTTTCGGCAGTGAGGGGGAGTAGCATGAGATTGATGTTTGCGCGCGCGGTCACGGTAGCGCTCGCGGTACTCGGTGGGGCCGCCGCCATGGTCTTTCCGAAGCTGATCGCCGTCGAGGCTCTCCCCGAGGCCGGCCAGCCCGCGATCACCGAGCGCGCGCCGAGCGGCGTGACGGTGATTCGGATCGCGCCGGCATCCCCTTCGGCCGAGCGCCCCGAGTCGCGTCCCGGCGTCACACCGGCGCCCTCCGCGACGCCGGTTACCTCCTCCGGCGGCACAACCGTCGACGCAGACGCGCCCGAGTTCACGGCGGCACCCGTCAACCCGGGTACCACCACCGCCCCGCCCGCGTCCTCCGCCCCTCCCTCGGCTCCCTCGTCGCCCTCCCCCGCGCCGAGCCCGACGCCGAGCCCCACCCCGGCACCCACCACCCCGGCGCCGCGGCCGACTCCGACCCCCACCACCCCGGCTCCGACCCCGACTCCGACTCCGATGCCCACGCCGGCTCCCACCCCGGCCGCGCCCACCCCCGCGCCGACGCCGGCCCCCGCTCCGACGCCGGCGCCGGAGCCCGATCGCTCGCTCGCCGTCGCCGGTGCGGTCGACGACACGCCCGAGGCCCCGAAGGTCAAGATCAAGCGCGACAAGTCGTTCCCGTCGGGCTCGCACGACGGCAGCAGCCCGATCGTCCCGCCCAGCTTCCCCGCCACGCCCCCCGTCGAGCAGCCCGCGCCGCCCGCACCGGTCGAGGCCGGCGTCGTCGTCGACACCGGCTCGTCGTTCGCCGGCTCGGCCCCGTTGAGCGAATAGCGGCGGCGACAGACCGGGCGCGTGTGCGAACATGCGGTCCGTGTCTCGCCTCCGCCCCACCAGCCCGGTCGGCCTCGCGTTGACCGCCTTTCACCTCTGGCGCAGGCTGCCGCCGACCCAGCGGCAGATGGTGCTGCAGGCGGCCCGTCAGCACGGGCCGAAGGTCGCAGCGGCCGTGCTCGCCGCCCGCCGCAAGAAGCCCTAGCTGCTTCGGCCCAGCGCTTCGCGCACGATCCGGTCCTGCTCGACGCGGTGCGCCGTCGGGTAACCCTCGCTCGGGCTCGCGCGCCACGGCCGGCCGGCATAGCGCACATGGACGCCGTCCGGCGCCGCCGCTTCCAGCCGGTGGCGGATCGTGCGCCAGGCACCCATGTTCTGCGGCTCCTCCTGGGCCCAGACGAGCTCGCGCAGGTGCGGATAGGCCGCGGTCAGCGCCGCCGCAGGCTCGACGGGGAACGGGTAGAGCTGCTCGATCCGGGCCACCGCCACGGAACCGGCCTGCGGCCGTTCCTCGTGGCCCTGGATGTCGTAGTAGAGCTTCCCGGAGGTCAGCACGAGCCTCGTCACGACATTGCGATCGGCGCCGGGATCGTCGAGCACCGGCTCGAACCGTCCCTCCGAGAGGTCGGTGAGCGACGACCCCGCCTGCTTCAGCCGGAGCAGGCCCTTGGGGGTCATCACGACGAGCGGGCGCGCAGTCGCGTCGAGAGCCTGCCGCCGGAGCAGGTGGAAGTACTGCGCCGCGGTCGTCACGTTCGCGACCCGGATGTTCTCCTGTGCCGCGAGCTGGAGGAAGCGCTCGAGCTTCGCGCTCGAGTGCTCGGGGCCGTTCCCCTCGTAGCCGTGCGGCAGCAGCAGCGTCAGCCGCGAGGTCTGGCCCCACTTCGACAGGCCGGCGACGAGAAACTGGTCGATCACGATCTGGGCGCCGTTGACGAAGTCGCCGTACTGCGCCTCCCAGAGCACGAGTGCGTCCGGCGCCGCCACCGCGTAGCCGTACTCGAAGCCGAGGCAGGCGTACTCGGAGAGCGGTGAGTTGTAGATCTCGAACGAGGCGCCCGCGTCGGGGAGCGCCTGGATCGGCGTGTGCGTCTCGCCCGTGCGCTGGTCGTGCAGGACGGCGTGCCGGTGGGAGAACGTGCCGCGCTCGGTGTCCTGGCCGGAGACGCGGATCGGAATCCCCTCGACGAGCAGGCTCGCGAACGCGAGCGCCTCGGCCTGTCCCCAGTCGATGCCGCCGTCGCGCATCCGCTCCCGCCGGCGCTCGAGCTGCTTCAGCAGCTTCTCGTTGCCCTCGAAGCCCTCCGGCACCTCGAGCAGCTGCTCGTTCAGCGTCTCGAGCCGGTCGGCCGGGACGGCCGTGACGACGGCCCCTCCGGTGTCGGCCGGGATCCGTCCTTCCTTCGTCGCCCGCGGCTCGGCGAACGACGCCTTCAGCTGGTCGTGCGCGTCGCGCAGCTTCTGCTGCGTCTCCTCGAAGACCGCGTTGGCCTCGTCCTCGCTCAGAACTCCGTCGGCGACGAGCTGCGCCGCGTAGAGCTGGCCGACGGTCGGCTGCGCCGCGATCTGGGCGACCATCAACGGCTGCGTGTACGCGGCCTCGTCCTGCTCGTTGTGCCCGAAGCGGCGGTAGCCGACGAGATCGACGACGATGTCGTGACCGAACTCCTGCCGGTAGGCGAGCGCGAGGCGAATCGACGCGATCGCGGCCTCGGGATCGTTCGCGTTGACGTGGATGATCGGGATGTCGAACCCCTTCGCCAGGTCGCTCGAGTAGCGGGTCGAGCGGCCCTCGTTCGGGTTCGTCGTGAACCCGACCTGGTTGTTCGAGATCAGGTGGAGCGTGCCGCCGGTCGTGTAGCCGTCGAGGCTGGAGAGGTTGAGCGTCTCGGCGACGACGCCCTGGCCCGCGAACGACGCGTCGCCGTGGATCAGGATCGGCAGCGCGACCGACGGGTCGTGAATGCCGGCGCCGCTCGAGCGGTCGGTCTGCTCGGCGCGCGTCCACCCCTCGACGACCGGGTCGACCGCCTCGAGATGGCTCGGATTCGGCGCGAGCGTGATCGTCACCTCGCCCGACGGGGTCTTTCGCGTCCCGGTCGCGGAGAGGTGGTACTTGACGTCGCCCGTGCCGCCCTCGTCGTTGACGACGACCGCGTCGATCGTCCGCTCGCCCTCGAACTCGCGCAGGATCGACTCGTACGGGCGGCCGACCGTGTGCACGAGCACGTTCAGGCGGCCGCGGTGCGCCATCCCGATCACGACCTCGTGGGCGCCGGCGTCCGCGGCGAGCTCGATCGCCTCGTCGAGCATCGGCATCATCGCGTCGAGCCCCTCGAGCGAGAACTGCTTCTGGCCGAGGAACGAGCGGCGCAGGTACTGCTCGAACCCCTCGGCGCGGCCGAGCGACGCCAGCAGGCGGATCCGCTCGTCGGGGGCGAGCGGCTGCCGGTAGCGGCTCGACTCGATCGCCTGCCGGAGCCAGACGCGCTCCGCGTGATCCGAGAGATGCTCGATCTCGTAGGCCATCGTGCCGCTGTAGACGGCGCGGAGGTTCGGCAGCGCGTCCTTCAGCGTCTCGCCCGGCACGTGCACGCGCAGCAGCGTCGCGGGGATCCGCTCCTGCAGCTCCGGGCGTCAGCGGCGGGATCAGCCGGTCTTCGTCGAGCGCCGGGTCGCCGAGCGGCTCGGAGCCGAGCGGGTCGAGCCGGGCCGCGAGATGACCGTGCATCCGATGCGCCTTGACGAGCGCCATCGCCGCCGCGACCCCGCCGATCAGCGTCTCGTCGATGCTCGGGCGCCGGCGGCGGCCGGGTGGGCGCCGGATCCGGTGCCGCGACTTCGGCACTGGGCGGGTTGGCCGTTGGCGCCGTTGTCGCGCTCGAGCGTCTCGAGCAGCCGGAGCAGGCCGGGATGCGAGGCGACGAGGGCGCTGTCGCCGCTCTCGAACAGCTCGCGCCACTCGGGCGGCACCGCATCCGGGTTCTCGAGGTAGTCCTCGAGCAGCAGCCGCGCATAGCCGGCGTTGAGCCCGTCGACGTCGTGCTCGCTCACAGAGGGTGTTGTAGCAGCGGCAGCGCCCCGGAACGGCTAGTAGAGGGGGTTCTCGGTGAGCGACCGCGATCGACATTCCCGCCGTCCAGCAGACCACGGCCGTGATCACGGCGTAGAAGGCGATCCGCTCGTTCCGGGCCGACATCCGGGCCGCGATCAGGGCGATCACGACCGCGAAGGGGATCAGCCGCGCCGGCCGCCAGATCAGCCCGATCGCGCTCGCGAAGATCGAGAGCGTCGCGAGGAAGCCGGCGACCGTGTCGGCGGTCGACCAGCGGTTGGCGTCGCTGCTCTCGTAGGAGCTCACGGGGTCACCCTAGCGCGCGCATGGCGGACGCGTTCGGGCCTGCTGCCGAGTCCGCCGCCGCGTGGCCGCGGCCCGCGACCGCCTCCGGTCGAGCCGTCGGCGCCGCCAGTCGCAGTCGGGCGTCCGCGGCAACACCGGCGCGAGCCTGCCCGCGCCTTCGAGCGGCGTCGGCTCGGCCCGGACCGCCCACCAGACGACCCAGCAGAGATAGACGACCGGGATCTTCAGGATCACGAGCATGAACACCAGCTCCCAGATCACCCCGAGAGTGTAACGGGAGGTGGACACCGGAAACGCGGCATCCACCTCCCGATCCGACGTTCACTATGGACGTCCGTCCCGGCGTCGACGAAGATCGCTCGGCCGGTCTCCTTGCCCCTCGCACCCTTCTCGCAGCGGGCGACCTTCATCCGGGGCTGGACGCGGACGCTTCTGGCTGCGCCGCCTGATCCGGCGTCAGCGGCGGCGTCCGGCCGCCGAGCGCCGATCGCCTCACCTTCACGAGCTTGCCGTTGCACTTCAACGCCTCGCCGTCCGGGCCTGCCACGTAGACCTCGTCGGCGGCCGAGATCGGGCGGGTGCGTGGGCTGCTCGTGACCGCGGGAGGCGGCATAGCCGACTCCCAGCACAGCCGCCAGGAGCCCCGCGATCCCGAGCAGCATCAGTCGCTGTCTCATTCCGATACCTCCTTCACGACCAGAGCCACTCGTAGTCGGTGGTCAGCCACCCGCCCACCCAGCCGCCGTTGTGGACGAACGCCCCACCCTGGAGCAGGTAGTAGCCACCGCCGCACCCGGTGGTCGAACGGCCGACCTGCAGCTCGTTGCCGCCGCCGTAGTTCCATCCCTGCGTCCCGCAGACCAGCCACGCCCCGACGTTCGGACCCCACTTCCACGACTCCCAGCGTCCGGCCAGGTACCCGTACGGCTTCGAGTTGCCGTACGTGCAGTTCGAGATCGGGAAGTGGAACGGAGGCGTGTTCGTCAGCGAGCGGACGACGACCGAGTTGTACGAGTGCGCCTGCGCCGTCCAGTTGTAGACGCACTGGTTCCCGTTGTCGTAGACGTTCCCGGAGTTGACCAGACTGTGGGCGCTGGGCTCCGCCGACGCCCGCAAGCGAGACGAGCGCCGCACGAGAGCCAGCGCGGACCGACACCGAGAGCTTTCGCATCTCCCAACCTCCTCTTCGACGACACCGTCCACGCTAGGGACGGGTCTCGAACGGGTGGGAAACGGGACCGTGCCATCTTCGTCACGATGGCAACGAGCGAGCCCCGGCGCTAGATGTCCATTTCGGACAGGTGGTTACGGTCGCCGCGAGTCGGGGAAGATGACGTCGATGAATCGCGAGACGCTCGCTCCGATGCTCGACGCCGGCGAAGAGGCGGGCTGCCTCAATCTCTCCGAGTTCAGCGCCGCGATCCAGGAGCTGGAGCTCGAGGACGAGGAGCTCGAGACGCTCTACCAGGAGCTCGAGGAGCGCGGGATCAGCCTCTCCGACGACTGCGGGCGCGCGACGGCCGCGGACGCGACCTACGTCAACGGCGACCTCGCGGCGGCGACGACCGACTCGCTGCAGCTCTTCCTCAACGAGGCCGGCCGCTATCCGCTCCTGACCGCCGCCGAGGAGGTCGAGCTGGCCAAGCAGATCGAGCGCGGCGACGTCGAGGCGAAGAACCGGATGATCAACTCGAACCTCCGCCTCGTCGTCTCGATCGCGAAGAAGCTACCAGGGCCACGGGCTCTCGCTGCTCGACCTGATCCAGGAGGGCGTGATCGGCCTGATCCGCGCCGTCGAGAAGTTCGACTGGCGGCGCGGCTACAAGTTCTCCACCTACGCGACCTGGTGGATCCGGCAGGCGGTGCAGCGCGGGGTCGCGAACAAGTCGCGCACGATCCGGATCCCCGTCCACATCGCCGACCGCGAGCAGAAGATCGGCCGGGCGGAGCGCGAGCTGATGGCCAAGCTCGGCCGGCCGCCGACCGACGAGGAGGTCTCCGCCGCCTCGAAGATCTCGCTCAAGCACCTGAAGGAGGTCCGGCAGGCCGCCCGCGCGGTGACGAGCCTGGACAAGCCGCTCGGCGACGACAACGACGCCTCGATCGGCGACCTCGTCGGCGTCGCCGAGGGCGGAGTCGAGGAGGAGGTCGAGGTCAGCCTGACCGAGTCGACGCTGCACGAGGCGCTCGGGACGGCTCCCCGAGCGGGAGCAGACGGTGCTCACGCTCCGCTACGGCCTCGGCACGGAGGAGCCGCAGTCGCTGGAGGAGATCGGACGCCGGCTCGGGATCACACGCGAGCGCGTCCGCCAGATCGAGGCGACGGCGCTCGAGCGGCTCGCCGTCTCACGCGAGATCGAAGCGCTCCGCACGGCCGCCTGAGCACGCTTTTTCGCTACAAACCTGCCGAAAACGGAACTAACACCGTCCTCACACGGGGCCGCTACCCTTTGCAAGTCCATATCATTTGCAAAGGAGAATGCCCGTGAAACGAGTGACGCAGCTCTTCCTCGTCGCGGCCCTTGCAGCACTGCTTTCACCGGCGGTCGCAAGCTCGGCGCCGCGGATGTACGTCGGTTTCCACGACGATGTCGCCTTCCGCTGGAACGACGAACCGGACCCAGGTGCTCGACCAGGCGCGCGGCGCCAACGCGACGATCGTGCGCACGCTGGTCGACTGGTCGAAGACGGCGCCGACGCGCCCGACGAACGCGGCCAACCCCTTCGACCCGGCCTATCGCTTCTCCGACATCGACGAGCTCGTCCGCAACGCGCAGCAGCGCGGTCTCGAAGTGATCGATCACGATCTGGGGCACGCCCAAGTGGGCGAACGGCGGCAAGACGCCGAACAACGTCCCGACGAACGTCAACGACCTGAAGAACTTCTCGCGCGCCGTCGCCGCGCGCTACTCCGGCCGCTATGCCCAGTACCCGTTGGTCGGGCGCTACTCGGTCTGGAACGAGTCGAACCTGCAGCTCTTCCTCTCGCCGCAGTTCGACGCGAAGGGCCGCTCGGTCGGCCCGCGGCTCTACGCGAAGATGTACGCCGCCGCGTACGCCGGGATCAAGGCCGGTAACTCCCGCGCGCAGGTCGCGATCGGCTCGACGTCGTCGCACGGGCGTGACAAGAAGCTGAACGGCAACTCGGACACGCACTCGCCCGGCCGCTTCGCCCAGCTCGTCGCGGCCGCCAACCCGCGGCTCAAGTTCGCCGCCTGGGCGCACCACCCGTATCCGACGCCGCAGTACCTGAAGCCGACGCAGAAGGTGAAGTGGCCGAACGTGACGCTGACGTCGCTGCCGCGCTTCGAGCAGTCGCTCGACAAGTGGTTCAAGCGCAAGAACGTCCGGATCTGGATCACCGAGTACGGCCACGAGACGAAGCCCGACGGCGAGCCGAAGGGCGTCTCGCGCGCCCAGCAGGCCGCCTACACGACGCAGGCGATCGGGCTCGCGAAGAAGGATCCCCGCGTCGACATGTTCGTCTGGTTCATCTTCCAGGACGACGAGACGAGCGTCTGGCAGAGCGGCCTGCTGACGAAGAGCGGCGCCGCGAAGCCCGCGCTCGCCCGCTTCCGCTCCGCCGCGAAGTCGGTCGACGTCAGGAACCCGCTCGTCAACGTCCGCGGCGGGATCGCGTCCCCGACGCGTGGCCGTGCCGCTGCGCGAGCTGGCCGCGAACCTTCGCTCCGGCGACACCGTCGGGATCAACTACCGCGTGTTCCTGCGCGGCAGGCAGGTCGCGACCGGCCAGCCGGCGACGACGCTCGGTGCCGACGCGGTCGCCCGCTTCCGGCTGACGGGCTTCAAGCCGGCGAAGAAGACGACGTACGTCGTGCGCCTCGACGCCAACACCGCCAACGGCGGCGTCGCCTCGCGCGAGCTGACGATCGTCGCGTCCTAGAACGGCCCGTGCGCTCATCCTGCGGTCTACGATCGCGGGATGAGCGCCACCGTTCGCGTCGGCACGTGCTCGTGGGCCGACGAGACGCTGACGAAGGTCTGGTATCCGAAGAACGTCCGCTCGGGCGAGGCGCCGGATCCGGCACTACGCCGAGCGCTTCGACACCGTCGAGGCGAACTCGACCTACTACCGCCTCCCCGACGCGGAGCTCGTGGCGAACTGGGCCGAGCGGACACCGGACGACTTCACGATGCACGTGAAGGCGTTCGGGCTGATGACGCGCCATCCGGTCAAGCTCGAGTCGCTGCCGGAGGACCTGCGCGACGTGATGCCGGTCGACGAGCGCGGCCGGGTCGACCGGCCGCCGCGCGAGCTCCGGGCCGAGGTGTTCCGCCGCTTCCACCGGGCGCTGGAGCCGCTGCGCGAGCGTGGCAAGCTCGGCGGCGTCCTGCTCCAGTTCCCGTCCTACGTCGTCTACAAGCCGGTCTCGCTCGACTATCTCGCCTGGGCGGTCGAGCAGCTCGACGGCGACGAGGCGCTGGTCGAGTTCCGCCACCGCAGCTGGCTCGACGAGGAGAACCGCGACCGGACGCTGGCGTTCCTGGAGTCGATCGGCGCGACCTACGTGATCGTCGACGCTCCGCGGACCGACGCGAAGAACCTCGTCCCGACGGTGATCGGCAGGACGAGCCGGACGGCGTACGTCCGCTTCCACGGCCGCAACGCATCGACCTGGAACAAGCGCACGGGCAGCGCCGCCGACCGCTTCGACTACCTCTACTCCGAGGACGAGCTCGAGGAGTGGGTCGAGCCGATGCGCGAGCTGGCGGGCGAGACCGAGTCCGTCTACGCGATGTTCAACAACAACGGACGCTCGGCGATGCCGGACACCGGGCTCGAGGGCCTCGAGCCGGAGGAGGTCGCGGGCGATCCGGCCAAGGGCGAGGTCGCGCAGGCGCCGGCGAACGCGCTGATGCTGCGCCGTCTGCTCGGGGACGCCGGCGTCCCCGTCGCTTGAGCGACTAGGACGCCCAGAGGAGAAGCAGGAGCAGGAACACGGCGAACGCGAGGACTGCCAAGCCGATGCCGATCCAGCCGAGCACGATGCCCGCCGTCGCCAGACCGTCGCCGCGCGCGCCGCTGCGAATCTCGGCTCGTGCCTTGCCCCCGAAGACGACGGCGAGTATCGAGGGAACGAGCGGGAAGAACGTGACGCCGGCGATCCCGAGCACGAGCGAGGCGATCGCGTACCCGCTCGTCCGGTGCACGACGTCTTCGAAGCTCACAGCCGGACGAGCGCCTTGCCGCGGTTCTCGCCGCGGAGCATGCCCATGAACGCAGCAGGGGCGTTCTCGAGCCCGTCGGTCACGTCCTCTCGATACTGCAGCTTGCCCTCGGCGAGCCAGCACTCAGGCGCGACAGGGCTTCCGGGAATCGGTGGACGTAGTCGCTGACGAGAAAGCCCTCGAGCCGCGCCCGGAAGACGATCAGAAAGCCGAGGTTGCGTGGGGCGAGCTCCGGCTCGACGAGGTTGTACTGCGAGATCTGACCGCAGATCGGCACCCGCGCCCCGAGCGCCAGGCGCCGGAAGATCGTCTCCGAGAGCGCGCCGCCGACGTTGTCGAAGTAGACGTCGACGCCGTTCGGGCAGGCCTCCTTGAGGCGTCCGTTGACGTCGTCGGCCTTGTAGTCGATCCCGACGTCGTAGCCGAAGAGCTCGGTCAGGTCGCGTACCTTGTCCGGCCCACCCGCGAGCCCGACGACCGGGCCGCAGCCGGCGATCTTCGCGAGCTGGCCGACCATCTGGCCGACGCCGCCGGCCGCTGCCGAGACGACGACCGCGTCGCCCGGCTTCGCCTCGCCGACGTCGAAGAGGCCGAAGTAGGCCGTCAATCCCGTCGTGCCGAGCACGTGCAGCGCGGCCTGGGGTGGTGCGAGCGAGGGGTCGACCTTGCGCAGGGCGCCGCCGCGGGCGACGGCGTAGTCCTGCCAGCCGAGCTGCCCGACGACGAGGTCGCCCGGCGCGAACCGCGGATCCTGGCTCTCGACGACCTCCCCGACGGCCTGTCCGGTCATCGGCTCCCCCACCTCGGTCGGCTTCGCATAGGAGCGTGTCGAGCTCATCCGCCCGCGCATGTACGGGTCGACCGAGAGCCACTGTGAGCGCACGAGCACCTCGCCGGGCCCCGGCGCCGGCACGTCGCCCTCGACGAGCGCGAAGTCGCTCTCCTTCGGGAACCCCTCCGGCCGCGCGGCAAGCGTGATCTGCCGATTCACCCGCCGAGCCTCTCACATTTCCGGCCTCAGCTCACCAGGTCGCCACCACCCGCGCCGGCCCTCCGGAGCCCTCCTCCCAGGGGATGACGCCGACGAACGCGGTCGCGCCCCTGGGCGGGATCTCGCCGAGGTTGGCGAGGTTCTCGATTCCGAACCGGTTGGCGGACAGGAGCGCGACGTGCGCCACGAACGCGGTCGCGTTTCCCGGATCGAGGCTGAGCGTGTCGACCCCGACAGCGGCAATGTCCCGCTCGTCGATCAGCCATTCGATCGCGTCGTCGCTCCAGCCGGGGAAGTGCATCGTCCCCGAGGAGTCCGTGTTCCGGTACGCCGCCTCGCTGCCCGCGCGGGCATCCCACCCCGAGTCCATCGCGACGAGCGTGCCGCGCTTGATCCTGCCGTGCCTGCGCTCGTAGCGGCGCAGGTCGTCGGTCGTGACGACGGTGTCGGGGTTCCGCGCAGCGCGCTCGGAGATGTCGACGACCGCGATCGGCGCCAGCAACTCGTCGAGCGTCAACTGCGGCGTCGTGCGACCGCCGACGATGAAGTGGGCGGGCACGTCGAGATGCGTTCCCGTGTGCTCCCAGAAGTTCCAGATCTGCCCGTAGAAGCCGTTCACGGGCACGGTCACATGCGTCCGGCGCGAGGGCCGGGGCACATCCGGGAACATCGGGATCCCGACGCGGAAGAGATGCGTCAGGTCCTGCGCCTTGTCTCCGCCGCCGCGCCGCCCGGCCGCCCGCGCGCCGCCCGGCAGCGCAGCCGCGAGCGCGGTACCCGCGCCGAGGAGCAGCGCCGTGCGCCGGTCGAGCCGCGGCGCCTTCGCCTCCTCCTCCACCTGCTCGACGTGGCTGCGAACGGCCTCGATCGTCCCTGGGACGCACATCGAATCCTCCCCTGTCGAGTAACTGGGCTGCCGAAGCCATTCCTCAAGGCGGCCGTGCTCAAACAGGTCGGAACGGCCCCGCTCATGGCAGGTCGGAGCCGCGAAGCGGCGACCTTCAGGGGTCTGCGCGCCGCGTGATCCGCGAGAGCGGATCGCGCGGCATGCGACGGAAAGCAATGGAGCCAGCCGGGCTCGAACCGGCGACCTTCTGGCTGCCAGCCAGACGCTCTCCCAGCTGAGCTATGGCCCCTGGGTCTCGAGGATTGTAGCTAGGCCGTCGCCGCTTCGACGTCGACCGCGGGCACGTCGCCCCAGAGGTCCTCGAGCCGGTAGAACGCCCGCGTCTCGGGCGTGAAGACGTGGAGGACGACGTCGAGGTAGTCGGCGATGATCCATTCCGCCTCCGCTGCCCCGTCGACCGCGCGCGGGAGCAGCTTCGCGTCGTGCTTCAGCCGGGCGTGCACCTCGTCGAAGATCGCCTTGGTCTGGCGGGAGTTGCGGCCGGTCGCGAGCACGAAGAAGTCCGTGTAGACGCACACGGGCCTCATGTCGAGAATGACGACGTCTTCTGCCAGCTTCTCGCCCGCGAGAGCGGCGATCCGGCGTGCTTGTTCGAGCGAAGTCAGAGCACTCAGTGTAGCCACGAAACCCGGACGTCAACTGCGGTCGTAGAGACGGTGCTCGGCGATGTAGTCCGACACGCCTGGGGCGACGAGGCCGTCCAGCGGCCGGCCGGTGCGCACACGCTCGCGGATCGCCGAGGACGAAACCGGATGCGGCGCGAGATCGAAGAGCTGAATGCGCGGCGAGGTGGTCGTCGGCGCGTAACCCGGGCGTGTGGCGACCCCGAGCCGCGCGAGCTGAAGCACCCGCTCCGGCTCCTTCCAGGTCGGGAACGCGGCCAGCTCGTCGGCGCCGACCAGGAAGATCGGGTCGTCGTAGCCGCCCGCCTCGAGCGCGTCGACCGTGTAGCCATGGTGCTCCAGCTCGACCGTCGCGTCGAGCTCGGCGAAGGCCAGCTCCGCCATCGCGAGCCGGTCTGCTGCGGGTGCCTCCGAGCCCTTGTGCGCGGCATCCGCGATCACGCTGACGTGGAGGTCGTCGATCCCGAAGCGCTCGACGGCCGCCCGCGCGAGCGCGACGTGACCGACGTGCGGCGGGTCGAAGCGGCCTCCCAGAATCCCCGTTACTGCCACTCGAGCGTCTCCTCGCCGATCTCGACCTCCTGGCCCTTGCGGGCACCGGCCGCCCTCAGCACCGACTCCAGCTCCTCGCCCTGCGGCGCCTCGCCGACGATCCGGAAGCCGCGGTCGGTGCGGTAGATCCGGTAGGTCCGCCGCGCCGGAGGCTGGGGCCGGTACTCCAGGAACTCGGGCAGCTCCGGCGCCTCCTCGAAGACCGGCTCGGGAGCGGCCGGGCAGAGCCGGAAGAGGGCGAGCTCGAGCTCCCGGATACCGGCGCCCGTCGCGCACGAGACCGGGAAGACGCCCACGATCCGCTCGTCCTCGACCGGGAACGCGGGCGGCTCTGGCAGGAGATCGATCTTGTTCAGCACGATCGCCTGCGGGCGCTCGTCGAGACCCGCGCCGTAGAGGGCGAGCTCGGTGTCGATCGTGCGGAAGCGCTCCTCGACGTCCTCCTCGGAGACGTCGATCACGTGCAGGAGCAGCCTGGCCCGCTCGAGGTGGGCGAGGAACTCGTGGCCGAGGCCGATCCCCTCGCTCGCGCCTTCGATCAAGCCCGGGACGTCGGCGACCGTGAGCTGCGCGCCGTCGGGAGACTCGACCGTGCCGAGCACCGGCGCGAGGGTCGTGAACGGATAGTCCGCGACCTTCGGCTTCGCGTTCGAGAGCCGGCGCAGGAGCGACGACTTGCCGGCGTTCGGGAGCCCCGCCATCGCCGCGTCGGCGAGCAGTTTCAGGCGCAGCTCGACCTCCGCCGCCTCCGCGGGCTCCCCGACCTCGGCGAACCGGGGCGTCTGCCGCACCGGAGTGGCGAAACGCGCGTTGCCGCGGCCGCCGTGACCGCCGCGGGCGAGCACCACACGCACGTCCGGCTTGGCGAGATCGGCGATCAGGTCTCCCTCCGGCCCGAACGCCTGCGTCCCGACCGGGACCGCGAGCTCGATCGTCGCGCCGTCGGCGCCGTGCTTGCGCGTGCCGCGGCCCGGCTCGCCCCGGCCGGCCCTGAACTTCGTCTTCGCGCGGAAGGAGGAGAGGTCGCGCAGGCTCGCGTCCGCGACGAGGACGACGTCGCCGCCACGGCCGCCGTCACCGCCGTCGGGACCACCCTTGGGCACGTGCTTCTCACGCCGGAAGCTGAGGCCTCCGTCGCCGCCGCGGCCCGCCGCCACCTCGATGGAGGCGCGATCGTGGAACACTGTTCTAGCCTGCGCAGGATGAGCGTCCGCAGAAGCGGACACTCATCGCGCGAAAATCCCTAAAGGGGCCGCTTCGCGGCCCACCGATTGCAATGTCAGTCCTCGGTGGACGCGGTCTCGGCGACCGAGATGAAGCGCTTCTCGCCCGAGGTGCGGAACTCGACCGTGCCCTCGCGCTTGGCGAAGATCGTGTCGTCGCGGCCGATCCCGACGCCGGCGCCGGGGCGGAACCGCGTCCCGCGCTGGCGGACGATGATCATGCCCGCCTTCACCTTCTGGCCCGCGAAGATCTTGACGCCCAGGCGCTTCGCGTTCGAGTCGCGGCCGTTCCGGGAGGAACCGAGGCCCTTCTTGTGCGCCATTAGCTGCTCTCCTTGTCTGCGAGCACGTGCTCGATCGCGGCGATCGCGCCCTTGCGCTTGCCGTGCGCCTGCTCGTACTCGAGCGCGGCCTCGAGCATCGGCCGGTTCCACCCGGTCGACTGCTCCTTGATCTGCGCGACGGTCAAATCCTCGTAGCCGGCGGGCATCCCCTTGACGTGATCATCGGCGGCGGGAGCAGCGACCTCGGCCTTCTCGGCTTTCTCGGCCTTCTTCGCCGGGGCGGCCTCGCTCTTCTTGGCGGCAGCCTTCTTGCCGGCGCCGATCGACTCGATCTCGATCTGCGAGAGGCTGGCGCGGAAACCCGTGTGCTTCTTGTAGCCGTTCTTCGGCCGGTACTTGCCGATCCGGATCTTGTCGCCCTTCACGTCCGCGACCACGCGCGCCGTCACCGTCGCGCTCGGCGAGAGATCGGTGGCGCCGTTGCCGCCGATCAGCAGCACGGTCGGCTGGAACGTGTTCCCGGCACCGTGCTTGAGCCGGTCCACGAGCAGTTTCTCGCCCTCGTGGACGCGGTATTGCTTGCCTCCGACGGAGATGATCGCGTAGGTGTTCATGGTGTTAGGCGATAGAGCGCAGAAAGACGCGGGCGGGACCCGCGAGCCGTGGGATTGTAGCGACTAGCGGTCGAGGTCGTCGAGCCATTCCGACATCGGCACGTAGTCGTCGGCCGTTGCCTCGGCGCCGTTGCCGGAGACCGGAGCCGGTGCCGCAGCAGGCGCCTCCTCGGTCGCGACCGGAGCCTCGGCGCCGTTCTCGGCCGCCGTTGCTGCGGCGGCCGGCTTCTTGCGGTTGCGCCCGCCGCGGGAGCCGCGGCGCGTCTTCTTCTTCGGCGGCGCAGCGGCCTCAGCGCCGTCGGTCTCCTCGGCGACCGCGTCCGCCACCTGCTCGGCGGCCTCGCCGTCGCCCTCCTCGGCGGTCGGCCCTTCCTTGGGTGTCGGAGTAGCCTTCGGAGTCCGCTTGCGCGCCGGCGGCTTCTCCTCGAGATCGAAGTCGGGGACGTGGATGCGAGGCGCGGCCTGAGCGGACTCGTCCGCGGCCTCAACCGTCTCCTCCGGCTCGCTGCCGTCCGTGACCGCCGCCGGCTTCTTCTTCCGGTTGCGTCCGCCGCGCGAGCCGCGGCGCGTCTTCTTCTTCGCGGGAGCGCCATCGGCGCCCTCCGCCACGGCCTCGGTCTCGTCTTCGGCTTCGCTCTCGGCCCCCTCGTCCAGCTCCGCCTCGGCCTCCGGCTCCTCGTCCACGGCGCCGGTCTCGAGCTCCGTGGTCTCCAGCTCGGCTGTCTCCTCCTCCGCGACCTCGGCCTCGGCTGCCTTCTTCGCACGGCTCGGGGCGCGCGTCGGCTTCTCGGCCTCGCTCTCGAACGTGATCGGGGCCGCAGGGGCCTCGACCCCGTTCAGGGCCGTCGCGTAGGCGACACCGTCGAGGACGCGCTCGACGCGAACCTTCGCCTTCTTGCCGACGAGCTTCGCGGCGCCGCCGACGACGACGTCGATCCCGTCGAGCTTGCCGACCGCGGCGCCGGCGTCGTGCTTGTCCAGCTCGACCAGCTTCACGTCGGCCTCGGTGCCCTCGGCGATCGGCGCCGGCGGCTGCAGGTCGACGAGCTTGCCCTCCGCGAGAACTGCGGCGTGATCTGCGTGCGCCCCTTCCTTCGGGGCGAGGAAGAAGCGCTTCTTCGACGCCTCCTCGATCTCCGCGAGGCGCGAGCCGCCCTTGCCGAGCAGGAGCGACATCGTCTTCGGGTTGACCTCGACCTGGAACGCCTGCGCGCGCGACCCGGCGGCCAGCGTGCGCAGCCGGCGCTCGACCTCGAGCGCGGCCGACGCCTCGGAGACGACGATTCCGTCGCCGGCGCAGGTCGGGCACTTCTTGGTCAGGATCTCGCGCGGGCCGTCGGTGACGTTCTGGCGCGTCATCTCGACGAGGCCGAGCGGGGAGATCTCGACGACGTAGGTCTTCGTCCGGTCGCGCTCGAGCTCGGTGCGGAGCGCCTCCTCGACGGTCGCCCGGTTCTTCGGGTTCGCCATGTCGATGAAGTCGATGACGATGATCCCGCCGATGTCGCGCAGCCGGAGCTGGCGCACGACCTCCTTCACGGCCTCGAGGTTGTTCTTCGTGATCGTGTCCTCGAGCCGGCCGGTCGAGTTCTTCGAGCGCGAGCCGACGAAGCGGCCGGTGTTGACGTCGATGACCGTGAACGCCTCGGCGTAGTCGAAGATCAGGTAGCCGCCGGAGGGCAGCTCGACCCGCCGGTTCAGGGTCGAGCGGATCTCCGCGTCGACGCCGGTGCCCTCGAAGAGCGGCGTCTTCTCCTTGTAGCGGTGGACGCGCTCGAGCATGTGCGGCGACGTCTTCTTCAGGTAGCCGACGATCCGCTTGTAGGTGCGCTCGTGGTCGATCTGGGCGCTCTCGAAGTCGCCGGCGAAGAGGTCGCGGACGATCCGGAGCGGCAGCTCGGCCTCCTGGTAGACGAGCGACGGCGGCTTCGCCGTCTTCGCGCGCGCCTGGATCGTCTTCCAGAGCCGCTGCAGGAAGACGAGGTCGCGCTCGATGTCCTCGGCCGAGGCGCCCTCGGCGGCGGTGCGGACGATGACGCCGCCCTCCTTGACGTCGAGGCCCTTGATGATCTCCTTCAGGCGCGTCCGCTCGGCGTCGTCGAGCCGGCGCGAGACGCCGAGCCCCTCGCCCTGCGGGACGAAGACGAGGAAGCGGCCGGGGAGCGAGATCTCGGTCGTCAGCCGCGCGCCCTTCGTCTTCATCGGGTCCTTGACCGCCTGGACCAGGATCTGCTGGCCGCGCGCGATCAGGTCGGTGATCTTCTTGCCGTGCCGCTTGCCCTCGAGCTCGGGCACGACGATCTCGTCGACGTAGAGGAAGCCGTTCTTCTCCAGGCCGATCTCGACGAACGCCGCCTCCATCCCGGGCAGGACGTTGTCGACGGTGCCGAGGTAGATGTTCCCGGCGATCGAGCGGCGCTCGGGCCGCTCGAGGTAGACCTCGGCGACGCGGTCGTCCTCGACGATGGCGACGCGCTGCTCGCCGACGTCGACGGAGATCAGGAGCTCGCGCTTGGCCTTCGGCAGCGGTGCGCGCTTCTGCGGGACGCGGCGGCGGTTGCCCTGCTGGTTCGCACGGCGCTCCTGCCGCTGGCTCCGCTCGGCGGCGGGCTTGCGCTCGCGCCGTTGCGACCCGGGCTTCTGCTCGGCCTTCTCGGCCGTCTCCGCCGGCTTGTCGGCGGTCGCGACGGCGCCGGGCTTCTTGCGCCCACGCCCGCCACGGTTGCCGCGGCGTCGCTTCCTCGGATCGGTTGCCGCGTCGGCCGGAGCCGTCGCGGAGGTCTGCTCAGCCTGTGTCGGCTGCGGAGCGGGCGCGGGAGCTTCCGGCGCCTGCTGCTCGGTCAGTTCTTGCTTCTTCTTCCTGCGAAACCACGGGGACAAATGCTTCTCCTAGAGTGAGCGCGCGCAAAGACACGGCCGCGGATGCGGCCGGTCGCGCGCTGCGATTGGGTGTGAAAACGGTAGGCATGGGCCTGCAGGGAGGGTATCAGCAGGCCGTCGCGGGCCGCGGCCGCTCTATGCCGCCGCAGGACGGAGCCGCGCGCGACGGGCGCGAACGGCGCGCAGCCGCTGCGAGAGGCGTGCCCAGGCCCACGGCTCGAGCTCGGCGTAGCGCGTCTCGTTCTGCGCCCGCGTCGCCTCGAGATACTCGAACCAGGCGTCGGCTTCTTCGATCTGAAGCAGCTCTTCCGCGTGCTCGGAACCGACCATCTCGCCTCCCTCCCGTCGTTTCCGGAACCATAGGACCTGGACCGGACGGAGTGGCTAGCGCTTCGAGACCTCGTGGAAGTACCGCGTCGCGGCTTCGCCGAGTGCGCGGGTGCCGCCGTACGCGACGCCGCCCTTCACGGCCCAGCCCGCGACGGGGATCACGCTGAGCAGCTGGCGGGTGAGCGCGCGGAAGCCGAAGCCGGCCGCGACCGTGGCGAGCACCTCCGGGAGCCGCTGGCGGTCGATCTCGACCCCGTGGGCGGCGCCGAGCCGGAGCACGAGCCGGATCTGGTTCAGGGTCAGGACGGGGAAGTCGGCGCCGGGGATGAAGATCGCGACCCCGAGCACCCCGTTCCTGCGCGAGAACGACTCGATCAGGTCCCGGCAGACCGGCCCGCGGAGCGCCGGCACGCGCGCGGCGAGGCCCGTTCCGGGCTCGCCGAGCCGAGCGGCGACGGCCTCTGCGATCTCCTCGACGGGGAAGCCGGCCCCCGGCCGGCACATGACGACGTCGGTCGCGAGCACGTACGGGACGTCGAACTCCTCCGTGCCGGTCTGGACGACCACGACCGGCACCTTGGCGCGCTTCGCCGCCTTCAGCTCCTCCTCGTCCTCCGGCGTCGGCGCGCCGGCGAGGACGCGGATCAGGCACTCGGCATCCTCCAGGCGCCCGCCGACCCGAACGGCGCCCGGCGTTGCGCCGACCGCGAGCTCCTTCTCGAGCTGCGGCGCGAGCGGGCCGCCGATCTGGAGCGGGCCCGTGTCCGACGCTGCGCCGCGGAGCTCGCGCACGATTCCCCAGACCGCGGTCGGGCTCAGCGACTTCGCCATCAGCGCGCCCGCCGCCGGCTGAGGTGTCCGCGGGCGTGGATCGCCTGGAGCACGCCGATCGCGACGATGTTCATCAGCATCGAGGAGCCGCCGACGGTCACGAACGGCAGCGGGATGCCGGTGACGGGGGCGATGCCCATCGTCATGCCGACGTTGACGAAGACCTGGAAGAGGAAAGCGATCACGATCCCGCCTGCGACAATCGCACAGAACGCGTCGCGCGCGACGGTGATCATGCGCAGACCACGCCAGACGATCAGCAGGTAGAGCGCGAGCAGCACCGCGGCGCCGAAGAAGCCGCGCTGCTCGGCGAGGGCGGCGAAGACGAAGTCGGTGTGATGCTCGGGGAGGTAGTCGAGCCGCGTCTGCGTCGCGCCCTGGACGCCGCGCCCGTCGAGCCCGCCGGAGCCGACGGCGGTGATCGACTGCGTCTGGTTGTAGGCGGTGCCGCCCGGATCCTCCTCGAGGTTCGTGAAGTTGAGGCGCGCGGCCTGGTAGGGCTCGAGCACCTCGATCCCGGCCGCCGGCAGGAACCAGACGACGCTGGACGCGAGCAGCACGACGGTTCCGACGATCAGGACGAGGTGGCTCCAGCGGATCCCGGCGATGAAGAGGCACGCGACGAGGGCGGCGCCGTAGACGAGTGCGGTGCCGAGGTCGGGCTGCTTGAAGACGAGTGCGATCGGGATCGCCGCGAGTCCGAGCGCCTGCAGCACCACCCTCGGCTCGTGGATCCGGCGCACGCGGTCGGCGAGGAAGCCGGCCAGCGCGAGCACGAAGAGCAGCTTGCCGAACTCGGACGGCTGGAACTGGAAGGGCCCGATCTCGATCCACCGCTTCGAGCCGCGTGTGGCGTCCGCGAGGGGGAAGACGAGCAGCATCCCGATCAGGGTCACCGCGAAGATCGGCTTCTGGGCCCGGCGGTACCGGTCGGGATCGATCGCGAGCACGACCAGGAAGCCCACGAAGCCGAGGCCGACCGCGATCGCCTGCCGGAAGACGTAGTAGCTCTCGTCGCCCTCGACGTCGAAGCGGGTGATCCCGGCAACGGCCCAGAGCCCGTACGCGACGACGCCGCCGACCGCGAGCAGCAGGATCCAGTCGAGCCGGCGTAGCAGGCCGAGCACGTCGAGGTGCTCGCGCGCGAGGGGGCGGGAACGAGAGGCGTACTCAATCACTGGCGACCACCCCCTGGACGCCGGCCTTCTCGCGGAACCAGTGCTCGAAGACCTTCAGCGCCGCGGGGGCCGCGACGGTGCCGCCGTGGCCGCCGTTCTCGATCACGGCGCAGACGACGATCGGCGGCCGGCTCGCGCCGCGCGAGGTGACGTAGTCGCTCCCGTCGAACGGCCCCCAGCCGCACCACCAGGCCTGGTCCTCGAGATGCCCGATCGGATAGCCGGGCAGGTTGACGACCTTCTCGGCCGTGCCGGTCTTCCCGGCCACCGGCACCGGGAAGCTGCCGAAGACGCCGGAGGAGGTTCCGTTGGCGTCGTGCGTGGCCTCGTAGAGGCCGTCGCGGACGACGGAGAGCGCGGCCGGGTCGACCCCGATCTCCTTCGGGGGCGCCGCCGGGAAGCTCAGCACCGGCACCGCGGGCTCCCCCTCCGCGGCCGGGCGCTCGGCGGCCTGCACGAGGTGCGGCGTCACGAGCTTGCCGCCGTTGGCGAGCGCGGCGTAGAAGCGCGCCATCTGCAGCGGGGTCACGTTGATGTCCTTCTGGCCGATCGCCATCTGGATCATGTCGCCCGGGTTCCAGGCCTTGTCCCACGCCGTCCGGCCGACGCTCTTCCGCCAGGCGGGCGTCGGCAGGAGACCCGTCGCGTCGCCGCCGATGTCGAGCCCCGACTGCGTGCCGAAGCCGAACTTCTTCGCCCAGGCCTGCATCTTCGTCCAGTAGGGCCGCTCCCGCTCGCCGCGCTCGAAGTAGCGGTTGCCGATGTCGTAGAAGTACGTGTCGCACGACTGCGAGAGCGCGGTCGACAGCGTCATCGCCATGTTCGTGTACGGGTTCCAGTTCTTGAACCGCTGCTCGTCGAGACCGTACTCGGCGTACGGGGTGCACTGGATGTACTCGTAGGGCGAGAGCAGGCCGTCCGAGATCGCGGCCAGCGCCGTCACCGGCTTGAAGGTCGAGCCGGGCGGATAGACGCCGGCGACCGCGCGGTTGATCCCGGGGTAGTTCCGCTCCTTCGCGACCTTCTCGTTCGTCAGCGGCTCGAGCTTCTTCGGGTCGGCGCGGCCGACGTAGACCGAGGGCTTGTACGTCGGGTTCGACGCCATCGCGAGGATGGCGCCGTCGCGCGGGTCGAGCGCGACGATCGCGCCGCCGTTGGCGTTGAAGTGGTCGTCCTGGTAGGCGAACTCGATCCCGTCGCGGAGCGCGCGCTCGGCGGCGCGCTGCAGGCCGACGTCGAGCGTCAGCCGGATGTTGTAGCCCGACTGCGCCGGGCGGCGCGTCTCGAACGGGCCGAGCGGCTGGCCGAGCGAGTCGACGCGAAGCTGGGCGGCCCCCGGCGTGCCGCGGAGATAACCGTCGAACGCCGCTTCGACGCCGGTCTTGCCGATCTTCTCGCCGCCGCGGATGTCGCGGTCCTTCGACTTCTCCAGCCGCTCGAGCTCCTCCGGCGAGACCTCGCCGACGTAGCCGAGCAGCTGCGCCGCGAGCGCCTTGTGCTCGTAGTCGCGGAGGTAGGTGCTCGTGATCTCGACCCCGGGGAAGTCGGCCCGGTGCTCGAGCAGCGTCGCCACCTGGTCCTCGTGGACGGCGGTCTTGACGAGGATCGGCGTCAGCGGATCGCCCTTGCTCTCCTCGAGCGCCTTCGTCAGCCGCGGCAGCGGCACGCGCAGGATCTTCGAGAGCCGCTTGAACATCGCATAGCGGCCCTCCTCCGGGAGGTCGGCGGTCCAGATCCGCACCGCCGTGCCGGGGACGTTCGAGACGATCGTGCGGCCGTTGCGGTCGACGATCGAGCCGCGCTGAGCCTCGACCCGGATCGTCCGCAGCTGGTTGTTCTGGGCCGCGTCGAGGTAGCGGTCGCCGGAGAGCACCTGCAGGGCCCAGAGGCGGAGGAAGAGGATCGCGAAGATGATCAGGGCGAGCCCGGCCAGGACGCCGACCCGCAGCGCGAGCTGCGGCGTGAAGCGGTAGGGCTCGGCGGCCTTCGGGTCGGGCGGCAGGAACCGGCCCGACGGCGAGCGCCGCTCCGGGTACGAGCTAGCCAAGGAGCTTCACCTCGGTGACGCGGTCTGAGACGCCGGCCCGGCCGAGCGCCGAGCGGCAGAGCGCGAAGACCGGCTTCGCGACGAGAAGATTGAGCACGAGGGTGGGCAGCAGCGTGTCGAGGAGCGCCCGTCGCCCCGAGATCTCCTCGCCGAGCAGGAAGTGGAGGCCGTAACCGACGTAGGCGATCGCGATCGTGGCGACGAGGACGGTCAGGAGCGGCGCGTAGGCGCGGTCGCGTCCGGTCGTCTCGCCGTAGCGTCCCGCCCAGTAGCCGGCGAGCGCGTAGAGGAGGGCCGACACCCCGAGCGTGTCGAGGGTGAGCACGTCGACGAGCAGGCCGCCGAAGAAGCCCGCGATCGAGCCGACGACCGGTCCCCGCAGCAGCGCGATCGAGAGCAGCGCCAGCAGGAGCACGTCGGCGACGCCGCCGGCGAGGTCGAGCGTTGCGAAGAGCGTCACCTGCAGGAGCGCGGAGACGAAGACGATTGCGGCGACGACCGCACTCTCGCTGAAACTCACGGGAGCTCCGGGGTCGGGCGGCGCGGCACGAGCACGAGCACCGAGTCGAGGGCGGAGAAGTCGACGTCGGACTCGACCAGCACCTGCTGCCAGAGATCGGTGCTGAGCCCGCCGACGAAGGAGACGCGGCCGATCAGGATCCCCCTCGGATAGAGCGACGCGAGCCCTCCGGTGCGCCAGCCGGCAGTGACGATCTCGTCGCCGACGTGGACGACCTCCCGCTTCGAGACCCGGTCGAGCACGAGCGAGTTGCCGGACTGGCCGTGCAGGACGACGCCGGACGCCCTCGTGCGGAGGTCGACCGAGGAGACAGCACTCGACTCGTCCGTGAGCAGGCGGACGCGGGCAGCACCGCCGGTCACCTTCGTGACGGTGCCGACGAAGCCGTCCGCGGTGACCACGGCCGCGTTGACCCGGACGCCGTCGTCGGAGCCTGCCGTGACGACGATCTCCTGCTCGAACGCCGAAGCCGGGCGCGCGATCACCTCGGCCGCGACCCCGTCGTAGTCGGCGGGGAACGCCGGCGAGTTGCGGTACTGGAGCAGGCGCTTGAAGACGACGTTCTGCTGCAGCGCCGACTCGTTCTGGATCACCTGCTGCTCGAGCAGCTCGTTCTCGGCGCGCAACTGCTCGTTCTCGGAGCGCGCATTGAAGAGATCCTTCGTCCAGCCCCAGGCGTCGCGGAACGGGCGCGCAACCCGCTCGACGGCTACCTCGAGCGGCTGGAGCGCGCTCGCGACCGCGCCCTGCGCGTCGTGCAGGGGCCCGTCGGAGCTCTCGCGGAAGGAGATGGTGATCAACGTGAGCGCGAGCAGGACGAGCAGCCCCAGCACGATCCGGCGCCTGAGGGCACTGGTGCTGCGGGAGGAAAGCGAACGCGGGGCGGGACGCCGGACGGGGAGGCCCAGCACCGCCGATCTTGCGGAGCGGTTGCGTGGCACGGAGCGGCTCATGGTAGCGGCCTCCCCGGAGGCGCTCGCAGCGGTTTGCCTTTAGTAGCGACCGCGGCCGTTGCGGCGGCTGCGCCCGCGCGCGGAGCGGTGGATCGCCTCGAACTCCTCCAGGCTGCGGCCGGAGCCGACCGCGACGCAGGTCAGCGGGCTCTCGGCCAGGTGCACGGGCATCTGCGTCTCGTGGCGGAGGCGCTCGTCGAGCCCGCTCAGGAGGGCGCCGCCGCCGGCGAGCACGATTCCGCGGTCCATGATGTCCGCGGCCAGCTCGGGCGGTGTCTTGTCGAGCGTCGAGCGGATCGCGTCGATGATCTGCGCCACGGGCTCCTCGAGCGCGTGCCGCACCTCCTCGGAGGAGAGGATCACGGTCTTCGGGAGGCCGGTGAGCATGTCGCGCCCGCGCACCTCGGCCTGCACCTCCTCTTTCAACCGATGTGCCGAGCCGACCTCGAGCTTGATCTCCTCGGCGGTCTGCTGGCCGATCAGGAGCTTGTACTCCTTCTTGATGTGGTTGACGATCGCGTCGTCCATCTCGTCGCCGCCGACGCGGAGACTCTGCGAGACGACGATCCCCCCGAGCGAGATCACGGCGACCTCGGTCGTGCCGCCGCCGATGTCGACGATCATGTTCCCCGTCGGCTCGGCGACGGGCAGCCCGGCGCCGATCGCGGCAGCCATCGGCTCCTCGATCAGATACGCCTGGCGCGCGCCGGCGGAGAGCGTCGCCTCCTCGACCGCGCGCTTCTCGACCCCGGTCACGCCGGAGGGAACGCAGACGACGACGCGCGGGTGCGCAAAGCGGGTCTGGTGCACCTTCTGGATGAAGTGGCGGAGCATCTGCTCGGTGACGTCGAAGTCGGCGATGACGCCGTCCTTGAGCGGCCGGATCGCCGCGATCGTCCCCGGTGTGCGCCCGAGCATCCGTTTCGCCTCGGCGCCGACCGCGTGCACCTCGCCCGTGCGCTGGTCGATCGCGACGACCGACGGCTCGCTGAGGACGATCCCGCGGCCGCGGACGTAGACGAGCGTGTTGGCGGTTCCGAGGTCCACGGCCATGTCCCGGCCGCCGAAGCCGCTCATCGAGCGAAAGATGCCCATACCCGCGGTCGAGTCTAGCCTGCAAGACTCGGCGGGTGGCCGTCTCGCGCGCCGTCCTCGTCACCGGCTGCTCCTCAGGGATCGGCCGCGCGACCGCGGAGCGAATCGCCGCGGCGGGCTGGACGGTGTACGCGAGCGCGCGCCGGCTGGACTCGGTCGCGGGGCTCGCCGGCTGCCGGCCGCTGGAGCTCGACGTCACCGACGAGAGCTCGCTGCAGGCCGCCGTCGAGCGAATCGAGGAGGAGCACGGGGCGGTCGGCGTGCTCGTCAACAACGCCGGCTACAGCCAGAGCGGGGCGGTCGAGGCCGTCTCGCTCGACGAGGCCCGCCTGCAGTTCGAGACGAACGTCTTCGGGCTCGCGCGCCTGACCCAGCTCGTCCTGCCCGGCATGCGCGAGCAGCGCTGGGGCCGGATCGTCAACGTCAGCTCGATGGGCGGCGAGCTGACCTTCCCGGGCGGCGGCTGGTACCACGCGTCGAAGCACGCGGTCGAGGCGCTCAGCGACGCGCTCCGCTTCGAGCTGTCCGGGTTCGGGATCGACGTCGTCGTGATCCAGCCCGGGCTGATCCGGACGGGCTTCGCCGAGACGGCGGTCGGCTCGATCGAGGTCCGCGACGGGCCGTACGCCCGCTTCGACGCCGCCGTCGGCGCGGCGACCGCGGGCGCCTACGACGGGGCGTTCGCGCGCAGGCTCGGCGGCGGTCCGGACGCGGTGGCGAAGGTGATCGAGCGGGCGGTGACGGCGAAGCGTCCGCGGACGCGCTACCGGGTGACGCCGTCGGCCCGGCTCTTCATCACCCTGCGCCGGCTCCTGCCGGACCGCGGCTGGGACGCGCTCGTCGGCCGCAGCTATCCGAGGCCGTAAGCGCCGGGGAAGCGCTCGGCGAGCACGCGGACGAGCAACGCCGCGGGCAGGCCCACGACGTTGAGGTAGTCACCCTCGATCCGCTCGACGAGAGCGGCGCCTCGGCCCTGGATCGCGTAGCCGCCCGCGCGTCCCTCCCACTCGCCGTGCGCCAGCTGCCGCGCGAGCTCGCGCGGGGTCAGCTCCCGAAAGGCGACGCTCGTCGCCTCGTGCTCGAGCACCTCCCAGCCGGCCGTCAGCAGGCAGAGGCCGGAGACGACCGTGTGCGTCCTGCCGGCGAGCTGCTCCAGCATCCGCTCCGCCTCGGTGGCGTTCGCGGGCTTGCCGAGGATGGCGCCGCCCACCGCAACGGCGGTGTCGACGCCGAGCACGGGCCGGTGCGGGCCGCCGAGATGGGCGACGGAGCGGGCCTTGCCGCGCGCGTGCTCGCGGACGAGGTCGTAGACGTCGGCGTCCGGCGGGTCGTGCTCCTCGTACGCGGGCGCGACGACGTCGAACGGAAGGCCGAGCTGCTCGAGGATCGCGCGCCGCTGCGGGCTCGTCGAGGCGAGCAGGATCGGGTCGACGACGTGCGCGCTCACCGCTTCCGCGCCAGCCAGAGCTCCTCCCACGGCCAGCGTTTCGCCCACGCCGGATCCGAGTGGTAGTACTCGGCCTTCTGCGCGTCCTCGGGGGCGTACAGCTCCTTGATCTCGAGCACGTCGAAGCCGGCCGAGCGCAGCAGTGCGAAGAGCTCGCCGAGCGGAAGGTGGAACTCCGTCGTCTCGTCGTCGGCCCAGTCGAGCCGGTTGAGGCCGCGCTGCGGCCGCTGCAGGGTCTCGTGCCAGCCGTCGAGCGCGGCGCACAGCATCGAGAGCGTCGAGTTGCGCAGGAAGACGAGCTCACCGCCGGGCCGCAGCAGCCGGGCCGCCTCCGGGATCCAGCGGTCGGCGTCGCACCAGATCGACGCCCCGTACTCGGAGAGCGCAAGGTCGAAGGACGCGTCCGGCAGCGGCACCTCCTCTGCGTTCGCCTCGAAGAGCGGGAAGGTGATCCCGGTCTGCGCCTGCAGGCGGCGGGCCGTGTCGAGCTGCGCCGGCGTGATGTCGATGCCGACCGGCCGCGCGCCCCGGCGGGCGAGCCACGCCGAGAAGTAGGCCGTGCCGCACCCGAGCTCGATCACGTCCTTCCCGGCCACGTCCGGGAGCACGTTCAGCTCGGCCTCGGGCACTCCCCAGAGGCCCCAGGTGATCTCCTCGGCGCGCCAGGCCTGCAGGCCGTGGTCGTGCGAGTACTCCGCGTTGGTGGTCGTCCAGCGGGCGCGGTTCCGGACCGCGTACTCGGGCAGCTCAGACGAGCTCATCGTCACGGAACCACAGCGCGATCTCGCGCTGGGCCGACTCGGGCGAGTCGGAGCCGTGGATGAGGTTGTTCGGCATCGACGAGGCGTAGTCGCCGCGGATCGTGCCGGGGTCGGCGTCCGCCGGATTGGTGGCGCCGATCGTCTTGCGCATCGTCGCGATCGCCCCCTCGCCCTCGACGACGAGCGCCCAGGTGGGAGCCGACGTGATGAAGGTGACGAGCTCGCCGAAGAACGGCTTCTCGCTGTGCTCGGCGTAGTGCTCCTTGCCGAGCTCGGCGCTGACGCGGACGAGCTTGCCGCCGACGACGGTGAAGCCGCGCCGCTCGATCCGGGCGAGCAGCTCGCCCGAGAGCGCGCGCTCGGTCGCGTCCGGCTTGAAGAGGATCAGGGTGCGCTCGACGGCCATCGGCCGCGCAGTCTAATCAGAGCCGGCGGCGCGCTTGCGCGGTTCCGTCCAGGAGTCGGCGATCGTGTCGTCGATCCCTGGTAGGGCCGGGGTCACGACGGGCGTCGCGCAGTGGGGGCAGATCTGCCAGAGCGCCTCGAGCGGTGCGTTGCACTTGACGCAGGCCTGCTTCAGCCGGGTCGTGCAGACGGGGCAGACGAGGAACGTCGCCTCGACCGCGGCGCGGCAGACCGGGCAGTGGAGGTCGCGCTTGGCCAGCCGGTCCTCCATCGCGCGGATCTCGAGCTCGCGCTCGCGGACGTCCTCGATGTACTCGGGCGGACGGAAGAAGAGGTAGATGATCGGCCCCACGAACGGCGGGATCAGGCCGAGCACGGTCGCCATCGCGACGAGCCACGGGTCCTCGATCCTCCGCTTGGCGTCCTTGTAGACCCAGTACGCGGTCGCGAGCCAGAAGACGGCGACGAAGAAGACGCCAAGGTTGCGCATCACCATCCACGTGCCGGAGTCGAAGAAGTCGTTGACTCCGCCGAGCAGATCGTCGTTGGTTGTGGTGGCGGCGAGGATCACAGGAGCAGTCTTCCCACGAGATAGCCGATTCCGAACGCGGAGCCGATGATGAAGCCGAGTACAGCGAGCGCGAACGTGAGCACGGTCACGCGTTCGCGCATCTTCGTCATGGTAGGCCCCGTTCCTCGCTGTCGGCGCTCAAGTCGGCGAGAAGGTACAGCGAGCCGGTGACGACGACGGGCGGGTGCAGGCGCCCCCGGGCGAGCGCCGCGACCGGATCCGGCTCGGTCTCGACCTCCTCGAAGTGCTCCGCCGCGAGGCTCGCGAGCTCGCCCGCCGGCAGCGCGCGGGCGTTCGTGGACTCGGTGGCGACGAAGCGGCGCCCCCTCGTCGCGAGCGCGGCCAGCATCGCTCCGGCGTCCTTGTCGCGCAGGACCGAGGCGACGAACGTGTAGTCGTCGCGGTCGAGGCGGGCGGCCAGCCAGCGTGCGCCCTCGGCGTTGTGCGCACCGTCCCGGATCTCGTCGCCGCGGTGCTCGAGCCGGCCGGGCAGCGAGATCTCGACCTCGTGGTCGACCGCGCGACCGAGAAAGGCGGCCGCGGCCTCCCGGGCGCCTCCGATGACGACGTTCGGGCCGGCAAGGCCCGCGAACTCCTCGTCCGGCAGGACGGCGATCGTCCCCTCCTGGACGACGGCGAGCTTCTCGGCGGCGATCTCCTCCCGCGTCTCGCCGAGGACGTCGGTGTGGTCGAGACCGACGTTCGTGAGCAGGACGACGTGGCTGCGGAGGACGTTCGTGGCATCGAGCCGGCCGCCGAGCCCCGCCTCGACGACGGCGACGTCGACCTCGCCCGCCGCGAACTCCGCGAACGCCGCCGCGCAGAGCGTCTCGAACTGCGTCGCCTCCTGCGCCTCGGCCTCGAGCCGGACACGCTCGATCGCGGCCTCGAAGTCGGCCTCGCGCCCGTCGACCGTGATCCGCTCCGCCCACGAGCCCACGTGCGGCGAGACCGTGGCGCCGACCGAGAGCCCCTCGGCGAGCAGCAGCGCCTCGATCGTCCGCGTCGCCGTCGACTTGCCGTTCGTGCCGACGACGTGGATCGCCGGATAGGCGAGCTGCGGGTCGCCGAGCGCGGCCAGCAGCGTCCGCATCCGTCCGAGCCCGAACTCCTTCGGCCACGGACTGAGGCTTGCGAGCCAGTCAGCCTGAGAGGGCATCGAGCTCGCGCCGGTAGCGGGCGAGCTTCTCGCGCTCGGCCTCGACCACCTCGGGCTTCGCGTTCGTGACGAACTTCTCGTTCGCGAGCATCCGCTCGCCGCGCTCGACCTCGCCGCGGAGCCGCTCGATCTCGGCGGCGGCATTGCCGTTCACCTTCGCCCGCTCGGGCCGAACGACCGCGTCGAAGATCCGCTTCTCGTCGCCGGCGAGCTCGACGACGACGCCGCTGCGCCGGAACATCGCCGCGGCCTCCTGCACCGGCTGGAGCGCATCGGCGTCCGCCGCGAAGGCGTCGTCGGGCTCCGGCCAGGGCGAGACGATCAGCCGCGACTCGTGGAACTGCGACCAGATCTCCTCGGTCACGTGCGGCATCACCGGGTGCAGCAGCGCCAGCAGCCGCTCGAGCGCTGCCAGCGCGGTCGCCGCGGCGTCCTCGTCGCCGTCGCGCAGCCGGGGCTTGATCGCCTCGGCGTACCAGTCGCAGAAGTCGTCGAAGACGAGCCGGTAGAGCGCCTGGACGGAGTGCGAGAAGTCGAACGCCGCCCACGTCTGCTCGAGCTCGGCCCGCGTCGCGTCGAGCCGCGCCAGGATCCAGCGCTCCTCGACCTCGCGCGGCCGCGCCTCCGGCTCGACCCGGTTCTGGAGCAGCAGGCGCGAGACGTTCCAGAGCTTGTTCGCGAGCTTGCGCCCTTCCTCGAGCGGCCCCTCGGTGAAGCGGACGTCCTGCGTCGAGGACATCTTCAGCAGCCCGTAGCGGGTGGCGTCGGCGCCATGCTTCGCGATCAGATCGAGCGGGTCGATCCCGGTTCCGAGGCTCTTCGACATCCGCCGGCCGTCCGCAGCGAGGATCGTCGAGTGGACGATCACATCGGTGAACGGGATCTCGCCGCGGAGCTCGAGCCCCGTCCAGATCATCCGGTTCTCCCAGAGGCGGATGATCTCGCGCGCGGTCGAGTTGACATCGCCCGGGTAATAGCGCTCGAGCTCGGGCGTCAGCTCGGGCCAGCCGAGGGTCGCGTACGGCCAGAGCGCGGACGAGAACCAGGTGTCGAGCACGTCCGGGTCGCGCTCGAGCTCATCGGAGCCGCACTCCGCGCAGGCGTCCGGCGGCGGCCAGGTGCAGGTGACGTGGCCGTCGGGGCAGTACCAGAGCGGTTGCTGGTGCCCCCACCAGAGCTGGCGCGAGATGTTCCAGTCGGGGATCTCCTCGAGCGAGCGGATCGCGAACTGGTGCTGCGACTCCGGGTGGTAGCGGACGCGCCGCTCCTGGAGGGCCTGGAGCGCCGGCTTGCGCGGCTCCTCCATCGCCACCCACCACTGGAGCGAGACGAGCGGCTCGATCCGGGAGTGGCAGCGCTCGCACGTGCCGACCGCGTGGCGGTAGTGCTCGCGCTGCTCGAGCCGGTCGTGCTCCTTCAGCCAGGCGAGCACGGCCTCGTCGGCCTCCTGCTGGGTCTTCCCGGCGAGGTCGCCGGCGTGCTCGTTCATCCGGCCGTCCGGACCGATCACGGTCAGGATCTCGAGCTCGTGGTCGCGGCCGATCTCGAAGTCGGTCGGATCGTGGCCGGGCGTGATCTTGAGCGCGCCCGTGCCGAACTCCGGCTCGACGCGCGCGTCCGCGATCACGGGCACGGCCCGCTCGACGTACGGGACGAGCACCTGCTTGCCGACGGCGTCGCGGTAGCGCTCGTCGTCGGGATGCACCGCGACAGCGACGTCGGCGAGCATGGTCGCCGGCCGGACGGTCGCGATCGTGATCTGACCCGAGCCGTCCGCGAACGGGTAGCGCGCGTAGGTGAGCGTGTCGTCCATGTCGACGTGCTCGACCTCGAGGTCCGAGATCGCCGTCTCGTGGAACGGGCACCAGTTGACGATCCGCTCGGCGCGGTAGACCCAGCCCCGGTCCCAGAGGTGGACGAAGAAGCGCATCACGGCCTCGACGTAGCCGTCGTCCATCGTGAAGCGCTCGCGGCTGTAGTCGAGCGAGGCGCCGAGGCTGCGGAACTGGCCCATGATCGTGCGGCCGGTCTCCTCGAGATGACGCCAGACGCGCTCGACGAACGCCTCGCGGCCGAGCTCCTTCCGCGACGTCCCTTCCTTCGCGAGCTGCTTCTCGACGACGTTCTGGGTCGAGATCCCGGCGTGGTCGTAGCCCGGCTGCCAGAGCGTGTCGAAGCCGCGCATCCGGTGCCAGCGCGTGAGCACGTCCTGGAGCGAGCCGTTGAGCGCGTGGCCCATGTGCAGCGCGCCGGTCACGTTCGGCGGCGGCACCGTGATCACGAAGGTGTCGTCGCGCCGCTTGCCGGCGCCGGCCCGGTAGAGGCCCTCGGCCTCCCAGGCCTGCTGCCAGCGTTCCTCGACGCCTTCCGGTCGGTACAGCGGCTCCATCGAGCCATTGTAGGAGCGGTCAGGCGGCGATCGGCTCCTGCTTGTTCTTCTCCTTCTCCTTCTGCACCGCGCTCTGGATCAGCCAGCTCGAGGAGGCGTGCGCGAAGAGCGTGCCCTCCTCGTCGAGCAGCTTCGCCTCGGCGGTGGCGACGCGCGAGCCGGGATGGACGATGCTGCCCTCGGCGCGCAGCCGTCCCGACGCGAGCGTGACCGGCCGGACGAAGCTCGTCTTCAGCTCGATCGTCACCGGCGCGGAGCCGGCCTCGAGCTTGGAGTGGACGGCGCAGCCCATCACCGTGTCGAGCACGGTCGTGAGGATGCCGCCGTGGACGGCGCCGAGCGTGTTGTAGTGCTCCTCGCGCGGCTCGTACGCGAAGACGACGTAGCCGGGCGTGACGAAGATCGGATGGAAGCCGACGAGCTCGGCAACCGGCGGCGGCGGCAGGAGGCCGTTGCCGATCCGGTGCAGCGACTCGAGACCGGTGAGCCCGCGCGCGAGCGCCGCGGTCTCGGCGGGGTCGTGCCAGGTGATCGTGCGCGTGCGGGTCATCACCTTCTCCTCCCAGTGCGTTGCGTTCTGCAACTGACTCTAGACGAGTGGGTTTCGAAATGCAACTATGTCGAGGTGGGAACCGGCGACTGGAGCCGCGACAACTGCGCGGTCGGCAACACGCTCTCGATCATCGGCGAGCGCTGGACGCTGCTCGTGCTGCGCGAGGCGTTCCTCGGCGTCCGCCGCTTCGAGCAGCTGCAGCGCCACACCGGGATCGCGCGGAACATCCTCAGCGACCGCCTGAACACGCTCGTCGAGCACGGGATCCTGCGGCGCGAGCTCTACCAGGAGCGCCCGCAGCGCTACGAGTACCGCCTCACCGAGGCGGGCCTCGACCTCTACGCCGTCCTGCTCTCGATGATGGAGTGGGGCTCCCGCCATCTCGGCGGCCGCGCGATGACCCTGACCCACAAGAGCTGCGGCGCCACGGTCATGCCCCACCTCGCCTGCCCGGAGTGCGGCGAGCACGTCGAGGCGCGCGACATGCATGCCGTGCGCACCGACGCGGCGCTCCGCGAGACGGCCTAGCGGCCGGCGGCGTACCCCTGCATCCCACGCGGGTTGGCGCCTGCCTTGAGCAGTCCGCCCTCCTCGCGCGCAACGGCGGTGACGCGGCCGAGCGTCCACGGGCCGGAGACCTCGACCTCGTGCCCGCGCCGGCGCAGGTCGTCGACGACGTCGTCGCCGAACCGCTCCTCGATCGTGACCGACCGGCGCGCGAAGCCGCGGGGATAGAAGGACGAGATCAGGTGGTCCATGTGGAACTCGGGCGCGTCGATCGCCTGCTGCAGGTCGAGCCCGAGATCGACGTGGCGGAGGAAGACGTGCAGCGCCCACTGCTCCTGCTGGTCGCCGCCGGGCGTGCCCCACGCGAGGTACGGCTTCCCGTCCCGGAGCGCGAGGCCCGGGCAGAGCGTCGTGCGCGGACGTGCGCCCGGCCGGAGCGAGGATGCGAGACCTTCCTCGAGCCAGAACATCTGCGCGCGCGTTCCGAGCGGCCAGCCGAGCGCGGGGATCACGGGCGAGCTCTGCAGCCAGCCGCCGCTCGGGGTCGCCGAGAACATGTTCCCGTGGCGGTCGACGACGTCGAGATGGACGGTGTCGCCGCGTGTCGGCTCCCCGGCTCCCGGCGTCACCGCGGCCTCGACGAGGTGCGGCAGCCGCCCGATCCCCGGCCTGTACTCGTCGGACGCGTCGTCTCCGACGAGTGCGCGCCGCTCGTCGTTGTAGGCCTTCGAGAGCAGCGTCTCGAGCGGTACTTCGCCGTCGCCGTACAGCGCATCGCGGTCGGCGAAGGCGAGCTTGGCGCACTCGGTGACGACGTGGACGAGCTCGGCCGGAGTGAGCTCGGCGAGATCGAAGCCGTCGAGCAGCGCGAGCTGCTGCAGCCCCACCGGTCCGGCAGCCCAGGGCAGCGTCTTGCACACGGTCAGGCCGCCGTACTCCAGCTTCGCGACGGGCTCGAGCGACGCGCGCCAGCGCGCCATGTCCTCGCCTGTCAGGAGCCCGCCCTCGGCGGCGCTGAAGCGGTCGATCTCCTCGGCGACGAACCCCTCGTAGTACGCGCGCCGGGCTTTCTCGATTTCCTGCTCGCGCGATCCGCCTCGCGACTCGTCGACGATCCGGCGGTAGGTGGCCGCGAGCGCCGGGTTCCGGAAGAGCTCGCCGACCTCCGGCGCCGGCAGGTAGAGATCGCTCGAGCCGGGCCACTCACGGAGCAGCTCCTCGGTCCGTTCGATCGTGGCGCGGATCCCGGCCACGACGGGGAAACCGTGCTCGGCGTACCCGATCGCGAAGTCGAGCACGTCCTCGAGCCGCCAGGTGCCGAACTGCTCCAGCAGCAGCAACCAGCCGCCGAAGGCGCCGGGAACGCACGCTGCGAGCACGCCGGTCCCCGGGACCAGCTCGTGCCCGAGCTCGTGGTAGCGCTCGATCGTGGCGGCGCCGGGCGCGACGCCCTGGCCGCAGAGGGCAATCGGCTCGCCGCGGTCGACGGGGAAGAGGAGCGCCGGCACCTCGCCGCCCGGCCCGTTCAGATGCGGCTCGACCACCTGGAGCGTCAGCCCGGTGGCGACGGCGGCGTCGAACGCGTTGCCGCCGCGCTCGAGCACGGACATGCCCGCCGCGGAGGCGAGCCAGTGGGTGGACGCCACCATCCCGAACGTGCCGCGCAGCTCCGGCCGGGTGGTGAAGCTCACGCGAAGATCAGGCAGGTCGTCGTGCCGTGCGCGAGCAGCTTCCCGTTCGGGTCGGTCAGCTTCCCCTCGGCTGTCGCGATCCGCGAGCCCTGGTGGATCACGATCCCCTCGCAGCGGATCACGCCGGTGTCGGCGGTGATCGGGCGGACGAAGTTCGTCTTCACCTCGAGCGTCGTGTAGCCGACGCCCTGCTCGAGCTGCGTGTGCACGGCGCAGCCCATCGCCGAGTCGAGCAGCGTCAGCGCGATCCCGCCGTGCACCGATCCGATCGGGTTGTAGTGCTGCGGGCCGGGCTCCATCTCGAAGATCGCGCGCCCGGGCTCGGCCAGGACGAGGCGAAAGCCCATCAGCTCGGAGATCGGCGGGGCCGGCAGCGCGCCCGTGACGATCGCCTGGACGTACTCCATCCCGGAGAGACGACGGCCTTCCTCCGCGACCGCCCGGGGGTCCTGCTGCGTGGACATGGCTCGACTCTATCCGGCGCCGGTAGCCCCGTAGGCGTGTGCGAGACTCAGGAGGTGTCCGAGGTGCTCGACCAGGTCGAAGAGGGCCGTGAGGCGATCAAGAACCACCGCTGGCGGGAGGGCTATGAGCTGCTCTCGGCCGCGGCCGCCGACACGACCCTGCAGCCGGAGGATCTCGAGCTGCTCGCGTGGAGCGCGTACTTCTCCGATCAGATCGCCGAAGTGGTGCCGTACCTCGAGCGCGCGTACGCGGGCTACATCGCCGTCGGGAACACCGTGCGCGCCGCGATCGTGGCGGTGCAGCTCGCGCACGAGTACAGCAGCATCCGCCTCCAGCGGGCCATCGGGAGCGGGTGGTTCTCGCGCGCCGAACGGCTGCTCGAGAACGAGCCCGAGGGACTCGCCCATGGCTATCTCGCGCTCGAGAGGGGACTCGGCGCACTGCGGGGACACGACTACGCGACCACGAGAGACCTGGGCGAGACGGCGGAGAGGATCGGCCGCGAGCACGGCGACCTGGCGCTCGAGCTCCGCGGCCGGCAGCGGCGAGCCGTGGCGCTGATCCATCTCGGGGAAGTCGACGAGGGCCGGCTGCTGCTCAACGAGGTGAACGCAGCCGCGTACGGCGGCACACTCGGGGCGTACGACACCGTCGTCATCTACTGCAACGCGATCGGGACGTGCCGCGACGTGGCCGCGTTCGACGAGGCGTCGCAGTGGACCGAGCGGGCCGAGCTCTTCTGCGACGAGCACGCGATCGGCGCGTTTCCGGGCGTGTGCCGGATCAACCGCGCCGAGGTGATGCGCTACCAGGGCAAGCTCGAGGACGCGGAGCGGACTGCGACCGAGGCGACACAGCTGCTCGCGAGCTGGGCGCCGTGGATCGCGGCGGCGGGCTACGCCGAGGTCGGCGAGGTGCGGCTGCGCCTCGGAGACCTGGCGAAGGCGGAGGAGGCGTTCGACCAGGCCGACGAGCTCGGCCACGACCCCGAGCCCGGCCGTTCGCTGCTGCTCCTCGCGCGCGAGAAGCCCGCCGCCGCGCTCGCGTCGATCAGGCGCGTCCTCGCCGACGACCTTCCCGCCCTCGCGAAGGCACGCCTGCTGCCGGCGTTCGTCGAGATCGCCGTCGCCGCCGGTGCCGTCGACGACGCAGCTGCGGCCGCGCAGGAGCTGGCCGCCACAGCGGACGTCTACGACACGCCGGCGCTCCACGCCGCCGCCGCTGTCGCCGCCGGCTCGGTCTCGCTTGCACGGGACGATCCGCAGGCGGCGATGCGGCCGCTACGCCAGGCGTTGCGGCTCTGGCAGGACACGAACGCGCGCTACGAGGCGGCACGGACGCGCGTCCTGCTGGCCCGGGCGTACTCGGCGACAGGTGACGCCGACGGCGCGAAACGCGAGCTCGGCCAGGCAGGCTCGGTCTTCGACCAGCTCGGCGCCCGCGGCGACGCCGCGCGCGTCGACGCGCTCCTCGGCCGCGCCGGCGCCCGCGTGACGATGACGTTCGTCTTCACCGACATCGTCGACTCGACCCGCCATCTCGAGCACCTGGGCGACGCCAACTGGCAGAAGCTCCTTCGCGGCCACGACGAGCTGATCGCCGCATCACCACCGCCGAAGGCGGCACCGTCGTCGACCACACCGGAGACGGCTTCTTCCTCGCGTTCCCGACGCGCGGAGCGCGCCGTCACCGCGGCGGTCGCGATCCAGCGCGAGGCGGCCGGCAACCTGCCGTTCGAGCTGCGGATCGGCGTCCACACGGCCGAGGCGACGAGCCTCGGCGACAACTACCGCGGCAAGGGCGTCCACGTCGCGGCGCGCATCGGCGCGCTCGGCTGCGGCGAGGAGATCGTCGCGAGCCGCGAGACCGTCGCAGCGCTCAGCGGCGTGCGCACGGGCGAGACGAGGAGCGAGCAGCTGAAGGGGATCTCAGAGCCGGTCGACGTCGTGTCGATCGACTGGCGCGGCGACAGCTAGGAGCTAGGCGGACTCTTCGGCGAGCGCGGGAGCCTCGTCGATGCCGTCGGCGCTCGTGACGAGCGTCGGCTTCAGGCCCTTCGAGATCGTCTCCTTCGTGATCACGCACTTGGAGACGTCCTTGCGCGACGGCAGCTCGAACATCACGTCGAGGAGCGCGTTCTCGATGATCGAGCGGAGGCCGCGGGCGCCGGTCTCGCGGGCGAGCGCCTTGTCGGCGATCTCCCAGAGCGCGTCCTCGCGGAACTCGAGCTCGATCGAGTCGTAGCCGAAGAAGCGCTGGTACTGGCGCGTGAGCGCGTTCTTGGGCTCGGTCAGGATCTGGACGAGATCCTCGCGCCGGAGCTGGTGCACGGCCGAGATCACGGGCAGGCGGCCGATGAACTCCGGGATCAGGCCGAAGTTGAGCAGGTCCTCCGGCATCACGTCGGCGAGCAGCTCGGCGCTCTCCTCGGCGTGGCTCGAGCGGATGTCGGCGCCGAAGCCGACCGAGTTCTTGCCGACCCGCCGGCCGATGATCTTGTCGAGGCCGGCGAACGCGCCGCCGCAGATGAAGAGGATGTTCGTCGTGTCGATCGAGAGGAACTCCTGGTGCGGGTGCTTGCGCCCGCCCTGCGGCGGCACCGAGGCCACCGTCCCCTCGAGGATCTTCAGGAGCGCCTGCTGGACGCCCTCGCCGGAGACGTCGCGCGTGATCGACGGGTTGTCCGCCTTGCGCGCGATCTTGTCGACCTCGTCGATGTAGATGATCCCGGTCTCGGCCTTCTTGATGTCGAAGTCGGCGGCCTGGATCAGCTTCAGGAGGATGTTCTCGACGTCCTCGCCGACGTAGCCGGCCTCGGTCAGCGCGGTCGCGTCCGCGATCGCGAACGGCACGTTCAGGATCCGCGCCAGCGTCTGCGCCAGCAGCGTCTTCCCGCAGCCGGTCGGGCCGAGCAGGAGGATGTTCGACTTCTGCAGCTCGACGTCGCCGTCCTCCTGGCCCATCCGGACGCGCTTGTAGTGGTTGTAGACCGCGACCGCGAGCGTCCGCTTCGCTTCCTCCTGGCTGACGACGTAGTCGTTCAGCACGGAGTAGATGTCGAGCGGGCGCGGCAGGTTGTCGAGGTCGAGCTGCGTCGGTGTCGTCAGCTCCTCGTCGATGATCTCGTTGCAGAGATCGATGCACTCGTCGCAGATGTAGACGCCGGGGCCCGCGATCAGCTTCTTGACCTGTCGCTGACTCTTGCCGCAGAAGCTGCAGAGAAGCTGCTCGTTGCCTTCGGATGCGCGGGCCATGTCTCTCTTGTACTCCAGTTTCGGGGGAACCGCTAGGTCAGGTTCAGGGCCAGGTTTCTCAGCGGTGCTCGATCACTCTGTCAATGATTCCGTACTCGTTCGCTTCTTGCGCGGTCAGGAAGTAGTCGCGCTCCATGTCCTTGGAGACCTTCTCGATTTCCTGACCTGAGTGCTGGCTGAAGATCTCCTCGAGCCGTCGCTTCAGCGCGATCGTCTCGCGCGCTGCAATCTCGATGTCGGTCGCCTGTCCCTGGAAGCCGCCCGACACCTGGTGGATCAGAATCTTTGCGTTCGGCAGCGCCATTCGCTTCCCTGCAGCGCCGCCCGCGAGCAGGAGCGCACCCATGCTCATCGCGATCCCGACACAGATCGTCTGGATGTCCGGCTTGACGAACTGCATCGTGTCGTAGATGGCGAGGCCGGCGTAGACCGAGCCTCCCGGGGAGTTGATGTAGATCGAGATGTCCTTGTCGGGATCCTCGGACTCGAGATGCAGCAGCTGCGCCACGATCAGGTTCGCGATCTGGTCGTCGACCGGGGTGCCGAGAAAGATGATCCGCTCGTTCAGCAAGCGGGAGTAGATGTCGAACGAGCGCTCGCCGCGCGACGTCTGCTCGATCACCATCGGGATCAACGGGCTCATGCAGTCTCCTTGCGATTCAAGTGCCTGGGGTCCACAACTTTGCCTCTCGGTCGGGAGTTTCCTTGTCTGGCGTCCAGATCGCGTCGCGCGCCTCGGCCTGCTCGAGCGGGATCGGCTGCACCTCGGCCGCGACCCGGTCGAGCGCGGCGCGGAGCCGCAGGTCCTCGCGCAGGTCCTCCTGGCGCCCGTGCTGCCAGAGGTCCTCGATCACCTGGTCGGGATCCTCGCCGGCCGCTTCGGCCTGCTCGCGGATCAGCGTCTTGACCTCGTCGTCCGAGACCTCGATCGCGAGCTTGTCGGCGACGGCCTCGAGCGCCAGCTCGCGCGCCACCGACAGCGCCGCCTCCATCTGCATCGAGCTGGTCAGCTCCTCGGCCGAGCGGCCGGTCAGCTGGAGGTAGGTCTCGGGTGCGATCCCGCGCCGCTCGAGCGAGCGGATGAAGCCGGTGAGCAACTCGCGCGTGCGCGACTCGACGAGCGGTCCCGCCGGTGAGACCTTCGAGGCCGCGACGAGGGCGTCGACCGCGTTGGCGCGAAAGGCGTTCTCGATCTCGGCCTCGACGGCGTCGCGCAGGCGCTGCTCGATCTCGGCGCGCAGCTCCGCGAACGTGTCGAACTCGCTGGCGGAGCGCGCGAGCTCGTCGTCGAGCTCGGGCAGCACCTTCTGGCTGATCTCCTTGACCACGACGTCGACGTTCGACGTCGTCTCGTCCGCCAGCTCGTACGTGACGGTCTTCGTCTCGCCTGCCGACGCGCCGACGAGTGCCGCCTCGACCTCCTCGACGAGCCGGCCGGAGCCGAGCTCGACGACGGTGTCGCGCTGCGCCTCGCCGTCGGGGGAGACGATGTCGATCACGAGCGTGTCGCCGTCCTGCGCCGGCCGGTCCCCGGCGGGGACGAGCTCGGCGACGGACTCCCGCAGCGCCTCGAGCTCCTGCACGACGAGCTCCTCGGGTACCTCGGCCTCCGGCCTGCCGACCTCGAGCTCGGTCCAGTCGACGACGTCGACTTTCGGCTGCACCGGCACCGTAGCCGTGAACTGCCAGTCCGCCTCGTCACCGCTGGGAAGCTCGTAGTCGTACTGCGGCTGCGCGACCGGCCGGATGCGCGCGCGGGCGGCGGCGTTCCAGAACCAGCCGCCGATGTGGCTGTCGACCGCCTCGGCCATGATCCGCTCCTTGCCGAGGCGCTGCGTCAGGATCGGCACCGGCACCTTCCCCTGCCGGAAGCCCGGGATCTTGACCGACTGCGCCAGATCGGAGGTCGCGTGCTCGATCGCGTGATGGACGTCGTGCGCCGGGACGTCGACCTTCAGGCGGACGGTGTCACCGCCCAGCTCCTCGACCTGCGCCGTCATTCGACCATTCAAGCAGAGGCCGAGCGCGTGGAGTCGAGGACTCGGGCGAGCTCGCCGACCCGTTCCTGGATCTCGTCGCGCAGCTCCCGGACCCGGTCGAGCGACTTGCCGGCCGGATCCTCGAGGCCCCAGTCGACGTAGTCGGTGCCCGGGAGCACGGGGCAGACGTCGCCGCAGCCCATGGTCACGACCACGTCCGCCCAGGCCGTGTCCGCCTCGGGCTCGAGCTGCCGCGGGATGCGGCCGGAGAGGTCGTAGCCGAGCTCGCTCATCGCCGCCACCACCTCCGGGTGCAGGCGATCCTCGGCACGGCTGCCGGCGGAGCGGACCTCGTGGCCGCCGAGGCGCTCGAGGAACGCGTGCGCCATCTGGGAGCGACCGGCGTTGCCGATGCAGACGAAGAGAACGTTGGCCACGGGGCCCGTAGGCTAGCGCGATGGGTTCCGGACGCCTCTTCGTCCTCGTCCGCCACGGCCAGTCGGAGCTGAACGCGACCCGCCGGGTCAACGGCGACCCGGACGTGCCGGTCGGACTGACGGCGCAGGGCGAGGCCGAGGCCGCCGGGCTCGCGCTCCAGCTCGCCGGCATCGAGCTCGACCTCTGCGTCCACACCCGCTTCGGCCGCACCCGGGCGACGGCACGGATCGCGCTCGAAGGTCGCTCCGTGCCCGTCGTCGTCGAGCCACTGCTCGACGACATCGACGTGGGCGAGCTCGAAGGCCGCCTGATCGACGACTACCGCAGCTGGAAGCAGACGCACACCCGCGCCGACCCGTTTCCGGGCGGCGAGAGCCTCGACGACGCCGCACGCCGGTATGCGTCCGCGTACGAGCGGCTGCTCGCTCGTCCCGAGCGTCGCGTCCTCGTCGTCTGCCACGAGATCCCCGTGCGCTACGCGATCAACGCCGCGGCGGGCTCGGACGAGCTGGACGGCCCGGCGCACGAGCTCGGCAACTGCATCCCACACCTGTTCGACGAGGACGGACTCGCGCGCGCCGTCGCGCGAATCCGCGTCCTCGCCGGCTGACGGTCAGACGGCTGCCGCCCCCGTCTCTGCTGCCTGCGCCTTCCAGGCGCTGTTGAGCCCGCTCTGCATGTACGCGTAGAGCACCGGCGAGATGACGACGTAGAGGACGAGTCCGAGCCAGCCGTTGATCGATGTCTGCCCGGTCAGCCGCTGCGCTGCCTGCACCCGCTTGAAGGTCGTCACCGTCGTCCAGAGCGCAGGGACGATCAGGAGTGCGCCCGGGAAGAGCGCGAGCGTCGACTTCGCCGGGCTGTCGCCGAGCTCGGCGGTTCCCTTGGCGCGGCCGAGGTCCGCCATTTCTCGGTTGATGAAGTACCACCAGAAGATGAGATAGATCCCGAGCGTGATCACCGCCAGGACCGCGACCGCGATCGGGTTGCGCGTCTTCGCCGTCGTCCCCGCCCCCACGATCTGGAGCTCCTCCGCCATGATCCCGTCCTTTCTCTAGTCGCCGTCCCCGTGGCTGCCTCGGTGGCGGCCATCATCGCGGTCGCGTCGGTCGTCCCGGTCGTGATCGTCGCGGTCGTGGTCGTTGCGGTCGCCGCGATCATGGTCGTCATCGTCGTGCCGGTCGCCCCGGTCGTCGCCGTCACCGTGGTCGCGGCGGTCGTCGTCCTCGTCGTCGCGCCCGCGCCCCTTCGGGCCCGAGTGGTCGTGGTTCTTGTCGCCGCGGCCCCAGCCGGGTCGGTTCTCCGTTCCGCTCTGCTGGGAGCTCGGCGTCGACACCGACGGCGCCGTCGCGGCGGGGGCCGGCGTCGGGCGGGCTGTCGGCGCCGGGGTCGGGGCCGGTGTCGGCGCCGGCTGCGGGATCGCGGTCGGCCCGGGGGTCGGCGTGGCGGCGGGCGTCGGAGTGGCCGCCGGGGTCGGGGCAGGCTTGGGAGTGGCAGCCGGCTTGGGGGTCGGCTTCGGCGTCGGAGCGGGAGCCGGTGCCGGCTTCGGAGCCGGAGCCGGCTGCGCGGCCCGCGTCGAGGGCTGCGCTCGCCTGACGGCCTGGCTCGTCGGCGCGCGCCGCGTCGCAACGACTGCGGTCGCCCGCGGCCGGGCGGCGCTCGCCTGCACGCGCGGAGGCAGGCTCGTGCGGGTGCCCGTCACGGAGCTCTCGGCCTGGCGCGGCTTCCTCGGCTCCGTCAGGTAGATCACCGGCGACTCGCCCGGCTGTGCGAGGGCCTGCGGCGACCTGAAGCGGTCGGCGACGTCCGGGCCCTCGAACGCATCGCGCCAGAGGTGGCCGGCCAGGACGGCGACGGCCACGAGGCCCGCGCCGCGGAGAAGGATCCAGGGGCTCATCGCGCGCCGGAGTATCCCGTGCTCGGCGGACGCCCCTGCAGACGACAGGAAGAAGGGTGGCGAACGGGACTCGAACCCGCGACCACCGGGACCACAACCCGGGGCTCTACCAACTGAGCTACCGCCACCTCGACGCCGACAGGATAGCGGCGGGACGTGGGGCATACTGACCGCGAGCGGCCCCGTAGCTCAGTGGATAGAGCGGCAGGCTTCGAACCTGCGTGCGGAGGTTCGATTCCTCCCGGGGCCATCCCCATGCTCACACCACGATTTCGACCGTCGCTCACCTCGCCTCACCCCCCGCCCTCGTTATAGGCGCGGTCGGGGCGAACGTGGGGAAATCCTGGACCCCCGCCTGTCTATGCTGTCCCTTCAGGCGGGCGTGGCGGAACTGGCAGACGCGCCGGGTTTAGGTCCCGGTGGGCTCCGGCCCTTGGAGGTTCAAGTCCTCTCGCCCGCATGCGTCATCCGCTCGAGGATCCACTCGAGCTCGGGCGACTCGCGGATCGACTCCGGCGCCTCGCCGGCGAGTTCGGTCTCCGCGAGCCGGCCGTACACCTCCGCCATCGCCTCGAAGAGCGCCGGCGTCAGTCCGGCTGCCGCTTGCGTCGCGGCGATCTCGTGCATCTCGCCGACGTAGCGGCCCGACTTCGTCGTCGAGACGGCGAGCAGGCGCGCGGCGCGCTCGATCTGGCGTGGGAAGGAGTCGTTCAGGTCGTCGAGCACCTCGGCCAGCACGCCGTTCGCGTGCGCGGTCGCCAGCGCCTGGGCGAGCAGCGCCGTGTGGCCCTTGTAGACGGAGGCGGTGCACATCTTCACCGCCGACGCGAGCCCGACCTCGGCGCCGACGACGCGCAGGTCGAGCCAGGCCGGCCCGGAAGCAGCGAGCTCCTCCGCCCGCGCGCCAGAGAGGTAGACCCGCGTCCGGTAGTCCGCCCGTGGCGGGCCGCCGGAGATCGACCCGTCGACGAGCTCGAGCCCGGCGGCGGCCAACGCGTGCTCGACCTCGCGGGCGGTCGCAGGCGAGACGGCGTTCCAGTCCGAGACGAGCGGCCGCGCACCCGTCCGCCCGGCCGCCGCCACCAGCTCCTCGGCGACCGAGCGCGCCTGGTCCGGCGGCGCGATCGAGAGCACGACGTCGGCCGCGGCGACAACGGCGTCGAGATCGGGGAGCAGCTCGAGCCCGGCCCGCTCGGCGAGCCCCCGCGTCCGCTCGCTCCTCCCGGCGAGCGTGGCGACGACCCTGTCCCCGGCTGCGCGGTAGGCGGCACCGACGGCGCTCCCCATCGCGCCCGGGCTGACGATCCCGATCGTCATCGCAGGATGGCTGGGATCAGCCGGTGATCGGCTGTCCGGCGCCGACCAGTGGGTAGGCGGGGACGGGGTGTCGGACGACGCGGCCGGTGCCGAGCTCGACCACAGCCGCCTTGATGTTGGTGCCGAAGAAGGTGACGAAGGCTCGCGGTCCGACAACGGTGACGCGAGCGACCGACCCGGTGCGGAAGAGCTCGCTGGTTGAGCCTGATGGCCTGATGATCCGGAGACCGACACCGCGTTCGCCTCGGGCGAAAATGAGCCCGCCGGCGACGCGGAACCAGGTCCACTTCGTGCTCAGCACCTGACGCGACCAGTCCGTGGGGTCGATGAGCCAGAGGCCGGCAGCGTCTTCAGCGGCGGTCGCTCCGTAGACGCTCGCGCCGACGACGATGCGTCCGTCCGGCAGCGTCTCAGCCGTCTGAATGGATCCCTCCGCCCGCTTGTTGACTGCCGCGGGAAGACGTACGGGCGCGTATCGCACCGACAGAGTGCGCAGATCGATCGCCGCTGGGGGTTCGCCCGCCGCCCCGATCACGAAGGCGCGTTGTCCGGAAGGGCCGAGAGCAAGCGCGGGACGGCGGATCGTCAAGCTGCGCTCAGCACCGTCGCCGGTCGTGGTCGTTCCGACCGCGATCTTCTCGAGCACGACCGTCCGCGCTCGCGGCGACTGATCGACGACCGCGATCGTGGCGGGGCCGATCCGGTTCGGCGCGGCGAGCAGCAGCACGAGCGAGCTCTGCGCCCGCTCGCCCAGCACGACAGTGCCGGGAAACTCGATCTGGGAGACCGAAACGCGGCGGTCGGGATCGACCGCATACACCCTCGTCGCACTCGACCCGGAGACGACGACCAGGACGCGACCACGGATCCAGGCGGTCGCGGTCACCCGGCTGAACTCGCCGGGCAGCGTCACTGTTCCCTCGATTTGCCGGCGTGCCAGATCGACGAAGCGGACCGCCGTCGGCTCGCCTTTCCGACGGACCCCCGCGGCGGCGACGAGACGCTGACGGTCAGGGCTGACGCTCCACGCGTGCCCGAACTGGCCCAGCCGGATCGGCGACCCGGACGGAACCAGACGCACAGGGTCGTAGGGAACGAGGACGTTCGTCTTCGCCCCGAAGCGCAGCGCGTAGAGCTCGTCGACCTTGCCGCTCGCCGGCGCCGCACCCGCAAGCACAACAAGCACCGCAGCCAACGCCGACAGCCTCGCCATGATCGTCACAAGCGTAGTACACCACGACGTCACTTTCGGGTTCCGCGCGCTCCGGGAGCGGATCTGCCGGCATGCGCCCGGGAGGATTCGAACCTCCGGCAAGGCTCACATCCGGTGCGTGCTCGGCCGGGCCATCGATGGACGCGATCTGCGCTCATCCGCGCCTTCTCGGCGACCCGCGAATTACTCCGTCCTGAGACGTCGCCGAGCCTCAACTCACGCCCAGCTTGGAGCTAGTTCGCGGGGTCAGGCAGTGGCTCATCACCCCGGCAGCCGCGCCTACAAAGACCAGTTGCAAATCGGAAACTGGATGGTACTCTGCCCGACTGCTCAGTCCCGAGATCCAACAAGGGGGAGAACGTGAAGAGACTTCTTGCACTGCTGACGCTGGTGGCGTCAGTGGCCGTGGCTGGGGTCGCGGCCTCGCCGGCCAATGCCGTGAAGTTTGGCGTGCCGGATGCGGCGAACGTATATCCGTGGGTTGGCTTGATGGTCGCCGTCGACGTCGACGGGGATCCGCTCTGGCGCTGCACGGGCTCGCTGATCGAGCCGAATCTCTTTCTGACCGCGGGCCACTGCGTCAGCGATCCGTCTGACCCGGCAGGCGACCCAGTCGATTCGGTCCGGATTTGGTTCACGGAAGGTGCGGAGATCATCGACACCGACCCGCAGTATCTGGCGAACCTTGCCGCTGGGGCGGAAGATCTCTGCGCGGGTGTCGCGGGCTACCCATGCGGCGGTTACTCGGCCGTGGGCGATCCGGAGGCACTGTCAGGATGGACCGGCCAGCTGACGATCCCGCAAACCTACGACCTCGGACTCGTGCACATCACCCAGTGGGTGGCGGGTGAGACCCGTCCGACGACCTACGGTCGGGTCGCGCCTGTCGGCTACCTGGATCGGCTCGCCGCCAACGCTCCCAGGGGCAAGGGCAATGTCGAGTTCACCGTTGTCGGCTATGGGCTTCAGTCTGTGAAGCCGGTCGAGTCCGCGATCAAGCAGCGGATGGTCGGCACAGTCAGCTTCGTGAACCTGAAGAGCGCCCTTGCCGGTGGTTGGAACCTGCACTACTCGAACAACCCCGGTCAGGGCCACGGTGGCTCCGGAGGCACGTGCTTCGGTGACTCGGGTGGTCCCGTGATTAGCTCGGAGGGTTACATCGTCGCCGTCAACTCGTTCGTGCTCAACAGCAACTGCAACGGCGCCGGCTTCGGCTACCGCGTCGATACGCAGCTCGCGAACGACTTCATCAACGGATAGCCCCGAGGGGAGCGGCACAGCCTCGCGGTTGTGTCGCTCCTCCCACTACCTCGCTGCCGGAGCGAACACGAGAGGATCGCTCGGATCCACGAGTTCGTCGTGCGTCCGCTCGCGAGCTCGACCCAGCGCCAAGGTGACGGCTTCTCGTCGGGCACGGTCACTTCATGGTCGTCTCCGCTCTTCTCCCGCGGGTATCCGCGTGGGGAGGCCCAGAGGCCAGCTGCTGCGGCGTCGCTGAGGACCTTCCGCCTGGTGCCAGTCGACCACTTCGCCCTCACCGGGCTCAACGAGGTTGAAGCAGCGAAGTGTGTTGAGCCTGTAGGTCGGTGCCAACGTCGCGGGACGCGGTTCACTCATCGTTTGTCTCCCGTAGGGACTTGGCGGGCTTTGCATTGCGCCGAGTCAGTCGACGGAGGATTGGTCGCGGGCTTCGTGCTCACGAATGCGCCCGGGAGGATTCGAACCTCCGGCCAACGGATTAGAAGTCCGTCGCTCTGTCCACTGAGCTACGGGCGCTCGAAAACAGCGTAACCCGACCGCTCGTCGCACAACGCTCTCGGAGCCTCCGGCGCGTGGCTGACGGTGCGCGGCCGGAGGGGATCGTGCGCAAGCACAGACCCGAAGAGCTGCGTGTCGTCAGGCGCGCGTGGGCGGCGGGAGCCGCCCGGCCGGTGGCCGTGGCTACGAGCGGGCGCCGAAATCCGTCGTGATGATCACGACGTCGCGACCGCGGTACACGCCCGGGGCCGACTGGACCTTCAGTGCCGAGAGGCCGATCTCGCGCCAGCGCGCAGTGAGGATGTTCTTCCGGTGGCCGGGGCTCTCCATCCAGAGCTTGAGGGCCGCCGGAGCGCTCAGCTCGCCGGAGGCCCAGAGCAGGTTCTCGCCCACCGACCAGGTGTGGAAGCCGTCGGGGCCGTACCAGCGCTGGACGCGCTTCCAGAACTCCGAGCCGTCGCGCGAGTCGTGGTCGAAGAACCCATGCGTGCCCATCGCGCGCGAGTGCGCGTCGGCCGCCGACGTGAGCGGCTGCGAGAGGCGGAGCGGCGTGAGCCCGTGCTGCCGCCGGATCTTGTTCAGCTCGGACAGCACCTGGCTCTCGAGCTGGTCGGCCGCTGCGAGCGTGCGGAGGGGCTTCGTCTCCGCGCCCGCGCCGGCGGCGAAGACGCTCAGGAACGCGAGCGCGATCGCGAGGATCGAGATCCGAGTTCGGTGCCCTCCCACACCGACTGAATCGGACGTTCACGCCCGGACGCTTGATCATCCGAACGAGGTATCGGTCGGAAGCCCTGTCCCGGCTAGGCGGCGCTCGGCTCAGCCGGCGGCGCCCGCTTCGCCTTCCGCACCGCGAGCCACTCGACGAGGAGCACCTGAATCGTGCCCGCGACGGGGATCGCCGCGAGGGCGCCGATCACGCCCGCGAGCTCGGCGCCGATCAGAACGGCGATCAGGACCGCGAGCGGCGAGAGCTGAACCGTGCGGCCGTAGACGACCGGCTGCAGGACGTGGTTCTCGAGCTGCTGGTAGAGGATGAAGAAGATCAGCACGATCACGCCCGACGTTGTCGAGTCGAGGAACGCGATCGTGGTCACGATGATCGCTGCAATCGTCGCGCCGGCCAGCGGGATCAGATCGAGAACCGCCACGAGCACGCCGAGCGCGATCGCGAACGGCACGCCGAGGGAGAGCAGGACGATCGTGGAGACGATGCCGGCGATCAGGCTGATCGCCAGGTTGCCGGTCACGTAGCCGCCGATCGTCCGGTAGATGTCATTGCCGATCCGGCGCCACCGGGGCTGCTGCTCCTCCGGGAGCAGGTTGTAGATCCGCTCGACCCACGCCGGCCCTTCGAGGAGCATGAACAGGGTCAGGAAGGCGATCGTCACCGTGGCGATCACCGCCGTGACGACGCCCTTGGTGACGGCGAGAGCCGTGCCCGAGATGCCGAGCAGCCTGGACGCACCCCCATCGGAGATCGCCTCGCGGACGCGCTCGGTGATCTGGTACTCCCGCTCGAGGAAGCCGAGCTTTCCGCGTCCGGCCGTCAGGTCCTCGACGTAGTCGGGCACTGCGTCGACGAACTCGTTGACCTGCGAGACCATCGTCGGGATCAGCGTGGCGGCGAGCGCGGCGATCGCGAGGATCGCACCGACGAACACGATCGTGACCGCGACCCCGCGCCGCGCGACTCCGCGCCGCTGCAGCGCGTCGACGGCCGGGTTGAGCGCCAGCGCGAGGAAGATCGCGACGAAGATCCAGATCAGGACCCCCTGCGCGGCGCGGACGATCTCGATCATGACGACGCCCGCGAGGATGATTCCGAGTACGACCAGGATCGCGCGCGGGCGGAAGCGGACGAGACGCTCCTCCATCCGCCGGAGCCTACGGAGCGCCGCGGACGGCGCTCGCCCGCCCTACTTCTGGCCGAACGGGCTCAGGTCGGCGAACGAGACGTCGTACTGCTCCGTCTCCTCCACCTCGACGCTGACCGTCGTCGTGATCCGGTCGCGCAGCCTCAGCCGCGCGACGCGACTGCGCTCGGCAACCTCCTCGCTCTCCCAGAAGGTGATCACGTGGGTGGTGCCCGTCTCGCCGTTCGTGAGCATGAGCAGGCCCTCGAACCCCTCGAGATCGCGCAGCCACTCGACCATGGTCTCGCCGGCCATCGTCGCGACCGCGACCATGTCCTCGGCCGTGCCACGCGTCGTCGTCATCGATGCGTGCATGCAGAGCGGGTGGAGGGAATCGAACCCTCATAACTAGCTTGGAAGGCTAGGGCTCTACCATTGAGCTACACCCGCAGCGGTCACGTAGCGTAGCCGGGTGGATCCGTATGCGTGGTCGTGGAACCCCGAGGCGCTGATCCTCGTCACGGCCATGACAGCGGGCTACATCTGGGCCCTGCGGCGCACGCCCGCGCCCGGCTGGCGCATCGCCTGCTGGGTCGCGGCGATGGCGCTCGTCCTGGCCGTGACGATCACGCCGGTCGAGACGATCTCGCTGCACTACCTGCTCTCCGTCCACCTGATCCAGAACGTCGTCCTGGCCGAGTGGGCGCCGCTGCTGACCGCCCTCGCGATCCCGCCCGCGCTCGCCGCACAGGGACCGCGCGTGCCGCCGCTGCCGGCTCTCGCCGTCTGGCTGGTCAACTACGGCGTCTGGCACCTGCCGTGGGTCTACGACGCCGCGCTCCGCCACCCCCACTCCCTGCTCCACCTCGAGCACGCGCTCTACTTCCTCACCGGACTGGCGCTCTGGTGGCCGGTCGTCCACGGGACGATGGCGGCCGGCGCGAAGGCCGCCTACACATTCGCAGCGTTCATGCTCGCGAGCCCGATCGGCCTGATGATGGCGCTCGTGCCCGAGCCGATCTACGACTTCTACGCCGAGGCGCCCCGGCTCTGGGGCCTCTCGCCGATCCTCGACCAGCAGATCGCCGGCGTCTCGATGGCCGCAGCGGAGGCAATCGTCTTCTTCGCGGTCTTCGCCTTCTTCTTCTCGCGCTTCTTCGCGGAGCAGGACGCGGCCGTCTGAGGTCGAACGTCGCGGACATGAATACGCTCCGCCGCTGGTTCGGCTCGCTCTTCGGCTCCGGCAAGGACGAGCCGAGCACGAGCACCGACCCGGACCGCCGCAGCGGCGCCGACCGGCGCACCGGCGAGGACCGCCGCACGAGCTTCGGCGAGCCACGGAGCGCCGCCGAGGAGCGCCGCGACGGCTCCGAGCGCCGCGACGGCACCGACCGGCGCGACGGCTGACGCGGAGCCCGCGAGTACGATCAGCCGATCGGGGCGTGGCGCAGCCTGGTAGCGCGCTCGCTTTGGGAGCGAGAAGTCGCCGGTTCGAATCCGGCCGCCCCGACCTAGCCGGGGCCCGGGAGCCGGACGGAGCCGGCCCCCGGGCGAGTCCGTCTAGAGGTTCGAGAAGAGCAGGTGCGCGTTCGCGCTCTGGGCGTCGGCGACGACGTTCTTGGTCGTGAGACCGTAGAGCGCGTCGCGGACCTGCTGCGGCGCGGAGCCGGGCGCGCCCTGCAGGTAGAGCGCGGCCGCTCCGGCGACGTGCGGGGCCGCCATCGACGTGCCGCTCATCGTCGCCGTGCCGGTGTCGGTCAGATACGAGGCCGACGTGATGTTCGAGCCCGGCGCGAAGAAGTCGACGCACGGGCCGAAGTCGCTGTAGTCGGCTCGAGCGTCGGTGTTCGTCGTGGCGCCGACCGTGATCGCAGCGGCAAGCCCGGAGGGCGACCCGGTGCAGGCGTCCTCGGTCTCGTTGCCGGCCGCGACGGCGTAGGTGATGCCGTCGGCGATCGAATTCGAGACCGCCTGCTCGAGCGCGGCCGACTCGCCGCCGCCGAGGCTCATGTTGGCGACCGCGGGAGCACCGGCGGCGTGGTTCCCGGTCACCCAGTCGACGCCGGCGAGGACCCCGGAGTTGAGCCCGGTGCCGGCACACGTGAGCACACGCACCGCGACGAGCCGGACGCCCTTCGCGACGCCGTAGCCGGAGCCGCCGATCGTGCCGGCGACGTGCGTGCCGTGGCCGTGGCAGTCGTCGGAGGTGAGCCCGATCGGCGTGGTCGTGTCGACGCCGTGCACGGCCCGGCCGCCGAACTGCGAGTGCGTCTTGCGGATGCCGGTGTCGATCACGTACGCGGTGACACCGGCGCCGGTCGCCGTGTAGGTGTAGGCGCCGTCGAGCGGGAGCGACCGTTGATCGGTGCGGTCGAGTCCCCAGGTGGCGCCCGTCTGGGTCGTGGTTACGTGGACGGTCGAGTCGGGCTCGACGTAGGCGACGCGCGCGTCCCCGCGGAGCACGTCGAGCGCGGCCGCCGGGACGATCGCCGAGTAGCCCTTGAGGGCATGCCGGTAGACGAAGCCGACCTCGAGCCCGTACCTGGCTGCATGGTCGGCCGCGACCGCGGCGGGGCTCGTGCCGTCCTTGAGCACCACGATCGTCCCGAGCTGGCCGGCGCTGCCGGCGGTGGCGGCCGGGATCAGCGCCAGGACGAGCAGGCTCAGGACGACGAGCAACCGTTGCATGTGCAGACTCCTTGTTCGAGCGGATGGGCCGCAGGTGACGAGGCTGGGCTACCCGAAACGCTCGGTTCTATTCGTTCAAACTGATATTTCGGAGGATGCCGGTGCCCCACGAAAAGCGAATCGAGATCCGCTGGCGCGATCTCGACGCGTACGGACACGTCAACCAGGCCGTCTATCTCACCTTCGCCGAGGAGGTGCTCGACGACTGGTTCCAGACGCGGCTCGGCCGCAGGCCCGGCACGCTCTTCGACTACGTCGCGCGGCGGACGACGATCGACTACCGCGGCGAGCTGCGGCTCACCGACCGCGTCGCAGTCGGGGCCGCGGAGCTCGTCAGCCTCGGGACGACGAGCATCGTCGCGAAGGTGACGCTCGGCGCGCCCGACGGGCGGATCGCGACGGAGCTCGAGCTCGTCGTAGTGGCGATCGACGGCGCGGGCGGCGCCGCGCGGCCGCTCACGGAGGCCGAGCGGGCCGACCTCTCGGGGTAACGGGCAGGAAACCGCCGCAAGGGGCGTTAGAACACACCGATGAACGAGCTCGCCCGCCGGATCCAGCGCACCTACTTCACGCTTCTCCTCGGCAACACCCTGGCAGCCTCGTTCATCTGGGGGATCAACACCCTCTTTCTCCTCGACGCGGGGCTCTCCAACCTGGAGGCATTCGCGGCGAACGCGTTCTTCACGGCGGGGATGATGGTCTTCGAAGTCCCGACCGGCGTGGTCGCCGACACCTGGGGCAGGCGCGTCTCCTATCTGCTCGGGACGCTGACGCTCGCGGGCTCGACGCTCCTCTACTACCTCCTCTGGGTGGGCGACGCGCCCTTCTGGCAGTGGGCGGTCATCTCGATGCTCCTCGGCCTCGGCTTCACCTTCTTCTCCGGCGCCGTCGAGGCCTGGCTCGTCGACGCCCTCCACTTCGCGGGCTACGACGGCGGTCTCGAGACAGTGCTGGGCCGCGGGCAGATGATCGGCGGGATCGCGATGCTCGGCGGCTCGGTCGCGGGCGGCGTGATCGCGCAGGCGACCTCGCTCGGCGTCCCGTTCCTGCTCCGGGTCGCGGTGCTGCTCGTCATGTTCGCGGTCGCCTGGCGGCTGATGCACGACCTCGGCTTCGAACGGGCGCCCGCGACGAGCCCGCTGAAGGCGACGAAGGCGGTCTTCGACGCCTCGCTCGAGTACGGGCTGAAGAGCCCGCCGGTGCGCTGGATGATGCTGGCGGCGCCGTTCACGGCCGGAGTCGGGATCTACACCTTCTATGCCCTGCAGCCGTACCTGCTCGATCTCTACGGCGACCCCGACGCCTATGCGGTCGCCGGGCTCGCGGCGGCGATCGTCGCCGGCTCGCAGATCCTCGGCGGCTACGCGGCGCCGCGGATCCGTGCCCTGTTCCGGAAGCGGACGACGTCGCTGATCCTCGGCGCGTTCACGAGCGCTGCGATCCTCGCTCTGCTCGCCTTGGTCGGCTCGTTCTGGGTCGCGCTGGCGCTGCTCGTCGTCTGGGGCCTCGTCTTCGCGGCGAACATGCCGATCCGCCAGGCCTATCTCAACGACATGATCCCGTCGCAGCAGCGCGCGACCGTGCTCTCGTTCGACTCGCTGATGGGCTCGAGCGGCGGCGTCGTGATCCAGCCCGTGCTCGGGAAGGCGGCGGACAGCACGAGCTACGGCACCTCGTTCGCCGTCGGCGCGCTCTTCCAGCTGCTCGCCGTGCCGTTCCTGTTCCGCAGCCGGCACGAGGGCGCCGCGGCCGATCAGGCGGTCAGCCTCGCCGAGCCGACCGAGCCGGCGGTCGCGCCGACGCGGTAGCTAGCCGACCGAGAGCAGGTCGACCACGAAGACGAGCGGCTCGTGCGGGGCGATCACGCCTCCCGCGCCACGGGCGCCGTAGGCCATCGCGGAGGGAATCGTCAGCTTCCGGCGGCCGCCGACCTTCATCCCCTGGACGCCGGCGTCCCAGCCGGGGATGACCTGCCCCTTGCCGAGCTTGAACTCGAACGGCTGACCGCGGTTCCAGGAGGCGTCGAACTCCTCGCCGGTCGAGAAGGAGACGCCGACGTAGTGCACGGCGACCTTCGTGCCCGCGACGCGCCTCCGCTCCGTCACCGACGGTGAGGTCCTCGATCCCGAGCTCGAACGGGATGTCGCCCTCGGGCTTCTCGATCTCCGGGCGCTCGGCGGCCATGAGCCGAGAACCTACACGCGGCAGAGTCGCTGACAATAGTGTGTTACGATCGGCGCGTCCTCCGACGTGAGGGAATGTCGACTGTGCAGGCGAATTCTGCTCCCATGGGGACGCAGGGTCCGGCTGGACGGGGCAGTCGCGCATGTCAGAGAGGACGGGCAGGCGTGCTCGTCGCCTCTGCGGCGCTTGTCTTCTCCTGGGTGCTCCCGGCAGCCGCCCGAGAGCCTGCTGCCCTTCGTACCCAACGACAGCTTCTACCACCTGAGCCGGGCCGGGCTCGAGTCGATGGCCGTCCCGCAGGCATGGCGCGTGACCCAGGGCGACCCGCGTGTCGTGATCGCGGTCGTGGACACCGGCGTCGGCCAGGATCCCGACCTCGCGCCCAATCTGCTGCCCGGCTTCAACGCGATCGACGGCAGCACCGAACACGACGGACGAGAACGGGCACGGCAGCGAGCAGGCAGCGCTGATCGGATCCGTCCTCGACAACGGGCTGGGAACCGCCGGCATCTGCGGCCGCTGCCGGATCCTGCCGGTGAAGGTGTTCGGCGCCGACGGCCGCGCCGAACGTGGAGACGATCGCCCGCGGGCATTCGCTGGGCCTCGGAGCACGGCGCGCGCGTGATCAACCTGTCCTTCGCGCTCATGCCCGGGTCAGCTCCGTCGGCGTAGTCGCTGAACGACGCGGTCGCGGACGCGCTCGCCCGCGGCATCACAGTCGTCGCCGGTGCCGGGAACAGCGGCAGCGCCGATCCGGTCGCGAACGCGATCGCCGCCACGAACCCGCAGGCGATTCGCGTCGCCTCGATCGGCGCCGAGCAGCCACAGGCTCGACGGGCAACTCGAACCGCGGCGCGTGGGTCGACGTCGCGGCGTCGGCACAGCTCTCGTCGCGGGGCCTGGGCTCTGCGCAGCGGACCGGCGGCACCTCGGCGGCCGCAGCCGCGGTGTCGGCGATCAGCGGCCTCCTGCTCTCCTGCAATCCCGCGCCTGACGCCGGCGCACGTCAAGGACATCCTGATGCGGACCGTCGACCCCGTACGACGTCGACGTCGTCTCCGGCGGGCGAGGTCGACGCCTACCGGGCCGTGCTTTCGAGCGGCTGCGCCGAGCCCGCCGTCGCCGAGGTCGCCGGGGTGCACAAGCTGACGGTGGTCGTCCGCGGCGGCGGCACGTGAGCAGGCGTCCGACCGGCGGCCGGCCTACGAGGACGGGACGGTCGTCACGCTGCACGCGAAGCCACGACCGGGTGGCGCTTCGCCTCGTGGCGAGGCGCCTGCGCCGGCAAGCGGCTGACCTGCCGCATTGCGGTGAAACGCTCGACGACCGTCACGGTCGTCTTCCGCCGCTAGCGGACCATGTCAGGCGGGGCGGACGGTGAGCTCCCGGTACGAGGGCGTGAGCTCGACCCAGCGTGTCCGCCAGTCGGCGGGCTCGTCCCGCGCCATGAGCTGCCAGGTCCTCGACGTGCGCCTGCCAGCCGGCTCCGTGCGCAGCGAGCTCATCCAGGCGGCATCGCCGCGCTCCTCGATCACGAGTGTCGTCCGGTCGCCGTCGGCCACGAGGACGGCCTCGATCACGGTCGTCCTGGCCCCCCGGCGATCATGGTGAGGAGCAGATGCCGCGGCGGTTCGCAGGCGTCGACGCGGCCGGGGCCTTCCCAGCCGCTCGTGAACGTGGCCTGGAATGCCCCACCGAGGCGCAGGTCGCCCTCGACCTCGGCGATCCAGCGAGCGAGGCGCTGCGCGTCCGTGAGCGCCGACCACAGGTCGTCGATGTCGGTGTCGTAGCGGCCCTCCATCGCGGACGACGCCCTTACCGTCGACCGATTGTCAGTGTTCCCGTGATGCCGGTGTTCGCTCGCGTCTCCTCGTCATCGTGCGCTCCTCCGTGCTTCTTTCCTCGGGCGATCTCGGTGTGCAGGGCGTGCAGGCGCGACTCCCAGCGCGATCGGTAGCGGCCGAGCCATTCGTCGATCTCGGCGAGCGGCTCGGGGCGCAGGCTGTAGACGCGGAACTGCGCCTCCTGCGCACGTCCGACGAGGCCCGCTCCGCAGCACCCGCGCCGACCGACGCGGCGCCTCAGTAGGATCGCGCCGTGCGTGAATTGCGTCCTGGACTGTGGCACTGGCAGGCGCCTCATCCCGGTTGGGAGGCGAGTGAGCCGTGGGACAAGAACGTCTCGTCCTACGCGATCGACGACGACGGTCGCCTGCTGTTGTTCGACCCGCTGGCTGTGCCGAGCGAGCTCGAAGCGCTCGCCGCCGAGAGGGAGACGGCGATCGTGCTCACCGCGCCGTGGCACGAGCGGGACGCGGAGAGCCTGGTCGAGCGGCTCGGTGTTCCGGTCTACACCACGCGACCCGACTCCGCGCAGTACCTCATGGACACGTACGGGATCAGCGCCGAGCGGGCCGGCGACGGCAGCCCGGACGTGGTCTGGCTGCTGCGCGAGGGCAAGGGCGAGGCACGTGTGTATGCCCCGGCGACCGGCTCCCGTTCGGTGCGGACGTGTTTCCCGGGCACAAGGTGAACGACACAGTGCTCTGGATCGAGGGCCAGCACACGGTGATCTCGGGCGACACGCTCGTCGATTTCGGGCAGGGACTCGAGATCAACGAGCGCTGGCTCCCGCCCGGCATGACGCGCGAGCAGATCGCCGCGGGCCTACGTCCACTGCTCGAGCTCCCGGTCGAGCACGTGCTCGCGACACACGGCGGGCCGTTCGACAAAGCCGCGCTCGAGCGCGCGTTGTCCGCCTCCTAGGGCCGGCAGCCGAAGAGCCGTTTCTCGGTCGCGAGGTGCGACGGCCACTCGAGCCGCGTCGCGGCCGCAAAGCGCAGGTAGGCGCCGAGCGCAGCCCGCATCGCGTCGACGAAGCCCTCCGTGCGGCCCGGCGAGAAGCCGTCCTCCCACCAGAGGTCGAGCATCTCGACCGTGCCGCCGGCGCGATCGATGCGCGGCTCGATCCGGCCGACGAGGCGGTCGCGGTAGAGCAACGGCAGCACGTACCAGCCCCAGCGCCGCTTGGCCGGCGGGACGAAGAGCTCCCACACGTAGTCGAACTCGAACAGGGACCCGAGCAGAGGCCGGTCCCACACCAACGGATCGAACGGAGGCAGAAAGGCCACCGAGGGCAGCGGCTCCGGCGGAGCCTCCAGGAGTCCGACCTCCTCCTCGAGCACGAACCGCTTGCCGCGGACACCCTCGACCTCGACCGGGACGAGCTCTCCATCCTCGACGAGCTCCTCGCGCAGCGCCGTTCTGCCCGGATACCCCGGCCACCTCGGATCCGGCTTGGCCATCCCGATGCCGCCGAAGATGTCAGCGCCCGCGACGCCGAGGAGCCCGTGCGCGCGGTAGCGCGAGAGGAGCTTGTGGCGGAGCTGCTCGTTGAGCGGAACGCTGCGCGCGAGCACGGCGGCCGGGAGCAGCCGCTCGAGGAGGTCGTAGTAGCGTCGATTGCCGTCGCGTCGTGCCAGGCCGAGCGCGCCGGTGACGGCGTACGCCTCGAGCACCGCGCGAACGGTGTTCGTCGGCACACCGAACCAGTCGGTCGTCTCACCCTGCGCACGCTCGAAGTCGAGTGATGACAGTGGCCCGTCGGCGCGGATTCGCTCGAGCACGCGTGCGGCCACCTCGGCGTTCTCTGCGATCACGCGCGGCGCGCTCAGGCTCAACGTCCCGCGAAACCACGGGAAGTCGCCCGTCGGGACGAGGGAGAGTCCCTTGTTGAACGCCTCGAAAATCTCGCGCCGCTCGTAGAGCAGGTCGCACCAGGCGGGGTCGTAGTCGGCCACGCGCGCGTGCAGGACGAGGTCGTGGGTGCGGCCGGCAACAGCAAGCGGATCGAACTGGATCGAGCCGAGGCGACGGACGACCTCGAGCACGGCGTCGGGGCCTCCCTCGAGGGAGCGCGCGGGAGCGAGCGCCTGGCGCGCGACGAGGAAGCGACGCGCTGCCTCAGCCGTGACCCTCAACGTTCTACGCGGCGTCGGTTTGCGGAGCCATCGTGCTGCTGCGGGCCGCCAGGATCGGAGCATCCCTCCGGAATCCCCAGACCGCCGCGTAGATCCCGAGGAACAGCTCCCACAGGAACTCGGGGACGACCAAGAACGCTGGCACGTGGTCGTCGGCTCCCACCAGTCGAAGAGCGTGCCGATGTTCCCGATCAGGAGGAGCGGCCCTCCAATCAGTCCGAGCCATGGCATCCAGCTGCGGGACGAGGCCGGACTTATACATCAGGTAGCCGAGGATCAGCCCGTTCCCGAACGGGACGATGAGCCCGGGGCCGAACAGGAACGTCCAGTCCTTGAGAGCGGCGAACGTGATCAGGAAGAGCACTCCGAAGATCCGCGCGTTTCGCTGGTCGGCGGCCATCCACCCTCCTCCGTTTGACTGGCTCTGCGCTAGACGGGGTGCCGCGATCCTAAACACCGTCCCCAGGCGCACCTTGTATCGAACCGCGCAAGGTCGTAGGGTCGTCGGTCATCCAGCGGCAACGACGAAAGGAACCCATGAACAGGCGTCTGATCGCACCGCTGCTGACAGTGCTTGCGCTTGCGCTCGTAGGTGCGGGCGCGGCGGGAGCAGCGACGACCCGCGTGGTGATGAGCGGGCTCGACAACCCGCGCGGGCTCGCGCTCGGGCCTCTCGGCTCGATCTATGTCGCCGAGGCAGGCAGGGGCGGCGCGGGACCCTGCTTCAGCCCGCCGATCCGCGGCGGCGTGATGTGCTACGGCGCGACCGGCGCGATCAGCCGGTTCTGGTTCGGCCAGCAGACGCGGATCGCGAGCGGCCTGCCCTCGTACGCGAACGTGGCGACGGGCGAGGCGGCAGGCCCCCACGACCTCGTGCTCGGCCCCGGCGATCTCCGCTTCAGCGTCGGCTGGGCGGGCGAAGGCCTGCCGCGCAGCGTGCTGCCCGGCGTCGGCGAGCAGTTCGGCCACCTCTACGGCTTCCCGCTCTTCGGCGGCCCGGTTTCGATCGCGGATCTGACCGCCTACGAATTCCGGGCCAACCCCGACGGCGGCCTGCTCGACAGCAACCCGTACGGCCTCCTGGGCGAGGAGGGCTCGACCCTCGTCGTCGACGCGGGCGGCAACTCGCTCCTGCGCGCGCGCGACAACGGGGACGTCTCCACGATCGCGACCTTCCCCAGCCGCACCAGTGGGCGGCCGACCGACGCGGTTCCGACCGCGGTCGCGGCCTGGCCGCGCTCGGACTGGGACGGGAACGACTCCAAGGGCGACGCGCGTAGGCGCACCTACTACGTGTCCGAGCTGACCGGCGTCCCCTTCGCCGCCGGCGCGTCGAACATCTACCGGGTCGTGCCCGGCCAGGCCCCGACGGTCGCCTACAGCGGCTTCACGACCGTCATCGACCTCGCCTTCGGCCCCGACGGCAGCCTGTACGTGCTCGAGCACTCGACCGGGCCGGTCTTCTTCGGCCTGCCAGGACGGCTGCTGAGGATCGCACCGGACGGAACGCGCTCGACGGTGATCTCCGGCCTGACCAGGCCCGGCTCGGTCGCCGTCGCCCGCAACGGCACGATCTACATCTCGAACCGCGCGAACGCGATCGGCAGCGGCGAGGTGCTCCAGGTCATTCCCTGACACCATCGCGGTCGGTCCGGCGGTGAGGGCGCAAGCCTTCACCGCCGGCCGGTCATCGGAGGAATGCAACGACTCGCCCTCGAGCCGCGAGAAGGAGTGCGTTCAGCGGGTGACACGGCTGCGCGACAGCACGCCCTCATGTGCGCGGGCTCGTGACCGAGGACCGCAGCCTGCGGCCGAGTTCGCTTCCGTGGCTTCACTTGAGCTAATCGCCCTAGGATCGGGTCATGGCCGAGTTCGTCCCGCCCGACTTCGAGGTCCCGCTCGGGCTCGAGACCTCCGCGTTCGTCCTCGAACCGCTTGGGCCCGAGCACAACGAGCAGGATTACGACGCCTGGACGTCGTCGATGGAGCACATCGCGGAGACGCCTGGGTTCCCGGACGGCTCCTGGCCGCGAGAGATGACGCGGGACGAGAACCGCGCCGACCTGCAGCGCCACGCCGACGACTTCCGCAGCCGGAAGGGGTTCACGTACACGGTCCTCGATCCGGGCGGCCGTGACGTGGTCGGGTGCGTCTACATCTACCCGCTCCGCGACAGCGACGACGCCGCCTCCGTCCTCTCCTGGGTGCGGAAGAGCCACGCGCACCTGGACACCCCGCTCCGGCACGCAGTGGCTGAGTGGCTCGAATCAGAATGGCCATTCGCCACCGTCGAGTACGCGCGGCGAGCCTAGGCGTCCCAAGCAGCCGTTCAACTCGACGCGGCGCAGGGGGTCATGCCCGAACGCTGGCCAAGGCGAGGCGTCGCTAGCGAGAGCTGAGCTCGCACATGACGCCTGTTGAGTTGAGCGCGCCATGATCCACCCGTACGCCACGCCGGCTGCAGTAGCCCTGCTCTAGATCGCTCGAGCTGCGGCTGCCGAAATACGGGTGCAGGCCGTACTGCGCCGGGCGTCCTGCGCTGTGAGAGTGGGTTCGACGCTCGAAGGCGCCACTTTGCTTTGAGTGGCAGCTGCGCGTCCACCGCCAGCCCAGGCATCCCTTTGGGGCTTTCCACAGAAATGGAGTTCGGTATCGCCCAGACCACGAACATCAACGGAACATCCGCAACCGCAAAGATGCGGAATCCGATCGCAGCATTCCTGCTGGTCTTCCTGACCCTCGGGATCTATTACCTGGTCTGGTACTACAAGATCAACCGCGAGCTCCGTGACCTCGGCCGCGCAACCGGTCATGAGGAACGACTCGGCAGAAGCCCATTCACGTCGCTGATGGCGATCAGCGTCGGCTGGCTCATCCTGGTGCCGCCGTTCGTCTCCATGTACCGAACGCTTCAGCGGATCAAGGTCGCGCAGGAGATCAACGGCACCGGCGAGCCCCTCAATGTCTGGCTCGGCTACGCCCTCGTATCTCGTCGGAGTCTTCACGCTGCCCGTCGAGATCATCTACGCCCAGAGCGAACTCAATCGCCTGTGGCGCTCCGGATCGCAACCGGCACCTCTCGCGCCCGCGCACGCCTGACAAACGCCGCACGGCTTTGGCGCCCGAAACGCGTCCACCGCACGAGAACCCGACCGATCCCGTTCCATCAATCTCACCCCGAGAAGGGAATCCCTTTGAACACCCAAGCACTACCTAGTCATCCCACGAACGCTCCCCGTCGCTTCTCAACTGGACGGATCGTTCTGCTCGTCCTGATCGTCGCAGCCGTCGCCTTCTTCCTCGGCCGCCAGGACTGGGCGCCAAGTCTCAGCCTCAGCAACGGGGTCGATGGCTCAGGTGTCGCCGCCACGCAGACGCGAACCCTCGAAGCATTCACGGCAATCGACCTCGCAGGCGTCAGCGAGGTGACGGTGCGGGTAGGAGCCGAACAGACCGTCGTAGTCCGAGCAGACGACAATCTGATCAACCGCGTCAAGACCGACGTCCAGCATGGTGTGCTGGTCGTCTCGGAGCGCGGCAGCTTTGCCAGAAACCTCCCGATGAGCGTCGAGGTCACCGTCCCGAATCTCGACGGCGCACGATTGATGGGCAGCGGGATGGTCAGCGTCGAAGGCGTCCGCGCCGAGACGTTCACCGCCGAAGTGCCCGGCAGCGGGACACTCATTGTCTCCGGCGCAGCCGACCAACTCGACGCGAGCCTGGCCGGCTCAGGAGACATGCACTTGGGACACCTCGCTACCCGCTCCGTCACAGCCTCGGTTCTGGGTTCGGGGCGCCTCGAAGTGCAAGCCACCGAGACGCTCGACGCGTCGATCTCGGGCAGCGGAGCAATCCTCTACAGCGGCCACCCAGCCACGCTCACGCAAAGCGTCAACGGATCCGGCGCAATCCAGCCTCGCTAAAGACAGCACAACCGTGCTGTCGTTGCCTAGCCGGCTTGAGACGCCGGCAGGGACGTCGGTTTTGGCGCGGCGGGTGAGGGTTCGACGCGGAGGATGCGTGCGGCCCAGTTCGGCATCCACCAGTTCCAGCGTCCGAGGAGCGCGACCGCGGCCGGGGTGAGGACGCCACGGATGATGGTGGCATCGATCAGGATCCCGCCGCCGAGCGCGGTGGCGAAGATCTTGGCTTCCGTTCCCGGCTGCAGTGCGAAGGCGACGAAGGCGAGGAAGAGGATCAGCGCCGCGCTCGTGACGAGCCGTCCGGTGCGGCCGATCCCTTCTACGACGGCGGTCTCGGTGGAGCCGGTGCGGTCGTACGCCTCCCGCATCCGGCTGATGATGAAGACCTGGTAGTCCATCGAGATGCCGAAGAGGAAGGCGAAGACGACGACCGGCAACTCGACGTTGATCGCGCGTGTCGGCTCGATCCCCCAGATCTCGTCGGAGCCGACCCCGTGCTGGAAGACGAGCACGATCAGCCCCCACGCGGCGGCGACCGAGAGCAGATTCAGGAGCACGGCCTTCAACGGCAGCACCAGCGAGCGGAACGCCCGCGCGAGCAGGATGAAGGTGAGGAAGCAGATCAGGGTGAGCATCAGCGGGAAGTTGCCGTAGACGACCTCGAGGAAGTCGGCGCCCTGCGCGGCCTCGCCGCCGATCGTCACGGCAGCCGGCAGCGCCTCCGTCGCGGCGCGGAGGCGGTCGAGGGTCTCGCGTCCCGCGGGGGAGTTCCCGTCGGCGGTGGGGATCGCGACGACGATCGCCGTCCCGTCGCGGCGCCACTGCGCGGGCGCTGCCGCGCTGCGGACGCCCTCGACCTCGCCGAGCGCCGCCGCGACGTTGCCGGCGTCGCCCGAGCGGACGAGCGCGTCGAACGGTGAGAGCGGGCCGGTGCCGATCCCCGAGTCCTCGAGCTTCACGAGTCCGGCGCGAGCAGGCCCATCCTTTGCGAGCGAGTCGGCCCGCGGGTTTCCGAGCTGAATCGAGAAGGCGACGCTCACAAGGGCAAGGAGCACGGCCGTCGATGTCAGCGCCGCAGCCCAGCGGTGGCGCACGATCAGGCGTGCCCAAGGCTGACCAGGCGCGGCTCGCGCTTGCGTCGCGCGTGTTCCGGGGCCAGTCGAACCTGGGGCCGATCGTCGCCAGGACGACCGGGAGGAGCGTGATCGCGACGGCGACGCTGACGAGCGCGATCATCAGCCCGGCGATGCCGATGCTGCGCATGAACGGCACCGGCAGGACCAGGAGCGCGAGCAACGAGATCGCGACGGTGGTGCCGCTGAAGACGACGGCGGAGCCGGCGTGCTGCATCGCCTTCCGCACCGCGTCCTCGTTCGTCACGCCGGGCTGCTGACGTTCTTCGCGCCAGCGCACGACGATCAGGAGCGCGTAGTCGATCGCGATCCCGAGCCCGACCAGCGCAACCAGGAACTGGACGATCACCGAGACGTCGGTCACGCTTGCGAGCGGCCAGACGAGCAGGAAGGTGGTCGGAATCGCGACGAGGGCCATCAGCAGCGGCACGAAGGCCATGAACGAGCGGAAGACGAAGGCGAGCACGAGGAGCGCGCCCAGCGCCGCGAGCAGCGTGCCGAGCAGGACGCCTGTGCCGCTGCCCTCATTCTCACCGGCAGAAGCGCGCAGAGCGTCAAGCCCCGTCACCTCGACCGGTGCTCCGCCGACGGTGACACCGGCGAGCGCGGCCTGCGCGGCGCGGGCCTCTTCCTGGCCGGGGTCGACGCCGCCCTTCGCAGGGATGTAGACGAGCGCGAAGGTGGTGCGGCCGTCGTCGGAGACGAACGCCCGATCACCCGTCGAGGCATAAGAGGCGGTCATCGCCTCCGGGCAGCACGACGGCGACCTTCGCGAGCGCCGCATCGAGTTCGTCGCGGACTCCGGGCGAGTCGACGGTCGTACCGGCCGGGAGTTGCACGACGGGGACGATCGGCGCGACATCGCCGCCGCTGCCGTAGATCGCAGCGAGCTCCTTGTTCGTCTCGAAGCCCTCCCGCCCAGGAATGTTGAACTGCTGCGAGAGAGCGCTGCCCGCGGGCCCGATCGCCGCGAACGCGGCGATCGTGACGAGAAGCCAAGCGCCAAGCACGATCCGCTTGTGCGCGAGAACCCAGCCGGTCAGCGCGGCCATCGCGCCACCGCCCGTGTCCTGGGACGACACGGAAACCTCGCTATGCGCGCTCGGACCCTCCATGGATGACCCCTCTCCTGAAACGTGCTGGGCACCGGACGGTGCCGCAGTCAGCGTGTTCTCGAGGCGTCACCCGCGCGTCGCGCCGCGAGCAGCTAATCGAGCCGCCGCGGGAGTGCAATAGGGCTATGAGCTCCTCAGTGTCGAGAAGAGCCGCGGCGGGTCAGCGTGACAGACAGCCTAGAGACTTGTAACGCGTATTGCAAAGTCGACTCGCCGCAGCAAGACGACCGCTGCCGCGGCAGGCTGACAACGAACCGGCGTTCCGCCATCCACCCGCAGTCCCGCTTGGACCTCGACAATCGGTCGGCGGCGACTGCTGCATGCGGTTCGACGGCGGTCGCCTCTCGAGGGATCCTGAAGGAATCGACAGGTCGCCACGGTGCGGGGCGAGCAGCGCCGCCGCGGGGTGCTGATCGACTCCGCCGCACGCCGTTTGCCTAGCGGCCGTGGAGCGCTTCGAGGAGCGAGCCGATGGCCGTCGCGTAGTTCTCCTCCGGGTCGCCCTGCAGGTGTTCGACGAGGGGGCCTCCCCACCGTCTGTGCATGAGCTCGATGGTGACGAGTCCGTGCATCGTCGCCCAAACGAGGTGTGCGTCGGCGGCCGGGTTGGTGAAGTCGGGGCGCCAGTCGGCGACGCGGGTTGAGAGCATTTCGAAGGTCGTGAGTGCTGCGAGGCGGCTGGCGTCGGACGGAACGAAGTCGGGGGTTGCCCGCTCGAACATGAGTCCGTAGAGCGCCTCGTTGTCGAGCGCGAACGCGCGGTAGGCGAGGGCGAACGCGAGCAGCTCGTGCCGGCCTTGACCATCGGAGGGGACGCTGTTGAGCTGGTCCTCCAGGCGTCGGAAGCCGTGCAGGTAGAGCTGCTCCAGCAGCCCCTGCTTTGACCCGAAGTGGGTGTAGACGCCCATCGTCGACTTCTCGGCAGCCGTCGCCAGGTCGCGTATGCGCAGAGCTCCGGGTCCGCGCTCTTCCAATAGGCGCAGCGCAGCGTCGAGCAGGGTCTCTCGCGTGGTCGATGGGCTACTCATGCATCTCATCCTAGAAACTTGACACCAGAAAATAACTAAGTTATGTTCTGCTCATGACAACTCACCGCACACACGTCGCCAAGCCCTCTTGGCACCCCGCCGGGCTGTTGCTCGGCCTGATCGGCGCTCTCTCGGCGCTTCTGATCCTCAACCTCGCCGTCTTCGACGACCTGCGCACCGACCCGACGGCCGGGGTGCTCGAGACGTTCACCAAGCCGCAGCACCTCGCGAGCCTCGTCGCCGTTCTCATCGCCGCCGTCCTGGTCGCGTTCAAGCATCGCTTCGCGGCCCGAGTGGCGGTGGTCGTCGCTTTGCTCGAGATCACCGCGTTCGCGTTCTTTCACGTCATCCCGGTCGGAGGTTGGACCCACCAAGCCGTACTGGGGTGACGGCATGGGAGACGCGCTGCAGTGGGTAGGCGTCGTGTCGATCATCGCCGTCAGCGCAGCCATCGTCCGTGTCGGGCAGCGCTCACCGAAGAGTGCGGTCACACCCGGCCGCCGCGAGCCTGCGGTCATGATCACCGCCGAAGAACTCACCAAGCGACGCGGCGGGCGCGACGTCGTCTCCGATGTCACGTTCCGCTGCGAGCCGGGCACCATCACGGGCTTCCTCGGCCCCAACGGCGCCGGCAAGACCACCACGATGCGAATGCTCGTCGGCCTCTCCACACCCGACAGCGGACACGCCCTGCTCTTCGGTGGACGCTACCGCGACCTGCCCAACCCCGGCCGGCGCGTCGGGATCCTCCTCGACGCCTCGGCGCAACACGCGGGACGGCAGGGCCGTGAGGCCCTCGCCGTGTCCGCCCGCACGATGGGCGTCCCGGTGCAACGCGTCGACACGCTCCTGAAGCTCGTCGGCCTCGACGAGACCGCGGCCGGGCGGCGGGTGGGCAAGTACTCACTCGGGATGCGACAGCGCCTCGGCCTCGCCCACGCATTGCTCGGCGACCCCGACGTCCTGATCCTCGACGAGCCCGCCAACGGCCTCGATCCCGAAGGAATGCGCTGGATGCGGCGGCTGCTACGCGACTTCGCCGACCGCGGCGGAACCGTCCTGCTCTCCTCGCACCTGCTTGCAGAGGTCGAGGCCGTCGCCGACCGAATGATCATCATCGGCCACGGACGGATCCAGGCCCAGGGCACCCGCGCCGAACTCCTGCCCCGGACAGGAACCATTGTCGAGGCCGACGACCTCCACGGGCTCGACGCCGCGCTTCACCGAGCCGGTCTGGCAATGCACCCCGCCGACGGCGATCGGCGCTTCGTCGAGGCCGAGCCCGAAGATGTCGCCCGCGCAGCAATGGCCGACGGCATCGTGCTGCGCCGAATCACTCCGGCCGACGACGCAAGCCTCGAACACCTCTTCCTCGAACTGACCGCGTCCGGCGGTGGCTACTCCGTCGGCGACAACCGATCCAATCCTTCCCGAGCTGACAGGAGCAACCGCATGAGCACCACGACTCTGCCCACACCAATGGGTTTGCACCCAGCCGGCGTCCACCTCCGTCCCGGCCTCGGCCGGCTCGTCGGCGTCGAGCTGCGCAAGATGTTCAACACCCGCGCCGGGTTCTGGCTGCAAGTTGCCACCGTCGCGCTCACCGTGATCGCGGTGATCGTCCGCACTGTTGTCGGTGACGCGGCAGACCACACCTTCGCCGAGGTCCTCAACATCGCAGTGAGGCCGGCGGCCGTCCTGCTGCCCATCGCGGGAATCCTGCTCGTCACCTCGGAATGGTCCCAACGCACCGGGATGATCACATTCACGCTCGTTCCACGACGCTCACGCGTCCTCGCCACGAAGCTGATCGCGAGCCTCATCCTCGCCCTCGCGATGCTCGTCATGTCGGTCACCGTCGCCGCCGCGGCCGTGCTCATCGCATCGCCGGGCATCGATGGAACATGGGCTCACCTCGCACCACTGATCGCCCAGTCGGCCTTGTACCTGACGACCGGTATGGCCATCGGCGTCGCGTTCGGCGCCATCCTGCTGGCGTCGACGCCCGCCATCGTCGTCCTGGTCACCCTCCCGGCCTCTTGGGCGGCACTGGCGTCACTGTCCTACTTCGAAAAAGTTGCCCCGTGGCTGGACACCAGCCGCGCCCTCGACCCGCTGCCCAACGAGGTCCTGAACGCCACCCAATGGGCACACGCCGCCACCGCGCTCGCACTCTGGATGCTGCTTCCTCTCGTCGATCGGTTTCTGGCGGATCACGCAGCGGGAGGTGCCCTCGTGAACGCCCTCAGCACAGCAGCGATCAACGAGAGCGTCCTCATTGTCGACGATCACCCCTCGTTTCGTGAAGCGGCCAGACTCGCCCTCGAGACGGAAGGATTCATCGTCATCGGCGCTGTCGCGGACGGCGAGTCGGCCGTCATCGAGACTCTCCGCCGGCAGCCTGACATCGTGCTCCTCGATGTCGGGCTGCCCGACATGACCGGATTCGAGGCAGCTTCGCGGCTTCGTGACGCTGCCTCGCCGGCGGCAATCTTGCTCGCCTCGTCTCGTGAACGCTCCGACTTCGGGCCTCTGATCGTCGATTCCGGCGCCAACGGCTTCGTCCAGAAGGAACAGCTATCAGGC
>CAVTBS010000002.1:0-8252 GCA_963732995.1 uncultured Gaiellaceae bacterium | reverse complement strand
TTGAGGCACGATGGCCGAGTCTAGTGGCCCATCCCGGCATCGCTTGCGGGCGTGGGATCATGCAGGGCATGGCGGCGGTCTCCACCGGCTCGGAGCCGGGATCGGCGGGGCGCGGCGACGACGACACCCCCCGGTGGTGGTGGGCGCTTTTCATCGCGGCCATCGTGCTCTGCCTGATCTATACGGCGATCTCGCCGGATCGCGTAATGCTCCGAACCGTCGTGTACGCGGGCGGGGAGATCGCCACGTTCGCGGGGATCCTGGCCGGCGTCCGCCGGTACCGTCCCGATGCCCCGCGCGTGTGGTACCTGCTGGCCGCCGCCGTCGGCACCTGGCTGATCGGCGACGTCATCTGGGGCGCATACCAGATCGCCGACAGGGATCCGTTCCCCTCGATCGCCGACGTCTTCTACCTGGCGGGCTACCCGCTCTTCGTAGCGGGCCTGGTGATGGCCACGCGCAAGCGTGCCCGGCGTCTCGACCAGCGCGCGGTGATCGACGCGGCCCTGATCACGGTGACGGGCGTCTTCCTCGCGTGGGTCTACGTCATCCATCCCGTCCTCAGCGACCCGGCGTACGAGGGAGGCGCCCAGCTCGTAACGGTCGCGTACCCGATCGCCGACCTGCTCGTCCTCGCGGCGGCTGCCCGCTTCATCGTCGGCGTGCAGTGGGACGTAGGCGCGCTCCGAGCGCTGGTCGGAGCGCTCACGTTCACCCTCGTGGGCGACACGATCTACGCATTGTCGTCGGTGACCGTCACCGACTTGCGCATCGCGGACACGCTCCTGCTGGCGGGCGTGCTCTTGCTCGGGCTTGCGGCCCTGCACCCGACGATGACCGCGCTCACGCGGCGCCAAAGCGCCCTCTATGAGGCACACGACGGCCTCCACCTCGCGGTGGTGGCCGGCGCCGGCATGCTCGCCCCCGTGGTCGTGGTCGTTCAAGACGTCCGCGACGAGCCGCTGCACCTCGTCGCCTCGCTGATCACGACCTGCCTCCTCGCCGGCCTGTTGGTGATCCGCTTCGGATACGTGACCCTCCTGGCGCGGCGTGCCGCCGAGCGGGAGCGCGTGCTCAGCAGGTACGTCGCCGAGCTGCTCGGCGCCGACGCCGGCGAAGACCTGTACCCGATCACCGAGCGAGCCGCCTCGAAGCTCGTGACGAACGGGGAGGCCGTCGTCGGATCCGCTCCGCCCGCCGACGACGAGTCGCTCGCGCTGCCGGTCGCGGTCCGTGGTGAGGTTCGCGCGCATCTGGTGGTGAAGGCGCCTCGCGTCCAGCTCCTGAGGGGGCGCCGCGCCCTCGAAACCGTCACCACCGAGCTCTCGCTCGCACTCGAACGCCAGGAGCTGATCGCCGGCGAGCACGAGGCGGCCCGCCGGCTCGCCGAGCAGAACGAGCGCCTCCGCGAGCTCGACCGCATGAAGGACCAGTTCGTGAGCTCCGTCTCGCACGAGCTGCGCAGCCCCCTGACCTCGATCGTCGGGTATATCGAGCTCCTGCTCGACGGCGAAGTGGGCGACCTGGACGAGGAGCAGCGTCGATTCCTGGACGTCGTCGACCGCAACTGCGATCGCCTCACGACGCTGGTCGACGACATCCTCTTCATCGCCCGGGTCGACGCCGGACGGCTGTCGCTCGACCTGCAGCCGGTCGACTTCGCCGAACTTGCCGCGGCGGCGGTCGAGTCGGCCGGCCCGGTCGCCCGCAAGGAGGGCATCGACCTCCGCCTCGATGTCGAGCCGGGAATGCCGACGCTCGCGGCCGATCCGACCCGCATGACGCAGCTGCTCGACAATCTGATCTCGAACGCCGTGAAGTTCACTCCGAAAGGCGGGACCGTCACAGTCGCCGTGGCGAAGCGGGATGACTTCGTCCACCTCGAGGTACGCGACACCGGCGTCGGCATCCCGCGCGACGAGCTGGCCCGGCTGTTCGACCGCTTCTTCCGCGCGTCGACGGCGGCGGTCGCCGCCGGCACGGGCCTCGGCCTGTCGATCGTGAAGTCGATCGTCGACGCCCATCGCGGAACGATCTCCGTCGAGAGCGAGGTAGATGTTGGAACGACGTTCCTCGTAGACCTGCCATTCACTGCCCCGCCCATCGCGGCCACCGGGGCCGCGACCGAAAAGGAGCCCCTGCGTGAACGACTCGGCGCCAACTGAGAGCCAGCCCGTGATCCTCGCGGCGGACGACGACGAGGACATCCTCCAGCTCATCGTCTTCCGGCTCGAGCGCTCGGGCTATACGGTGCTCCAGGCCCACGACGGCGAGGAAGCGCTCGCCCTGGCGCTCGAGCAGCGGCCTGACCTCGCCGTGCTCGACGTGTTGATGCCCAAGATCGACGGCTTCGAGCTGACACGGCGCCTGCGCGCCGAGCCGGCGACGAGCCGGATGCCGATCATCATCCTGACGGCGCGCGTCCAGGACGCCGACGTCCAAGAGGGGTTCGACGCCGGCGCGGACGACTACCTCCGGAAGCCCTTCAGCCCGCAGGAGCTGCGCGCGCGTGTGCAGGCGATCCTGGGCCGGCGATGACGCTCCTCCTGCTCGTAGCGACGGTCCTGCTGGTGATCGCCGTCGTGATGCTCGCACTGCTGGCCCTGCGGCGGCTGGTGCTCGCGCGCACCGAGCGCCGGTCCGCCGCCGCCGAGCGCCGCGTTCGCCCGATCGCGATCGAGCTGATCGAGGGCGTCGCGGAACCGCCGGCGCTGGAGCCGGGTGACCAGGCCGCTCTCAGCAGGATGATCGGACGCTACTCGCGCAAGGTCGGCGGCGAGACGAGCGAGCGCATCGCCGCGTACTTCCGTGACGGCGGCGGCCTCGACGCTGCCCTGGAAGCGCTCCACTCCCGCCGCGAATGGCGCCGGGCCGCGGCGGCCTACGCGCTCGGCGACATGGCCTGCCCGGAGGCCGTCCCGGCGCTGCTCGACGCAGTGCACGACCGCAGCGGCGAGGTCCGCACCGCCGCGGCGCGCAGCCTCGGGCGGCTGCGACGGTCCGGAGGCCGCGCTGCCGCTCGTCGAGAGCCTCGTGGCACACCGGGTGCCACGCGGCCTCGCGGGCACGGCGCTGCTCGATCTCGGAGCGGCTGCCGTCCCGGAGCTGCACCGGATAGCCGGTCATGAGGACTCGCCCGTGCGGTCGATCGCGATCACCGTGCTCGGGCTGGTCGGCGACTCCGGCGATACCGGCCGTGGCGATCGAGGCGCTCCGCGATCCGGCGGCCGAAGTGCGCGCCGCCGCGGCGCGCGCGCTCGGGCGCATCGGCACGCCGGCCGCGGAGCCCGCGCTGCGGGCCGCGCTGGACGATCGCGCGCACTTCGTCCGCGCCGAGGCCGCCCTGTCGCTCGGCGCGATCAACGCGCGTCCCGCGCTCCCGCAGCTGCTCACGATCGCTCGCACCGATCGGTTCCGCCCCGCGCGCGCGGCTGCACAGGCGGTCGCCGCGATCGATCCCGGGACGCTCCGCGCCGCGGCCGCCGAGCCGGACGCCGGCGCGCACCTGCACGAGGCCGCGGACCTGGCGGCGCTGTGAGCGTCTTCGAGACGATCCTCGAGGTCCTCTCGTGGATCGCGCTCGTCTACTTCGCGGTCCAGGCCGTCATGTACCTGGTGTTCACGCTGATCGCCTGGCGGCGGCTGGCGGCCTACCGGCGGGCGCGCGTCTACGAGCCGCTCGACCAGATCTTCGCGTCGCCGTTCGCACCGCCGGTCTCGGCGCTCCTGCCCGCCTTCAACGAGGAGGCAGGGATCGTCGCGTCGACGAAGTCGCTGCTCGACCTCCGCTACCCGCGCCACGAGGTGATCGTGATCAACGACGGCTCGACCGACGGCACGCTCGAGCGCCTGCACGAGGCGTTCGACCTCGTCCCGGTGCGCGAGGCGCTCCGCTCGCGGATCCCGGCGAAGCCGCTGCGGGGCGCGTACGTGTCCCGGCGCGACCGCAACCTGTGGGTGCTCGACAAGGAGAACGGCGGCAAGGCCGACGCGCTTAACGCCGGCATCAACGCCGCCTCGCATCCGTACTTCTGCGCCGTCGACGCCGACGCCATTCTCGAGGTGGACTCGCTGCTGCGCATCGTCACCCCCGTGATCGACGACCCGGACGTGATGGCCGCCGCCGCCGGGATCGTGCGGATCGGCAACGGCGCGACGATCGTCGCCGGGAGGATGATCGACTTCCGCCTGCCGAAGGACTGGCTGGCCTGCCTGCAGGTGGTCGAGTACTTCCGCTCGTTCCTGATCGGGCGCATCGGATGGGACAGCATGGACGCCCTGCTCATCGTGTCGGGCGCCTTCGGCCTCTTCCGGCGTTCGCTCGTCGAGGAGGTCGGCGGCTATGCGACCGACACCGTCGGCGAGGACATGGAGCTGGTCGTGCGGCTCCACCGCCAGCTGCGGGCGCGTGACGAGGAGTACCGGATCGCATTCGTGCCCGAGCCGGTGTGCTGGACCGAGGCGCCCGAGGACATACGGACGCTGGGGAACCAGCGCCGGCGCTGGCAGCGCGGGCTCGGACAGACGCTCTGGCGACATCGCGGGATGCTCGTGAATCCGCGCTACGGCGTCATCGGGCTCGCGGCGATGCCCTACTTCCTGCTGTTCGAGTTCCTGGGCTCGCTGCTCGAGGTCACCGGCATCTTCATCGTGGCGGCGGCCTGGCTGCTCGACCTCGTCTCGCTCCCCTTCCTTCTCGCGTACGGCGGCATCTCGATCCTCGTCTTGATCCTGCTCTCGTTCGCGTCGGTCCTGCTGGAGGAGTACGCGATCCGCCGTTACGAGCGCGGCATCGACATCGCGAAGCTCGTCTTCTTCTCGATCTTCGAGACCCTCGGCTACCGCCAGCTCGTCGCCATGTGGCGCTGTCTGGCCTTCGTCGACCTGGCGCGCGGGCGCAAGGACTGGGGCACGATGCAGAGGCGCGGGCTCGAGCGCCCGGACGAGGCGCCCACACCGGAGCGAGCGACCCGTGCGTAGGGCGCTCGTGCTCGCGGCCATGGCACTCGCCGCCGGGTCGTGCGGCGACGGCGACCCTGCTTTCGAGCCACAGGAGGTCGGCGAGCTGACGCTTCCCGCACGGGTCAGCGGCCCGTCGATCGAGGCCGCCGCTCCCAACGGCTTCGTGAAGCTGTTCTGGGCCGGCGTCAACCTCGGGTCCACGATTCCCGCCCGCCAGCCCGGCGAGGTCGCCGCGACGCGAGAGGACTATGACCGCTGGCTCGATGGCATGGGTGAGCTCGGCGTGCGTGTCGTGCGCATCTACACGATCCTGCGGCCCGCGTTCTACGACGCCCTGGACGACTACAACGACGACCACGCGGACCAGCCGATCTTCTTCATGCAGGGCGTCTGGGTCCCGGACGAGGAGAGGCTCACCTCGACGGGCGACGCCTACGACCAGGCCGTCACGGAGGGGTTCCGGACCGAGATCGAGGATGCCGTCGCCGTCGTCCACGGCGACGCCGAGCTGCCGGAGCGGCCCGGCCACGCGAGCGGGAGATTCCGCAGCGACGTCTCCCGCTGGCTGCTGGCGTTCTCGATCGGCATCGAATGGGACCCGAATGCGGTGCGCGCGACCGACCGCAAGAACGCCGGCAGGAAGCCGTTTGAGGGACGCTATATCCGCGCCGCGCAGGATGCGACCCCGATGGAGAGCTGGATCGCCTCGATGCTCGACCACACGGCGACGCTCGACGCCAAGCGCGGCTGGAGCCGGCCGTTGACGTTCACGAACTGGCTCACGCTCGACCCGCTCGACCACCCCGAGGAGCCGCTCGAGCAGGAGGACCTGGTGTCGGTCGACGCCACCCATGTGTCGGCGACCGAGGCGTGGCCGGGTGGCTTCTTCGCCAGCTACCACGCATATCCGTACTACCCGGAGTTCATGCGGCTCACGGAGGACTACCGCAGCTACGAGCGCCCGCGCGACGGCGAGGTCGACCCGTACTCCGGCTATCTCAACGAACTCCGCGCGTACCACGGCGACCAGGCGGTCGCGATCACCGAGTTCGGTGTGCCCAGCTCGCTCGGGGTCGCACACCGCGGGCCGCTCGGGCGCGACCAGGGCGACCACTCCGAGCAGGAGGCCCTGGCGATGAACGCCGACATGCTGCGCGACATCGAGGAGGAGGGCTTCGCGGCCGGCGTGCTCTTTCAGTGGGTCGACGAGTGGTTCAAGTTCACGTGGAACACGGTCGAGCTCGAGCTGCCGCCGGATCGGCGCCAGCTGTGGCGCAACGACCTCACCAACGAGGAGTTCTTCGGCGTGGCCGCGGCGGAGCCCGGCTCGCAGCCGGCGGTTGTCCTGGACGGCTCCGACGACGAGTGGGAGGACAACGGCAGCGAGGTGATCGCCGAGTCCGACGGCGCGGTGCGAGAGGTCCGCGCGGTCAAGGACGAGCAGTACCTCTACCTCCGGTTGCGGCTCGCCGACGAAGAGTCGTGGCGCAAGGATCCGATCACGATCGGTATCGACGTGCGCGAGGGCTCGAACGGCGGTCTGCCCGGTCACCCGGGCGTGTTCCCCGACGCGGATGTGGCACTGGTCGTCGGCCCCGAGGAGGCGGAGCTTCTGCAGGCTGCGTGGTGGGAGCCGACCCGGATCCGCTACGGCCTCGGCTCCGAGTACTTCGACGTCGACCGGGCCGACATGGAGCGCGACAGCGGCGTCTGGGTGCATCCGCTTCAGATCCTCAATCGGCCGCTGAAGGTGCCGACGACCGGCGAGACGCGGCCGGTCGAGCTGCACGAGATCGCGAGCCTGCCGATCGGCACCGGAGATCCCGATGCCGACGGCTTCGACCAGCGCACGCTCGTGGCCGCCCGAGGGCAGGTGGTCGAGGTGCGGCTGCCGTGGGCGCTGCTGGGCTTCTCCGACCCATCGAGCCTCAAGCTCTTCGTGGAGCATCCGACGCGGGAGACCGAGACGACCGACGCGCTCCCGATCCGCGCCGGAATTGTGGCGGGCGACGATCCGGTGCTGACCACGAGTCCGTACACGTGGGAGGCGTGGAACGCGGTCACCTGGCACGAGCGCCGCAAGGCCGGCTTCGACGACCTCGGCGCGGCGATGCGCGAGCTGTCGAAGCCGCCGGGCGGCGGATAAGCGGACCGTGCACCCCCCGTCGAAGCCGTCCCTGGGGGCTGGCCGCCGTCCGCCTGCTCCGGCCGGGCGACCCCGCTGCGCCTACCGATGACCGCTTAAGGCTGCTTCCTTCCGGACCTGACCTGGTTCGCGGGTCGCATCGCGCGGGACCCGGCCATCGACGCCGGCGATCGGCGCGCTGGCCCAGGGGCCGCGCCCCTCGGAGAGGGGATTCAGCCCCGCTAGAGCGGATTGCGGGTGCAGGGCACCGCTACCTCCCCGCCTAGCACGGTCCAGACATGACGATAGCGCGCGCGGGGCACCGAACCCAGCCGCGCGGATCAAGGGTGGGAGTGAGGGCATCTCCGGGTGGTCGGCGGCTCGGGCGTCGCCAAGCATGCGTTCGCACGGATGCCCGACGCCACCAACCTCACGATCTTCATCGCGGCCACCGCAGCCGTGCTGGTCGTCCCCGGCCCTTCCGTGTTGTTCATCATCGCGCGGACGCTGGAGCACGGGCGGCGCGGTGGCTTGATCTCCATGCTCGGCGTCGAGACGGGCGCGCTCCTGCACGTGGGCGCGGCGACGGTCGGCGTTTCGGCGCTGGTCGCCTCATCGCCGGGCGCGCTGCTCGTCGTCAAGATCGCCGGCGCGGGCTACCTGCTCGTCCTCGGCGTGCGCGCCCTGCGGCGGTCCGGCGACGTCGTGATCCCGGGAGGCAGTCCGGCGAGCTCGACCACCGGCCGGCTGTTCCGCCAGGGCCTGCTCGTCGACGCGCTGAACCCGAAGACCACGATGTTCTTCCTCGCGTTCCTGCCCCAGTTCGTCGACCCGGCGGCCGGCTCCGTCGCCGTGCAGACGCTGGTCCTCGGGCTCTGCTTCCTGGCGCTCGCGACGCTCAGCGACGGCGGCTACGCACTGGTGGCCGGCGCGGTCGCGGAGCGGCTGCGCCGCAGCCAGGCGGCCCGCGCGCGGCTGCGGCGCGCGAGCGGCGCCGCCTACGTCGGGCTCGCCGCGCTCGCCGGGCTCGCACCCGGATGAGCAGTCGCCTCGGCGTCGCACGGTAGCCACGGCTAGAATGCCTCGCCGCCGAGGGCGCGTAGCTCAGTGGGAGAGCGCTCGCTTCACACGCGAGAGGTCGCAGGTTCGAAACCCGCCGCGCCCA
>CAVTBS010000001.1:0-326131 GCA_963732995.1 uncultured Gaiellaceae bacterium | reverse complement strand
GAGGCGGCGATCTCTGTGCGAATCATCTCGCGTGATAGCTGTTCCTTCTGGACGAAGCCGTTGGCGCCGGAATCGACGAGCAGAGGCCCGAAGTCGGAGCGTTCACGAGACGAGGTGAGCAAGATCGCCGCCGAAGAGGCAGCGTCACGCAGCTGCGAAGCTGCCTCGAATCCGGTCATGTCGGGGAGCCCGACATCGAGGAGCACGATGTCAGGCTGCCGGCGGAGAGTCTCGATGACGGCTGACTCGCCGTCAGCGACAGCGCCGATGACGATGAATCCTTCCGTCTCGAGGGCGAGTCTGGCCGCCTTACGAAACGAGGGGTGGTCGTCGACGATGAGGACGCTCTCGTTGACCGCTGCTGTGCTGAGCGCGTTCACGAGGGCACCTCCCGCTGCGTGATCCGCCAGAAACCGATCGCGAGGGGAAGCAGCATCCAGAGTGCGAGCGCGGTGGCGGCGTGTCCCCACTGGGTGGCGTTCAGGACCTCGTTGGGCAGCGGGTCGAGGGCGCGGCTGGTGTCCAGCCACGGGGCAACTCTGTCGAAGTAGGACAGTGACGCCAGTGCCGCCCACGAGGCCGGGAGGGTGACGAGGACGACGATGGCGGGCGTCGACGCCAGCAGGATGGCGCCGAACGCGACGCCGATGGCCATACCGGTCGTCAGGTACAAGGCCGACTGGGCGGTCAGTGGTGTGAGGTGAGCCCATGTTCCATCGATGCCCGGCGACGCGATGAGCACGGCCGCGGCGGCGACGGTGACCGACATGACGAGCATCGCAAGGGCGAGGATGAGGCTCGCGATCAGCTTCGTGGCGAGGACACGTGAGCGTCGTGGAACGAGCGTGAACGTGATCATCCCGGTGCGTTGGGACCATTCCGAGGTGACGAGCAGGATTCCCGCGATGGGCAGCAGGACGGCCGCCGGCCTCACCGAGATGTTGAGGACCTCGGCGAAGGTGTGGTCTGCCGCGTCACCGACAACAGTGCGGACGATCACCGCGATCACGGTGAGCGCGATGGTGGCAACTTGCAGCCAGAACCCGGCGCGGGTGTTGAACATCTTGCGCAGCTCGACGCCGACGAGCCGGCCGAGGCCGGGACGGAGGTGGACGCCGGCTGGGTGCAAACCCATTGCTATGGGCAGAGTCGTGGTGCTCATGCAGTTGCTCCTGTCAGCTCGGGAAGGATTGGATCGTTTGTCGACGATGGAGAGCCACCGCCGGACGCGGTCAGCTCGAGGAAGAGGTGTTCGAGGCTTGCCTCGTCGGCCGGAGTGATTCGGCGCAGAACGATGCCGGCGGCCATCGCTGCGCGGGCGACATCTTCGGGCTCGGCCTCGACGAGGCGCCGATCGCCGTCGGCGGGGTGCATTGCCAGACCGGCTCGGTGAAGCGCGGCGTCGAGCCCGTCGAGGTCGTCGGCCTCGACAATGGTTCCTGTCCGGGGCAGCAGTTCGGCGCGGGTGCCCTGGGCCTGGATCCGTCCGTGGCCGAGGATGATCATTCGGTCGGCGACGGCCTCGACCTCTGCAAGCAGGTGCGAGGAGAGCAGGACGGTTCCGCCGCGGTCGGCGAAGTCGCGTAGCAGCCGCCGCATCCAGCGCATTCCTTCGGGATCGAGGCCGTTGGCGGGCTCGTCGAGGATCAGGACCTCGGGGTCGCCGAGCAATGCGTGGGCGAGGCCGAGGCGCTGTCGCATCCCGAGTGAGTACTTGCCCACCCGCCGCCCGGCCGCGGTCTCATCGAGGCCGACGAGCTTCAGGAGCGTGTCGACGCGTTGCACCGGGACGCCCATCGTGCGGGCGGACACGGCGAGGGCCTCACGGCCCTGCCGTCCCGCGTGTTGTGCCGAGGCGTCGAGGAGGATCCCGACGCGCCGGCCGGGGTTGGGCAGGTCGCGGTAGCGTCCACCGAAGAGCAGGGCGTGTCCGCTGTCGGGTGTGGAGAGGCCGACGAGCATTCGCATCGTGGTGGTCTTGCCGGCGCCGTTGGGGCCGAGGAAGCCCGTGATGGTGCCCGGCTCGCAGCGGAACGTGACATCGGAGACGACGTCGCGCCCGCCGCGCCGCTTGGTGAGTTCTTCGGCGGTGATCACGACCGCAGGCTCGCGGCGGCCGGTGTGACCGCACTCTTCGGTGAGCGCTGCCCGACACGGACGATGGCTGCGCTGACGGCGATGATCGACACGACGCCTACCCACTGCAGCGCGTCGCCCATGCCGTCACCCCAGTACGGCTTGGTGGGTCCGACCTCGACCGGGATGATGTGAAAGAACGCGAACGCGGTGATCTCGAGCCAAGCGACGGCCACCGCCACTCGGGCCGCGGAGCGATGCTTGAACGCGATCAGGGTCGCGGCGATGAGAACGGCGACGAGGCTCGCGAGGTGCTGCGGCTTGGTGAACGTCTCGAGCACCCCGGCCGTCGGGTCCGTGCGCAGGTCGTCGAAGACGGCGAGGTTGAGGATCAGAAGCGTCGAGAGAGCGCCGATCAGGCCGAGCAGCAGCCCGGCGGGGTGCCAAGAAGGCTTGGCGACGTGTGTGCTATGAGTTGTCATGTCCAGAACATAACTTAGTTATTTTATGGTGTCAAGTTTAGGATGTGAGTGCATGGCCAGCCCATCGACCACCCGAGAGACCCTGCTCGACGCTGCGCTCCGCCTATTGGAGGAGCGCGGACCCGGGGCCTTGCGCATCCGCGACCTGGCGACGGCTGCCGGGCAGTCGACGATGGGCGTCTACACCCACTTCGGGTCAAAGCAGGGGCTGCTCGAGCAGCTCTACCTGCACGGTTTTCGGCGCCTAGAGGACCAGCTCAACAGCGTCCCCTCCGATGGTCAAAGCCGGCAAGAGTTGCTCGAGTTCGCCCTCGCCTACCGCGCGTTCGCGCTCGAGAACGAGGCGCTCTACGGACTCATGTTCGAGCGGGCAACCCCCGATTTCGTTCCCTCCGACGCCAGCCGCCTCGCAGCACTCACGACCTTTGAAATGCTCTCAACCCGCGTCGCCGACTGGCGCCCCGACTTCACCAACCCGGCCGCCGACGCACACCTCGTTTGGGCGACGATGCACGGACTCGTCACCATCGAGCTCATGCACAGACGGTGGGGAGGACCCCTCGTCGAACACCTGCAGGGCGACCCGGAGGAGAACTACGCAACGGCCATCGGCTCGCTCCTTGAAGCGCTCCACGGCCGCTAGGCAAACGGCGCGCGGCGGAGTCGATCAGCACCCGCGGCGGCGCTGCTCGCCCCGCACCGTGACCTCGATTCCTTGGCTGAAGGTGACCGCGTCAACCGCGGGCAGCGCGATCAGCGCCGCGACCGATTGTCGAGGTTCAAGGGGACTGCTCGCGGAATGCCGGTTGGTTGTCACCTGCCGCGGCATCGTCGTCTTGGCTGTGGCGAGTCGACTTTGCTATCCGCGTTACAAGTCTCTAGGCTGTCTTCACGCTGACCCGCCGCGGTTCTCCTCGACGCTGAGGAGCTCATAGCCCTAGTGCACTCCCGCGGCGGCTCGACTAGCTGCTTGCGGCGCGACACGCGAGTGACGCATCGGGAACACGCTGACTGCGGCACCGTCCGGTGCCCAGCACGCTTCAGGAGAGGGGTCACCCATGGAGGGTCCGAGCGCGCATCGCGAGGTTTCCGTTTCGTCCCAGGCCACGGCCGGCGGCGCGATGGCCGCGCTGACCGGCTGGGTTCTCGCGCACAGGCGGATCGTCCTCGGCGCTTGGCTTCTCGTCACGATCGCCGCGTTCGCAGCGATCGGTCCGGCGGGCGGCGCTCTCTCGCAGCAGTTCAACATTCCTGGGCGGGAGGGCTTCGAGACGAACAAGGAGCTCGCTGCAATCTACGGCAGTGGCGGCGACGTCGCGCCGATCGTCCCCGTCGTGCAACTCCCGGCGGGTACGACCGTCGACTCGCCTGGCGTCCGCGACGAGCTCGATGCGGCGCTCGCGAAGGTCGCCGGCGTGCTGCCGGAGGCGATGACCGCCTCCTTTGCCTCGACGGGTGATCGGGCGTTCGTTTCCGACGATGGTCGCACCACCTTCGCGCTCGTCTACATCCCTGCAAAGGGCGGCGTCGACCCCGGCCAGGAAGAGGCTCGCGCGGCGCAGGCCGCGCTCGCCGGGGTCACCGTCGGCGGAGCACCGGTTGAAGTCACGGGGCTTGACGCTCTGCGCGCTTCTGCCGGTGACAACGAGGGCAGCGGCACGGGCGTCCTGCTCGGGACGCTGCTGGCGGCTCTGGGCGCGCTGCTCGTACTCGCCTTCGTCTTCCGCTCGTTCATGGCCTTCGTGCCGCTGCTGATGGCCCTCGTCGCGATCCCGACGACCTTCCTGCTCGTCTGGCCGCTTGCAAGCGTCACCGACGTCTCCGTGATCGTCCAGTTCCTGATTGCGCTGGTGGGGCTCGGGATCGCGATCGACTACGCGCTCCTGATCGTCGTGCGCTGGCGCGAGGAACGGCAGCAGCCCGGCGTGACGAACGAGGATGCGGTGCGGAGGGCGATGCAGCACGCCGGCTCCGCCGTCGTCTTCAGCGGCACCACGGTCGCGATCTCGTTGCTCGCGCTCCTGGTCCTGCCGGTGCCGTTCATGCGCAGCATCGGCATCGCCGGGCTGATGATCGCGCTCGTCAGCGTCGCCGTCGCGATCACGCTCCTCCCGGTCGTCCTGGCGACGATCGGCCCCAGGTTCGATTGGCCCCGGAACACGCGCGACGCCAGCGCGAGCCGCGCCTGGTCTGCGTGGGCACGCCTGATCGTGCGCCACCGCTGGGCTGCGGCACTGACATCGACCGCCCTGCTCCTTGCCCTTGTGAGTGTCGCGTTCTCGATTCAGCTCGGAAATCCGCGGGCCGACTCGCTCGCACAGGATGGGCCGGCGCGGGCCGGGCTCGTGAAGCTCGATGGCTCGGGGATCGGCACCGGCCCGCTCTCACCGTTCGACGCGCTTGTCCGCTCGGGCGACGCCGGCAACGTCGCGGCGGCGCTCGGCGAGGTCGAGGGCGTCCGCAGCGCGGCAGCACCGGCGCAGTGGCGGCGCGATGGGACTGCGATCGTCGTCGCGATCCCCACCGCCGACGGGAACTCAGCTGCGGGACGCGAGACGCTGGACCGCCTCCGCGCCGCGACGGAGGCGCTGCCAGCTGCCGTGACGATCGGCGGCGAGGCAGCGCAGGGTGCCGACTTCCTCGAAGTCGTCTACGGCAACTTCCCGCTGATGCTCACCCTGATCTGCTTCCTCACCTTCATCCTGCTCGCGCGGGCGTTCCGCTCGCTGGTGCTGCCGTTGAAGGCCGTGCTCCTGAACCTGCTCTCGGTTGCCGCCGCCTGGGGACTGATCGTGCTCGTCTTCCAGCACGGGGTCGGCTCCGACGAGATCTGGGGGATCGAGCCCACACGTGCGATCAACGTCGAGCTGCCGGTCGTCGTCTTCGCCTTCCTCTTCGGCATCTCGATGGACTACCAGGTCTTCATCATCAGCCGGATGCGGGAGGCGTACGACCGCACCGGCTCCACCGAGACCGCCGTCGTAGAAGGCATCGGCCGCACCGGACGGCTCGTCACGAGCGCGGCGCTGATCCTCTTCCTCGCCTTCGTGGCCTTCGCACTGCAGCCGGGAACGGAAGCCAAGATCTTCGCCACCGCGCTCGGCGGCGGGATCCTGATCGACGCCACCATCATCCGTGGCGTCCTCACCCCGGCCGCGGTCGCGCTTCTCGGACGCTGGAACTGGTGGATGCCGAACTGGGCCGCACGCATCCTCCGCGTCGAACCCTCACCCGCCGCGCCCAAGCCGACGTCCCTGCCGGCACCCCAAGCCGGCTAGGCAACAACAGCAGAGGTCGTCGTGTGAGCGACCGGCCTGCGCCGCCAGCCCGCCGACCGTGGCGTCATTGTCCGCCGCCCCCTGGTTGCCAGGTCGCCGCGATGGCGGGTCGGTGATCCGTTGCGTGCGCGACGACTGCCTCGCGCCTAGTGATGATGGGCGCACCTGGGATTGAACCAGGGACCTCTCGCGTGTGAAGCGAGCGCTCTCCCGCTGAGCTATGCGCCCGGGACGTGGAAAGAATAGCGGCGCTGCTACGCTCCTTCTCGCCCGGTCGCGCTAGGTGGGGAGTTAGCGGTTCCCTGAACCCGACATCCGCTCCAGCGGGACCGAACGCCGTCCGAGGGCGGCTTCAACGGGATCAGGCTTCGCGCACGTGGCGTCGATGGTCGGGTTCCGCGCACTGGGAGCATCCGAACCGCGTCAGGTCCGGAAGGAAGCAGCGCTAAGGATTCCCTCTCAGGTGCCGCGGTCTCGCCTGACCGGAGCCGGCGACGGGAACGCCCCCCGATGAGGCCACACGACGACGGAGCGCGTGACCGGGCGCTGTATTTCTGCGCAGGCTCGGAATCCGCAGAGGCGGATCCCGCGCCGCGCGAAGACCCCTGAAGGCGGCCGCTTCTCGGCCGCAAGAGCAGCGACTGACCTAGGTGCGACCTTCGGGATAGCGGGGCAGCCCGTCGTCCGGAATCTCCTCCCAGCTCGCGGCGTAGTCGACGTACGCATGCCATTGCGGCGGATCCCGGGATCGCCGTCGATCGTGCCGAGGCGGACGCCGACCGTCGGCGGGTCGCCCTCCGTGCGGCTGAAGAGTCCACCGACCGCAGAGGCCGCAGAAGATCTTCGTCGGCTCCGCCCTCGGGCGCCCAGGTGCCGCACGTGCTCATCGCCCGCCATGATCCGGAACGAGCCGGGTGCGGTGCGGCCGTTCGCGGACGCGGCCGTGCCCGTGCGCCGCTGGCAACGCGTGCAGTGGCAGTAGTTCGCGGAGACGAACGGCTCGCTGACCTCGTAGCGGACGGCGCCGCACCCGCAGCCGCCGGTCAGGTGAGCTGCCACACGTCCTCCCTGATGATCGGCACCGCGGTGCCGTCGGCGGCGATCCCGTCGACCTCGACCTCGGGGCCGCCGATCATGAAGTCGGTGTGGATCGTCGACGTGTTGAACCCGAGCTCCTCGAGCTCGGCCTCGCTCTTGCCTGCGCCGTCGCCGATCGCGTCGAGGATGCCGGCGCCGTAGGCGATGTGACAGCTCGCGTTCTCGTCGAAGAGCGTGTTCAGAAAGGTGAGGCCGGAGCGGCCGACGCGGGAGTCGCCGTCGACGAGCGCGACCTCGCCGAGCATGGCGGCGTTCTCGTCCTGGCGCAGCTGCTCGCGGATCAACTCCGCGCCCGAGGTCGCGTTCACCTCGACGGCGCGGCCGTCCTCGAAGCGGATCTCGAGATCGCGGACGACGGTGCCCGAAAGCGCGAGCGGCTTCGTCGAGCGGACGACGCCCTGGGTGCGGCGGCGGTCGGGGCTCGTGAACACCTCTTCGGTCGGCATGTTGACGACGTGGCGGCGGCCGTCGACGGTCTCCTCGAGCGCCGTGCACCAGGTCGCGCCCGGGATCAGGCCGACCGTGAGATCCGTGCCGGGACCCTTGAACCGAAGGCTGTCGAAGGCGCGCTCGTTCAGCAGCTCGCCGCGTTCGACCAGCTTGTCGATGTGGGCGCGCCAGGCCGCGACCGGGTCGGCTTCGTCGAGCCTCGTCGCGTCCGCGACGGCGTCCCAGAGCCGCTCGACGTCGGGCTCGCCGAACACGGTGGTCGCCCAGCCCTCGTTCGGGTAGGCGAGGATCACCCAGTTGATCAGCCGCTGGTTCGTCGCCTTCACGTAGCGCTCGGCCAGCTCGCGCATCCGGGTCTTGCCGACGCGCGCACCGTCGAGATCGGCGAGGAGCTCCGGCTCGGGATCGCCCACGATCTGGATCAGCGCGCCGCGCTCCTCGGCGATGTGGTCGACCTTCGCCAGGATCCACGGTGGCGTCCAGCCGAGCGTGTCCTCGCCGGCGAGCTCGATCCGGGCCCGGCGGACGTGCTGGTCGGTGTAGTCGACGTCGACGTAGCTCGCGCCGTTCTCGTAGGCGATCCGCGCGACCGCCCGCGCGAGCGGTGCGTGCTCGGGCAGGGCGATCACCCAGACGACCTGGCCTTCGCCGACGTTCGATCCCACCTCGACGGCGAGACGGGCATAGCGTTCGAGGCGCTCTTCCGGAGTCATGGCGCAGAAGCCTATCTCCCGCCGTTGCTACCGTCTCGCGCGATGAGCCCGGCCACCGTGACGCCGGTTCGGAAGCCGCGGACGGGCGATCCGGGCGGCGGTCTCGACGCGCCCTGGCAGGTCATCGTCCTCAACGACGACCACAACACGTTCGACGGCGTCGCGATCGCGCTCTCGACCGTGCTGCCGGGCGTCGGCTTCGACCAGGGCATGAGCTTCGCCAACAGGATCCATGCGAGCGGCCGCGCGATCGTCTGGTCCGGCTACAAGGAGCGGGCCGAGCACTACTGGGAGCAGCTCAAGCATTTCGGTCTCACGATGGCCCCGCTCGACCGCCTCTAGCCCTGGTAGGTTCCGGCCGTGCTGCTCGCGATCACGTCCGAGGGGAAGCTGGGGCTGGGGCTCCTCGCCGGCGCATTCATCGTCTTCGCGCTGCTCTCGTCGTTCTACTTCCCCCGCCGCGACCCGGACTTTCCCGGCAACCGCCTCGGTCTCTTCGTCGTCGTGACGACGCTCTTCTTCATCGGCACGATGGCCGGCGTGGTCTTCTTCGCGAAGGAGTCGGAAGAGGCCCACGGCGCCGAGGCGGCCGAGACGCACGGCACCGAGACCGGGGAGGAGGAGCCTGCGACCACCGAGGAGGAGCCGATCTCGACCGACGAGGAGCCGGCAACCACCGAGGAGGAGGAGCCGGCGACCACTGAGGAAGAGCCGGCGACGACCGAGGAAGAGCCTGCGACGACCGACGAGGACGAGGGGGGCATCGTCCCACCGGAGGGCGACGCGGCGGCAGGCGAGGCGGTCTTCGCGGAAGCGGGCTGCGGCGGCTGTCACACGCTCGAGGCGGCCGGCTCGTCCGGCAACGTCGGCCCGAATCTCGACGACGCGCAGCCCGACCACGACCTCGTCGTCGAGCGCGTCACGAACGGCGCCGGCGCGATGCCGTCGTTCGCCGACCAGCTCGACGAGACCGAGATCCAGAACGTGGCGGCGTACGTGGTCGCGTCCACGCAGGGCTAGCACCGCCGCGATACCCTGTGCCGCGCCCGGAGAGGTGTCCGAGCGGCCGAAGGAGCGCGACTGGAAATCGCGTAAGCGTCGAAAGGCGTTTCGCGGGTTCAAATCCCGCCCTCTCCGTCAGGCGGGTTCCGACCAGCGCAAGAAGAGCCGCGAAAGCGGCTCTTCTGCTTCTTTTCGCCTACGGACGCAGCGGCTACCAGGAGAGCACGAACGCAGCCACGACGATCACGGCCGTCAGAGCCGTGCCGCGGATCGCGCCGAGGAAGATCGCCTCGGTGAAGTACGCCGCCAGGGCGACCGGCAAGGGCGCGCGGCGCGGCGGCTCGACGAGCGCCAGGGGTGGCCGCTCCGGGACGGGAGCCTCGGCCGGCGCGACGTCGGCGGCGGGCTCGACGACGAAAAGCTCGTCGGGATCGACCGTGGGCAGGAGCGTCAGCGCATGCTGGCGCAGCTCGGGGCAGACGAGCGCGAGCTCGGGCGAGATCGTGTGGGCTACTGCGGCGCCCATGCTCCTGCATTCGGCGTGCGTCGGGTCAGACCTTGAGCCTCCGCGGAAGGATGCCAAAAGAAGAAGCGCCCGCCTTCTGTTGCCGCAGAAAACGGGCGCCGCAGTGCCGGGGGGAAGTGAGGGGGGAAATCCGGCATCCACATGGTCCCGCTGCCGTTCGGATCGGTCATGCCCCCGACGGGGGATTTCCACGCAGGACCGTGCGATAGCATGGCCCTCCCGGAGAAGTGGCCGAGTGGCTGAAGGCGGCGCCCTGCTAAGGCGTTATGGGGGTGAATTCCTCCATCGAGGGTTCGAATCCCTCCTTCTCCGCTCTCCTGTCCCTGGCCGGCCTCGCTCGCGACGCTCCGCCCGCGGCTCCCCCGCTACGCTGTCCGTCGCTCGGAGAGGTGGCAGAGCGGTCGAATGCGGCGGTCTCGAAAACCGTTACGGGTCGTTAGGCTCGTCGAGGGTTCAAATCCCTCCCTCTCCGCTCAGTGGGCCGCAATCCCAATGCTCGTGCGGGATTGCGGCCTACGGCACTTGCTCGCCAAGTGTCCGCCACCGTCTGCGTTAGTCCGCGTTTTCACGTCCTGACTGGCGCACGACTGGGGCCGGACAATGTTTCTTCGACGCTACGGGCACCTATTCAGCGGGGAGTTTGTCGTTGTTGCTCGACGCCGCCTTCTTGACGCTCTGCACCTTCGTCGGCGTGTAGGACATCGCGTACCCGTAGAGACTCTTCGGAGTCGCCTTCGTCGGCGTGTAGGACATCGCGTACCCGTAGAGACTCTGCGGAGTCGCCTTCACGGGGGGGCTTGGCAAGCGCCGACGGCGCTGCGACGGCAACACAAGCGACGGCGACGAGACCGACGCGACTGATGGCGGAAATCCTGAACATGGCTTCCTTCCTTCGTGTATCGGGGTGGGGCGTGTCGGGAGCGAATCGCTGCTCCTGATTCCCCTCGTGACCACCCGACGGCCGCGCGGCTCTATCTCTTCCCGCCGATCAGGCGTCGCCTCCACGAGGGACACCCTCGAGGAGTACAGCGATCCACGGCGGTGGCCCGCACGGTGGCCCGCAGACCCCGAAAACCGCTCCTCTCGCCGAGAATCGCGTGTCTCGAAAACCGTTACGGGTCGTCAGGCTCGTCGAGGGCTCAAATTCCTCCCTCTCCGCTCCAGAGGTCGGAAACCGCACGACACACGAGCGGTTTCCGACCGCCTGCGCGGAGATGACGAGGCGTCCGGTCAATCGTGCCGATGGGGTGATGAGGGCTGATCCGGGCGTTGGGATAGTTCCTGTAGCCGCTCATGGCCGACCCAGACCAGTCTGGAGGGAGTGAGGAATGGTGACCGCACCCGCGACGGCCCGACCAGGCGCGAACGTCGGTTCCACGAGCGAGTTCAGCCTGTTCTTCCGCGTCAAGCCCGGCCAGGCGGATGCCCTGCGGAAGTGCGCTGCACGAGCTTCAGGAGACTCCGGGGTACCGGCCGGGAGAGCACAACATGGCGATCGCCACGATCCACGAGGCCAGGTTCGTGCTGTTCGACGACGACACGCGACTGCTGTTCGCAACGAGCTTCGACGGCCCGTGGGACTCCTACATGGAGGACTTCTTCACGTCGGGGCCGACCCTGGCGCTCTTCGACGTCATCTTCAAGCACGTCGACGGCTACGACGGGCTGCCTGACGTCGCCGCCGTCAAGTCGTTCGTCCTCGGCGCTCAGGTGACCGCGGCGGCGTACGCGCGCAACTACGGCGGCACCGTGAAGGAGATCCGGAAGGCCGAGCGCGTGAACACGGCGTTCCAACAGGTGCTCGACGACCCGGACGCCGCAGAGGCGCTGCAGCACCCGGCGCTGAAGCCGCTGCTCGACGAAGCCGCCGACTAGGCCGGCGGGAGGAACCGTGTCCGACCACATCTCAGGGCCGCGGGCGCTCGCCGACCCGATCGCCGACATCACCGATGTCTACGCGTTCCCGAGTCCCGAGCGGCCGGGCCGGCTCGTGCTGGTGATGAACACGCTGCCGTTTGCTCCCCCGTCGGCGCTCCTCTCGGACGGCCTCGTCTACCGCTTCCGCCTGCGGCCGCTCACGCCGCGAGCCGTCAACGATCCGACACCGTTCGCCGTCGGCGAGCCGGAGTTCACGATCGACTGCGTGTTCTCCGATCCCTCGGCAGGCAACGGTGCCCACGGGCAGGAAGGCACGCTGACGACGCCGGCAGGCGACGTCGTCAGCTTCCGCGTGAACGACGAGGAGGGCGGCTCGGGTCACGGCGTCCGCGTCTTCGCCGGGCCGCGCTGGGATCCGTTCATGCTGGACGCACCGGCGGCGCTGAAGACGATCGCGACGGGCGAGCTCGCCTTCACCGAGTCCGGCGCCATCTACATGGACGGCAAGAACGTCCTCTCGCTCGTGGTCGAGATCGACTGCGCGCAACTGCTCGCCGGCGTGCAGCTCGTCGGCGTGGTCGCCGAGACGCTGACCCGCGGCCGGTTCAACGTCCGGATCGAGCGTGTCGGCAGGCCCGAGGTGAAGAACATGCTGCTGGCGCCGAAGCAGTTCGATCCCGTCAATCGCGACCTCGAGATCCGCGACCTCTACAACATGGAAGACGCGTTCCAGCTCGCGGACGGCTATGAAGGCGCGTACCGGGCGCGGCTGGACGCCAACCTCGCCTTCTGGGACGGTCTCGACGGCAAGACCGACTGGCCGCCCGACGGGAACGGAGCGCACCCGCTGACCGAGTTCGTGCTCGCCGACTACCTGGTCGTCGACGTCGGCAAGCCCTACGTCGAGCAAGGGTCCTTCCTCGAGATCGAGCGCGCTGCCGGCGAGGGGCGTCCGCACGAGACCTGCGGTGGGCGCTCGCTCAACGACGACGTCATGGACCGGTTCTTCACGCTGATCGTGAACGCAGGCAACGGGCCGACAATCCGCGACGGGGTCGATCAAGCCACGCGGCCCGCCGAGCGCACGTTCCCCTATCTCGCGCCGGCGAACCCGGATCCTCCCGAGCAGCCCGAGCACCACCACTAGGGTGGCGGCGCCCGCGGAGAACGTGATCTCCGGCGAGAACGTCAGCCTGGAACTCGACGACATCCAGAGCGGTGCCCTGCACGAACGGCCCAGCCCCTACGTGGGTACCTACCTGCTGATTCGCGTCGACGACCGCACGGCCGGCCGTGAGCTGGTGCGCCGGCTGATCTCAGTCGTCGATTCCGGCCGGCCCACCGCCGACCCGGCCCAGGACGCCTGGATCACCGCTGCCTTCACCTACCAGGGGTTGAAGGCGCTCGGCGTGCCGCAGGACTCGCTGGACAGCTTCGCGCCGGCGTTCCGGCAAGGGATGGCCGCGCGGGCTGCCGAGCTGGGCGACGTCGGCGAGAGCGGCCCGGCCAACTGGGAGACGCCGCTCGGGACAGCCGACGTCCACGTCGCCCTCGCCGCGTTGTCGCCCGACAAAGCCCGGCTCGACGCGGTGCTCGAGCGCGCGCGCAAGACCTACGAGGCGCTCCCCGGGATCGAAGTGATCTGGCGTCAGGACTGCTACCAGCTGCCCACCGGACGCACCTCCTTCGGGTTCAAGGACGGGATCGGTCAACCCGCCGTCGAGGGGAGCGGCATCCCGGGCACGAACCGCGGCGAGGCTCCGCTCAAGGCGGGGGAGATCATCCTCGGCTACCCGGACGAGACCGGGAGTCTGCCGCCGATGCCGACGCCGGAGGTGCTCGGCCGGAACGGCACCTACGTCGTCTTCCGCAAGCTGCACACCCGCGTCGCCGCCTACCGGCGCTATCTCCGCGAGCAGGCTGCGAGCCGCGAAGAGGAGGCGCTGCTCGGCGCCAAGATGGTCGGCCGCTGGCAGAGCGGCGCGCCGCTGACGCTCTCGTCCGAGCAGGACGATCCGGAGCTCGGCGCGGACCGGCAGCGGAACAACGACTTCCTCTACAAGGACGACCTGCGCGGTTTCAAGTGTCCGGCGGGCGCCCACGCACGCCGCGCGAACCCGCGCGATGCACTCGACGACGAAGGCAGTGTCGACGTTCGCCTCCATCGGATGATCCGGCGTGGCACGAGCTACGGCCCGATGCTCCCTGACGGAGTGCTGGACGACGACGGCGCGGACCGGGGCATCATCTTCGTCTTCGCCGGCGCGCATCCCAAGCGGCAGTTCGAATTCGTGAAGACGCAGTGGCTGAACGACGGCATCTTCATCGGTGCGCCCAGCGAGAGCGACCCGCTCGTCGGGCCGAACGACGGCTCGGGGACGTTCACGATCCCGCAGCGGCCGATCCGCCGCAGGCTGCAGACGCTGCCCCCGTTCGTGGTCACCCGCGGCGGGGAGTACTGCTTCGCCCCAGGGCTGCGCGCGATGCGCTGGCTCGCTGAACTGGACACCTGACAGGCACGCACCGAGGGAGGACGGACGTGGCAGCCAAGACAAGCACAGACCGTTGGAACGCACTCGACTTCGCCGCGCCCCCGGCCGACGCGGCCGAGCCCGACGAGCCGGTCCTCGTGGAGTACGGCCCGGATGAGCGCGTGGCGGTGATCACGCTGAACCGGCCGCACGCGGACAACGCGATCACGACCGAGATGGGCGCCCGACTGACCGAGATCCTGGAGTCGATCGCCGTCCGCCCTGCCGTCCGCGTCGTGATCCTGACCGGTGCCGGTGAGCGGGCGTTCTCCGTCGGCAGCGACCTGCGCCAGCGCAAGAGCATGACCAAGGAGGATTGGCTGCGCCAGCGCCAGGACTTCGACCGCACGCTCTACACGATGCGGCAGATGCGCAAGCCGGTCTTCGCCGCCGTCAACGGGATCGCATACGGCGGCGGCTCCGAGTTGGCTCAGAGCACCGACTTCATCATCGCCTCCGACAACGCCACCTTCGGCCAGCCCGAAGCGATGATCGGCCTCTCTGCAGGCGGCGGCTCGCCCGTCTTCCTGCCCCGTGTGCTCCCACCCGGCAAGGCGCTCCAGATGCTGATGACCGGCGACCCGATCACGGCGCAGGAAGCTCACCGGCTCGGGATGGTCAACGAGCTGCATCCGCAGGCCGAGCTGATGGACGCGGCGCACCGGATCGCGGCGAAGATCGCGAGCAACTCTCCGACGGCGGTCCAGGCGGTCAAGGGGGCCGTGCGCATGGGCGACGGACAGCCGATCGAGCAGGCGATCGCGATCATGATGTCGGCCCACTGGCGCTCAGCCGTCCATCCCGACCGGATCGAGGGAATCGGCGCCTTCAACGACGGCCGCGATCCGACCTTCCAGGACTCCGACTACTAATGCGTCGTCATCGGCGAGGAGGCTGAGACATGGCAGTGGCAGACAACCTCGAGCGAGAGCGCGCCGCGCTCAAGATGATCAACCCGGCCCCGTACAACGCAGAGGCGCCGCCCGAGGCACTTGCGGATGACATCACTCCGGTCGCGCTCCACTACGTTCGCAGCAATTTCGCCGTACCCACTCACGACGGCCGCCTGGAAATCGGCGGGGCTGTCGCGAACCCGACAACGCTGACGCTCGACGACCTTCGCCGGCTGCCGGCGGTCGAGCGGGCCGTGACGCTCGAGTGCGCAGGGAACGGACGACTCGCGACCCGGCCGCTGCCGATCGGCGAGCCGTGGGGCGACTACGCTGTCTCGACCGCCCGCTGGACCGGCGCCCTCCTCCGCGACGTCCTCGAGCAGGCGCAGCCGACGGCGGACGGAGTCGAGGTTCGCTTCGAGGGTGCCGACCACGGCCCGTACCACCTCGCTCCCGTCCTGGCTGAGACCAACCGCGACGACCTGGCCTTCGTGCGCTCGCTCGCAATCGAGCACGCATCCGATCCGGCCGCGGAGATCCTGATCGCCTACGAGATGAACGGCGAGCCGCTGACCGCCGATCACGGTGCCCCGTTCCGGCTGATCGTTCCCCACTGGTACGCCGTCGCCTCCGTCAAGTGGCTGAAGCAAATCGACGTTCTCACGGAGCCGTACTCCGGCGAGTTCCAGACCGGCCACTACATCTACGAGTGGCCCGACCGTCCGCACGAGCCCGTCGACCTGATGCGCGTCCGCGCTCGCATCACCGACCCGGCGCCCGGCGCGGTCATCCCCGCCGGCACCTACACCGTGCGCGGAAAGGCCTGGTCCGGGACAGGCCCGGTGACCGCTGTCGACCTCAGCTTCACGGGGGAAGGCGAGTGGCACCCGGCGAAACTCGAACCCCCGAAGGACCCATCGCAGTGGCAGGACTGGTCCCTCGACTGGGAGGCAACCGGCGTCGGCCGCCACAGCCTGCGCGCTCGCGCAACCGACGCCGCCGGCAACGTCCAACCGGACGTCCCGCCCTGGAACCGACTCGGCTACGGAAACAACGCGGTCGAGGTCTCGTACGTGGATGTGGCGTAACCCGGTCGGCTCACCCGGGAGGGATGAGGCTCGTTCACTCCGTCGGATCCGAGACTTCGCCGACTGGACTTCGAGGTGGAGGTGAGGCGTGGCGATAGCGGTCAATGTCGACAACTTTGTCCGGGCCGAGACCGACCGGATGCTGGCGGCGCTGCAGGCTCAGGCGGGCGGCGTCAACAAGTGGACTCACCACCGGGCGCCGGCGTCTCTCGATCAGCAGACGGTGATTCGGATGAATCGCGACACCCTCTACAGCTTCGTCCTCGCCGACATCTCGAGCGGTGCCACGCTCACGATCCCGGAGTCCGGCGACCGCTATCTGTCGGTGATGGTGGTCAATCAGGATCACTACATCAACCGCGTGCTGCACGAGGCGGGCGACCACGAGCTGACGACGGCGGAGTTCGAGACGCCGTACGTGTTGGTCGCAGTGCGGATCCTCGTCGATCCCGCCGACCCCGCAGACGTCGCAGCCGTCAATGCGCTTCAGGACGGATTCCGGTTCTCGGCCGGTTCAGCGGAGCCGTTCTCATCGCCGGAATACGACGCGGCGAGCCTGGACGCGACGAGGAAGGCGCTGCTCGAGCTCGGCCGGGGTCTCAGTGGCTTCGACCACGCCTTCGGAACCAGGGAGGCGGTCGACCCCGTGCGGCACCTGATCGGGACTGCGGGCGGCTGGGGTGGCCTGCCGGAACACGAGGCCTTCTACGTCAACGTCGATCTCGGCTTGCCGGTGGGCGACTATCAGCTCACGGTGCGCGACGTGCCGGTTGACGCCTTCTGGTCGATCTCGGTCTATAACGCGGACGGCTACTTCGAGCCGAACGACCGCAATGCGAACACGGTCAACAGCATCACTGCCAAGCCGAACTCGGACGGCTCGGTGACCGTCAGCTTCGGCGGCTGCGACGGCGACAGACCCAACTGCCTTCCGATCATGGAGGGCTGGAACTACGCCGTTCGGCTCTATCGACCGCGTTCCGAGATCCTCGACGGATCGTGGGCGTTCCCCTCCGTCGAGGCCGCCTGAGCTCGCTCCTACTCCTTCCGCTCGGCGGCCCCGACCGGTCTCGTCGGGATCGCCTGCGCCATGAACAGCGCGACCACGGCGAGCACGGCGAGGATCCCGAGAGCGGCGCGCAATCCGTCGAGACGCGCATCGGAGTACGCAGCGAGCGCCGCGTCGGTGGAGGTCGACGTCGCGCCCGCCTCCTCGAGGGCGGCCTCGAGATCGGCGTCCGAGACGAACGAGATGCCGCCGGCGAGCTCGACCTGGGCTTGCTCCTTCGCCTCGTTCGGAATCGCGGAGCTCTGCTCGATGTTGAGCAGGAACGCCGACGTCAGCGAGGCGATCATCAGTGAGCCGGCGAGCGCGGTCCCGAGCGAGGCGCCGAGGTTCGTCATCGTGTTCTGAACGCCGCCGACCTCGGGGCTCTCGTCGTCCGGCACGGCCGAGACGGTGACGGCGCCGAGCTGCGAGGCCAGTGCGCCGATGCCCAGGCCGACGAGCAGCATCGGCACGAAGACGACCTCCGGCCCTGCGTCGGCGTCGAGCCCGCCGAGGAGGACGACCGTTCCGGCGAGCAGCGAGAGCAGCCCGACGCGCACGACCAGGCGCGGCGAGAGGTGCGGCAGGAAGCGCGGGATCCCAATCGCAGCGGCGAGCAGCGTCGCCGAGAGCGGGAGGAGCCTGATCCCGGTGTCGATCGCCGACAGGCCGAGCGCGACCGAGAGGAAGAGCGGCACGACGAAGAAGAAGCCCGCCTGCACGAGGTACTGGAAGAAGAACATCGTCACCCCGCCGGTCAGCTGCCGATTGCGCAACATCGCCGTCCGGACGAGCGGCTCCTCGCCACGCGATTCGCGCCGCGCCTGCCAGCGGAAGAACAGCCAGATCACGAAGAGGCCGGCGAGGACGAGCCAGAACGTCGGCGAGATCCCGGCCCACGAGGGGCCGTCGAGCTTGGGCTGGATCCAGCCCCACTCGCCGGAGCGCAGCACGCCGAACACCAGCAGGGCGAGCCCGAGCGCCGACAGCACGGCGCCGACGATGTCGAGTTGAGGCCGTTCCTCGACCGGCGCATCCGCGATCCGGCGGGCGAGGATCAGGATCCCGATCACGAGGATGACCTCGCCGGCGAACACCCAGCGCCACGAGAAGTAGGTCGTGCAGAAGCCGCCGATCAGCGGGCCGACCGCGACGGCCACCGCTCCGGCTGCCGCGACGAGCCCGTAGGCCGCCGGCCGCTTCTCGGACGGGAAGTTCCCGGCGACCAGCGCGACGATCGCGGGCAGGATCAGGGCAGCACCGACGCCTTCCAGGAACGACCAGCCGAACATCAGCACGGGCAGGCTCTGCGCGATCGACGTGGTGAAGGAGCCGCAGCCGTAGATGACGCAGCCGATCGCGAACGCCCGCTTGCGCCCGATGATCGCTCCGATCTTGGCACCCGTGATCATCAGCGCCGCCATCACGAGCGTGTACGCCGTGATCGCGCCCTGGATTCCGGTCACCGTCGTCCCCACGTCCTTCGCGACGGTCGCGATCGAGACGTTCATCACCGAGCTGTCGAGCGTCATCAGGAACTGCCCGGTCGCGAGGGTGAGGAGGACGAGCATGGCGGGAGCCCCGCGGTTGGGCGCCGCGCTCACAGGAACGACCCGAGCGTGCTCCAGAGCCGGCTCTCGAAGCGCTCACGCGCGCTTTCCGGCGGCACGCCGCGCTGCGAGCGGGCGATGTCGGGCTCGAACAGCCGCTCCTCGACCAGCTCGGCCGTCTCGGCGCTCTGCGCCAGCATCATGATCTCGTTGTTGCGGTAGAGCGCCCAGGCGTCGAGGTTGACCGTGCCGAAGCTGACCGTGTCGTCGGCGACGACGACCTTGGCGTGGACGACCGTGTCCGGAAGCTCCCAGATCTCGACCCCGGCCTCGGCCAGGTCGCGGTAGTAGTGCTTGAGGGCGGCCGTCGCCTGCGCGTTGTTCGACGTCTGCGAGACGACGAGACGCACGGCGACGCCGCGCTCTGCCGCTTTGCGGATCCGGCCGATCATGTCGGCGTCCGTGACATACGGGTTCATCAGGTCGAGCCGCCGCTGCGCGCCGTCGATCTGCTCGCGGACCGCCTGGGAGGCCGCGACATGGCCGCCGGGGATCACCTGGGCGAGCGCGATCGGCGTCGAGCCCTCCTCCTCGGGCTCGGGGAAGTACGCGGAGAGCTCCGCCCCGAGTGGGCCGCCGTGGCCGCGGAAGCTCGTCAGGAACGCCGCCTGCGCCTGTCGCACGACGGCGCCGGTCACCCGCACCATCATGTCGTGGAAGCGGCCGTCCCGGAAGTGGTCCTCGATCCCCGCCCCGCCCGTCCAGGCGACGGCGCCGTCGATCACGTAGAGCTTGCGATGGTCGGCGCGGCCGACCTCGTCCTGGCGCCAGTCGACGTGCTGCCCGTCGGGGAAGAGGCCGTCGCGGTCGAGCGGGAAGACGTCGTTGACGACGATCTGGGCACCCGCCTCGGCGAGGGGCGTGAACATCTCGCGCGCTTCCTCGTAGGGTCGTGAGCCGAAGCTGTCCACGATCACCCGCACCTCGACGCCCTCCTCGAGCTTGCGCCGCAGGAGGGCGGCCATCTCCATCCCGACGGTGCCCTCGCGCCAGCCGAACATGAGGATGTGGACGGACGACTGTGCCGCTTCGACGTCCGCGAAGATCCGCGGGAAGAAGCTCTCACCCTCGACCAGCGGCTCGATCGTCGCGGCGGTCGACCAGGCGAACGGCAGCGCCGCATCGTGCGGACGCGCGCCGTCGCGGGCGACGAACGCCTCGGTCGCCGCCTGCGCGCCCGCGGAGGTGACTGCGTCGGCCGGCGGCGGCCAGCTCGGCCGCTGCGTGATCCCGAGCACCTGCCGGTAGACGACGACGAAGAGCGCCGCGAGCGTGAGCCCGGCGATCGCGGCGCTGCGGCGTCCCCGGCCGCGCCGCGCCGGGGTGGTAGCGTCGTCAGCCATGAGCGACCCTAACCCGCGCGGCGACGGCGGAGCGCGCCGGCGGCTCGTGTGCCGGGTCGCGGTCGCCGCCGTCCTCGTCGGTGTCTTCGTGACGTGGGTCGCCGACGGGCCGGTCCGGCTCGACGGCACGCAGGGGCCGAACGACGGCTGGCTGGCCGCGATCGTGGCCGGGCTCGCGCTGGTGTGGATCCGGATGCTCGGGTCGTGGCCGGGCGTGATCGGCGTGCTCGGCAGTGGGCTCGTGATCGGCTGGACGGCGCTCGAGAACTGGCTCGATGCGCGCGCAGTGCTCGGCGCGTCCCCCCGGCTCGGACTAGGTCTTCGTGCTCGCGGGGAGCGTCGCGCTGACCGCGTCGCGGTCGTCCAGGGCGTCGAGCTGGGGCGGGAGGCGCTCAGGCACCGGGGGGACCGAACGCGTCGTGTGACGGCCTTCGCGCGCCGCTCGGCGCCGACGCCCAGCGGTTGCAGCTCGACGCCACAGAGGACACCGAGCGCGACCGCCGCGATCGCGCCGATCACGGCGAAGACGTCGGCGCCGGTGGCGGTGTCCGGGAAGGCGAGGAAGGTCGTCAGCCCGATCAGGCCGAGCGAGCCGGGGACGAGCAGCCAGAAGCCCGGCAGGAACATCGCATACACCGGCATCGTCGACTGGAGCCGGGCGAGCTGGTACGCGACGAACGTCATCACGACGGCTCCGACGAAGCCGCTCGAGTAGGCGCCGAACAACGCGTCGCCGAGCACCTGGCCGGTCCACGCGGCGTAGAGGACGACGAGCAGCGACAGGAGTGCGCCGGGCGGTGTCGAGTGGGCGACCATGACGCCGACGCCGAAGACGAGCACGCCGAGCCAGGGCGCCCAGTCGCCGAGCAGCGCGTCGGAACTGGAGAACGCGCGCTCGGGCGGCACCCCGGCGGCGCTGACGCCCGCGACGATCCCGAACGCGATCAGGCCGAGCTGCATGGTGGCCCAGACGAGCCGGCTCGAGCCGGAGATCATCTGGCCCTCGGTCAGCTCGAGCACCGCCGTCGTCAGCGCGACGCCCGGGATGAAGACGACGAGCGAGGCGATCATCGCGCGCAGGCCGGGATCGGTGATCTCGTACTTGACGGCCAGGGCGGTCAGCAGAGCGACGGCGAACGCAGCGAGGAACGGCATCAGCACCTCGAGCGAACGTCGCCCGCGCGCGAGCAGCCGCAGCACGCCGACGACCGTGCCGAGCGCGGCCGCGGCGGCGACATCGCGCGGCGCCGGTCGCAGGATCAACGCAATCCCGATCGTCAGCGTCGTGTAGCCGAGCACGCTCGCCAGCGGCCCGTAGCGGCTGCCTGTCGCTCGGATCTCCTCGAGCCGGGCGATTCCGGCCGCGGGGGCGATCGCCGCCTGCTCCGCCTCCTCGGCGAGGCGATGGACCGCCGCGATCTGGTCGAGCCGCGGCGTCGCCGACAGCCGCCTCGTCGGCTCGATCGTCGCGGCCTCGCCGCGGCCGAGCGTCAGAAAGAGCGAGGTCGGGAAGGCGCTGAAGCGTGCGTCCTCGAGCCCGTAGGCGCGCGCGATCAGGGCGAGACGCAGCTCGACCGCATCGACCGTCTCGCCGATCGCGCTGAGTGCGGCACCCAGGTCGGCGAGGAAGAGCAGGAGCTCCTTTCCGGGTGCCGTCTGCAGCGCACGCGGTTCTTCGGCCACCTAGGCCGCCGTGGCGCTGGAGTCGGTCGCGGGCGTTCCGCGGCTCCGCTTCCAGATGAAGTCCAACACCACGGCCAGCGCCGTGATCGCCACGATCGCAATGAAAGTCTCGGGAGCGTTGCGCAACGTGTCGACCGCGAAGAAGGCGAGAACGATGGCGGTCGCCGCGATCCCGCGAGCACGATCAGGGCGTTCGCCCCCGTGTCCGCACGCCGGCGGTATGCGGCGACCCCGACGAGCACGAAGATGACGAGCGAGCACGCACTTCCCACCGATGCGATCGCGGAAAGGTTGACGAGGTTGCTGACGACGAGCACGATCGCGGCCGTGATCAGCATGCCGGCGTGCGCGCCGAGCCGCGAGGCCGGCCCGAAGAAGGGCGGAAACTGTCCGGCGCCCGCGAGCATCTTCGTCAGTCCGCCCGAGGCATAGAGCGTCGCGTTCACGGAGGACGAGGTCGCGAGCAGGGCGGCGATCGCCATCATCGTGAAGCCGGCGTCGCCGAGCGTCGGCCGCGCGGCCTCGGCGATCGCGGTCTCGCCGTAGCCGATCACCTCCGGGACGGTGAGCGTGCCGAAGACGCCGAGTGCGATCAGGACGTACAGCACAGTCGTCACGCCGAGCGCCGAATACATCGCCTTCGGCAGCTCGCGCGCCGGGTCGCGCAGGTCGCCCGCGGCGAAGGTGATCACGCTGAAGCCGAGGTAGGCGAAGAAGGTGAGGGCGACGCTCGCGATGATGTCGTTGAACGGCGGATAGCCGCTGAAGGCGAGCAGGTCGAGGTCGATGTCTGCCAGCGTGACGACGATGAAGATGGCGAAGACCCCGAGGAGGAGAACGACGATCAGCGACTGCGCGCGGTCGACGATCTTGGAGCCGACGATGTTGATGCCCGCCATCGCGAGCACGATCAACGTCGTGAACACGTTGTCCCAGCCCGCCGCTGCGCCCTCACCGATGAAGAGGGACGTGGCGTAGCTCCCGAACGAGACGGCGACCATCGAGCAGACGATCACGATCGCGGCGAAGTAGCCCAGCCAGGAGGCGATCCCGACCAGTCGTCCGTTGCCGAACCCCTCGATCAGGTACGCGATGATCCCGCCCGACGAGGGGAAGCGGACGCCCATCTTGACGACGGTGTAGCCGAGCAGCGAGGAGACGATCCCGGCGAGGAGGAACGAGAGCCAGACTGCGGACCCTGCGACGGTTCCGGCCTCGCCGAGCAGCGCGAAGATGCCGGCGCCGACCATGGCGCCGATGCCGAGGAAGGCGGCGCCGCGGACGCTCACGCTACGGGGTGGTCGTAGTGGTCGGCACCGGCGGTGGCGGTGTCTGATCGCCGAAGAAGAGATAGACGATCAGGCAGCCGGCGAGCGCCGTGACGACCCAGGCGATCTGCAGGGGAAGCTGGAACGAGTGGTCGATGACGCGTTTGCCGAGCGTCGTCGAGCCGGTCTCGTCGGCCTCGGCGGCGGCGATCTGCGTCCCGTTTGCGGGGAAGAAGAGCACGCCGGCGACGGCGGTCCAGAAGGCGATCATGTAGCCGGCCCCGATCCCGAGCGCGAGCCCGAGCGGGATCATCGTCCGCGTGGCCGCGGATTGGCTCGTCGTTAACGCCGCGACGAGGAAGATCGCGATCGCGATCGTGAACGGCAACTCCTCGGCGAGGCTCCCGAGCGCGGCGACGATCGCGTCCTCGTTGTTCGCGATGAACGTGTCCGCCATCCAGGCGATCCCGAAGAGGGCGATCATCGCGACCATGCCCGACCTGAAAATCTGCTGATTGGGGATGTCGCTCGCCTGCACGTGGGCGAGGACCAGGATCAGCGCCGCGGCGGTGAGCATGAACATCTGGATGATCGGCGTCACGGACAGCGGCTCGACCCCGCCGCCCTCTGCCGGGAACGTCGGGCGCAGGCCCTCGAAGACGCCGAACACGCAGATCGCCCCGACGGCGGTGAGGAAGATCGCGACGCTGCGCTTCGCGTACGGCAGCAGCGTGATCTCGCCGGCCGGGGCCGGCGGCTTGATCTCGTTCGCGGCGAGGCGGCGCTGGTACTCGACATCGTCGTCCAGATCCTTGCCGTGCGTGTTCATGACCAGCGCCATGGCGAAGATCCCGATGATGCTGGCCGGGATCGTGATCAGCATCACGTCGACGATGTCGTAGCCGTAGATCTCGACGAGCGGGAGCATCGTCGCCATCGCGGCAGCGACCGGGCTGGCGGTGATCCCGAACGTCGACGCGACGGCGGAGCCCGCGAGCGCTCGCTCCGGCCTGATCTTGTTCGCGTACGCGAGCTCGTTGATCACCGGGATCAGGGAGAAGAAGGTGTTCCCCGTCCCGGTCAGGATCGTGAGCAGCCAGGAGACGTACGGAGCCGCGAAGTTGAGCATTTTCGGGCGAGCGCGGAGCGCCTTGCTCGCGATCAGGACCATGTAGTCGATCCCACCCGCGGCCTGCATCGCCGCCGAGGCAGCGATCACGGCGACGATGATCAGCATCGCGCTGATCGGCGGCTCGCCTGGGGCGAGGCCGAAGCCGAAGACGAGGACGAGCGTGCCGACGCCGCCCCAGAGCCCGAGGCCAATCCCGCCCGACCGCACGCCGAGGGCGATGAAGCCGATCACGACCAGCCCCTGAAGGGCGATCAGGATCCAGTCGGTTGTGCTCACTCGTCCCGCTCCGCGCGGAGTTGCTGGCAGGTGCTCGTCTCGAGTGCGGCCTGGGCGAGCTCAGGATCGAGACGGCTGACCTCGACGATCGTCTGCACGCCGCTGCCGAGCACCGCGACGATCGTTCGCGCCGCATCGGCGAGCTGCGTGATCGACTCCTCGATGGTCTCCGGATCGTCCTCGAGCCCGTCCTCGGTCTCTTCGAGCTCTGCCTGCGCGTCCTCCGCCCAGTCCGACACGCGCTCGGCGGCTTCCTCGCCCTCAGGCGTGTCCGGGATGCCGGCGTTGTCGATGCCCACGACCAGGGTCTCCGCCGCACCGACCGCGCGCTCGAGACCCTTGCGAATGAATCCCGTTCGTCCCTGTGGCGTCTCCGACTGGGGCTCCTCACTGCCCGCCGCGGTCTGTGCGTTGGGATTCCGCACGTCGTCGACGATGTCCTCGAGCTCACCGCGCCAGACGCCGATCGCGCCGCAGACGCTCTGCGTCCACTCGCCCGCGGGAACCGTCTCGCCGCTCTCGTCGCGGCCGCCGATCGCGGCGGCGACGAGGATCACGGCCAGGATGCCGACGGCAGCGAGGATCCAGGAGCGCACGTCTAGACTTTCGCGGTCGGGTCGGACATCTCGTCGAGGAAGACGACGAGCAGCTTCCAGAAGCGCTCGACGGTGGGGATGCTGACGCGCTCGTCGGGCGAATGCGGAAACTCGATCTGCGGCCCGAACGAGAGCATGTCGAGGCCGGGAACCTTCGTCCCGATCACCGCCGTCTCGAGGCCGGCGTGGACCGCGGTGATGATCGGCGGCTCTCCGAACTCGCGCTCGTACGCTGCGCGCGCCGCGGCGAGCGCCTTCGAGTCGAGATCGGGGCGCCAACCGCCGTAGTTGCGCTTGACCTCGAGCTCGCCGCCGCCGAGCCGCGCCACGGCGTCGAGCGTCGCGATCACCTCGGGGAGCGCCGAGTCGTTCGACGAGCGCGAGAGGCTGTGCAGCGTCAGCTCGTCTCCGTCCGTGATCGCCTCGCCGAGGGAGGTGCTCGTCTCGACGAGGTCGTCGAAGTCGGGGCTCAGGGCGAGCGGGCCGGTGGGTACGAGCGCGACGGCGTCGAGCAGCGTCTTCGTCGCCTCGTCCGTCCAGGGGAGCGCCGGTGCGTCGGCGGGCTCGACGTCGACCGTGACCCCCGCGTCGGTCTTGACGTACGCGTCGCGGATCGTCGCGGCCGCGGCCGCGACCGCGTCTCGGAAGGCCTGCTCCTGGGCGGCCGGAACGGAGCAGATCGCGATCGCGTCACGAGGGATCGCATTGCGGCTCTTGCCGCCTGCGAACGAGACGAGCGCGAACGGCACTGTCTCGCACGCCTCGCGCAGTGCTCGTCCGAGCACCTTGACCGCGTTCGACCGGCCCAGTGCGATCCCGGTGCCGGAGTGGCCGCCGCTCCCGCCGCTCACGGCGACGCCGAGCGTGACCCGGTCGCCCTCCGCCTCCTGGCGCGGCGCCCGGATGCGGATCCACGTGTCGGTGCTCCCGGCGCACCCGACGGTCAGCCTCCCGTCCTCCTCGCTGTCGAGGTTGACGAGGATGGAGCCGGTCACGAGCGCCGGATCGAGCGCGTTCGCCCCCTCGAGCCCGACTTCCTCCGCCACTGTCATCAGCAGCTCGAGCGGCCCGTGGGGCAGCGACTCGTCCTCGACGAGCGCCATCATCGCCGCGATCGCAACGCCGTCGTCGGCTCCGAGCGTGGTGCCGTCCGCCTTCAGCCACTCGCCGTCGCGGACCAGCACGATCCGTCCTTCGGCCGGGTCGTTCGGGCTCGACGGGTCGCGCTCGCAGACCATGTCGAGATGGCCCTGGAGCGTGACGACGGGCGCGTTCTCGCGCCCCGGCGTCGCGGGGACGCGGATGACGAGGTTCCGGCCGGCGTCCTGCTGGAGCTCGAAGCCGTGCTGCTCGGCCCACCTGCGCACGTGCTCGATCACGGGCTCCTCGTGCCGCGACGGCCGCGCAATCGTCGTCAGCGTCTCGAAGTGGCCCCAGAACGACCGCGGCTCGAGCCCGCTCACCACCGATGTCTCGGCGGCCATCTCCGTGCCCTAGGCGAGCGCGTTGCGTTTGAGGACGTCGAACTCGTCCTGCGTGATCACACCTCGGTCGAGCAACTCTTTCCCGCGCGCGATCTCGTCCGCTGCACCGCCGCCCCCTCCGCTTCCGGCCGTATCACGCACGTAACTGTCGAACTGCTCTCGCTGCTTTTGCGCGAGCGCTCGATGTTCCGTTTCGTCATCCCGTCGTTCTGCGAGATCAGATAGATGAACACGCCGAGGAAGGGCAGCACGATCGTGAAGATGAGCCAGAGCGCCTTGGTCAAGCCGGAGGTGTCGTGGCGGCGGAAGATGTCGAACCAGACCGTGAAGAGAAGCCAGAACCACATGATCCAGAGGAAGAACACGAGCATCGACCAGAAGAGGTCGAGGAACGTGTAGGCGGCGACGAGCATGGGTCTCTCCTGTGATCGTGGGTCTGGGCTGAAGCAGGCGTCGATTGCTATGCCTGCGGGGACGGCGGATCAAGATTCGCCACATCGGTGATGCCATAGCAACTTGCAGCGAACGTCGCGTACAAGCTTCATCCCCTCAGCATGATTCGCGCCCAGCCGAATCGGCCAGAATCACCGCATGAGCTACGGCCCGGTGCAGATGCTCGTCGTTGCGTTCGAGGGCAACAAGTTCCGCGGGGAGATCCTGCCGGAGCTCGAACGGCTGAAGAAGGAAGGGGTCGTCCGGATCCTCGACCTGATGATCGTGCGCAAGGACTCGACCGGCTCCGTCGCCCACGTGGCGGCGAGCGACCTCGGCTGGGAGGAGGCGGTCAAGTTCGGCGAGGCGATGGGAGCTCTGGCCGGCTTTGCCGCCGAGGGCCTGGCCGGTGTCGAGTCGGGCGCGATGACGGGGATGGCCGACCTGATGGACGGCCACCTCTTCAACAAGGACGACGCGTTCCGGCTCGAGCAGCTGGTGCCGAACGACACCACCGCGGCCGTTGCGCTGATCGAGCACCTCTGGGCGCGCCCGTTCCTCGACGCCGTCTCGCGGGCTCAGGGCTTCGAGATGCTGAACGAGTGGGTCGAGCCGACCCAGATCATGTCCGCCGGCGGCACGTTCGCGGTCAAGCGCGCGCACGAAGACAGGGGAGCCGACCTCCCCTAGTCGTGCTTGCCGACGGGCCGTGGAACGGCTTCCGCAGGTGCTCCGAACAGCCCGAGCTCGGTCGCCCGCTCGATCGCCTCGCTCCGCGAGGAGACGCCGAGCTTGCGATAGACCGAGATCGCCTGGGTCTTCACCGTGTTGCGGGAGACGAAGAGCCGTTCGGCGATCTCCCGGAACGAGAGATGCGTCGTCAGGAGCGGGAGCAGGCGCAGTTCGGCGCCGGTGAGGGACGCGGCCCAGTTGTCCTCGGGCTGGTTGCTCGCCGCAAGCCGGTGCTGCAGCTCCACGGCCTGGGCGTTCAGCACGCCGAGCTGGGGACGCCGTGCCAGCAGTTCGTCCACCTCGGCCATCACTGCAGCGGCCGAGCTCCAATCGACGAGGGAGAGGTAGGCCCGCGTCAGCTCGAGCCGCACCTGGACCGCCAGCCACGGCATCGCATACGTCAGCAACGGCGTCAGCTGCGCCGTTCGGGCCATGTCGCCGGCCGCGCGCGTCCAGTTGTTGTGGCGGAGAGCCGCCCGGGCGCCGGCGACGTAGGTGAGCGCGCTCGTCGCGTAGTCGTCGAGCCGCGCCGACTCGACGAGCTCGCGGGCCTGGAGTGCCAGCGCCTCCGCCTCGTCCGCGTCGTTGTGGGCGTTCGCGAGCAGGGAGGCCGTGGCCAGCGCGAGCGTCGCGCAGTCCGTGTTCCCGACCTCCATCGCCAGCTCACCGGCATCCGCCAGCATCGGCGCGCCGAGCTCCTCGTCGCCCAGGAGCAGGTTCCCGATCGCCAGCAGCACGGTGCCTGTCGCGGCCGCCTGGCTGCCCGGATGCGCGCGTTGCATCGCGGTCTCGGCGTCCTCGCACATCACGTCGATGCCGTCGGCGCAGAGCCCCGCCCGCAGGGCGGACGTCCAGGCGATGGCCGGGTCGCCGTCGGGCATGACCGCGTCGGCAGGTCCCGCCTCCGCAACCTGCGCCCAGCGGCGAGCGGCCTCCGGCCGGCCGCGGAGGGCATGCGACCACGCGCCGAGCACGGCCAGCGCGGTGTTCTCCGTCAGCTCCTGCTCGTCCTCGAGACGCGCCAGCCAGCGCTCGACGGTCGCGAACCGGCCGCTCTGGTACGCGGGTTGCGCCGCGATCCCGACCAGCTCGATCACGCGGCGGCTGTCGCCTCCGGCTTGGGCGTACTCGATCGCCGCCTCGACGTCGTCGCGCTCGACGTGCCAGTCCGCGGCCCGGCTGCTCAGGCGCGCGGCCAGGCCGGGCTCGCGCCGCTCGAGCTCGTCCTCGAGCATGTCGCGGAAGAGGTGGTGGAACCGGTACCACCGGCGTTCGTGGTCGAGCGGAACGACGAACAGGTTCGACTGTTCCAGCCGCTCGAGCTCGAACGCACCGTCCGAGCGCTCGAGCACGTGGTCGCAGAGCGAGCCGCACATGCGGTCGAGCACCGAGACGCGCGTCAGAAACTCGATCTCCGCCTCCGGCAGGCTCTCGAGCAGCACGAGCCGGAAGTAGTCGCTGATGTAGCGGTCGTCGCCGCGAATGCCGGCGGCGGATCGGCCTCCCTCCCTGGAAGCGCGCAGCGAGAGCGCCGCGAGATACAGCCCGGCGGGCCAGCCTTCCGTGCTCCGGGTCAGCGCCTCCACCTCGTGCCCGGCGAGCTTGAGGCCGGCGCCGGCCAGGAGCGCCTGCGCCTCGCGCGTGGTCAGGCTCAGGTCGTCGGGGCCGATCTCGAGCACACGCCCCTCGGCCCGCAGCTTGCCGAGCGGCAGTGCCGGCGCCGTGCGGCAGGCGAGGACGACCTGCGATCCCGCGGGGAGCTGCTCGACCAGCAGCGCCAGCGCGTCGATGCAGGCCGGCGCGCGCAGCACGTGGACGTCGTCGAGGGCGACCACGATCGGCGAGCGGAGCGAGCCAAGCGACGGTCCGAGCCGCGCGATGATGCTCTGGAACGAGGAGCCCGAGCCCGACAGCGCCTTGAACACATCCGGATCGACGGTCTCGACGCGGTCGAGGGCGGCCGCGACGTAGGTCAGGAAGACCGTCGGGTCGTTCTCCGCCTCGTCGAGCGAGAGCCACGCGAACGGCCGCTCGTCGCGCCGTTCCCATTCCGCGAGCAGCGTCGTCTTCCCGTAGCCGGCCGGGGCCGAGACGACGACGACCGCGACGCCGCGGGCGGCGCGGAGCCGGTTGACCAGGGCCGCGCGCGGGATCGTCCCGGCTCGCGGCGGCGTCGGGACAAAGCTTGGACTCGAGCACCGGAAACGGCTCTCGCTGAAGCTTCGCGATCTGCTGTTCCCGTGCCATCCGCCACTCGCCTTCGAAGGGTGTGCCGCAGGACCAGAAGCGGCGACGGGACGTCTGCCTGATGGCAGCGTCGACGGCCGGCGGGTCTGGGCGGCGGTGGCGGCCAGCTTGCACCGCTCGTTCGAAAACGTAGCAACTTGCACTTCCCCGAACAATGTCGAACCCGCCATCGGAGCGGCTTTCACCAACCCTTAACGGCGCTTCCTAGCGCGCGAATCCGCGCAGCCTGGCTCCTCCGTACACCGCGAGCGCGTAGATGATCAGGATGTCGAGCGCGAACATGCTCATCGCCCAGAGCGGGAGCGCAGGCACGAAGAAGAGCTGGCCGATCGCGTTGGCTGCGGCTACTCCGATCCCGAACCAGCGCGCGAACTCACTCCCGGCGGCGACCGTGAACGCCGCGATCAGCTGCAGCGTGCCGAGGGCCAGCACGATCCAGCCCCATGTGCTCAGATCGCTGAACACGAAGACCGCGTCGGGTTCGTAAACCCGCGACGTCGAGATCGCCAGGATGCCGTCGACGACGTTCCAGACGCCCGCGAGGCCGAGCAAGCAGCCCGCGAAGATGACCCACCCCAGGCCCGCAGGCTCAGTGTTCACACCGCGGTCGGAAAACGAGCGTTCACCGTAGTCGGAGCCGGACAGTCCCACAGCGGTCTCCTTGTCTGCAGTGGATTACGCGCGGCAACCTCGTCGCTGAGCCGAGCAAAGCGGCCGCAGGACGACGTCACATCGTCCGGTCGGGATGAACGCGTGCTATTCACCCAGACCGGACGATGCCCGGAAGCGGTCGGCGCGCGAGCGTAGACGCATGTCGACACCCGACGAGACCGGGGGAGGGCTGAGCCCGAGGACACGGACGATCCTCGTCTGGGGCCTGCTCGTCCTCGGGACGCTGATCCTGCTCGTCGGCTCGCTGACGGTGTGGGTCAAGCGACAGGCGCTCGACACGGATTCCTGGGTCGGCACCAGCACGCAGCTGCTCGACGACCCCAAGGTCCGCTCGGCGCTGTCCGTCTACATCGTCGACCAGCTCTACGACAACGTGGACGTCCAGGAGCGGCTCGAGGACCAATTGCCGCCGAATCTCCAGGGCCTGGCCGCGCCGATCGCCGGCGCCCTGCATCAGCCTGCGGAGCGCGCGGTCGACGGGTTCCTGCAGCGGCCGCGCGTCCAGGACCTCTGGGAGAACGTCAACCGGGCGGCGCACCAGACGCTGCTGCGGGTTCTCGAGGACGAGACGCGGGCAGGCGTCTCGACCACAGACGGCACGGTCACGCTCGACCTCCGTTCCTTCGTCGTCGCCGTCGGCGAGGAGCTCGGGTTCGGCGAACAACTCGACGCGCGGCTTCCCGCCGACGCGGGTCAGATCACCGTGCTCCAGTCGGACCAGCTCGAAGGCGCGCAGACGACCGTGAAGATCATCAAGACCCTGAGCTGGGTCATCATCCTCGCCGCGATCGCCGCCTTCGGCGGCGCGATCTGGCTCGCGCGGGATCGGCGCACGACGCTGCGGACCGTCGGCGTCATCTTCCTGCTCGTCGGGATCCTGCTCCTCGTCATCCGCCGGGTCGTCGGCTCGTATCTCGTCGATGCGCTCGCCAACGGCGAGTCGATCCGGGACGCCGTGGGAGCCTCGTGGCTGATCGGCACAGGCCTGCTGGCATCACTCGCCTGGGCTCTGATCGCCTACGGCGTGGTCCTGCTCGCCGGCGCCGTTCTTGCGGGGCCGGCCGGCTGGGCGCGCCGCCTCCGCGCGGCGATCGCGCCGACGCTCCGCGACCGGGCAGAGATCGGTTGGGCGGCACTTGCGGGAGTCTTCCTCCTGCTCGTGCTGTGGGGCCCGGTTCCGGCGCTCCGGAGCTGGCTCGGGGTGCTCATTCTCGCCGGGCTCGCCGCCCTCGGCTTCGAAGCGTTCAAGCGGGTGGCCGTCGGCGAGCTGCCGGTGGCAACCGACCAGGAACCGGTCGCGGGCTAGGGCTTCTGCTCGAGCCGGTCGAGGCGGGCTTCGAGCTCGTCGAAGCGCCTGTGGAGGGAGGCGATGCCGTGCTCGCCGAGCCCCTCGCTGACGTCGCGCTCCCGCTGCGCCCGCGCGACGAAGATCGACGTGATCGCGGCGATGATGATCGACAGGAACGCGACGCCCTGCAGCATCACGGCGGCCGCGACGAGTCGCCCTGTCAGCTCCTTCGGTGTCACGTCCCCGTAACCCACGGTCGTCACCGTCTGCAGCGCCCACCACATTCCGAGCCAGATGTTCGGGTACTCCTCGCGGTCGACGAGCCGCATCAAGACGCCGCCGAGGACGACGACCGCCACCGTCACGAGCACGATCACGTTGGCGGCGCTCGTGACGGAGACCGGCTTGCGCAGGAACCTGGACATCTCTCGCTCCACGATTCGCGGCCGCGCCACAGCGAAACCCTACGGCTCTGGCCGGACATCCCTGTCCGCGCGGTCAGTCGCCGCCGAGCGGCTCGACCGTGCAGCTCGCGCCGATCTCGAGCACGCGTACATCGACGTCCGGCGCCACCTCGGCGACCTTCGCGGCGAACGCCGCAGCAGCCTCCTTGCCGACGTGCGGCGTCCTCCGGTGCGCGGGCCGGAGCGTGCCCCAGTGGATCGGGATCGCCACTCGAGGCCGGAGTCGGCGCGCCGCTTCCGCGGCGCGATCGACGTCGAGGTGGCCGGGAGGCAGGGTCGGCCCCCAGCCCGCGATCGGCAGCAGCGCGACGTCGAGCCCTTCGCTGAGCCCCTCCATGCCGGGGAAGAGGTCGGTGTCCCCGGCGAAGTAGACCGTGCTCGAGCCGGTCACGACGTATCCGAGCGCAGCCGTCTTGGGGCCCCACGGGCCACGGCCCGGCTTGTGTTCCGCGTACGTCGCCCGAACCCGCACGGCGCCGATCTCGACCTCCGAGCCCTCGCTCACCTCGTCGATTCGCTCGAAGCGGCGACGGCGGAGCACCTTGCCGGCGCCGAGCGGGGCGACGATCCTCGTCCGCTGGCCCAGGCGGGCGAGCGAGGGAAGGTCGAAGTGATCCCAGTGCAGGTGCGAGACGAGCACGGCGTCGGGTCTGCCGGTCTCGCTGACCCGGACGGTGCGTGCGCGCCGGAGGTGCAGGATCGACCGTCGCAGCACCGGGTCCGTGAGCAGCCGGACGCCATCGAGCTCGATCAGCACCGTTGCGTGTCCGAGCCAGGTCAGGCGCATGGGGTCAGTGTCTCCCCCCACCGGCGACACGCAATCGTCCGATCCGGGCGATTGTCCTCACGCTGGATCATCCCGTTCGGACGATGTTCCGATCTGGCAACTGAGCGACCGTGTTTCTCGTCGTGATCTGGGCTTTTCTCCTCCTGGTCGGCGTGCCGCTCTGGCTGATCGCGATGGGGGTGGTCGCGCTCGTCGTCCGCAACCGGGCGATTCGCCACCGGCCCGGCAACGTCCCCGTCCGTCTGCGCACGCACGAGAGCGACCGCTGGCACGCAGGCCACGGCGTCTGGGTGCATGACGTGTTCGCGTTCAGGGGGAGCCCCGCCGGCTGGAAGGAAGCGCTCGTCTGGGCTGCCGGAGTCTCGAGCCGCCCTGCGACCGCGGCCGAGCGGAAGAAGCTCCGTCGAGTGGGTGACAACCCGATCGTCGTCACGCTGGCGCTGCATCCGAGGGGGACGATCCAGGTCGCAGCGCGCCCAGAGCACGCCGCCATGCTGGTGGCTCCGTTCGCCGATCAGATCGCGCCGCTGCCGCGGCAGGCTGCGGTGCGGTGAGCCGGCGTCGGCGTCCTCGCAGATACTTCACTCAACGGAAGGAGCACCATGGAGCTCGGAGGCAAGTTCTGGCTGGCATTTGTCGGGGGCGCGATCGCCTGTGCGATCGGGGGCGTCATCCTGTTCCTCGTGCTCGAGGAAGCGGCGCTGCGCTGGGGGTTCCTCGGCATGTTCCTCTTCCTCACGGCTGCGCTGCTGGCGTTCGGCTGGATCTTCGACAGGCGCGAGAAGCGGAAGCGGCAGGAGTTGGCCGAGGAGATGCGCCTGGCGCCCTAGGAGGACGTGCGGCAGTGCCGGAGCCAGAGCTCCTCGAGCAGGGCGGGCCGTAGGTCGCCCTTCCAGACGACGTCGTCCGCGCCGCAGCGCTCGAGGAGGCTGCGCGACAGTCGTCGGCGACCGTTGCCCTCGAGCTCGAGCAGCTAGCTCGCTACTCCGATGAGGTCGAGATGGCCGTGTACTTCTCCTGCCTGGAGGCGCTGCAGAACGTGGCGAAGCATGCGGGCCGCAACGCGGCTGCGACCCTGCGGCTCTGGGCCGACGGCGGCACGCTGCACTTCGAGGTGGCCGACGACGGTGCCGGCTACACCCCCGGCCCTGCAGGCGAAGGGACGGGGCTGACGAACATCCGCGACCGTCTCGGCGCCGTCGGCGGGTCGTTCGAGATCGGCGCAGCACCGGGCGGCGGCACGATCGCGTCGGGGGCGGTGCCGCTCTAGACGTCGAGCGAGACCGGGAAGGTCGCGAGCCAGATCACGGTCGCGACGAAGACGAGCCAGCCGACTCCCAGCGTGGCGGCGCGAATCCGCGGCGACGTCAGTCTCGTGCTGAAGCCCGCGAAGAAGAGTGCGGCCGAGAAGAGCACGAGGCACAGCGTGTAGTTGTCCGCTCGCTGGATGTTGAGCCGCGCCACGTCGGCTGCCGCGGAGGCCGTCGCCTCGAGCTTCTCCGCGGCCTCGGACGCGGCGAGCTTGTACTCGGGCATCGCGAACGGCGTCAGCGGTGCATCCTCACTCCTGAGCGGCCTCGTCGCGACCCAGGCGTCGACGGCCGTCGCGAACTCGGGCCGGAAGCGCTTGCGGTAGAAGTCGGTGAGGAACGCGTCCTCGGCCGCGTAGGCGTCGACCCACTGCACGAACGTCGCGACGTCGATCTGGATCTGCCTGTTTGCGAGGCTGGAGGCGCGCGTCGACTCGACCCGGCTTGCCGACGCCTTCGCGAATGCGTCCGCCTGCCGCCCGTGCCAGCGCGAGCTCTGGTAGCCGGACCACGCCGTCGCGACCGCCGCCAGCGCGAGCAGGAGCGCCGCCGCGAGCTCGAGCCGCTCCGTCTTGTTCAGAGGGGCAGCCCGTCCGCCGTGCAGGGAGGCTCATCCGTGTTCCCGACGACCGCGCGGCCTTGCTCGAGGAGGTCCAGGGTGCGAATCATCGCCACCGGCTCGACGCTGCCTGGACCGTGACGGAACGGCGCGTCGAGGACCGAGATCGAGACCAGCGTCGCCCCGATCACGACCGCGACCGAGCCGATCAGCGTCGCCTGCACGATCGCCCGCTCGCCGCTGTCCGCGAAGAAGAGCATGAAGCCGAAGATGATCGCCGCGATCAGGAACAGCACGACCCAGACCGGCGAGGGGATCACACCGTCCGCGGCATGCAGCCGGGTCTGCCGCGCGAGCTCCCGGTCGGACGTTTGGTCGAGCCACCTGTCATAAGCGGACTGCTCGACGGCGGTGCGGGGATCCGCCGCCTTGATCGTGCGGAAGAGCGCGACTCCCCACGGATTGATCTTGTCGCCGATCGTCCCGTTCTCCATCTGTGGCCACTCGACGTAGACGATCGAGCGGGCGTAGCAGACGAGCTCGTCCGCCGCCCGCTTCCCCGTCTCCACGGGCAGGAACTGGGCCGTCTGGAACTGCTGGACGACGGTCAGCGCCTCGCTCTCGGCGCCGCGGCGCGACTCGTCGTAGCTCGTGAAGGCGAGGAAGACGATGAACCCGAGCAGGACCGAGAAGCCCGTCGCAAGGACGCCGAAGACGCCGGCCGCGCGGTCGCCGTCGTTGAAGTAGCTGCCGTCCGGCGCTCGCCGGCGCACCAGCAGGAGCGCGGTGACGCAGACCGCCGTCGCGACGGCGACGCCGATGGCTCCCCAGATGAGGCTCATTCGGTCCGCATCTGGCTACGGCAGCCGGCAGGCGATCTTCGCGTCGTGGCCGCCCTCGGCGATCTCGACGCCGGTGACGATGCAGGTGCCGTACTTCGTCTCGATCGGGTCGCCCTCGGCCGGGAAGGCCAGGAGTTCCACGTTCTCGATGTCCGTGAAATTCGGGCCGGCGACCGTGATCACTGCGTGCTTCATGTGCCGGGGAGTGTCGTCGGAAGCTCGCTGCGCTGCAACGCCGCGTCGGCGCGCACGACATCGGTTCCCGCGACGAAGTCGTGGAAGCCGCGCCGTCTGCGGTCGAACGGGACGCTGGCGAAGCCGAGGAAGAACGGGATGATCGAGATCACGAGCCCGACGTAGCGCACGATCGCGCGGCCGACGCCGACCTCCCGTCCGAGGCGGATCCGGAGCAGCCGCATCCCCGGCGTCTGGCCGGTGAGCGTCCAGAAGCCGACGAAGTAGCCGCCGACGATCAGCAGCCAGCCGATGGCCGCCAGTCCCGCAGCCAGCCAGGCGGGCCTGAGCCCGCCGCTGAGCGACGCGAGCAACGCGACGGTTCCCGACGCAACGAGATACAGCGTCTGCGCTGCGGCGACGTCGAGACCGAGCGCGACCGCCCTCGACGCCGTGCCCGCGTAGTCGCTGCCGGCAGCGTCGCGGGACCGCGCCTCGATCCGCTCGTCCGCAAGCCCGGCGGCGCTGCGAACCGAGTCGGCCAGCTCGTCGGCGAAGCCTGTCGCCTGCTGCGCGAGCGCCGACCGGATCGCCGGGCTCGCCACGATCTGCTCCAGCACGCGCTCGCTCTCGGGGCTCCGCAGGATCTCCACCAGCACGGGGCTCGCCAGCACGCGCCGCGCCATCTGCTCCACCCGCTCCTCGTCCACCTGCGCCGCGACGGCCTCCCGCAGCTCGACGTCCTCGAGCACCCTGTCGGCGACACGGCCCGGCAGCTCCTCCAGCCGCCGCCGGCCCTCCTCGGTGGCGCTGACGCCGACGTTGCCGAGCCGGACGACCTGCCGCCGGCCGAGCGGCCCGTGCAGGAGCACGCGGGCCGGGAGCAGCGCCAGCCGGACGGCGGACGCCGCCGCTCCGGCAGCGACCACGGCGACGCCGACGGCGACGTCTCGCTCGCGAGCCGGACGTGTCAGCCGCTGGTCGGCCACCGGCTCGGCGCTACCGGCGGCGGGCGTCCGGTGGCCGCGCCTCCATCAGCGTGTAGATGAGCAGGCCAAGAAACGGGATCACGAGCATGAAGATCGCCCATGCCGCCTTGGCCGAACCGGAAATGTCATGGCGCTGGAACAGCCCGATCACGGCGCGGACCCACATGACGAGGAACAGAATCAACGCGGCAATGATGAGAATTCGCATGACGCCGAGCATGGTCGCGAAACCGGCTCGGCGCGTCACCCCGCGGGGATGATTTGCAGCGACCGGCGCGACTGGGGTAGCGTGCACCCGAATGCGGCGGATCGTGCTTTTCGTAGTGCTGCTCGGCGTTGTCACCGGCCCGGCGAATGCGGCTGCCCCGGCCGACGCGTGCAAGGACCTCAAGCTCGCGCAGGCGCGCGCGGCGCTGGGCGCCTCCGCGACCACGGCCGAGAAGGTCTCCTTCGGCAAGCGCACCTGCACCGTCAAGTACGGCGGCTCGGTGGGGCTGACCGTGCGCAGCGAAGCCGCGACCGACTTCGACTGGGTCGTCGCGGGGCTCCAGGAGGAGCCCGCCTACGTGAAGCAACTGAAGCCGGTCTCGATCGGCGACAAGGGCTACAGCTACGACCGGTACGCGAATCTGAGCGGCAAGCCGCAGTTCGCGTGGCGCGTCCTCTTCTTCCGGGTCGGCGCCAGGATGGTCTCGGTCGAGGTTCCCGCGCGCAGGCTGCTGCCGGCCGCCAAGCATCTGGCGCTGGCGCGCAACGTCGCCCGGAACGCACGGTCCGGCGGCTAGGCCGGGCACGCGGAAGGCCCGCGGGCGGCGGGCCTTCGGCGCTTCTGTCTCCAGACGTGCGAAAGACCGCGGTTCGGCACTGGGAATCGCGCCTGACGCGGTCTTTCGAGACTCTGCACAGTGGGCTGCGGCTTCCCACTGCGCTGAGCTTGATGACCAGTTCATCGTCGCCGGAGCCCGTCTGCCGGATCCCTCGTTCAAGTGAAGTAGTGCGGTCAACTCACACTGAGGGATGGCGTGAAGCGGGCACCGTCAACCAGGATGGGCTCATCGGTTCGGAGCTCTGGGCGGCAGAGCGACGAGCTTAGGGAGGCGGGGGCTTGATCCTGCGGCGGATCGCACCCGCCTCCTGTTCCTTCCCGGGTCAGTCGTGGATGCGGGCGAGGATGTCCTCGCGCTTGAGCACCCGGACACGGTGCGCCGAGCGGGCGAGCCTGACCTCGAAGCCGGCATCGCGCGGGAACAGGACCTTGTCGCCCGGGTCGATCGACTCCACGTCCGGGCCGACGGCGGCCACGATCGCCTGGCGCGTCTGGACGCTCTCGTTGATCGGGACGATCAGCCCGCTCGCGGTCTCCGAGTCGTCGAGCGGCTCGACGACGATCCAGTCGTCCAGCGGCTCGAGCGTGACGTCGCGCGTGGTCTCTTCCAACACGGGCTCAGTGTACGGCTACAGCCGCCCGGCTTCGATGATCCGGTCGAGGAACTGGCGCGTGCGCGGCTCGGCCGGGGCGCTGAAGATCTGCTCCGGAGGCCCCTGCTCGAGGATGACGCCGGCGTCGAGGAAGCAGACGCGGTTGGCGATGTCGCGGGCGAACCCCATCTCGTGGGTCGCGATCAGCATCGTCATCCCGCCGTCCGCGAGCTCCCGGATCACCCGTAGCACCTCCGCGACGAGCTCGGGGTCGAGCGCGCTCGTGACCTCGTCCAGCAGCATCAGCTCGGGCCTCATCGCGAGGGCGCGGACGATCGCGACCCGCTGCTGCTGACCGCCCGAGAGCCGGTCGGGGTAGTCGTCGCGGCGCTCCGCCAGCCCGAACCGCGCGAGCAGAGCGGCGGCGTCGGCCTCTGCCTCCCGCCTCGACGTGCCGAGGGCCTTGCGCGGCCCGAGGGTCACGTTGTCGAGGACGGTCATGTGCGGGAAGAGGTTGAACGCCTGGAAGACGATCCCCATTCGCCGCCGTACGCGGTTCTCGTCGACGCCGGCGGCCGTCAGCTCCTCGCCGCCGAGGAAGATCCGGCCGTCGTCGACCGGCTCCAGCAGGTTGACGCAGCGCAGCAGCGTCGACTTCCCCGAGCCCGAGGCGCCGATCAGGCAGACGACCTCGTGCTCCATCAGCTCGAGATCGATCCCGTCGAGGACGCGCACGTCGCCGAACGACTTCGCCACCCCCTCGAGTCGCAGCTGCGCGGTCACCGCCGCCGCCTCCGCTCGCGGGCGATCAGCCAGTCGGTGAAGCGCGTCATCGGGATCGTCAGCGCGAGGAAGATCACCGCCGTCGCCACGTAGGGCGTGTAGTTGAACGAGCCCGCGACCTCGATCTGCGACTGGCGGAACGCCTCGACGACCCCGAGCAGGGCGACGAGCGCGGTGTCCTTCGTCAGCCCGATGAGGTCGTTCAGGAGCGGCGGGATCACGCGCCGGATCGCCTGCGGGAGGACGACGTAGCGGAGCGCCTGGAAGCGGTTGAGCCCGAGCGAGCGCGCCGCGGCCTCCTGGCTCGGGTGCACCGAGTCGATGCCGGCCCGGTACACCTCGGCGACGTACGCCGAGTAGACGAGGACGAGCGAGACGGCGGCCCAGAAGAACTGCGACGTCGGCACCCCGGCGAGCTGCAGTCCCGGCACGCCGAAGCCGAGCAGGAACACGAGCAGGATCGTCGGGATCCCGCGGAAGATGTCGGTGTAGGCGGCCGAGAGGAACCGGAGCGGGAAGAACACAGGCCCGGGCAGGCTGCGCATGACCGCGAGCACGAGCCCCCAGGCGAGGATGAACACCTCGGCGACCAGGAACAGCTTCACGTTCGTGGCGAACTTCTCGAGGATGTCCGGGAACGACTCGCGGAACTCGGGGCCGTAGAAGAAGGCTTCGCGCACCTCGTCCCAGCCCGGCGAGCTGACGACGGCGAACGCGAGCGCTCCGAAGACGACGATCGTGCTCGCGCTCGCGATCGCGAGGCTGCGACCCCCGCCCCGGCCCCCGAGGATGCGGGAGCTGCGGTCGGCTATTCGAGCACGGGTGCGTTCGTCTTCTCGGAGAGCCACTGCTGCTGGATCTCCTCCAGCGTCCCGTCGTCCCTGAGCGTCGTCAGCGCCTCGTTGACACAGTCGCGGAGCGGGTTGCCCTCTGCGAACAGCATCCCGAAGTGCTCCTGGTCGCCGGTGGACGGGAACTGGCCGACGACGGTGCCGTTCTTCACCTCACCGGAGCCGACGAGGAAGAACGCGGTCGGCAGGTCGACGACGATCCCGTCGATCTGCTTGCCGTTGAGAGCCGCGACGACGTCGTTCGACGTGTCGTAGACGCGCGGTTCCTTCGAGGGCTGGATCGTGTCCTGGATGTACTGGAGGCTCGTCGTCCCGACCTGGGCGCCGAGCTGGTACTCGGCGAGGTCGGCGCTCGAGGTCACGTCCGCGATCGGCGTGCCCTGCAGCGTCACGAGCGCCTGATTGACGTCGTAGTAGGAGTCGCTGAAGTCGACCGCGCGGTCGCGCTCGTCCGTGACCGAGGTCTGGTTGATGTCGAAGTCGAAGTCCTTCTCGCCCGGCTTGAACGAGTTGTTGAAGGGCACGACGACCCAGTCGACGTCGTCCTTCGCGAAGCCGAGCTCGTCCGCGACCGCGTACGCGACCGCGCTCTCGAAGCCCTCGCCGGTGGCGGGGTCGTTGATCTCCCAGTCCGATCCTTCCGGGACGCCGCCCTCGAACCAGGGCGGGAAGGCGGGGTTGTCCGTCCCGATCGTCAGCCGGCCGTCGGTGATCGTCTCGAGGCTCTCGGTCGCGCAGTCCGTCGCCGCCGCCTCGGTGGTCTCGGCGGCCGTCGTCCCGCTCGCGTCGTCGTCGTCCGAGCCGCAGCCGGCGGCAAGCAGGGAGAGGGAGAGGACGAGCAGGAACGTGACGAGCTTGCGCATGGTGGTCTCCGCGGTCGGGCTGAAAGGGACTTCGAACCTACCACGCGCTACCGTCTCGGCCATGCCGTCTCCGTTCATCGAGCTCGACGTCGGCGGCCGCGTCGTCAAGCTGACGAACCCGGACAAGGTGCTCTTCCCGGCGCGGCAGGAGACGAAGCGGGACCTGGTCGAGTACTACCTCTCCGTCGGCGAGGGGATCGTGCGCGCGCTCTACGAGCGGCCGACGCAGCTGCGCCGGTTTCCCGGACGGCGTCGAGGGCGAGATGATCTACCAGAAGCGCGTGCCCGAGAAGCGGCCCGAGTGGGTCGAGGCCGCGCGGGTCACGTTCCCGTCCGGCCGCCACGCGGACGAGCTCTGCGTCACCGAGGTCGCGCAGGTCGCCTGGGCGGCGAACCTCGCCGTCGTCGACTTCCACCCGTGGCCGTCGCGCCGGGCCGACGTCGACAAGCCGGACGAGCTGCGGATCGACATCGACCCGCAGCCGGGCACCTCGTTCGAGGACGGCAAGCGCGTCGCGGCGGTGGTGCAGGAGACGCTCGCCGAGATGGGGTGGACCGGCTGGCCGAAGACGTCCGGCAACCGCGGCATCCACGTCGCCTGCCGGATCGAGCCGAACTGGGAGTTCCCGGTCGTCCGCCGGTGCGCGCTCGCGTTCGCGCGCGAGGTCGAGCGCCGGTCCGACCTCGTCACGACCGCCTGGTGGAAGGAGGAGCGCGGCGAGCGGGTCTTCATCGACTACAACCAGAACGCCCGCGACCGCACGATCGCCTCGGCGTACTCGGTGCGGGGCAGGCCGGACGCGACCGTCTCGGCGCCCGTGACGTGGGACGAGCTTCCCGACGTCGAGACCGAGGACTTCACGCTCGCGACGATGCCGGCCCGCTTCGCCAAGCTCGGCGACGTGCAGGCGGGGATCGACGACGCCGTCTGCGACCTCCGCGTCCTGCTCGAGTGGGTCGAGCGGGAGGAGTCCTCCGGCGTCGGCGAGGCGCCGTACCCGCCGCAGTTCCCGAAGATGCCGGGCGAGCCGAAGCGCGTGCAGCCGTCGCGGGCGAAGAAGCCGGCCAGGTACAGACTGTTACTTGGCTAGATCAGCCGGCGTTCCGCGGCCCAGCGCGTCAGCTCGTGCCGGCTCGAGAGCTGCAGCTTGCGGAGGACGGCGGAGACGTGGCTCTCGACCGTCTTCACGGAGAGGTGCAGCCGCGCGGCGATCTCCTTGTAGCGGTAGCCGCGCGCGATCAGCTGCAGCACCTCGCGCTCGCGGGCCGTCAGCGTGTCGAGCTCGGGGTCGACCGCCGCCTCGCCGGAGCGGAACGCGTCGAGGACGAAGCCGGCGAGACGCGGTGAGAAGACGGCGTCCCCCTCGGCCGTGCGTTCGATCGCGTCGACGAGCTCGGCTCCCGGAGATCGTCTTCGTCACGTACCCGCGCGCGCCGGCGCGGATGACGTCGATCACGTCCTCGGCCGCGTCGGAGACCGAGAGCGCGAGGAAGCGGACGCCGGGGCGCTCCGGCGCCACCTGCGCGATCACGGCGTGGCCGCCGCCGTCGGGGAGATGGACGTCGAGCAGGACGACGTCCGGGTCGAGCTCCTTGATCAGCGGCACGGCCTCCGCGACCGACGCTGCCTCGCCGACGATCTCGACCGCGTCGCCGAGCTCCGCGCGGACGCCCGAGCGGAAGAGGTGGTGGTCGTCCACGAGCACGACGCGGCGGCTCATCCGCCCCTCCCGAGGCGGAGCTCCACCTCGGTGCCCTCTCCAGGGGTCGAGGTCACCTCCGCGGTGCCGCCGGCGCGGGCCATGCGGCCGCGGATCGACTCGGCGATCCCGTGCTTGCGCTTCGAGACCTTGGCCGGGTCGAAGCCCTTGCCGCGGTCGCGGACGAACACCGCGATCTCGTCCTCGCCGACGTCGACGAAGGCCGAGACCTGATCGGCGCCGGAGTGGCGGGCGGCGTTCGCCATCGCCTCGCGCGCGGCCAGCACGAGCGACTCGACGCGCTCGTCGAGCGGGACGTCGCCCGTGCGGACGAGCTCGACGGGCACGCCGTGCAGCTCCTCGACCTCGGCCGCCGCGGTGTCGATCGCCGACGCGAGACTCGCGGTGCTCGCCCGCGCGTCGGGGTAGAGCCAGGCGCGGAGCTCGCGCTCCTGCCGGCGGGCGAGCGCGGCGACCCGGCGCGGGTCGTCGGCTTCGCGCTGCACCAGGGCCAGCGTCTGGAGGACGGAGTCGTGGACGCGGGCGGCCATCTCGGCGCGTTCCTCCGAGCGGATCCGGGCGATGCGCTCCTCGTTCCGCTCCGCGGCCAGACGCCAGGCCCAGGGGCCGAGCACGAGCAGCAGCGCGATCGCGACGGCGCTCGACTGGAAGGCCGCGTCGCGGCCGTCCGACGTCGCGTTCTGGTCGACGAAGACGATCACGCCGACCGCGACGAGCGACAGGCCGGCGACGACCGGTGCGCCGCTGCGGCCACGGGCGAGCAGGAACCCGGCGCCGCAGAGCGCGGCCGGCCAGATCAGCGAGTCCGAGAAGCCGAAGCCGCGGAGAGCGATCGCGCCGGCGAGCGCGAGCGCGACGTAGCCGAGCAGCCGGCGGCGCGGGGACGGCGCGGGGCCTGCCTCCGGCTCGAGCGCGAGCCACGCGCCGGCGTACGCGGCGATCCCGGCTCCGCCCGCGAACGCGAGCAGCGCGAACGTGAGCCGGACGAGCGTCGCGTCGACCCGAAGGCTGCGGCCGATGCCGGCGCAGACGCCCGCGATCGCTCCCTCGCCGGGCGCGCGCCGCAGGCGAGGGAGCGTCAGAGGCAGCCGGTACGGCGTCGAGCTCACCCGCGCAGGACCTGGATGTCGCCGATCGCGATGTCGGCCTCGAGGTCGAGCACCGGGGCGTCCGGCGTCGCACCGGGCACGCTGATCGTCCGCTCGGCGTCGACGCCGTCGTCCTGGGCGCCGAGGAGGTCGATCGAGCCCGACTCCGGCATGGGCGTCGAGCACGAGCGCGACGTCCGGCGGCACCGTGACGACGAGCTTCCCGACGCCGACGCTGGCGTCGACGGAGGTCGTCCCCGCCGGCAGCGTCACCCCGGTGAGGTCGAGGTCGAGGTCGCCGACGCCGAGCTCGTAGCTCGGTTCGAGAGCGGTGACGGTCGTCGGTCGCTCGTTCTTCTCGCCGATCCCGGCCGAGACCGAGACCGGGGTGATCGCGGCGAGGGCGAACGCGGACAGCAGGAGCAGGCCGAGGACGACGAGCCCGCCGACGCGCCGGTCGGTCATCGCTCCGACGGCGATCGCGGCGCCGACGATCACGACGCCCCCGGCGAGCGCGGCGGCGACGTCGATGTCGTAGATGTCGAGCACGGCGAGCAGCCCGAACAGGCCGGCCGCCGCGAGGAGCGCGCCGAGGACGGGCGCGAAGAGGGAGGGCCGCTTCGGCGGCCTGGGCTGTCGAGGCGGCGGCTGGATCTTCGTCGTCTGCTCGTCGGGGGCGGCCGGGGCCTCAGCCGGGACAGTCTCGTCGGCGACGGTCTCGGCCTCGACGGCCTCGGTCTTGACAGGCCCCCGCGACCGGTCGCCCCGCTGCGACACGTGCCACCAGACGAGCGCGGCGCCGACCAGCGTCGCCGCGAACCAGATGTTGCCGGTGTCGGGCCAGAAGCGTGCCTCCGAGATCACGAAGAGGGCGCCGAAGGCGAGCAGGCCGAGGCCGACGAAGAACCACGGGCGCTCGCGGTGGCTGCGGAGGGCCTCGACGGCGATCGACTCCTCGTCGCCCTCGCCGGGGATCACGAGGTACGCGGCGAGGTACAGCAGCAGGCCGGTTCCGCCGGCGAGCGCGAGCGCGGCGAACGCGATCCGGTAGACGAGCGGATTGACGTCGAAGTAGCGGCCGAGCCCGGACGCGACGCCGCCGAGCCAGCGGCCGTCGTCCGTGCGGACGAGCCGCCTGGCGGGAGCGTCGTCGATCGTGGTGTGGTCGAGCGTGTCGGACATCTGAGCCTCCTGGTGATGATCGCCCACAGCGTGCGTGTGGGAGCAGGCTCTCCGCCATCCGGCACAACCCTGATTCGACCCTGAACTTCGAGCTTTACCGAGTGAGTTCTACTCCGACCACCAGCCGGGCTTCAGCTCGGCGTCCCGGGGGTCGGTCCCGGCGCCGAACGCGATGTACTCGGCGCCGTCGGGCCCGGACTCCACGGCTCGCATCGTGTCCTTGCCGATCCGAACCGCGTCCCACGGCTGCAGCTCGACGATCTCGTCCTCGATCTTGATCCGGGCGCTGCCCTTGACGAGGACGTAGACCTCTTCCTGGTTCGGGTGCTTGTGCCCGAACGGGATCCGGAAGTGTCGGGGGCGAGGGTGAAGAGGCTGAGCCCGAGCGTCTCGCCCTCGATCGCACTGCGCGCGAACCGGGCCTCGATCTCCTCGGGCATCTGGAACTTCGGCGCCGAGTTCTCGACCTCTCTGAGGTTGTGCTTCGTGTAGTCGCTCATGACGGAATGATAAGCGTCATGTAAAGCAGGCTTGACACCCCGTTCATGTCAAGCTAACTTGACACGGTGCTCAACATGATTCGTGAACTGAGGGCGGAGCGCGGGCTCTCGCAGGCCGATCTGGCCAAGGCGATGGAGGTCTCGCGGCAGACGATCAACGCCATCGAGACGGAGCGCTACACGCCGTCGCTGCCGCTCGCGCTCGCACTTGCCCGCTACTTCGAGACGACGGTGGAGGAGATGTTCGATGACGGCACTGCATAGGACAAAGTGGTTTCTACCGCTGTTCTCGCTCGGGATGGGATTCGTGTTGCTGGCGGCGCTGTGGGCCGGCGGCGAGCGGCGGTCCGGCGTCGAAGCCCTGGCGCTCATGTGGGCGATCGGGCTCGTGTTCCTGGTCGGCGGGCGCAGCGACATGGTGCGCGGCCTGCGCGGCGACGGCCGGGACGAGTACTGGCAGCGGATGGACGTCCACGCGACCGCGCTCGCCGGCAACGTCGTGATCGCGGTGATCGTCGGCATGTGCCTGTGGGAGTGGGCGCACGGCCGCAGCGGCTCGCCGTACACGGCGCTCGGCGCCGTCGCCGGCGTCGCGTACATCGCGTCGTTCGGCTTCCTCAGGTGGAGGAGCTGAGCAGCGTCTCGACCGTGGGGTCGTCGGCGCGCCGCGGCGGCCTCACCTCGCGCCACGTGCACTGATCCGGGTTCTTGTCGTCGCGGAACCGGATCAGCTTGGTGCCGTGGCGGAAGCGGTTGCCCTGCACCTTGTCGTAGCGCACCTCCGCGACGAGCTCGTGCCGGAGCGGCGTCTCCTCGAGGCCGTCGTTGCCCCACCGGTTCGGCTCCGAGAAGCGGCGTTCCGAGCCCGCGTCGAGCAGCGGCAGCACGCGCGCTGCGATCTCGTCGTGGTTGCGGGCGCCGATCGCCGCCGAGCCGACGTAGTCGATCTCACCGTCCTCGCGGTAGAGCCCGAGCAGCAGCGTCGCGAGCTTCTCCGGCCGGTTCTTCCAGCGGACGCCGATCACGACGCAATCGGCGGTCTTGTGCTCCTTGACCTTGACGACGGCTTCGCGCGAGCCCGGCATGTAGGCGAGCCCGAGGCGCTTTCCGATCACACCGTCGAGCCCGGCCGCCTCGAAGCGGTCGAGCCAGGCGGTGGCGGCTTCGAGCGACGTCGTCGCCGGCGAGATCCAGAACCCGTCGCCGCGGCGCAGGAGCTCGGCGCGCCGCTCTTCGAGCGGGCGCTCGTGAACGGGGTCGCCGTCCCAGAGCAGGATGTCGAAGGCGATGAAGATCGCGGGGATCTCGGCCGCGAGCTTCCGGACGCGGCTCTCGGCGGGATGCAGCCGCATCTGCATCGAGTCGAACTCGAGCACGCCGTCGCGGGCGATCACGATCTCGCCGTCGAGCGCGGAGTGGGGCGGGAGCAGGTCGCCGAGCGCCGCCAGCTCGGGGAAGTAGCGCAGGAGAGGGCGGCCGTTCCGCGACCAGAGCGCCAGCTCGCCGCCGTCGTTCTCGAGCACGCCGCGGAAGCCGTCCCATTTCGGCTCGTACTGCCAGCCCTCGCCGGCCGGCAGCTCGCGGACGAGCTGGGCTTCCATCGGCGGGAAGGGGACATTCGGGCCCGGCACGTCTGCAAGGCTACTGCGATGGGCGAGCTCGACGGCGACTGGGAGGTGCGGCGGGTCGGAGGCGCACTGCCGCCGCTCTACGGCGTCCGCAAGCGAATCGACGGTGACAGCGGCGAGACGCTGCTGGGCCCGCTGCACGCGCCGTTCGCGGTCGCCGGGCGCGAGCTCCGCTATCGCGGGGCGCTCACGCGCGGTCTCGTCGACTCGGTCGAGCCGGGGGACGGCGGCTGGTGGAACGGGATCGCCCGCTATCGCGGGAGAACGCTCGGCCGCTTCGCGATGCGACGCCTCTAGGATGGCGCGATGAGACGCGTCGCCGTCACCGGATTGGGCGCGATCACGCCCCTCGGCCTCGACGCGCCCTCGACCTGGAAGTCCGCCGTCGCCGGCGAGAGCGGGATCGGCTTCATCGAGACCTTCGACGCGAGCGAGTTCCCGGTCCGGATCGCGGGCGAGGTGAAGGGCTTCGATCCTGCGACCGTCGCGCCGGCGAAGGAGGCGCGCCGGATGGATCGCAACGTCCTGCTCGCGCTCGGCGCGGCGCAGGAGGCCTGGCGCGAGGGCGGTCTCAACGGGGTCGACCCGGCCCGCGTCGGCGTGGTCGTCGGCTCCGCGATCGGCGGCCTGCCGGGGATCGTCGAGCAGACGTACGTCCTCCGCGACCGCGGTCCCGACCGGATCTCGCCCTTCTTCATCCCGAGCGTGCTCGTCGACTCGGCGAGCGGCCAGATCGCGATCTCGCTCGGGATCCGGGGGCCCAACTACGCGCCCGTCTCCGCCTGCGCGACCGGCTCGCATGCCGTCGGCGAAGGCGCCGAGCTGATCCGCCGCGGCGACGCCGACGCCGTCCTCGCGGGCGGGACGGAGTCGTGCATCCACCCGTTGATCCTCGCCGGCTTCTGCGCGATGCGCGGTCTCGTCGCCGAGGACGAGGATCCGACGAAGGCGTCGCGGCCGTTCGACGCCACGCGCGCCGGGTTCGTGATGTCGGAAGCCGCGTGCATCCTGCTGCTCGAGGAGCTCGAGTCGGCACAGGCGCGCGGGGCGACGATCTACGCCGAGGTGCTCGGCTACGGCGCGTCGAACGATGCGCACCACATGGCCCAGCCCGAGCCGGAGGCGACCGGTGTGGCGGGAATGATGCGCGCGGCGCTCGAGCGCACCGGGGTCGAGCCGGAGCGGGTCGGCTACATCAACGCGCACGGCACCTCGACGCCGCTCGGCGACGCGGCGGAGACGCGCGCGATCAAGCAGGTCTTCGGCGAGCACGCCTACGAGCTCGCGGTGTCCTCGACGAAGTCCGTCACCGGCCACTGCTTCGGGGCCGCCGGCGCGATCGAGTCGATGATGTGCGCGCTCGCGCTCCACCACCAGCTGGTGCCGCCGACGATCAACTACAACAACCCGGACCCCGACTGCGATCTCGACTACGTGCCGAACGAGGCGCGGGAGGTCGAGCTGGACGTGGCGCTCTCGAACGCGATGGGCCTCGGCGGCCACAACGGCTGCGTCCTGCTCGGCCGCGTCACCTAGCCCCGGACGAGGGCCGCGGTCAGCTCGCCGGGCGACGCGATCACCGCGTCCGCGAGCGCCAGCGCGTCCGCTGCCGGCGGGTAGTGCGCGTTGGGGAGCGCGATCACGCGCATCCCCGCAGCGGACGCCGCCCGGATCCCGTTCGAGGAGTCCTCCACCGCCGCCGTGCGGCCCGGCTCGGCGCCGAGGCGGCGCATGGCCTCGGCATAGACGTCCGGCGCAGGCTTGCCCGCCGCGACCTCCTCCGAGGAGACGACGGCCTCGAAGAGCTCGGCGATTCCGGCGCGCTCGAGGACGGCGGCGATCAGCGGGCGGTTCGACGAGGACGCGACGCCGAGCCGGAACTCCGGCGCAAGCCGCCGGACGGCCTCGACTGCGCCGTCGATCAGCGGCAGCTGCTCGCGGTAGCGCTCGAGCATCCGGCGCACGACCTCGGCGTTGATCTCCTCAGGAGACTCGCGCAGCCCGATCTCGTCGTGCATGTACGCCGACCACTCCGGCGAGCTCATGCCCATCATCGCGGCCTGCGCGCCGTCGTGCCAGCGGCCGCCGCGCTCCTTCGCGAGCTGCTCGCGGACGTCGTCCCAGACCTGCTCGGAGTCGACGACGACGCCGTCCAGGTCGAAGACCACGACGTCGATCATGCGGAGCGGTAGTCGCCGCCGAGCCGCAGGAGCGGCGGCGCGTCACGGCCCTGCTCGGCGCTCTCGACGCGGCCGAGGAAGAAGGTGTGGTCGCCGGCGTCGAGCTCGCCCCCGAGCTCGCACTCGAGCCAGCCGACGGCGCCGTCGAGCAGCGGGCCGCGGCCGCTCTCACGGACGTCGAGTCCGTGCCACATCGCGATCGGCGGCACGCCGCGGGCGAAGTGCTGCGCCAGCTCGAGCTGGTCGCCCGCGAGGAACGAGACCGCGAAACCGCCCGCCTCGCGCAGGAGCTCGTGGAACGCCGCCTGGCGGGCGACCGAGATCCCGACGAGCGGGGGCTCGAGCGCGAGCGAGACGAGCGACGACAGCGTCAGGCCGAGGCGGGTGCCGTCGACCTCGACGGTGGCGACGGCGACGCCGACGGGATACCGCCGCATCGCCTCTCTCATCTGCTCGCCGCTCGGCACGGCGCCGATGTTACGGGCGGATCAAACCGCCTTGCACAACGGGTCGCCGGCGAGGAACTGCTTCTGCGTCTCGTGCATCTGCAGGTCGAAGGCCTTGTCGTACGCGCCGAGCGCGTCCGCCTCCCAGTAGATGTCGGGCAGGACGCCGGGGCCGATGATCGTGGCGCGGTACTTCGTCCCGTGACCCTCCGGCCGGCTGCCGTGGCTGTAGAAGCCGTAACAGAACTTGCCGGTGCCCTTGTGCATCAGGAAGCTGTTCTCGCGCAGCCAGCCCTTGCCGTAGGCGGAATCGAAGGTGTCGAGGTAGAGGTTGCGGCCGAAGGTGTCCAGCGGAACGCCGGCAGACGTCGACTTGAAGCCGTGAACCGGCCGGCCGAGGTACGTGAAGGAGCCGAAGACGTGGTGGAACTTGCGATACGCCCAGTTCAGCTGGACGTTCAGCACGGGCAGGTCGCCCTTGAAGTGCGACAGGCGCAGCTCCCAGACCGCCTGCTTCGGGCTCGCCTTGAGCCCGTAGTTCGGGAGCATCCGCTGCCAGGACTGGAGCGCCCAGTAGCTGCCGTCGCTCGCCTTGCAGCCGGCGACGAACCACTGCAGGTCAGGCCCGTCGTAGGGACGGCAGGCGTCCTTGAAGGTCTTCCAGACGTCGCGCTTGTAGGTCCCGTAGCCGCCGGAGTAGTCGAGCTTGAACTCGACCTGATTGCTGCCGGGTGTGGGGTGGTTCGCGTTGAGCGCGCCCCAGGCGAGCACGTTCCAGCGCTTCCCGCGGGCGTCGAAGCTGACGAGCGCCTGGCCGTTCCGCGCCACTTTCAGGGAGACGTTGTTCGCGTTCCGGTCGATGATCTCCGAGGCCGAGGCGGTGGCGGGCACAGCGACGGCGGTGACGAGCGCGAGCAGTACGGCAAGGCGAAATCGCATCAGGTGGGCTCCCTGTTCGGGTGACGTCTGATGACGTACTCGGCAGCCGGCTCCTGGGGGATCACCACCCGCCTGGGTGATTTAGTACCGCTTGTAAGTTTGAAAAGTGTGAAGGGCGGCTGTGAAGCCGCCCTTCGGAGAACCGATCGGAGTCTGCGCGCTAGGCGGTCGAGGTGACCCTGCTCTCGCGCGTCGTCACGACGCCGAGGCCGATCATCCCGGCGCCGAGCAGCAGATGGAGCCAGTTGTCGGCGTCGTTGACCGGGATCCAGTCGCCGCCGCCGATGATTCCGAGCAGGAAGAGGGCGATGTAGATCGCGCCTCCGCCGACCAGGTACGTCCGGGCGCCGCTCGCGGTCGCGGCGAGCGCGAGCCCGGCGATGCCGAAGAGCCCGTGCACGATGTTGTGCAGGACGCTGACCTGGAACAGCCCGAGCAGCTCGGCGTTGCCGTCGTTGCCGGCGAACTCGAGGCCGTCGTAGAGATTCGTTGTCAGGCCGGGGATGAAGCCGGCGATGCCGACGAGCAGGAAGACGATTCCCACCAGCCGGGCGATGTTCTGGACCGGTGTTCGACTCATGTCCTACCTCCCGGGTTTGGCTGAGCAGCATTCCGCGCAACGCGCGTGTTTCCTCCGGTTGTTCGCCGCGGAGGCGCCGGCAGTTCACCGGCCTCGGGGTGCTACTCGGTCGCGCTGTCGTGGGGCAGCGTGGCCCGCAGCGTCGTCCCGCAGCCGGGATCGCTGGCGACCTCGAGCGCGCCTCCGAGCGCTGCCACGCGGTCGGCGAGGCCGCGGAGGCCGGAGCCGGCCTGCGCATCGGCGCCGCCGACACCGTCGTCGACGACCTCGACCGAGGTCTCGGCGCCGTCGGCGCAGACGCGGACGGAGACGTACGACGCCTGGCTGTGCTTGCCGGCGTTGGCGAGCGCCTCCGCGACGATGTAGTACGCCGCGGCCTCGACGGCCGGGGGCAGCCGTTCGGAGGGCGTCTCCGCGATCTCGACCGGGAGGATGGCGCGCTCGGCGAGGCCGGCGAGCGCGGGCTCGAGCCCGCGGTCCGAGAGGAGGCGCGGATGCAGGCCGCGCACGAGCTCGCGGATCTCCTCGAGCGCGAGCGTGAGCTCGATCTGCGCCGAGTCGACGAGCTGGGGCACCTCGGCCGGGACGGTTTCGAGCCGGCGCTTGACCAGGTGCAGGTGGAGGGCGACGGTCACGAGGCGCTGCTGGGCGCCGTCGTGGAGGTTCCGCTCGATCCGACGCCGCTCGGCGTCGGTCGCCGCGACGAGTCGCGCGCGCGAGTCGGTGAGGTCGCGCATCGCGCGGCGCAGGTCGGTGACGTCGCGGACGACCGCCACGACCTCGTCGGGCCCCGCCGGGGCGACGCGCACCTCGAACTCGCGCTCCTCGCCCAGATGCGTGCGGAGGCTGTACTCGACCGTCGCGAGCTTGCCCTGCTCGAGCGAGGCGTGGACGCAGTCCATCAGCCGCTCGGCGATGTCGTCGGGGAGGAGGTCGTGGGCGTTCGAGCCGACGACCAGGTCGGGCGGATTGGCCAGCTTCGCGGTGTCGCCGCCGATCTCGAGGTAGGTGCCGTCGGCCCGCAGGCGCAGGATCAGATCCGGCAGTGCGTCGAGGAGCGCCTTGTGACGTGCCTCGACGGGTGCAGAAACCCGGTCCATCCGGCCATCGTAGACGTCGGGCTCCAGGGCGCCAGGCGGGGCGCCGAAGCGCCCCGCCTGGCGTGTTGCGCGGCTAGCCGAAGATGCCGTTGGACTCGTTGTTGTCCGTCGGGCCGGTGCAGCCGGGGTCGGCCGGGTAGTCGACCTTGCCGTCGAAGTCGTCGTCCTTGCCGTTCGAGCAGGCGTAGCTCGTCGGAGGGGGCGGGGGCGGCGGGGCGGGCGCGTTGTACTCGTTGTTGTCGGTCGCGCTCGTGCAGCCGGGGTCGGCCGGGTAGTCGACCTTGCCGTCGCCGTCGTCGTCCGCGCCGTTGGAGCAGGCGTAGGTCGGCGGGGGCGGAGGCGGCGGGGCGGGCGCGTTGTACTCGTCGTTGTCGGTCGCGCTGCGTGCAGCCGGGGTCGGCCGGGTAGTCGACCTTGCCGTCGCCGTCGTCGTCCGCGCCGTTCGAGCACGCGTACGTCGGCGGAGGCGGCGGCGGAGGCGGCGGAGGCGGCGTGCCGCCGCCGGTGGTCGACGTGCCGAACTCCTGCGTCCAGTAGATCCTGCCGGTGCTCGAGGCCGCGGCGGCGACACCGAGCGCGCGGAAGCTCGGGTTCTCGATGTTGGCGCGATGGCCGGAGGAGTTGAGCCAGCCCTGCATGACCGCGTTCGCCGTCGCGTAGCCGTAGGCGATGTTCTCGCCCCAGCCCGCGGACGTCGCCGGATACCCGCACGCGAGCAGGCGGTCGCTGACGCTGCGCGCCACCGGCGGGGCCGGATCGGCGTGCTGCATGTACTGGTAGCGGGCCATGTGCCGCGACTTCCAGACCGCCGCGTTCGTGAGCGGCGTCGTCACGGCCAGCTGGGTCAGGCCGCGCGAGGCGCGGTGCTGGTTCACGAGCTGGACGACCTGCGTCGCGAGATCCTGGCGGAGCGTGCCCCAGTCGGAGCCAGGAGTGCAGTCGCCGACGGCGGCGGCCGCGGCGGGAGCGGGCGAACCGGTCGGCCCGGCAACCGCAACGACGGCAACCATGGCGACGAGTGCGAACGCGCCTCCGAAGAGCTTGTGCGTTTTCATGTCCCCCCTCTAGTCGACCCGGTCCGGGCGGCGGACCAGATTCAGAAGATCCGGCACGGTAGCCGACCCCGGGCGAGGATGCAATCGCCCGTCAGTCGACGTGCGCGGCGCGGCCGGTACACAGGGCGAGCAGGGCGGGAACGAGGTCGGCGGGGGCGTCGAGCTTGTTCACGTACCCGACCGCGCCGGCGTCACGTGCATCCTGCATCCGGTCGGGGTCGGCGCCGGAGAGCATCAGCACGCACAGACGCGGCCGTGCCTCGCGCACGAGCCGGGTGGCGACGATCCCGTCGATCCGGGGCATGTCGATGTCCATCACGACGACGTCCGCGTCCTGCCAGCAGGCGAGCTGGACCGCCTCCTCGCCGTCCTTGGCGATCCCGACCACCTCGACCTCGCCGCAGGTGTGCAGCAGCGTCGCGATCAGCTCGGCGTAGCGTTCGTCGTCGTCGGCGATGACGACGCGCAGATGTCCAGGTTCCGGCCACATATCGGAGGCTTCGAAACGTAGTCCAGCGCCTGGCGGGGCGGTAATGGTCGAAAGACCAGGGTTTTGCAGCGAAAAGCACGGCCCCAGGCGCGGGCTTTGACATTCGGCGAGGCAGGTGCCACGCTGGGCTCAGCGACGAAGGTGCGTGATGCGACGTGCTCGGTGGATCGTTGCTGCGGCGCTCGGGGGTGGGGCTTTGACCGCCCTGACGGTGGCGACGCTCGCCCTCGACGCCGGTGCGAAGAGCAGTGCTCTGGTCACGTTGCAGGTGACTTCGCGCGGGCCGGGCGAGGTGTCGGTGGTGCCGACGAGCGGCGGCGCCACGGAGCTCTGCACCGGCAACGACGGCGAGGAGGACTGCGAGTTGAGCTACGAGCAGGGGACGAGCGTCCGCTTGAACGCGATCCCCGACTCCGGCGCGGGCGGGAGCTTCTTCGGCTGGAGCGAGCCCGACTGCGGTACGAGCACCTCCTGCACGGTCAGGCTCGACGATGCCCTCACGTCCGTGATCGCGGTCTTCTCCCCGCTGAAATTGGGTGTGAAGTTCTCCGAGAGCGCCGGCGGCGCCACCGTGGCGGCCGCTCCTCCCGGGCAGCCCTGCGCGCTCGACGAGCTGGACGATGATGACGCCGTCTTCTGCAGCGCCTACGCGCCTCACACGCGCGTCGTCCTGACCGTGACGCCCGGAACGACGCCGTTCCGGGGGTGGAACGACGAGCCGGGACAGAACTACCGCTGCGAGCCGGTGAACGCGCTCACCTGCACGATCGCGGTCGAGGACGAGCCGACGTGGGCCGGGGCGCGCTTCGCGAACGACCCGGCGCCGCAGCTGGCGACGACGATCAGCGTTGAGTTCAAGCTGCGCAAGAGCGGGAACGGCAGCGGCCGCGTGACCGCGTCTGGGCTCGACTGCGGCACCGTTTGCAGGACCAGCTACGGCTTCGGCAGGCCGGTCGCGCTGACCGCGAACCCGGACGACGGCTCGTTCTTCGACGGCTGGAACGGCGTCTGCGCGCGGACGCAGCTGACGTGCACCTTCCCGGCCGGCCCGATCACGTCGATCCGGGCCATGTTCAGCCGTGACGCGACTGCGCCGACGACGCCCGGAGCGCTGGTGCTCGGCAGCCGCACGCGGACGGGCCTCGTGGTCTCGTGGACGGCCTCGACCGACAACATCGGGGTGAGCGGCTACCGCGTCTACGTCGACGACGCTGCCGCCGGGGAGACGGGAGCGACCCGGTACGAGCTCCAGGGCCTCAAGTGCGGGCGCCGCTACTCGGTCGCCGTCGACGCGGCCGACCGGCTCGGGAACCGCTCGCAGCGCGCGACGATCGCGGCGCAGACCCGGCCGTGCGCCCTCGCTGCGCGCCTGGCGGGCATCGGGGTCGGGCGCGTCGGGGGAAACAGGGTCGTCGTCGCGACCGTCCGGGCGAACCGGGCGACGACCGCGCGGCTCCGGCTCCTCCGGAGCGGACGGCAGGTCGCGACCGGCCGTTACGGCGTCAAGGTGGGGACGAACAAGCTGCGGCTGCGGGTCCCCCGGTCTGCTCCCGCGGGCTCGTACCGGCTCGCGACGATGCTCGTCAACCCCGACGGCGGCACTCTAGGCCTGCCCGGCCGCGGCGTGCTGTTGCCGAGGCCATGACGACGCCGACCGAAGCGGCACCGACGCCCGAAGAACCCGCCGCCAAGCGCAAGAGCCCGCTCGCCTACTTCCTCCAGAAGCGCAATCCGCTCGTGTACGTCGGCCAGGCTGCGGGCATCGTGGCGCTCGTGGCCAGCGTGGTCGGGCTTCTGTTCGTCTTCAAGCCCGGCTGGCAGCCCAAGCCGCCGCCGGACATCGGCACGCTGAAGATCGTCGACTCGAGCGTTCGGCAGCCGGTCACGTTCGGCCGCTACCTCGAGCGCGTGCGGCTGCCGCCGCTCGGCGTGACCCAGGCGTTCCGCAAGCGCCCGGGGCTGCTGATCGAGTTCGACTACGAGGCGGCAGGCTTCCGTGGCAAGCGGCTGCCGATCCAGTGGGATCTCGTCGACGCGAAGACGAACGACCGGGTCAGCGTGGACGACGACGACGAGGGCGGCAACGGCGCCGTTGCGATCATGCCGTCGACGAACCAGGAGGCGGCGAAGTGGTTCGTCTGGGTGCCTGCGCCCGAGGCCGGCAGGCGCTACTACGTCACGGTCACGATCTACCAGCCCCGCAAGGGCGACGTGGAGGTGCCGTTGGCCGACTTCGACACGGCCGAGTTCGACGGCTTCGCCTAGAGCAGCGAGAGCTGGCGGGCGCGCTCGACCGCGTCGCGGCGCCGGCTCACGTCGAGCTTCCTGTAGACGTGCCGGAGGTGCGTCTTGACCGTGTTGATCGAGAGGTACAGCTCGGCCGCGATCTCGACGTTCGACATCATCGTCGGCAGGTAGCGGAGGATCGCCTTCTCGCGGTCGCTCAGCGGCTCCAGCAGCTGCGGGTGCGTGAGCTTGACGTCCGGCGCGCGGCGGTCGAACGCGGCGATCAGCTCGGCGACGAAGGAGCGGTACGCGGTTCCCTCGCGCACGAGCGCGACGAGGGCGGCGCGCGCCGCCGGGCCGACGCCCACGAACACGCGCCGGTAGTGATCGGGCGCTGCGAGTGCGAGCGCGCGCTCCAGCGAGGCGCGGGACTCGGAGCGGTCGCGGAGCTCCCGCCGGGCCAGCCCGTCGAGCAGCCAGATCTCGATTGCCGCGGCAGCGCAGGTGTCGGGGCCGACGAGTGCGATCCCCCTGGCGGTCGCGTCGCGCGCCGCGTCGGCGTCCCCCTCGGCGAGGGCGAGCTTGGCCCGGAGCGCCTCCACCTCGGCGAACGAGCCGGTCACTTCGTCGAGCAGCGCCGTCGCTCCGGCGACGTCGCCCTGCTCTGCGGTCAGGTTGGGGACGGCGGCCTGGAGCTTGCCCTCGAGGTACACCGGGGTCGCGGCGCCGTCGAGCTCCCCGAGCGCTGCCCGGAGGCCGCGCAGCCCGGCGGCGGCGCCGACGGGTCCGTCCTCGGCAGCGAGGCAGTTCGCGGTCAGCAGCGCCGAGACGGCGCGCGCGGTGCGCTCGCCGGTCGCCCGGGAGACGGCGCCGGCATGCTCGAAGTGCGTGCGTGCGGCGGCGAGGTCGTCCCAGTGCAGAAGCGCCCAGCCGAGCGCCAGGTGGCCGCCGATGGTGTGGGGGAGGTCGTCCCAGCCGCGACGCGCGGCGAACCCGGTTGCCTCCGTGCCGAGCTCCGCCGCCTGCGACAGTCGCCCGCGCACCGCGTGGAGGACAGCCAGCTGGCTGATGCTGTTCAGGTACGCGAAGTGCGCCTCCGACGCCACGGCGAGCTCGACGGCCTCCTCGAGCCGGATCTCCGCGAGATCGAGCTCACCCCGCGCGAGCAGGGCGGTGCCGAGCTGCGACAACGCGGTCGTGCGGAGTGCCTGCCGCGCCGCCCGGCCTGCTCCCGGCGGCGTCGTGCCGTGGTCGAGCAGCTCGCGCGACCGGCGCTCGAGCTCGTCCATGTCACCGTCGACCCGCGCCTTCGACATCAGGCCGAGTCCCAGCAGCGACGCCTCGGCCGGGTCGAGCTCGGCCGTGGCCGCATCGGCCAGGCCGGCGCGTCCCGCTTCCGGCTCGCCGTGCTGCACCAGGTCGATCGCGTCGAGCAGAGCCAGCGTCGGGTGGTGCCCGCGCACGTCCGGCGGAATCGTGTCCACGAGCGTCCGGATCGTCCCGGGGGGCTCGACGAAGGCGAGTTGCGGCCAGGCAGCGGCCGCCGCCTGCGCCGTGAGCGGCCAGTCCTCCGCGCCGACGGCATGCCGGATCCGCTCGGTGGCCGTGCCGTGGCCGCCGGAGGAGGACGCAACGATGCGATGGAGGTCCCGAACCTCGTTCGGCCGTTCGCGGGCCAGCTCGGAGCGAAGGAACGTCCGGAAGACGGAGTGGTAGCCGTACGTCCCCGCGCCGCGCCCGTGCCGCTCGAGGAAGACGTTTCGCCGCGCGAGCTCGGCGAGCACCGCGCCGGCGTCCGGGCGGCCGGCGAGCTCGGCTGCGAGCTCCACCGTCAGGCGGTCGGGAAGCGACGTTCGCAGCAGGAAGAGCCTCAGATCCTCCGGCTGCCGGTCGAGCACCTCGTTCAGGAGGTAGTCGGAGATCGCACGGTCGTCGGCGGCGAAGTCCGCGACGAACCGGTGCGGATCCTCGGCCGACTCGAGCGAGATCGCGGTCAGCCGAAGTGCCGCGGCCCAGCCTTCCGTCCGCTCACAGAGCGCCTCGACCTCGAAGTCGGCGAGGACCGACGCGACGTCGCCGAGCAGGTCCCGCGCCTCGTCGGTCGTCACCGCCAGCTCGGCGGCCCGGATCTCCACGAGCTGGCCCGAGAGGCGGTAGCGGTCGAGCGCGATCAGCGGGTCCGATCTCGTCGAGAGGACGATCCGCAGCTGCGGCGGCGCGTGCTTGATCAGGTGCGCCAGGTCGGCGAGTGTCGAGGGCTGGTCGACGCTGTCGAGGTCGTCCAGGACGAGGATCACCGGCCCGTCGTGGCGGGCGACGCGGTTGACCAGCAGGGTGGCGGCCTCGAGCGGGCGGGCGGCGCCGTCGTCGGGGGACAGGTCGCGGAGGGCGGGCACCGCCTCGCCGACGGCGGCTCCGACGGCGTGCCACAGGCGTGCTCTCGCATTGTCGTCGCCGTCCAGCCCGACCCAGCAGACCGGTCCCACCGGCTCGCCGTGCGCGGTCCAGTCGGCGAGAAGCGTCGTCTTGCCGTACCCGGGCGGCGCGGAGACGAGCGTCAGCGTCGAGGCTGTGCCCTTCGCGAGCAGCCGGTGCAGCCGCGGCCGCGGGATCGCCCGCACAGGCACCTGTGGCGGGAGGAGCTTCGTGGTCGGGAGGTGCGAGGCGGCGAGCAACCGACTTCCTTCGGCGGCGTTGACCCTGGACAATATCGGCCACACGGGCTACGCGCTCACCCGCGGTGGGTGACGCTCGCTCACCTGCGGCCACGAGATCCTGACGGTCAGCGAGGAGGTCGAACTGGCGTCGACTGCGCGGTACGAGATTCGGCTCAAGGGGCATCTGGACGAGGAGCTCGCGGCGAGCCTCGCGCCGCAGTTCAGAGCCGAGCTCTCACCCGCCGAGACGGTCGTATACGGCGACGGCGTCGATCAGTCGGCGTTGCACGGGATGCTCGACCGCTTCGAGCAGCTGGGGATCGAGCTCGTCGAGATCAGGCGTCTACCCGACGACCGTCAGCCGCGCTGAGGCAGGCTCCGCCGGGAGGCGGTGCACCTCGACGAGCTCGAGGCCGAGCGCCTGGCAGAGCCGGAAGAGCTCGTGCAGGTCGGACGACGACTCGATGTTGCGGCGCAGGATCGTCTGCGCCGGCGCCGCAACCGCGTCTGGGTCGCCGAGAGCCGCCGCGAAGGCGGGGCTCAGGTGTCCGCGAACGCGAATCTCGTAGCGCTGAGACATCGGGACAGGCTAGACCGGTTCAAGGTGAGCGATCTTCACCCGCTCGGGGTGAACGGTCGGGGCGGACGGCCTCGATCGCCTCCCGGATCGTCGGATACGTCCTGATCGGAGGCCCGTCGGCGAGCTCGCGCAGGATGTCGCGGACCTGGCCGATGTCGCGCGCGAGCACGAGTTCGACGCCGTCGCGGGCGAGATCGGCGACGAGCGCCGCGAGCATCGTCGCAGCCGTCACGTCGATGAACGGCACGCTCTCGGCGTCGAGCACGACCGCGCGGATTCCGGGCCGGGCCGCGTGGGCTCGAATCTGTCCCCGGATCGCGTCTGCGTTCCCGAAGAAGAGCCCTCCCTCGATCCGCAGCGCCGCGACGCCCTCGACCGCCAGATTCTCGGGATGACGGTCGAGATCCCCGTACTGGCCGGTCGTCTCCGGCACCCGTCCAAGGACGGAGACGTGCGGGCGCGAGACCCGGAAGAGCAGCAGGAAGAGCGAGAGCAGGACGCCGATGAAGAGGCCCGGCAGCGTGTCGAACACCAGCACGCCGACGAGTGCTGCGATCGCGGCGATGAAGTCGGCGCGCGCGGCGACGCCGTAGATCCGGCTCAGTCCGCGGAGGTGCAGCCGGTAGAGGGCAATCAGCGAGCGGTAGTCGACGAGCTCGACGAGCGCTGCGATCACGACCGCGGCAAGTGTGGCCTCGGGCAGCTGCTCGAAGAGCCCGGTGAAGAACAGGAGGGTGAGGACGGTCAGCACGGCGACGACGAGGCCGGACAGCTGCGATCTCGCGCCGGCACCCGCATTGACGGCGGTCTTGGAGAGACTCCCGTTCACGACCATCCCGCTCGAGAGGCCGGCGGCGAGGTTCGCCGTGCCCAGGCCCACGAGCTCGCGGTTGGCGTCGATCTCGTAGCCGAACTTGGAGGCGTAGGTCTTCGCCGCTCCGACGCCCTCGGCGAAGCCGACGAACATGACGCCGAACGCCGCGGCGGCGAGGTCGAGATAGTCCTGCAGCCCCACGTCGGGGAGCCCGAGCGACGGCAGCCCGGCGTCGATCTCGCCGACGATCGCGACGCCGCGCTCGTCGAGGTCGAAGACCGACACGGCCAGGATCCCGAGCAGGACGACCGCGAGTGACCCCGGGACGGCCGGCGCGCGCTCCTTCAGGACGACGACCAGCGCGAGCGAGAGGCCGCCGACCAGGAGCGTCAGCCCGCTCGTGTCGCCGAGGTTGCGGATCAGGTCCCAGAGCTTCTCGAAGAAGTCGCCGTCGCCCGCCTCGACGCCGAAGAGCTTCGGGACCTGGCCGGCGATGATCGTCAGCGCGAGGCCGATGATGAACCCCTTCAGCACCGGCTCCGAGATGAAGCTGGCGAGGAAGCCGAGGCGCAGCAGGCCGGCGACCAGTGCGATCGCGCCCGTCATCAGCGCCAGCGCGATCGTGAGCGAGACGAAGTCGTCGCTTCCCTGCGCCGCATACGGGGCGACGGCCGCCGCGGAGAGTGCGGCGGTTGCCGCCATCGGCCCCGTCACGAGGTGCTTCGAGCTGCCGAAGGCGGCGTACAGGAGCAGCGCACCGGGCGCCGCGTAGAGGCCGACCACCGGTGAGACACCCGCGATCGAGGCGTACGCGAGCGCCTCGGGCACGAGGACGGCCCAGACGGTCAGCCCGGCGATCAGGTCTCGGCGCAGCCAAGGTTTCCGGTAGCTCCTGAGCGAGGTGAAGACGGGCAGGTCCAGGCAACGACGTTGCGCCACGCGAGAGCGACGGGTCATCACCCGCGCCGGGTGAAGCGCGTCACCCGGCCGCGGCCTAGCATCCCCGTCGAGCTGGCGGAGGACACGACCACACGCAGCCTGGAGAGCGTGCTTCCGGTGTGGGTCCGGGGCTACCGCAAGGCCTGGCTGCGCCCGGACGTGATCGCGGGCGTGATCGTCTGGAGCGTCGTCGTCCCGCAGGCGGTCGCGTATGCGCAGATCGCGGGGCTGCCGCCCTCGGCCGGGCTCGTCGCCGCGCCGGGCGCGCTGGTCGCGTATGCCCTGATCGGCACGTCCCGCTCGCTCGTCGTCAGCGCGACGACAGCCACGTCGGCGTTGTCGGCGGCCGCTGTCGCGCCGCTGGCCGACGGCGACGCGACCCGCTTCGCGGCCCTGTCCGCCGCGCTGGCGCTGGTTGCGGGCGCCGTGCTCGTCGGCGCCGGCGCGTTCCGGCTCGGCGGCGTCATGGACCTCGTCTCGAAGCCCGTGATGACCGGCTTCCTCTTCGGGCTCGGACTGACCGTCACGCTCGGGCAGCTGCCGGATCTGCTCGGCCTCGAGCCGGGAACCGGGGACTTCTTCGAGAAGCTATGGGAGCTCATCTCCGACCTCGGCGACGCCCACGGGTCGACCGTCGCGGTCGGCCTCGCGAGCGTCGTCGCGCTCGTGGGCCTGCGGCGCTTTGCGCCGAGCCTCCCCGGCACGCTCGTCGTGCTCGTGGGGTCGATAGTGGTCTCGTTGGTGTTCGACCTCTCGGGCCGCGGCGTCGAGGTGATCGGCGACCTACCCTCGGCGTTCCCGACTGCCGAGTGGCCCGAGTTCTCGCTCCAGGACGCGGCGGAGCTGCTGCCGGCCGCGCTCGGCGTGATGATCGTGAGCGCCGAAGCGGTCGGCGTCGCCCGCTCGATCGCAAGCGCCGAGGGCTATGCCGTCGACACGAACCGCGACCTGATCGCACTCGGTGCCTCGAACCTCGCCGCAGGCCTCTCCCACGGGTTCGTCCAGTCGGGCGGGGCGAGCCAGACGATGGCGGCAGACCGCGCGGGCGGGAAGACGCAGGTCTCGCAGCTGGTCGCCGCGGTGCTGATCCTCGCCACCGGGCTCTTCCTGGCGCCGCTCTTCGAGGACCTTCCCCAGGCGACTCTGGCAGCGATCGTCATCGTCGCCATCTCAGGCTTCTTCCGGGCCGACGAGATCGTGCGGATCGGGCGGCTGCGGGAGAGCGCCGCGGTCCTGTCGCTCGTCGCGCTCGTCGGGGTCCTCCTCTTCGGCGTGCTCCCGGGCCTGCTCCTGGCGGCCGGCCTGTCGCTCGCGATCGTGATCCAGCGGCTGAGCCGGCCGTCGTTCGGAACGCTCGGGCGTGATCCCGCAAGCGGTGTCTGGGGCCGGATCGACCGCCACCCGAACCTGCAGACGCGTCCCGGCGTCGTCGTCGCCCGCGTCGACGGACCGCTCTTCTATGCGAACGCCGCGCCCGTCAAGGACTGGGTCGGCGGGATCGGCGCGGACGATCCGTCGATCCGGGTCGTCGTCCTCGACCTGTCCGGAAGCGACGATCTCGACGTGGGCACGCTCGACATGCTGACGGAGCTCGCCGACGAGTTCGCCGCGAGGGGAGTCGAGCTGCGACTCGCGGCCGTGCGGGCGCCGGTCCTGAGGCTGCTCGGCCTCGCCGGGCTCGCGGAGCATGCGTTTCCGAGCCTGGACGCCGCAGCCACGCCTCCGGCCACCCACGGGGGGTGACCTTCTCTCACCCGCCGATGCGGCAGACTCGGCGGCACGGACGCAGGGAACGGCGACAACGGGGAGCGACTCATGGCGAAGGAATTCAAGGGCAAGATCGAGCTCGACATTCGCGACTCGACGCCGGACTGGGCGCCGTTCCTGCCGGCGAAGGCACCCGAGGGGGCGCCGAACGTCCTGATCGTCCTCTACGACGACACCGGTCTCGCGGCGTGGTCGCCGTTCGGCGGCGGAATCGAGATGCCGACGCTGCAGCGGCTGGCCGACGGCGGCCTCACCTACACGCAGTGGCACACGACCGCGCTCTGCTCGCCGACGCGCTCGTGCGTTCCTCACCGGCCGCAACCACCACCAGAACGGGATGGCGTGCATCACCGAGGGCTCAGTGGGCTACCCGGGCTGTGCGCGCATCCCGCCCGAGTGCGGCCCGCTCGCCGAGGTGATGCGCCAGAACGGCTGGAGCACTTTCTGGCTCGGTAAGAACCACAACGTCCCGGTCGACGACCTCCACGCGGGCGCGACCAAGGAGAGCTGGCCGCTGCCTCGGGCTTCGACCGCTTCTACGGCTTTCTCGGCGGCGAGACGAACCAGTGGTATCCCGCGCTGACCGAGGACAACCATTACATCGACCAGCCGTACACGCCCGAAGACGGCTACCACCTGTCGAAGGACCTCGCCGACCACGCGATCCAGATGATCCGCGACGTCAAGGCGAGCGCGCCGTCGCGACCGTGGTTCACCTGGTTCTGCCCGGGCGCGAACCATGCGCCCCACCACGTCGCGGCCGAGTGGTCGGACAAGTACAAGGGCCGGTTCGACGACGGGTACGAGGCGTACCGGGAGTGGGCGCTCCCACGGATGATCGAGAAGGGCATCCTCCCCGAGGGCACCGAGCTGTCGCCGATCAACCCGATGCCCGACGGGACGTACTCGCCGCTGGACGACGTGCGCCCCTGGGACTCGCTCTCCGACGACGAGAAGCGGTTGTTCGCGCGGATGGCCGAGGTCTACGCCGGCTTCTCCGAGTACACCGACCACCAGGTCGGCCGGATCGTCGACTACCTCGAGGAGACGGGCCAGCTCGACAACACGCTGATCTTCTACTGCGCCGACAACGGCGCCTCGGGCGAGGGCAGCCCGAACGGCTCCGTGAACGAGAACAAGTTCTTCAACGGGTGGCCCGACGAGATGGAGGAGAACCTCAAGCTCCTCGAGGATCTCGGCGGCCCGAACACCTACAACCACTACCCCACGGGCTGGGCGTTCGCGTTCTCGACCCCGTTCCGGATGTTCAAGCGCTACTCGTACCAGGGCGGCGTCTGCGATCCGCTCGTGGTCCACTGGCCGAAGGGGTTCGAGGCGAAGGGCGAGGTGCGCCACCAGTACCACCACGCGATCGACATCGTCCCGACCATCCTCGAGTGCTGCGGGCTCGAGTTCCCGCACACCCTGAACGGGCACGAGCAGGCGCCGCTGCCCGGGGTCTCGATGCGGTACTCCTTCGCCGCCGGCGACGCGCCGACCGAGAAGGAGCGCCAGTACTACGCGATGCTCGGCACGCGCGGGATCTGGGAGAACGGGTGGAAGGCCGTCGCGGTGCACGGGCCGACGTCCGGGATCGGCAAGTTCGACCAGGACGAGTGGCAGCTCTTCCACACCGACGCGGACCGCGCCGAGGTGCACGACCTGGCCGAGCAGCACCCCGACAAGCTCAAGGAGCTGATCGACGCCTGGTTCGAGGAGGCGGCGAAGTTCAACGTCCTGCCGCTGGACGACCGGCTCCCGTTCGAGATCCTCGCCGACCCCCGGCCCCAGCCGGAGGCGCCGCGGGAGACGTACGTCTACTACCCGGGGACCGCCGAGGTGCCGGAGTCGGTCGCGGTCAACACCCGCTCCCGCTCGTTCAAGATCCTCGCGGAGGTCGAGCTCGAGAGCGCGGACGCGTCCGGCGTGATCTTCGCGCACGGCTCGCGCTTCGGCGGCCACGCCCTGTTCCTCAAGGACCGGAAGCTCTGGTACGTCTACAACTTCCTCGGCGTGCCGCCGGAGCAGCAGTTCGTCTCCGGTGAGCTCTCACCCGGAAAGCACGTGCTCGGTATGGAGTTCGCGAAGGAGTCGGCCGGCACCTATCACGAGGGGCTCGGCACGACGCGCCTCTACGTCGACGAGGACGTCGTCGCGGAGGGGCCGATGCGGACGCAGGTGGCGCAGTTCACGCTCTGCGGGGACGGCCTCTGCATCGGCCGGGACTCGGGCGACGCGGTCAGCGCGGAGTACTCCGCGCCAGGAACCTTCACGGGCGGGACGATCCGCGAGGTCGAGGTGAGCGTCGGGGACGACCAGTACCTCGACCTCGAGCGGGAAGCGCAAGCGATGCTGGCACGCGAGTAGGGCGAGTGGCCGAGGCGATCGGACAGATCCTCCCGCTGGCGATCGGCGTCGCGCTGAGCCCGGTTCCGATCATCGCCGTGATCCTGATGCTCGTGACGCCGCGAGCGAGGTCGAACGGCCCGGCGTTCATCCTCGGCTGGGTGCTCGGCCTCGCGATCGTCGGCGTGATCGTGCTCGGCGTCGTCGGGCCGGGGGCGAACGACGACGGTGATCCGGCGAGCTGGGTCAGCTGGCTCAAGCTCGTGCTCGGCGCCGCGCTCCTCCTCCTCGCCGCCAAGCAGTGGCGTGGGCGGCCGCACGGCGACGAGGAGCCGCCGACGCCGAAGTGGATGGGCGCGATCGACGGCTTCACGCCGGCCAAGGCGCTCGGAGCCGGCGCGGTGCTTTCCGCCGCAAACCCGAAGAACCTCCTGATCGCCGTCGGCGCCGCGGCGGCGATCGCCCAGACCGGGATCCCCGGTGGGGAACAGGCGGTCGCCTACGCGGTCTTCGTCCTCGTCGGGACGATCGGCGTCGGCGCCCCCGTGGTCATCTTCTTCGCGCTCGGTGAGCGCGCGGGGCCGATCCTCGACCGGCTCAAGGAGTGGATGGCGCACAACAACGGCGTGATCATGGCCGTGCTCCTGCTCGTGATCGGCGTCAAGCTGATCGGCGACGCGATCGTCGGCTTCGGCTGAGACCAGTCATGGTTGACGGATGAAACGGGCTCTCAAGCGATGGGGACCCGGCGTCGTCAGCGTCGTCGTCGTCATCGGCGTCTTCGGCTTCGCGCTCCCCCGGATCGCCGACTACCGCGACGTCATCGACGTCGTCACCGACCTGACGTGGGGGGAGATTGCGGCCCTGGCCGTGGCGACGATCTGGAACGTCGTCACATTCGCGCCGCCCTGGCGGGCGGCGATGCCGGGCCTCGGACTCTGGCGCGCGCTCGTGATGACGCAGGCCGCGACCGCGGCGGCGAGCGCGTTTCCGGGCGGCGAGGCTGTCGGGCTCGGGCTCACCTACGGGATGCTGAAGACGTGGGGCTTCCGCAGCGGCGCAATCGTCGCCGCGGGCGCGGTCGTGACCGCGATGAACTTCCTGGCCAAGGTGCTCCTTCCCGTCGCCGCGCTGGTGGGCCTCCTCGTCACGGGGCGCCAGGGCGGCCTGCTCGGCCTTCTGACCGTGATCGGCGTCGCCGTGATCGGGCTCCTGATCGGTGGGGCGGTCGTCGCCCTGCGCTCGGACACGAGCACGAGGGCCTTCGCGGCGCGCCTCGACGACTGGCGCTCACGGACGCCGATCCTGCGCCGGCGGGCCACCTCCGGGTCGTTTCCGGAGCGGCTGAGCCGCTTCCGCAGCGAGACGATCGTGCTGCTCCGCCAGCACTGGATGTCGCTCTTCACGTGGACGCTGATCGGCCACCTCTCCGTCTTCGTCGTCCTCCTCGTGAGCCTGCGTGCGGTGGGCGTGTCGAACGACGAGGTCGACTTCGTCGAGGCGTTCGCCGCCTGGGCGCTGACCCGGCTGCTGACGGCGATCCCGATCACGCCCGGCGGGCTCGGGATCATCGAGCTCGGCCTGACCGGCGCCCTGGTCGCGGCCGGAGGCGCCAACGACGAGGTCGTCGCGGCCGTGCTCCTCTACCGCCTCCTGACCTGGCTGCCGCCGATCGTGCTGGGGACCCCGGCGGTGCTCCTCTGGCGCCGCATGCATCCGATCGCCCCGGATGAAAGCGCGGAGGGAGCCCTCTAGGCGCTCAGCGCGCCGTCGCCGGGCCGGTCCCGTTGCGGAGAAGGGTCCCGCGTCCCGTGGGCCACGGCAAGAGGTTCGTGCCCGAGCCCGGGACGCGGAACACGTCGATGCCGTGGTCGAACGTCGAGAGCACGATCTCGAGCGCGCCGTCGCCGTCCAGGTCGCCGATCGAGGGCGCCGCGGGAACGCCGATCCCGTTCCCGTTCCGCCCCTGGCGGGGGAGCCGGATGTCGTGGAGCCGCTTGCCCGCCGCGGAGAGCACGACCAGCCGGCCGGACCCGGGGGCGAGCGCATAGGTGCCGAAGACGAGCTCGGGCTTCCCGTCCCGGTTGAGGTCGGCGGCCACGACCTCCGAGGCGAACGTCTTCGGTGCGCTCCGGGCGTAGTCGAAGCGCCAGAGCCGCTTGCCCGTCGGGCCGACGGCGTGGACGGAGCCGTCCGGCAGCGAGGCCACGATCTCGGGCCGCGGATCGCCGGAGATGTCGACGACCGTGGGCGCCGGGATCCCGGACGGCGGATACCAGTCCCCGGAAGGCCGGACGGCCGGCTTACCGGACCGCGGCGGAACCGTGAAGCCTTCGTGCCGGCGCGCCGACCGGGAGCCGTCGCCGTGCGCGCCGTCGAGCACCATGAACACGTGCGCCTGCGTCTCGTACGGCTCCTTCTGCTCCGCGTTCGGCAGGCCGATCACCTCGTTCCGGCCGTCGCGGTCGAGGTCGGCGATCGACGGCGGCGAGTCCGTCCACTGCAGCCACATCGTCTTCCGGACGTCAGGCCATGGGCCGACATGCTCGTGGTAGTGACGCGCTTCGACCGCCGGGTCGAGCCAGCGGATGAACTGGCCCCAGCCCAGCCGCCGCCCCGCGTGCTTGCTGTCGCGGTTGCGGAACCACGGCGATGCGAGCACGGACGTGCCGTCGTGGTTGAAGACGTTGATCTGGTGGTTGTCGAACGTGGCCACGATCTCGAGCTGCGCGTCGTCGTCGAGATTGCCGATCCCGACGTTCTCGCCGTAGGCGCCGTAGCCGTGGTTGCCGTAGCCGTTGAAGTCGGCGTCGTTGCCCTTGCCGCGCAGGCCGTTGTACCGCGGCCACGCCGTCGCGGGAGCGCCCTTCGGCCGGTAGAGCGAGCCCCGGGCGCCGAAGACGAAGACCTGGGAGCCGGTCGGCGAGGTGTTCGTGGTCGTCACGACGACCTCGATCCGGCCGTCTCCGTCGAGATCGGCCGCCGCGAGCCCCCGTGCTTCGGGGCACTGGCCTCCGCTGCACGTCGACGCAGGCCACCCCGGCTCGAGACTCGAGCCGGCCGGCGCGGAGCTCGTAGGCGGCCACCGTGCCCTCGTTGCCGCCGACGACGATCTCCGGCCGCCCGTCGCCGTCGAGGTCTGCGACCGCGCCGGGGGCGTAGACCCGCCCTTTCGTCGCGGTGCCCTTGCCGAGCTGGCGCCCCTTCGCGTCGAAGACGAACGTCGAGTAGAAGGGCGCGACCACCTCGAGCCGGCGGTCGCCGTTCAGGTCGACGAGCCCCGGAGAGGAGAACCAGCCCGTCTCCCCGGTGCTGATGTTGCGCACGAAGCGCGGGGCAGCGACGGGCGCCGCTGCTGTGCGTTCCGCCGAAGCTGCGCCGCCGCCGCTCGACGGCACCACCGCCAGGACAAGGAACGCGACGACGGCCGTCACGCGAAGCATCGCCGAACCCTAGCGACGCCATCGGTCGCGGAGGGGAAAGCGGCGGGGGTGGGATTTGAACCCACGGGACGCTTGCACGCCCAACGGTTTTCAAGACCGCCCCGTTCGACCGCTCCGGCACCCCGCCTGGCCCTCTATCTAATCCGATCCGCGGGCTTCTCCTGCTCGGCCTCGTCGAGCCCAGCAACACGGCCAGCAACATCTCGGGGCTGGAAGACGCTCAGAGCGGCGTCCAGCAGCCCGTCGTCGAGGACCTCCCCCTGGCTACCGAAGCTGAACGGGCGAGCTGCTTCTGTCACCGGGGGGCGTCAGGCGGCTTCGGGGAACCGCCTGCCAGATGGCGTGTGGTACGAAACGCGGGATGAAGATGCCGCGCACGCAGTACGTGGTGAGCGACGACGTGCAACTCGCGTACCAGGTCTTCGGCGAAGGCGAGTACGACCTCGTGCTTGTGCTCGACTGGGCGAGCCACCTCGAGGTGCTCTGGGAGGAGCCCATGATGGAGGAGTTTCTCGCCGCGCTCGGCGCGTTCGCACGCGTGATCTGGTTCGACATGCGGGGAATCGGGATGTCGGAGCCCGTTCCGAGCGGCGCAGCCGCGCCGGAAGACTGGGTCGAGGACGTGACCGTCGTCATGGACGCGGTCGGCTCCGAGCGCGCGACGCTTGTCGCACAGGGCCACGCGACCCAAATGGCGCTGCTGGCCGCGGCGACGCACCCCAAACGATTCTCCGCGCTCGTGCTCTACAACGGCTTCGCCCGCCTCGCCCGAGCTGACGGCTACCCCGCCGGGATGCCCGCCGAGCTACACGAGACCGTGCTCGCAGGGATTCGGGAGACCTGGGGCACCGGCGCGCTCAGCGCGCTTCTCGGACCGTCCGTAGTCACCCGGCCGGGCATCGTGGAGTGGTGGGGACGCGTCGAGCGCTTTGCCGGGACGCCCAACACGGCCCTGGCCAAGGCGCGCACGATCTACCAACTCGACCTGCGAGAAATCCTTCCCCTCGTGCACACACCGACGCTCGTGATCCATAGCCGCGACAACCACTACATCCGCGTCGGCCACGGGCGGTTTCTCGCCGAGCACGTCACCGGCGCACGCCTCGTCGAGCTCGAGAGCGCCGACCATTGGCCGGTTCCCCACCCCGAGCTACTCGGAGCGATCGAGGAGATCGTCACCGGCTCGCGCACCGATGGGCACGACGACCGGTTCTTCGCGACCGTGCTCGTGGTCGATGTCGTCGGTTCAACCGAGAAGGCGAGCGAGCTCGGTGACCGGGGCTGGCGAATCGCTCGCGACCACTTCGAGCGGACGGTACGAGACGCTGTGGAGAGACGCGGAGGCGAGTTCGTCGACGCCGCGGGGGACGGCGTGCTCGCGACGTTCGACGGACCCGCGCGAGCCGTCCGCTGCGCCTCGTCGATTCGGGACGCCGTGCGCCAGGCCGGCCTCGACGTCCGTTGCGGTCTCCATGCCGGCGAGGTCACGAGGCGAGACGGAGGCATCGTAGGAATCGCCGTCCATATCGGGGCTCGCGTCGGCGCGCTCGCGGCGCCCGGTGAAGTACTCGTGACGCGCACAGTGCGCGACCTCGTCGCCGGGTCAGCACTGGCCTTCGCCGAGCGGGGCGAGCACGACTTGAAGGGCGTCCCCGAACGTTGGACGCTCTATTCGGTCGCATAGCACTCGGGATCATCCCGCGCGCGGCCGCCCGAGTGTCGCGCCACCTCCGCGTTGTGCCCGTCGCCCCGACCGCGACCGCCGAGTCTCGCCGCGGCGTGAGGGCCGCCGAGTGGAGTGGGGAAGCCCGGCGAGTAGAGCTGCTGGGCGGTGATTCCGGGGGCGTCGCGCATCGCGCATGGCAAGCGCTCCCTCTGATGCCACCATGTCGTCACGCTGGTCTCCGGCGAGCATCATCGGCCGAGTCTAGGCGCGAGCCCGAGCTGGCCCAGCAACTTCCCAGCAACCTTTCGGGCGCATAACGCGCGTCCTACGGACGTATCCGCCTCGGCGAGGCCGAGTCACCGGCCGATGCGCGAAACCCGCTTGGTTGAGCCGAAAACCGGGGGTGGGATTTGAACCCACGGGACGCTTGCACGCCCAACGGTTTTCAAGACCGCCCCGTTCGACCGCTCCGGCACCCCGCCGAGGGACGAGTGTAGAGGCGTGTAGCGTCCGGCCATGGGTCTCGTCGTCCAGAAGTTCGGCGGCACGTCCGTCGAGGGGCCGGAGCGGCTGAAGGCGGTCGCCCGCCGCCTCGTCGCCGCCCGCGAGGCCGGCAACGACGTGGTCGGCGTGCTCTCGGCGATGGGCGGGTCGACCGACGAGCTCGTCGAGCTCGCCCACGAGATCTCACCTGCGCCGGACCCGCGCGAGCTCGACATGCTGCTCTCGGTCGGGGAGCGGATCTCGTGCGCGCTCGCGGCCATGGCGATCCACGACCTCGGCCACACGGCGATCTCGCTGACCGGCTCGCAGGCCGGGGTGGTCACGGACACCGACCACACGCGCGCGAAGGTGCTCGAGATCCGACCAGGCCGCATCCGTCGTGCGCTCGAGCAGGACGCGATCGTGCTCGTCGCCGGCTTCCAGGGCGTGTCGACCGCGCACGAGGTGACGACGCTCGGCCGCGGAGGTTCCGACGCGACCGCGGTCGCGCTCGCGGCCGCGCTCGGGGCGGACACGTGCGAGATCTACACCGACGTCGAAGGCGTCTTCACGGCGGACCCGCGGATCGTGCCGCAGGCGCGCAAGCTCGACGCCCTCTCGTACGAGGAGATGCTCGAGCTGTCCGCGTCGGGCGCCAAGGTGCTGATGCTCCGCTCGATCGAGTTCGCCCGCAACCACGGAGTCCGGATCCACGTCCGCTCCTCGTTCTCGGAGAGCGAGGGCACCTGGGTCGTCAGTCAGGAGGAGTTGATGGAGCAGCCGATCATCTCGGGAATCGCGCACGACACCTCGGAGGCGGAGGTGACGATTCTCGGCGTCCCCGACCGGCCGGGGATCGCGGCCCGCGTCTTCCGCACTCTCGCCGACGTCGGTGTGAACGTCGACATGATCGTCCAGAACGTCTCGGCCGAGGGGCACACGGACATCTCGTTCACGCTGCCGAAGTCCGAGATGCGGCGGGCCGAGGAGGTGCTCCAGCCGCTGGCCGACGACATCGGCGCGCGCGGGCTCGCGCACGACCCCGAGATCGCCAAGATCTCACTCGTCGGCGCCGGCATGCGCACGCATCCGGGTGTCGCGGCGGACATGTTCGACGCGCTCGCCGAGGCGGGGATCAACATCGGGATCATCTCGACCTCGGCCGTGCGGATCTCGTGCGTCGTCCCCGCCGCCGAGGCGGAGCGTGCAGTGCAGGCCGTGCACGAGCGCTTCAAGCTCCACGAACCGGTGGTATCGGCGGAGGCCTAGGCCGGCGAGGTCAACCTCCGGCCGAGAACCGCTCCACGATCGGGCTGCCCTCCGACGCGTGGCTTGTGCCCGCGGAGGTGCTGCCGCCGACGACGAGGACGCCGTCGGCGAACGAGACCGCGCGCGCGTAGGCACGGGCCGTGGGGAGCGCCGGGAGCTGCCGCCACTCGGAGCTGTCCCGGTCGAGCCTGAGCACCCCGGCGAGCGCCGCCCCCTGCTGCTGCGACTCGCCGCCGAAAACGTGGATCGCGTCGTCGTAGACCGCGGCGCCGTGCGTGCCACGCGGCGGAATCGGCGGCCCGGGCGCCCACGCGTCCGTAGCCGGGTCGTACACGTCGACGTCGCCGAAGTCGTCGAGGCCGCTGCGGCCGCCGATCGCCCAGAGCTTGCCGTCGAGCACGACGGCCGCCGGGCTTCCCTTCGCCCGCGGCAGAGGTGCGGCCTCCGTCCAGCTGTCGGTCGCCGGGTCGTAGACGGAGTGGAGCGGGAGCGTCGAGACCTCGTTGCCGCCGCCGACGACGTGGACCTTCCCGTCGAGCACGACCGCGGCGTGCCCGCCTCGAGGGGCGGGAAGCGGCGCGGCCTCGCTCCACGTTTGCGTCTCGAGGTCGTAGACGTGCACACCGGCCGTCGCCACGTTCGTCGTCGTGCCGAAGCCGCCGATCACGTAGATCTTGCCGTCCAGCAGCGCCGCCGCCGGCGCGTTCAGGCCCTCGCCGGGAAGCGTCGCCTCCTCCGACCACCGCTCGCCGTCGAACCGCTCGACGTCGAGCACGGGCTCGCCCTCGGGACCGGTGCCGCCGAGGGCGTAGACGGCCTCGTCGTCCGTGACGACCGCGTGCGCCGACCGGCCATGGAGAAGCGGCGGCGCCGACTCCCACGAGCCGGCCTCGTCGTCGCTCGGTGCCACCGCACGATGCGGCCAGCAAGCAAACGCCGGCGAGCAGCGCCGCTCGGATCAAGCCGAGACGCGCTCGGGCGCGCCGTACTCGCGCAGCGCGTCGGGCACCTCGCCCTGGAAGTTCTCCAGGATCGCGAGCAGCGCCCGGTCGGTGACCATCGTCCCGTTCAGCGTGTGCAGCGGCTCGATCCCGCTCTCGCCGCGAGCGCGGATGCCGAGGCGGCGGGACTGGAAGTCGGTCGTGTTCGAGCAGGATGTGATCTCGCGGTAGCGCTCCTGCGACGGGAACCACGCCTCGATGTCGAACTTCTTGGCCGCGGGCGCCCCGAGGTCGCCGGCGGCGACGTTGACGACGCGGTAGGGGAGCCCGAGCTTCTGCACGAACTCCTCTTCGAGTGCCAGCATCCGCTCGTGCTCGGGCCACGACTCGTCCGCGGCCGTGTAGACGAACATCTCGACCTTGTTGAACTGGTGGACGCGGAACATCCCGCGCGTGTCCTTGCCGGCAGCGCCCGCCTCGCGGCGGAAGTTGGTCGAGAAGCCGGCGTAGCGGAGCGGCAGTTCGTCGGCCGGGATGATCTCGCCCATGTGCAGGCCGGCGAGCGCGACCTCCGAGGTGCCGGTCAGATAGAGGTCGTCGTCCGCGAGCGCGTAGATGTTCGAGCGCTCGGTCGGGAAGAAGCCGGTGCCGGTCATCGCCTCCTCGCGCACGAGCACGGGCGGCAGCACCGGCGTGAAGCCGTGCTCGCGCCAGGTGGTCGAGCGCGGCGCGGTAGAGCGCGAAGGCGAGGAGCGCGGTGTCGCCGATCAGATAGCCGAAGCGCGAGCCCGAGAGACGGGCGGCGCGCTCCATGTCGAAGCGGCCGATCTCGGTGTGCTCGCGCGCGTCATCGAGCTGCGGCGGCTCGCCGGAGCGCGAGATCTCGACCGCGTCCTCTTCCTCTGCGCCGTCCGGAACCGACTCGTGGGGCGGGTTCGGCACCTGAGCCAGCAGCTCGTCGCGCGCCGACTCGGCCGCCGCGTACTCCTCCTCCGCGGCGCGCAGCTGCTCCTTCACCTGTTGCAGCTCGGCGAGCTGCTCGGGCGAGGGCTTGCCCTTCAGCTTCGTCTTCCCGCGCAGCTCGTCGATCGTCGGCACGAGGGCGCGCCAGCGCTCGTCGGCTGCGAGCAGCTCGTCGAATGTGGCGCCGGCACCCTTGCGGGCGAGCGCGGAGCGGTAGCCGTCCGGGTCGTTGCGGGCGGCCTTGAGGTCGATCATGGCGTCAAGTCTAGGAGCGCTTCGAGCACCTGCGCGACGCCCTCCTCGGCGGCGCCGGGGCAGACCCAGTCCGCGCGGGCCTTCAAGCCCTCGTATGCGTTCTCGACCGCGACTGCGAAGCCGGCCCACTCGAGCAGCTCGAGATCGTTCTCGCCGTCGCCGAACGCGATCGTGCGCTCGGCCGTGAAGCCGAGCTGCTCGGACACGAACGCGAGGCCGCTGCCCTTCGAGATCGCCGGGCTCGCGAGTTCGAGGAAGTACGGCAGCGACTTGGCGATGAAGAGGCGGTGGCCGAAGTGGTCCTCAAGCTTCGGCCGGAGCTCGTCGAGGTGGCCGGGTTCGTCGACGACGACGAGCTTCGTCGGCGGGCGCTCGATCCAGTCGAGGAGCGGCCCGACCTCGTGCAGCGGGATGCTCTGGAAGTCGGCGTAGGTGCGGGCGCGCTCGGTGATCGCGGCGACGCAGAGATCGTCGTCGACGTAGCAGTTGAGCGCGAAGCCCTCGTCCTCGACGGCCCCGATCGCCTCGCGGGCGAGCGCGAGCGGGATCGGCTCGTGCAGGAGCCAATCGCCCGTCGCCGGGTCGACGACGGCTGCGCCCTGGTAACAGACGAGCGGCGAGTCGAGGCCGAGCTCCTGTGCGTACGGAAGGACGGAGCGGTACATGCGGCCGGTCGCGATCACGACGTGGATTCCCGCGGCGCGCGCGGCCCGCAACGCGGCCGACGTGCGCGGCCGCAGGCGTCCGTCCTCCCAGGTCAGTGTCCGGTCGAGGTCGCACGCGATCGCGGCGACGTCGCGGGGAAAGCCGTCCGGGAGCCTCAGCGCGTCGACTCGGAGACGTACTCGGCGACGTCGATGATCTCGCGCTGGCTGAGGCTGTCCGAGAACGCGGGCATCGCACCCTGGCCGTTGGTGACGCGCTCGATCACGAGGCCCGAATCGGGCTGCGAGTCGTCGAGGTTCGGTCCGACGGTGCCCGAGGAGCCGGCCGCCTCCATCGTGTGGCAGCCGCCGCACCCGGCCGAGGCGAACACCTTGGCCCCGTTGTCGGCATCGCCCTGGATGGTCGATGCCGGCGGAGTCGTCTCCGCCGTGTCGGTCGTCGCCGTCGGCAGCGTGCCCACGACCGTCTCCGGCGTGGGCGAGACAACCTCGCCGCCGCCGCACCCGGCCAGACCGGCCGACAGGGCGAGGAGGGCGAGCAGAAAGGCGGCGCGGCGCATCGGTTCAGAGCTTAACCAGCCCTGCTCGGGTGTGTACCGGGCAAGCGCGACCGCGATCGCGGCCCCGATTCCGAGCACGTCGCCCGGAGTGTCGTTGACGACGAGCGAGACCGCGAGCCCGACGAGGAACGCGTCGAGCACCGGGTTGCGGCGTCCACGCAGCGCCACCGCGACCAGGATCGCGAGCGATCCCAGCACCACCGCCGTCGCACCGATGCTCGCCGCGGTGCGGCGCACGGAGAGCTCGATCCGGTCGGCGATGTCTCCCGCGAGTGCGGCCGGGCCGTCCCCGACGGCGTCGGTGACGTGGCTCGAGCCTCCGGTCGCCGCGTCGAGGCCGAGCAGCACGAGTGCGACGCGCGACCGCAGCCGCCGCGACGACGGCCGCGAGCCGCCAGGTCAACCGCTCGCCGCGCAGCCGCAGCCAGAGCACGAGGTAGGCGGCGGCAAGGACGACGATGCCGCCGCCGTCGGCGCCGAAGCGGTTGCCGCCGATCGTGACGAACGCGAGCGCGGCGACGAGGATCCCGGCGCGCCCGAGCAGGGCGGCGCCGAGCAGGGCGGGCGCGAGCAGCATCGTCTCGAGCAGGTTGTTGATCCCGTAGAAGCGGCCCGACTGCGAGGGCCCGAACGGGGAGAGCGCGACCGTCTCGGCGTCGAGCCCCATCGAGACGAGGTAGGCGCCGAGGATCGCCGCGCACGCCCAGCCGAGCGGCAGGAGCACCACCGCGATCCCGGCGGCGACGGCGAGCAGCGGGCTCAACCAGAGATTCGCGGCCAGCACGACGAGGAGCGCGCGTGGTGCGTAGCGCGGCCGCACGAGCGCCAGCGCGAGCAGCAGCGCGGCGAGCGCGATCGTCAGCGGCAGGCGCCGGTCGGAGTTCCGTTCGATCCGCTGCTCGAGCTCCTCCAGGGCCTCTGCGGGATCGTCGCTCGCAACCACTCGGAGACGCCCGGTCGCGACGTCCGTGACGGAGACGAGCCCGTCGACCCGCGTCGAGTCAGAGGTCAGCAGGCCGCGCTCGCCGAGCAGCGCGATCTGGTAGCGCACGTCGTTGTCCGTCTCGCCCGGCGGCGGCAGCGAGACGAGGATCTCGGGCCCGCCGGGCTCGTCCAGCTCGATCAGGTTCTCGCCGTCCGCGATCCCGCCCAGAAGGCCGTGCTCGAGCTTCCCGCGCAGAAGCGCCGCGAGCGCCGCCTCGCGCGTCACCGTCGGACCGGCGCCGGGCACGAGGAGCCCGACCGCCGCGCGGTCGGCGTAGTCGGCTGGATCGAAGGGAGGCACGACGCGGACGGCTGCCTGCGCGGGCGCGGCCGCGAGCAGGGCGAGAACGACGAGGGCCACGCGCATCGCGCGATTCTCGCGCTTTGGGAAGATCACGGCATGACGGTCACGGACGCACTCCCGGTCTACCACCACCGGGAGCGGCACTCGGTTCGCGTCGACGCCGCGCCGGAGGCCGCGCTTGCGGCTGCGCGGGAGACCCGGCTCGAGGATGTGCCGCTCGTCTCGTTCCTCTTCCGCCTCCGCGGGCTGCGGGCGGCACCGCGCGGCCCGATCTGGGCGTCGCTGCAGACGCAGGGCTTCAGGCTCCACGATGCCGAGACGCTCGTCCTGATCGGCCGGCCGTGGTCGCCCCGCGGCGGCACCCGACCCGGCGACGACTTCGTCCACTTCACCGAGCCGGGCTACGCGAAGATGGCTGTCGATCTCCGCGCGGTGCCGGACGGGGAGGGAGCGCGGCTGGAGACCGAGACGCGTGTCTTCCTCACGGATGCGGCCTCCCGGCGCCGCTTCGCCGCCTACTGGCTCGTGATCAGGCCCTTCAGCGGTCTGACGCGGCGGCTGTGGCTCCGCGCCGCGAAGCGCCGCGCCGAGGGCTGACCCGCACCTGTTTCCAGGGCTGGGCCGTTGTTCGGTGCAGATGGCCACGAGCCAAGCCAGCACCGCTCGCGCCGCCGTAGATCTCACCTTCGAAGAGCTCTACCGGGAGCTTCGCGCCGACGTCTATCGGGCGGCGCTGCGCGAGCTCGGGAACGCACACGACGCGGAGGACGTGACCCAGGCTGCGTTTGCGGACGCCTACCGGGCCGTGCTGCGCGGGACGCGGCCCGAGTCGCCGCGCGCCTGGCTGCTCGCGATCTCCGAGAACGTCCGCAACCGGCGCTTCCGGACGGCGCAGCGCCGGCCCCGCGAGGAGGCGCTCGACGACGCCGACTTCCCGCTCGCCGCGGAGCTGCCGTACGAGCAGACCCGCGCGCTGACCGAGGCGCTCGCGACGCTGCCGACCGAGCAGCGGCGCGTGTTCGTGCTCCGCGAGATCGTCGGGCTCTCCTACGACGAGATCGCCGACGAGGTGGACTCGACGGTCGCGTCGGTCCAGATGCTGCTCTTCCGTGCGCGCAGGCACGCTGCGCGACGTGCTCGATCCGCCAACCGTCGCCGTCCGGAGGCCGATCTTCCTGCCGCCGGTGCCGAGCTGGCTCGCCGGGCTCTGGACGCGGTTCGAGGTCGCGACCCTGACGCCGCGAGCCGCGGGAGCGCTCGGCGCGGCCGTGCTCACCGTGGGCGGGGCCAGCGTGGCCGTGCCCGTCTCGCAGGCGGACGGCCTTCGGCGGGCGCCGGCGGCCGCCCAGGCCGCGGCAGCTCCCACACCCGCGACGCCCGCCGCGAAGTCCTCCGCGAAGCCGGCGGCTCGCTCCCTCAAGCGCGAGGCCGGTTGCGGCCACTGCCGTCCGCACCGCACCGAAGCCGCAGCCGAGGACGCAGCCGTTGCAGCCGGTTGCCGCCGCGCCGCCGGCGCCGCAGGCCGTGCCGGAGACCGTCGCGGTGCCGGTCGCCGTACCCGCCTCGCCGGGGCAGGACCCCCGCGTCGCTCCTCCTTCGCAGGCACCGTCGCTCGACACCGTCGTCGCCGTCGTCGAGGAGGTCGTCCCGTTGCCCGTGGAACTGCCGCTGCCCCCGGTCACGCTCCCCGTGCCGCTGCCGGTTCCGCCGCTGCCGCTTCCGCCCCTGCCGCCGGTGCTCGAGACCGTGACCGGCGCGGCGGGCGCCGCTGGGGCGAGCGCTCCGCCGTTGCCGGTTCCCGCGGTACCTCTTCCGACGCTGCCGCACGCGCCGTAGCGAAGAGGCCCCAGGCGCGCGCGGCTCTCGCAAGCGCGCGCACCTACAAGCTGAGAGGCAACAGCGGCCCCGATCCTTTCTCGCGGTGTACGGTCTCGCCGTGCTGATCGAGCGGAGCATGCATCCCGACTGGCTCTCGAACGCGTACCTGCTCGCCGACGCGCCCGGCGGGACGGCCGTCTTCATCGACAGCGGCGCGCCGCTCGAGCCGCTGCACGAGGTCGTCGAGCGCGAGCGCCTGAACGTCACCCACCTGCTGACGACGCACTCGCACCCCGACCACGTCGCCGGCGACTCGGAGCTCGTCGAGCGCTACGGCGTCGAGATCGTCAAGGGCCCGCTCGAGACCGGCGGTCTCACGATCGAGGCGCTCGAGACCCCGGGCCACGCGTCCGACCATCTCGCCTTCGTCGCGAACGAGACCGTCGCGTTCACGGCCGACATCCTCTTCAAGGACGCCGTCGGCGGCGGGCCGGACGCGGCGCCGATCCGGGCGTCCGTGATGGACACGCTGATGACGCTGCCGCCGGAAGTGCGGGTCCTGCCGGGCCACACCGACGAGACGACGATCGGCCGCGAGTGGGACGAGAACCCGTTCGTCCGCTACTGGCGCGGCGAGGCGGCGTCGATCGACGAGGCCGTTCGCGTCGGTGGCGAGGACGCCACCCTCGTCGTCTGGTCGCCCGACTACGACGGCAAGGGCAAGGCGATGGTGCGCTTCGCCGACGGGCGCGAGGCGATCATCGGCGGCTCGCGGGTGGAGCGTTGAGCTTCCTCGTCGACGAGCAGCTGGAGGAGTACGCCGAGCGGCACACGACGCCGCCCGAGCCGCTGCTGGCGGAGCTGGCGGCGGAGACGAAGGCGACGATGTCCGCCCCGCAGATGCTGACCGGCCCGATCGAGGGGCGCTTCCTGGAGCTGCTCGTCGCCGGGTGCGGCGCGAAGCGCGTGCTCGAGATCGGCACCTTCACCGGCTACTCGGCGCTCTCGATGGCCGCCGCGCTCCCGCCGGACGGCCGGATCGACACGCTCGACATCGAGCCGAAGCACGCGGAGGTCGCCCAGCGCTACTTCGACCGCAGCCCGCTCGGGACCAAGATCACGCTCCATCTCGGCCCGGCGCTGGAGACGATCGCAACGCTCGACGGCGAGTTCGACTTCGTCTTCATCGACGCGGACAAGGAGAACTACGACGCCTACTTCGAGGCCGTGCTGCCGCGCCTCTCCGCGGGCGGGCTGATCGCGATCGACAACACGCTCTGGAGCGGGCGGGTGCTCGACCCACCCGACGAGACGACGACGCTGATCGCGGCGCTGAACGACAAGCTCGCGAGCGACGACCGCGTCGTCGCCGTCCAGCTGACCGTGCGCGACGGCGTCACCCTCGTCCGCCGCCGCTGACCGTTCCTTCCGGCCAGTCTCTTCCGGCCATGTCCGGGGTCAGACCCCGTCATGTCCGCAACGGCTGCAAGGCCGGCAGCCAAGCGGGTATCGCCCCGAGCGGGCGGTCGGAGGGGCCATGTCCGGGGTCAGACCCCGTCATGTCCGAAACGGACAGGTGGTGTCAGAGACGACTCTGACACCGTGTCGGAGACGAGTCTGACACCGGACATGTCCGAAAGGGACGGTAGGTTGGGCGGCCCATGCGCCTGCTCGTCGCCCGCTGCGAGGTCAGCTACACCGGCCGCCTCGACGCCTTCCTGCCGGAGGCCGTGCGCCTGCTGATGATCAAGTCCGACGGCTCCGTGCTCGTCCACGCCGACAGCGGCGGCTACCGCCCGAGCAACTGGATGACGCCGCCGACCGTGATCGAGGAGTCGGACGAGCTGATCGTCGTCCGCAAGCGGGCCGGCAAGACGGAGGACCGGCTGGAGATCCGGATCGTCGAGGTGCTCTCCGACGCGGAGCACGAGATGGACGAGGTCGCCGGGCTCGAGAAGGACGGCGTCGAGAAGCACCTGCAGGAAGCGCTCGCCGACGCGCCCGAGTGGCTCGAGGCCGAGTTGCGGCTCGACCGGCGCGAGTGGATGACCGAGATCGGCCCCGTCGACCTGATGTGCCGCGACTGCGACGACGGCTGGGTCGCGGTCGAGATCAAGCGCGTCGGCACGATCGAGGCCGTCGAGCAGCTGACGCGCTACCTGGGCTTCATCCGCGCCGACCCGGCGAAGGCGGCCTGCCGCGGCATCCTCGCGGCGCAGTCGTTCAAGCCGCAGGCGGTGACGCTCGCGGAGAGCCGCGGCCTCGTGTGCGTCGAGGTCGACCTCGCCGTGCTCCGCGGCGAGCGCGAGCCCGAGCTGACCCTCTTCGGCTAGTCCGTTTCGTCGTCGTCGGGCTCGCCGTCGTAGTAGTCGAGCACCTCGATCCGGCCGATCACGCCGAGCCCCCGCCAGGCGATCTTGTTCGAGCGGGGATACCAGCACATGTCGTTCGGCTTCCGCGTCCCGTAGATCAGCATCGTCAGCCCGTCCGCGCCGGCCCGGAACGAGTGGCTGACGCGTGTCGCCGGCGGCCGGGCGACGACGTGGCCGGCGCGGATCGGGATCTGCTCAGGCTCGGCGCCGGTGCCGGCGGCGAACGACTGCGACGGCCAGAGGTGGAGCGTCCCCTCGCCCTCGAGGATGACGAAGATCTCCTCCTCCTCGGAATGGCAGTGCGGGACCGAGCCGCTCGCTCCCGGAGCGATGCGCTCCCAGTGGAAGCCGGCCTGGTCGGAGCGCTCGCGCGTCGCCAGCGGAGCGGTCGAGACCCTGCCTCGCCAGTGCTCGAGCTCGACCTCGTCCACGTTGACGATGTTCGGCGGCCGCTCGGCCGGCTCTCCGACCTCGAGCGGCGGCGCCTCGGCCTCTCGGTCCCACGGGTCGTCGACCCGACCCTCGACCCACGGCCAGCCGAACCGGACCGCGCCGGAGCGAGGCAGCCAGCCGAGCTCGGTCGGATGCCGCGTGCCGAAGACGAGGTAGTCGAGCCCGTCCGGGCCGGCGACGAACGTGTGCTCCAGCTGGTCGGCGCGGTGGATGACGCAGTCGCCGGGCCGCACCTCGTGCACCTGCTCGTCCTGCCACGCGAGCCCCGAGCCGCCGAGCACGTAGTAGACCTCCTCCGACGCGCCGTGCGAGTGCGGCGGCGTCGGCAGCCTGCCGGGCGCGACGCGAACCCGGTTGAGCCCGACGCCCTTCGTCCCGGCCGCGTCGCCGAGCCGCTGCCAGGTCGCGTCCATCTCGCCCTTCGCGCGCCGGTGCTGCTCGACGTCGTCCCAGTGTGCGAGGCCCATCCGCGGAAGTATCATCGCTCGGGTGAAGACGGTCTGGCAGGGGCGGATGGTGCAGGCGGCGGGAAAGTACGGCGAGCACGCGCCGATGGCCGCGGTCTGCTGCAACGCCTGCCGGACGTGTGCGACGACGAATCTCGCCTCGATCGGGCTCGCCGCCGTGGCCGGTGCGGGCGCGTACGTGGTCCGACTCGTCAAGCGCTAGAGGACGACGGCCGCCTTCAGATAGTCCGGCGGCGGGTCCGCCAGCAACGCCGGCACGTCCTCCAGCCGGACGTGGTGGGTGATCAGCCGCTGCCAGGGATACGCGCCGCTCGCGAGGAAGGCGAGCGCGGCGCGGACGTGTCTCGGCGCGTGGTGGAAGGCGCCGCGGAGCGTCAGCTCCTCGTAGTGGAGCCGGTAGGCGTCGACGCGGAGCTCGGCACCCGACTCGCGGCCGCCGAAGTAGAGGACCGTTCCGCCCGGCCGGACGAGCTCGAGCGCGCTCTGCCAGGCCGCCTCGTTCCCGGCGGCCTCGATCACGACGTCCGCGCCCTCACCCTCGCCGCACGAGCCGCCGAACTCGGGAACGAGCGCGCGACGCTCGGCGCGGCCCCCGACGACCTCGGGGTGCCCGCCGGCGTCCGCGACGCAGGCGGCGAGCATCAACCCGATCGGGCCCGCGCCGAGGATCGCGACGCGGTCGCCCGCCTTGATCTCGGCCCGCTCGACACCGCGTAGACAGCACGCGAGCGGCTCGATCATCGCTGCGACCTCGGGCGCGAGCCCCGGGGGGACGGGAAGCAGGTTGACCGCCGCGATCGCCGCGGGCACGAGCAGAAGCTCGGCGTAGGCGCCGTTCAGGAGCTCGATCGGAGCGCCGCGCTCGTCGGTGGCGGCCGAGTTCGCGGCGACGACGCGCTTCCCCGTCGCGACGTCGATCCCGCAGAACTCGTGCCCGAACGGGCTCGGCAGCTCGCGCAGCAGCACCGGATGGCCGCGGCGGAACGTCTTCAGGTCGGTGCCGTCGGTCAGGGCGACCTCGACCTGGACGAGCACGTCGCCGGCTCCCGGCTCCGGGCTCGGCACGTCCTCGAGGCGGAGATCGCCCGGACCGTGGAAGCGAAGCGCCCTCACGTCGTGAACACGACCTTGAGTGCCCGTCCGGAGCGGTAGAGGCCGAGCCCTTCGTCGAAGCGCTCCAGCGGCAGCACCGTGGGCTCAGGCAGGTCGAGCCGGGGCAGCAGCGCGAGCGCCTCGTGCATGTGCCGCGGCGTCGCCGAGCGCGAGCCGGCGAGCGTCAGCTCGTTGCGGTAGACGAGATCGAGGTCGACCGGGGCGGCGGGGGAGAAGACGAGCACGGTGCCGCCCGGCTCGACGGCGTCGAGCGGCGCCGCCGGGGCGCACAACACGACCGCACCGACCGGGCCATCCGGTGTGCGCCCGCCGCGCTCGGGCAGCGGATCGACCGCGAAGACCTCGTCGCCGCGCTCGCGCAGCACCGCCGCGAAGAGCCGGCCCACGAATCCCTGCCCGACGACGAGCACGCGACCGCGCGGCACCCGCTCGGCGCCGCGGAGCACGCAGGCGAGCGGCTCGAGGTACGTGCCGAGCGCGTCGTCGACCTCGTCGGGAAGCTCGACTCCGTCGGCGGACTCGACCTGCTCGGCGAAGCCGCCGGGGACGATCGTCGGCTCGGCGAAGCGGTCGCAGGTCGACTCGTGGCCGCCCGGCAGCGCTCGCACTCGCCGCAGGGAAGGTGGTGGAAGAGCGCGACGCGCGTTCCGTCGGCCCGGCGAGCCGCGACCTCGTGCCCCAGAACCGTGCCGGCGGGCGCGACCCCGATCTTCTCCACGTCCGAGCCACAGAGCCCGCACGCGAGCACGCGCATCGGGTCGGCCGGCGCAGGCGCGTCCGCGAGGCGGGGCTGTCCGTCTGCGTCGAGCACGACCGCGCGCACCTGCGCATCGTAGGGATACCTTCCCTGCCCGATGCGACGGCGCCTGCCACACGTCCTCCACGTCCGTGACTACACGCTCTCGATCGGCTCGAGCATCACGTACGGATTCGGCCGCGAGATGGTCTTCGTCGCGGTCGGCTGGCAGGTCTACGACATCTCCGGGAACCCGCTCTACCTCGGCCTCGTCGGGCTGGCCGAGTTCCTGCCGCTGCTCCTGTTCGCGCTGCCCGCCGGCGCGCTTGCGGACCGGCTGCCGCGGAAGCTGATCTACATGGGGTCGCTGGCGGTCGACGCGGTGATCACGATGCTCCTGCTGGTCGTCAGCATCAACGGCGCCGACCAGCTGTGGCCGTTCCTCGCCCTGTCGTTTGCAAGCGGGTGCTCCGCCGCGGTGGGCAACCCGGCGATCCGGTCGATGACGCCGACGCTCGTCCCGTTCGAGCTCCTGCCGAACGCGATCGCGCTCCGCTCCACCGTCTCCCAGGCCGTCGTGGTCGTCGGGCCGGTGTTCGGGGGGCTGCTCTTCGCGGTCGGACCGGAGGTCGTCTACGCGGTCGGGTCGATCCTGATGGTGATCGCGGTCGGCTTCGTCGTCCCGATGAAGCTGCGGGCGATCGAGGAGCCGCCGTTCCAGGTAGGAACCTCGCGCCTGGAGTCCCTGCTCGCGGGGCTGCGGTTCGTGCGGCGGACACCGGTCCTCCTGGGAGCGATCTCGCTCGATCTCGTCGCGGTGCTGTTCGGCGGTGCGGTCGCCCTGCTCCCGGTCTTCGCGCGGGACGTGCTGGAGGTCGGCCCGGTCGGGCTCGGCGTGCTCCGGAGCGCACCCGCGGTGGGCGCGATGCTCGCCGGGATCATGCTGACGCGCCGGCCGCTGCGGGGGATGGCCGGGCGGAAGCTCCTGATCGTCGTCGCCGTCTTCGGCGCCAGCATGGTCGTCTTCGGGCTCTCGCACTCGTTCCCGCTCTCGTTCGCGGCCCTCGCGGTGAGCGGCTTCGCGGACATGATCAGCATGAACATCCGCTCGATGATCACCGCGCTGGCGACGCCGGACGCGCTCCGTGGCAGGGTCAACGCGGTCGAGATGGTCTTCATCAGCGCGTCGAACGAGCTCGGCGCCTTCGAGTCGGGCGCGGCGGCCGCGCTGATCGGTGCCGTGCCCGCGGTCGTGATCGGCGGCTCGCTCACGATGCTCTGCGCGCTCGTCTGGCCGCGGCTCTTCCCGCAGATGGCGCGGATCGACCGACTCGAATCGCTGCACCCGGTCGCGCCTTGACCGTGCCTTGATCCCGACTGTGTGACAATCGCCGCAACTCGATCGAGGGTGGTTCACGATGCGCAGGCTGTCGACGGCACACCTCCTCGTCCTGGCCGCGTTCCTCGCCGCCGGCGTCACCGCGCTGCCGGCGCTCGCCGTCCGCGCCGCTTCCGATCCCGATCCGACCCGCTTCCCCGGCGGCCCGTACTTCGTGATCGGGTGCGGCGTCAGCCTGATGTCGAACGACGACCCGATCGCGCTCGCCGGCAAATCGGGCGCGTCGCACCACCACACGTTCATCGGCAACCGGGCCGTGGACGCGAAGTCCACCGCCGCCTCGCTGGTCGGCGGCGCGTCGAGCTGCGAGGACATCGGCGACTCGTCCGCGTACTGGGTGCCGACGCTCTTCGCCGGCACCCGGGCGCTCCGACCGCTCGTCGGCGTCGGCTACTACGTGCGCCGCACGACGGAGGCCGTCCGCGCCTTCCCGCCCGGGCTCGTCGTGATCGCCGGCAACCAGAACGCGAAGAAGCCGCAGCCGCTCTCCGTGGTCGGCTGGGGCTGCGGTGGCTTCGGCGCGCCGCCCACGTCGCCTGTGATCCCGAAATGTCCTTCGAACCGGTCGCTGCACCTCCGGGCCACCTTCCCCGGCTGCTGGAACGGCCGCGACCTCGACAGCGCCGACCACAAGCGGCACATGGCCTATTCCGTGAGCGGGCGCTGCCCCCGGACGCACCCGGTCGCGGTGCCCACGCTCGTGCTGATCTTCCTCTACCCGGAGACCGAGCAGCGCCGCCTTCTGCAGGCCTCGGGCCGCTTCGGGGCGCATGCGGACTTCATGAACGGCTGGAATCAGGACACGCTGGAGGCGCTGGTGGCAGCGCTGAACTGACGCGCTACAATCTGCGGCCGAGGGGCTATAGCTCAGCTGGGAGAGCGCCTGGATCGCACCCAGGAGGTCGGCGGTTCGAGCCCGCCTAGCTCCACTCTCCGGTCAGGGTCCGCGGCGGCGCGCGGTCAACGTGCACCAGGGAGGGCACATGTTCGACCGCTCGCTCGTCACCTCCGGCTTCGACGTCGAGGTGCTCATCTCGGAGGACTACATCGGCTACCTGCTGCTCGCGCAGGTGGAGGCGGGCTTCCTCTCGCTGAACGTCAGCTTCGTCGATCCCGCCACCGGCCACGAAATCGACGTCGCGATTCACCCGCCGACCGACTACGAGCGACGGTACGCGCCGCACCCCGAGGCGGTGCAGCCCGAGCCGCAGAACGGCTCGCTCGCCGTGCGCCTGCTGCCGGACGGGGATGTCGCATTCCTGTTCCTGCTCGCCTGGGTCACGGTGACCGACGTCACTGCGGGCGTCACGGAGGGGCCGCTGCCCGCCGGGATGAACTTCGATCTCGAAGTCGTCCCGGGCAGCGTGTCGGCCGCCGGCTTCGAGTCGGGCCACCGGCTGAAACTCACCCTCGTCGGCTTCGACCCCACGACGGCTTCCATCCTGGAGGCCAGGAACGTGGACGTGCCGACCGTCGAGCAGGCGGTGCGCGACGAGCTGCCGTCGGACACGCCGCTCGGCGTCGCGCAGGGACAGCAGGTCCATCAGATCCGTCTGCGCAAGTTCGTCGACGGAACCCAGAACTCGCTCGGGATCTACGTCAACCTCGCGCTCAAGTCGTCGCCGGACGAGTTCGTCGAGGCCCGCGGTGACGTCGCCGAAGCGCAGAACTTCCGGCCCGCCGCGGCGCCGATCGCGTTCGCCACCTCGCCGGAGCTCTTCGCGCTGCTCGGGCCCGACGCGATGGCCCGCCAGGCCGAGCCCAACAAGGAAGGCGACGGCTGGCGCTACCCGCTGCGCGAGAACCCGCTCGACCCCGAGAGCGACGAGATCGGGCGCATCAAGGGAATCTCGGTCGGGCCTGAGCTGCTCCCCGCCTCGTCGTTGCCGACCGGTCGCCTGCTGATCGACGTGCACGGCGAGTACACCGACGCGGCCGGCGATCCGGACTTTCACCTGCAGCTGTTCTTCACGCCGGAGCGCGACGCCGACGGCGTCGTGACGTGGGACCTCGACGTCGACGTCGATCTCGGCCTGCTGGCGACCGTCCTGCTGATCGCCGTGGGGATCGGGCTCACCCTGCTCTTCGGTCCGGGCCTCGGCTGGGGATCCACGCTGCTGATCGGCTCGGTGCTCGGCGTCGCGGTGCTGAAAGGGCTCATCGCCGAACCGATCGCTGCGAGGATCGTCGGCGACCGGATCGACGAGGAGACGCAGGCGTCGATCCTCGACGTGCTGCCGTTCAAGCTCCCGGGCGCCCGCCGTCGCTGGGATCCGTTCTACGTGACGGAGCACCTGATCGTCGGCCTCGTCGACGAGCGCGTCGTCGTGGACGAGGACGGGATCGCGTTCGTCGGCGCCCGGCTCGCACTCGACAAGCAGCCGGTGCCGGTCGACCACGTCGTCATCCGGGACGAAGAGCGAGACGGCGGCGACGTGACGGCTCTGCGGTATCGCGTCGACGACTTCCCCGGCCTCACCGCCGACCTGGAGGCGATCGCTCCCGGCACCGATCGGCTCGGCTATTCGCGTGCCGACCCGGGCGGAGAGCCTCGCCTGGTGAGTCTCACGAACGACCAGCTGGCCGAGCGCATCGCGGCGAAGAAGCTGCTCGCCCCGCTCACCTACACAGCGGAGCGCATCCACGTCGTCGAGGGTCAGATCGACCAGATCCTGAGCCTCAGCAGCCGCGAGCGCGTCGAACGTGAGAACGTGGTGACCAGGGACTTCCGGGCGCGTATGCGTGCCTTCATCGTCGCGGAGTTCGGGGACGACATCCGGGCGACCGTGACGCAGCAGCTCGAGGAGGAGCTCGGCATGCCGCCGACGCCTGCGCAGGTGACGGAGGCCTTCAACGCGCACGTCGACCGCGTCATCGACGGGCTGATGAAGGACTTCAAGCGAGACCTGTTCCCCGGTCTGCTCGACGCCGCAATCGCCCGGACACTGCGGTTCGACCTGCGGCCGGAGGAGCTGATCGCACAACAGCAGGCCGGGGTGCTCGTGCTCGACGGCGTCGAGATCATCGTGCGGCACGGTGCCGACGGCCGGGTGACGCCCTACTACCGCGATCGTCCCGACGGCAACCCGCGCGACAACCTGCTCTCGCTCCGGCACTACAGCCCGCCCTACGTTCCTCCGGCCTAGCAGCCACGCACGGCGCGCTAGGCTCGCTGCAGGCGATGGCCGGGGACTCTCAAGCGCGCAGGGCGGCCGTTGTTGCGCGCGAGCGCGTCGTCGCGTTCCTCGACCGCTCGTTCGTCGGCCGCTGCATCTACCGGTTCATCGAGCTCGAGAGCGTCGACCGCGCGCTCGCCCTCTCGTCGCGCGCGTTCGTAGCCCTGATCCCGCTGGCGATGGTCGCGTCGGCGCTGTCGCCCGCCGGCGAGGACTTCGGCGAACGCGTTGTCGACCGATTCGCGCTCGAAGGAGCCGCAGCGGAGGCGATGCGGCAGCTGTTCGCGACCCCGTCGGACGTCCGCGGCGCGGTCAGCGTCGTCGGCGTCGTCGCGCTGATCATCACGTCCCTCAGCCTTGCGCGGATGATGCAGCGGACGTTCGAGCGGATCTGGCGGCTGCCCACCGAAGGGCCGCGCGGCATCCTGCGCTCGCTCGCCTGGATCGGCGCGTTCGCGCTCTGGATCGCGGTCGTGGTGCCGATCCGCAGTGCGCTCCAGGACCTCGACATCCCAGGGCTCGGCGTCACGGTCACCGTCCTCTCGGCGACGGTGCTGTGGGTCTGGACGCCCTATGTGCTCCTCGGCGGACGGATCCCCTGGCGCCGGCTGGTGCCGAGCGCGATCGTCACCGGGGTCGCGTTGTCCGCCCTGACCGCCGCCTCGGTGCTGTACCTGCCGCACACGATCGAGCGGGCCGCCGAGCTCTACGGGCTGATCGGAGTCACCTTCACCTTCATCACCTGGCTCTTCACGGTGTCGCTCGTGATCATCGGGGCGGCGGTCGTCGGCGCGGAGCTGGAGGAGGAACAGCGCGGCGAGCTCGACAACGGTGTGATTTGATCGCCGAGTCCAAGTGCCGTCGAGGTGTCGCCGCTGCAGACTGGAGCCCGCTTGACCCGTGACCGCGTCCACGCGCTGATGCCGCAGCTGCAGGCGGAGCTGGCCGAGCTCGTCGCGATCCCGTCGGTGTCGGCGTCCGGGTATCCCGAGGAGACGCACGAGACGCTGCTCGCGACGCACGACCTGGTCGTCAGCCTCCTCCGCGACGCCGGCGTCGAGCAGTTCGAGACGCTCGAGCTGCCGGGCACCGCTCCGATCATCCTCGCCGAGATCCCGGCCCCCGAGGGCGCGCCGACCGTGCTCCTCTACGGCCACTACGACGTCGTCCCGGAGGGGGACGTGTCGAAGTGGGAGTCGCCGCCGTTCGAGGCGACCGAGCGCGACGGTGCGATCTACGGCCGCGGCGCCGCCGACTCGAAGTCGAACATCCTCGTCCACGTCGGCGCCCTGCGCGCGTGGGGTGGGAAGCCTCCGGTCGGGATCAAGATCGTGATCGAGGGCCAGGAGGAGATCGGCAGCGCCTTCACGACGTTCCCGCCGAGCCGGCCGGACATGTTCGCCGCCGACGCGATGGTGATCGCGGACATGGGCAGCCTCCGTCCCGGGGTTCCGACCCTGACCATCGGGCTCCGTGGGATGGCGGGCGTGATCGTCCAGGTGAGGACGCTCGCCGGCCCGAAGCACAGCGGCCAGTTCGGCGGCGCCGCTCCCGATGCGCTGCTCGTGCTGCTGCACGCGCTCGCCTCGCTGCTCGACGAGAACGGCGACGTCGCCGTGCCCGGCCTGCGCCGCGAGGAGTGGACCGGCGCCTCGTACAGCGACGACGAGTTCCGCGACCTGGCCGAGATCGTGCCGGGGATGCCGTTCTTCGGGACCGGCGGCCTCGGCGAGCGGATCTGGTCCGGGCCGGCGATCACCGTCACCGGCATCGACGCACAGCCCGTCGACCAGGCGCTCAATGCCGTCGTGCCGCACGCGCGCGCCAAGCTCGGCCTGCGGATCCATCCGGAGGAGGACCCCGCCGAGGCGCAGGCGGCGTTGATCCGGCACCTCGAGGGGCTGCGGCCGTTCGGGATCGCGCTCGAGGTCGAGGCCGCCGAGACCGGCCAGGGCTACTTCGCGAAGACGACCGGCCCGGCATACGACGCCGCGCGCGCTGCCTTCGAGGCGGTCTGGGGCAGCGAGCCGTCGTTCGTCGCCACCGGTGGCTCGATCCCGCTCGTCGGCGCACTCCAGGAAGCGGCTCCCGATGCGGAGATCCTGCTCCTGGGGACGACCGACGGCTTCGCGAACATCCACGCGCCGAACGAGCGCGTGCTGCTGGACGAGTTCGAGAAGGCGGTGGCCGTCGAGACCGAGTTCTTCAGCCGGCTCGCAGAGACCTTCGCGGCGAAGGCGAGCTCGTGACGAGCGCACCGGAAGCTGCCCCCTCCGGGACGCCGATGATGCAGCGCATCCTGGGCGCGATCGAGCGCGGCGGGAACAAGATGCCGAACCCCGCGATCCTGTTCGTCTGGCTGTGCGTGATCGTGATCGTCCTCTCCGCCCTGCTCGCCTGGGCGGACATCAAGGTCACCTACCAGGTCGTCGAGCCTCCGCCGATCACCGTCGAGGAGACGGTTCCGGGCGGTTCCACGCAACCTTCCGGCGGCCTGCCGGACGCGTCCGTCCAGGAGGGCGAGTACACGGTCAAAGAGGAAACGGCGGCAATCCAGAGCCTGCTGTCCGCAGACGGGATCCGCTTCCTCTTCACGTCTTTCGTCGCCAACTTCCGCAACTTCGCCGCCGTCGCGATCATCCTCGTCGTGATGATCGGCGTCGGCCTCGCCGAGGCCGCCGGACTGATCGGGGCGCTGATCCGGAAGCTCGTCAAGGTCTCGTCGGAAGCGATGCTGACCCCGATCCTCGTCTTCATCGGTGTCCTCTCGAGCATTGCCTCGGATGCGGGGTATCTCGTGCTGATACCCCTGGGCGCAGCTGCGTTCAAAAGCGTGGGGCGGAACCCGTTAGCCGGGCATGGCGGCTGCGTTCGCCGGTGTCGCGGCCGGCTTCGGTGTCAACTTCCTGATCACGCCGCTCGACGGCGTCCTGACCGAGATCACGAACGACGCGAGTGCGCTCGTCGACCCGGAGCAGTCGATCGATCTCGCGGCGAACCTCTACTTCGGGATCGCCTCGACGATCCTGGTCACGATCGTCCTGACGCTCGTCTCCGTGTACATCGTCGAGCGAAGCCTCGGCACGCACGACCCTTCGCTCGAGAGCGACGACGAGTCGCTCGACGCCGACAAGGGGCCCGAGGTCACACCCGAGGCGGAGGCGAAAGGTCTCCGTTACGCGCTGATCGCGACCGCCGCCGTACTCGTCGGGATCGGCCTGCTCACCGTGTTCCCCGACGCACCGCTGCGCGACCCGATCACCGGCGACATCATCGGCGACTCGCCGTTCATGGACAGCCTGATCCTGATCATCACGATCATCTTCTTCGCGGCCGGGCTGGCCTACGGGCGCGGAGCGGGAACGATCCGGACGAGCGACGACGTGCTGGCGTCGATCACGAAGTCGTGGGCGGGCCTGGCGAGCCTCCTGTTCCTGTTCCTGCTGATCGCGCAGTTCATCGCGTACTTCAACTTCTCGAACATGGCGCAGGTCGCGGCCGTCAAGCTCGGTGACTGGCTCGAGGAGGCCAACATCGGCGTGGTCTGGCTGCTGATCGGCTTCGTGCTCGTGACGATGCTCGTCGACCTGATCATGCCGGCGGCGATCGCCAAATGGGCGATCCTCGCCCCGATCTTCATCCCGCTCTTCCTGCGGCTGGACGTGGCGCCGCAGACGGTGCTCGCCGCGTACCGCGTCGGCGACTCGCCGTTCAACGTGGTCACGCCGCTGATGGCCTACTTCCCGCTGATCATCATCTTCGCGCAGCGCTACCGGCGGGACGCGGGCATCGGCACGGTCGTCGCGATGATGCTCCCGTACGTCCTCGTCCTGTCGATCATCTGGACGCTCTTCTTCGTCGCCTGGTACCTGCTCGGCATCCCCCTCGGCCCCGGTGCGCCCGTGCACAACGACTGATGGGCATCCTCGCCGTCGCGTCGGTGATGCTCGTGATCGCGGCCGCTCTGGAGTGAAGACTGCAGGACGTCGCAGCCCCGGCCAAGAGCAGCGGCCGATGAGCGAGTCGACGATCACCTTCCTGATCCTCGGCGTGACGGTCGCGGTCTTCGTCTGGGATCAGCTGCCGGTCGCCGTCGTCGCAATGGGCGTCGCCCTCTCGCTCTGGGCGACCGGCGTGCTCGACCTGGAGCAGTCGCTCGCAGGCTTCGGCGACCCCACCGTGATCTTCATCGCCTCGCTCTTCGTCGTCAGCGAGGCGCTCGACTCGACCGGCGTCACGGCCTGGGCCGGGCAGGAGCTGATCGCGAGGGCGGGCGACAGCCGAACGCGCCTGATCGTCCTGACGATGCTGCTCGTCGCCGTGCTGACGGCGTTGATCAGCGTCAACGGCGCGGTCGCCGCCCTGCTGCCGGTCGTGGCGGTGATCGCGGTCCGGCTGCGGCTGTCTCCGTCCCAGCTGCTGCTGCCGCTCGCCTTCGGCGCTCACGCCGGCTCGCTCCTCGCGCTCACCGGCTCGCCCGTGAACGTGATCGTGTCCGAGTCCGCGGACGACGCCGGTGTCGGCAGGTTCGGCTTCTTCGACTTCGCGCTCGTCGGGCTGCCGTTGCTCGTCGGCACGATCGCGATCGTCGTCCTCTTCGGGGAACGCCTGCTGCCCGACCGCGTGGCCCGCTCTGCCACGCGCGACTTTGGCGCGCTCGCGCGGACCCTCGTCGAGCAGTACGACCTCGACCACGAGCCGGAGGCGCTCTTCAGCCGGACCACCGGCGTCGCCGAGGTCGTCGTGCCGCCGCGCTCGGCATTGATCGGTGAGATCGTCTTTCCCGGAATGGTGACCGACAGCGGCGACCTCGTGGTTCTCGCGGTGCAACGCAGGGGCGAGGATCTCCCCGGCGAGACGGAGCTCGTCCTGGGCGACACGCTGCTGCTCCGGGGTGCCTGGGGCGATCTCGAGTACCACCTCGACGATGACCAGTTGCTCGTCGTGGACCAGCCCGCGCTCGTGCGACGGCAAACGGTCCCGCTCGGTCCCGGCGCGAAGCGAACACTCGTCGTTCTCGCGGGCATGGTGATCCTGCTCGTCGCCGGCGTCGTGCCGACGGCCGTCGCAGGGCTGCTCGCTGCGGGTGCGATCGTCCTCTTCCGCATCCTCACCGCCGAGCAGGCCTACCGCGGGATCTCGTGGACGACGGTGATCCTCGTCGCCGGGATGATCCCGCTCTCGACGGCGATGATCGAGAGCGGGGCCGCCGAGGAGCTCGCGGAAGCCCTCGTCAGCGGCATCGGCGACGCGGGCTCGTATGCGCTGCTGCTCGGGCTCGTCGTGCTGACGATGGCGCTCGGCCAGCTGATCAGCAACACGGCGACCGCGCTGATCGTGATCCCCATCGCCGTCTCGGCCGCGGCGGAGCTCGAAGTCTCCGCGAAGCCGCTGCTGATGGGCGTCTGCGTCGCCGCGGCCGCGTCGTTCCTCACGCCCGTGGCGACGCCCGCGAACCTGATGGTGCTGAGCCCGGGTGGCTATCGATTCGGCGACTACTGGAAGCTCGGGCTGCCGTTGCTCGTGCTCTTCGGTGCGGTCGCGGTGTTGTTCGTCCCGGTGATCTGGTCGTTTTGAAAGGCGGCGAGATCCTCCGCAACCCACGGAACCGCAAGGTCGCGGGCCGGATGCTGTTCCTGCTCGTCTCGCTCGTCTCCCTCTACATCCTCCTGCCGAGCGTGCTCGAGGTCTTCACCTCCTGGCGCGAGCTGTTCAAGCTCGATCCGGCGTGGGTGGGTGTCGCGTTCCTCTTCGAGGCGCTCTCCTTCTTCGCGATCTGGGAGCTGCAGAAGATCGCCCTGCAGGCGCCGCGGCGGCTGCCGGTGGCGCTCTCTCACCTCGCCGGCAACGCGCTCGGCAAGGTCATCCCCGGCGGTGGTGCGGCGGCCCTCGCGCTCCAGTTCCGGATGCTCGGACGCGTCGGCATCCCCAGAGGCCGGATCGCCTCTGCGCTCGCCGGCGTCTCGGCGCTGCTCTTCGGGACCGTCCTGGCCATGCCGCTGCTGAGCCTTCCGGCGATCCTCGCGGGAACGCCCGTCGATCCGGGGCTCGTCCAGGCCGCATTCCTCGGCGTCAGCCTGTTCGTGTTCATGCTCGCCGGCGGCGTCGTGGCGTTCGTCTGGGACCGGCCGCTCCTCCTCGTCGGCAGCCTCACGGAGACCGCGCTCAACCGCACCTTCCGCCGTCACAACCACGTGGTCGACCTGCCCCACGTGCTCCTGCGCGAGCGGGATTCGCTCCGAACCGCGTTCGGCAGCCGCTGGAAGTCGGCCGTGCTGGCGGCCGCGTCGCGGTCGACCCTCGACTACCTCGCGCTGCTCGCGTGCCTGCGTGCGGTCGGGGCCGAGCCCGAGCCCACACTCGTCCTGCTGGCCTACGTCGCCGCCTCGTTCCTCGGGATGATCCCCCTGACGCCCGGCGGGCTCGGGTTCGTCGAGGCCGGGTTGACGGGAATGCTCGCGCTCGCCGGCGTCGGCGGTGCGGCCGCGGCGGTGGCGACGCTCGCCTACCGGCTGCTCTCGTTCTGGCTGCCGATCCCGGCCGGCGGGATCGCCTACCTCGTCTTCTGGAGACGTTACCGCTGAACCGTCCCGTCGCCGGCCCGCGGTTCAAGCTGTTCGCGGCGCCGCGGGCCCAGCCTCGGGCCCGGCGAGGAACCGACGTCGTCGTGCTCGTCGTCGCCCTCGTCGGCGTGCTGATCGCGCTGGTCGCCTACCCACCGTCGTCCTTCGAGCAGTCGCTCGAGCGCTTCCTGGCCGCAGTGCCGCACTGGCTCGACCCGCTCTGGACGTTCCTGTTCGACCTGCTCTCGCTGACGGCGCTCGTGCTGGTCGCTCTCGTCCTCGTCAACCGCCGCATCCTCGTGCTCCTGCAGGCGATCGCGGCCGTCGTGCTCGCGGCGCTCGTGGCCATCGTCGTGGCGCGGCTCGCGCTCGGAACCTGGCCCGATGTCTCGACGGTTCTCTTCGGTGGCGACGGCCCGCGGTTCCCGAACGTCCGGGTCGCGGAGGCGACTGCGGTGATCCTCGTGATCTCCCCGCACGTCGTCCGGCCGGTCCGGGTCGCCGGGCGGTGGATCACGCTCCTCGGCATCGCCGGTGCCGCCGTCGCCGGTGGCGGCACTCCGGGCGGGACGCTCGCGGCGCTGCTGATCGCAGTGATCGCGGCAGCAGCTGTCCGCCTGGCGATGGGCACGTCGGCAGGCCGCCCCTCGCTGCCCGACGTCCAGGTGGCGCTGCGGCAACTCGGTGTCGACGCCCGGCAGCTCGAGGAGGCCGAGCGCCAGGTCGCCGGCGTGTTCCATGTCCGCGGGGTCGACGACGCCGGCAGGCCGCTGCTGGTCAAGGTCTACGGGCGGGACGCCTACGACACGCAGCTCGTCTCGAGGCTCTGGCGCCGGGTCTGGTACCGGAGCGAGGGGCCTGCGATCCGGCTCAGTCGGCTCCACGCCGCCGAGCACGAGGCGTTCGTGACGCTGCTGGCGCGAAACGGAGGCCTGGCCACCTTCGAGGTCGTGACGGCCGGCGCGACGGTTCAGGACGACGCGCTCCTCGTGCTCGCCGGGGAGGCGCAGTCGTTCGCGTCGCTCCGTGCGGACGAGCTCGACGACGAGCTCCTGCGCGGCGCCTGGCGCGCGCTCGCGGTTCTCGACCGGCTCGGGATCGCCCATCAGCAGATCGACCCGGCCAGGCTCGCCGTCGTCTCCGGCACCGCCGGCCTCGTCGACTTCGGCGGTGCCCAGGTGGCGGCGAGCGAGCTGCAGCTGACGACGGACCGGGCCCAGCTGCTGGTGACCACGGTCGGCCTCGCCGGCAGCGAGCGGGCGCTCCGCGCCGCGATCGACGTCGCCGGAGCGGACGCGGTCGACTCGCTGCTCCCGTACCTGCAGTCGGCCGCCTTCGGCTCGCCGCTGCGCCGGGCGTCCAAGGCAGCCGGGGTCGACGTCGACGACGTCCGCGAGCAGGCGGCCCGGGCCGTCGGTGTGGAGCCGCCCGAGCTCGTGAAGCTGCGTCGGGTCACGCCCTGGTCGGTCGCGCAGATCGCGCTCCTGATCTTCGCGTCGTCGACGATTCTGACCGCGGCCGCGAACATCGAGTGGGACGAGGTCGGCGAGGCGTTCAGCGACGCGTCCCTCGGCTGGATCGCGCTCGCGGTGATCGTCGCTCAGCTGCCGCGGCTGACCCAGGCGGTTGCGACGCTCGGCTCGGTCCCGACGGCGCTGCCGCTCGGCCCCGTCTACGTGATGCAGCTGGCGACCGGCTACATGAACGTGGCGCTGCCCTCGAACCTCGCCCGGATGGCGATGAGCATCCGCTTCTTCCAGCGCCAGGGGATCTCGGCGCCGATCGCCGTCGCCTCCGGCGTGATCGACTCGATCGCGAGCACGATCGTGCAGGCGGTGCTGCTCGGCCTGCTGCTGATCTTCTCCGAGTCGTCCCTCTTCCTCGACCTGCCGACGCCCTCCGGCGACACGCTGCGCCTGGTCTGGATCCTCGCTGCAGTCCTGGCCGGGACGGTGATCGTGCTCGTCGCACTGGCGCGGGTGCGCCGCGCGATCGCCTCCCAGGTGCGCCGCTGGTGGCCGGACGTCCGCGACGCGCTCGGTGCCCTGCGCGGCTCGAACAAGCTGGCGCTGCTCCTGTTCGGGAATCTCGCGACCGAGATCCTCTTCGCGACCGCGCTCGGCCTCTCTGCGCGAGCGTTCGGCTTCGACGTCGGGCTCGCCGAGCTGCTCGTGATCAACATCAGCGTCTCTCTGCTCGCGAGCTTCGTCCCGGTGCCGGGCGGAATCGGCGTGGCCGAGTTCGGGCTCGTCGTCGGGCTGACCGCGGCGGGCCTGCCGGCCGAGACGGCGCTCGCCGCGGCGCTGCTCTACCGCTTCGCCACCTTCTACCTGCCGCCCGTCTGGGGCTTCGCCGCGCTGCACTGGCTGCAGCGAAACCGGTATCTCTAGCGCCATGCCGGGCGACGGAATCGAATATCTGCTCCAGCGCCACGAGCTCTCGGACGGCGAGGTGACGACGGTGTACGCCGTCCGGCACCCGGCGCCGTCGACGCGGGCGCGCGTGATCCACTTCGAGCAGCCGGAGCATCTCGACGTCTGGTGCGTCGCCAACGGCATCGGCGAGGCCATCGTCGGCGGCTTCTTCCTCCGCGATCCGTACCGCCCGCTCGGCGAGCTCTGGATCGACGGGCGTCCCGCGCGCGCACGAGCCGGTCGCCCCGCCGCACGGGCCGCGGCGCGGGAGCGTGGTCGTCGATCCCGACGGACAGGTACAGCTCCTGGCGCGCGAAGCCGCCCCGGCCACGCCGCCCGGCGACCTGCTCCAGGCAGGCCCGCTGCTCGTCGCAGGCGGCTCGGTCGTCTTCGACGGGGACGACCGCGAAGGCTTTTCTGCCGGGGCGGGGCAGTTCGACTCGGACATCACCGACGGGAGGCACCCGCGGGCGGCGCTCGGCGTCTCCGGCGAGTGGCTGCTCGCGGTCGCCTGCGACGGGCGGCGCTCGAACGTCGACGGTGGCCTGACGATGCCGGAGCTCGCCGACGTGCTCGTCGGGCTCGGCGCGGAGAGCGCGATCAACCTCGACGGCGGCGGCTCGACCACGCTCGTGCACCGAGGCCACCTCCTCAACCGGCCCTATTCGAGCCAGGACCAGCCCGCACCCGCGTCGAGGCGGGTCGTCAGCGCCCTCGCCTTCGAGCCGCGATGACCGCGGAGCCGACCTACGTCTCGACCGGGCGGCTCCAGCGCGTCGAGGTCGTGCGGGCGCTCGTCGACGAGGCCCACGAGCGCTTCCGGGGCGATGAGGGCGGAGCGAACTCGACCGTCTATCCCGCGCTGGAGCGCGTTCCGGCCGGCCTCTTCGGCGTCTGCGTCGTCGCGACGGACGGGAACGTCGCCGCCGCCGGGGATGTCGACGCCGGCTTCACGATCATGAGCGTGGCCAAGCCGTTCGTCTTCGCGCTCGTCTGCGAGTCGGCCGGCGTCGAGAAGGTGCGGGAGCAGGTCGGTGTCAACGCGACCGGTCTCCCGTTCAACTCGCTGGAGGCTGTCGAGCAGAGCCCGGACGGCCGCACGAACCCGATGGTGAACTCCGGCGCGATCGCGACCACGAGCCTGCTCCCCGGCGGGACGGCCGAGGAGAAGTGGGAGCGGCTCCGCGACGGCCTCTCGCGCTTCGCCGGCCGCGAGCTCGCGCTCGACGACGACGTCTACGAGTCCGCGTCCCAGACGAACCACCGCAACCGGGAGATCGCGGGCCTGCTCGCGAGTCGCGGCCGCGTCGACGGCGATCCGGCGGAGGCCGTCGACGTCTACACCCGGCAGAGCTGCCTGAGCGTCACCGCCCGTGATCTGGCCGTGATGGGCGCGACGCTTGCCGACGGCGGCGTCAATCCGGTCACGAGCGAACGGGTCGTTTCCGCCGAAACCTGCCGGTGTACGCTCGCCGTGATGACGACGGCAGGCCTCTACGAGACGTCCGGGGACTGGCTCTACGAGATCGGCCTGCCGGGGAAGAGCGGCATCGGCGGCGGGATCGTCACCGTCGCGCCGGGCAAGGGCGGCCTGGGCACGTTCGCGCCGCCGCTCGACGCGGCTGGCAACAGCGTCCGCGGCCAGCTCGCGGCCAGGTTCCTCTCGCGGCGGCTGGGCCTGGACATCTTCGTCTCGGAACCGGCGACCTGACCTCGGCGCTGCGAATGCTGGTCGTGGTGCTCGCCGCTGCGGGAGCACTCGGGGCCGCCTCGGGCGCGGCCGCCGCGTTCGAGGACGAGGTCGCGCTCGCCGAGAAGCACGCGCCCGTCGTCCGCCTCGTCGAGCAGCTCGAGGAGTGCGGCCCGGGAGAGCCGTACGAGCCGATGGACGTCGACGCGCTCTTCGGCGAGCCGACGGTCGCGCTGCGCGGGCCGTGGAACGCGATCGACCTGATCAAGGTGGGGCCGGCTGCCGACGACCTGCCCGAGCTCTTCGAGTACCACCTCGACTTCCCGGGCAACGCACTCGACCCCGGCTGCTCCTACGAGCGCTGGGCAACCCGGATCACGGAAGGTCGCAGCCCGACCGTCTACGCGCATGTCGCGACCGACGACGACGAGGCCGGGACAGCTCGCGCTCCAGTACTGGTTCTTCTACGCCTTCAACGACTGGAACAACCTCCACGAGGGCGATTGGGAGACGGTTCAGCTCATCTTCGACGCCCCCGACGCGCGGGCCGCGCTGGCGCAGGAGCCGGTCGCGGTCGGCTACAGCCAGCACGAGGGGACGGAGCGCGCCGACTGGGGCGACGAGAAGCTCGAGCTCGTCGACGGGAGCCGGCCTGTCGTCTACCCCGCGGCCGGCTCGCACGCGAACTTCTACGACAGCGCGCTCTACCTCGGCAGCTCTGCCGAGCAGGGCGTCGGCTGCGACGACACGCGCGGGCCCCATGTCGAGCTCGAGCCGGAGGTGGTGACGATCCCGAGCGACGCCGCGGCCGCTCGGAGCGCGCTGCCGTGGATCGCGTTCGAGGGACGCTGGGGCGAGCTCCAGGACGCGTTCTTCAACGGCCCGACCGGGCCGAATCTGAAGCCGTCCTGGACCGAGCCGGTCGTCGCCTCCGAGGGCTGGCGCGAGCGGGCCTACGCGGTGCCGACAGGCGGCGTCTTCGGGACGAACGCCACCGACGGCTTCTGCTCCGTCGTCGAGCGCGGGTCGCGGGCGCTGGTCCACCTGATCCGGAACCCGCTGACGACGGTGCTCATCCTCGCGGCCCTGATCGGTCTGATCGCGCTCGCGATCACCCGGACGACGTGGAGCCCGACGGTGCCGCTCCGGGTCGGGCGCCGCCGCGCGTGGGGCCAGATCGTCTCCGCCGCCGGCCGCATGTACATCGGCCACGCCCGGCTCTTCCTCGGGATCGGACTGCTGCTGATCCCGGTCTCGCTCCTGATCGCGCTCCTCCAGACGCTCGTCTTCGGGGGCCTCGGGCGGGCGGGCGTGAGCACCACGGGGGAGGGCGCCGGTGCGCTCGTGCTGCTCGTGGTCGCGATCGGACTGAGCCTGACGCTGCTCGGGATCTCACTCGTCCAGGCTGCGACCGCCTGCGCGGTCGTCCGGATCGACGAGGGCGGCTCGATCGGACCGGTCGACGCCTACAGGCGTGCGCTGACCCAGGTCCGGCCGCTCCTCGGTGGGATCGGAATCGGCGTCGCGATCTGGCTTCTGCTCTCGGCCACCTGGCTGCTGATCCCGGTCGCGATCTGGTTCGCGATCCGCGTGTCGCTGCTGGCTCAGGTCGTCGAGCTCGAGGACACGTCGGCCGTCGCCGGGCTCCGGCGCAGCAGCACGCTCGTGCGCGGCCGCTGGTGGCGGGTGGCCTCGATCGTCGGGGTCGGGACGCTCGTCCCGCTTGCGCTCGGTCCATTTCTCGGTGCGGTGCTGATCCTGATGACCGAGGCGCCGTTCGGCCTCGCCAACCTCGTCGCGGGGGTGGTCAACGCGCTCGTGATGCCGTTCATCGCGCTGACCACCACCTACCTCTACTTCGACGCGCGCACGCGGCTCGAGCTCGACGCCGAGGAGGCGCCGGACGAGCTGCCCGCCGAGATCAGCGCGGCTGCGGCACGATCCTGATGTAGGGCTTCGGCGACTCCCAGCCGTCCGGGTACGTCTCCTTCGCCTCGTCGTCACTGACCGAGCCCGCGATGATCACGTTGTCGCCCTGCTGCCAGTTGACGGGCGTCGCGACCTTGTGCTGCGCCGTCAGCTGCAGCGAGTCGATCACGCGGATGACCTCGTCGAAGTTGCGCCCCGTGGTCATCGGGTAGACGAGGATCAGCTTGATCTTCTTGTCCGGGCCGATCACGAAGACGTTCCGCACCGTCTGGTTGTCGGCCGGCGTGCGCACGAGAGGGTCGCCCTCGACGCTCGACGCGAGCATCCCGTACGCCTTCGAGACCTTGAAGTCCGCGTCGGCGATGATCGGGTAGTTGGGCGCGTGCCCCTGGGTCTCCTCGATGTCCTTCGCCCAGTCGGCGTGCCGGTCGGAGGGGTCGACCGAGAGCCCGATGATCTTGACCCCGCGCCGGTCGAACTCGGGCTTGATCTTCGCCATGTAGCCGAGCTCGGTCGTGCAGACCGGGGTGAAGTCCTTCGGGTGCGAGAAGAGGACCGCCCACGAGTCGCCGATCCAGTCGTGGAAGCCGATCGTGCCTTCCGTCGTCTCGGCCTCGAAGTCGGGTGCCGTATCACCGAGTTGCAGAGCCATGCCGCCTCCTGGTTCGCCTGCTGAGATCCGGCCGCCCGTGCTCGACCGCCGTGCTGCCGACTGTACCTCGCCGCCCGAGGGTCACTGCGGCGGTCACCCGTCGTCGACACGCGCTCGCGCCTGCTCGACCTCCTTCCGCGCCCGTTCGAGCTCGCGTTCCGCCGTCCGCAACCGCTTCTCCGCCTCGGCGAGCGCGGCCTTCGCCTCGCGCCTGCGCTTCTCGGCCGCGCGGTCGGGCTTCGGCTTCGGCGGCGGCTTCTTCGCCGCCGGCTTCACCTGCGGTCTCTGCTTCGGACGGGCGGGCACGAGCCCCGGGTCGAGCCCGAAGCCGGACGAGGCCAGCTCCTCGTGCAGGAGGCCGCGCTCGAGCAGCGGCCAGAGCTCGGGGTCGAGCGACGCGACCCGCAGCGTCTGCGTCGCCTTCTCGAGCGTCGCCCCGCTCAGCTTCCGCCGCCGCAGGTCGCGCTGGACGCGATCGAGGGCGCCGCGGTGCTCGGCGATCGCCGCGTTCAGGTCGGCGCCCTTCTTGCCCGAGACCGCGGCCTCCTGTGCCTGCCGCAGGCGCTTGCCGGACTGGACGAGTGCCCGCACCTCCGACGGGTCCTCGTGGACGAGCTCGTTCAGCGCCCCCGCGGCGACCGAGGGCTTCGGCAGCGCCGCGACGGCCGCCGCCAGCTCGGGATCGTCCTGCTTCAGCTTCTTCGCGCGGGCGTTCCGCGCCGCCGTGAACTCCGACAGCGGCAGCCCGTAGAGCTTCTGCGTCTCGCGGACGAGCGGATCGGCCATGTCCGCTTGATACTAGGATCTCGCCGTGAGCGCGTTCGCAGACCTCGCCGAGATCGGGCGGTTGCGCATCTGGGACGGGGTCGCGGCCCGTGTCGTCGGCGGCAGCAGGCTGACGCTGGCGGTGATCGAGCTCGACCCGTCGAGCATCGTTCCGGAACACAGCCACCCGCACGAGCAGCTCGGCCTCTGCCTGTCGGGGTCGCTCTCGTTTCGGGTGGACGGGGAGGAGCGCGAGGTCGGGCCGGGCGGGACGTGGGAGATTCCTGGAGGCGTCCCGCACGAGGTTCGCGTCGGCCCGGACGGTGCAGCGGTGATCGAGGCCTGGTCGCCGCAGCGCGACGACTGGGACGCGCTCGAGACGCTCGAGCAGGCGCCGCCGCCGTGGCCCGCTAGCTGAGCGTCTGCAGCGACGGTCCGATGCCTGCGACGGGCCGGGCCCGGCCCGCGGCCTGGAGCGCACGGCGGTAGGCGGCCGCCGGCGTCGCCGCTCCCGCCATCACCTCGCCAGTCGAGCGCATCTCGACACCGCGGTCGGCGGCGCCGGTGAAGCGCTCGGACGGGAAGATCGCCTCCTTCGCCCAGGCGCGCGTCGGCACGGCCCGGTCGGGCAGGTCCAGCGCCGGCGAGCGGGGCGCCGAGGAGCAGGCGGCAGGCGTGGTCGACGAGCGGGATCCCCGTCGCCTTGGCGACGAACGGCACCGTCCGCGACGCCCGCGGATTCGCCTCGAGCACGTGCAGCTCGCCCTCGTGGAGCGCCAGCTGCAGGTTCAGCAGCCCGCGGGCGCCGAGGCCGCGGACGAGCGTCGAGGCGAGCTCCCTGATCTCCGCCTCGAGCCGCGGCCCCACCGAGGGCGCCGGCAGCAGGCAGGCGGAGTCGCCGGAGTGGACGCCGGCGCGCTCGACGTGCTCGACGATCGCGGCCACCCAGCCGTCCTCGCCGTCGCAGAGCACGTCGACGTCGAGCTCGAGCGCGCCCGCGAGGAAGCGGTCGACCAGAGCGGGGCCGGCGAGCTCGAGCTCGTCCGGCGTTCGGGCAACGCGCATGCCGCGGCCGCCGAGCACGTACGAGGGGCGGACGAGCACGGGATAGCCGAGCTCCTCTGCGACGGCGTGCGCTTCCGCCGTCGTCTCCGCGAGCCGCCAGGACGGAGCGCGCAGTCCGAGGTCGGCGAGCAGCGCGCCGAAGCGGCCCCGGTCCTCGGCGAGGTCGATCGCGCCGAGCGGATCGCCGAGCAGCGGCACGCCCGCTTCCGCGAGCCCGGCGGCGAGCCCGAGCGGCGTCTGGCCGCCGAGTGAGACGACGACGCCGAGCGGGCGCTCGAGCGCGACGACATCGAGGACGCGTTCGAGCGTGACCGGCTCCAGGTAGAGGCGGTCGCACGTGTCGTAGTCGGTCGAGACCGTCTCGGGGTTCGAGTTGACGAGAACGACCTCGTGGCCGAGCCGGCGGAAGGCCTGCGCGGCGCGCACGCAGCAGTAGTCGAACTCGATCCCCTGCCCGATCCTGTTCGTCCCCGAGCCGAGCACGACGATCGCACCGGCCGCGGTCTCGTCGCCGTCGTCCTGCTCGTACGAGAGGTAGTAGTAGGGCGTCCGCGCGTCGAACTCGCCCGCGCACGAGTCGACCGCGAGCCGGCCGGGGAGGCCGCGCCGGGCCCGCACCTCCGACTCCGCGATCCCGAGCAGGCGAGCGATCCGAGCGTCGGGAAGGCCGAACCGCTTCGCCGCCGGCACGTCGCCGTCCGCGACCAGCTGCGCCTCGGCGGCCCGGATCGAGTCGAGCTCGTCGCCGAAGTAGGGGTGCAGGCCGGCGATCTCGGGCAGCTCGTGTCCGGCCTCGATCCCCTCGAGCGCCTTCAGCAGCGCCTCCGGGAACGTGCGCCCGATCCCGAGCGCCTCGCCGACGGCCCGCATCTCCGTCCCGAGCGTGGTCGGATTGCCCGGGAACTTCTCGAAGTCGAACCGCGGCGCCTTGACGGCGACGTAGTCGAGCGCCGGCTCGAACGCCGCGCTGGAGACGCCGGTGATGTCGTTCGGGAGCTCGTCGAGCGTGTAGCCGACCGCGAGCAGCGCCGCGAGCTTCGCGATCGGGAAGCCGGTCGCCTTCGAGGCGAGTGCGGAGGAGCGCGAGACGCGCGGGTTCATCTCGATCAGCTGCAGCTCGCGCGTCTCCGGCTCGTACGCGAACTGGACGTTGGCGCCGCCGGTCGCGACGCCGACTGCGCGGGCGCACGTGAAGGCGGCGTCGCGCAGCCGCTGCAGTTCGCCGTCGGGCAGCGTCTGCTGTGGCGCGACCGTCCACGAGTCGCCGGTGTGGACGCCGACCGGGTCGAGGTTCTCGATCGAGCAGACGACGATGCAGTTGCCGGCGGTGTCGACGACGACCTCGAGCTCGAACTCCTGCCAGCCCTCGAGCGACCGCTCCACGAGCACCTGGCCGATCGGGCTCGCGTCGAGGCCGTGCTCGACGCGCTCGTGCAGCTCGTCGCGCGTCCGGGCGATCCCGCCGCCGCGGCCGCCGAGCGTGAAGGCCGGGCGGACGACCGCCGGCACGGGGCAGTCGTCGAGTTGGTCGAGCGAGGTGACGACGACGCTCGCGGGCACGGGGAGGCCGGCAGCCTCCATCGCCGAGCGGAAGAGCGAGCGGTCCTCGGCGGTCCGGATCGCGTCGAGGTCGGCGCCGATCAGCTCGACGCCGTGCTCGGCCAGGACGCCGTTCTCGGCCAGCTCGACGGCGAGGTTCAGCGCCGTCTGGCCGCCGAGCGTGGGGAGGAGCGCATCCGGGCGCTCGCGGGCGATGATCTCGGCGAGCGTCGGCGCGTCGAGCGGCTCGAGGTAGGTCGCGTCGGCCCACTCGGGGTCGGTCATGATCGTGGCCGGGTTCGAGTTCGCGAGCACGACGCGATAGCCCTCGCCGCGCAGCGCCCGGCAGGCCTGGACGCCCGCGTAGTCGAACTCGCAGCCCTGGCCGATCCGGATCGGCCCGGAGCCGACGATCAGGATGCTGAGAAGGTCGCTTCTCTTCGGCACGCCGTGGCGATCCGGTCGAAGAACGGGACGGCGTCGTGAGGGCCGGGGGCGGCCTCGGGGTGGAACTGGAGCGTCTCGAAGCCGTCGCCGCGCAGCCCTTCGACGGTGCCGTCGTTGAGCGAGACGTGGCTGACCTCCGCCGCGTCGCCGGGCGCGACGGCGAAGCCGTGATTCTGGGCGGTGACGAGGACGCGCTTCGAGCCGGTCACGCGCACGGGATGGTTGGCGCCGCGGTGGCCGAAGGGCAGCTTGAACGTCTCCAGGCCGAGCGCGAGCCCGACGAGCTGGTGGCCGAGGCAGATCCCGAAGAGCGGCACGCGGCCGAGCAGCTCCCGCACCGTCTCGACCGGCCCGTGGAGCTGCGCCGGATCGCCGGGCCCGTTGCCGACGAGGACGGCCGCCGGATCGAGCTCGAGCACGGCCTCCGCGTCCCACGTGCCCGGGACGACGACCGCCTCGACGCCCGACTCGGCGAGCCGGCCGCACGATCGAGCGCTTGCAGCCGAGGTCGAGCACGACGACGCGCGGGCCGGCGCCGACGGTGAACGGCTCCGACACGCACGCGTCGAGCGCGGGTGGGGGTGAGGCGAGAGCGGGCTCCTCGAGCATCCGCGGCCAGTCGAGGTGCGGCTGCGCGAGCGCGCGGGCGTGCAGCTCCGCGGCCGGAGCAGCGCCGAGGGCGCAGCGCATGGCGCCGTTCTCGCGCAGGCGGCGGACGAGCGCGCGCGTGTCGACCTCCTCCAGCGCGACGACGCCGCGACCGGCGAGCCAGTCGGCCCAGACGGGCCGGGAGCGCCGCATCACGACGCCTTCGGTCCAGACGCGGCCGGACTCGAGCAGCGCCTCGTCGACCCCGTAGTTGCCGACGAGCGGGGTCGCGAACGTCAGCACCTGGCGCGCGTAGCTCGGGTCGGTGACGGCCTGCTCGTAGCCCGCCGAGGCGGTGGTGAAGCAGGCCTCGCCCGCCGCGATACCCGGCGCACCGACCGAGCGTCCGGGGAAGACGGTGCCGTCCTCGAGCACGAGTGCTGCGTCCATTGACTGCATAGTAATCATAATTTGTGCATAATACGCAGTATGAGTGTCGCGACCACGATCCTCGGCGCCTCCGGCTATTCCGGCCAGGAGACGCTCGACCGCGTCCTTGCGCACCCGGAGCTCGAGCTCGTCGCGCTCGGCTCCGACTCGCTCGCCGGCTCGCCCGCGAGCGTGCTCGACCCGCGGCTGAACGGGGCGCTGCCGGCGTTCGTCGGCAACGACGATGCCCTCGCCGCGGGGGCGGAGCTCGTCTTCTGCTGTCTCGAGCACGAACGGGCGGCCGCGATCGAGCCGCCGGCCGACGCGGTGGTGGTCGACCTCTCCGGCGCGCACCGGCTCTCCGACCCGTCGCTCTATCCGGCCTGGTACGGCTTCGAGCATCCGGCTGCCGGCGGGCTCGACGCGTGGAGCTACGCGATCCCGGAGCTCTTCCCGCCGACGGGCTCGCTGATCGCGAACCCCGGCTGCTACGCGACCGCCGTCCTGCTCGCGCTGGCGCCGCTCGTCGACTCGATCGAGCCGGCAGGCGTGATCGTCGACGCGAAGTCGGGCGTCTCGGGCGCGGGCCGGACGCTGAAGGCGTCGTCGCACGCGACCTCGGTGCTCGAGAACGTCTCGCCCTACAAGGTCGGCTCGCACCAGCACGCCCCCGAGATCGCCCAGGCGCTCGGCTTCCCGATCTGCTTCGTGCCGCACCTGCTGCCCGTCAAGCGCGGGCTGCTCGCCACCTGCTACGTGACCGCGACGGCCGACCTGCGCGACACGCTCGAGGCGGCGTACGCGGCGACGCCGGCCGTGACCGTGCTCCCGGAGGGAATCGCGCCCGAGCTCTCCCGCGTCCAGGGCACGGACGGCGCCGAGATCGCCGTCTACACCGACCGCTCGACCGGGACGGGGATCGTCGTCTGCGCGCTCGACAACCTCGGCAAGGGCGCCGCCGGCCAGGCGGTGCAGAACGCGAACCTGGCGCTCGGCCTGCCCGAGACGGCCGGGCTGCGGCTCTCCGGGGTGCTGGTATGAGCGTCACCGCCGCGCAGGGGTTCGCCGCCGCGGGCGTTCACGCCGGGATCCGGCGCAAGGGGCTCGACCTCGCCGTCGTCCGCTCGACCGTTCCCTGCGTCGGCACCGCGATGTTCACCGTCAACCAGGTCCTGGCCGCGCCCGTCGTCGTCTCGAAGGAGCATCTGGCGGTGGCCGAGCCGCAGGCGATCGTGATCAACTCCGGCGTCGCCAACGCCGCCACCGGCGAGCGCGGCGAGCTCGACGCCCTCGCCACGGCCGCCGAGGCGGGGCGGCTGCTCGACCTCGACGCCGAGGAGGTGCTGATCCTCTCGACCGGCGTGATCGGCGCGCTGCTCCCGCTCGAAAAGGTGCTCGGCGGCCTGCGCGACGCGGCACCGGCGCTTTCGCCCGGCGGCGGCCCCGATGCGGCCGAGGCGATCCTCACCACCGACACGAAGACGAAGGAGGCCGCGGTCTCGCTCGACGGGTTCACCGTCGGCGGGATGGCGAAGGGCTCGGGGATGATCCACCCGCAGCTGGCGACGATGCTCGCCGTGCTCACGACCGACTACCCGCTCGAGCCGGGCGAGGCGATCGACTTCCTCCGGCCGGCGGTCGAGCGCAGCTTCAACTCGATCTCGGTCGACGGCGAGTGCTCGACGAACGACGCCGTCTGCCTGCTCGCGAACGGCGCCAGCGGCGTCGCCCGGACGCCCGCCTCGGACACGGCCTTCGCGCTCGCGCTCGGCCGCGTCTGCGAGGAGCTCGCGGCCCAGATCGTCGCCGACGGCGAGGGCGCGACCGTGCTCGCCGAGATCGAGGTCAGCGGCGCCGTCGACGGCAAGCAGGCACGGGCGATCGCGGCCCGGATCGCCACCTCGCCGCTCGTCAAGACCGCGCTCTTCGGGCACGACGCCAACTGGGGCCGCGTGCTCGCGGCCGCCGGCTCGGCGCCTCACAACGGCGGTTTCGCGGCCGTCGACGCCGCGAAGGTGACGCTCTCGTACAACGGCACGATGGTGCTCGAGCGCGGCGTCCCGCTCGGCGTCGAGCCGGACGTCTCGAACGGCAGCTGCCGGATCGAGCTCGACCTCGGCCTCGGCGAGGGCGCGGCCAGCTACCTGACGAGCGACCTCTCCTACGACTACGTCCGGATCAACGCGGACTACCGCACATGAGCCGGATCGTGCTCAAGGTCGGCGGCGCGGTCGCGAGCGAGGCGGCGACGCTGGCGCTCGCGCTGGCGCAGCAGCACGAGGTCTGCGTCGTCCACGGCGCCGGGCCCCAGATCTCGGCCGAGCTGGAGCGGGCCGGGCTCGAGGTCCGCTTCGTCGAGGGCAGGCGCGTGACGAGCGAGGCGGCGCTCGCGGTCGTCCGCGAGTCCTTCGCCGCCGTCAACGCGGAGGTCTGCGCGGCGATCGGGCCGGACGCAGTCCCGCTCTTCGGGGACGAGATCGGCCTCGAAGCGGTCCGCGTGCCGGAGCTCGGCCACGTCGGCTCGCCGCTGCCGTGCGCGCCCGCCGCGCTCGAGGACGCGCTGGCCGCCGGGTTCGTGCCGGTCGTCGCGCCGCTCGGCGTCGGGCCGCTGAACGTGAACGCGGACGAGGCCGCAGCCGCGCTGGCGGTCGGGCTCGGCGCGGACAAGCTCCTCTTCGTCACCGACGTGCCGGGACTGCTGCTCGGCGGCGCCGTCGCGTCGACGATCCACGTCGCGGAGGCCGAGCGGATGCTCGCCGCGGGCGAGCTCGGCGGCGGGATCGTCCCGAAGCTGCACGCCGCGGTCGTCGCGGCGCGCGGCGGTGTGGATGCGGCGATCGGCGCCACGGCGGTGATCACGTGAGCTCGACGCTCGCGACCGCGTCCCTGCTCCCCGCTTACGCGCGGCACGACGTCACGTTCGCCTCGGGCGACGGTGTCTGGCTGACGGACGTCGACGGCAAGCGCTACCTCGACCTGCTCGCCGGGATCGCGGTCGTCTCGCTCGGGCACTGCCACCCGGCGCCGCTCGCGGCCGCGCACGACCAGCTCGACGCCGTGTGGCACACCTCGAACCTCTACTCGACCGAGCCGATGCTCCGGCTCGCCGACCTGCTCTCCGCCCGCTTCGGCGGCGCGCGGTCGTTCTTCTGCAACTCGGGCGCGGAGGCGATCGAGGCCGCGTTGAAGTGGGCCCGCAAGGCGACCGGGAAGCCGGTCGTCGTCGCGCTCGAAGGGTCGTTCCACGGCCGGACGCACGGCGCGCTCGCGGCGACGGGCCAGCCCGGCAAGCGGGCGGCATTCGAGCCGCTCGCGCCGGTCGTGCGCTTCGCGCAGCTGAACGACGCGGCCTCGCTCGCGGCCGCGGTCGGGCCGGACACCGGGGCGATCCTGATCGAGCCGGTGCAGGGCGAGGGCGGGATCCACCCCGCGACGGCGGAGTTCCTCGCCGCTGCGCGCTCGCTCGCCGACGAGCACGGTGCGCTCCTGATCCTCGACGAGATCCAGTGCGGCGCCGGGCGCACCGGCAGCTTCTTCGCCTGGGAGCAGCTCGGTGTCACCCCCGACGCGGTCACGCTCGCCAAGGGCCTCGCCAACGGCCTCCCGATCGGCGCGCTGCTCGTCGCCGACGCGGCTCCGGTCGGCTTCGAGCCGGGCGACCACGGCAGCACCTTCGGCGGCAACGCCGTCGTCTGCGCAGCGGCCGGTGCGGTCGTGGAGACGCTCGACGAGACGCTGCTCGCCTCGGTGCGGGCCAACGGCGCCACGCTGGCCGCCGTGCTCGCGACGCTCCCCGGCGTGGCGGAGGTACGCGGACGCGGCCTGATGCTCGGCGCACAGCTCGACCGTCCGGCCGGCCCGGTCGTCGCCGCCGCGCTCGAGGCCGGGCTGCTCGTCGGCTCCGCCGGCGACACGGTCCTGCGGCTGACCCCGCCGCTCACGATCACCCAGGACGAGATCACGACGGGCCTGTCCCTGCTCGAGGAGGTGCTGACGTGAACAAGTTCGAGCGCCAGGGCGCGATCCTCCGGCTCGTCTCCGAGCGCGAGCTCGCGACCCAGAGCGACGTCGTCGAGGCGCTTCGCGACGAGGGCCTGGACGCGGTGCAGGCGACCGTGTCCCGCGACATCGCCCAGCTCGGGCTCGTGAAGATCCGCGGCGAGAGCGGGCGGCTCGTCTACGCGCACCCCGGCGCCGCCGACCTCGACCGCCTCGGCGAGTTGACGACGGCGCTCCGGCGCTGGGTCGTCTCGCTGGAGTCGGCCGCCGGAGTCGTCGTGCTGCGCACGCCGCCCGCGTGCGCCAACGCCGTCGCGGTTGCCTTCGACGACGCCGCCCTGCCCGAGGTCGCCGGCTGCATCGCCGGCGACGACACGATCTTCGTCGCGCCGCGCGACGGAACCACCGCCGCCGAGCTGGCCGAGCAGATCCGCCACCATCTGGACGGGGACACGTAGTGGCGTTGCCCGCCGCGCTCTCGCTCGACCTCCGCGGCCGCTCGCTGACGCGGATCCGCGACTGGACGGCCGCCGAGCTCGAGGCCGTGCTCGACCTCGCCGACGAGCTGAAGGCGAAGCAGCGCGAGCGCGAGCCGCACCGGCTGCTCGAGGGCCGCACCCTCGGCCTCCTCTTCCGCAAGCACTCGACCCGGACCCGCGTCTCGCTCGAGGTCGCGGCGGCGCACCTCGGCGCGACAGCGCTCTACCTCCCGGACGAGCAGCTCCAGCTCGCACGCGGCGAGTCGATCGAGGACACGGCCCGCGTGCTCGGCCGCTACCTCGACGCGATCGCGATCCGCACCCACGAGCAGGCCGAGGTGGAGACCTTCGCCGCGGTCGCCGCGATCCCCGTCGTCAACGCGCTCACCGACGAGGCGCATCCGCTCCAGGCGCTCGCCGACCTGCAGACGGTCCGGGAGCGCTTCGGCACGCTCGAGGGCGTGCGTGTCGCGTGGGTGGGCGACGGCAGCAACGTCTGCAGCTCGCTCGCCGAGGCCTGCGCGTTGCTCGGCGCCGAGCTCACGTGCGCCAGCCCGGCCGGCTACGAGCCGCCCGATGCCTCGATCCGCGTCGTCCGCGATCCGGCCGAGGCGGTCGCGAACGCACACGTCGTCGTCACCGACGTCTGGGTGAGCATGGGCCAGGAGGACGAGCGGGAGCAGCGCCTGAACGACCTCGCCGCCTACTCGCTCGACGCCGACCTGCTCGCGCTCGCCGACCGGGACGCGATCGTCCTCCACTGCCTCCCCGCCCATCCCGGCGAGGAGATCGCCGCGGACGTCCTCTACGGCCCGCGCAGCGCCGTCTGGGACGAGGCGGAGAACCGCCTGCACACGACGAAGGCCGTGCTGGCGCTCACCGTCGGCGGCGAGTCAGCGTTCGCGACACCAGGCTGACCGGCAGCCAGGCGAGCTCGCGGCCGATCAGGTGCGGCGGGCGAGTCCGTCCCGGCGTCGCCACCGCGAGCCGCACACCCGGGTCGAGCGCCGCGGCGACGAGCAGGCGGGCCCTGCGTGCGTGCCAGGACGACGTCACGATCACGACCTCGTCGGCGCCGATGTGCCGTGCCGCGGCCGCGACGGCCCGCGCGTTGCCGGCGGTCGTGCGCGCGTCGCCGTCCGCGACGAGCCGCACGGCGGGGCCCCGCCACGCCGCCTTCATCAGCTCGGCCTCCGAGGGCCGGTGACGACGCCGCGACCAGCCGGAGAAGAGGACGGCGTCGGCTCCCTCAGCCGGGCGCTCGGCGGCCGCGAGCCGGGCGGCGCAGATCGGATGCAGGCCCTCGCCCCGACGGGTCGAGTAGCCGAGGACCGCGACGAGTCTCGTCAACGCCGCCAGAAGCGCTTGGCGCCGAGCAGCGTCACGATCACGGTGACGACGAGCAGGAACGCCTTCTTGCCCTTCAGCTTCGACTCGCCGCTCGCGCGCTCGCGCATGTCGACCGGCACCTCCTCGACCCGCAGCCCCTCGTCGTGCAGGCGCAGGACGGCCTCGACCTCGGGCGCGCCGCTCTCGTAGGGACGCGAGAGCGCCGGAAGCGCCTTCGCCGACGCGGCGTAGAGGCCGCTGGTCGCGTCGTTGAAGGGACGGCCGAGCGCGACCTTCATCGAGCGGCGCAGGAGCCCGGTCCCGAGCTTGCGGATCCCCTCCGGCTCGTAGCGGTACGGCTCGTAGCCGGGGCCGCTGACGAAGCGCGAGCCGACGGCGACGTCCGTCTTGCCCGACTGGACGAGCTCGAGCAGCCGGCGCAGCTCGGCGGCCGGATGCTGCCCGTCGGCGTCGACGCGCCCGCAGAAGGCGTAGTCGTGCTCGAGCGCCCAGGTGTAGCCGGCGGCGATCCCGGCGCGCAGGCCGCGGTTCTCGCCGAACGAGAGCACTTCGGCGCCATGGGCGCGGGCGACCTCGGCCGTGGCGTCGGTCGAGCCGTCGTCGACGACGAGCACGTCCGCGTCCGGGAGCTCACGCTTGAGCTCGTCCAGCACGGCGGGCAGGTTCTCCTCCTCGTTCCAGGCCGGGATGAAGACGATCGTGTCGCTCATGTGGCCAGGGTAACGCCACGCGAGCGCGAACCGAGTTGAGCGAGCATCGCGCTATCTTGCCCAGACCGACGACGAGGAGGACGACCTTGAACGAGGGCTCGACGCATTACGGGTACACCGAGGCCGGAGCGCCGGCGGCTGCGATCAGCGCGACGCGCCTGTTCGGCCAGGTGATGTTCCTCGTCTCCGTCGCGATCGGCCTGCTCGCGGTGGGCGCGTTTCTCGGCCAGGACCTCTCCCGCGGCGCCGCGATGGCGTGCAGCTTCGGCGGCCTCGGGATGCTGCTCGCGCAGTCGTTCGGCGGCGAGCGGTTCCGGGTCGGCGGCTTCGCGATCGGCTGGCTCTACGGGCTGGCAGTGCTGCTCGGACTCGGACTCGGGCCGGCGATCAGCTACTACGTCGAGTTCGATCCGGGCGCGGTCGCCCAGGCGGCCGGCGGCACGGCGCTGATCGTGGTCGGGATGGGCGCGGTCGGCCTGCTGCTCTCGAAGGACGTCTCGCCGTGGATGAAGCCGCTCTCGATCGTCGTCCTGATCGCGGTCGGGATCAGCATCGGCTCGCTGATCTTCGGCGGCGTCGGCTCGTTGAGCCCGATCCTGAGCCTGCTCATCCTCGCCGTCTCGGCGCTCCTGATCATGGTCGACTTCAACTACCTGCGAAAGCACGGCACCGAAGCGGACACGGTCTGGCTCGCGACCGGGATCTTCGTCTCGATCGTGAACATCTTCGTCTCGCTGCTGAACCTGCTCGGCGACTAGAGCGCACTCAGGGCCGGATAGAGCCGGCGGTAGCGGGCGTAGCCGTCCTCGTAGGCGGCCTGCCGGGCCGGATCGGGCTCGACCCGGTCGCGCGTGCGCACGGTCGCGGCGACGGCCTCGCGCGCGTCGGCGAAGACGCCCTCCTTGACGGCGCCGAGGAGCGCGGCGCCGTACGCGGCGCCCTCCTCCGCCTCGGTGCGCTCGAGCGGGAGCCCGAGCACGGAGGCGACGATCTCGGTCCAGAGCCCGCTGCGCGCGCCGCCGCCGGAGATCCGGCCGACGTCGGCCTCGACGCCGACGCTTCGGAGCAGCTCGAGCGAGTCGCGCAGGCCGTAGGCGACACCCTCGAGCACGGCCCGCACGAGCGCGCCCCGGTCGTGGCGCAGCTGCAGGCCGACGAAGGCGCCGCGTGCGTCCGGATCGGCGTGCGGCGTCCGCTCTCCCTGGAGGTAGGGCTGGAAGAGCAGCCCTTCGGTGCCCGGCTCCCAGGCCGCCGCCTCGGCGAGCAGCGTCGTCGTACGGCGTGCCGCCGAGCGCCTGCCGGAGCCACTGCAGCGAGCCCGCGGCCGAGAGCATCACGCCCATCGCATGCCACGTGCCGGGAACGGCGTGGCAGAAGGTGTGCAGGCGCGCCTGCGGCTCCGGCGCGTACGCCTCGAGCGCGGCGAAGACGACGCCCGAGGTGCCGAGGACGACCGAGAGCGGTCCCGGCGCGTCGATCCCGACCCCCAGCGCTCCCGCCGCCTGGTCGCCGGCGCCGGCGATCTCGGTCGACTCGTACACCGGCGGCAGCCACTCGCGCGGGAGCTCGAGCGCGGAGAGCACGTCGTCGCTCCAGCGGCGGTTGGCGACGTCGAAGAGCAGCGTCCCGGACGCGTCGGCGACGTCGATCGCGTGCTCGCCCGTGCGGCGAAAGCGCACGTAGTCCTTGGGCAGGAGCACGTGCCGGATCCGCGCGAACGTCTCCGGCTCGTGGTTGCGCAGCCAGAGCAGCTTCGGAGCGGTGAAGCCCGTCAGGGCGCGGTTGCCGGTCAGCTGGATCAGGCGGTCGAGCCCGACGCGCTCCTCGATCTCGGCGCACTCGGCCGCGGTGCGCTGGTCGTTCCAGAGAATCGCGGGACGAAGGACGTCCCCGTGCTCGTCGAGCACGACGAGCCCGTGCATCTGGCCGCTGTAGCCGATCGAGGCAGGGTCGACGCCGAGATCGGCGAGCGCGGCGTCGGCCGCGCGCGCCCAGTCATCCGGATCCTGCTCGGCCCAGCCCGGCTGCGGAGTCGCGAGCGGGTACTCCCGCTCCGCCCGCGCGAGGATCTCGCCGCTCGGCGAGAGCGCGATCGCCTTGACCCCGCTCGTGCCGACGTCGATCCCGACGAGGGCCGTCACACTGGCAGCTGCGTCAGCTCGACCAGGTTGCCGAACGGGTCCCGGCACATGAAGCGCGGGCGCCCGACGATCTCTGTCGGCGTGTGCGTCTCGATCCCGGCGGCCTCGATCCGGCCGCGCAGCTGGTCGAGCCCGCTCTCGACGGCGATGCAGAAGTGGGCATTCGGCGGCGGCGCGTCGGCGGTCTGCATCAGATGCAACTCGAGGTCGCCGCCGAGGTCGAACCAGACGAGCTGGCCCGGGTCGAGCTTCGGCGGCACCGGCTTCTCCTCCAGGCCGAGCAGGCCGCCGTAGAACGCCCGCGCTCTGTCGGCCCCGTCGGCGGCGATCGCGATCGAGACGTGCTGGAGCCTCATGCGCCCATCGCCCCGTAGACGAGCTCGTAGGCGCGGACCGCGTCCTTCTCCTGCTGCGCCGCGCGCAGCTCGGCGTCGTCGATCCGCGAGGCGATTCCGTCGATGAAGCGCCACTGGAGGACGCTGCGCTTGACGGCGCCGACCGCGTCCTCGGTGTACGGGTAGAGGTCGAAGCCGAGCCGCTCGCCGTTGTCGCCGTAGCCGGCGCGCCGCAGCTCGACCGCGAGCTCGAGCGTCTCCATGAACCGGATCGTCCCGACCATGTTGTCGTCGTCGAAGGTGCCCCAGCCGTCGTTCGCGTGCAGGTGGCCGAGCAGGCCCTCGGCGGCGAGCAGCCCTGCGTACTCCGCCAGCGACTCCCCGTTCATGAGCAGGTGCTGCCAGTCCATGTTGACGGTGACGTTGTCGATCCCCTGTCGCCGGAGCGTGTGGATCACGTGCAGCGTCATCCCGATGTTGCGCATCAGGATCTTCATCGCCGGCTCGGAGTTCTTGTGCTCGAGGAAGACCGTGACGCCGCTCTCCTTCGCGTGCTGCGCCGCCTGGCCGACACCGTCGACGAATCGCGCCCACGACTCCTTGTACGGGGTCTGGAACGGGTAGTTGTAGCCCTCGATCCCGGGCCAGATGATCATCTGCGCGCCCGTCTCGGCGGCGAGGTCGATCGCCTCGCGCGACAGCCTCAGCGCCTCTTCCCGCGTCGCGTCGTCCGGCGAGCAGAACGCGCCCTTCTTGAAGCGGGGATCGAGGTGGAGGCCGCTCGCAATGCAGTAGATCCCGTGGCCGTCGAGCGCGTCCCGGACCTCGTCCAGATTCGCCGGCGCGAGCTCCTGCGGGTAGTGGAACTCGTAGTCGTCGATCAGGTCGCCCAGCCCTTCGACCGCGGTGCGCACCTTCTCGGCCGTCGACTTGCCGGTCAGCTCGGGCTTGTACCCGGCCGCGTTGAAGCGCGTCGCCATGTTGCCGAAGGCCCAGATGCCGAGACTCGTCTTCACGTCGTCTTCCTCCTCATCCACGCGGCGGTGTTCGGGGGCAGCGTCCTCGCCGTCTCCGGCTCGCTCGCGAGGACGAGCTCCCCCTCGGGAAGCTCGAGCTCGGGCGCGTCGACGTTGACGAGGCAGATCAGGTCACCGCGGCTGAAGATCATCGTCCCCCGCGGGCTCTCGTGCCAGGAGAGCTCGTCACCTCGCGGCCGGAGCCGCAGCGCTGAGCGATAGAGGGAGAGCGTCGAGCCGGCGTTGCGCGCCTGGGCCTCGACCGCCTCGCCGGCCCAGTCCTGCGGCATCGGCAGCCACGGCTCGCCCTCGCTGAAGCCGAACGCCGGTGGCTCGGTCGTCCACGGGAGCGGCACGCGGCAGCCGTCCCGCCCCTTTCTGGCGCCGCCACTGTGGTGGAAGATCGGATCCTGGCGTGCCTCGTCCGGGACATCCACCTCCTCGAGGCCGAGCTCCTGGCCCTGGTAGGTGAAGGAGGCGCCGGGCAGCGCGAGGAGGAGCAACGCCGCCGCCCGTGCCCGCCGGCGCCCGAGCTCGCCGCCGCCGTAGCGGGTGGGCAGGCGCGTCAGGTCGTGGTTCTCGAAGACCCACGTCGCCGGTGCGCCGACGGCGCCGAGCGTCGTCAGCACGCGGTCGATCGTCGCGCGCATCCGCTCGGCGTCCCACTCCTCGTGCAGGAGCGTGAAGTCGAACGAGAGGTGGAGCTGGTCCGGCTCGACGTACGTCGCCAGCTTCTCCTGGCTCTCGATCACGATCTCGCCGACGTACATGCGGTCGCCCGGGTACTCGTCCGCGAGCCGCCGCCAGCTGCGGTAGAGCGGGTGCAGCTCGGGCTGCATCAGCGCCGAGAGCCAGTCTCCGAACGGCGGCCGCGGCACCGGCTCGACCATCGGCGGCAGCGTCTGGTCCTTGAAGAGGGCGTGGGCGACGTCGATCCGGAAGCCGTCGACGCCGCGGTCGAACCAGAAGCGGAGGATCTCCTCGAAGCTCCTCTGCACCGACTCCTCGTGCCAGTCGAGGTCGGGCTGCTCCGGGGCGAAGAAGTGGAGGTAGTACTGGCCGGTCTGCTCGTCGAGCGTCCACGCGGGGCCGCCGAAGGCCGACGTCCAGGCGTTCGGCGGGCCGCCGTTGTCGGCCGGCCGGAACATGTACCGCTTCCGGTCCGGGTGCTCCGGGTCGGCGATCGCGTTCCGGAACCACTCGTGCCGGTCGGACGTGTGGTTCGGGACGATGTCGATCGTGATCCTGATCCCGAGCTCGTGCGCGGCCGCGAGCAGCTCGTCGAAGTCGGCGAGCGTGCCGAACTGTGGGTCGACGTCCGTGTAGTCCGCCACGTCGTAGCCGTGGTCGGCCTGCGGCGAGGGGTAGAACGGCGTCAGCCAGAGTGCGTCGACGCCGAGCTCGTGCAGGTAGGGCAGCCGCGAGCGGATCCCGGCCAGGTCGCCGATCCCGTCGCCGTTCGAGTCCTGGAAGCTCCGGACGTAGACCTGGTAGAAGGCGGCGTCGCGCCACCACGGCTGTTCGGACAAGCGACCTCCTCCTCGGCGATGGAGCCGGCTCGCGCCGGTGTTCGCGTCGTACGATCGAGATCATGATCACCCGCGACGAGCAACGTCATGCACAGCAGTACGCGGCGCAGGAGCTCGCCCTGGCGGGAATCGTCCTGACCGACGCCGAACGCGACTGCGATCGAGGTCGCGGACTTCGGCCTCTCGCGGCTCCGAGACGAGGGCCTGATCGTGCTCGTCTACGTCAACACCGACCGCTACTGCGCCAAGGAGCTCGTCCTCTACCCGGGCCAGACCTGCCCGGAGCACCGGCATCCGCCCTTCGACGGCACGCCGGGCAAGGAGGAGACGTTCCGCTGCCGGCGCGGGCTGCGTGACGCTGCACGTGGACGGCCGTGAGCTCGTCCTCCGCCCGGGTGAGCAGTTCACGATCCCGCCGAACACGCTCCACTCGTTCCAGGCCGGTCCCGATGGCGCGGTGGTCTCGGAGTTCTCGTCGACGAGCCGAGACGATCTCGACGTCTTCACAGACCCCGAGGTGCGCCGGGAGACGGGTGACGTGGTAGACAGTCGCCGTGGCCGACTTCCCGTACGTCCACCGCGACACCGTCCGCTTCCGCGACTGCGACGCGATGGGCCACGTCAACAACGCCGTCTACTCGACGTACCTCGAGGAGGCGCGGATCGGCGTCCTCGGTGGGCTGGACGACTTCATCCTCGCCCGCGTCGAGATCGACTTCCGCTCCGAGCTGCGGATGGGGGAGGAGGTGGAGGTGCGCACGCGCTGCCCGCGCGTCGGGACGAAGAGCTTCGACCTCGAGCACGTGATCGCCGCCGACGGGCGCGTCGTCGCGGAGGCGAGGAGCGTTCTCGTCTCGTACGACTACGAGCGGGGCGAGAGCATCCCGGTGCCGGACTCGCTACGCGCGCGCCTGCAGGGCTAGGTCCGTCTCCTCGGCATGCCAGCCGCGGCAGCGCCCGTCCTCGAGCTTCTGCTGGACGAGCGACGGCTTCGCCTTCATCGACGCGGGCAGCTCGGCATCGGCGAAGCGGGGGAGGACGACGGCGCCGAACGCGCTCGCGGCGAGCCCCAGCGCGGCCAGGAAGGCGGCGAAGCGTCGACCCGAGGGACGCTGCGGGCTCACGAGCCCTACGGTAGCGCGCCGGGGGTCCTCTTTGCGACCTGGACCGTGACGAGCCGTGGGCCGCGGCTGTCGATCAGCTCGAGATCGAGCTCGTCGCCGATCTTCCGCCCCGCGATCAGCTTCGCAAGCGCGTTCGCGTTCCTGATCGGAACGTCGTCGGCGGCGATGATCACGTCCCCGACCGCCATGTCCGCCTTCGCGCCCGGCCCACCGGGATAGACCGTCGTCACGGCGGCGCCGCGCGTGGAGGAGTCGAGCCCGAGCTGGACGGCGGCCGACTCGGAGTCGACCGAGCTGAACGTGATCCCGAGCCACTTGTCCGTGGTCGGCGGCCCGTCGCTGATCCGGGCGATCACGGGCAGCGCCTCGTCGATCGCGATCGCGAAGCCGATGTTCTCGGTGTCGGCGCTGCGGATGCCGGCGGTGTTGATCCCGACGAGCCGGCCCGAGCGGTCGACGAGCGGCCCGCCCGAGTTGCCCGGGTTGATCGCGGCGTCGGTCTGCAGCAGCCCGGTCAGGTCGCCGCTCCTGCCCTCGATCGTCCGGTCGAGCCCCGACACGATCCCGGAGGTGACCGTGGGGCCGCCCAGCCCGGCTGGGAACCCGATCGCGATCACGGCGTCCCCGAGCCGGAGCGCCGACGAGCGCGCGAGCTCGACGGGCACGAGGTCGTCCGCCTCGACGCGGATCACGGCGAGGTCGCGTTCGGGCGCAGTCCCGATCACGGTCGCGCGCAACGGCGCCTTGTGGACGTCGTCGTTGAAGCTGACCGACACCCCGGTCGTGCCCTCGACGACGTGGTTGTTCGTCAGGATCAGCCCGTCGCTCCGCAGGATCACGCCCGATGCCTCGCCTTCGCCGCCGCCGAACGACGTCGTCTGGACGCTGACGACGGACGGCAGGACCCGGTCGACCGCCTCGGCGAGCGAGCCGGCGCGGTCCGGTGCGGCCGCGGTCTCGGTCGGACGCGTCTCGCGGACGGTGACCGTCTGCGCGGCCGTCGTGGCGGGTGTCGATTCGTCGTCGTCGCCGCCGCTGCAGCCGGCGAGCAGGGCCGCCACGGCGGCCGCGAGCACGGCGAGCCTCACGGCAGCCTCGGGAAGGTGATGACTGCGATCGCCGCGGCTGCGAGCAGGAGCACGAGCCCGCCCGCCAGGAACGCGTAGGTCACCTCCTGCTTCCGCTCCACCTTGCTCACGAGTGACCCCATCTTGTCGTACGCCTCGCGGAGGTCGTCGACGCTCTCCGCCTCGTAGAAGCGGCCGCCGGTCGAGGTCGCGATCTGCCGCAGCGTGGCCGGGTCGGGCGGGACCGGGATGATCCGGGTGCCGCCGAAGCGGTTGAACTCGACGATCCCCTCGGGCGTGCCGAGCGCGATCGTGTAGACCGGGATCTTGAAGGACTTGGCGCGCGCCGCGCCTTCCTGCGGCAGCAGGATCCCCTCCGTCTGCGAGCCGTCGGAGAGGAGCAGGATCGCCGCGGGGCGCTCGACGCCGTCCGCGCCGAAGTCGGCGGCCCGCGCCACCTCGACGCCGCGGGCGATCGCGTCGCCGATCGCGGTGCCGCGCTGGGGATAGAGGTAGTCGATCGCGTCGATCGCGAGCTGGCGGTCGTCGGTCGCGGGCGCCGCGACCTCCGCCGTCTCCGAGAAGGCGACGACGCCCACCTTGAACCGCTCCGGCAGCTCCTTGAGGAAGCCGCGGACGACCTTCTGCGCCGCCGCCAGCCGCGTCGGGTCGACGTCCTCCGCCTGCATCGAGCCCGAGACGTCGATCACGAGCACGATCGTGGCCTCCTCCCGGTCGGCGAGCCGGGTCATGCTCGGCCGCGCGAACCCGAGCAGCAGCGCCGCGAGCGCGAGCAGGAAGAGCGCCAGGCCGGCGTGGCGGCGCCAGGAGCGCGTGCTGCCGACGACGGTCGCGAGCACGTCGAGGTTCGTGTAGCGGACGGCGTACTTGCTCGGCCGGCGCTCGAGCTTCCGGTAGGCGAGCACGAGCAGCGGCAGCAGCAGCAGGCCGAGGAGGAGCAGCGGCGTCGCGAAGCTCACGCGGGCCCCCGCACGCAGACGGCGTGGATCTGCAGCTCGACCCGGACACCCTGCGGCCGTGTGATCCCGGAGCGGACGCCGACGAGGACGCGCTCGCCGGCCTTGCGGGCGGTGGCCCGAACCGAGCCGAGCGCGCTCAGGGCGAGCGGCGGGTTGCTGCGGAAGGCGATCGCCGTCGAGTAGGCGAGCAGCTTCTCGCCGGCGAGACAGGCGAGGGCGGCCCGCTCGGTCTGCGTGTCCTTCAGCCGGACGTTCTTGACGCGGCGAATCGTGGCCTCGACGACGGGCGCGGGCGCCGCCGCCGTCAGCTTCCGCTTCGGCGCGTACGAGGTCCGTTCGCGTCCGCCGCCGCCGCTCGTGGGGATGCAGCCGAGCAGCGGCCTGAAGCTCGCGAGCGATCTCGTCGTCCGCGCGACGAAGACGGCCGAGCGGCTCGTCGTCACCCCGGGGCCGACCGGGCCGCCGAGGGTGCCGAGGAACGAGAGCTCGAGCGGGCCGGCGCGGTCGGCGTCGAGGCCGCCGATCACCTGGCCGCGGCCGGGGCAGGAGAGCTGGTAGTAGGTCGGGGCGGCGCCGCCCGGCACCTGCACCCACGGCCCCTTGACCGGGATGCAGACGATCAGTCCGTCGCACTCCGTGCCGGCGCTCGCCGTCGAGGGGCCGAAGCCTGCGACGGCGGCCGCGACCGCGAGCACGAGGAGCACACGTCTCACGGGAGCCTCCCGAAGAGGAAGGCCGAGAACGCGCCGGCGGCCAGGAGCAGGAAGGCGCCGCCGGCGGCGAAGCCGGCCGTGATCTCGCGCTCCTTCTTGACGCTGCCGATCCGCGAGCCGAGCTCCTCGTAGACGGCGTTCAGCTGCGCCGCGTCCGGGGCGGCGTAGAAGCGCCCGCCCGTCACCTGCGAGACCTTCCGCAGGGTCGGCGGGTCGGGCGGGACGGTCACGCGCTGGGTGAAGCCGTTGTCGTCGACGACCTCGACCACGCCCTGGTCGGTGCCGAACGCGACCGTGAACACCGGGATCTTCAGCTTCTTCGCCCGCTCCGCCGCCGCCTGCGGCTCGAGCACGCCCTGCGTCTGGGCGCCGTCGGAGAGGACGAGGATCGACGCCGGCGGCTTCTTCCCCTCCTCGGCCGGGACGCGCTGCGCGACCTGGATCGCGCGGGCGATCCCCTCGCCGAGCGCGGTGCCGTCGCCGGTGCGCAGGTTTCGCAGCGCCGCCTGCGCCGCCTCGCGGTTCGGCGTCGCGGGCAGCACGGTCTGCGCGCTCTGCGCGAACGAGACCATGCCGACGCGGTAGTCCTCCGGCAGCTTGTCGAGGAAGCGGCGAACCGCCTGCTGCGCCACCGCGAGCCGGCTCGGCGGCACATCGTTGGCGACCATCGAGCGGGACGTGTCCATCGCGAGCACGACCGTCGCCTGCTCCTGCTTCACCGACAGCGTCGCGTGCGGGCGGGCCAGGCCGGTGGCCAGAGCGGCGAGCGCCAGCAGCGCGAGCGCGGGGGGCAGGTGGCGGAGCCGGCCCGGGCTGCGGCCGACGAGATTCGGGACGAGCGCCGGGCTCGCGAACGCCGCCGCCTGCCGGTGCCGGCGCCGCTCGAGCAGGATGTAGCCGCCCACGGCGAGCGGAACGGCCAGCAGCGCCAGCAGCATGAGCGGCCACTGGAAGCTCATCGTCTGCCGCCCCGTCGCCGCAGGTGCAGCGCCAGCGGACGCAGCCAGTCGCCCTCGGTCGAGAGCACGACGTGGCCGACGCCGAGCGAGGAGAGCTCCGTCGCGATCTCGGCGCGCTCGGCTGCGGCGGCCGCCGCGAACCGGTCTCGGAGCTTGGCGTTGGCGGTGTCGACGCGGAGCTGCCGGCCCGTCTCGGGATCGACGAGCCTGAGCTCGCCGACGTTCGGCAGCGCTTCCTCGCGCGGGTCGCGAATCTCGACCGCGAGGACGTCGTGGCCGCCCGCGAGGTGCAGCAGCGGCGGGCGCCAGTCGCGCGGGCCGCGGAAGTCGGACACGATCGCGACGAGCGAGCGCTGCTGCGCCATCCGGCCGACGAGCCCGAGCGCGGCGCCGAGCGAGGTGGCGCCGCCGCCTTCGAGGACCGGCTCCTGCCGCAGCGAGAGCAGCAGCCCGAGCATCCCGGCGCGTCCAGCCCGCGGCGGCACCGCGCGCGACTCCTCGTCGCCGAACGCGACGAGCCCGAGCCGGTTGCCGCGGCGGCTCGCGAGATGACCGAGCGCGAGCGCGACCCCCTCCGCGACGTCCGCCTTCCTCCGCTCGGCCGTGCCGAACGACATCGACGCGGAGACGTCGAGCGCGAGCCACGTGACGAGCACGCGCTCCGCCAGGTCGACGCGGACGTGAGTCTCGCCGGTCCGCGCGGTCACGTTCCACTCGATCCGGCGCACGTCGTCGCCCGGCACGTAGGGGCGGACCTGCGCCAGCTCGCTGCCCTGGCCGAGCACGGACGACCGGTGGTCGCCGGCCAGCATCCCCTCGATCCGCCGGCCGATCGTCAGATCGAGCGCGCGGAGCAGCGTCTCCGGCAGCGGCCCGGGGCCTGGGCGGTCCGGGCGAGCGCGGATGTGCCTCGGGGGCAACGGTCAAGCGGCGGTCTCCCGTCTACCGACCTCGAGCTCGGGTGCGGTCACCTTCCCGAGCACGGCGTCGAGGATCCGGTCGGCGTCGACCTGCTCCGCGAGCGCCTGGTAGCTGAGCACGAGCCGGTGCCGGAGCGCGTCCTTGGCGAGCGAGTCGACGTCCTGGGCGACGACGTAGTCGCGGCCGCGGAGGAACGCGAGCGCCCTCGCCGACTGGACGAGGCTGATCGGGCCTCGCGGGCTCGCGCCGAAGGAGATGAACGGTGCGAGCTCGGCCAGCCCGTACGCGCCCGGATCGCGGGTCGCGGTCGCGAGCTGGACGGTGTAGCTGATGATGCCCGGGTCGACGTAGACGGCCGCGGCTGCGCTCTGCAGCTCCCGCAGGCGCTCCAGCTCGAGCACGCGGCGGAGCTCGGGCGCGGCGACGAGCGAGCGCTGGACGACCGTCAGCTCCTCGTCGTGCTCGGGGTAGCCGACCAGGATCTTGAGCATGAAGCGGTCGACCTGGGCCTCGGGCAGCGGGTACGTGCCCTCGGACTCGATCGGGTTCTGCGTCGCCATGACGAGGAACGGGGACGGCACGAGATGCGTCTCCTGGCCGATCGTCACCTGCCGCTCCTGCATCACCTCGAGCAGCGCCGACTGCACCTTCGCGGGCGCGCGGTTGATCTCGTCGGCGAGCAGGAAGTTGCAGAAGACCGGGCCGAGCTCGGTGTCGAAGTCGGCCGAGCTGGGGCGGAAGACGCGCGTCCCGACGAGATCGGAGGGAACGAGGTCCGGCGTGAACTGGATCCGCTGGAAGCTGCCGCCCAGGACCTGCGCGGTCGTCTTGATCGTCAGCGTCTTCGCGAGGCCGGGCACGCCCTCGATCAGGAGATGCCCGCCGGCGAGCAGGCAGACGAGGACGCGCTCGAGCATCCCGTCCTGGCCGGCGATCACCCGTTTGATCTCGAACAGGGCCTGCTCGAGCAGCTCGCGCTGCTCCTCTACGGTCGTCTCGCTCACGGCACGCTCCTTGCTCGCGGTTGGCGGTCCGAGTCAAGCACGGGCCGGTTAAAGCCGGGATAAAGGTCGAGTTACGTTCCGGAGCGCCGGATCCAGTCGGCCAGGAACGGCTCGGCGATCCGGTACGCGCCGGGCCTTTCCCTGACGACGACCTCGTCCGCGACGAGCCGGTCGAGCGCCTTCTGCACCGACGACGGCGCCGGCAGGCCGTAGCGGCGGCGGTACGCCTCGCTCGTCGCCGCCTGCAGCGGCTCCTGCGCGAGCGCCTGCAGCACCTGGCGCTGGTTCCGCGACGCCGACTCCCAGACGCGCGTGAAGTGCGCGTTCTCCGAGCTGAGCACGCGCTCGAGCGCCCGCTCCAGCTCGGCCGCGCCGGCGGTCGCTCCGGGCGCGACCTGCTCCCAGAGCGCGTAGCAGAGCTCCTGGGTGCCGTAGGGATGGCCCAGAGTCCGGTCGAGGATCGCGGCCACGATCTCATCGGGCACCGCCTTGCCGGTCGTGGCGAAGCGCTCGCGGATGAACTCGGCGAACGGCTCGCGCGGGATCGGCCCGAGCTCGACCTGCTTCGCGCTGCGCCAGAAGGGCTCGTTCTCGTCGTTGAAGAGCCGCTCCATCATCGACCGCTTGCTTCCGAGATAGACGTGTGCGACGTCGGGCTGCGACTGGAAGGTCGAGCGCATCAGCGCCGGCAGGCGCGGATCGATCTCGAGCACCTCCTGGAACTCGTCGAACACGAGTGCGACCGAGCGCCGGCGCTCCGCGGCCAGCTCCGCCGGGAGCTCGAGGATCCGCTCCAGCGTCGCGTCGACGTCCTCGGGCGCGTGCCCGGCCGTGAAGCTGAAGCGGACCGAGCCGTCCTCGGGATCGAGCGTCATCACGGGCGTGACCCGCAGCCCGCGAAAGAGCTGGGCCGCCCGCTCGCGCGCCCGCAGCAGCGGGCCCGCGATGTTGTCGTGGATCGAGGCGGCGAGCTTCGCCGCCAGCTGCTCCTTCGTCGCGGTCTGCATCAGGTCGACCTGCGCGATCAGCACCCCCTCGGCCGTCAGCTCCTGGGCGGCGCGGAGGACGAGCGACGACTTGCCGTAGCGCCGCGGGGCGAACACGACGACGTTGAGGCCGTTGCGGATGTCGGCCTTCAGCTCCCGCAGCTCGTCGTCGCGGTCGGTGAAGGTCGCGTCGAAGGCGAGATCGCCGAAGTTGAACGGGTTGCGAGGCGGCACAGGCGTACGATACCCGAATCAGGCGATAAAATCATACCCATTCAAGCGATACGCCATTTAGCGAATCGCCTCTCGGCGTATCGCGCTGCGACTACCATTCCTCCTAGCGATGCGGGTACTTGTCGTCGAGGACGAGCGGGACCTGGCCGACGCGATCGCCGCCGGCCTCCGCCGCGAGGGATACGCCGTCGACCTCGCCCATGCCGGCGACGAGGCGCTCGTGAAGGCGAGGGTGTATCCGTACGACCTGATCTGCCTCGACCTGAACCTGCCCGAGCTCGGGGGCCGGGAGGTCTGCCGGGCGATCCGCGCCGAGCCGCGCGGCGACGGCGCGCCGCCGCCGCGGATCCTGATGCTGACCGCACGAGCCGGCGTCGACGACCGGATCGCCGGGCTCGACGACGGCGCGGACGACTATCTCGTCAAGCCCTTCGAGCTGGGCGAGCTCGCCGCCCGGGCGCGGGCGCTGCTGCGGCGAAACGGCGACGGTGGCCCGGCGCCGCTCCGTGTCGGCTCGCTCGAGCTCGACCCGGCGCGCCACGAGGCGAGCCAGGACGGCGAGCCGCTGCAGCTGACGCCGAAGGAGTTCGCGCTCCTCCGCTACTTCATGACGCGCCCCGGCGAGGCGCTCTCGGAGTTCGAGCTGCTCACGCACGTCTGGGACGAGAACGCGAACCCGCTGACGCGGACGGTGCGTGTGACGGTGATGACGCTGCGGCGCAAGCTCTCCGGCAACCCGATCGAGACCGTCCAGGGGGCTGGGTACCGGCTCAGGGAGGACGCGTGAGGGCCGTTCTGAGCTCGATCCGGGTGCGGTTGACGCTGCTCTACTCCGGCGTCCTCTTCGGCGTCGCCGCGATCCTCGTCGCCGGTCTCTACTTCGGGCTGGCGCTCAGCCTCCGCAACGAGCCGGTCTCGCAGGCCGTGATCGTCGAGCAGGTGCCGGTGAACGACGGCAGCCAGACGGAGGAGCAGACGTTCGTGCCCGCCAAGGCGTTCGAGCGTCAGGTGAACGAGCGGACGCTCCACAACCTGCGCAGGTTTTCGATCGGCGCGCTCGCGGCGCTCTTCGTCGCCAGCCTCGCGGTCGGCTGGGTGATCGCGGGGCGGGTACTCGCCCCGATCGCGCACATCACGAGAGTCGCGCGGGAGATCCAGGCCCGCGAGCTGTCGCGACGGATCGAGCTCGAAGGGCCGGACGACGAGCTGAAGCGGCTCGCGGACACGTTCGACTCGATGCTCGCCCGGCTCGACCTCGCCTTCGCCTCCCAACGGCGCTTCGTCGCCGACGCCTCGCACGAGCTGCGAACGCCGCTCGCGATCATCAAGGCCAACCTCGACCTCGCGCTGACCGACTCGGAGGCGACCGACGAGAGCCGCGCCACGGCTGCGGCGGTGATCAAGCGGGCGATCGACCGGATGGCGAGGCTCACGGACGACCTGCTCGCGCTCGCCCGCCTCGACGCTCCGGCTTCCGGCCGCGAGCCCGTCCCGCTCGGTGCGCTGCTCGAGGACGCACGCGAGGAGTTCGAGGCGGCCGCCGCCGCGCGCGCGATCGTGCTCGAGACGGCGGTCGTTCCGGGCCGGATCGTCCAGGCCGACCGCGACGTGCTCAAGCGCGCGATCACGAACCTGCTCGACAACGCCGTTCGCGTCGCGCCCGAGGGCTCCAGTGTCCGGCTCTCGCACGGCGAGGTCGACGGCTGGGCATGGCTCGCCGTCGCCGACGACGGGCCCGGGATCGCGCCGGCCGACCAGGAGTGGATCTTCGACCGCTTCTGGCGCGCCGACGACGCGCGTTCGCGGCCGGGGGGAGGCAGCGGCCTCGGTCTGGCGATCGTCCGTCAGATCGCCGAGGCGCACCGCGGCGCCGTCGACGTCCACTCGGACCCCGGTGCGGGTGCGACGTTCGTCGTCTGGCTCCCGCGGACGCGGGATCCCGGCGACGTACCCGCGATCGACCCGACGCGGCTAGGACTGGAAGCTGCCGCCGGCCAGGCTGACGTTCGAGTGCTCGGGCGGCCCGCCGTCGGGCTCGACTGACACGTCCACGGCCTGGTAGTCCCCAGGGCCGGGCAGCGGCAGCTCGAGGCGTGTCTGCCCCGTGTCCGGGGTGAACGAGCCGACCGCCTCCATCTCGCCGCCGCCCTCGGTCCGCAGGACCCAGACCTCGTAGTGGTGCCCGTCCGGAGGGGCGGGGACGTTCTCGAGCTCGAGCGCGAGCGTGCCGCCGTCGAGCGTCGCGCTGCCGCTGACGTCGGCGAACTCCGGCGTGCCGGCGACGGTCGCGCGCGCGTCGGGCTGGCCGGGACCGCCGGTGAAGAGGACGAGAGCGATCGCGACCGCGGCCGCCGCTGCAAGCCGCGGTACCGAGTCGCGGCGCCCAGCCCCAGCTGCGCCGGGGAGCGACGGGGGCGGGTTGAACCTCGGCCAGGATCCGGTCGAAGAGATCGTCGGGCGGCCGCGTCCGGGGGATCCCCGCCTGGACGGCAGCCACCGTGGCCCGGTGCTGCTCGAGCTCCGCGGCGGCCGTGGCGTCCTTCCCGACGAGCTCGGCGACGTGCGTCGCCTCGTCCGGGGAAAGGGTGCCGAGCGCCTCGCCGGCGAGCAGATCGCGATCCGCGTCGTTCATCCGGTCTCCGTCTCGAAGGCGTAGGTCGGGGCGAGCGTGCGCAGGCGCTCGAGCGCCAGTCTGAGCCGGCCCTTGACGGTCCCGAGCGGCACGCCGAGCCGGGCGGCGATCTCGGCCTGCGTCAACCCTTCGAAGTAGGCGAGCGAGACCGCCTCGAGCTGGTGCGGTCGGCAGTTCCGCGAGCGCCGACGCGACCCGCTCGCCCTGGTCGCTCGCGGCCACGACCTCGGCCGCGTCCGGCGCCTCGTCGTCCGGCCAGCGCTCCGGCAGCGGCTCGGCGGGCCGCCGCGAGCGCCGCCGGAGCGCATCGACCGTCTTGTTCCGCGCGATCGCGAAGAGCCAGGTGCTGACGCTCGCCCGCCGCGGGTCGTAGCGGCCGGCGCTCCGCCACGCGGTCACGAACACCTCCTGGACGCAGTCCTCCGCCAGCTGCCGGTCGCCGAGCGACCGCACGGCGAGCCCGTAGAGCACCGGCCCGTAGCGGTCGTAGAGCGCGCGCAGCGCCTCCGTGTCGCCGGCGGCGACGTGGCGGAGGAGGAGGGCGTCGTCCAGCTCAGCGGGCATTGATCCGGGAGACGCACGGTGTCGTACAACTTCTGTCCAAGTTCGGACAATACCGACAGGAGGTCGCAACGTGCAGAGACGAATCGCTCCACTCCTCGCAGTGGTGCTCGGAGCCGGGCTGCTGACCGCAGCCGCTCCGGCGGCGCCGACCGAGCGGGCCGCAGCGCCGAAGACGATCGTCGGCGTCGCCGCCGGCGACAAGCGCTTCACCACCCTCGTCGCGCTTGTCAAGCAGGCCGGGCTCGTGAACACGCTGTCCGCCAAGGGCTCGTTCACGGTCTTCGCGCCCACGAACGCCGCGTTCGCGAAGCTGAAGAAGGCCGCGCCGGCCACGTACATGGCCGTCAGCACCGACAAGGCGCTGCTGAAGCAGGTGCTCACCTATCACGTGCTCGCAAAGAAGGTTCCGAGCGGAGCCGCTGTCGCCGCCGCGAAGAAGAACGCGTCGGTGAAGACTGTCCAGGGCGAGAAGATCGCGCTCTCGATCAAGGGCGGCAAGCTCGTGCTCAACGGCAACTCGCGCGTGATCGTCGCCGACGTGAAGGCCTCGAACGGGGTCATCCACGCGATCGACACCGTTCTCGTCCCGCCCAGCGCTGCCGCCGGGGCGTCGTCGAAGAGCGTCGGCTCGTTCCGCGGCGTCCGCTGCGTCGCCGCCGGCGTGAAGTTCCTGATCACGAACGATCTGCTCGTCGCCGCCGCGCGGCAGCAGGTCGACTACGACACGATCGACTCCGACTCAGGCGGCAGCGAGGGTGCGATCAACACCGATCTACCCTCGCCGTCGTTCCTGCCGCTCGGGACCGTGATCAAGCTCCACTACACGAATCCGGAGCTGTTCGACTGGTGCAACTAGGCGCGGACGGGCTCAGGTCGAGGATCGTCCCGAGCACGGCGCCGAAGATGGCGTGCGCGGCGACCTCCTGGCCGAAGACGCGTGGGTTTCGCAGGAGCGGCGGCCAGTCGCCGCTCCTGCGATCGGGGTGGAAGCGGTCGACGACGGCCATCCCCGGCCAGAGCACCGCGCTCTCGATCTGCGCAGCGGCGACCCCGGCCTTCCAACCGCGCAGCCCGAGCCTCCGGAACGCGATCCCGGCTGCAGCCCCGTTCGCGAGGTGGACTGCGATGCCGACCGGACGCCAGTGCCGTTGCGAGAGCGGCGCGCCGAGCAGGCGGACGTCGCTGTACGGCGTTCCGAACAGACGGCCGAGCGCGGGCTCGGCCGCCGCCCACACGCCGGCCGCCGCGACGCCGGCGAGCGCGGCGCGGAGATCGCTGCCGAGGTTTGCCGTCACGCCGTCCTGTCTACCACTTGTCCAGTGATCGCCGTCGTCCTCTTCACCCGCGATCTCCGTCTCCACGACCACCCCGCACTCTGTGCCGCCGTCGAGCGGGCCGAACGCGTCGTCCCGTTGTTCGTCCTGGACGACGACATCCTCGGATCGTTGGGCGCGCCGAATCGGGTCGCGTTCCTGCTCGACTCGCTCGACGACCTCCGTCGGGGGCTGCGCGAGCGTGGCGCCGCCCTCGTCGTCCGGCGTGGCGACGTCCTCGCGGAAACCGTCAGGGTCGCCCAGGACGCCGGCGCCGAGGCGGTCTTCCTCGGCGAGGACGTGAGCGCGTACGCGCAGGAGCGCGAGCGGCGCCTGCGCGCTGCGCTCGCGGGCGCCCGGATCGAGCTCGAGGTCTTCCCGGGAGTGACCGTGATCCCGCCCGGCGACCTCGCGCCCGCAGGCGGCGACCACTACCGCGTCTTCACGCCCTACTGGCGGCGCTGGCGCGAGCAGCCGCGCCGCAATGTCCTGCGGGCTCCCGAGCGGATCGCGCTTCCCGACGGGCTCGAGCTGGGGGCGCGGCCGGAGCTGGAGCACGGCACGCTGGCGCCCGAGCTTCCCGCCGGTGGCGAGACTGCGGCACGCCGGCGCCTCGCGCGGTGGCTCGACGACGGCCTCGCTCGCTACGGGGAGCTCGCCGACGACCTTGCCGCCGACGCGACCTCGCGGCTCTCGCCCTATCTCCACTTCGGCTGTGTCTCGGCCGGCGAAGTCGTCGAGCGTGCGCTCGAGCGGGAGGGCTCGGAGCCGTTCGTGCGCCAGCTCTGCTGGCGCGACTTCAACCACCAACTGCTCGCCGCACAGCCCCGGCTCGCGCATGAGGACCTGCGGCCGCGCGCTGCACCCTGGCGCGACGACGACGAGGGTTTCGCCGCCTGGTGCGAGGGCCGGACCGGCTTCCCGCTCGTCGACGCGGGCATGCGCCAGCTGCTCCAGGAGGGCTTCATGCACAACCGCGCGCGGCTCGTCGCGGGCTCCTTCCTGACGAAGCACCTGGGGATCGACTGGCGCCGCGGCGCCGACCACTTCTTCACCCATCTCGTCGACGGCGACCTCGCCAACAACACCGCGAACTGGCAGTGGGTTGCCGGCACAGGCACGGATACGCGCCCGAACCGGAGGTTGAGCCCGCAGCGCCAGGCGGAGCGCTTCGATCCGGACGGCGTCTACGTGCGGCGGTACGTCGCCGAGTACGGGACACCCGACTACCCTGAGTCGATGGCGGCCGCTGCATGACGGGCTGGGAGACCAACGAGCGGGTGCTCGAGTCGGGCGGCGTCGAGTCGCGCCAGCGCGTGCTCGTACCAGCTCCGGTCGTGGAGGCGTCGGAGGCCGGAGCGCGCACGCTCGGCGTCACGTACTGGCAGGCAGTCGACCGTTTCACGCGCGGCGGTGTCCGCGCGAGCTGGAGCGGCGGCGGCGGGAAGATGAAGCTCTTCGGCGGGGCGACGCTGTTCACGTTCGGGCCGCCGGAGCTTTCCTTCGCCGAAGACCTCGTCTCCTGCCGGCACGAGATCCAAGGCGGCCTGCTCGCGCTTCAGGCAGGCGGCTCGGTCACGCTCGCGCAGCGACCCGAAGGAGAGGAGCAGGAGCTCAGCGTCACGGTGGCGGAGTACGTGCCGCGCCTCGCCGCGCGGAGCGGCGCGCCCTGGTGGACGGGCGCGCTCTACATCAAGGGCCAGAGTCCCTTCCACGCCGCGGTCAGCCGCCGCTACTTCGATCTGCTCGTGCGGGCACGCGCCCGATGAAGGTGACCGTCTTCGGCGCGACCGGTGTCGTCGGCCGCGCGCTGCTGCCGTTGCTCGCCGAGCACGAGGTGACGGCCGTCTCCCGCACCGAGCGCGAAGAATCCGGTGCACGCTGGCTCGTCGCCGATGCCGCGACCGGCGAAGGTGTGGCGGCGGCGCTCGAGGATGCCGACGTCGCTTACTACCTGGTCCACTCGCTCGGCGCGCGCGACTTCGAGGAACAGGATCGCGACGCAGCGGAGACGATCGCTCGCGAGGCAGCACGCGCCGGCGTCGGGCAGCTTGTCTACCTCGGCGGGCTCGGCGCGGACGACCCCGACGCGTCGCCGCACCTGCGCAGCCGCCGAGAGACCGGCGAGCGGCTCGGCTCCGCCGGCATTCCGGTGACGACCCTGCGGGCGGCGATGATCGTCGGCAAGGGCAGCGCCGCATTCGAGACGATTCTGGGCCTCGTCAAGCGGCTGCCGGTGATGATCACGCCGAGCTGGGTCTCGACGCCGACGCAGCCGATCGCGCTCGACGACGCTGCGCGCTACCTCGCCGGCGTCTGCGGCAACGAGGACGCACACGGCGAGGGCTTCGACGTCGGCGGACCCGAGGTGATGACCTACCGGCAGATGATCGAGCGGATCGCCGCGCTGCTCGGCCGCAAGCCGGTGATCGTCGAGGTGCCGGTGCTGACGCCGTACCTCTCGGCGCTCTGGCTCAACCTCGTCACGCCGGTGAACGCGTCGGTCGCGCGGCCGCTCGTGGAAGGACTGCGGAACCCGACGATCGCGCGCGAGGAGCGGATCCGCTCCCTTGTGCCGATCGAGCTCACGCCGTTCGACGAGGCGGCGCGGCGGGCGCTGGCCTGAGCAGGCGCGGCACCTCGCCGGCGCGGTAGTCGAAGATCCCTTCCACCCAGCGCCGGACGAGCAGCCGGCGCACGAACGCCCCGAGCGGGCCGAGAAAGAGCCGGTAGCGGACGTGGTCGTAGATCTCCGTCCCCGCGGCCACCGGCGTGAGGCGGTGGGTGTGCTCCCAGAGCAGGAACGGGCCGCGCCGCTGCACGTCGACGAAGCCGCGCGGCGGGTGCCACGAGACGATCTCGGTGCGCCAGCGGATCGGGACTCCGAAGAGCCTGAGCCGGTAGCGAAGCCGGGCGCCGGCGGCGAGCTCCTCCGGCGCCTCGACGATCCGGAAGCGGAGCCACGGCGGGGTGATCCGCTCGAGGTTGCGCGCGTCGGCGAAGAACGCGAACGCCTGCTCGATCGGGATGGCGACGACCTGCGTCCGCTCGAGGACGTAGTCCCTCACGCCGCGGCGCGCTGATCCTTCGCCCAGGCGGCGAGCAGGCCGCGATAGTGGCCGACGAACTGCTCGTGCTCGTGCGCCGGGAAGGTCGACGTGACCGTGTCGACGAGCAGTCCGTCGAAGTCCGGGCCCTCGACCCAGTCGACGAGGATCTCGTCCAGGTGCGGCAGCTTCGTCGCGCAGAACTCGTCGTACTCGGGCACCTGGAAGTAGTCGTCGGCGAGCTCGCGGTACTTCGCGAGCTTCTCGGCGTAGCTGAGGTCGTCCCGGTCGCCGATCTCGAAGTAGGCCCGGGTCGTCTGGTTGATCCGCATCTGACGCCCGGTCGCCGAGCAGAACGCCGACCAGCGGACGAGCGCCCGGATCGCCCACGGGAAGTAGTAGTGGAGGCTCGTCAGCGCCACGTCCGGGGACGCGTTCGCGTAGTCGATCGGCGAGGCGACGCCGTCCTTGACGATCGTCTCGCACGAGTTGAACTCCCAGCGGAAGAACGCGTTCACGAGCCGGCTGATCGTCACCACCTCGTCGCCGGTCTCCGGGGAGAGGAAGCCGTGGTCGACCTGGTAGCGGTCGTACATCGGCCGGTCGGGCTCGAAGTGCATCACCATCGTCTCGGCGCCGATCGAGAGGCTGCGGGCGAAGACGTCGAAGTCCTCGACCGACGCCTGCAGGTGCATCAGCCGCTCGCCCGAGGTGTCGTAGACGGCGTGGAGCTCGGTCGCGTCGCGGATCCGCGTCACGCCGACCCACTGGCCGCCGTCGAAGGGCTTCATGTAGAGCGGGTAGCCGACCTGGCCGGCGATCTGCTCGAGGTCGAACGGGAGGTTGTAGCGCTCCGCGGTCGGCTGGAAGCGCTCGTTCGCCGGCGGGCTCTTGTGCGGGATCAGCCAGGTCTCGGGCACGTTCAGCCCGAGCCGCATCATCGCGCAGTAGGCCGAGTGCTTCTCCATCGCCTGGAACGTGAACGGGTTGTTGAGCAGGTAGACGTCGTCCATCAGCGAGACCTTCTTCAGCCACTCGCGCGGGACCGTGTACCACCAGCCCAGCCGGTCGATCACGAGCGAGTAGCGGGGCTTCGAGCGCAGGTCGAACGGCTCGTTCGTGATCCGCTCGGTCGTCAGCTCGTGCGTCGTGCCCCCGTACTCGATCGGGCCGACCTGGGCCAGCAGGTGCTCGAACGCGCGCGGCCAGTCCTCCTCGGTGCCGAGCAGGAGACCGATCAGGTGGGTGCGGTCACTCATACGAAGCGCGGGAGATGATGCGCGATTTGCGCGCGCCACGCCGGCCAGTCGTGCGGCGAGTCGTGGCCCCAGAGGTCGAGCTCGTGCTGAATCCCCTTCTCGCCGAGAAGCTGCGCGAAGCGGCGCGTGCTCTCCAGCGCTCCGGTCGTGTCCTCCCACTGGCCCTGGCCCGCGATCAGGAGCAGGTTGACCTGGCCCCGGAGCCAGTCGAGATGGTCGCCGCCGAGATGGTGGACGTAGTCGCCCGGGTTGTTGAAGTAGACGGCGTCGCCGCGCGGGCCGCCGCCCACGACCGAGACGTCGTAGACGCCGCTCTGGCAGATCGCGAGCGGGAAGACGTGGGCGTGCCGGAGCGCGAAGTTCGCCGCGTGGTAGGCGCCGAAGCTGACGCCGGTGACCATGATCTCGGCCGTGTTCGAGTCGGCCTGGATGAAGGGGACGACCTGGTTCAGGATCCAGTCCTCGTAACGGCCGTGCTGCTGGGCCCGCTCCTCGAGCGAGAGCCCTTCGCGGTACCAGCTGCCGGAGTCGAAGCTGTCGACGGCGTAGACCTTGACGCGGCCGTCCTCGATCGGCCCGCCGATCGCGTCGATCATCCCGCGCTCCTCGTACTGCCAGGCAGGTCCTTCCTGAGAGGGGAAGGCGAGCAGCGGCCGGCCCCAGTGGCCGTAGGCGATCACGCGGCCCTCGGCGCCGATCGCCGGCGACCAGAGCGAGCTCGTGGCGGCGATTCACCTCAGATCCTCTGCAGCAGCCGCCGCAGCTGCGGATGGAAGGAGTCGCGCCATGCGACCCAATTGTGACCGTCGCGGAACTCATGCAAACGAGCGTCGTAGCCGCGTGCGCGGAGCGTCTCCTCGAGCGCGCGGTTCGCGGCCAGGTTCTCCTCGACGGTGCCGCAGGTGAGCACGATCGGGATCGTCCGTTCCGGCCGGTTGCGATGGACGCCGCCGACGAAGCGCGCGATCCGCTCGTAGCGGGGAAAGCGCTTCTCGTAGCTCTCGGCGCGGCGGAAGAAGCTGCCCGACTGGAGAAAGAGCGCGTCGAAGCTGTCCGGGTGGCGGCGGTGAGTGTGAAAGAGGGAGAGCGCGCCCAGGCTCGCCCCGAGCCCGATCCGGACCGGAGCGGGCGGCAGCTGCGGGATGATCTCCTCGGCCAGCGCCCGCGAGTACCGCGCCGAAGCGGAGTAGATCTCGTTTCGGTCGACCGGCCCGATCAACGCCGCCCGGAGCGGCGGGAGCTGCCCGAGGTAGGTCAGCAGGGCCGAGTGCTCGACGTACTCGGGCCCGTCGTGCGCGACGAGGAGCGGGCTGTGCTCGGTCGCCTCGGGATGCGCCCAGATCAGCGCCGGCAGCTCGAGCTTGAGGATCCGGCTCGGGATCGTGACCGACTCCGGCTTGCCGACCGGTTCGTCCGCGACCCACTCGGGCGGCTCGTAGCCGGGCTCCTCCCACACGGACTTGAACCCCCACGGGCCTGAGGCCCGCTTGGAATTGGCGGGATCGAGGATCCATTCGCTGCGGCCGTTGCGGTCGACCAGCTCGAACTGGTACTCGAAGCGGGCCACGTCGGGGGCGGGGGCGGCCAGCTCCCAGGCACGGCCGTTCCGGACGAGCTCGTACGGCAGCCGCTCGCGCAGCTGGTGGGCGAGACGGACGGCGGCGAGGCGGCGGCGCGGATCGGGGACGTGGAAGCGGAGCTCGATCACGGAAGTGTGTCGAGTGTGTGGAAATTCGCGCGCAGAACCGTCCTTTCCGGCCGGTGCGGGCCGTTTCGGACACTAGGCAGGCTCGGCGGCCGTGGCTATCACGACTCCTCCAAGCCCACGAGGAGGAACGATGAGGACACGGATCCGAAGCCTGACGCTGCGCGCCGTCGCGCTCGGCGTGATCGCGCTCGCGCTGACCGTCGGCGGTGCGACCGCGGGCGGAGCGCGGTTCGACGCCGCCTTCGCCGACGGTGTGATCAAGGCCTGCCGGCACAAGTCGGGCTTCCTGCTCGTTCCCTCCGCCGGGAAGACGTGCAAGCGCTCCGAGCAGGCGCTGAGCTGGAACGTCGGCCGGGCCGCCCGGCCCGGCGGGGCGCGACGGTGTCGACGGCAAGGACGGTGCGCCCGGGCCGGCGGGCGCGCAGGGCGAGCCCGGCCCTCGCGGCGAGGCCGGCCCCGCCGGGCCCCGCCGGGACCTGCCGGGCCTCCCGGGCCGGGCGGCTCGATCGATGCGATCGAGGCGCTGGACGGGATCGCGTGCACGACGAGCACCGACACGAGCGGCGAGGTCTCCGTCGAGACCGAGGTGGACGGCGCGATCGTGCTCACGTGCGAGGACGGACGCCGGCCCGCCGCCTCCGCCTGCGGCCGCCGAGCTCGTGCTCAACGAGATCGACTACGACCAGGTCGGCGCCGACAGCGGCGGCTTCGTCGAGATCTTCAACGCCGGCGACAGCGCCGCCGATCTGACCGGGACGTCGCGCTCGTGCTCGTCGACGGCGGCACGGGCGGCGAGTATCTGCGCCGCGCGCTCACCGGCACGCTCGCCGCCGGCGCGTACCTCGTGGTCGAGGTCGACGCTCAGAACGGCGCGCCCGACGGCGTCGCGCTGATCGCTGCGGACGGTGCCCTGCTCGACGCGCTCTCCTACGAGGGCGCGATCGAGGCGGCGACGATCGGCACGCCGGACCTACGACCTCGTCGAGGGCACGCTCCTGCCGGTCGCGACAGCCGACTCGAACACCGCCACCGGGTCGCTCGCGCGGATCCCGAACGGCAGCGACACGGACGACGCGGCCACCGACTGGGCCTTCACCACGACCGTCACGCAGGGGGCCGCCAATGTCGGCTGACCGAGCGGTCGCGCGCCGGCTGCGGCTCGGCGTCCTCTCCGTCGTCACCCTCGCGCTCGCGGCCGGTGCCGCGGGCGCGGGCGTGAGGGTGCTGCTCGCGGACGAGGTCGATCAACGCGTGCCGAAGCAAGTCGTCCGGAGCCCTGCGGGTGCCCGCGGCCGGAGCGGCGTGCAGGAGCGACGAGCAGCCGCTCCGCTGGAACGTTCGCGGGATGACCGGAGCGACCGGGCCGCAGGGTCCGCCCGGCCCCGTCTCCGTCGACCACCTCGCCGGCACCACGTGCACGACGGCCGCCGGCTCGGTCGGGGCGCTGCGGGTCAGCACCGCCGCCGAGCGGCGCCGTCACGTTCAGCTGCCGGGCGCAGGTCGATCCCGAAGGCGCCGCCGGGGCTGACCGTGTCAACGAGATCGACTACGACCAGGTCGGGGCGGACACGGCGGGCTTCGTCGAGCTCTTCAACGCGGGGCGGGGCACCGCTGATCTCGGCGGGCTCGCGCTCGTGCTCGTCGACGGTGTCACGGCTGCCGAGTACCGGCGGATCCCGCTCAGCGGCGCCGTCCTCGCCGGCGAGTTCCACGTCGTCCCGGTCGACGCCGAGAACGGCTCGCCCGACGGCGTCGCGCTGTTCGACACGTCGACCAGGTCGTGCTCGACGCGCTCTCCTACGAGGGAGCGATCGAGCGGGCGCGGATCGGCTCGTCCGTCTACAGCCTCGTCGAGGGAACGGCGCTGCCGCCGTCGGTCGCGGACTCCGACGCGGTCGACCGGCTCGCTCGTGCGGATGCCGGACGGATCCGACACCGACGACGCCGACACCGACTGGTCGTTCACCACGCGGCCGACGCCGGGAACCGAATCTCGCCGGCTAGCGCCTCCCCTTCGCGCGCATGTTCGCGCGCCCCTGGGCGCCGACCTTCGCCCAGCGCTTCCGCTCCTCGGCCTGGAGGCGCTTGTCGAGCCGGCGCTCGAGGTGCGCGAGCTCCCGCTGCAGCTTCTTGTAGCTGGCCCAGCGTGCGAACGGCAGCGTCCCGTCCTCGATCGCCGCCTGCACGGCGCAGCCCGGCTCGGTCCGGTGGGCGCAGTCGGAGAAGCGGCACTGGGTCGCGAGCTCCTCGACGTCCGAGAACGTCTCCGAGATCCCGTCCGACGACTCCCAGAGCTGCAGCTCCCGCATCCCCGGCGTGTCCAGCACGAGCCCGCCGCCGGGCAGCAGCACGAGCTGGCGATGCGTGGTCGTGTGCCGGCCCTCGCCGTCGTCCTCGCGGATCTCCTGGGTCGCGAGCAGCTCCTCGCCGGCGAACGTGTTCACGAGCGTCGACTTGCCGACGCCGGACGAGCCGAGCAGCGCGACCGTCCGGCCGGGTGTGAGGTGCGCGCGGACGAGCGTCGAGCCCCTCGCCGGAGATGCTCGAGATCGCGTGCACGGGGACGCCGAACGCGATCGCCTCGACCTCGAGCACGCGCAGCTCCCAGTCGGGGCAGAGGTCGGTCTTCGTCAGCACGATCACGGGCTGGGCGCCGCTCTCCCACGCCATCGTGATGTAGCGCTCGAGCCGGCGGAGGTTGAAGTCCTCGTTCAGCGACATGACGATGAAGACGGCGTCGATGTTCGCCGCCAGCACCTGCTCCTCGGCGGCGTTCGAGGGCGACCTTGCGTGAGAACTTGGTTCGTCGGGCGAAGACGTGCTGGATCGTCGCCGCGCCCTCGTCGGGCCGGGCGGCGATCGGCGACCCAGTCGCCGACGGCCGGCAGGTCGCCGGCGCCGCTCGCCTCGTGCGAGAGCCGGCCGGCGGTGTCGGCCCGGAGCTCGCCGAGCTCCGAGAAGAGGACGTAGGCGCCGCGGTGCTGCGCGGCGACGCGCGCGGGCACGCAGGCCGCCCGCGGCATGGGGTTCGAACTCAGTTGTGTGGCTGTCACTCCAGCCGAGGTCGTTCAATGCGTACAAGCGAGGCTCCTTGAGCGAAAGATGGATGGACGGGCGCGCGAGCGTGCGCGCGCCGACGCGACTCAGGGAGCTGCCGGATGGTAGGCCGACGTATCTAGAGCCGCGAAGCTCTATAGGCGAAGGGGGCAAGCTTTGTCATCTTGTTCGCACCTCCTTCGTCGTCGGGACGTCTCGAAGTATGCCTACAGGTGGTGAGGAAGTCGAGAACTCGGCTTGCGTTTTCGGCTGGAGGCTCTAGAGTCCCGCGCGGGCCACGGCCGAACGGCCGGCCACGAGTTCTGGGGAGAACTTGAACGACTCAAGGGGAGGAATCTGAGTGTCTCATCTTCGTCTGCGGCTGATCGCCGCGGTAGCAACGCGTCGTCGCGCTCGCCGGCCATCGGCGGCGCCAGCGCAGCACCGACCGAGCTCTTCTTCTCCGAGTACATCGAGGGGTCGAGCAACAACAAGGCGCTCGAGATCTACAACGGCACCGGTGCGCCGATCGATCTCGCGGTCGGCGGCTACTCCGTGGCGATGTACTTCAACGGCGCCACGACTGCCGGCCTGACGATCTTCCTCACCGGCACGGTCGCGGCGGGTGACGTCTACGTCGTCGCGCAAGCTACCGCGAACGCGGCGATCCTGGCCCAGGCCGACCAGACGAACGGCGCCGGCTGGTTCAACGGCGACGACGCGGTCGTCCTGCGCAAGGGCGGGGCTGATGTCGACGTGATCGGCCAGATCGGCTTCGACCCGGGCACCGAGTGGGGAACGGGGCTCACGAGCACGATGGACAACACGCTCCGCCGCAAGGCGGCGATCGAGGCCGGTGACCCGACCGGCGGCGACGCGTTCGACCCGTCGGTCCAGTGGGACGGCTTCGCCAACGACACCTTCGACGGCCTCGGCAGCCACGGCACGCCGCCCGCGCGACGCTGCGCCGAGCGTCTCGGCGACCTCGCCCACCGGGGGCGCCACCGAGGTCGCGCCGAACACAAGCGTCCAGATCACCTTCAGCGAGCCGGTCGACCTCGCCGCGGGCGCCGTCACGGTCGTCCTGCGCCGCGAGCGGTGCGCATGCGGCCACCGTCAGCGGCGGCCCGACGACGTTCACCGTCGATCCGACGGTCGACTTCGGCAACGGCGAGACCTGCACGGTCACCGTCGCCGCGCTCGGGCGTGTCCGACCAGGACCTGAATGACCCACCGAACCTGATGGCAGCCGACCACGTCTTCTCGTTCCAGACGAGCCAGGGCTTCGTCTGCGGTGACCCGGCGACCAGGATCCACCAGATCCAGGGCTCCGGAGCCGCCGCCGCGCTGACCGGCGTGCGGACGATCGAAGGCGTCGTCGTCGGCGACTACCAGGGCGCCGGCCAGTTCAACGGCTACTACGTCCAGGAAGAGATCGCGCGACCAGGACGCCGACGCGCTCACCTCCGAGGGCATCTTCGTCTTCAGCGGCAGCTCGCCGGCGTCGACAACGTCAGCGCCGGCGACGTCGTCCGCGTGCGCGGCACCGCGGGCGAGTTCGAGCGGGCTGACGCAGCTCACACAGCTCACGAGCATCTCGGCGCTCCGGTGTGCGCGTCCGGCGCGTCCGTGCCGGCGACGCCGGTCTGCGCTGCCCGGTCGCGAACGTCGCCGACCACGAGCGTTACGAAGGGATGCTCGTCGAGTACGAGCCAGACGCTGACCGCCACCGAGGTCTTCAACCTCGGCCGCTTCGGCGAGGTCAGCCTCTCCGGCGTCGGCCGGCTCTACAACACGACCGCGGTCGCGCTCCCGGGCGCGCCCGCCGAGGCCGTGGCGGCGCAGAACGCCCGGAGCCGGATCGTCCTCGACGACGCGAGCAACACCCAGAACAACGACCCGACCCGCTATCCGACGGGCGGCCTCTCGGCCACGAACACGCTCCGCGTGGGCGACACGCTCGACGGGCTCACCGGCGTGCTCGATTTCCGCTTCGGCGCCTACCGGATCCAGCCCGTCGGCGCCGTCGAACTTCATCGGCACGAACCTGCGGACGCGCCGCGCCGGCGGACGTGGGCGGCAACCTGAAGATCGCGTCCTTCAACGTCCTCAACTACTTCAACGACGTCGGCTGCGGCGACCCGCTGCCGCGGAGCCGAGAACCAGTTCGAGTTCGACCGCCAGGAGGCGAAGATCGTCTGCGCGCTGAAGGCGATCGACGCCGACATCGTCGGCCTGATGGAGATCGAGAACGACGGCGGAGCCGACAGCGCCCTCGCCGAGCTCGTCGCCGCGCTCAACGCCGCGACGGCACCGGGCACGTACGCGTACATCGACACCGGCGTGATCGGGACCGACGCGATCAAGGTCGCGCTGATCTACCAGCCCGCCGCCGTCGACGCCGGTCGGCGCCTGGGACATCCTCACGACGGCCGACGACCCGCGGTTCATCGACACGCGGAACCGGCCGACGCTCGCGCAGACGTTCCGGCACTCAGCTCGGGTCAGGTGATCACGGTCGCCGTGAACCACCTGAAGTCGAAGGGCTCGGACTGTGGCGGTGCTCCCGGACGACCAGCCGGACACCGGCGGGCGGCAACTGCAACGGCACCCGCACGGCGGCCGCCGAGGCGCTCGTCGACTGGCTCGCCACCGATCCGACCGGCAGCGGCGATCCCGACTTCCTGATCATCGGCGACCTCAACTCGTACACGTTCGAGACGCCGATCCAGGCGCTCGAGGCCGGCGGCTTCGAGAACCTCGTCCGCAAGTACGGCGGGCTGACCGCCTACTCGTACGTGTTCAACGGCGAGTCGGGCTACCTCGACCACGCTCTCGGCACCGCGTCGATGGCGGCGCAGGTGACCGGCGTGACCGAGTGGCACATCAACCCGGACGAGCCGACGGTGCTCGACTACAACATCGAATTCAAGACACCGAACCACGTGAACACGCTCTACGACCCCGGCCCGTACCGCGTCGTCGGACCACGACCCGGTGATCATCGGGATCCAGCTCAACCACGCCCCGACCGCCGACGCCGGCGGGCCGTACACCGTCGCCGAAGGCGGCTCGGTCTCGGTCACCGCGACCGGCGCCGACGCCGACGGTGACGACGTGACGTACGCCTGGGATCTCGACAACGACGGCGAGTTCGACGACGCCGTCGGCGCGACGGCGAGCTTCTCCGCCGCTGCGATCGACGGCCCCGCGAGCAGGACGATCCGCGTCCGGGTCAGCGACGGCACCGCCGTGGCGACCGACGAGGCGACCGTGACCGTGACGAACGTCGCGCCGACGGGCACGTTCAACGCTCCGGCGTCGTCGTTCGCCGGCTTCCCGTTCACGCTCTCGGTGACGAACGCGACCGATGCGGCCCCGGCCGACCGGCCCGGGCTGACGTACGCGTTCGACTGCGGCACCGGCTACGGCGCGTTCGGTGCGTCGAGCACGGCGAGCTGCCCGACGGACGCGGTCGGCACGCGCAGCGTCGGCGCCAAGGTCCGTGACGACGACGGGGGCGTCACCGAATACCGCGGCACCGTCGCGGTCAAGGTCACGTACACGAGTCTCTGCGAGCTGACGAAGGCGTACTCGAGCTCGCAAATCGTCGCGCTCGCGATGTGCGCGACGCTGAAGGCGGCCGAGCTGGCCGACCAGCATGGCCTCGCGACCGCCAAGCGGATCGCGCTGCAGGCCTACATCGCACAGGCCCGGCTGCAGTCGGGCAGGGCATTCACCGCCGCGGAGGCGGCAACCCTGATCCGGCTCGCCGGGTCGCTCTAGGTCAACGAACGAAGGGGAGAGAGGGAGAGGATGAAGACGAAGAGGAAGAGGGCGCTCTCGGCGCTCGCTGTGCTGGCGGTGGCGATTGCGATCGTGCCGGTCGCCGGCGCGAAGGTGGACGCGGGCGACCGGGCCTCGCAGGCCGCGCCGAATGCACAGACGACGGAGATCCAGATCCTGGGGCTGAACGACTTCCACGGCCAGCTCGAGTTCGTCCCGGCGACGAGCTCAGGCGGCCGCATCGGCGCCACCGCTGCGGGCGGCGTCGACTGGCTCGCGACCCACGTCCGCAACCTGCGGGCGCAGAACCCGAACACGCTGTTCGTCTCGGCGGGAGACCTGATCGGCGCGACGCCGCTGATCTCGGCGCTGTTCCACGACGAGCCGACGATCGAGGCGTTCAACCTGATGGGCCTCGACTACAACGGCGTCGGCAACCACGAGTTCGACGAGGGCATCGACGAGCTCCTGCGGATGCAGTACGGCAACCGGCCGCACAACGGCGACTACGACGGCGGCGGCGGCGTCGTCGGTCCAGGCGGAGTCGGCCGCGGTGACGGCTGTCATCCGGTCGACGGCTGCGCGGACGGCACGCCGTTCGAGGGGGCCAACTTCGACTTCCTCGCGGCGAACGTCCGCTACAAGTCGAACGGGAACACGATCTTCCCGCCGTACAAGATCCGCAGGCTCGACGGCGTCAAGGTCGGCATCGTCGGGATGACCCTGGAGGGGACGCCGACGATCGTCACCCCGACCGCGGTCGGCAGCGTCGACTTCTTCGACGAGGCGGACTCGGTCAACGCGCTCGTGCCGCAGCTGAAGCGGCAGGGCGTCGAGACGATCATCGTGCTCCTGCACGAGGGCGGCGGCGCCGGGCTGCCGCTGAACGAGACCACGATCAACCAGTGCGGCAACCTGACGGGCGCTCTGCCGCCGATCGTGCAGCGGATGGACGACGAGATCGACGTCGTCGTCACCGGCCACACGAACTGGGCCGTCAACTGCGTCGTCGACGGCAAGATCGTCACCGGCGCGGCCGCCACGGGCCGCCTGATCACCGATATCGACCTCACGGTCAGCCGCACGACGAGGGACGTCGTTTCGGCGAAGGTGAACAACCGCATCATCACGCGCGACGTCGCTCCGGCTCCGGATCTGACGGCGCTCGTGGAGAAGTACCGCGCCCTGTCGGCGCCGCTCTCCAACCGCGTCGTCGGCTCGACGTCGGCGGCGATCACGCGGACGGGGAACGCGGCGGGCGAGTCCGCCCTCGGCGATGTCATCGGCGACGCGCAGCTCGCAGCCACCGCGGCAGCGAACGTCGGCGGTGCGGTCGCGGCGCTGATGAACGCGGGCGGGATCCGGGCCGACCTCGACGCGGGCTCGGCGACGTACGGCGAGCTGTTCGCCGTGCAGCCGTTCGGCAACAGCCTCGTGACGATGACGCTGACGGGTGCGCAGCTGGACGCAGTGCTCGAGCAGCAGTTCACCGGTGCCAACGGGATCCTCCAGATCTCGCACTCGCTGACGTACACGCGGCACGCCGCGGCCGGCCCGAACGGGCGCGTCAGCAACCTGCGGATCAACGGCCTGCCGGTCGATCCGGCGACGTCGTACCGGATCACGGTGAACAACTTCCTCGCCGAGGGCGGGGACGGCTACACCGTGCTGGCGCAGGGGACGAACCGGCTCGGCGGCGACGTCGACCTGGATGCACTCGTGAAGTACTTCGAGGCCAGGTCGCCGGTCGCACCCGGCCCGCAGAACCGCATCACGCTCGCCCCGTAGCGAGCCTCGGGTGGGGGCGGCTTCGGCCGCTCCCACCCACTTCCCTCTCTGTAGCGTCCGACGGTGCCCACCTCGCGCCTCCGTCACGGCATCCGCGCCGCGCTGCCGCTCGCGGTGGCGCCGCTCCTCTTCGGCGCGTCGTTCGGCCTGCTGGCGGTCGACGCCGGCTTCAGCCCGGTCGGCGCGGTGATGATGTCGGCGACGACTTTCGCCGGCTCGGCGCAGTTCGCAGCTGCGTCGGTGATCGAGGACGGCGGCGGGGCGGCGGCCGCGATCGTCGCGGCGCTGCTCCTGAACGCGCGCTATGTCCCGCTCAGCCTCGCGGTCGCGTCGATCTTCCCCGGCTCGCGCCGCCGCCGGCTGCTCGAGTCGCAGCTGATCGTCGACGAGTCCTGGGCGCTCGCCGGCCGGAGCGGCCGCTTCGAGTACGCGATCCTCGTCGGCGCCGGGATCCTCCTCTACGGCTGCTGGGTCGGCGCCACGGCGCTCGGCACCGTCATCGGCGACCTGCTCGACCCGGAGGCGATCGGGCTCGACGCCGCCTTCCCGGCGCTCTTCCTCGCCCTGCTCGCGCCCTACCTCCGGACGCGCCCCGCGATCCTGACGGCGGTCGTGGCAGCCGCAATCACCTTCGTGCTGATCCCGGTCGCGCCGGCGGGCGTGCCCATCGTCGCCGCCGCGCTCGCTGCGCTGATCGGGTTGCGCCGATGACCTGGGTCGTGATCGCAGTCGTCGGCGCGGCGACGATCCTCTTCAAGGCGACGGGGCCGGTGCTGCTCGGCAAGGGCGAGCTGCCGCCGCGGGTCGCGTCCGTCGTCGAGCTGCTCGCACCGGCGATGCTCGCGTCGCTCGTCGTCACGCAGACGGTCGGCGGCGACGGTGAGCTCGTCTTCGACGAGCGGCTGTTCGGCGTCGCCGCCGGCTCGGTCGCGATCTGGCTGCGGGCGCCGATCTTCGTCGTGATGGTCGTCGCGGCCGCCACGACTGGGCTCGTTCGGCTGCTCTAGGATCGGCCGGGATGGCGGGGGTCGAGCAGATGGTCGAGCGGGTCTGGCCCGGCCGGAACGCCGAGATCGAGGTTCTCGGCGGCGGGATCACGAACCGGAACTTCAAGGTGTCGGTCGACGGCGACGCCTACGTGCTCCGGATCGGCGGCAAGGACACGGAGCTGCTCGGGATCGACCGCCGGGCCGAGCACGAGGCGTCGCTCGCGGCGGCAGCCGTCGGCGTCGGGCCGGAGGTGATCGCGTTCGTCGAGCCCGAGGGCTACCTCGTCACCCGCTACATCGACGGCGACGTCGTCGTGCCCGAGGCGATCCGAGAGCCGGAGCCGCTCCGGCGGATCGCACAGGCGCTGCGCGCGATTCACGGCGGGCCGCCGATCCCGGCGCGCTTCGACTCGTTCCGCGTCGTCGAGGCGTATGCGGCGACCGCCGCGGCTCACGGGATCACCGTGCCGGCCGCGTTCGACCGGGCGCGCGAGCTGGCAGCCCGGGTCGAGCGGGCGCGCGGCCCGTCGCCCGAGCGCCCGTGCCACAACGACCTCTTGACGGCGAACTTCATCGACGACGGCAGCCGGATCCGGATCGTCGACTGGGAGTACGCGGGGATGGGCGACATCTACTTCGACCTGGCGAACTTCGCCGTCAACAACGGCCTGCCGCCGGCCGATGCGACCGAGCTCCTCCACGCGTACTTCGGCGAGGTCACGCCCGAGCACGAGCGCGCGCTGATCCTGATGCGCTTCATGTCCGACTTCCGCGAGGCGATGTGGGGCGTCGTCCAGCAGGCGCTGTCGGACCTCGACGTCGACTTCAACGCCTACGCGGAGCAGCACTTCGAGCGGCTCGAGCGAACGGCCGGCGAACGCACCTTTCGAGCCGCGCTGAGCTCGCGCTAGCGCTTCGGGAAGAGAATTGCCGCAGCCGCCGCCGCGTGCGCGAGCACCGAGACGGTCGCAACGATCTTGAGGGTCGTGTTCATCGTCACGAGAACGCATATCGGCACGCGGCGGCTGCCGCTTGACGGCTGCGTGCTCAGCCGACGGTGAAGCTGCCGTTCATCTGACTCGCGTGCGGATCGCAGACGAACGTGTACTCGCCCGCCTCGAGTGTGACGTCGAACGTCTCCTCCCCCTCGGCCGAGACTTCGGTCGAGACGTCGACGCCGCCCGGGCCGGTGAGGTGGAAGTTGTGCGCAGAGGACTGGTCGTCGACGACGAGCGTGTAGTCACCGGCGGTGAGTCCGTCCGTTCCGTCGAGGCTGATGTCGAACCCGGGGCCGACGCTCCCGTTCAGGGTCGTGCCGCCCGCCTCGCTGCCGGAACCGGTCTCGTCGCCGCTGCTCGCCTCGGTCGTCGCAGCGGCGTCACCGCCGTCGTCGTCATCGCCGCCACACCCGGCGAGAGCGAGGCCGAAGACGAGCAGCAGGATCGCGAGCGTGAGGTGACGGCGGTTCACGTGGGCTCCTTCCAGTCGGTTTCACCCACGACTACGCACCTCGTGCCCGGACGGTTCGATCACAACCAGCCAGAGCGGCGGAAGCGGAAGTAGAGGGCGACGCAGATGACGGAGATCAGCACCAGCACCGCGGGGTAGCCGTAGCGCCAGCCGAGCTCGGGCATGTGCTCGAAGTTCATCCCGTAGATCCCCGCGACCGCGGTCGGGACGGCGATGATCGCGACCCAGGCCGAGATCCGGCGCATGTCCTCGTTCTGGCGCACGCTCACCTGCGTCAGCGTCGCCTGCAACGTGCCGGCGAGGAGGACGGCGAACCCCTCGACCTGGTCGGCGATGCGGGCGGCGTGGTCGGTCACGTCGCGGAAGTACGGCGCCAGCTCCGGGTCGATGTTCGGTACCTCCGGCAGCGTCAGCTCGCGCACGGCCGGCCGCAGGGGGCCGGCGGCGCGGCCGAACTCGAGCACCTCTCGGCGGAGTCGGTAGATCCGCTCGACCGGGCTCGGCCCGCGGGGCTGGAAGACCTCGGCCTCCACCTCGTCGATCGCGTCGCGCAGGCTCTCCGCCACGGGCTCGTACGCGTCGACGATCCGGTCGACGATCGCGTGGAGGGCGGCACCCGGCCCCATCGCCAGGAGCCTCGGGTTCTGCTCGAGCTGCTCGCGCACGTCCCCGAGCCCGCCCGCGTCGCCGTGCCGGACGGTGATCAGGAAGTCCGGGCCGACGAAGACCATCACCTCGCCGATGTCGACGAGCTCCTCCGGGCCGAGGTAGCGGGCCGTCTTGACGACGAGGAAGAGCGTGTCGCCGTAGACCTCGAGCTTCGGCCGCTGGTGAGCGCTGACTGCATCCTCGACGGCCAGCTCGTGCAGGTCGAACTCGCGCCTGACGGCGTCGAACTCCTGGGCGGTCGGCTCGACCAGCCCGACCCAGGCAAAGCCGCGTGCGGCGGCCGCCTCGGCGCGCACGCCGGGCACCTCCCGGTGACGTTCGAGGCGGTGGCCTTCGCCGTAGACGGCGCAGTCGACGATCACGCGCGCATCCTGACGCACGTTAGGTTCCCCCGATGCGAGACCGGGCGCGTGCGGTGGTGATCGGGGGCGGGGTCGGCGGCTGCTCGATCCTCTACTGGCTGGCCCGGCTCGGCTGGGACGACGTCGTCCTCGTCGAGCGCGCCGATCTCACCTCCGGCTCCACCTTCCACTCCGCGGGGCTCGTCGGCCAGCTGCGCAGCTCGCTCTCGCTGACGCGGATGATGATGGCGAGCGTCGACCTCTACCGGACGATCGGCGAGGAGGTGGGGCTCGAGACCGGTTGGCGCGAGGTCGGGTCGCTGCGGCTTGCGTCCTCGCCGGAGCGGCTCGAGGAGATCGCCCGCCAGGCGGGCTGGGCGAAGACGTTCGGCCTCCCGCTCGACCTGATCTCGGCGGCGGAGGCGCAGGAGCTCTTCCCGCCGATGACGACGGAGGGTGTCCTCGGTGCCGCGTACCTGCCGACCGACGGCTACGTCGATCCCTCGCAGCTCACGTTCGCTCTGGCGGAGGGCGCGCGGCGGCGTGGCGCCGAGATCGCGACGAACACGCGCGTGACCGCGGTCGGCGTCGACCGGGGGCGCGTGACGGGTGTCGTCACCGACAAGGGCGAGATCGAGACCGAGATCGTCGTCAACGCGGGCGGGATGTTCGCCGCCGAGCTCGGCCGGCTCGCCGGCGTCACCGTCCCGATCGTCCCGATGGCGCACGAGTACCTCGTCACGCGGCCGACGGGCCTCCCGCTCGACATGCCGACGATGCGCGACCCGTCGCTGCTCGTCTACTTCCGGCCCGAGTCGGGCGGCCTGATCATGGGCGGCTACGAGCGCGACCCTGCGCCGTGGTCGCTCGACGGGATCCCGCCGGACTTCAACGGCAAGCTGCTGGAAGAGGACTGGCCAAGGTTCGAGCCGCTGCTCGAGAACGCCATCCGCCGCGTCCCGGCGCTGGAGGAGATGGAAGTCGTGCGGCTGATCAACGGCCCGGAGGCGTTCACACCCGACGGCGAGTTCATCCTCGGCCCGACCGACGTGCGCGGCTTCTGGGTCGCCGCCGGCTTCTGCGCGCACGGCCTCGCCGGAGCGGGCGGGATGGGGAAGCTCGTGGCCGAATGGATCGTCGAGGGAACACCGAGCCTGGATGTCTGGCACATGGACTCGCGCCGCTTCGGAGCCGCGTACACGAGCCGCGCCTACACGCTCGCCCGCACCACCGAGGTCTACTCGACCTACTACGACGTCAAGTACCCCGGCCACGAGCGCGAGGCGGGACGTCCGTTGCGGCTCTCTCCCGCCTACCAGCGGCTGCAGGAGCTCGGCGCCGCCTTCGGCGAGAAGTCCGGCTGGGAGCGCGCGAACTGGTTCGAGCCGAATGCCGCCAGCGGCGATGAGAGCCTGCGCCCGCGGGGCTGGGCCGGGCGTCACTGGTCGCCCGCGATCGGCGCCGAGCATGGTGCGTGCCGCGAGGCGGCGGCGATCTTCGACGAGTCGTCGTTCGCGAAGATCGACGTCGCCGGCCCGGGTGCGGCCGACCTGCTCGAGCTGCTCTGCGCCAACCGCGTCGCACGTGACGTCGGCGCGATCACCTACACGCAGATGCTGAACGCCCGGGGCGGGATCGAGTGCGACTTCACGGTGACGCGGCTCGCCGACGACCGCTTCCGGATCGTCACCGGCACGGCCTTCGGCCGCCACGACCTCGCCTGGATCCGCCAGCACGCGCCCGAGGACGGCTCCGTCACAGTCGACGACGTCACCTCCAAGCACGCCTGCATCGGGATCTGGGGGCCGGCCGCGCGCGAGATCCTGGGGCCGCTGACCACGGATCCGCTCGACTTCCCCTACATGCGCGCGCGTGAGCTCGCGATCGGCGCCGTGCCGTGCCTGGCGCTCAGGGTGACCTACGTCGGCGAGCTCGGCTGGGAGCTCTACTGCCCATCCGAGTTCGGCCTCCGGCTCTGGGACACGGTCTGGGAGGCGGGCCGGGAGCACGGACTCGTCGCCGGCGGCTATCGGGCGATCGACTCGCTCCGGCTCGAGAAGGGGTACCGCGTGTGGGGCTCGGACATCACCGCCGACGACACGCCCGACGAGGCCGGGCTCGGGTTCGCCGTCAAGCGGGACAAGGAGTTCGTCGGCAAGGAGGCGCTGCTCGCGCGGGGCGAGCCGGAGCGGCGCCTGGCCTGCCTGACGCTCGCCGATGCCCGGGCCGTCGCACTCGGCTCGGAGCCGGTCCGCGTCGACGGCGAGCTCGTCGGCCGCGTCACGAGCGGCGGCTTCGGCTACACGGTCGGGCGCTCGATCGCCTACGCCTACCTGCCGGCGTCACGCGCCGCGCCGGGGACGCCCGTCGAGGTCGAGATCTTCGGCGAGTGGGTCAGCGGCGAGGTCGCGGCCGAGCCGCTCTACGACCCGCAGGGCGAGCGCCTCCGCGGCTAGAAGCGCAGTTCGCGCCCGCCGGCGGTGACGACGCCGTCGGCGACGACGAGCTCGACCACGTCACCGCGGTCGGGATCGTCCAGCGCATCGAGGAGCAACTCGACCAGCTGCCTCCGGATCTCGCCAGGGCCGGCGACCGTGACGGCGTCGCCGCTCGTGGAGAGCTCGACATCGTGCGTGGGGACGACGCGGACGACGAGCGCGACTGCATCGGCTGCCGCGGCGCCGACGGAGAGCTCCTCCGGCGGCTGCGCCTGGAGCCGGACGAAGGCCTGCAGGGCACGCACGATCTCGACGATCTCGGTGCCGGTCCGCCGCGTCAGCGAGATCCGGTCGTGCAGCTTCGTGCCCGGAGTCGCGTCGCCCAGCGCGAGCTCGGCCGAGCCGAGCAGCGCGACGAGGGGATTGGCGAGCTCGTGCAGGGCGCCGCGTGTGAGGCGGCCCAGCGTCGCGAGCGCTTGCGCGTCGTCGGTGGGGTGCGGCACTGTCTCTATGATCCCGTCGCGCATCGGGGCCCGATGCGCGCACAAGCAGGCCGCAAACCTCTCATGTTTCCCCCGACGCTGTCGCTCTCCAGGCGAAAGGATCCCAGATTCCCGTGACCGACCGGGCCACCGTGACCTCCGTACTCGTGGCCGACGATCATCCCGCTGTCGTCGAGGCGGTCGCGGACGTGCTCGCCGAGCACGGGATCGAGATCGCCGGGCGGGCGCGTGACGGCGACGACGCCGTCGAGCAGATCGCACTGCGCAAGCCGACGGTCGCGATCCTCGACCTGCGCATGCCCGGCCAGTCGGGGATCGAGGTCGCCAAGCTCGTCTCGAAGACGTCGCCGGGCACCTCGGTCATCCTCTACACCGCGTTCGGCGACCGCGCGCTCCTGACGGAGGCGCTCGACGCCGGCGCTCGCGGGTTCGTGCTCAAGGAGGCGCCGCTCGCCGAGGTCGTCCGTGCGGTCGAGCTCGTCGCGGCGGGCCGCACGTACGTCGACCCGGTCCTCGCCGGTGTGCTCTCGAGCTCGGCGGCGACCGACAAGCGGCTCAACCTGACCCAGCGCGAGCGGGACGTCCTCCGCCTGCTCGCCGACGGGATGTCGAACGAGGAGATCGGCAAGAGCCTGATCATCTCGCCGGAGACGGTGCGCACGCACGTGCGCAAGGCGATGGCGAAGCTCGACGCCGACACGCGCACGCAGGCCGTCGCGACCGCGCTGCGGCAGTCGCTGATCGCCTAGGCGGGCGGCCTGAGGGCCGCGAACGGGTCCGTGATCTCGAGCCGCCGGCTGCGGAAGCGATAGACCTCGGCCGGCCGGCCGCCCGTGCGGCCGGGCTCGCGCCTGGCGCCGGTGGGCTCGAGGACGTCGCGGCGGAGCAGCACCCGCTTCAGGTTCGTCGCCGAGACGTCGTGGCCGAGCGCCGCCGCGTACAGATCGCGCAGCTCCGAGAGGGTGAACGCCCTCGGCGCGAGCGCGAAGCCGACGTTCGTGTAGGAGAGCTTGCCGCGCAGGCGCTCCCGGGCGGCAAGGACGATCTCGGCGTGGTCGAACGCGAGCGGTGGGAAGTCGTCGACCGCGTGCCACGCCGTGTCCTCCGGCAGCTCCGGGTCGACGTCTGCGGGGACGAGGCCGAGGAAGGCGGTCGCGAGCTCGCGGTGGCCGGGATGGCGGTCCGGCTCGCTCCACGTCGCGAGCTGCTCCAGATGCGCGAGCTCGCGGACGTCGACCTTCGCCGCGAGCTGGCGGCGGATCGAGCCGTCGAGCGTCTCGTCCGCCGCGAGCGCGCCGCCCGGAAGCGCCCAGGCGCCGCTGAACGGCTCGCGTGCCCGTTGCCAGAGCAGCGCATGCAGCGCGCGCTCGCGCACCTGCAGCACGGCCGCGAGGACGACCTGCGCAGGGGCTGTGGTAGGATCCTGTCGAGGTTTCTGCCTCACAGTCTAAAACCTTAATGGAAAGGCTCTGACCATGCTCCGCACGACCTCGATCGCACTCCTGCTCTGCGTTCTCGCGCTCGCCGCCGGCTGCGGCTCGGACGACGAGGACGCGGCGTCGACGACCGCGCCGACGGAGACCACGGCGGCCGCGCCGGTGCGGGTCGGTCTCGTCGTCGACCGTGGCCAGCTCGACGACGACGGGTTCAACGAGCTCGCGTTCCGCGGGGTCACGCGGGCCGAGGAGGAGCTCGGCGTCGACGGGCGCGTTGTCGAGTCGGCGACCGCAGCGGACTACATCCCGAACATGACCGCGCTCGCCCGTGAGGGCTACGACCTCGTGATCGGCGTCGGCTTCGCCCAGGGAGACGCGGTCGGGAAGGTGGCGCAGCGGTTCCCGGAGACGAAGTTCGCGATCATCGACGTCGACCAGGCGTTCGTCCCCGGCAAGCCGGCGAACGTGCAGGGGCTGCTCTTCCGCGAGGAGGAGGTCGGCTACCTCGCCGGCTACCTGGCCGGGCTCGAGGAGCAGCGGCGCGAGGGCAAGGACGTGATCAGCGCCGTCGGCGGGATGAAGGAGCCGCCCGTCGACCGCTTCATCGCCGGCTACTTCGCCGGCGCCAGGGCAGCCGCGCCCGGAATCACCACCCTCTACGACTACTCGCAGGACTGGGACGACCAGGCGAAGTGCAAGGAGCTGGCGCTGAACCAGATCGCACGCGGCTCGAACATCGTCTTCCAGGTCGCCGGCGGCTGCGGCCTCGGCGCGCTGAACGCGGCCGGCGAGCGCAAACGCTGGGGCATCGGCGTCGACGCCGACCAGTCGTTCCTCGGCTCCCACATCCTCACGAGCGCCCAGAAGGGCGTCGACGCCGCGGTCTTCCTGACGATCAAGGCCGTGCAGGACGGCAGCTTCGAGGGCGGCGGCAACGCGACCTTCGGGCTCAAGGAGGAGGGGGTCGGGCTCGGCAAGGTCAGCGCCGAGGTGCCGCAAGAGGACGTCGACAAGGTCGACGAGATCAAGCAGCAGATCGCCGACGGCGAGATCACGGGGATCCCGACCGAGGTCGGCAAGAGCTAGAGCGGACGTGGCCCGAAGGGCCACGACGGGGTCTGACCCCGGACATGGCCCGCCGGGCCATGTCCGGGGCGGCAGAACGGCTTGGTGACGCGGTTGCGCGGAGCCGGACAGGTCGCTTTGCGACGTGTCCGGGGTCAGACCCCGTCGTGTCCGTTTCAGCCGCCGGCGATTGCGGCGACGATGCGGATGCGCGCGTCGTCGCCGACCGCGGCGGTGAGGTCGCGGGCGCGCTCGCCGTCGACGTAGACGTGGACGAGCGGGCGCACCTCGCCGGCCTCGTCGAGGACGAGGTCGCTGACGGGCAGCGCGCGGAGCGCCTCGCCGACGGTCGCCGCCTCGACCTCGAACTGCTTCGTGCCGCCGGCCTCGGTCGCGAGCAGGCCGGGGAGGTGCACGACGGCCATGCGGCTACGCGGCGGTCGCGGCCTCGACCGAGAGGATCGGCGGCAGGTGCCGCGCCGCTTCGACCACCTCGCCGTGCCGGAGTGCGTAGACGTGGCCGCTCTGCGTCCCGGCGTAGACCGCCTCGTCGTCCTGGCTCATGCCCTCGCGGAGCACGGCGGCCCACGCCGGCTCCTCGGCGACGATCAGCTGCCAGCTGGCGCCGGCGTCGGCGGTCGTGTAGATCCCGAGCCGGCCGTCGCAGGTGACGCGGTTCTCGGCGCCCTCCTCCGGGATCACGAAGGCGCGGTCCGGGTCGCCGGGGTCGAGAGCGAGCGCGAAGCCGAATCCGGACGGGAGCCCGTTCTCGTCCAGCCGCTCCCAGCTCTCGCCGCTGTCGTCGGAGCGGTAGACGCCGCAGTGGTTCTGCTGCCACAGCCGTCCCGGCCGGCCCGGATGAGCGAGCACCTTGTGCACGCACTGGCCGACCGCCGGGAAGCGATCCTCCGGGAAGAAGCAGGCCTCGGTGCCCTGGTTCCGCGGCTGCCAGGAGCCGCCGCCGTCCTCCGAGCGGAAGACCCCGGCTGCCGAGATCCCGATCCAGAGGTTCTGCGCGTCGGCGGGGTCGAGCGTGATCGAGTGCGTGATCAGCCCGCCAGCGCCGGGCGACCACTGCTCGCGTGTCTCGTGCCCGAGCAGCGCCTGGTTCACCTGCCAGCTCGCGCCCGAGTCGTCCGAGCGGAAGAGCACGCCGGGCTCCCCGCCGAGCCACAGTGTCCCGGGCTCGGACGGATGCCCGGGCTCGAGGTGCCAGGTGGATGCCAGCTTGAGCCCGCTCTCCTCGGGCAGTCCCAGCCCCTCCGAGCGCTCCCACGTGTTGCCCATGTCGGTCGACCGCTGCACCGTGCCGCCGTAGACCCAGCTGTTCGCGCACGCGTAGAGCGAGCCGTCGCGCGGGTCGACGAGCGCGTGGTTCACCTGCCACCCGGGCAGGAACGGTCCCTCGACCTCGAATGAGCGCCGCTCGTCGTCGCCGCGGACGAGGAAGAGGCCCTTCCGGGTTCCGACCACCAGGAGCGCGCCCACGAGCCGACCCTATCGAAGGAGCTCTGAGCCGGCGAAACGTGACCGCGAGGCCAGATTCGCAGCGGGCCGTATGGACACGGCGGCCCAAAGACCGGCCGATCTTCGCATCGAACTTGTCCAGTCGGTCCGAAGCGAGCTAGGCTCGCGCCGAGATCCCGAGCGGGAGGTCAGGCCAGTGAGCGTGTCGGTGACCAAGTACAAGAACCTCGTCGGCGGCGAGTGGGTCGACGCGGCCTCCGGCGAGACGATGGAGGTCCTGAACCCGTCGACCGGCGAGGTGATCGCCGAGGTGCCGCGGTCGAGCGCCGAGGACGTGGAGCGCGCCGTCGACGCCGCCCGCAAGGCCTTCGCCGAGTGGGGCGACAAGACGCCGAAGGACCGGATGGAGCTGCTGCTGAAGCTCGCGGACGTGATCGACGACAACGCCGAGGAACTGACGCAGCTCGAGTCGCAGAACGTCGGCAAGCCGATGTCGATCGCGGGCGACGAGATGCCCTTCTCGGCCGACAACCTGCGCTTCTTCGCCGGCGCCGCCCGCACGCTCGAAGGGAAGGCGGCCGGCGAGTACGTCGAGGGCTACACATCGATCATCCGGCGCGAGCCGCTCGGGATCGTGGCCGGGATCACGCCCTGGAACTACCCGCTGATGATGGCGATCTGGAAGCTCGGCCCCGCGCTCGCGGGCGGCAACGTCCAGATCCTGAAGCCGGCCGAGCAGACGCCGTTGACGACGCTCCGCTTCGCCGAGCTGGCGCAGGAGATCCTGCCGCCGGGCGTGCTCCAGGTCGTCACGGGCGACGGCTTCCCTGCCGGCGACGCGCTCGTCCGCCATCCGGAGATCCGGCTCGTCTCGCTGACGGGCTCGGTCGAGACCGGGCGGCTGATCGCGACCGGCGCGGCGGAGTCGAACCTGAAGCGCGTCCATCTCGAGCTCGGCGGGAAGGCGCCGATGGTGGTGCTCGACGATGCCGACCCGGCCACGGTCGCGGAGGCGATCAAGATCGGCGGCTACTGGAACTCGGGCCAGGATTGCACGGCGTCTTCGCGGATCCTCGTCCACGAGAAGGTCTACGACGACGTGATGTCCGAGACGGTGAAGACACTCGAGGCGATGAAGGTGGCCGATCCGGCAGAGGGCGACGACGTCGACATGGGGCCGGTGATCTCGGCCGAGCAACAGGAGCGCGTGCTCGGCTTCCTCGAGCGGGCGGTCGCGGCCAAGGCGACGATCGTCACCGGCGGCGAGTCGGTCGGCGAGCGCGGCTTCTTCGTCAAGCCGACCGTCGTCGCGGACGTGGCTCAGGACGCGGAGATCGTCCAGAGCGAGGTCTTCGGCCCGGTCGTCACCGTGCAGCGGTTCGGCTCCGACGACGAGGCGATCGCGATGGCGAACGACGTTCGCTACGGCCTCGCCGCCTCGGTCTTCTCGCAAGACGTCGGCCGGGCGATGGCGGCGGCGCGCAAGCTCGAGTTCGGGACGGTGTGGGTCAACGAGCACCTCTTCCCGCTCGCATCCGAGATGCCGCACGGAGGGTTCAAGGAGTCCGGTTACGGCAAGGACATGTCGCTCTACTCGATGGAGGAGTACACCCGCATCAAGCACGTCGCGGTGAAGCTGGCGTGACACCCGAGGTCCTCGACGCCGGCGTCGGCGTCGACCGCGGTCGGCTTGCGGCGCTGACGGCACGCGAGGCGGAGGCGTTCGCCGCCGTCCGGCCGCGCTCGCGCGAGCTGGCCGAACGGGCGCGGGGATCGCTGCTCGGCGGGGTCCCGATGACCTGGATGATGCGCTGGGCCGGCCCGCACCCGCTCTTCCTGGCAGAGGCGCACGGCGCGCGCGTCGTCGACGTCGACGGGCACGAGTACGTCGACCTCTGCCTCGGCGACACCGGGGCGATGGCCGGCCACGCACCCGAGCCGGTCGTGCGCGCCGTCGCCGCGCGGGCGGCAGCGGGGATCACGGCGATGCTGCCCACCGAGGACGCGGCCTGGGCGGGAGAGGAGCTCGCGCGGCGCTTCGGGCTCCCGCTCTGGCAGTTCACGCTGAGCGCCACCGACGCGAACCGCTTCGCGATCCGGATCTGCCGCGCGCTCACGGGCCGTCCGAGGATCCTCGTCTTCAACGGCTGCTACCACGGCACCGTCGACGAGACGTTCGCAACGCTGCGGGAGGACGGCTCGGTCGCCGTTCGGCCCGGCAACGTCGGTCCGCCCGTCGACCCCGCGTCGACGACGAGGGTCGTCGAGCTGAACGACCTCGATGCGCTCGAGGCCGAGCTCGCGCACGGCGACGTCGCCTGCGTGCTGGCCGAGCCGGCGCTGACGAACATCGGCATCGTCCTGCCCGACCCGGGCTTCCACGAGGGGCTGCGCGAGCTGACGCGCCGGACGGGGACGCTGCTCGTGATCGACGAGACGCACACCTTCAGCGCCGGCCCGGGCGGCTACACGGCGGCGCACGGGCTCGAGCCCGACCTGCTCACGATCGGCAAGGCGATCGGCGGCGGCGTCCCGGTCGGAGCTTTCGGGATCAGCGAGGAGCTCGCTCGGCGGGCGCTCGCGCAGGCCGATGCCGACTACGAGGACGTCGGCGGTGTCGGCGGGACGCTCGCCGGCAACGCGCTCTCGCTCGCGGCCGTGCGCGCGACGCTCGGCGAGGTGCTGACCGAGGCGGCGTTCGCCGCGATGCTCGCCCTCGGCGAGCGGCTGGCCGACGGCGTCGCGGGAGCGATCGCCGCCGCCGGAGCGCCCTGGCACGTGACCCGGCTCGGTGCCCGGGCCGAGTACCGCTTCTCCCCGCAGCCGCCGCGAAACGGCGGCGAGTCGGCGGCCGCGGGAGACGAGGGGCTCGAGCGTTTCCTCCACCTGCATGCGCTCAACCGCGGCGTCCTGATCACGCCGTTCCACAACATGGCGCTCGTCTCGCCGGCCACGGCCGAGGCCGACGTCGACCGCTACGTCGACGTCCTCGGCGACGCCCTGGGTGAGCTCTGGTGAGCGACGCCGGCCGGATCGAGGGCGCGCCCGAGCTCGACCACGACGCGATCGGCTTCGTCGACTCCCTCGTGATCGGCCTCGCCTCGACGGCGCCGGCGTACTCGCTCGCCGCCGTGATCGGCACCGTGACCGTCGTCGTCGGGTTCAACGCGCCCGCGGCGCTGCTGGCCTCGTTCGTGCCGATGTTCCTCGTCGCGGCCGCGTTCTACTACCTGAACCGCGCCGACCAGGACGCGGGCACGACGTTCAGCTGGGTGACGCGGACGCTCGGCCCGTACGCCGGCTGGCTCGGCGGCTGGGCGATCTGCACCACCGGGATTCTCGTCGTCGGGTCGCTCGCCGACGTCGGTGCGCGCTACTTCTACCTGCTCTTCGGCTGGGACTCGGCGGCGGAGTCGAAGGCGGCCGTGATGGCGCTGGCGGTCGCGATCATCGTCGTCACCACCGCGGTCTGCATCATCGGCACCGAGACCTCTGCGCGGGTGCAGAACGTGATGATCATCGGCCAGGTCGGGGCGCTGCTGATCTTCGCCGTGGCCGCGCTCGTCAAGGTCTACAGCGGCGACGCGCCGGAAGGCTCGACGAGGCCCGAGGCGAGCTGGTTCTCCCCGTTCGCGATCGACGGGATCTCGCCGCTCGTCGCCTCCCTCCTGATCGGCGTCTTCATCTACTGGGGTTGGGAGAGCGCCGTCAACCTGACCGAGGAGACCCGCGACGGCAGCCGCGCGCCCGGGCTCGCCGCCATCGTCAGCACCGTGCTCCTCCTCATCACCTACGTTGCAGTCTCGACGGCGGTCGTCGCCTTCGCCGGGCTCGACCGGCTGGCCGAGTTCGACGACGACGACGGGGTCTTCAGCGTCCTGGCCGGCGATGCGCTCGGCTCGCCCTGGGACAAGCTCGTCGTGCTCGCGATCGTCACGTCCGCGGTGGCATCGACCCAGACGACGATCATCCCCGCCTCGCGCACGTCCTTCTCGATGGCGCGGCGAGGCGCGCTCCCGGCCGCTTTCGCCCGCATCCACCCTCGGTTCCGGACGCCCGCAGTCTCGACCGCGGCGATCGCAGCGCTCGCGATCGCCTGGTACGTGCCGGTCAACGCGGTCTCGGAGAACTTCCTCTTCGACACGCTCTCGGCGCTCTCGCTGATGATCGCCTTCTACTACGCGCTGACGGGGATCGCGTGTGCGGTCTTCTATCGGCGGCAGCTGTTCAAGTCGATTCGCGCGTTCCTGTTCGTCGGCGTCGCGCCGCTGACCGGCGCCGCGATCCTCGGCATCCTCCTCGTCAAGTCGGCGATCGACCTCGCCGACCCCGAGAACTCGTACTCGGGCGAGTCGGTGCTCGGGATGGGCGTGCCGCTCGCGATCGCGCTCGGCTTCACCGTGCTCGGGCTCGTGATCCTGATCCTCTGGCGGCTGGGCGGGAACGAGCGCTTCTTCGGCGAGAAGGGCTTCGAGCACGCGGCGGTGTCGGTCGAATGACCGGGATCGTCCTCGGCTACGACGGGTCGGAGTGCGCCGACGTCGCGCTCGCGACTGCGATCGACCTGGCCGATGCGCTCGGCGAGCTGCTGCTCGTCGCGTTCGCGGCCGAGCCGCCCCACCGCTTCGTCGGAGACGAGCGCGGCGAGCACCGGCGCGCGCTCGAGGACCTCGGCGCGACGGTGACCGAGCGCGCGGTCGCGCGCGCCACCGAGCGCGGCGTCGACGTCGAACGCGTCCTGCTCGAGGCGCGCCCGGTGGAGGGCCTGATCGGCCTCGCGAAGGAGCGCGACGCGCGCCTGATCGTCGTCGGCGCGTCGGGCGAGGGCCCGATTGCCGGGGCGATCCTCGGCTCGATCCCGTACAAGCTCCTCCATCGCTCGCACGTGCCCGTCGTCGTCGTCCCCGGCGGGAGCTCTTGACCCCCGCCGACGTGCGGCTCGAGTCGGTGGTGAAGCGCTTCGACGGCGTCGCCGCCGTGGACGGGATCACGCTCGAGATCCCGTCCGGCTCGTTCTTCGCCCTGCTCGGGCCGTCGGGCTGCGGCAAGACGACGACGCTGCGGATGATCGGCGGCTTCGAGGAGCCGGACGAGGGCGCGATCTACCTCGGCGACACCGACGTCGTCGGCCAGCCGCCCTACCGCCGAGACGTCAACACCGTCTTCCAGAGCTACGCGCTCTTCCCGCACCTCTCGCTCTTCGACAACATCGCCTTCGGCCTGCGCCGGAAGGGCGTCGACAAGGTGCAGGTGAAGGGCCGCGTCAACGAGATGCTCCGGCTCGTCGGGCTCGAGGGCCTGGGCGGCCGCAAGCCGCGACAGCTCTCCGGCGGCCAGCAGCAGCGGGTCGCGCTCGCACGCGCGCTCGTCAACCGGCCGCAGGTGCTCCTGCTCGACGAGCCGCTCGGCGCCCTCGACCTGAAGCTGCGCAAGCAGATGCAGCTGGAGCTGAAGGCGATCCAGCACGATCTGGGGCTCACGTTCGTCCACGTAACGCACGATCAAGAAGAAGCGATGACGATGGCCGACGCGATTGCGGTGATGAACAAGGGCCGGATCGAGCAGCTCGGCCCGCCGACCGAGCTCTACGAGCGGCCTGCGACGGCGTTCGTCGCCGGCTTCCTCGGTGTCTCGAACCTGCTCACGGGAGCCGTCACCGGCCCGGGCCGCGTCCGGCTCGACACCGGCGACGAGGTCAACGCCGACCCCGGCAGCCGCAGCGGCCGCGTCGCGGTCGGGATCCGCCCCGAGAAGATCCGGATCGGCCCGCCCGGCGACGGCGACAACAGCCTCGCGGGCACCGTCAAGGAGACCGCCTATGTCGGCGTCGCGACCCAGTACGTGGTCGAGACCGCCGCCGGCACCCTGATCGTGTACGTCCAGAACGACGGCTCCGCGCATCCGCTCCAGCCGGGTGCCGCGGCGATTCTGAGCTGGAGTCCTCATGCGACGTTCGTCGTCGATCCCCCACAGGAGGAAGCAGATGACCCGACCCTTGACTCGCCGTGAGCTGCTCGAGCGCGCCGCGCTCGGCGGCGCGGCCCTGACCCTGCCTGGATTCCTGGCTGCCTGCGGCGGCGAGAGTGTCGAGGGAGCGGCGGCGACGACCGCTGCCGGCGGTGACAAGCAACTGGCGAGCCAGCTCCGCTTCGCCAACTGGCAGCTCTACATCGACGTGGACGAGAAGACGAAGAAGCGGCCGACCCTCGACCAGTTCCAGAACCAGACGAGCGTCTCGGTCGACTACTTCGAGGAGATCAACTCGAACGACGAGTACTTCGGGAAGATCCAGGGGCCGCTCTCGCGCGACCAGGGGATCGACCGCGACATCATCGTCCTGACCGACAACTCGCGCTATCCCGGCCTGATGGTCGAGGAGGGCTGGCTCGAGCAGCTCGACAAGAGCGCGATCCCGAACATCGACAACCTCGTCGAGGCGCTCAGGAAGCCGCCGTTCGATCCCGACCGCACCTACTCGCTGCCCTGGCAGTCCGGGATGACCGGGATCGCCTACAACGCCAAGCTGACCTCGACGCCGATCACCTCGATCGACCAGCTCCTCGAGGATCCGAAGCTGAAGGGGAAGATCACGCTCCTCTCCGAGATGGCCGACACGCTCGGCGTCGTGATGAAGGCGAACGGCGACGACCCGTCGGCCGTCACCGACGACACGTTCAAGGCCGCGATCGACCGGGTGAAGGCCGCCGTCGACTCGGGCCAGGTGCGCCAGTTCACGGGCAACGACTACTCCGGCCCGCTCTCGAAGGGCGATCTCGTCGCCGCGCTCTCGTGGTCCGGCGACGTCGTCCAGCTCCAGGCCGACAACGCGAACCTGAAGTGGGGGATCCCGAAGGACGGCGGCATGATCTGGACCGACAACATGCTGATCCCGACCGGCGGGGACGCGTTCACGGCCTCGACGTACATGAACTTCGTCTACGACCCGAAGGTCGCCGCGCAGATCGCCGCCTACGTCAACTACGTGACGCCGGTGCAGGGGGCGAAGGAGGAGCTCGCGAAGACCGATCCCGAGACGGCCGCCAACCCGCTCATCTTCCCGGACGACGAGACGCTCGCGCAGGTCTCCGGCTTCGACTCGAAGGCGCTGAACAACCAGGACTACATCGAGCAGTGGCAGACACTGCTGGGGGCGTGAGGACGCCCGCCGTCCGGCCATGAGCTTCTTCCACCGGCGCCGGTGGCTTGCCCCGTGGGCGCTGTTGACGCCTGGGCTCGGCTGGCTCGCGCTGTTCTTCGTGCTCCCGCTCGGGTTCCTCGCGTACCAGTCGCTCCAGAGCGGGATCTTCCCGAACTACGAGTTCACCTGGGAGTTCGGCAACTACACCGAGGCGCTCTCCGACAACCGCGAGCAGCTCGTTCGCTCGTTCCAGTACGCGGGGATCGCGACCGTGCTCGCGCTCGCGTTCAGCTACCCGCTCGCGTACTGGATCGCCTTCCGGGCGGGCCGCTGGAAGAACGTCTTCCTCGTCCTCGTCGTGGCGCCGTTCTTCGTCACCTACCTGATCCGGACGATCGCCTGGCAGACGATCCTCTCCGACGACGGCACCGTGGTCAGCGTGCTGCGGACGATCGGGCTGCTCGCCGACGACGGGCGGCTGCTCGCGACCTCGACGGCGGTCGTCGCCGGAATCACCTACAACTACCTGCCCTTCGCGATCCTGCCGATCTACGTCTCGCTCGAGCAGGTCGACCGGCGGCTCGTCGAGGCGGCCGAGGATCTCTACGCGAGCCCGCGCCGGGCCTTCCTCAAGGTGACGCTGCCGCTCTCGCTGCCGGGCGTCTTCGCGGCGACGCTGCTGACGTTCATCCCCGCCGCCGGCGACTTCATCAACGCCGAGCTCCTGGGCGGCCCGAACCAGGCCATGATCGGGAACGTGATCCAGTCGAAGTTCCTCGCCCTGATCGACTACCCGTCGGCGGCGGCGCTCTCCTTCGTGCTGATGGCGCTGATCGTCCTCGCGATCGGGGTCTACGCGCGCATCGTCGGCTCGGAGCGGCTGACGTGAAGGCTCTCCGCGGCAGGTTCCTCGACGCCTACGCGGTGCTCGCGATCGGCTACATGCTGCTGCCGATCGGGGTCGTGCTGCTCTTCTCGTTCAACAACCCGGCAGGGCGCTTCAACTACGTCTGGCAGGGCTTCACCCTCGACAACTGGATCAACTGGGACGCCGTCCCCGGGCTGCGCGACGCGCTGTACACGTCGCTCCTGATCGCGGTGCTCGCCAGCCTGGCGGCGACTGCGCTCGGCACCCTGATCGCGCTCGCGCTCGTCCGGCACACCTTCCGCGGCCGGGCGCCGATCAACTTCCTCATCTTCCTGCCGATGGCCGCGCCCGAGATCGTGCTCGGCGCCTCGCTCCTGGCGCTCTTCCTGAACCAGTCGGTGCTCGACCTCGGCTTCTGGACGATCTTCATCGCCCACGTGATGTTCTGCATCTCGTTCGTCGTCGTCACGGTGCGCGCGCGCCTCGTCGACTTCGACCGCCACCTCGAGGAGGCGGCCGCCGACCTCGGCGCGACCGGGTTCGCGACGTTCCGGCTCGTGACACTGCCCCTGCTCTGGCCGGCGATCCTCGCCGGCGGGCTGCTGGCGTTCGCCATCTCCGTCGACGACTTCGTGATCACCTACTTCAACTCGGGGAGCGAGATCACGTTCCCCGTCTTCGTCTGGGGGCAGGCCGCGCGAGGCGTCCCGCCCCAGGTGAACGTGATCGGCTCCGCCGTCTTCCTCGCCGCTGTCGGGATCATGCTCGCCAGCGTCATCGTCCAGACCCGCCGCCGGAAGGAAAACGCCGCATGACCCTCGCCGCCGCAGATCTCCAGCAGGCCGCCCGCGACCACCTGTGGATGCACTTCACCCGCATGAGCGGGTACGCCTCGAGCGACGTCCCGATCATCGTCCGGGGCGACGGCTGCTACCTCGAGGACTCGAACGGGAAGCGCTACCTCGACGCGCTCGCCGGCCTCTTCTCGGTCAACCTCGGCTACGGCTTCGGCGACGAGATCGGCCAGGCGGCGCTCGCGCAGATGAAGGAGCTGCCCTTCTACACCAACTGGTCGTACGCGCATCCCGCGCGCGATCGAGCTCGCGACCGAGCTGGCCGAGCTCGCGCCGGGCGACCTCAACCGCGCCTTCTTCGTCTCCGGCGGCTCCGAGGCGGTCGAGTCCGCGTGGAAGCTGGCGCGCCAGTACTTCCTCGCGCGCGGCGGCAAGCGGATCGAAGGCACGGACGAGACGCGGCGCGACGAGCGGGCCGGCGCGCCGCCGCCGCGCAAGTACAAGGCGATCGCGCGCCAGGTGGCCTACCACGGCACGACGATGGGCGCGCTCTCGATCAACGGGATCCCCGCGCTGCGGATGCCGTTCGAGCCGCTCGTGCCCGAGGTGCGGCACGTGATGAACACGAACCGCTACCACCGGCCGCCGGAGGAGACGGAGGCCGAGTTCACGCAGGTGCTGCTCGCGAACCTCGAGGACACGATCGTCTCGATGGGGCCGGAGACGGTCTGCCTCGTCCACATGGAGCCCGTCCAGAACGCGGGCGGCGCCTTCACCCCGCCCGAGGGCTACTGGGCCGGCGTCCGGGCGCTCTGCGACCGCTACGACATCCTCCTCTCCGCGGACGAGGTGATCACCGGTTTCGGCCGCGTCGGCCACTGGTTCGCGTCCGAGCGCTACGACATCCGGCCGGACATCGTCTGCTGCGCGAAGGGCCTGTCCTCCTCCTACGCGGCGATCGGCGCCGTGATGGCGAGCGACAGGGTGATGGCGCCCTTCCTCGAGGACGCGTCGATGTACGCGCACGGGATCACCTTCGGCGGCCATCCGGTCATGTCGGCGATCGCGCTGAAGAACATCGAGATCATGAAGCGCGAGCGGATCAACGAGCGCGTGCTCGGCAACGAGGGCGCGTTCCGCGCCACGCTCGAGACCCTGCTCGAGCTGCCGATCGTCGGCGACGTCCGCGGGACGGGCTACTTCTACGCGATCGAGCTCGTCAAGGACAAGGAGACGCGGGCGACGTTCAGCGCCGAGGAGTGCGAGTCGCTCCTCCGCGGCTTCCTCTCGCCGGCCCTGTTCGAGCGCGGCCTGATCTGCCGCGCCGACGACCGCGGCGACCCCGTGATCCAGATCTCGCCGCCGCTCGTCGCGGGCCAGGCCGAGTTCGACGAGATGGTCGGGATCCTCGGCGACGTCCTCACCGAGGCCGGGACGAGGATGAACGCCGGCTAGATGGTGGAGGCGGAGCGGCGGCAACTCGGCCGCGTCGTCGACCTCGTCCGCGACGTGCTCGGGCCCGACGTCGCCGGCGCATACCTGTTCGGCTCGGCGGTCCTCGGCGGCCTGCGGACGGAGAGCGATCTCGACGTGCTCGCCGTCTCCCGTCGGCCGTCGACGCGTGGCGAGAAGCAGCGGCTGGTGGAGCGCCTGCTGGAGCTCTCGGGACGGCCGCGCCGGCTCGAGCTGACGATCGTCGTCGACGGCGCGCTCGACTTTCAGTACGGCGACTGGTGGCGCCGCGAGTTCGAGCGCGGCGACCTCGAGCCGTGGTCGGGAACCGCGGCCACCTCCGACGTGACCGTGCTGATCGCGATGGCGTTGGCTGCCGACCACCCGTTATTCGGTCAGCCGCCCGCCGAGTCGCTTCCGGCGGTGTCGCGCGTGGACGTGGCGACGGCGATGCTCGAGGGCGTCGACTCGCTGCTGGCCGACCTCGACGACGACACGCGTAACGTCATCCTCACGCTCGCGCGCATCTGGACGACCCTCGAGACGGGCGAGCTCCGCTCGAAGGACACCGCGGCCGCCTGGGCGATCGAGCGCCTGCCCGAGGAGCACCGTCCCGTGCTCGAGCGGGCGCGCGCGATCTATCTCGGCGAGGAAGAGGAGCGCTGGGACGACCTCGCGCCGCGTGTGCGGCCGCACGCCGATCTCGTCGTCGCGGAGATCGAGCGGGCGTCAAGGTGTGGTTAACCGCCCCTGCGCCCCCCACCTGACCCGCTAGGGTCACGCGATACCGCCAGGGAGGGCAGATGGAGAACGGAAAGCCGGGCACGGCAGTCGTCGTCGCCGATGACGTCACCCGCCGCTACGGAGCAGGCGATACCGCAGTCGACGCGCTCAAGGGCGTCTCGCTCGAGGTCGGCCAGGGCAAGTTGACCGCGGTGATGGGGCCGTCGGGGTCGGGCAAGTCGACCCTGATGCACATCATGGCCGGGTTGGACAAGCCGACCACGGGCACGGTCGAGATCTCGGGCACCGAGATCACGACGCTCAAGGACTCCGACCTGACCAAGCTGCGGCGGCGCCACATCGGCTTCGTCTTTCAGTTCTTCAACCTGCTCCCGATGCTGACGGCGGAAGAGAACATCGTCCTGCCCCTATCGATCGCCGGTGAGGACGTCGACAAGGAGTGGTTCGACGAGCTGATCGGCAAGGTCGGCCTGGGCGACCGGCTCACGCATCGGCCTTCCGAGCTCTCAGGCGGCCAGCAGCAGCGCGTTGCGATCGCACGCGCGCTCGTCTCGCGGCCGACCGTGCTCTTCGCCGACGAGCCGACCGGCAACCTCGACTCGGCGACGGGGTCCGAGATCCTGACGCTGATGCGCGACTCCGTCGACGAGTTCGGCCAGACGACGGTGATGGTGACGCACGAGGCGCGTGCCGCGGCGATCGCCGACCGGATCCTCTTCCTCGCCGACGGCGAGATCGTCCGTGACCTGCCGCGCTCGGAGCCGCACACGGTGCTTGCGACGATGGAGGAGCTCTCCGCCGGGTGATCAAGTTCGCCCTGAAAAGCCTCGCCGGCAGAAAGCTCAGGACCGTCCTCACGGCGCTCGCGATCGTGCTCGGCGTCGCGATGATGAGTGGCGCCTACGTGCTGACGGACACGATCGACAAGGCGTTCGACTCGATCTTCGTCGACTCGTACGCGGGCACGGACGCCGTCGTCACCGGCAAGGATCCCGGCTTCAGCTTCGAGGGCGAGTCGGCCCAGGCTCCGCCGATCCCCGAGGAGACGCTCGCAAGCGTGCGCGGCGTCGACGGCGTCGAGATCGCCACGGGCTCGGTCCAGGACTTCCAGACGAAGCTGCTGCGGCCCGACGGCGAGGCGATCGACACGGGCGGTGCGCCCTCGTTCGCGTTCGGGATCGAGACCGCACCCGAGTACGACCGCTTCAACCCGCTCAACCTCGTCGAGGGCCGCTGGCCCAGCGGCGGTGCCGAGGTGGCGATCGACGAGGGCGTCGCAGGTGACGAGGATCTCGAGCTCGGCGACCGGATCGGCGTCGCGGCGCTCGGGCCCGCGCAGGAGTTCACGATCGTCGGGATCGCCAAGTACGGCGACCTCAGCTCGATCGGCGGGGCGACGTTCGCGATCTTCGACGTGCCGACCGCCCAGAAGCTGCTGGACAAGGAGGGCGAGCTCGATGCCATTTCGGCCGCGGCGGCCGAGGACACGACGCCCGAGCAGCTGACGCAGCGAATCCAGTCCGAGCTGGGCAGCGACTTCACCGTGCGGACGGGCGTCGAGCAGGCGAGCGAGGAGTCGAGCGAGATCGCGACCTTCACGACGATCATCCGCTACTTCCTGCTCTCCTTCGCCGGCATCGCGCTCTTCGTCGGCGCATTCGTCATCTTCAACACGCTCTCGATCACGGTCGCGCAGCGGATGCGGGAGTTCGCCACGCTGCGGACGCTGGGCGCGTCGCGGCGGCAGGTGCTGCGGTCGGTGATCCTCGAGGCGCTGGTGATCGGGCTCGGCGCCTCGATCGTCGGGCTGTTCGCCGGCCTCGGGCTCGCCGTCGGGCTGAACGCGCTCTTCAAGGCGCTGAACCTCGACCTGCCGCAGACCCAGACGGTGTTCGCGACGCGCACGATCGTCGTCTCGCTGGTCGTGGGGACGCTGGTGACGCTGATCGCCGGCCTCTTCCCGGCGATCCGCGCGACGCGTGTGCCGCCGATCGCCGCGGTCCGCGAGGGCGCGACGCTGCCGCGAGGGCGCTTCGCGCGTTGGACGCCGTACATCGCGACGGTCGTCGTGACGCTGGCGGTGCTGGCGCTCGCCTACGGGACGCTCACGGACGACATCGCCACGGGCGACCGCTTCGCCCTGCTCGGCGTCGGCGTGCTCGCGCTCTTCATCGGCGTCGCGATGCTCTCGTCGCGGCTCGTCCGTCCGCTCGCAGTCGGTGTCAGCCCGATCGGCCACTGGCTGACGGTCGTCGTGCTGATCCTGATCTGGCCGTTCTTCACACTGCCGTACTGGCTGCTCCGGTACGGGGCGTTCGGCCCCGGCGGCGCGCTCGAACGTGTCGGAGCGTTCCTGCTCGGAGCCGCGATCAATCCGCTGCTGCTGCTGATCGTGCTGCCGATGTGGGTCCGGCGCGCGGTGACGAAGTGGCAGCCCGAGTGGCCGATGGAGTTCCCGGGCGTGCTGCCGTCGCGCCGGATCAACCGGATCGGCCGCGAGAATGCGCGCCGCAACCCCGGCCGCACGGCCGCGACCGCGGCCGCGCTGATGATCGGGATCGCGCTCGTGACGTTCATCTCCGTCCTTGCCAACGGCCTGCGCGTCTCGAACAGCGACGCGATCGAGCGCCAGATCCAGTCCGACCTGATCATCACGTCACAGGACGGCTACTCCGAGTTCCCCGCTGCCGTCGGGGACGCCGCCGCCGGTGCGGACGGCGTCGAGACGACCAGCAACGTTCGGCAGGACATCGCGCAGATCGACGGCGACGGCTCGAACCTGACCGGCCTCGACGACCAGGTCGCCGACGTCTACGACTTCCGCTGGGAGGAAGGCTCGGATGCGGTGCTGACGCAGCTCGGCGCCGACGGCGCACTGCTCCCGAGCAACGTCGCCGAGGACAGGGATCTCACCGTCGGCGACACCATCAGCGTGCGCTCCACGGACAACCAGTCGAAGGACTTCGTCGTCCGGGGCATCTACGAGGGCAGCCCGTTCTATCCGCTGCTCGGCTCGGCGAGCGTCTCGCAGGACGCGTTCGACGAGCTCTACGAGCGCCCGCGCAACCGCTTCACGCTGCTCAACGTCGAGGATGGCGGCACGGAAGCGAGGGCGAACGTCGAGAGCGCGCTCGAGCCCTTCCCCGACACGCGGGTGCAGACGCGCGAGGAGTGGATCGACAAGGAGGACCAGGAGATCCAGCAGTTCCTGCTGCTCCTCTACGTCCTGCTCGCCCTCTCGGTGATCATCAGCCTCTTCGGGATGGTGAACACGCTGGCGCTGTCCGTCTTCGAGCGGACGCGCGAGCTCGGAATGCTCCGCGCGGTCGGGATGACGCAGCGGCAGACGCGGCGGATGGTCCGGCACGAGAGCGTGATCACGGCGCTGATCGGCGCCGCGCTCGGGCTCCCGCTCGGGATCTTCCTGGCCGCGCTCGTGACGAGCGCGCTCGGCCAGTACGACCTCCGCTTCGCGCTGCCGTTCGACCAGCTGATCGTCCTTTCGATCGTGGCGGTGATCGCAGGGCTGCTCGCGGCGATCACGCCTGCACGCCGCGCCGCCCGCCTGAACCCGCTCGAAGCCCTGCAGTACGAGTAGCCTCGCCGCGTGCGGATCACGCTCTGCGACGTCGGCCCACGGGACGGGCTCCAGAACGAGCCGGAGACGCTCGCCCCGGACGTCCGCGCCGACCTCGTCCGCCGGCTCGCCGCCGCCGGGCTGCCCCGGATCGAGGCGGTCAGCTTCGTCGACCCGGCCCGCGTGCCGCAGATGGCCGGGGCGGAGGAGGTCGTCGCGGCCACGGGCGACGTCGGTGCCGAGTTGTCCGGGCTCGTCCTCAACGAGCGTGGCTGGGAACGGCTGGCGGCGACGAGCCTCACCCGCGTCAACGTCACGCTCGCGGCGACGGAGTCGTTCAACCAGCGGAACGGGAACGCGTCGCTGGAGGAGGCCGCCGCCCGGGTCGAGCGGATCCTCGCCGTCGCCGACCGGCCGTCGACCGCGACGATCAGCTGCTCCTTCGGCTGTCCGTTCGAGGGCGAGGTCGACCCCGGCGTCGTCGCCGACCTGGCCGGGCGGCTCGTCGCGGCCGGAGCGGGGGAGGTGGTGCTCGCGGACACGATCGGCGTCGCGACGCCACGGCCGGTCACGCGCCTCGTCGAGCGCGTCTCGATCCTCGGCGCGCCCGTCGGCGGCCACTTCCACGACACGCGCCACACCGGCGTCGCCTGCGCCTGGGCCGCGGTCGAGGCGGGCGCGACGGTGCTCGACGCGTCGGTCGGAGGCCTCGGCGGCTGCCCCTTCGCGCCGCGTGCGACCGGCAACGTCGCCACCGAGGACGTCCTCTACCTGCTCGAGCGCGAGCGAATCGAGACCGGCGTCGACCTCGACGCGCTGATCGAGGTCGCCGTGTGGCTCGAGGGCCTACTCGGCCGCGAGCTCCCCGGCCGCGTCTACCGCGCCTGAGCGCACGAGCTCCTCGATCTCCGTCTCGTTGAAGCCGGCCTCGGCGAGGATCTCGCGGCTGTGCTGGCCGAGGAGCGGCGGCTCGGAGCCGTAGCGGACGCGCTCACCGTCGGCGGAGAACGGCGGCGAGACGAGCTCGTGGCCCCCGAGCTCCTGGAGGATGCCGGTCGCGCGCAGCTGTTCCTCCTTCGCGACCGCGGCGAGGTCGTTGACGGGCGAGGCCGGCACACCCGCCTCGCGCAGCCGGGCGAGCAGGGCTGCCGTCGGCTCCGTCGCGATCCGCGCCTGCAGCAGCGCGATCAGCTGGTCGCGGTTCGCGATCCGGAGCGGGTTCGTCGCGAAGCGCTCGTCGCTCGCGAGCTCCGGCGCCCCCACTGCGGCGCACGTCTTCTCGAAGAGACGGTCGTTCGCCGCCACGATCATCAGCTCGCCGTCCGCAGTCGCGAACACCTGGTAGGGGACGATCAGCGGGAACGCAGTCCCGTGCCGGCCGGCGGGCTCGCCGCCGGCGAGGACGTCGACGAGCTGGTACGGGACGAGGGAGAGCGCCGTCTCGTAGAGCGAGAGGTCGAGCGTCCGGCCCTCGCCCTCGTGGAGGGCGGCGACGATCGCGAGCGCGGCCCACACACCGGTGCCGATGTCGATCAGCGACGCGCCGACCCGGACGGGCGGCCGCTCCGCCTCACCGGTGACGCTCATGATCCCGGCGGCCGCCTGCATCAGCGGGTCGTAGCCCGGCTCCGACGCCAGCGGCCCGTTGCGCCCGAACGCGCCGATCGTCGCGTAGACAAGCCGCGGATTGCGGGCGCGGAGGGCGTCCGGCCCCAGGCCGAGCCGTTCGGCCGTGCCGGGGCGAAGGCTCTGAACCGCCACGTCGGCGCCGTCGGCGAGCCGAAGCACGACGTCCAGCCCCGCCGGCGACTTGAGGTCGACCGCGAGCGAGCGCTTGCCCGCGTTCGCCGAGAAGAACATGACGCTGCCGCCCTCGAAGAAGCTCGGGCCCCAGTCGCGCGCCTCGTCGCCGCGGCCGGGATGCTCGATCTTGACCACGTCGGCGCCGAGCGCGCCGAGGATCTCGGTGGCCGTCGGCCCGGCCAGCGAGCTGGTCAGGTCGAGCACGCGGATCCCGGCGAGAGGTCGGAACGGCATCGCGTGCATCATCGCGACACCGCTCTCTGCGAGGATGCGGGAAGTGTTCGAGTCGATCGTCGACGCCGTCTCCGGCTCGGACTGGAGCTACTTGATCGTCTTCGCGATCGCGATGGTGGACGCGTTCTTCCCGATCGTGCCCAGCGAGGCCACCGCGATCGCAGCCGGAGTCGTCGCGGGCGCGGGCGGCCTCAGTGTCGGGCTCTGCATTCTCGCCGCGGCCCTCGGGGCGATTGCCGGCGACAACATCTCCTTCGCGATCGGCCACTTTCTCGGTCACCGCGTCGAGCGCCGGTTCTTCTCGAGCGACAAGGCCCAGAAACGCCTGCAATGGGCGCAACGGACGCTCGAGCAACGCGGCGGCACGCTGATCGTGGTCGCTCGCTTCATCCCCGGCGGCCGGACCGCGACGACCTTCACCGCCGGTTTCGTCGAGACCTATCCCTGGCGCCGGTTCCTCATGTTCGACGTGATCGCCGGCGCGATCTGGGGCAGCTACTGCGTCCTGCTCGGCTACTTCTTCGGCAAGACGTTCGAGGAGGAGCCCTGGAAGGCGCTCCTCCTCGCGTTCGGACTGGCGCTCGCCGTTACGGGAGCGATTGAGTTGGTGCGGCACCTTCTGGCCCGCCGCCGCGCGAAGCCCGCCTGAGCCCGAGGTCGCGCATGCCGCGGTGCGCGATCACGGCCGCCATCACCAGCACGAAGAGGGCGAAGAGGCCGTGCAGGCCGTGGATCCAGGGGCTGGCCGGATCCTCGTCGGGCGGGAGCAGGAAGATCTGCACCGTCCCGAGCACGAAGAGCGAGAAGCAGAACGAGATCCACCGCCACTGCTTCGGCCACGCACCGAAGGCGGTCAGGAAGACGAGCAGCTCGGCGCCGTGGACGACGAGCCCGCCGACGACGCCGTGGGCGTCGAGCGCATCCTCGCCCGCACCCATCGCGTAGGAGGCGATCAGGTACGCCTGGACGAACACGCCGATCACGATGATCGACGCCAGCACGAAGTTGATCCACAGGAATGTGCGTCTCATGCGGCCGACCCTACGGGACCGGGCGGATAGCGTTCAAGCGTGAGGCTCCACGTCACCGGCGCGACCGGCTACCTCGGCTCGGAGCTCGCCCGGCTGCGTCCCGACGCGTCCACCGAGCGGGTCGAGGTGCGCGACTCCGCCGCCGTGCGCGAGCTGCTCGAGCGGCTCCGGCCGGACGTCGTCATCCACACCGCGTACCGCCAGGACGAGGACGACGTGAACACCGTCGGGTCGGAGAACGTCGCGCGCGCCGTCGCCGCGCTGGGCGCCCGCCTCGTCCACCTCTCGACCGACGTCGTCTTCGACGGGCGGACGGGCTCGCGCTACGTCGAGAGCGACGCGTTGACGCCCGTCACGGGCTACGGCCGCGCGAAGGCCGAGGCCGAAGCGCGTGTCGCCGCCGCCGATCCCGCCGCGCTGATCGTCCGGACCTCGCTCCTCTACGGCGGCCCGGAGCCGTCGAAGCACGAGCTCGCCGCACACGACCCGGCGTCGACCTTCTTCACGAACGAGATCAGGAGTCCGATCCAGGTGACCGATCTCGCCCAGGCTCTCCTCGAGCTGACCGAGCTCGACGTCGCGGGTCCGCTCCACGTCGCCGGCGCCGACGACGTCTCCCGGGCCGAGTTCGCCGAGCTGATCGCCGGTGCGCCCGTGCGCTCGGCGCTTGCGCCGGAGACGCGGCCGCTCGACTGCTCGCTCGACTCGTCGCGCGCCCAGGCGCTCCTGCGGACGCGGCTTCGCGGCGTCCGCGAGGTCCTGGGCTAGTCGTCCTCGAGCCGCTCGGCGATCGCGTCCGGACGCTTCGAGGCGCGCTCCGCGATCGCGTCAACCTGTGAGGCGGCCCGATCCAGCGACTGCTCGACCGACTTGCGCACGCTGGCCTCGATCCGCTGGGCGAGGCGCGTGCCGAAGTCGTCGGGCTGCGCCGGCGGGGGCGGCGCCGGCGGCGATGGAACCAGCGGCTCGGCCGTCTCCGGCACGTCCGGTGCGGCGGCGCCCTCGATCTCGAGCTCGAAGACGCGCTCCGGCTCGTCGATGTCCTTGAGCCGCCGCTCGCCGAGGAGGAAGATCGAGACGCCGTCGGGCAGCGAGGCGCCGACGAGCGCGCGGGTCGTGTCGGAGAGCAGCACGTGGCCGCCCTTCCCGGCCGTGCAGAGCCTCGCGGCGCGGACGACGTCGAGGCCGAGATAACCCTCGCTCCCGACCGCCGGCTCGCCGGTGTGGAGGCCCATCCGGACGCGGACGAGGCTGCCGTCGGGCCAATCGTGGCCGGCGTGCGCGCGTTGCGCCTCGACGGCCGCGGCGACCGCGTCGCGCGCCCGGGAGAACGCGAAGAAGAACGCGTCGCCCTGCGTGTCGATCTCGACGCCGCCGTGCTCGCCGAAGTGCTCGCGCATGAGCCGGCGATGGTCGGAGAGGACGGTGTCGTAGCGCTCGCCGAGCTGCTTCAGGAGCGCGGTCGAGCCTTCGATGTCGCTGAAGACGAAGGTGACGGTGCCGCTCGGGAGCGAAGACATCCGCCCCAGTATGCAAAGCGCGTGGCAAGCTCGGCCCCGTGAACCGGCTCGCGAACGAGACCAGCCCCTACCTGCTCCAGCACGCGGACAACCCGGTCGACTGGTACCCGTGGGGCGAGGAGGCGCTCGGCCGCGCCCGCGAGGAGGACCGGCCGATCCTGCTCTCGATCGGTTACGCCGCCTGCCACTGGTGTCACGTGATGGAGCACGAGTCGTTCGAGGACCCGGCGACCGCCGCGCTGATGAACGAGCACTTCGTCAACGTGAAGGTCGACCGCGAGGAGCGGCCCGACCTCGACGCGGTCTACATGGAGGCGGTCGTGGCGCTCTCGGGCCACGGCGGCTGGCCGATGACCGTCTTCCTCACCCCGGCGGGGGAGCCGTTCTACGGCGGCACCTACTACCCGCCCGAGCCGCGGCACGGCCTACCGAGCTTTCGCCAGCTGCTCGACTCGCTCGCGGAAGCCTGGCGCGACCGGCGCGGCGACGTCTCGCGAGCGGCGGCGCAGCTGGTCGAGGCGGTGCGCCGGTCGGCGGAGGTGCGGCCCTCGAGCGACCCGCTGACCTCGTCGGTGCTCGCCGCCGCGGAGCGCAACCTCGCCGCGACGTTCGAGCCGGCATACGGGGGCTGGGGGCGGGCGCCGAAGTTCCCGAACGCTCCCACGCTCGAGTTCCTGCTCCGGCGCGGCCAGCTGGACATGGTCGTGAAGACGCTCGACGAGATGGCGGCGGGCGGTCTGCACGACCTCCTCGGCGGCGGCTTCCACCGCTACTCGGTCGACGATCGCTGGCTCGTGCCGCACTTCGAGAAGATGCTCTACGACAACGCTCTCCTGGCGGCGGCGTACCTGCACGGTTGGCTCGCAACGGGCAACAACCGCTACCGCGAGATCGCGAGCGGGACGGTCGAGTACATGCTCAGGGAGCTGCTCCTCCCCGAGGGCGGCTTCGCCTCCGCCCAGGACGCGGACACCGACGGCGTCGAGGGGCTGACCTTCACGTGGACCGAGGAGGAGGGTGCTCCGCCGGAGCTGCTCGAGCCGTTCGAGCACGGCCGCTCGATCATTCGGGGCGACGTGGACGAGGAGACTCGCCGGCGCCTGCTCGAGCTCCGTGAGCTGCGGCCGAAGCCGCTGCGCGACGACAAGGCGATCGCCTCCTGGAACGGGCTCGCACTCGCGGCCGTCGCGGAGGCCGGGCGCCGGCTGGAGCGGCCGGACTGGCTCGAGGCTGCGGACCGGCTCGGCGACTTCCTGCTCGGCCCGCTCTCGGACCCGGACGGGCGCCTGCTGCGCAGCCGGCGCGCCGGCCGGACGAGCGGTGCCGGCTACCTCGACGACTACGCGAACGCCGCGCACGGCCTCCTCGAGCTCCACGTCGCGACGGGTGAGCTGCGCTGGCTGCGGGAGGCGCACCGGCTGGCGCTGCTGGCGATCGAGCTGTTCGGGGACGACGAGCACGGCGGCTTCTTCCTCTCGCCCGCCGACGGTGAGCGGCTCGTCGCCCGGACGAAGGAGCTCGACGACCACCCGCTGCCGTCGGGCAACTCGATGCTGGCCCACGTCCTGCTCCGGCTCGCGCGGATCTACGGCGACGACGAGCTCGAGCGCCGCGCCGTCTCGGTGCTGCGGCTGCTGCATCCGGCGCTCGAGCGGGCGCCGTCGGCATTCGGCTGGGGGCTCGTGGCGCTCGACCTGCACCTGAGCCCGCCCCGCGAGCTCGCGATCGTCGGCCCGGTCGACTCCGAGGTCGCACGGGCGGCGCTCGAGCCGTGGCAGCCGCAGGCCGTCGTCGCGGTTGGACCTGCGGAGGATGTGCCGCTCTTGCAGGGAAAAGACCTCGTCGAGGGGCGTCCGGCGGTCTACGTCTGCGAGCGTTTCGCCTGCCGCGCGCCGGTCACGGATGCCTCAGAACTTCACCAGATTCGAGCAGGTTTCTAACTTCTGAACCCTATCGTTGTCTAAGTGGATAAGAAGGAGTAGTCTCGCGCTCCAGCGGGCCTCTTTTCTCACCTAATCAAGGGGAGTCATCTATGCGTAGGGTCTCAATCGCCGGGCTGGCACTCGTAGGAGCGCTGCTCCTCGCCATCCCGTCGGCTTTTGCCAAATCGGATCTCGCCGCCGCGGATCCGGGCATCACGGCGAGCTCGATCAAGATCGGCGGAACCTTCCCGCTGACGGGGCCGGCGTCGTCGTATGCGCCGATTCCGTCGTCGATGAAGGCGTACTTCTCGTACATCAACGCCCGTCGCGGTCCGGACGGCAAGCGCGGCGTCTACGGCCGGCAGATCGTCTTCAACTACTACGACGACGGCTACAACCCGGTCAACTCGGTGCAGCTGCAGCGGAAGCTCGTCCAGGAGGACAAGGTCTTCGCGGTCGTCGGAACGCTCGGCACCGAGGTCAACCAGGCCGTCCAGCCGTTCCTGAACTCGGCGAAGGTGCCGCACGTGCTCGTCTCGACGGGCGCGAGTGAGTTCGGCAAGGACTACAGGAAGTACCCGTGGACGATCGGCTGGCAGCCCGACTACGTCGCCGAAGGTCGCCTCTACGGCACGGACGTCCGGCAGAACAAGCCGAACGCGAAGATCGCGATCCTGTACCAGAACGACAGCTACGGCAAGGACTACGTCAACGGCTTCAAGTCGGCGCTCGGAACCGCGAAGGTGCGGAGCCAGATCATCGCCGAGCAGGCGTACGACCTCGTCGGCGGCACCACGCCGGCCTCGCAGCTGGCGCGGCTGAAGGCGAGCGGTGCGGACACGCTCCTGATCTTCGTCACGCCGACGCCGACCGTGCAGTCGTACGCGATCCTGCGGGCGATCGCCTGGAAGCCGGCGAACATCTACGTCAACTCGGTCTCGGCCACCGACACCTTCATGGGTGCGGCGGTCCGCAGCTCGAACGCGGACATCGTCAACGGCTCGATCAGCGCTCAGTACCTGAAGGATCCCGCGTCGCCGGCGTTCGCCAACGACGCGACGGTCAAGCAGTACGTCGCGCTGATGGCGAAGTACAACCCGCGTGGGCGCGTCACGGACGGGCTCAACTTCTACGGCTTCGCCAAGGCGGACACATTCGTCCGGGCGATGTACAAGGCCGGGAAGAACCCGACGCGTGCAGGCCTGATGCGGGCGCTGCTCTCGATGAACGAGACCTCGCCGTTCCTGCTCTCCGGCTCCAAGCTGAAGACGTCGGCGACGGACCACTTCATCATCTCGCACCAGCGTCTGATGCGGTACAACAACGGCTCCTGGGCCTCTGCTGGACCGCTCGTCGACGGACGGCCGCGCGGCTAGCGCCGACCGTCAGTGTGAAAGGATCGTGGGGGCCGGAGACGGCCCCCACTTTCGTTCCATGGACTTCCAACTCACACCCGAGCAGGAGCTGATCCGCGCGTCCGCGCGCGAGCTCTGCGCGCGGGAGCTCGTCCCGAACGCCCGTGACTGGGACGAGGCCGAGGAGCTGCCGCGCGCGCTCGTCGGCACGCTCGCCGAGGCCGGCTTCCTCGCCGCCGCGCTGCCGGAGGACCTCGGCGGCGGCGGCCTCGACTCGATCTCGTACTGCCTGCTCTGCGAGGAGCTCGGCAAGGCCGATTCGTCGGTGCGCGGGATCGTCTCGGTCTCGAACGGGCTCTTCGGCAAGACGGTCGCGAAGTGGGGGACGGACGAGCAGCGGCAGCAGCACCTGCCGGGCCTCGCGAGCGGCGAGGCGCTCGGCTGCTACGCACTCACCGAGCCGGGCTGCGGCTCGGACGCCGCCGCCCTCGCGACCCGCGCCGAGCGCGACGGCGGCGACTGGATCCTGACCGGCTCGAAGGTCTTCATCACGCTCGGCTCCTGGGCCTCGACCGCGATCGTCTTCGCCCGCACCGGGGGCGAGGGGCCGAAGGGAATCAGCGCCTTCCTCGTCCCGACCGACGCCGGCGGCTTCGAGGCGCGGCCCATGAAGGGCAAGCTCGGTCTGCGCGCGCAGGACACGGCCGAGCTCTCGCTCGACGGCGTCCGCGTGCCCGCGGATGCGATGCTCGGGGCGGAGGGCGAGGGCTTCAAGGTCGCGATGTCGGCGCTCGACAACGGCCGGATCTCGCTCGCCGCAGGCTGTGTCGGGATCGCGCAGGGCTGTCTCGACGCCTCGGTCGGCTACGCCCAGGAGCGGGAGGCGTTCCGCAAGCCGATCGCGGCGTTCCAGCTCGTGCAGCAGCTGCTCGCGGAGATGCACGTCGAGACCGAGGCGGCGCGGCTCCTGACCTGGCGCGCGGCGTCGCAGGCCGATGCCGGCGCGTCGTACACGACCGAGGCCGCGGTCGCGAAGTGGTACGCCAGCGAGGCGGCGGTGCGCGCCGCGAACGCTGCCGTCCAGGTGCTCGGCGGCTACGGCTACGTCGACGAATACCCTGTGGCGAAATACCTGCGCGACGCGCGCGTTACGACCCTGTACGAGGGCACGAGCCAGATCCAGACGCTGATCGTCGGCCGTGCGCTCACCGGTGAGTCCGCCTTCAACTGAGGAGAGCCCAAGTGCCAGAAGCCGTCATCGTCAGCGCCGTCCGCACCCCGATCGGCCGGGCCGGGCAAAGGCTCGTTCATGGACGTCCGCCCGGACGACCTGCTCGCCTTCGCGATCCGGGAGGCCGTCGAGCAGGCCGAAGGGCTCGACCCGAACGACATCGTCGACGTGATGGTCGGCTGTGGCTTCCCGCAGGACAAGCAGGGCATGAACCTCGCGCGCCGCGGGGCGCTGCTGGCCGGCCTGCCGAAGCGGGTGCCGGGCACGACCGTCAACCGCTTCTGCGCCTCGTCGCTCCAGACGGCGCGGATGGCGTTCCACGCGATCAAGGCCGGGGAGGGCGACGTCTACGTCGCCGCCGGCGTCGAGTCGATCTCGCAGGTCGACGGCTACCCGAAGGACTCCGAGGAGCTGCACCCGAAGCTCGTCGGCGAGGGCGCGATCGCGAACGTCTACATCCCGATGGGCCTGACACGGCCGAGAACGTCGCCGAGCGCTACGACGTCTCCCGCGACGACATGGACCGGTACGCGCAGCGCTCGCAGGAGCGCGCGGTCGCCGCCCAGGAGTCGGGCTTCTTCGAGCGCGAGCTGACGCCGTACACGAAGGAGGACGGGACGGTCGTCTCGGCCGACGACGGCCCGCGCCCGAGCTCGACCTACGAGAAGCTCCAGGAGCTGCAGCCGGCGTTCGTCCCCGACGGCAAGGTGACCGCCGGCAACTCGTGCCCGCTCAACGACGGCGCCGCCGCGCTCGTGATCATGTCCGACGAGCGGGCGAACGAGATCGGCCTGAAGCCGCGCGCGCGGATCATCTCCTCGGCCGTCACCGGCCTCGACCCCGAGATCATGGGCGTCGGCCCGATCGACGCGGTCAAGGTCGCGCTCGGCCGCGCCGGGATGACGATCGACGACGTCGACGTGATGGAGCTGAACGAGGCATTCGCCGCGCAGGTGATCCCCGTCTGCCGCGAGCTCGGCGTCGACCCGTTCGGCGAGAAGCTGAACCCGCACGGCGGCGCGATCGCGCTCGGCCATCCCTACGGCATGACGGGCGCGCGGATCATGTGCACGCTGCTCAACGATCTCGACACGGTCGACGGCACGATCGGGCTCGAGACGATGTGCGTCGGCGGCGGCCAGGGCATGGCCATGGTCGTCGAGCGGCTCAGCTGAGCGCGGCGGTGGTGAGGACTTAGTTGCTGTCAGCAACTAAGTCGGGCTGCGCGGCTCGGCTGCGTGGGACGAAGAGCGCATGTTGCTGTCAGCAACTTGTCGTCTGCGTGTGAGCGACGACCTCCCCGACCTGGTCGCGCTCGAGCAGGTCGCCCGCGAGGTGGCGGCAGATTGGCAGCTGGAGCTCGGCGAGACGTACGCGTTCGCGCGGTACTCGTTCGTCGCTTCCGCGGGGGAGGGCGCCGTGCTGAAGGTGACGCCGCCGGAGGACGACGAGTCGGACGAGGAAGCCGACGCGCTCGAGCTCTGGGCCGGCGAGGGTGCGGTGCGTCTGCTCAGACGGGATGCCGCGCGCCGCGCGCTCCTGATCGAACGCGTGGGCGAGGACATCTCCGGCCTGGACGAGGACGAGGCGACGGGGATCGCCGTCGCGACCGGCCTCAAGCTCTGGCGCGCCGCCGCGGAGCCGTTCCGCTGGATCGGCGACTGGGTGCCGCGCTGGCTCGACAACGCCGAGGAGCATCCGCTCACCCCGCTGGCCCGCGAGCTGTACGCGGCCCTCGACGTCGGCCGCGACGTGCTCGTGCACGGCGACTTCCACCACCACAACATCCTCCAGTCGGCGCGGGGGCCGGTCGCGATCGACCCGAAGCCGATGCTCGGCGAGCCCGAGTACGACGTCCCCTCGTTCCTCTGGAACCCCTTCCCGCGCCGAATGCGCCTCGACGTGACCGAGCGGCGGCTCGAGGCCTTTGCCGCGGCCGGCCTCGGCGAGGAGCGGATGCGGCAGTGGACTGTGATCCGGGGCGCCTACCTGGGCGCGGACGAGAACGAGATCGCGGTCCTACGCGCGCTCGTCTAGGTACGGCTTCAGCTGCTCCCAGAGGTGCTCCATCGTCGTCGTCCGCGCTGGGTGGAGCGGGTCGTAGGGGACGTAGTTGACGGTGCGGACGATCCAGCCGCCGTCGCCGAGGTCGAGGACGTTGATGCACGCTGGCGCCTGCTCGAAGGTGCCGAAGTAGGTGCGGTCGCCCGAGAGCGCGTAGGAGATGACGATCCGGTTGACCCCGCCGTGGAGGACGGCGAGCGCCGTGTTCCAGTCTCGTGCGAGCAGCCGCTCGAGCGCGGGGTGGACGCGGTCGAGCGCCTCGCCCAGCGACTCGCCGCCGAGGAAGCGCTGCGCCTCGTCGCGCACCTGGAGCGCGCCGACGAATGCGGCCTCGAGCTCGTCCGCCGGGATCGCATCGAGCCGGCCGCCCCGCCACTCCGCCAGCTCGGGCCAGAGCTCGACGTGCGTGCCCGGCGCGACGATCTCGGCCGTCTCGAGCGTGCGCGGCAGGTCGCTCGCGACGACCAGGTCGAAGGCGACGTCCGCGAGCGCGTCGCGCGCGGCGGCCGCCTGCTCGCGCCCCCGCGGGGTGAGCGGGACGTCCTCCGGCTTCACCGGCGCGCCGGCCGCGTCGACGTACGAGACGTCGCCGTGCCGCATCAGGATCAAGCGACGTCTCACTCGTACTTCGCGAGGTGGCGCGGGTTCGAGACGCGCAGCTTCTCGGCCACCTGCTCCTTCAGCAGCGCGACGGCGTTCTCCGGCACGTCGCCGGCGCGGATGCGGCGCGCCAGCTCCCAGTCCTCCTCGCGGGGAGTCGTCGTCGCCCAGAGCTCACGCTCCGCGATCCCGAGCCCGTTGATCGCGACCAGCGTCCGGAACTTCAGCCGGTGGTCGTCGAGGATCGGCAGGATCTCGTTCTGCAGGAACTCGCGCACGGCCTCGGCGAGCTCCTGGGGGCTGGGGCGGTCATGCTGCATGTTCGATCAGGTCGAGCAGCTCGTACTCCATCTCGGCCGCGAGGCGGCCCAGCACCGCGAGCTCGACGCTCCGCTCCTGCCCGTTGAAGTGGCGCCGTGACTGTGTCAGACAGCCGACCGCCCACTTGACGTTCCCGAACACCTCCCAGACGAGCAGCTCCTCGCGCGTCGCCTCGATCCCCGTCAGCTCGGCGTAGCGCTCGAGATAGCGGTCGAGGCCGGCGACGCCGCCGAGGTGGCTGGTCGTCGGCGCCGAAGCGCCAGGCGCGGACGAGCGGCCAGGCGAGGTCCTCGACCGGGTCGGCGAGGTGCGCGAACTCCCAGTCGAGCACCGCGACGATCCCCTGCTCGTCGACCGCGATGTTGCCGATCCGCCAGTCGCCGTGCACGACGACGTTCTCCCGGTGCGTGGGCAGCCGCTCCTTCGCCCAGTGCAGCCCCAGCTCGATCGCGGGATGCGGCTCGCCGACCGAGTCGAGCTCCTCGTAGAAGCGGGCGACCTTGTCCGCGGACTCGAGGAACGGCAGCCGCGACGGCGGGATCGCGTGGATCTTCGCGAGCTCCTCGGCCAGCTGGACGTCGAGGCCGGGCGGCGGCGCCTTGACGATCCGGCGCCCGATCGTCTCGCCGTGGATCCGCTCCATCACGAACGCCTCGCGGCCGTCGATCTCGCCGAGGTAGCCGATCGGCTCCGGCACCTTGACGCCCGCCTCGTGCGCGGCGCGCAGGACCTCGAACTCCTGCTCGAGGGTCAGCGTCGCCTGGTGGATGACGCCGCCGGCGGCGCGGCGGATCAGCAGCTCGCGACCGTCCGAGTCGACCGCCCACGCTTCCTTCGACGCTCCGCCTGCGAGCAGCACGGCCCGCTCGACCGGGGCGTCGAGGGCGGCCGCGAACGCGTCCTTCACAGAAGCAGCTCCGCCATCACGGCGAGCGCCTCCTGCTGGCGCGTCTGGATCAGCAGCGTCGAGACGCCGGCCTCGCGCCACGGCTCGAGCCGCTCGGCGATCCGTTCCTTCGGGCCGACGAGCGCGATCTCGTCGACGAGCTCGTCGGGCACCGTCATCGCGGCCTCGCCCTTCATCCCGGAGAGGTAGAGCTCCTGGATCTTCGCGGCCGCCTCCTCGTAGCCGTAGCGCTGGGCGAGCGAGTTGTAGAAGTTCTTCCCCTTCGCGCCCATGCCGCCGATGTAGAGCGCCAGCATCGGCTTCAGCATGTCGCGGCACTGCTGGACGTCGTCGCCGACGAGGACGGGGCAGAGCGGCGCGATCTGGAAGCCGTCGGGCGCGCTCGCGAGCGACGGCCCGTGGATCTCGCGGACGCGGTAGGGCGAGAAGAAGATCGGCAGCCAGCCGTCGGCGATCTCGGCGGCGAGGGCGACGTTCTTCGGGCCGAGCGCCGCGAGGTAGATCGGGATGTCGCGTCGGAGCGGCTTCAGGATCAGCTTCAACGGCTTGCCGAGACCGGTCGCGTCCTCGCCGGAGTAGGGGATGTCGTAGTGCGCGCCGTGATGCTCGATGGTCTCGCGGCGGAGCCCGGCGCGGACGATCTCCACGTACTCGCGCGTGCGGCCGAGCGGCTTGCCCCAGGCGACGCCGTGCCAGCCCTCGACCACCTGCGGGCCGGACGTGCCGAGGCCGAGCAGGACGCGGCCGCCGGAGAGCTGGTCGAGCGTCGCGGCGGTCATCACCGTCAGCGCGGGCGTGCGGGCGGGCATCTGCAGGATCGCCGTGCCGATCCCGATCCGCTCCGTCGTGGCGGCGATCCAGGAGGCGATGGTGACGGCGTCGGCGCCCCACGCCTCCGAGGTCCAGACCGAGTCGAAGCCGAGCCGGTCGGCCTCCTGTGCCATCGCCACCGACCCGATCGGGTCGTCGTAGCCGAGCTGCATCCCGAGCTTCATCTCCGGCGATCCTACGAGACCGGCGGACTACGATCGCCCCATGCGGCACGCGATCCTCGGTGCAGGAGGTGTGGGAGGCCTGCTCGGCGGCGCCCTGGCGCGGGCCGGCCGCGACGTCGTCCTCATCCTGCGGCCGGAGACCCTGGCGCACCATCCGCGCCGGATCCGGGTCGAGAGCGCCGTTCTCGGCGACTTCGAGGCCGACGTCGCGACCGCGTCGGAGCTCGATCGGGAGGTCGACGTGGTCTGGGTCTCGCCGAAGGCGCCCAACCTCGAGGAGGCGCTCGAGCGTGCGAGGCCCGAGCGGGTCGGCGGGGCGATCGTCGTGCCGATGCTGAACGGCGTCGACCACGTGGCGCGCCTCCGGGCGAGCTACGAGAGCGTCCTCGCCGCCGCCATCCGGGTCGAGTCCGAGCGGGTCGCACCCGGCGTCGTCCGCCAGCCGACGCCGTTCGCCCGCGTCGACCTCGCTCCCGGGCAGGGCTGCGACGTGGTCGCCGCCGAGCTGCGGGCGGCGGGGCTCGAGGTCGAGGTGGGGCGCGACGAGCCGACCGTCCTCTGGGAGAAGCTCGCGCTCCTCGGGCCGCTGGCGCTGACGACGACGGCGTCCGGAGAGCCCGCGGGCGCCGTGCAGGCGGCGCCGGATTGGAGCGCGCGCCTCTTCGCCTGCCATCGTGAAGCGGTCGCGGTGGGTACGGCGGAGGGGGCGACCCTTGACGGGGAGGCGCTCGAATCGCTGCTCGGGACTCCTCTCGGCGAGATGCGCACCTCGATGCAGAAGGACTTCGAGGCGGGGCGGACGCTCGAGCTGGACGCGATCGCCGGCCCGATCGTGCGCGCCGGCGGGCGGCACGGGCTCGCCACGCCTGCGACGGAGGAGCTGATCCGGCTGGTCGAGCAGCGGCTCGGCTAGAGCTGCGGCACCATCCCCTGCTTGCCCTCGACCCGCGGGCCGGGGACGTTGGGGAAGCGGAAGAGGGTCGGCTCGCGGCCGGGCTGGCAGACCCAGGCCTGGCCGGTCTGCTCGCTGCGCGCCGCGACCAGTACCGCCTCGGCGATCTGCTCCGGTTCCATCAGCGGGAAGCCGGCCTCGTCGAGCTTCGCCTGCTCCGGCTCCGTCATCGGCGTCCGCACGATCCCCGGGCAGACGATGTTGACGCGGATCCCGCGCGGCTCCAGCACCTCGGCCATCGAGCGCGCGTACCCGACGACCGCGTGCTTCGTCAGGACGTAGAGCGGATCCGACGGCATCGGGATCAGGCCGGCCAGCGAGGCCGTGACGACGAAGGCGCTGCCCGGGCGCATCCGCGGTGCAAGCGCCTGCATGCCGAAGACGACGCCGTCGACGTTGACGCCGAGGATCCGGCGGTAGTCGTCGATCGTGCCGTCGCCCTTCGCGAGCACGCCCGCGTTCAGGCAGACGAGGTCGGCGGCCTTGACGTCGAGCCACTCCTGGGGGTCGGAGACGTCGAAGCCGCCCGTCAGGTCGAGCCCGCGCACGGTCGCGCCGTCGGCCTCGAGTGCGGCGACGAGCGCGCGGCCGATCCCGCCCGCGGCGCCCGTGACGATGGCGGTCTCAGGGAACAAGGACGACCTTGCCCGTGGACTGCCGCGAGCCGATCAGGTCGAGCGCCTCGTTCGCCTGCTCGAGCGGGAACTCGGCGCCGACGACGGGATGGAGCGCTCCGCGACGCCAGAGCGCGAGCAGCTCGTTCACCTCCTCGCGCACGAGCTGGGGCTGGAAGCCCATCAGCCGGCCGAGATAGAAGCCCTGGACGCCGACGTTGCGGCCGACGAGGCGGGCCGGGTCGACGGGCTCCCACGTGCCGCCCGCGAAGCCGATCCCGATCGCGACGCCGAGCGGCCGCAGCGCCTTGATACAGGCGGTGAAGACCGGGCCGCCGACCGGGTCGAAGGCGACGTCGATGTCGTCGAGCTCGCCGATCTCCTCGTACGTCGACCGTGCGGTGGGCGCCGAGCTTCCGCGCCAGCTCCCGCTTCTCCTCCGAGCCTGCGGCCGCCGTGACCGTGGCGCCGCAGAACGCCGCCACCTGGATCGCCGCCGTGCCGACGCCTCCCGCGGCGGCGGTCACGAGCACGTTCGTGTCCGGGTGGATGCGGGCCTGCCGCGTCATCGGGATCCAGGCGGTCAGGTACGTGGTCAGGAACGCGGCGCCCTCGGCGAAGCTCGCGCTTGCGGGCAGGTCGAAGACCCAGCCGTCGTCGACGGCGACCCGCTCGGCAAAGCCGCCGCCGGAGCCGACTGCGAACGCGACCACGCGCCGGCCGTCGAGCTCGCCCGCGACCTCGTTGCCGAGGATCCGCCGGCAGCTGCGGCGGCTGTGGGTACATGCCGTTCTTGATCAGGACGTCGGCGAAGTTGATCCCCGCGGCCTTCACGTCGACGACGGACTGGCCGTCGCCGGCGCTGGGCTCGGGCACGTCCTCCACGGAGAGCGGCTGCCCCGTCTCGTGGAGGACGGCTGCCTTCATCGGCCGGTGAACTCCGGCTGCCGCTTCTCGAGGAACGCGACGACGCCCTCGGCGCCGTCCTCGCTGCCGATGCACTTGATGAAGCCCTGCGCCTCGCGCCGCATCCCCTCGGAGAGCGGCAGGTCGCGCGTCTCGGACGCGAGCTCCTTGATCACGCCCATCGCGTGCGGCGAGCGCTGCGAGAGCGTCCGCGCCAGCTCGAGCGCGGCCTCCATCAGCTCCGCCCGCGGCACCGCCCGCTCGACGAGGCCCCAGTCGTAGGCCTGCGAGCCCGAGATCGGGTCGCCGCTCAGGTTGAGCAGCAGCGCGCGGCCGTGCCCGATCAGCCGCGGCAGCCGCTGCGTGCCGCCGCCGCCCGGGATCAGGCCGAGCTTGATCTCGGGCTGGCCCAGCTGCGCGTCCTCGGCTGCGATCCGGATGTCGCAGGCCATCGCCAGCTCGAGGCCGCCGCCCAGGCAGTAGCCGTGGATCGCTGCGATCACGGGCGTCCGGCCGGCGTCCATCCGCGCCGCCAGCTTCTGGATCCCGCGCGCGGAGCCGCTCTCGGCGGCCTCCTCGATCTGCTCGCGCATCGCCGGGAACTCGGTGATGTCCGCCCCGGCGACGAATGCCTTCTCGCCCTCGCCGCGGATCACGATCGCGCGAGTCTCGTCCTCCCGGTCGAGCCGGTCGTACTCGTCCTCGAGCTCCTCGAGCAGCTTCGACGAGAGCGCGTTCACGGGCGGATGGTCGAGGGTGACGATCGCGACGCGCCCGTCCTGCTCGACCTTGACGTACTCAGCCATCCACGGATTCCTTTCGTTCTCGGCCGGGCCGCGAAGCGGCCCCTTCAGGGATTTTGCGCGACGGGCGTCCGCTTTGCGGATGCCCGTCTTGCGCGGTCAACGCGGTCCCATGCGGAGTGCTCCGTCCAGGCGGATCACCTCGCCGTTCAGGTACTCGTTCTCGACGATGTGCTTGACGAGCGCCGCGAAGTCCTCGGCGCGCCCGAGCCGCTTCGGGAAGGGGATCTGAGAGGTCAGGCTCTCGCGAATGTCCTCGCGCATCGGCCCGAGCATCGGCGTGTCGGCCGGGCCCGGCGCGATCGTGACGACGCGGATCCCCTTCGAGGCGAGGTCGCGCGCCACCGGCAGCGTCATCCCGGCGACGCCCGCCTTGGACGCCGAGTAGGCCGCCTGGCCGATCTGGCCGTCGAAGGCCGCGTTCGAGGCCGTGTTGACGATCACGCCGCGCGTGCCCTCCTCGTCGGGCTCGCCCTCGGCCATCTTCGCGGCCGCGAGCGAGAGGACGTTGAAGGTGCCGATCAGGTTGACCTCGACGATCCGGCGAAAGCGGTCGAGCGGGAAGCCGACGACGCGGGCGCCGCCGCCGATCCCGGCGCAGTTGACGGCGCCGTGCAGCTCCGCGCACGAGTCGACGAGCGCTTGCACGGCGTCTGCGTCGGTCACGTCCGTCTCGGGCAGGTCGGCGACCACAACGGACGCTCCCTCCTGCTCGAGCATCGCCGCGGTCGCCTCCCCGAGGCCGGAGCGGGCGCCCGTGACGAGGAACGTCTTGCCCGCGATCTGCACCTAGGTGACCGGCTCCTTCGCGAACTGCTCCCGCAGCGCGGTCTTGCGGAACTTGCCCACCGCGGTCTTCGGGATCTCGTCGACGAACTCGAACGCATCCGGGAGCCAGAACTTGGCGAAGTTGGGGGCGAGGAACTCGCGCAGCTCGTCGGGCGTCGCCGTCTTGCCCTCGCGGCAGACGCAGACGGCGAGCGGCCGCTCGTCCCACTTCTCGTGCGGGATCGCGATCACGGCCGCCTCGGCGATCGAGGGGTGCGCCATCAGCGCGTTCTCGAGGTCGACGGACGAGATCCACTCGCCGCCGGACTTGATCACGTCCTTGGAGCGGTCCTTGATCAGCACGTAGCCGTTGGGGTGGAACGCCGCGATGTCGCCGGTCTTGAACCAGCCGTCCTCGGTCCAGCGCTCGGCCTGCTCGGGCGTGTCGTAGTAGGCCGAGGCGACCCACGGGCCGCGAACCTCGAGCTCGCCCATCGACTCGCTGTCCCAGGGGATCTCCTTGCCCTCGTCGTCGATTGCGCGCAGCTCCACGAACGGCAGCGGCAGCCCCTGCATCGCGACGACGTCGAGCTGCGTCTCCTCGTCGGCCGTCCGGAACTCGCCGATGTAGTCGGAGGTGGTCGCGAGCGGCGAGGTCTCCGTCATGCCCCACCCGTGCACGACCGTCTTGCCGTGGCGCTGCCGGAAACCGGCGATCATCGCCCGCGGCGCCGCCGAGCCGCCCACGAGCATGTACTTGAGCTTGTCCAGCTTCCAGCGCTCGGGCTCCGCGTCGAGCATGCCGAGGATGCCCATCCAGATCGTCGGCACACCCGCGGTCATCGTGACCCCCTCCTGCTCGAAGTCGTCGAGCAGCGTCTCGGGATCGAGGAAAGGGCCGGGGAAGACGATCTTCGTCCCGACCATCAGGCAGGTGTAGGGGTAGCCCCACGCGTTGGCGTGGAACATCGGCACGACGGGCAGCAGCGTCTCCGCCTCGGTCACGTGCAGCCCGAGCGGCGCGACGAGCGCCTGCCCGAGCGTGTGCAGGACGGCCGAGCGGTGCGAGTAGAGAACGCCCTTCGGCATCCCGGTCGTGCCGCTCGTGTAACACATCGCCGCTGCGGTGTCCTCGTCGAGGTGCGGGTCCTCGTACGCGTCCGGGTCGGCGCCGGCGAGTAGCTCCTCGTAGCCGTCCTCGACGACGAAGACGTGCTCGATCTGCGTCTTGTCGGCGAACTGCTCCCAGAGCGGTAGCAGCGACTTGTCGACGATCAGGGCCTTGTCGCCGGCGTGGGTGGCGATGTAGCCGAGGTCGTTCGGATGCAGGCGCAGGTTGAGCGTGTGCAGGACGTAGCCGCCGCAAGGGATCCCGAGGTAGGCCTCGAGGTGCTGGTAGTGGTTCCAGCAGAGCGTCGCGACCCGGTCGCCCGGCTCGAGCCCGACCCCCTTCAATGCGACCGCGAGCTGCCGCGCGCGCTTGCCGAAGTCGGCGAACGAGTAGCGGTGGAAGCTCCGGTCCGGCATCCGCGTCACGATCTCCTGGTGCGGGAAGTAGGTCTCGGCGCGCTTCAAGATCGTCGGCAGCGTCAGCTGGAAGTCCATCATCAGGCCCTTCACGACTGCTCCTTTCCGAGGTTCACGCGGCGCTCGAGGTCCTCGTCGCTCGTCACGTGGCCGTCGCGCTCGACGTAGCCGCCCTTGCCGCCGATCACGAGCATCACCAGCTCCTCGTCGCCGATGCTCTCGATCCGGCGCGGGGTCGTCGACTCGACGTGGAACAGCCCGCCCGGGCCGAGCACGCGCTCCTCGTCGCCGACGTGCACCTTCGCCGTCCCGCTGTGGACGAAGTAGAGCTCGTCCTGGTGGTCGTGGTAGTGGCTGACACCGGGGTAGTTCGGCGGGTAGACGACGCCGTTGACGCCGAAGGCCGTGATCCCGAGCGGGCCGCGCACCTTGCGGAACCCAGGCCCGTCGCCGAGCTCGTCGAGCGAGCCGAACGCGTAGGTCATGCTGCCCTCCTCGGCATGTCGGTGTAGACCCGCTCGCCCTTGAACCTGCGCGAGACCGGATCCCAGGGGAAGAAGATCGCGTTCCTCCAGGTCATGGTCTCGCCGGTCGGCTCGTTGTCGAGCCACTTCGCGCTGTGCGTCCCCGTCACGATCGCCTCCTCGACGACGCCCTGCGGCCCGATGACGATGTTCTGCAGCTCGAAGACGATGTCGGGGAATGCGGTCAGGAGCTCGGTGTAGAAGCGCGCGGCGCCCTCGTGGCCGTGCCAGGAGACGTCGTCCGGGTACACGGTGTAGACGCAGTCGTCGGAGAGCGTGGCGAGCAGCCCTTCGATCGAGCGGTTGTCCTCCGCCTTCGAATGCTCCTTCCAGAGCTCCCGGATCTCGTCCAGCTCGGCCGGGTCGGCGTTCATCCGCATCAGCTCGAGCACCTCAGCTTTCGGAACTGGCAACGGGCCTCCTTGCTTCGTCGAGGAGCGCAGCGGCGACCAGCTCGCGCTGCTTCGCGGCGTGGCCGCCGAACGCGTCGATCCACTGCGCGCGCTTGTAGTAGCGGTGCAGGACGTGCTCCCAGGTGAAGCCGATCCCGCCGTGCACCTGGATCGCGCGCTCGCAGGCCGCGACCGCCGTCTCGGCGCAGAACGACTTCGCCGACGCGACCGCGACCGGCGTCCGCTCGTCCTCCTCGGCCACGCACCACGCGGCCCAGTAGGCGAGGGAGCGGGCGAGCTCGGTCTCGACGTAGGTGTCGGCGAGCGGGTGCGAGACGGCCTGGTAGGTACCGATCTTCTTCCCGAACTGCTCCCGGTCGGAGACGTAGGCGACGCCGAGCTCGAGCGCCTTCTGGGCGACTCCGACCGCCTCGGCGGCGAGTGCCGCCAGTAGGCGCAGCCGCACCGGCTCGAAGTCGCTGTCGGCCTCGCTCTCGTCGGTCGCCTGGAGGCGCCCGAGCGGCCGCGACTCGTCGACGGTGGCAAGCGTCTCACCCTCGGCCGCGGCTGTGCTCATGTCCTCCCGCAGCACCTTGTCGGCCGTGTCCAGATGCGGGACGAGGCCGTCGAGCTCGACCGACCACGCGTTGTCGTCCACCTCGTCGAGTGCCGGCAGGACGACGGCGGTGGTCAGGAACGGCCCCGCGTACAGGGCACGGCCCGCCTCCTCGAACAGGATCGCCTCGTCGACGAACGAGAGCCCGCCGCCGCCGCGCTCCTCGGGGACGGAGACGCCGAGCCAGCCCAGCTCGCGCAGCTCGGCGAGCGGCGCGTCCGGGTTGGCCTCGAGGAACGAGCGCGCCTGGCGCCGCAGCTCCTCCTGCTCTTGCGTGAACGCGAATTCCACTAGCGGCTCCTCGGGAGGCCGAGCACGCGCTCGGCGATGATGTTCCGCAGGATCTCGGAGGTGCCGGCCTCGATCGTGTTGCCGCGCGAGCGAAGCTGCTGGTGCTGCCAGTACGCGCCGTCCTCGACGATCTGCGCCTCCGGGCCGAGCAGCTCGAGCGCCAGCTTCGTCACCCGCTGGTTCGCCTCCGACCACCAGAGCTTGGCGCCGGAGCCCTCGGGGCCGGGGATCCCGGTCTTCATCAGCGTCGTCAGCGAGCGGTAGTTCGTGTACCGGACGGCCTGGAGGCCGATCCACTCGCGCGCGATCGCATCGCGCTGCACCGGCGTCGCGCCGCGCTCCTTGGCGAGCGCGATCAGCTTCCGGATCTGCGCCTCGAGGCCCGCGGTCAGGGCGAAGCCCAGCGTGCCGCGCTCGTGCAGCAGTGTCGTCATCGCCACCTGCCAGCCGCCGCCGACCTCGCCGACGACGTTCTCCTCCGGAACCTCGACGCCGGTGAAGAAGATCTCGTTGAACTCCGCCTCGCCGGTGATCTGGCGCAGGGGCCGCACCTCGACCCCGGGCGCGTGCATGTCGACGAGCAGGTACGTCAGCCCGGCGTGGCGCTCGCTCTCCGGGTCGCTGCGCGTGACGAGGATGCAGTAGTCGGCGATGTGGGCGAACGACGACCAGACCTTCTGGCCGTCGACGACGAAGTGGCCGTTCTCGCGACGCGCGGTCGTGCGCACGGCGGAGAGGTCGGAGCCCGCGTCCGGCTCGGAGAAGCCCTGGCACCAGATCTCCTCGGTCGAGAGGATCTTCTCCAGGTGCCGCTGCTTCTGGGCGTCGGTGCCGTGGGCGATGATCGTCGGCCCGGCCATCCCGAGCCCGATCACGCCGACGTGGGGCGGCGCCTCAGCGCGCGCCATCTCTTCGAGGAAGATCGCCTGGTGGCTGTAGGGCGCTCCGGCTCCGCCGTACTCCTTCGGCCACGTCAGCCCCGCGTAGCCGGCGTCGTGCAGCTTCCGGCTCCAGTCGCGCCCGGCCTCCTCGAAGCGGCCGCGCCGGATCTCGTCCGTCAGGTGCTCGTCGATCCACGCGCGCAGCTCCGCGCGGAACGCGGCCTCCTCGGGCGTGTCGCGCAGGTCCACGGAGTCGACTCTATCCAGTCCGAAACGAGCCGACTAGCGGAGCACGCGGAGCTTCGCGACGTCGGCGGTCAACCAGCGCTTCTGCAGCCGGGCGATGGTGCCGTCCCGCGTTAGCGCTGCCAGGGCCGCGTTGACGCTCGCGCGCAGCGGGCTCCCCTTCGGGAAGGCGATCCCGTAGCTCTCGCGTGTGAGGATCCGACCCGCGAACGGCCCATATCGCTCGGGAGCCGCGGCGCGGGCCGCTCCCAGGACGGGGGCGTCGAAGACGATCGCGTCGCATCGGTCGTTGTAGAGGTCGTAGGTCAGCTGCGACGGGTTCGCCACCAGCCGGGGCTTCTTCGTCGGCTTGATCCTGTTGACGATCGCAGCGGCTCCCGTCGTCGCCCGCTCGCTGCAGAGCTGGAGGCGGCGGAGCCCGGCGATCGAGGTAGGGGTTGGTGTGAATCCCTGGCGCATCAGCACTGCCTGGTCGGCGGTGAGGTACGGCCTGGAGAAGTCGACTCGGCGGGCGCGCTCGGGCGTGATCGTGATCGCGGCGAGCGCGAGATCCCAGTCGGCGGTACGGCCGCTGACGAGAGTCGAGAAGAGCGGCTCGTGCACGAACCGCACCTTCGGCACGCCGAGCCGCTTCCCGAGCGCGCGGGCGAGGTCGATCTCGAGCCCCTTGGCGAGGACGACGTTCCTCCCGCGGACGGCGCCGACCTGGAGGCCGGTGACGGGCATCGAGACGCCGACGACGAGCTCGCTCGGGTCCTGGAGCGGCGGCGGTGCGGCCGCGCCGGCGGGGAGCGCGAGCACGAGGGCGAGCAGTGCAGCCGCTGCTGCAAGTCTCATCGGGAGCTCCCGAGGACGGTGACCGGCGTCCCGTTCGGAGCGTGGTCGTAGACCCATTTCGCGTCGTAGCGCGGCACCCGGACGCAGCCGTGCGATGCAGGCTGGGCGGGCACGTCCGGCGACTCGTGGAACGCGACACCGCCGACGAAGTAGCTCGCCCACGGCAGCCAGACCTTGTACGGGACCGACCAGGAGTTGACCTCCTTGCGGAAGACGCTGAAGCGGCCCACCGGCGTCTCGAATCCACGCGTGCCGCTGGAGACGTGCAGCGTCCGGACGACCGTGCCGTTCTCGATGTAGAGCACGAGCTGGCGGTCGAGCAGGACCTCGAACCGGTTCCCGGCCCCGGCCGTGCGCGGCGTCGGCCGCGTCGCGCTCGCCGAGCGCCGCCTGGGTGGCCGGGCCTGCGACACCGTCCCGGCCGAGCCCCTGCCACTTCTGGAACCCCATCACGGCGAACCGGGTCTGCTCGCCGGCCTTGCCGTCGACGGCCTCGGCGGGGAGGAACGAGAGGTCGGCGAGCCGCTGCTGGAGTGCCCGCACAGCCGCCGTCGGATCGGTCTCCGGGCCGGGCACAGGCGGGCCGGGCGGCGGCACGTCCGGTGCGCTGGCGGCCCGTCGCGTGATCGGCTGCGAGCTGACGTAGCCGGGGAAGAGCCCGAGCGGGGTGGCGCTCTTGACCTGAAGCCGCACCGACTTGACACCCGGGATCGACGTCGCCGTCAGCACGAGCTGGGTCACGCGGGCGGAGAGGCTCGCCGCCTTCGTCCCGGTGGCGAAGCGCTCGCCGAGGTCGACGGTCGCGACACCCTTCGAGATCGTGACGGCACGCAGCGGCGTGCCTGCGGGGACCTCGCTTGCGATCTCGCGACCACGCTCCGCCGACGAGGGACCGGCGAGGAGCGCAGCGACGGCCTGGCGCAGCGTCGAGCCATTGCGGCTGACATAGACGACCTGCTCGCCCTGGAGGAACGCGACCTTCACCGTCGCCGACGGCGAGCCCGCACTGCCCGGCACGAGGACGAGCGCGATCGTCGCGAGCGCTGCCGGCGCGCTGAGCTTTCGGACGAGATCCCCCACCCGGCTGAGCCTATCTTCAGGTCACGGCGGTCCGGTCGAGCTCCCGGACGGAGGGGATCCCGGCGAGGGCCATCGTCAGGTCGAGCTCCGCCGCGAGCTGCCGGATCACGGCTTCGACGCCGGCCGCCCCGCCGACGGCGAGCCCGTAGGCGTAGAGCCGGCCGATCAGAACGGCATCCGCGCCGAGCGCGAGTGCCTTCAGGATGTCCGAGCCGCGGCGGATGCCGCTGTCCATCAGCACGGTCGCCTCCGAGCCCACGGCCTCGCGAACCTCGGCGAGGACGTCGAGCGACGCGACGGCGCCGTCGACCTGCCGGCCGCCGTGGTTGGAGACGACGATCCCGTCGACCCCGTGCTCGAACGCGATCCTGGCGTCCTCGGCTGTGAGGATCCCCTTGACGAGGACGGGGAGGTCGGTCCGGTCGCGCAGCCAGGCCAGATCGGCCCAGGTGAGGGCGAGATTTGGGAACGCCGCGAGCGCCATCAGGGATGCGGTCTGCACATCGTCCTCCGGCGGCGCGTCCAGCCGTTCCCGGAAGAGCGGGTCGCTGAAGAACTGCGCCAGTCCCTGGCCCTGCAGGAAGGGGAGGTAGCCGTTCCGCAGGTCGCGGTCGCGCCAGCCGAGCGTCAGCGTGTCGAGCGTGACCACGATCGCGCCGTAGCCGGCGGCGCCGGCGCGGTCGACCAGGCTGCCGGCGAGTTCGCGGTCGCTCCACCAGTAGAGCTGGAACCAGCGCTGGGCCTCGCCGAGCTCGGCGGCGACGGCCTCGAGCGCCGTCGAGGCCGCGCTCGAGAGGATCATCGGCACGCCGGTCGCCTTCGACGCGCGTGCGACGCCGAGCTCTGCGTCGGGGTGGACGATCGAGAGCACGCCGACGGGCGCGAGCAGGAACGGCGCCGGCGACCGCAGCCCGAGCACCTCGACGGAGAGGTCGCGCTCGGAGGTGCCGACGAGCATGCGGGGCCGCAGCCGGCAGCGCTCGAACGCCTCGCGGTTGGCGCGGATCGTGGCCTCCGACCCGGCGCCGCCGGCGACGTAGTCGAACGGGCCCTGCTCGAGCTTCGCGCGCGCTGCGGCCTCCCAGTCCTCCGGCGAGACCGGCCACTCGCCTCCCCCGGCGAGGTAGATCGAGTTCTGGACCTGGCTTCCCGGCTCCAACACGTGCAGACTCTCGCTGATGGCCGAGCTGATGTTCAAGCCGGAGGTGGACGAGCGCCGCGCCGAGGTGCGCGCGTTCATGGAGGAGCACGTCTACCCGAACGAGGCCGGGCTCGCCCGCGAGGACGAGTCGTCCGACGTGCTGATCGCGCAGCTGCGGGCGAAGGCGAAGGCGGCCGGGATCTGGGCGCCGCACCTGCCTCCCGAGGCCGGCGGCACCGGCTCGGGCTTCATCGAGTACGCGCTCCTGAACGAGGAGATCGGCCGCAGCATGTGGGCGCAGCTGGTCTTCAACTGCCAGGCGCCGGACGCGGGCAACGGTGAGATCCTGCACATGTTCGGGACGGACGAGCAGAAGGAGCAGTTCCTGAAGCCGCTCGTCGAGGGGACGGCGCGCTCGTTCTTCTCGATGACCGAGCCGGAGGTCTCCGGCGCCGATCCGACCGGGCTTCGCACCACGGCCGTGCTCGACGGCGACGAGTGGGTGATCAACGGGCACAAGTGGTTCTCGTCCTCGGCCGAGGGCGCGGCCTTCGGGATCGTGATGGCGGTGACCGACCCCGACGCGCCGCCGCACGGGCGGATGAGCCAGATCCTCGTGCCGGCGGACACGCCGGGCTATGAGCTGATACGGCCGATCCCGGTGATGGGTCACGCCGGCCGAGGCTGGTCGACGCACTGCGAGGTGCGCTACACGGATGTCCGCGTCCCGCGCGACAACGTGCTCGGCGAGCCGGGAGACGGCTTCCGGATCGCGCAGAAGCGGCTCGGCCCGGGGCGGATCCATCACGTCATGCGCTGGCTCGGCCAGATGCAGCGTGCCTTCGAGCTGATGTGCCGCTACGCGCTCGAGCGGGAGGCGTTCGGCGGCCCGCTCGCCGACAAGCAGACCGTCCAGAACTGGATCGCCGACTCCGCCGCCGAGATCCAGGCCTGCCGTCTCCTGACCCTCGATGCGGCCCGGAAGCTCGACGAGGGCGACGAGGCTCGCGTCGAGGTCTCGCTGATCAAGTTCTTCGCCGCGCAGATCCTCCAGGACGTGATCGACCGGGCGATCCAGGTGCACGGCGCCCGCGGGCTGACCGACGAGACGCCGCTTGCCTACATGGCGCAGCAGGCCCGGGCCGCGCGCATCTACGACGGCCCGGACGAGGTGCACCGGATGGTCGTCAGCCGCCGGATCCTGAAGGAGTTCAGGGACGGCGGCACCTTCACGTTCGGCTAGCCCAGCTCGGCCTCGATCGCAGCCGCCAGCTCGTGTGGCTCGAACCCGAACGGGCCGACCTCGCCCTGGAACGCCACTCGTCCGTCGCGGCCGATCAGGTAGAGCCGGTCGGGCCAGCCGCCGTACGCGGAGGCGACCGCGTCGTCGACGTCGTCGAGCAGGATCGGGATCCGCGTCTGCAGGCGCAGCGCGCACGCGTCCGCAGCCTCGGCCCGCTCGTCGAGCGACACGGGATCGACGACCGTGATCCCGTCGCGCCGGTTGTCCGCGAGCACCCAGCCGTCCTCGGGGTGCGCCTCGCGGATGTAGACGATGAAGAACGCGACCTCGCCGCCGTGCCGGTCGTACAGCTGCTCGAGCTCGCCCAACTGGCGGCGGAACGGCGGTCAGGTGTACGAGCCGAAGACGAGTGCGACGGGGCGCGCGCCCGCGAAGTCGGTGAGCCGGACGCGCTCGCCGCTCGGGCGGTGCGTCTCCGGGTCGAGGCGCGGCAGCTCGAATGGGTACGCGAGCTCGCCCGGCCGGAGCTCCGGTGCCATCAGCCGCCGGTAGAGCGGCGACGCCATCGCCGTCTCCAGCGTCAGCGGCGAGTCGGCCGGTGTCTCCGGCGCGTCCATCGGCCTACGAGAGCGCTTCGCGCCGGCGCTGCTGCATCTCGCGCGTCGGCACGTTGACCTTCCACACGAGCCCGACGCGGCGCATCCCCCGGATCACGAGCCCGCCGATGTCGAGCTCCCAGGGCCGGAGGCCGTGGAAGGCGGAGGAGGGGAAGGCGTGGTGGTTGTGATGCCACGACTCGCCGAAGGAGATCCAGGAGAGCCACCAGACGTTCCGCGACTCGTCCTTGACCCGGAACCGGCGCGAGCCGACGAAGTGGCACACGGAGTTGACCGACCAGGTGATGTGGTGGAGCAGGAAGATCCGGATCACGCCGCCCCAGAAGAGCGCCTGCAGGCCGGCGCCGACTGTGCCGCCCCAGAGCCAGCCGGCGATGAACGGGAGCAGAAGCGACAGGAACACCCAGAATGCGAACCAGCGCGAGATGAAGACCATGCCGCGGTCTGCGAGCAGGTCCTTCGCGTACTTCGTCCACTCCGCCCGGCCGACGTTCCGGAAGAGCCAGCCGACGTGCGCGTGCCAGAGGCCGGCGATCTTGCCGCGCAGCCCCGGATCGAAGCCTGCGTGCGGCGAGTGAGGATCGCCCTCCCGGTCGGCGAAGCTGTGGTGCTTGCGGTGGTCGGAGACCCAGCGGATCACCGGGCCCTGCACGGCCATCGAGCCGAGCACGGCAAGGCTGTAGCGGATGCTCTTGTAGGTCTCGTACGACCGGTGCGTGAAGAGCCGGTGAAAGCCGATCGAGATCCCGAGCGTCGTCAGCGCGTAGCCGACCGCGAAGATGACGAGGTCGCGCCAGGTCACGTACTGGCCCCAGAGGAAGAAGATCGACGCGAGGAAGCCGGCGAACGGGATCGTGACGCCGAGCAGGTTCGTGATCTTCTGACCCCGGCTCATGTGCAGCTCGGCGGCGAGTTCGCTCACGGGGCGCAGAGTAGCTCCGATTCCGGCCGTCGCGCGGTCTTTTTGCCTTCTGCCGTCCGGCCCGAATAAGCTCCCCCGGTCGATGGCCCTGCTCTCGTTGCAGAACGTGACCCGCCGATTCGGCGGGATCGTCGCCCTCGACGGGGTCTCGCTCGATGTCCCGGAGGGGGAGATCGTCGGCCTGATCGGCCCGAACGGCGCCGGCAAGACGACGGCCTTCAACGTGATCACGCGCCTCTACACCCCGAACGAGGGTGACGTGCTCTTCGCCGGCGAGACGCTGCTGAAGACACCGGTGCACGGGATCGTGCGGCGTGGGATCGCGCGCACGTTCCAGAACGTGGAGCTGTTCAAGTCGATGACCGTGCTCGACAACGTCCTCGTCGGTGCGCAGGCCCGCAGGGGCAACGTCGAGGCCGAGGCGCTCGGCGCGCTCGAGTACGTCGGGCTGGAAGCGATCGCCGCGCGGCCCGTCGCCGGGCTGCCGTTCGGAACGTTGAAGCGTGTCGAGCTCGCGCGCGCGCTCGTCGCCGATCCGACGCTGCTTCTCCTCGACGAGCCTGCCGGCGGGCTCAACCACGAGGAGGTCGAGGAGCTCGGCCGCTTCATCCAGAAGATCCGGGACGACCGGAAGCTGACCGTCCTCCTCGTCGAGCACCACATGAACCTCGTGATGGGGATCTCCGACCACGTGCACGTGATGAACTTCGGCAAGAAGATCGCCGACGGGACGCCCGCCGAGGTGCGTGCGAACCCGGCTGTGATCGAGGCGTATCTCGGCACCGACGAGGCGGCCCATGGCTCTGCTTGAGCTCCGCGACGTCGAGGCGCGCTACGGCCCGGTCCGCGCGCTCGGCGGGGTCTCGCTCGCCGTCGACAAGGGGCAGATCGTCGCCGTTCTCGGCGCCAACGGCGCCGGCAAGACGACGACGCTCCGGGCGATCTCCGGCACGGTCAAGCGCAGCGGCCAGATCCTGTTCGAGGGCAAGCCGCTCGGCCGGCGCGGTCCCGAGTCGGTCGCGCGGATGGGCGTGGCCCACGTGCCCGAGGGGCGCGGCACGTTCGGTGAGCTGTCCGTGGAGGAGAACCTGAAGCTCGGCGCCTACGTCCGTCGTGGCGCGATCGACGACGACATCGCCCGCGTCTCGGAGTACTTCCCCTGGATCGCCAAGCGCCTCGACCAGCACGCAGGCACGCTCTCCGGCGGCGAGCAGCAGATGCTCGCGCTCGCCCGCGCGCTGATGAGCCACCCACGGATGCTCCTGCTCGACGAGCCGTCGCTCGGGCTCGCCCCCCTCGTCACGCGTGAGATCTTCCGGATCGTGAGCGAGCTGAACGAGAAGGAGGGGCTGACCGTGCTCGTCGTCGAGCAGAACGCGGCGATCGCGCTCGAGGTCGCCTCGTACGCGTACGTGCTCGAGGTGGGGAAGGTCGCCGTGTCCGGCCCGAGCGAGGAGCTCGCGCGCAACGAAACCGTCCGCAAGAGCTACCTGGGGTACTAGTCGATGGCGGAATTCCTCCAGCAGGTCGTGTCGGGGCTCGCCACCGGGGCGATCTTCTCCGCGCTCGCGCTCGCCCTCGTCCTGATCCACCGCGCCACCGGGGTGATCAACTTCGCCCAGGGCGAGATGGCGATGTTCACGACCTACATCGCCTGGACGCTGATCGAGAACCACGGGATGAACATGTGGCTCGCGTTCGTGGTCACGCTCGTCTTCGCGTTCGGGCTGGGCCTCGGCCTGCAGCGCGCGGTGATCCGGCCGATCGAGCGTGCGTCGCTGCTGACGACGGTGATCGTGACGATCGGGCTCGTGCTGATCTTCAACGGCCTCGCGAGCCTGATCTGGTCGGCCGAGGTCAGATCGTTCCCGAGCCTGTTCCCGAACGACACCTGGGTGATCGGCGGCGTCGCGATCTCGCAGCAGGACGTGGGCACCTTCCTGGTCGTGATCGCGCTGGTCGGGATCCTCTGGGCGTTCTTCCAGTTCACGAAGATCGGGCTCGCGCTCCGGGCCTCGGCGCTCAACCCGGACGCCAGCCGCCTCGTCGGCGTCCGCGTCAGCTGGATGCTCGCGATCGGCTGGGGGCTCGCCGCGGCGCTCGGCGCCGTGGCCGGGATCCTGACCGCGCCGACCGTCTTCCTCGACCCGAACATGATGCAGGCGGTGCTGATCTACGCCTTCGCGGCGGCAGTGCTGGGCGGGATCGACTCGCCCTTCGGCGCCGTCGCCGGCGGGCTCATGCTCGGCGTCGGCCTCAACCTGATCGGGACATACGTCGACTTCGTCGGCGCCGGCCTCCGCCTTCCGGTCGCGCTGCTGATCATCCTCGTCGTCCTGCTCGTCAAGCCGGCCGGGCTCTTCGGCAAGACCGTGACGAGGCGCGTGTGAAGCGCCGCGAGCTCACCGGCGTCGGGATCTTTCTGCTCGCGAGCGCGGCCGTCTTCCTGCTGCCGCGGTTCATCAGCGACTTCAGGGCCCAGGAGTTCTCGTACGTCGGCGTCTACTTCATCGCCCTGCTCGGGCTGAACGTGCTGACGGGCTACACGGGTCAGATCTCGCTCGGGCACGGCGCCTTCATGGCGATCGGCGGCTACACGACGGCGATCCTGGTCTCCGACCAGGGCCTGACGCTCGGCAGCCACACCTTCTCCGCCGACGTGAAGGACATCTGGACGATCCCGCTGGCAGGCCTCGTCGCCGGGGTCGCCGGGTTCCTCTTCGGCTTCCCAGCGCTGCGGCTGACAGGTCTCTACCTCGCGCTCGCGACGTTTGCGATCGCGGTCGCAATGCCGGGGCTCGTCAAGTACGACCGCTTCGAGCAGTTCACCGGCGGCGGCGGCGGGATCAACTTGTTCGAGTCCGCCGCCCGCACGCGTCCGACCGAGACGACGGATCCGATCACCTTCGAGACGGTCTCCGAGCCGATCAAGTTCATCGGGCTCGAGATCCCGACCTTCAACGAGTGGCTCTACTACATGTGCTGGACGGTCGCGCTCTTCATGTTCGCGGTCGCCTGGCTGCTGTTGCGCGGCAAGACGGGCCGCTCGCTGAGGGCGATCCGGGACAGCGAGCTCGCTGCGGCGTCGTCGGGGGTCAACCTCGCGACCTACAAGACGCTCGCCTTCGGGATCAGCGCCTTCTACGCCGGCGTCGCGGGCTCGCTGCTCGCGATCGCGACGACGTTCGTCAACCCGGACACCTATCCGATCACGCTCTCGATCTTCCTGCTCGTCGGCGTCGTCGTCGGCGGGCTCGGTTCCCTCTGGCCGCTCGTGTTCGGCGCGATCTTCATCCAGTTCCTGCCGCTGTGGGCGCAGGAGGTCTCGAAGGCGCAGGGCGCGCCCGCCGTGGTCTACGGCGTCATCCTGATCCTGGTCATGATCATGCTGCCCGGCGGCGCCGCCGGGCTGATCAGGCGGCTCCAGTTCATGGCGCGTCGCGGCTACCATCGCGGTCGCTGAGCCGCTCTCGCCTCCTTCTGCCTCTGCTCGCCCTCATGGGCGCGCTCGCGACCGGCGCCACGGCGTCGTCGAGCGCCGATCCGGGGATCAGCTCGACGACCATCCTCATCGGCGGCACGGCGCCGCTGACCGGCTCGGCGTCCGCATACGGAGCCGTCGCCCGCGGCGCGAACGCGTACTTCAAGTACGTGAACTCGCGCGGCGGGATCAACGGCCGCACGATCGCGTACAGGCTCGTGGACGACGGCTACGACCCCGCCCGAACCGTCGCGGCGACGCAGCAGCTCGTGGAGCAGGACAAGGTCTTCGCCGTCTTCAACTCGGTCGGGACCGAGCACAGCGCCGCGGCGCGCGACTACCTGAACGCGGCCAGGGTGCCCCAGCTCTTCGTCGCCTCCGGTGCGACCACGTTCGGCCGCGACCACAAGCAGTTCCCGTGGACGATCGGCTTCCAGCCGAGCTATCGCGCCGAGGGGTGGATCTACGGCGCCTACCTCGCGCGCACGCGGCCGGGCGCCAAGGTCGGTGTCCTCTTCCAGAACGACGACTACGGCAGAGACCTGCTCGCCGGGCTGAAGCGGGGGATCGCGCGCTCGAAGGTGCAGCTCGCCTCGGCGCAGCCGTTCGAGGTCGCGAACCCCGATGTGCAGCCGCAGATTGCGCGGCTGAAGGCTTCGGGCGCGAACGTCCTCGCGCTCTTCGCGACCCCGCTGCACGCGATCCAGGGGTACGTCCTCGCGAACCGGCTCGGCTGGCGGCCGCTGGTGGTGAACAACGCGGTCTCCAGTTCGGCGAACGTGATGGCACTCGCGGCCGAGGGCGGGTCGAACAAGGTGGTCGAGAACTCCGTCTCGATCGTCTACGTGAAGGATCCGGCCGCCGCGCCGTGGCGCAACGACGCCGGCGTGAAGCTCTACCGCTCGCTCATGTCGCGCTTCGCGAAGGGCGCGAACCAGAGGGACCTGAACCATGTCCACGGGATGGCGGCCGCGTATCAGCTCACGAAGGCGTTGGACGCGGCCGGTGCGAACCCGACCCGAGCCTCGGTGATGGCGCAGATGCGAAAGCTCAACGATCCCTCGAACCCGTTCCTCCTTCCGGGCCTGACCGTCGAGACGAGCGCCACGGAGCGCTTCCCGATCGAGCAGGCGCAACTGCAGCGCTGGTCGAGCGGGCGCTGGCGCAGCTTCGGCGGGCTCTGGGGGTCGGCGCCGGCTCGTTAAGGTCTGCGCATGGATGCGCTGCTGGAGGCGCCGCTCGACGACCTGCTCGCGGCGGCGCGCGAGCGGCGGCGCGGTGACGGTCTCGTCACCTACTCGCCGAAGGTCTTCATCCCGCTGACCACGCTTTGCCGCGACGTCTGCGGGTACTGCACGTTCGCCAGGCCGCCTCGGCGAGGTGAGCGGGCGTTCATGAGCGAGGACGAGGTGCTGGCGATCGCACGCGCCGGTGCGGCGGCGGGCTGCACCGAGGCGCTGTTCACCCTCGGCGACAAGCCGGAGCTGCGCTACCAGGTCGCGCGGGCGGAGCTGGCCGCACTCGGCTGCGAGACGACGCTCGAGTATCTCGGGAAGGTCGCGAAGCTCGTGCTGGACGAGACGGGACTGCTGCCGCATTTGAACCCCGGTGTGATGAGCCGGGACGAGCTCGAGGCGCTGCGGCCGGTCTCGGCCTCGATGGGGATCATGCTCGAGACGGTGTCGGAGCGGCTCTCGGCGAAGGGCGGCCCGCACTGGGCCTCGCCGGACAAGCTGCCGGAGCGCCGGCTCGAGACGATCGAGCTCGCCGGCGAGCTGCGGATCCCGTTCACGAGCGGGATCCTGATCGGGATCGGCGAGACCCGAAGCGAGCGGCTCGAGGCGCTCGTGGCGCTGCGGCAGCTACACGAACGGCACGGGCATCTGCAGGAGGTGATCGTCCAGAACTTCCGCGCAAAGCCGGGGACGAGGATGGCGGCGCACCCGGAGCCGAGCCTCGACGAGCATCTCTGGACGATCGCGGCGGCCCGTCTGCTGCTGCCGGACGACGTCGCCGTGCAGGCGCCGCCGAATCTGGCCTACGACGACTTCCCACGCCTGCTCGACGCGGGCATCGACGACTGGGGCGGCGTCTCACCGGTCACGATCGACCACGTCAACCCGGAGGCGCCGTGGCCCGACCTGGTCAGACTTGGTCAGGCGACCAGGTCGAGGTTGCTCAACATCGCTGCACGATTGCCGGTCTACCCTGGTCGAGTTGGTCCGGAGTGGCTCGACCAACAGGTTCTGCCGCATGCGCTGAGGGTGTCAGATGCGCTCGGGCTCGCCCGCGAGGGCGCCTGGCACCCGGGCGAGGCCGGCGCCGTCCCGTTCGTGGTCGCACGCGACGCCCTGCCGCTCGACACGGAAGCCGAGCTGGGGGAGGACGAGCTCGTCAGACTCTTCCGTGCCCGCGGCGACGAGCGACAACGAGTCTTCGCGGCCGCCGACCGGCTGCGCCGCGAGGTGTGCGGCGACTCCGTCAGCTACGTCGTCACCCGGAACATCCAGTACACGAACGTCTGCTACTTCCGTTGCGGCTTCTGCGCTTTCTCGAAGGGGAAGCTGGCCGCCAACCTGCGCGGCGCTCCGTACCTCGTCCCGCACGAGGAGATCGTCCGTCGCGCCCGCGAGGCCTGGGACCGCGGCGCCACCGAGGTCTGCCTCCAGGGCGGGATCCATCCCGCGTTCACGGGTGACTACTACGCCTCGGTCGTGGACGCGATCCGCACCGAGCTCCCGGGACTGCACATCCACGCGTTCTCGGCGCTCGAGGTCTGGCAGGGCGCGGAGACGCTCGGCCTCCCGCTCGAGCAGTACCTGGACCTGCTTCGGTCGCTCGGCCTCGGCTCGCTGCCGGGAACGGCGGCGGAGATCCTCGACGACGAGGTGCGAGCCGTGATCTGCCCGGACAAGGTCTCGACGGCGCAGTGGCTGGCGGTGCACGAGGCCGCGCACCGTGTGGGGCTCCGCTCGAACGTGACGATCATGTTCGGCCACGTCGAGCGGCCGGAGCACTGGGCCCGGCACCTTCTGCGGGCGCGAGAGCAGCAGCAGCGATCGGGCGGCTTCACCGAGTTCGTGCCGCTGCCGTTCGTGCACATGGAGGCGCCGATGTGGCTGCAGGGCAAGGCCCGGTCGGGGCCGACCTTCGGCGAGTCGCTCCTTCTGCACGCGGTCGCCCGGCTGGCGCTGCACCCCGTGATCACGAACATCCAGGCGTCGTGGGTCAAGCTCGGGCCGCAGGGCGTCGCGGCAGCGCTCCAGGCGGGCGTCAACGACCTCGGCGGGACGCTGATGAACGAGTCGATCTCCCGTTCGGCGGGCTCGGAGCACGGTCAGGAGATGCCGCCGGAGGCGATGGAGGAGCTCATCCGCTCGAACGGCCGCCGGCCGCGGCAGCGGACGACCCTCTACGACGACGCACCCGCGGAACGGCGCGTCGCCTCGTTCGCCGCGCCGCCGCTCGCGGAGCCGTCGAACCCGCCTGTGCGCGACGCCGGCCTGAAGGCTCCGCCGCGTCTTGTCCGCCCGGGCCTGCTCGCCCGCGCCCGCTGACCTGGGGAACGATCGGCACGAAGGATTTGCGAGTTCGTGCGCGTTGCGTGTGGCCTTGCCTGCGATCGTCCCCCCACCCAGTACAGGGTGGGGGGCGGGTGGTGGGCGTCGCGCGCACGCGCGCGCGGAGAGAGAACAGCGAGCCGCAGCGCCCGCCTAGCCGGCGCGAATGATCCGCGGCACCCCGGCGAGCCAGCGCGGGATCCGCCGCCGTGCGCACCTCAGCGTCTCCTCGACTTCTGCCGCGGTGCCGTCGCCCTGCAGTCCCTCGCCGTGGCCGACCAGCAGGTGCTCGACCCCGAGGCCGCGAAGCGACCGGGGCGGCCGCGGCCGGAGGAACGGGTGCACGCCGACCCGCTCACCGCCGGCGCGGAAGAACGAGATCGTGCCGAGGGCGTCGGCGCACACGAGCACCCGCGGCTCCGGCCACCAGAGCGCGACCTCCTTCCACCACCGGTTGCGGAGGACGGGGCGGAACTCGAACGGCGTCCCCTTGATGTCGACGGGAACGACGTGCAGCGGCACGCCGAGCCGGGCCGCAAACGCAGCGGAGTCGCGGTCGTGGCGGTCGAGCAGCTGAATCACGCCCGGCCGGCGCGCCGAGCGCGTGGATCCGCTCCTCGATCCCTTCGGCCTCGATCGGATCGATCACCCAGGCGCGGCCGTCGACGACGAGCGCGTGCGAGGCTCGCTGCATCCGCGCGCTCTCGATCCAGCCGAAGCCGAACTCGCTCTCGTCGACGGCCCGGACGCTCACGCTTCCAGGCTAACCGCGTCCGCGAGGCCGAACCGCCCGCGCCAGATCGCGCTGCCCACGACCGCGCCCTCGCAGCCGAGGTCGCGGAGCGCGTGCAGGTCGTCGAGCGACGAGATCCCGCCGGCGGCGATCACCGGCAGACCGGCTTCCAGCACGTCCTCGAGGAGGGTGAGGTCCGGGCCGGCCAGCGTCCCGTCCCGACGCGTCGCCGTGACCACCAGCCGCGCCACGCCCGCGGCGGCGCATCGCTCGGCCAGGCCACGCGGCGTCGTCGCGGCGGACTCGGTCCAGCCGCCGACCGCGACCTCGCCGTCGCGGGCGTCCACGGCGACCGCGAGTCGGGAGCCGTACCGCTCGACCGCCGCGTGCAGGAAGGTCTCGTCCAGTGCGGCCGTGCCCACGAGGACACGAGCGGCGCCGGCATCCAGTGCCGCGGAGACCAGCTCGATGCTGCGGTAGCCCCCGCCGACCTGCACCGGCGGCCCCACGGCCGCGACGCGCCGGACGAGCTCGAGCTCCGGTGTTCCCGAGAACGCGCCGTCGAGATCGACGAGATGGAGCCACGATGCGCCTGCTGCCGCGAACTCGGTCGCAGCGGCAACGGGATCGCCGCCCTCCACGGTCACGTTCTCCCGGCGGCCCTGCTCGAGGCGGACGACGCGCCCTTCGAGGACGTCGATCGCCGGATAGATCGTGAACGGTTGTGCTAACACGCTAGCATGCTAACATGTTGAGCCATGAGCACCACCGACACGACGCGTGAGGTCGAGCCGGTCGCCGGCCTGGACGACCTCGCCGACGCCTTCCTCGTCCTCCGCAGCCGCGACGACGTCCAGCGCTTCCTGCGCGACCTCTGCACGTTTCCGGAGCTCGAGGCGCTCGCGCACCGCTGGCAAACGGTCAAGCTGCTCGAGGAGGGCGTGCCGTACCTCGAGATCGCCGGCCGCGTGCCGACGAGCACCGCGACCGTCACCCGGGTCGCACAGTGGCTTCGCCACGGTACGGGCGGCTACCGGATCGCGCTCGACCGGCTGAAGCGAAGGCGGCGCTAGTTGGCGCAGAGCACCTTCACGCGCGCCGGCTCGAACGGCCGGCTGACCATCGCCTGCCCCTCCAAGGGTCGGCTCGCCGAGCCGGCGTTGCGGCTCTGTGCGGACGCCGGGCTCAGCTTCGAGACGACGGAGCGCGCGCTGCTCGTTCCCTGCGCCAACGCGCCCGTCGATCTCCTGCTCGTGCGTGCGCACGACGTGCCCGAGTACGTCCAGGACGGTGTCGTCGATCTCGGGATCACCGGTGCGAACCTCGTCGCCGAGACGCAGGCCGACGTCATCACCGTCGCCGAGCTCGGCTTTGCCCACTGCACGCTCCAGGCCGCCGTCCCCGAAGACGCGCCACAATTGACGCTAGGCGAGCTCGACGGCCTGCGGATCGCGACCGCGTACCCGGTCTCGACCAGGTCATGCCTCGCGGCGCACGGCGTCGAGGCCGAGCTGATCTCGGTCTCGGGCTCGGTCGAGGCGGCGCCGAGACTCGGGCTCGCCGACGCGATCGTCGACCTCGTCTCCACGGGCTCGACCGCGAGTGCGAACGGTCTTCGTCTCGTCGGCGCGCTGCTCGACTCCCAGGCCGTGCTGATCGCGGGCGCTGCGGCACTCGAGAGCCGCCGCGAGCTGGTCGAGCGGATCGAGCTGATGGTCACCGGCGTCGTCGAGGCCCGAAAGCGGCGCTACCTGATGCTGAACGCGCCGCGGAGCGCCCTCGAGCGAATCGGGGAGCTGCTGCCGGGGATGGGCGCCCCATCGGTGATCGACCTGGCGGAGCCGGGGCAGATCGCCGTGCACGCAGCCGTCCACGCGGACGAGATCTGGGACCTGCTGGCGCCGCTCAAGGCCGCCGGCGCGTCGTCGATCCTGGTGCTGCCGGTCGAGCGAATGGTCGCATGAGGGGAACGGCGCTCGAGGAGGTGCTCCCGCGCGTCGTCGAGATCGTGACCGACGTGCGCGAGCGCGGGGACGCAGCCGTGCTCGCCTGGACGGCGCGGTTCGACGGTGAGCCGCAGCCGCTGCGGGTCCCGCAGGAGCGGCTTCGCGGAGCACGCCTGGCGCCGGATGCACTCGGCGCGGTTCGAGCTCTCGCCGACGCCGTTGCGGCGTTCTCGGCGCCGCAGCGCCCGCCCGACGTCGCGATCGAGGCGGTCGAAGGGGTGCTCGCCGAGCGCCGCTGGCTCCCGCTCTCGTCCGTCGGCGTCTACGTGCCGGGCGGCCGCGCGTCCTATCCGTCCTCGCTCGTGATGGCCGCCGTCCCTGCGCAGGTCGCCGGCGTCGAGCGGATCGCCGTCGTCACGCCACGGCCGGCCGAAGCGACGCTCGCGACCGCGCACGCCCTCGGGATCGACGAGGTCTACGCCGTCGGCGGCGCCCAGGCCGTCGCGGCGCTGGCGTACGGGACCGAGACGATCGCGCCGGTCGACAAGATCGTCGGGCCCGGCAACAGCTGGGTCACGGCCGCGAAGCTGCTCGTGTCGAGCCGGGTCGGGATCGACCTGCCTGCCGGGCCGAGCGAGGTCGTCCTGATCGCCGACCGCACCGCAAGCGCGGCGCGGTGCGCCGCCGACCTGCTCGCCCAGGCGGAGCACGGTGCCGACAGCGAGGCGATCCTGCTCAGCCTCGACCGCGAGCTGAGCGCGGCCGTCGGCGCTCTCGTCGCCGGGCACGAGAACGTCTCGGTCCGCGACGTCGACTCGCTGGCCGAGGCGCTGGAGCTGTCCGAGGCGTACGCGCCCGAGCATCTCGAGCTCTGGATCGACGACGCCGCGCAGGTCGCTCGCCGGATCCGCAACGCCGGCACCGTCTTCGTGCGCGCCTCTGCGGTCGTCGGCGACTACGCGGCCGGCGCCACGCACATCCTCCCGACCGGCGGCCTCGCCCGCGGCACCGGCGGGCTCGGGCTGGAGACGTTCCTCAAGCCGGTGCAGGTCGTCACCGCCGACTCCGCGGGGCTCGACCGCGCCCGTGAGATCGGCCTGCCGCTGGCTCGTCTCGAAGGGCTCGAGCGGCATGCGGCGGCCCTGGAGCTGGCGTGAGCGCCGTCGCGCTGCCGCCGGGCTTTCGGCCGTACGCGTGGGCTCCGGCGTCGGCGGCGATTGCCGCCCGCCACGGACTCCGCCTCGAGCAGATCCTCCGCTTCGACCAGAACACACCGCCCGTTCCCGGCGTGCCGCAGGTGCCGTTGGCCGAGAGCTTCGCGCGGCTGAACGACTACCCGGACGGCACCTACGCGGCGCTGAAGGAGGCGGCGGCCGCCTACTGCGGCGTCGATCCCGACCAGATCGTCGTCGGCGCCGGGGCGGACGAGCTGATCGCGGTCTGCGCGCGAACGTTCCTCGCCCCGGGCAGGTCGAGCGCGATCGAGACGCCGACCTACGGGCTGTACCGGATCGCCACCGAGCTCGAACGCGCCGAGGTTCAGTCCGAGCGCGAGGGCGCGTCCGTGATCTGGGTCTGCAATCCGAACAACCCGACGGGCGACCTTCGCGACCCGGCCGAGATCGCCGCGATTGCGCTGGCGCATCCCGACGCGGCGGTCGTCGTCGACGAGGCCTACTTCGAGTACGCCGGGGCGACCTGCGTGCCGCTGATCGCCGAGCACCCGAATCTGATCGTGCTGCGAACGCTGTCGAAGGCGTTCGGCCTTGCGGCGCTCCGCGTCGGCTGGGCGGTCGCGAGCTCCGAGGTCGCCGCCGAGCTCGAGTCCCGGCGGCCCCCCGCCAGCATCAGCGCTCCCGCGGCCCGCATCGCCGCGGCCGCCCTGCGCGAGCCGCGGCTCGACGTCGAGGAGACGCTCGTGGAGCGGGAGCGGGTGCAGCAGGCGCTCGCCGCCGCGGGCCACGACTGCCGGCCGGGCCACGGCAACTTCGTCTTCGTGCGGGACGACGACCAGCTCGCCGCCCGCCTCGAGGAGCGCGGGCTCGTCGTCCGCGGGTTCGCCGAGGGGATCCGCATCACCCTGCGGCGCCCACGCGAGAACGATGTCCTGCTCGACGCGCTCGGTGCCGCCACGTTCCCCTCCGAGGCACGCGACGCTCTCGTCGTCCGCACCAGCACGGAGACGGCGCTGCGGCTCTCGCTCGACCTCGACGGACGCGGCCGCGCCCGGATCGAGACCGGGATCGGCTTCGTCGACCACCTGCTGACGCTGCTGGCCTTCCACGCCGGCTTCGACCTCGAGCTGCTCGCGTCCGGCGATCTCGACGTCGACGAGCATCACACGGTCGAGGACGTGCTGGCGGCGCTCGGGGATGCGCTGGCGCAGGCTCTCGGCACCCGCGACGGCGTCGCCCGCTACGGGGCGGCGATCCGTCCCGATGGACGAGGCGATCGCCAACGCCGCGGTCGACCTCGTCCGGCGCCCGCACGCCGAGATCGACCTGATCTTCGCCGGCGACCGGATCGGCGGGCTCGCTCCGACGCTCCTGCCGCACGCGCTCGAGCGCTTCGGCATGCAGGCCGGGATCACCGTCCACGTCTCGGCCTCGGGCAGCGACGACCATCACGTCGCCGAAGCCGCCTTCAAGGCGCTCGGCCGCGCGCTCGGAGAGGCGTGCGCGCGAGCCGGCGGCGGCGTCCGCTCGACGAAGGGGCTCGCGTGAGGGTCGTGCTGGCCGACTACGGGGCGGGGAACCTGCGCAGCGTCTGCTCGGCGCTCGCGCGGGCCGGCGCCGAGCCCGTGATCGCGGTGGATCCGGAGGAAGTGCTCGCCGCCCCGCTCGCGGTGGTCGCGGGCGTCGGGCACGCAGGCGCCGCTGCGATCGGCCTGGGGCCGCTCGCCGAGGCGCTGCGCGACCGCACCGAGGCGGGCCGGCCGGTGCTCGGGATCTGCGTCGGCATGCAGCTGTTCTTCGAGCGGAGCGAGGAGGGCGGTGCCGGCCTCGGGCTCCTCCGCGGCCCGGTGCGGCGGCTGCGGGCGCGAACGGTGCCGCACATGGGCTGGAACACGCTGGACGCGCGGCAGCCCTCCGCGCTGCTGGCGGGGGTCGACGGCGCCGACGTCTATTTCGCCCACAGCTACGCCGCCGAACCCGAGGACGACGTCACGACGGCGGTCGTCGATCACGGCGGCTCGATCGTCGCTGCGGTCGAGTCGGGGCCGCTCGCCGGCGTTCAGTTCCACCCCGAGCGGAGCGGCGCCGCCGGCGCCCGTGTGCTCGAGAACGCGCTGCGATGGTCAAGAAGCGCCTGATCGCGTGCCTCGACGTGGCCGGCGGCCGCGTCGTGAAAGGCGTCCGCTTCGAACGGCTGCGCGACGTCGGCGACCCGGTCGAGCTCGCCGAGCGCTACTCGGACGTCGGCGTCGACGAGCTCGTCTTCCTCGACATCACGGCGAGCGTGGAGGGGCGGAAGCCGCTGCTCGAGCTCGTCGAGCGCGCCGCCGAGAGCCTGACGATCCCGTTCACGGTCGGCGGTGGCATCTCCGGGCTCGACGACGCGCGCGCGCTGCTGCACGCCGGGGCGGACAAGGTTGCGGTCAACCGCGCCGCCTTCGACGACCCCGGCCTGCTGACGACCCTCGCGGACGAGTTCGGCTCGCAGGCCGTCGTCTGCGCGATCGACTCTCGCGCCGGCCGCGTCGTCACGCACGGCGGACGCGTCCCCCGCGACGCCGCTGCCGTCGACTGGGCCGCCGCCGCCGTCGAGCGCGGCGCCGGCGAGCTGCTCGTCACCTCGATCGACGCCGACGGGACGAGAGAGGGGTACGACCTCGAGCTCACCGGCGCGATCGCGACGTCGGTCGAGGTGCCGGTGATCGCCTCGGGCGGGGCGGGGGAGTCGCGGCATCTCGCCGACGCGTTCGCCGTGGGCGCCGAGGCTGCGCTCGTCGCCTCGATCGTCCACGAGCGGCCGGAGCGTGTCCCCGAGCTGAAGGCCGAGCTGAGGGAGGCGGGATGGAACCTCCGCAGCTGACCGCGGCGATCGTGCAGGACGCCGGCACCGGCCGCGTGCTCATGCTCGCGTGGATGAACGCGGAGGCGCTGCGGCGCACGCGAGAGACCGGCGAGGCGTGGTTCTGGAGCCGGTCGCGCCAGGAGCTCTGGCACAAGGGCGCCACGTCCGGGAGCACCCTCGCCGTCGAGGAGCTGCGCGACGACTGCGACGGCGACGCGATCCTCCTGCGCGTCCGTCCGGCCGGTCCCGCCTGCCACACCGGCGCCGAGTCGTGCTTCGCGCCCTGGCTCTGGCGGCGGATCAAGGAGCGTGAACGGGAGCGGCCGGAGGGGTCGTACGTCGTCTCGCTCCTGGACAACCCGGCGCTCGCGGCACGCAAGGTGGGCGAGGAAGGGCTGGAGGCCGCGCTCGCCGGCGCCGGCGAGTCGGACGAGCGGCTCGTGGAGGAGCTCGCCGACGTCTGGTTCCACAGCTACGCGCTGCTCGCGGCGCGCGGGCTCGGCCCTGAGCTGGTCGAGGCCGAGCTCGCGCGCCGCGCAGCCGACTAGGCAGCCGGCGGGATCAGCACTCGGTCGATCACATGCACGATCCCGTTCGACGCCATCACGTCCGCCGTTGCCACCCGTGCCGAGTTGATTCGGACGGTCTTGCCGCTAACGCGGATGCGGACCGTCGGCCCCGCCAGCGTTTTGGCCGAACGCAGGGTCACGACCTTCGCGGCCGGCACCTTGCCCGCAACCACGTGATAGAGGAGCACCCGCTTCAGCGCGGCCGGGTTCTTCGCCAACGAGTTGAGCGTCGCCTTCGGCACCTTCGCGAACGCGGCGTTCGTCGGCGCGAAGACGGTGTACGCGCCGGGCTTGGAGAGCGTGCCGGCGAGCCCGGCTTTCTTCACGAGCGAGAGCAGCGTCGAGAGCTGCGGCGTCTTCGTCGCGACGGTCGCGATCGACGGGTTCGCCGCCTCGCGGGCCGGTGCTGCGGTGGCGGCCGGGACGGCGAGTGCGAGCACCGCGGCGGCTGTGATCAGGATGCGTGTCATCTGGATGTGCTCCTTTGGGTTGGGTGCTACGCCGTGACGGCGGAAGACCAGCGGCGGCGGATCGCGGCCTGCTGTGCGATTTGGTAGGCGGCCGACAGACCGACGAGGCCGTAGACGGTCCGGCTGAGGGCGTTCGTCTCGCCGAACTCGAGGCCCACGATGGCGGCGACGAGGTCGAACTCTGCGAGTGCGACGAGACCCCAGTTGAGACCGCCGACGATGACGAGCGCGGCGGCGAGGATGTCGAGCTTCTTCATGTGTGATACCTCCTTGTCCAATAATTGTGCAATGTTTGTCCAAGGAAAGTAGCGCATGAAACCCGGCTTGTCAAACATCTGTCCAAAGTCTGTACGATGTCGACATGAGCGAGCTCGCACACCTGCGGATCGGCGAGCTCGCCCGCCGAACCGGTGTCGCGCCCGAACTGCTACGTGCCTGGGAGCGCCGGTATGGCCTGCTCACTCCCGTTCGCACTCAGTCCGGCTATCGCCTCTACTCCGCCACGGACGTCGTCCGCGTGGGCCGGATGCGGCAGCACCTGCAAGCGGGGCTCGCAGCGGCCGAAGCAGCCCGGCAGGCGCTGGCCGAACCACCGGAGGGGGTGCGGGACGAGCCCGTCCCGGCGGCCGCCGCGGTCGAGCTGCGCCGCGCGCTGGAGCAGCTTGACGACGCCGGTGCGCACGCCGCGTTCGACCGGCTGCTCGCCGACTACTCGGAGCAGACCGTGCTGGCCGCCGTTGTACTACCTCTGCTGCATGAACTCGGGGCCGGCTGGGAGCGTGGCACGATCTCCGTCGCGCAGGAGCACTTCGCGTCGAACCTGCTGCGCGGACGGCTGCTCGGCCTCGCTCGCGGTTGGGATCGCGGCGTCGGCCCGCGCGCCGTGCTGGCGTGTCCGCCCCGCGAGCGCCACGACCTCGGCCTCGTCATCTTCGGCCTCGCCTTGCGCGAGCACGGCTGGCGGATCACGTTCCTCGGAGCCGATACGCCGCCTGACACCCTCGTCGAGACAGTCGGCCGGCTCGCGCCTGATGCGCTCGTGTTTGCTGTCGTCGATCCGGCGCGACTTGAAGGAGTTGCCGAGACGATTGCCGCCCTCGACGGCGCCGCGACCGCGGTGTGGGTCGGTGGGGCCGGGGCCGAGAAGCTCGACGGGGCGCGTCTGCTCGAAGGGTCACCCCTCGAGGCGGCGGCACAGGTCGCCCGCTAAATCTCCAGCTGGAGCAGGTCGTCCACGGTCTCCCGCCGGCGGATCAGACGAGCGTCGCCCCCGCCGACGAGCACGGCGGCCGGCCGCGGGACGCCGTTGTAGTTGGACGCCATCCCGAGCGTGTACGCGCCGGTCGCCGGGACGGCGATCAGGTCGCCCCGCCTCGGCTCCGGAAGCTCCGCGTGCTCGATCAGGACGTCGCCCGACTCGCAGTGCTTGCCCGCGATCGCGAAGACGTCGTCCGGCTCGTCGTCGGCGCGGTTCGCGAGCAGTGCCGTGTAGCGCGCCCCATACAGCTGCGGCCGCGGGTTGTCCGACATGCCCCCGTCGATCGCGACGTAGCGGCGGTCGCCGGCGCGCTTGACGGCGCCGACGCGGTAGAGCGTGAACGCGGTCGGCCCGACGAGGGCGCGCCCTGGCTCGACGATCAGCTGCGGAGCCTCGAGCCCGCGCATCGTCCAGTCGCGGGCGACGGCCGCCGCGACGGTCCGGACGAGCTCCTCCACGGGCGGCTCCAGCTCGGCCTGGACGTGGCGGATCCCGAAGCCGCCGCCGATGTCGATCGTCCGCGGCAGCCAGTCGAGCTCCTCGCGGCAGCGGTCGGCGAACCCGGCGAGCAGCGCGACGGCGAGCAGGTGCGAGCGCACGTCGGCGAGCTGGGAGCCGACGTGCACGTGCAGCCCCTCGACGTCGAGCCCGGCGTCCCTCGCGTCGCGGACCGCCGCGACGGCGTCGTCTTCGTCGAGCCCGAACTTGGAGCCGCGGTGGCCGGTCCGGATCGCCTCGTGCGTCTCCGCCTCGACACCGGGGGTGACCCGGACGAGGACGCGCCTCACACCGGCTGCGGCGGCGCGCCCAGGCTCGTCGGGAGCGTCGAGGACGACCAGCGCTCCGGCGTCGGCGGCGGCCCGCAGTTCCTCGTCCGACTTGTTGTTGCCGTGCACGAGCAGGCGCTCGCCCTCGATCCCGGCGCGTCGCGCGAAGGCGAGCTCGCCCAGCGTCGAGACGTCTGCGCCCAGCCCTTCCTCGGCGAGCACCCGCATCAGCGCGACGTTCGGGAACGCCTTCGTCCCGTAGACGACGAGCGCTTCCGGGACGGCGCGCTGGAACGTCCGCGCGCGCTCCCGCAACGCCTCCTCGGAGTAGACGACGAGCGGCGTACCGAAGCGCTCCGCCAGGTCGGTTGCGGGGATTCCGTCGAGCTCCAGCACGCCGGCCGCGACCCTGGTTCCGCCGGGGAACAGTGCTAGCATGCGCGCAAGTGAAGCAGCTTCTTTCCTAGCGCAGGGAGCCAGCGTGGCGAGGAGCCGCGAGAGCTTCCCCCGGGCCTCTCCTGCGAGAGGCTTTTTTGTACCCGGAGACGGCGATGAGCGAGACGTACGACCCGAAGACGATCGAGGAGAAGTGGCAGCGCGTCTGGGACGACGCACGCGCCTGGCACGTCGACAACCCGGCCGACCCGGCCGCGGCCGACCGCGCCAAGAGCTACGTGCTCGAGATGCTCCCGTACCCGTCCGGCTCGCTGCACCTCGGGCACCTGCTCGTCTACACGATCGGCGACGTCGTCATGCGCTTCCGGCGCCGCAACGGCCTGAACGTCCTCCATCCGATGGGCTGGGACGCCTTCGGCCTGCCGGCCGAGAACAACGCGATCAAGGAGGGCGGGCACCCGCGCGAGACCACCGAGCGCAACATCGTCAGCATCCGCCGGACGATGCGCCGGATGGGGTGGTGGCTCGACTGGGACCGGGAGATCTCGACCCACGATCCGCGCTACTACCGCTGGCAGCAGTGGCAGTTCCTCCGCTTCCTCGAGCAGGGGCTGGCCTACCGCAAGGGCGCGCCGGTGAAGTGGTGCCCGAACGACCAGACCGTGATCGCGAACGAGCAGGTGCTCCCCGACGGCACGTGCGAGCGCTGCGGCGCGCTCGTCGAGTCCCGCCTGATGGAGCAATGGTTCTTCCGGATCACCGACTACGCCGACGCGCTGCTCGACGACCTGGACACGGTCGACTGGCCCGACTCGATCAAGGCGCGCCAGCGGAACTGGATCGGACGCTCCGAGGGCGCCGAGCTCGACTTCCGGATCGAGGAGTGGGACGAGGACGTGACCGTCTTCACGACCCGCCCGGACACGCTCTTCGGCGCCACCTTCTTCGTGCTCGCGCCCGAGCACGAGCTCGTGGCGCGGATCGAGTCGGAGGAGGTGCAGGCGTACGTGCGCCATGCCTCGGCGAAGAAGACCGAGGAGCGCGCGGCTGCCGTCGAGAAGACGGGCGTCTTCACGGGCCTGCACGCGGTCAACCCGGTCAACGGCGAGCGGATCCCGGTCTACGTCGCGGACTACGTCCTCACCGACTACGGCACCGGCGCGATCATGGCCGTGCCGGCGCACGACCAGCGCGACTTCGACTTCGCCCAGGCGTACGGCCTGCCCGTGCGCCAGGTGATCCGGCCGGCGGAGGGGGAGGCCGAGCTGCCGTACGTCTCCCACGCGGCGACCGACGTGCTCGTCGACTCCGGCGAGGCCGACGGGCTTCCCGCGCCGGAGGGCGGCAGGCGGATCGTCGAGCTGCTCGAGCGGGAGGGACGCGGCCGGCTCGCGATCAACTTCCGGCTCCGCGACTGGGGCTTCTCGCGCCAGCGCTACTGGGGCTGCCCGATCCCGATCGTCTACTGCGACGCCTGCGGGATCGTGCCCGTCCCGGACGACGAGCTCCCCGTCGTGCTCCCCGACATCGAGGACTACAAGCCGAAGGGCAAGCCGCCGCTCGCGCAGGCCGAGGACTGGGTGCGGACCGCGTGCCCGAAGTGCGGCGGCGAGGGGCGGCGCGAGACCGAGACGATGGACACGTTCGTCGACTCCTCCTGGTACTTCCTCCGCTACTGCGACCCGGACAACGACACGGCGCCGTTCGACAGGGCGCCCGTCGACTACTGGAACCCGGTCGATCTCTACATCGGCGGCGTCGACCACGCGACGATGCACATGATCTACGCGCGCTTCTGGATGAAGGTCCTGAACGACCTCGGCTACATCGGCTTCCGGGAGCCGTTCGCGAGCTTCTTCTCCAACGGCTGGGTGACGACCGGCGGCAAGAAGATCTCGAAGCGCTCGGGTGCCGCCACGGGGCCGGACGCGGTGATCGAACGCTACGGCGCGGACGCCGGTCGGCTCTGCATCCTCTTCCTCGGGCCGGCCGACCAGGACATGGAGTGGACCGAGGAGGCGGCGGAGGGCATGTCGCGCTTCGTCCGTCGGCTGTGGCGGGTCGTCAACGAGGTCGTCGAGAACGCGCCTGTCGGCGAGCCGGAGGGTGGGCCGCTCGCACGCAAGACCCACGCGACGATCGCCAAGGTGACCGACGACGTCGGCCGCCGCTTCGCTTTCAACACGGGGATCTCGGCCGTGATGGAGCTCGTCAACGAGCTCTCCCCGGACACGGGCGGCCGCGACGCGCGTTTCGCCGCCGAGACCGCGGTTTCGCTGATCCAGCCGTACGCGCCGCACGTCGCCGAGGAGCTGTGGGAGCGGCTCGGGCGCGAGCGGCTCTGGGAGCAGCCGTGGCCCGTCGCCGATCCGGCGCTGCTCGAGCGCGAGACGGTCGAGGTCGTCCTGCAGGTGAACGGGAAGCTGCGCGACCGGCTGCAGGTGCCGGCATCGATCTCCGAGGAGGAGCTCGTCGCGCTCGCGCGCGCGTCGGAGCGAGTGCGCGCGCACCTGAACGGCGGCGAGCCCAGGAAGACGATCGTCGTCCCCGGCAAGCTCGTCAACTTCGTCGTCTGACGCCCCTGGGCGGCGGCGCCTCCAACTGACACACAATCGTTGCGGAGGCGTTCACCCTCCGTGACGGCTGCACCGGCACGCTCGGGACATGCCCTCCCTCCCCGTGTCGCGCCGGCGGGCGCTCGTCCTCGCGGCAGCCGCGCTCACGCTGCTCGCCGTGGCCGGGCGCACGCTGGGCGGCGCGGGCGCCGCCGCCGAGCAGCCCGCGCAGGCGCTCGTCGCCGAGCCGGCGGCCGCGGCGCCGCGGCTGACCGTCCACGTCGCGGGTGCCGTCCGGCGGCCCGGCCTGTACCGGCTGGCCGAGGGCAAACGCGTCGCCGACGCGGTCGCCCGTGCGGGCGGAGCGACCGCGCCGGCCGACACCGCCGCGATCAACCTCGCCGCGCCGCTCGCCGACGGGATCCAGGTGATCGTGCCGCGGCGAGTGCCGGGTTCGGGCGGGAAGGCGGTCGGTGCCCGCGTCAGCCTCAGCTCGGCGACGGCGGCCGAGCTGGACGAGCTGCCGGGGATCGGCCCGGTGACGGCCCAGAAGATCCTCGACTACCGCGCCGAGCACGGCGGCTTCCGGTCGGTCGACGATCTCGATGCGATTCCGGGTATCGGCCCCGCCCGCATCGAACAGCTTCGGGACGTGGTCTCGCCCTGATCGCGCGCGCCTGGCCGACGTTCCTCGTCCTGGGAGCCTGCGTCGGGGCTCGGCCTCTCGAACGCGATCCGGGCGCCTGCTACGGCCGCCGTATCGGCGCTCGCGGCGTCGACGATCGTCGCGGTCGGCGTTCCTCGGGCGCGGCTGCCGGCGTGTGCGCTCGCGCTCGTGCTCGCCGGCTGGTGGTGGGGGAGCGTGCGGCTCGACGCGCTCGATCGAAGCGTGCTCGTGCCCGAGATCGGGCGCTCGGGTGCCGTCGTCGCGGTCGTGACCGGGCCGGTGCGCAGATCGATGTTCGCACTGCGCGTCCCCGCCGAGGTGAGGCGGTTCGACGAGCGTTCGCTGCGGGAACGGGTGCTGCTCGAGCTACCGCTCGGACGCTCGCCGCCGCAGGGCGCCGTCCTCGAGCTCAGAGCGACCGTGTCGCCGCCGCGAGGCCCGGAGAACGGCTTCGACGAGCGCGGCTGGCTCGCGCGTCGCGGCGTCCACGTCGTCCTGCACGGGCGCGACTGGCGGATCGTCGGCCGCCGCGGCGGCATCGGCGGCCTCTCGGACCGGCTCCGCGCGCATGTCGCGCGCGCGATCGCCCCTGCGCTCGAGGGAGAGCGGCACGCCGTGCTGGCCGGGATCGTCCTCGGCGAGGACGAAGGGCTGAGCGACGAGCTTCGAGACGACTTCAAGGCGTCGGGGCTCTACCACCTGCTGGCGGTGTCCGGCCAGAACATCACCTTCCTGGCGCTGGGCGTCCTCGGTCTGGCCTGGCTGCTCGGGATTCCGCGCCTCGCGGCCGAGGTGGTGGCGATCGCCGCGATCGTGGGCTACGTCCTCGCGGTCGGCTGGCAGCCGTCGGTCGTCCGTGCCGGTGTCGCTGGTGGCCTGGCCTCGCTCGCGTGGCTGCTCTCGCGGCCGCGTGATCGCTGGCACTTCCTCGCCCTCGGAGCGGCAGTTCTGCTCGCGTGGACGCCTGCGACCCTGCTCGAGCCCGGCTTCCAGCTCTCGTTCGCCGCCGTCGGCTCGATCTTCCTGCTCGTGCCCCGCCTCGCGCGGGCGCTCGAGGGCTACCCGCTCAGCGGCTGGCTCAGGGAGGCGCTCGCGGTCTCGACGGCGTGCGGCGCCGCCACGGCGCCGATCCTCTGGCTGCAGTTCGGCAGCGTTCCCGTCTACTCGCTGCCGGCGAACGCGCTCGTGACGCTCGCGATCGGCCCGCTGCTCGGGATCGCACTCGTCGGCTCGCTGCTCGAACCGGTGCTCCCGTCCGCGGCGCTTGCGCTCGGCTGGCTGAACGGCTGGCTGGCCGCCTACATCGCCGCCTGCGCGCGCGTGATCGGCGGGTTGCCGTTCGCGCAGGTCGGCTCGGGTGTGGCGGTCTGCCTGCTGCTGGGGACACCGGTCGCCCTGCTTGCGCTCCACCGCCTGCCGCGGTGGCGACGGCCGTTCGCAGCCCTCGCGATCGCCGCCGCGCTTCCTGCGCTGCTGGCGTGGCAGCTGTTCCCGGAACCGCGGTTACCGCCGCCGACCGGGCTTCGGATCACCTTCCTCGACGTCGGCCAGGGCGATGCGATCCTGCTCCAGGTTCCGGAGGGAGCCGTCCTCGTCGACCAGGGCCCACCCGAGGCGGACGTGGCCGGGCAACTGCGACGCCTCGGTCTTCGGCGGCTCTCCGCGCTCGTGCTCACGCATCCGCAGCGCGACCACATCGGCGGAGCCGAGGAGATCCTGCGGCGACTCACGGTCGACCGCGTCCTCGATCCGCGGCTCGCGGTCTCGGGGCCGTTCGAGCGGGCCGCCCTCGCCGAAGCGGCGGACCGCGGCGTCCCGGTCGTCGAGGTGCGTGCGGGCGCGGGCTACCGGCTCGGCCGGCTCCGGTTGCGCGTCCTCTGGCCGAACCGTCCCGGAACCCCGGGAGACGATCCGAACCTGCTCCCGGTCGTCCTGCTCGCGAGCTACGGCGAGGTCGATGCGCTCCTGACCGCCGACGCGGAGACCGAGGTGACGGCTCGGCTGCTCTCACGGCGAATCGAGATCCTCAAGGTCGCGCACCACGGCTCGGCCGATCCCGGCCTGGTCGGCGAGCTGGAGGAGCTGCGGCCTGACGTTGCGGTCATCTCCTGCGGGCGCGGCAACGACTACGGCCACCCGACGCCGTCCACGCTCGCGGCCCTCACCGACAGCCCGGGTCTGAGCCTTTACCGCACCGATCAGAGCGGCCGGATCGTGCTCGAGACCGACGGCCGCCGGATCTCGGTCAGGACCGACCGTTGAGTAGGGTGGAGCGATGGTCGAGACGTCCGCCCTCAAGCCGGTCTATCTGCTCACCGGCAGCGACCGGCCGAAGATCGAGACGGCGCTTGCGCGGCTTCGTCGCCACTTCGAGCCGGAGGCGACCGAGCTCGTCAACGCCCAGGAGCGGTCGGGCGCCGAGGCCGCCGCCCTCTGCAACGCGGGCAGCCTCTTCGGCGATGCGCGGCTCGTCCTCGTCGAGGGCGTCGACGGCCGCCGCAACAGCGAAGGCCGGCTCGCGAACGGCTGGAAGGCTGCCGACGTGAAGGCGATCGAGGAGTACCTCGCCTCGCCCGGCGCCTGGCGACGGTGCTCGCCCTCGTCGCCGAGGAGCTGAAGAAGGACGCGCCTCTGACGAAGGCCTGCGCCAAGGCGGGGGACGTGCTCGCGTTCGAGGTCGCGAAGCGGAAAGCCGATGCCTGGGTCGCCGAGCGCTTCAAGCAGGCAGGTGTCCGCGCCGAGCCCGACGCCGTCGCCGCGCTCGTCCTGCTGGTCGGCGAGGACTTCCACCAGCTCGCGAACGAGGTCGACAAGCTCGCGCTGTGGGCCGGCGACGAGCCGATCGGCGAACGCGAGGTCGAGTTGCTCGTCGCCGCCGTGGCGGAGACGCCGACGTTCGCGCTCACGGATGCCTGGGCGCAGCGCGATCCCGGCCGCACGCTGGACGCCAGCGAGACGATCTTCGAGCGGGAAGGCCGTCCGCGCCGCGACACGGCGCCGCGGCTGGCGGGTGCGCTCGGCGGCCACCTCGCTTTCATGCGGCGCTGCCAGCGGCTGGCCGCCGAGGGAGTCCGGCCGCGGGATGCGGCGTCGACTCTGAAGCGGCACCCGTTCTACGTCGAGAAGGTGTTCGGCCAGGCGGCGAACTTCACCGAGGACGAGCTGCGCACCGCCGTCGTTCGCCTTGCAGGGCTCGATCATGCACTCAAGGGCGGCAGCAAGCTCGCACCCGACCTCGAGCTTCAGCGAGCTCTGGTCGACCTCAGCGTCGAGAACTAGGCGGCAGCGGTGTCGCCGGCGACGAGCCGGGACGCGCGCGACTTCTTCCGGCCGGCGGTGTTCTTGTGCAGCGCGCCGTGCGACGCGGCCTTGTCGATCATCCGCGTCAGCTCGAGGTGCTCCGTCGCGACCTTGTCGGCGTCGCCCTCGGACACCGCGGCCTCGAGACGCTTCGTCAGCGTCTTCACGGTCGACCGGTAGCGGAGGTTCTCCTCCCGCTGGCGCTCGGTGATCCGGACGCGCTTCTTCTGCTGCTGGATGTTCGCCATGTCGAAGAAAGGCCCGCACTCGGCGGGCGCGCAGGATGGTAGCAGACCTCGTTCCTATACTCGGTGCCGTGGAAACGCGGGCCAAGGCACGAAGGCTCGCGTGGTCGACGGCGATTTTCTCCGCGGCGACAGGGCTCTCGCGGGTGCTCGGCCTCGTGCGCGAGATCTTCGCCGCCAACTACTTCGGCGCCCGCGGCCCGATCAACGCCTTCACGGTCGCGTTTCAGATTCCGAACCTGATCCGTGCGCTCGTCGCCGACGCCGCGCTCTCGTCCGCCTTCGTGCCCGTCTTCAGCGAACTGCTCGAGAAGGGGGAGAAGGCACGCGCGTGGCGGGTCGCCTCGACGATCTTCTGGCTCTTCCTCCTCGTCGGCAGCGGTGTCACGGCGCTCTTCATCCTCGCGGCGCCGCTGCTCATGCCGGCGCTCACGGGCGCGTACGACGACCTGACGGTGACGCTCTCGCAGATCCTCTTCCCGATCGTCGTCCTGCTCGGGATGTTCGGGATCGTCACCGGGATCCTGAACAGCTACGACGAGTTCTCGATCCCGGCGCTCACGCCCGTGGCGTGGAACCTCGTGATCATCGCCGGGCTCGTGTTCGGCGTGCCGCAGGCGGACACCGAGACCGGCAAGCTCTACGTCTACGCCGGCTCGATCCTGATCGGCACCGTGATCCAGCTGCTGCTCCCGTTGCCGTGGCTGCGCGGGCTCGACGGACGACTTCGCCTGGCGATCGACATCCGCGACCCGGCCGTGAAGCAGGTCTTCACGCTGATGATCCCCGTCACCCTCGGTCTCGGGCTGATCAACGTGAACGCCGTGATCGGGACGATCGTCGCATCGAAGTGGATCGACCCGTTCATCTCGCCGAACGCGATCGACAAGGCGTTCCGGGTCTACATGCTCCCGCAGGGAATGTTCTCGGTCGCGGTCGCGACGGTGCTCTTCCCGACGCTCGCGCGGCTCGCGACCCGGGGAGACCTGGCCGGCGTGCGCAACACGATCACGCTGGGCCTGCGGCAGATCAACTTCCTCCTACTCCCGGCCGCGGCCTTCTCGATCGTCCTGGCCGAGCCGATCATCCGGCTGCTCTACCAGCGTGGAGCGTTCGGACCCGGACAGACCACAGTCGTGGCAGGCGCACTCGCGGCGTTCTCGGTCGGCCTGACGTTCAACGGGATGATGCTGATGCTGAACCGCGGCTTCTTCAGCCTTCAGCTGCCCTGGGTCCCGACCGTGGTCGCGTTCGCGAACCTCGCGCTCAACGTCGTGCTGTTCGCGATCTTCTACCGCGTCGGGACGTGGGGGATCCCGTTCGCGATCGCGCTCTCCAACATCGCGGGCGTCGGGATGCTGCTCTTCGTCATGCGGCGCCGCATCGGCCGGCTCGACCTGGCCGGGACGGTGCGGTCGTTCGTCCTCGTCACGATCGCCTCGGCGCTGCTCGGACTCACGAGCTACGCCGTCTGGCGCGGGCTCGACGAAGCGCTCGGCCGCTCGTTCCTGGCACAGCTTCTCTCGCTCGGGCTCGCGCTCGTCGTCGGCGGCGCCGTCTATCTGGCCGCGTGCCGGCTGCTTCGGGTGCGCGAGCTGGCGACGCTACTCTCCTTGCGAGGCCGCTCCGGCCGAGGCTGATTGCGCATGGACCAGGACAAAATCCGCAACTTCTCGATCATCGCCCACATCGACCATGGGAAGTCGACGCTGGCCGATCGGATCCTGCAGGCGACCGACACGGTCGCCGACCGCGACATGAAGGAGCAGCTGCTCGACTCGATGGAGCTCGAGCGCGAGCGCGGGATCACGATCAAGGCGCAGGCCGTGCGGGTGCTCTGGAAGGGCCACCAGCTGAACCTGATCGACACGCCGGGCCACGTCGACTTCACCTACGAGGTCTCGCGCTCCCTGCAGGCATGTGAAGGCGCCCTCCTGGTCGTCGACGCTGCGCAGGGGATCGAGGCGCAGACGCTTGCGAACGCCTACCTGGCGATCGAGAACAACCTCGAGATCGTCCCGGTCGTGAACAAGATCGACCTGCCGCAGGCCGATCCGGCCGGAGCCGCCGTCGAGGTCGCCGACCTGATCGGCGACGACCCCGAGCACGTGCTCCGAATCTCCGCCAAGACCGGGCAGGGCGTCGAGGAGGTGCTCGACGCGATCGTCGAGCGGATCCCCGCGCCGGACGGCGACCCGGAGGCGCCCGCCCGCGCGCTCATCTTCGACTCGTCGTACGACCAGTACCGCGGCGTCGTCGCCTTCGTGCGCGTCGTCGACGGCCGCTTCGAGACCCGGGACGCCGTCCGTGCGATGGCGCAGGGCACGCGCTTCGAGGCGGAGGAGCTCGGCTTCCTCTCGCCGGAGCGCCGCCCCGTGAAGGCGCTCGTCGCGGGGGAGGTGGGCTACGTGATCACGGGGCTCAAGGACGTCTCCAAGCTGCGCGTCGGCGACACGCTCACCGCCGAGAAGCGACCCGCGGCCGAGCCGCTGCCCGGGTACAAGGAAGTGAAGCCGATGGTCTTCTCCGGCCTCTTCCCGACCGACTCGGACGAGTACCCCGAGCTCCGCGACGCGCTCGAGCGGCTGAAGCTGAACGACGCCGCGCTCTTCTACGAGCCGGAGACCTCGCAGGCGCTCGGCTTCGGCTTCCGCTGTGGCTTCCTCGGCCTGCTGCACATGGAGATCGTCCGCGAGCGGCTCGAGCGCGAGTTCGACCTCGATCTGATCGTGACCGCGCCGAACGTCGCCTACCGCGTCCAGGAGCGGAACGGACCCTGGGTGGAGGTGCACAACCCGGCCGACATGCCGGCCGAGATCGAGGCGGCCGAGGAGCCGTACATCAAGGCGTCGGTGATCGTCCCGAAGGAGTACGTCGGCGCCGTGATGGAGCTGAACAACGAGCGCCGCGGCAAGTTCGACCACATGGAGTACCTCTCCGAGGAGCGGGTTCACCTCACCTACGAGCTCCCGCTCGGCGAGATCGTGCTCGACTTCTACGACCAGCTCAAGTCGCGGACGCGCGGTTACGCCAGCTTCGACTACGACCTCTCCGGCTTCCGGCCCGGCAACGTCGTCCGCGTCGACGTGCTGGTGGGCGGCGAGCAGGTGGACGCGCTCTCGCTGATCGTCCATCGCGACTTCGCCTACGAGCGCGGGCGGCTGCTGGTCGAGCGTCTGCGCAAGGAGATCCCGCGGCAGATGTTCGACGTCGCGATCCAGGCGGCGATCGGCGCCCGGATCATCGCGCGCGAGACCGTCAAGGCGCGGCGCAAGGACGTGCTCGCGAAGTGCTACGGGGGCGACATCAGCCGCAAGCGGAAGCTGCTCGAGAAGCAGAAGAAGGGCAAGAAGCGGATGAAGCAGGTCGGTGGGGTCGAGGTCCCGCAGGAGGCGTTCCTGGCCGTGCTCAACCTGGACGAGCGGAGCAAGTGAGCGTGGACGACCGGCACACAACCGGCACGTTCTCGTCACCCATGCGTGACGACGCGCCGCGTACCGTTCCAGAAGGGGGCGTCGGCGCCCCCATCCCGGGGCCTGGACCGGGCGCGCGCCACCTCTACGTCCACCTGCCCTTCTGCGCGCACCGTTGCGGCTACTGCGACTTCGTCACCGTCACCGGCCACGACGGCGAGCACGGCGGCTACGTCGACGCACTCCTGGCGGAGCTCGAGCTCGAGCGCGGCCTGCTCGCCGACCGGGTGGAGACGGTCTTTCTCGGCGGCGGCACGCCGACGTTCACCGAGCCGACTGCGCTCGCGCGCCTCCTCGCCGGACTCCCGCCCGCGGCCGAGACGACCGTCGAGGCGAACCCGGAGACGGTCACGCCGGAGCTCGCGGCGCTGCTCCGCGAGAACGGCGTCGACCGGGTCTCGCTCGGAGCGCAGAGCTTCCAGCCCCACCTGCTCGAGATGCTCGAGCGCCGTGCGAGCCCCGACGACGTCCGCGGCGCCGTGCGAACGCTGCGCGAGGCCGGCTTCGACAACGTCTCGCTCGACCTCATTTACGGGATCCCGGGGCAGAGCATCGGCGACCTCGAGCGCGATCTGGCCGAGGCGATCGAGCTCCGGCCCGAGCACCTGTCCTGCTACGAGCTCGAGGCGAAGCCGGGGACGCGCTTCACGCACAGTCACGGCGAGGAGCTCGAGCGGCAGGCGCGACGCGATGGAGGACTACTTCGAGCGGGTCGTCGAGCTGCTCACTGCGGCGGGCTACCGCTGGTACGAGACGGCGAACTTCTGCCGCACCGACGACGGCCGCGACCTGCGCGCCCGTCACAACCTCGGCTACTGGCTCGGGCGCGACTACCTCGGGATCGGCGTCGGCGCCGTCTCGACGGTCGGCGGCCTGCGCTGGCGGAACGCGCCGAGTCTGCCGCGCTATCTCGGCTCGCTCGGCCGCGGTGAGCGCCCGCAGCGCGAGCTCGAGCTGCTCGAGCCGGCGCACGGCCGCCCGCGAGCGGGTCATGCTCGGGCTCCGCCTCGACGAGCCCCTGGCGCTGGACGGGCTCGGCGCCGCCGTCGATCGGGACGCGCTCGTCCGGCTGCAGCGGCACGGCCTGATCGAAGCCGGCGGCGACACGCTGGAGCTCACGCGCCGCGGCCGCTTCCTCGGCGGCGGCGTCACCGCCGAGCTGCTGGTCGAAAGCTAGGCTTTCCCTGCAAATGGCAGAGATCAGCGAGCGGAAACGAGACCTCCTGCGGCGCCTGGTGGAGGAGCACGTCGCCACCGGCGAGCCGGTCGGCTCGAAGACGCTCGTCGAGCGCTCCGGGCTACCGGTCTCCTCGAGCACGGTGCGCAACGAGCTGGCCGCGCTCGAGTCGCTCGGGCTGCTCACCCATCCGCACACCTCGGCCGGCCGGATCCCGACCGACGCCGGCTACCGCTTCTATGCCGACGAGGTGCTCGAGCGGCAGGAGCCGCGGCCGCCCCGCTTCCCGCTCGACCTGACCTCGATGCGGAGCGAGGTCGAGGACGCGCTCCAGTCGACGACCGAGATGCTGAGCCAGGTGACGCGGCTGCTCGCGCTCGTCTCGGCGCCGGGGCTCGAGACCGCATCTGTCCGCCACGTCGAGGTGCTGCTGCTGCAGCCGTCGGTCGCGATGGTGGTGACGATCACGTCCACGGGCGGGGTCGCCAAGAAGCTGATCACGTTCGAGCGCGCGGTCGACCCGGCTGTCGCCGCCTGGGCGAACGAGTATCTGAACGAACGGCTCGTCGGGGTCGGGATCGGCACGCACACGCTGCGCAAGCGAATCGACGACCCGGGGCTGGCCGGGCGGGAGCGCGAGTTCGTCGACGCGCTGCGGCCCGCGCTCGCCGCGCTCGCTGCGCCGACCGCGCAATCGCTCTACGTCGGCGGCGCCGCCTCGCTGCTCGACGACGTTCGCGCGGACGAGCTCGAGGCCTGCCGGCGCCTCCTCTCGGTGCTCGAGAAGCGCGCCGCGGTGCTCGAGTTGATGACCGAGTCCTTCGACGTCCGGCGCCCGTACGTTCGGATCGGCCTCGACCATCCCGGCCTGCACGACGTCGCCCTCGTCGGCGCCACCTACGGCCTGCCGACGCGCACGATCGGTTCGATCGGCCTGCTCGGCCCGGTCCGGATGGACTACGACAAGGCCGTCAGGACCGTTCGCGCCGCCGCCCACGAGCTCTCGCGGCTCGTCGAGGCCGCGTACGAGGAGGACTGACCTCCTCGGTACGCTTGGTCGCATGGCCACGGCGGAACGCGACTACTACGAGCTGCTCGGCGTCGAGCGCACGGCGAGCGACGCCGAGATCAAGAAGGCGTTCCGCAAGCTCGCCCGCGAGCTCCATCCCGACGTGAACGGCGACGCGGACGCGCAGGAACGGTTCCGTGCCGTCGCCGAGGCGTACGAGGTGCTCTCGGACGCTGAGCGGCGCAAGCTCTACGACCAGTACGGGCACGCCGGCCTGCGGCGCGGCGGCTACGCCCCCAGCGACTTCGCGTTCACGAACCTGAGCGACATCTTCTCGGCCTTCTTCGGAGACGACCTGTTCGCCCGCAACCGCGGCGGACGCGAGCGGGGCGGCGACGTCGGCGTCGCGGTCGCGATCGAGCTCGCCGACGCCTTCGCGGGCGTCGAGCGCACGGTCGAGGTCGAGGTCGCCGCCACCTGCGAGGTGTGCGACGGCAACGGCGCCGAGCCCGGGACCGAGCGCGTCACCTGTCAGACGTGCGCCGGCCGCGGCCAGCTGCAGCAGGTGTCGCGCAGCGTCTTCGGCGAGTTCGTCCGCACCCAGGCCTGCCCCGCCTGTCTCGGCGCGGGCACCGTCGTCGAGACGCCCTGCGCCGCCTGCTCGGGGAACGGACGAACGCTGGAGACGAAGCAGCTCGAGGTCGAGATCCCGGCCGGGATCCACGACGGGCAGCGGATCCGCATCCGTGGCGCCGGTCACGCGGGCACCGGCGGCGGCCTCCCCGGCGACGCCTACGTCGAGGTGCACGTCGCACGCGACCCGCGCTTCGAGCGCGACGGAGACGACATCCTCTCGGAGGTCGACCTGACGATCATCCAGGCCGCACGCGGCGCCCAGCTGACGGTCCCGACCCTCGAGGGCGACCTCGAGCTCGACTTCGAGCCGGGGACGCAGCCCGGCGAGGTGCGGGTGCTGCGCGGGAAGGGCATGCGGTCGCTGCAGCGCTCGGGCCGCGGCGACCACCGCGTGCTCGTCAACGTCTCCGTCCCGCGCAAGCTGACCGACGAGCAGCGGGAGCTGCTCGACCGGTTCGACCAGCTCTCCGGCGAGGACACCTACCGGCGCGAAGAGGGCTTCTTCGAGAAGCTCAGAAACGCGATCCGCTGACTCTCCTCCGCCGCGTCTCCATCACCGTCCCCGACGCCCGGGCGGAGGAAGCGCGCGCGGTCATGCTCGAGCTCTTCCCGGAGGGTTTCGAGGAGCTCGGCGGTGACGGCGGCGCGCTCGAGCTCGCGGCGTACACGAACGCCGCCGGCGAGGAGCGGATCTGGCAGGCGTTCGGCGGCGCCGCCTCGTCCGACGTCGAGGAGGACTGGCAGGACCGGTGGCGCCAGTTCCACAAGCCGATCCGGGTCGGCTCGCTCTGGATCGGCCCGCCCTGGGAGACACCCGACGGCGACGCGACCGCGGTCGTGATCGATCCGGGCCGCGCGTTCGGCACCGGCGGCCACCCGACGACCCAGCTCTGCCTGCAGCTGCTCGAAGGGGAGGAGCGGGGGAGCGTCCTCGACGTCGGCTGCGGGTCGGGCGTCCTCTCGATCGCCGCCGCCAAGCTCGGCTTCGCGCCGGTGCGCGCCTTCGACTTCGACCCGCAGGCGGTCGAGGCGACCGAGCGCAACGCCGCCGACAACGGTGTCAGCGTCGAGGTCGGCCAGGCCGACCTGCGCGAGGACGAGCTGCCCGACGCCGATCTGGCGCTCGCGAACATCGCCGCCGACGCGGTCGTCGCGCTCGGCCCGAGGCTTCGCGCGGCACGCGCGATCACCTCCGGCTACCTCGTCTCCGACGAGCCGGAGCTCGAGGGCTACCGCCGCGACCGTCGGGTCCAGTCCGGCGGCTGGGCAGCGGACCTGCACGTCCGTAAGTAGCCTTTTCCGCTCGATGGCGAGCTTCTCCGTCCGCTTTCTCGGCTGCAAGGTGTCCCAGACCGACGCGCAGGCGCTGCGCGAACGGCTCGTCCCGCGACGGCCACAGCGAGGTCGAGGGCGGAGGCGACGTCGCCGTCGTCAACACCTGCTGCGTCACGAACGAGGGGCTCGCGAAGTCCCGCCAGGCCGCCGCGCGCGCGGCCCGCTCGCACGCCCGCGTCTACGTGACCGGCTGCGGCGCCAGGCTCTCCGAGACCGCGTTCGCGGGGCTGCCTCGCGAACGTCACGGTCGTCCCCGGTCAGATCGAGCAGGCGGTCGAGACCGTCGCCGGCGACGTCGGCGCGATCGCGTGCGTGCAGGCCGACGTGCGGCTCGACCGCGTCCGCGCGTTCGTCAAGATCCAGGACGGCTGCTCGTTCTCGTGCGCCTTCTGCGTGATCCCGCTCGTCCGCGGGGCGACCCGCAGTCGCAGCGCCGACGCAGTCCTCGCCGAGATCCGGCGCCGCGTCGCGCAGGGCCACCGCGAGATCGTGCTCACCGGCGTCAACCTCGGCTGCTTCCGCGACCGCGCCGCCGGGCTCACCCTTGCCGGGCTGATCCGCGCCGCCGGCGCGATCGACGGCGTCGAGCGGCTCCGGCTCTCCTCGATCGAGATCAACCACGTCGACGACGACCTCGTCGCGGCGCTGCGCGAGACGCCCGTCGTCGGGCCGCACCTGCACGTGCCGCTCCAGTCCGGCGACGACGGTGTCCTTCGCGCGATGGCGCGGCGGTACTCGGCCGAGACGTACCTCCGCAAGCTCGAGCCGCTCGCCGGCTTCAACCTGACCGCCGACGTGATCGTCGGCTTCCCGGCGGAGGATGACGCCGCGTTCGAGCGCACGCTGGAGACCGTTCGGGCCGCCGGGCTGACGAAGGTGCACGTCTTCCCGTACTCGCCCCGCCCCGGCACCCGCACCGCGGCCGACGATCCCGTGCCGCCCGAGGTGAAGAAGGAGCGGAGCGCCCGCCTGCGCGCGCTCTCCGACGACGCCTGCAGGGCCCGGTGGGCCGCGAAGGTCGGCGGTGAGGACGTCGTCCTCGTCGACCGCCCCGGGCGCGGCTACGGCGCCGACTACTCGCCCTGGCTCGTCGACGCGCCGGTGGGCGAGCTCGTGCCCGTGCGGGGCGCGGCCGTCACCGAGGAAGGAGTTCTCGCTGCCTGACGACTGCCTCTTCTGCACGCTCGCCCGCGAGGGCGACCACGTCGCGAGCGCCGACGGCTTCGTCGCGATCCGCGACATCAACCCGCAGGCGGAGACGCATCTGCTCGTGCTGCCGGAGCGGCATGTCGACACCTTCCGCGACGTCTCCGAGTTCCCGCCCGACGAGGCCAAGCGGATGCTCGAGTTCGTCGCCGAGGTCGCTCGCGGGGCAGGTTTGACCGACTACCGCGTCGTCGTCAACGTCGGCCCCGGCGGCGGCCAGACGATCTTCCACCTGCACTGGCATGTCCTGGGTGGGAAGATCACCGGTGTCCCCAACTGACAGAGTGATGCCGCAGTGAGCCTGATCGCCGAAATCAAGGAGCAGCTCGAGGACGCGATGCGCGAGGGTGACGCCCCCCGCCGCGACACGCTGCGCCTGATCCTCTCCAGCCTCCAGGGCGCGGAGAAGGAGCTGCAGCGGCCCTTGCACGAGGACGAGGAGCTGCAGGTGCTCCAGCGCGAGCGCAAGAAGCGCGTCGAGGCGGCGGAGGCCTTCCGCAACGCCGGCCGTGACGAGCAGGCCGACAAGGAAGAGGACGAGCTCGACGTGCTCGAGGAGTTCATGCCCGAGCCGATCTCCGAGGACGAGCTCGAGTCGATCGTCGACGACGTGATCGCCGAGGTCGGGGCGACGAGCATGCGCGACATCGGCCGCGTCATGGCCGACGTGATGCCGCAGGTCGCCGGCCGCGCGGACGGGTCGGCCGTGAGCCAGATCGTCCGCGAGAAGCTGGCCTAGGGCGCGCCGAACCGCCGCTCGAGGTTGCCGATCGTCTCGCCCAGCGCCCGCTGGACGCCGATGCGCACGAGCGAGCGGTCGAGCAGGCTCCGCCAGCCGGGCCGCGGCTGGTACTCGACGGCGATCTTGTAGTCCAGCTCGTCGCCCGCCTCACCGAAGTGGCGCCAGTGGTGCGCGGCCGGGAGGCCGCGCTGCTCGCTCGTGTACTCGACGAGCTCGTAGGGCTCCATCCGCACGAGCGTCATCTCGAGCTCGACCTCACGGCGGAGCATCCGCAGGACGAGGGAGGCGCGGTCGCCCGGCTCGCGCCAGCGGCTCGCGTCGACGATCCGCACGAGGCCGGGCCAGTAGTCGGGCCAGTTGGCCGGGTCGGTGATGTAGTCGAAGCCCTCGTGGAGCGAGACCGGGAGGCGCTGGTCGACCTCGATCCGGACCGGGTCGCTCATGTGGTTTCCGGTCGTTGCTCCTGCATCAGCTGCGAATCGTTGCACGGCCGCCTCGTCCTTGCCGCGACGATCGACCACGAAGCCCGCTCGGCGAGACGGGTCTCAGTCGGACGGCGCCTCTGCAAGCAGATCGAAGTCGCCCGCCAGCACGCGGTCGATCCGGCCCGTGCGCACTCCCGAGGCATCGCGGACGAGCGGGGACGGCTCGCGCCGGTAGCGCCGCACGATCGCCGGCTCGGGACGATCCGGCGGCCGTTCGTCCGCGGCGAGCCCGACCGGCTCGACGTCGACGAGCACGGTGACGCGGTCGAACGAGCGGCTCTCCTCGAGCGGCAGCTCGAGCACGTGCAGCCCGATCTCCGGCTTCAGCAGCGTGTACGCCCCGAGCCCCGCCACCTCGAGCACGACGACGCCGTCGTCTCCGTTCCGGCGCACCCGCATCCCGCGCCCGTCCGCCCAGCCGACGTACATCGTCGCCACGTCCTCGACGAAGCGGCGGCAGGCGTCCGCGTCGTCCGCCTTGCCGGGGCGGACCGTGACCGTCGCGTCGCTCGCCTCCCGCGCGTCGAGGCCGTCGAGTGCGGCCCCGAGCACGTGCAGGCGCGTGGCCAGCAGCTGGAGGAGCTCTCGGGAATGGGCGTCACGCGCCGAGGAGAGGCGTCCGGCGAGCCGCTCAGCGGTGGCCGTCGCGGCGCCGAGCCGGTCGAGGTACTCGATCAGGCTCAGCACCTGGTGGCGCTCCTCGGACTGCCAGAACGCAGGCTCGCGCGTCGCTGCCAGCGCATCCTGCTTCGGCTCGTCCCACGAGCGAACGCGGTCGACGAGCGACGTGAGGACGTCGCGGAGGTACACGGCCTCGGCCTCCGTTCCCTGCGGCTCGAGCGCAACGCCTGCGACGGTGAGGTCGGCAGGCTGGGCCGGTACGTCGTCCGGCGGCGGCTCCGGCTCGCCGGCGTCCGGATCGACGAAGGCGACATCCAGGCCGGTTCCGTCGCGGGCGGTGATGAAGAGGAACTGATCGCCCTCCGGGAACTGCCGCTCGACGATCGCGGTCGCGACGCGCGTCAGCAGGAACCGCTCGACCGCACGCTTGAGCGGTCGGGCGCCGAGCTCGGCGCTGAAGCCCTGCTCGATCAGGAAGTCGATCGCCGCCTCGTCCCACTCGACCGCCCACGGCTGCATCCGGAAGCCGCGCCGGCGGAGCACGTCGCCGAGCTCCTTCTCGAGCAGCCCGCGCATGATCTCGCGGCCGAGCGGCTGGAAGACGATCACGCGGTCGATGCGGTTGAGGAACTCCGGCCGGAAGGACTGCTCGACCGACTTCGTCACCGTCGCCGCGTCGAACGCTCCCTCGCGGCCGGTGAAGCCGAGGCCGGGGCCGCGCGGGATCGCGGAGCCGAGGTTCGAGGTGAGGATGATCACGCAGTGGCGCAGGTCGACGGTGCGGCCGTTCCGATCGGTCAGGCGCCCGTCGTCGAACACCTGCAGGAACACGTCCCACACGTTCGCGTGTGCCTTCTCGAACTCGTCGAGGAGGAGCACCGTGAAGGGCTGCTTCCGCACCGAGGAGATCAGCGGCGCCGCCGGCTCTCCGTCGGACCCGTCGCTGAGCAGGCGCTCGAGGCTGTCCGAGGTCTGGAACTCGCTCATGTCGAGCCGGACGAGCCGGCTCCGCGAGCCGAACAGGAACTCGCTGAAGGCCTTCGCGATCTCGGTCTTGCCCGTGCCGGTCGGGCCGACGAAGAGGAACACCCCGAGTGGGCGCGACGGGTCGGTCAGCCCCGCCTTGACGAGCGCGACCCGGTCGACGAGGCACTCGACCGCCTCCGGCTGGCCGAGCACGCGGCTGGTGAAGAACGCCCGCACGTCGTCGAGCCGCAGCGGCGCCCGCGGGTCGAGGACGTGGAGCGGCAGGCCGGTGGCGGCGCTCAGGGTCGCGATCACGCTCTCCGGCGTCACGGCGCTCGCGAGCCCGCGTGTGACGCGTTCGAGGACGAGCTCGAGCAGGCGCAGGAGGTTCCCCGGCGCCGCCGTGCCCGGGAGGTAGTGGGTCGCGAGGTCGAGCGCTTCCTCGAGCGTGTCCTCGTCGACGTCGACGCCGTAGTCGAGCGACCACGCGCGCCCGACCGCGAGAGCCTCGTCGTTCTTCATCGGCGCGAGGCGGATCACCTCGAAGAGCCGCGTCACGCGCGGCCGGCTCTGGGCGAGGAGCTCGTACGCGGTCGGATCGATCTCGGCGATGACGGCGATGTCGCGCGCCTCGATCGCGGGCAGCATCGCGTCGAGGAGGCCGCGCGGGCTGCGTGAGTGCTGTCCCGAGTAGAGCGCCTCCTCGAAGCTGGGGAAGAGCCAGACGATCGAGCGGTTCCTCATCCGGTCGACGATGCTCCGCACGCGGCTCTCCATCTCGCCGATGTAGATCTGCCCGGCCATCACCTCGGTCGCGGCCGCCTGGAACGCGAACCACGGCTGCTCCAGGCGTCGGAGCGCCTCGACCACCAGCGTCGTCTTGCCGACACCCTGCTCGCCGACGAGCAGCACCGAGCGTGGACTGCGCGGCGAGAGCGCCGCCGCGACCGCGTCGACGGCCGCTGCGCGAGAGCCGACGAGCGTCGCCTGGGGATGGTCCTCGATCCGGACGACCCGTCCGAGCTCGCGGAAGAAGTCGGTGTCGATCGACTCGTGGCGCCACTGGTCGAGCGCGGGAGTGAGAGCCGCGCGTGTCGCCTCCGTGGCGCCTTCGAGCAGCTCGGTCACGAGCGGCTGCAGGCCGGCGTCGAGCGTCGCAAGGTCCGCGGCGGTGACGCGCTCGCCGCGCGCGACCCGCGCATCGAGGAACTCCGACACGGCCTTGGCCAGCGGGCTGTTGCTCCAGTCCTCCTCGGCTGCGGAGAGGATGGCCATGATGCTCTTGCCCGGCGCCGCGGCGAGCGCGCGCAGCAGCAGCACGCGTTCGCCCCACCCACTGCGCGCGAACCGCTTCTTCGCCCGGTCGGCCCACTCTGCCGGCGGCTTGCGGCCCACGGCGATCGCGGCCAGCGCGCCCGCGCGGAGGAACTTGGAGCTGTCGCGCGCGGCGACGGCGAAGGCGTCGTCGCGAACGCGGCCCGGGTTGCAGAGCAGCGTGACGAGGCGGGTGAAGAGCTCGTCGTCCTCGAGGTCGTCCGCGTCGACGTACTCGTGGTTCTCGGCCAGCTGCTTCGCCAGTGCCTTGGCCTCGATCAGGCCGTCCTCGTCGTGGCGCGCCATCGCTTCGTCTTGTACTCCATCCGCGGCGACGGGGCGAGACCCCGTCCGGGTCAGGTCTGGTTTGATGATTCGCAAGTGAGACGCACCGGCCACTCCCTCCCGCACGCTCTCGTGCTGGGTGCGATCGTCCTGAGCACGGCCGCCGAGGTGATCGAGTCGGACGAGTGGCAGCGCGGGAGCCGTCCGACCCGTCCGTCGCACCCTCCTGCCTACACTGAGCCGGGTGCAGGAAACCCTTTCCGTCCCGAACGAGGTCGCGGCCGAGCTCGCAGGAGTCGGCGACGGCGTGCTCGAAGCGCTGCGCGCGCGCCTCTCCTGCACGCTGCGCCTCCGCGGCAACGAGCTGACGATCGAGGGCGAGAACGACGACGTCGCCGCAGCCCGGGCCGTCGTCGACGAGCTCGTCGAGCTGGTCGAGGGCGGGCACGAGATCGGCCCGGACACGGTCGGTGCCGTCGTCGCGGCGCTCGACCAGGCCGAGGACATCCGCGAGGTCTTCGAGGACGTCGTCTGGCGCCACCGGGGCAAGAAGATCGCGCCGAAGACGGTGACGCAGAAGCGCTACGTCGACTCGATCCGCGACTGCACCGTCACCTTCGGGATCGGCCCGGCAGGCACCGGCAAGACGTACCTCGCGATCGCGCTCGCCGTCGCGGCGCTGACCGAGAAGCAGGTCGGCCGGATCATCCTCACCCGCCCGGCGATCGAGGCGGGCGAGCGGCTCGGATTCCTCCCGGGGGACATGCTCGCGAAGGTCGACCCGTACATGCGGCCGCTCTTCGACGCTCTCTACGACATGATGGATCCCGACCGGCTCTCCGCCTACATGGAGCGCGGAACGGTCGAGGTGGCGCCGCTCGCGTTCATGCGCGGCCGCACCCTCAACGACTCCTTCATCATCCTCGACGAGGCGCAGAACACCTCGCCCGAGCAGATGCAGATGTTCCTGACGCGACTCGGCTTCGGCTCGAAGGTCGTCGTCACCGGCGACGTCACCCAGGTCGACCTCCCGCGCGACCAGGCGTCTGGCCTGATCCAGGTGCGAGACATCCTCAGCTCGATCGACGGGATCGGCTTCGTCGAGTTCTCGCACCAGGACGTTGTCCGGCACAAGCTTGTGCAGCGGATCGTCGAGGCCTACAAGCTCCACGCGGAAGAGACCGGCACCGCCCGTAAGCGCTGAGATGGTCTCGGTCGAGGTCGAGAACCGGAGCGGGGCGGAGGTGGACGAGGCCGCGGCGGTCGAGCTCGCGCAGCGCGTCCTCGCCGCCGAGGGAGTCGAGGACGGCGAGCTCGGGCTCGCGTTCGTGCCGCCCGAGGAGAGCCGGACGCTGAAGCGCGAGCACCTCGGGATCGACGAGCCGACCGACGTGCTCTCGTTCCCGCTCGACGGCCGCGAGCCCCTGCCGGACGGGATGCCGCGCGCGCTCGGCGACCTCGTCATCTGCCCGGACGTTGTCGGCGAGGCGTGGCGACAGCCGCTCGTGCACGGGCTCCTGCACCTGCTCGGCTACGAGCACGGCGACGAGATGGAGGCGCGGGAGGAGCAGCTGCTGTGAGGTCCCGGCGCCCACCCTCGATCATCGAGTCGTTCAACTTCGCCTTCGAGGGGATCATCCACGTGCTCCGCACCCAGCGGAACATGCGGATCCACTTCGCGGTCGCCGTGCTCGTGCTCGTCGCGGCCCTGATCTCCGGCGTCGACAAGCTGGAGCTGATCGCCCTCCTGCTCGCGATCGCGTTCGTGCTGATCGCGGAGATGCTGAACACCGCGGTCGAGGCTGCGATCGACGTCGCGACCACGTCGTTCGACCCGATGGCCAAGCTCGCCAAGGACATCGCCGCCGGCGCCGTCCTGATCGCGACCGCGGTTGCCGTCGCCGTCGGCTACCTCGTCTTCTCGGGCCAGGTCGCCGACCGGAGCTCGAAGCTGCTCGACCGGCTCTCGACCGTGCCCGCCGAGCTGACGCTGATCGCGCTCGTGCTGACGACGATCGTCGTGATCGCGACGAAAGCGCTCACGGGCAGCGGCACGCCGCTGCGCGGCGGCTTGCCGTCCGGCCACGCGGCGGTCGCGTTCGCGGGCTGGATGGCGGTGACGCTGATCCTCGACGACGTCGACCACCGCTTCCTGATCTCGTCCGTGACCTTCATCATGGCCTTGCTCGTGGCGCAGACCCGTGTCGAATCCGGTGTCCACTCCTCCGCCGAGGTCCTCTACGGCGGCCTGATCGGCGCCCTCGTGGCGCTCGCCGTCTTCCAGGTCGCCCAGTGACCGAGCTCGTCGAGAAGGCAGAGGCCGTCGCGGCGCGGGCGTACGCGCCGTACTCGAACTACCACGTCGGCGCCGTCGTGCGGACGGACGACGGCCGCGAGTTCGAGGGCGTCAACGTCGAGAACGCGGCATATCCGCTCGGCGTCTGCGCGGAGAAGAGCGCACTCGTCGCCGCCGTCACTGCGGGCTATGGCCCGGGCCGGATCGCCGCGATCGGGATCAACGCCTCCCCGTGCGGAGGCTGCCGCCAGTGGCTCGCCGAGTTCAGGATCCCCGAGGTCAGCTTCCGGCGCACGGACGGCACGATCGCGACTTACGAGGCGAAGGGCCTCCTGCCGGAGACCTGGGACTTCCCGGACCAGTGAAGTCCGGTTTCATCGCGGTCGCCGGGCGGCCGAACGTCGGCAAGTCGACGCTCGTGAACGCGCTCGTCGGCGAGAAGATCGCGATCACCTCCGCGGTCCCGAACACGACCCGCCGCCGCGTCTTCGGGGTCGCGAACGGCGAGGACTGGCAGCTCGTGCTGGTCGACCTGCCCGGTTTCCAGAAGCCGATGGACAAGCTGACGCAGCGGATGCAGAAGACCGTCGACACCTCGTTCGAGGACATCGACGCCGTCCTCTTCGTCCTCTCGGCCCGCGATCGCGTCGGCGGCGGCGACCGGTTCATCGCCCGGCGCGTCTACGGGCTCGGCAAGCCGGTGATCGTCGCCGTCAACAAGGTCGACAACCTGAAGCCGAGCCACATCATCACCCAGATGAAGGCCGCGGCCCAGCTCGGCGACTTCCACGCCCTGCACCCCGTCAGCGCGAAGACGAAGGACGGGATCGGCGAGCTCCGCGACGACCTCGTCTACCTGCTGCCCGAAGGGCAGCCGTTCTTCCCGCGCGAGGCGGCGACCGACCAGACGAGCGAGGAGCGGATCTCGGAGCTGATCCGCGAGAAGGCGCTCCAGCTGACCCGCGACGAGGTCCCACACTCGATCTCGGTCGAGATCGACGAGCTCGACGAGAAGCTCCTGCGCGCGTTCGTGCTCGTCGAGACCGAGTCGCAGAAGCAGATCCTCGTCGGCAAGAAGGGCTCGATGATCCGCGAGATCGGCACGCGAGCGAGGCCCGAGATCGAGGCGCTGCTCGGCCACAAGGTCTTCCTCGAGCTCGTCGTCAAGGTGCGCCCCAAATGGCGGCGCGACGACGCCGCGCTCGAGCGGCTCGGGCTCTAGCTACTCGATCTCGAAGCCCTCGTGCGCGAGCGTGAGCGTCTCGATCGCGACCTCGTTCGCCTGCGCGTTCAGCGGGCCGGCCTCGAGCTTGACCGGCCAGGCGCGGCTCAGATTCCAGCGCATCACTTCCTGGCGCTGCTCGTCGAGCAGCTTGATCGAGACGTCGCAGCGCTGGACGTTCCCGTCGCGGGCGGCCTTCCACCAGTTGTAGAGCTCGAGGTAGCCGTTGATACCCCGCTTCAACGTCACGTTCGGGTACTCCACGAGCCCGGGCAGCTTGCGGACGGTGTTGGCGTCTCGCCCCTCGCGGTACTCGATCACCCCGATCTCGCCGGACGGGAGCTCGGCTTCGCGGAAGCCGATGCGTTCGTCGGTGACCCCGACGATCGTGACCTCGAAGTTGTGGTTCGGGTAGGGGTTGTCACGCTGGATGGCCACGCTGCGGCACCTCACTCTCGATGTAGCCGAGATCGCGGTAGATCTCGAGGTCGTGGACGATCGTCGCCCGGCGCCGCTCGCCGCCGGGGGTGCGCCAGCTGACCGCGGCGGTCAGCGTCGTCGGCTCGCCGCGGGCGAAGTAGGCCGCGCTCCGGTCGAGGAAGACCTCGATCGCCTTGTACGGAGCCAGGTACTCGAGCCTCCGGAAGAGCGCCAGCCGGTCGATCCGCTTGGCGCCGCCGACCCCGGTGAAGCGCTCGCCGAACTTGACGCGGACGCTGTGCGCCGGCCGCTCGCCGGTGTTCTCGAGGACGAGGAAGAGCAATCCGCGCTCGAAGACGACGTCGAGGATCACGCCGGCGCCTTCACGCTCGTCCATGTGGCGAGTCTACGTCGCAATGTTCCGACGTTCTGACGATTTCAACGCGGCGCCCGAGCCGTAGCTTCGAGGGCGTGCCGAGCTTCCTTGTCGAGACCTACCTCGCCCGCGGCGACGCCGGAGGGCGCGCCGCGCGCGAGCGGCAGGCCCGCTCGGCCGCCGAGGAGCTGACGCGACAGGGAACGCGCGTCCGCTTCGACCATGCCATTCACGTTCCCGAGGACGAGATCTGCTTTTTCGTCTTCGACGCCCCGTCGAGCCTCGAGGCCGTGCTCCTCGCCGAGCGGGCCGGGCTCGACCACATCCGCGTCGTCGAAGCGATCCCGTCCGGAGAGGAGTACCGATCATGAGAATCCGAATCGGATTCGCTGTGACGCTTGCGCTCGTCGTCGTCCTGACCCTCGGGTCGACGGGAACGTCAGCGGCACCGGCGGCCGCACCGAGTGAGAACGCGGTCGTCCACTGGAGCGGCGTTGCCGAGGTAGCGATCGCCGCGGGTCGTCCACCCGCGAGCAGCACCCCGCTCGCGGCGATGGTGCACGGCGCCATGTACGACGCCATCGCCGCGATCGAGGGCGGCCTGAAGCCGTTCGCAACCGGGGTGACCGCGCCGCCGGAGGCGTCATCCGACGCGGCCGTCGCGCAGGCGGCACGAGACGTCCTCGTCGCCCGTGTTCCGGGCCAGGCCACGGCGGTGCAGATCGCCTACGACGCCTACATGGCGTCGATCCCGGCCGGCCCCGCGAAGGACGGCGGCAAGGCCGTCGGCACCGCCGCCGCCGCGGGCATGCTCGCGATGCGGACAGGCGACCACTTCGACGACGTCGTCCCGTACGTCCAGCCGACGCCCGGCCCCGGTGTCTTCGAGCCGATCGCGCCGACGACGCCGGTCGACGTCAAGCTGGGCAAGGTGCGTCCGTTCACGTTCGACTCGCCGTCCGAGTACCGGCCGGGCGAGCCGTACGAGCTGACGAGCAGGCGCTACGCGCGGGACGTCAACGAGCTGAAGGAGATCGGCGGCGTCGTCAGCTCAGTCCGGACGCCGTTCCAGACCGAGCACGCCCGCTTCTTCTCCGACCAGGCCTACGCGCAGTACAGCCGTGCCGTCCGCGGCGTGGCCGTCTCACGTGGGCTCGACCTGCGCGAGTCGGCGAGGCTGCTCGGCTACGTCTGGGTCTCTGCTGCCGACACGATGATCGCCTGCTGGGAGGCCAAGTACCACTACTACTTCTGGCGCCCCAACCACGCGATCCAGCGTGCCGACACGGACGGGAACCCGGCCACCTCGCCGGACCCGACGTGGCTCCCGCTGCTCGTCGGCAACCATCCGGAGTACCCGTCCGGCCACGCGTGCATGACGGCCGCGGTGACCCAGTCGCTGAAGGGCTACTTCGGGACGAAGCACGTCCAGATGACGTTCACGAGCAACGTCGTCGGTGCACCGAAGACGTACGCGAACCTGGACGACGTCGTGGAAGCGATCGAGAACGCCCGCGTCTGGGGCGGTCTCCACTACCGGACGACGATGACGGAGACCGCGAAGCACTTCCCGCGGATCGCCCGCGACGTCGGCCGGCAGTACTTCCTCGGCCATCCCAAGGACGACGGGCCGATCGTCGGCGACGACGACTGACGAGAGGAGTGACGCAGGGCGGGCCGTCCTCGGAGACGGCCCGCCCTCAGACGTCGCCTTCGAACGTGTCGCAGTTGGACGGCTCGCCGCTCTCGAAGCCTCGCGTGAACCACTTGACGCGCTGCTCGCCGGACCCGTGCGTGAACGTGTCCGGGTCGACGGTGCCGCCCGACTGCTGCTGGATCCGGTCGTCCCCGACCGCGGCCGCCGCCGTCATCGCCTCTTCGAGGTCGCCCGTCTCGAGCAGGTCGGCCTGCCGGATCGCCGAGTGGGCCCAGATGCCGGCCAGGCAGTCGGCCTGGAGCTCGAGCCGCACCGAGAGGTCGTTGGCGTCCTCCGGGTTCTCCTGCTGCGCCAGGTTGACGTCGTCCATGACGCCGAGCAGGTTCTGGACGTGGTGGCCGATCTCGTGGGCGACGATGTACGCCTGCGCGAAGTCGCCGTTCGCGCCGAGCCGCTGCTGCAGCTCCGCCATGAACGGGAGGTCGAGGTAGACCTTGCGGTCGGCCGGGCAGTAGAACGGGCCGACCGTCGCCGGGGCGTTGCCGCAGGCGGTGCTGACCTGGCCGTCGTAGAGGACGATGATCGGCTGCTCGTAGGTCTTGCCGCCGGCCGCGAAGAGCCTCTTCCAGGTCAGGTCGACGTCGCCGGCGACGAAGTCGACGAACTTGCCCGGATCGTCCGCCGGCGCCTTGTCCAGCTCGGCCTCGGTCGGAGCAGGCGCCTGGCCGAACTGGCCGGTACCCGGGTCGACGCCGAGCCCGCCGCCCCCGCCCGGCAGCCCGCCGCCGAAGAGGAGGAAGGCCACGAGCAGGATGATCAGGCCGAGCCCGCCGCCGGCCTTGCCCATCGGGAGCGGGATCCCGCCGCCAAGGCCGCCGCCGGCCCCGCGCCTGTCCTCGATCCGCCCTGCTCCGCCGCGTCCGCGCCACTTCATCCCGCGGATCATGCCCTCAGAGCCGACTTTCATGCCCTCGGCGTACACTTCGCGCCATGGCTCAGGCGCCCGCATTGCCGCGCGGATTCGAGCTCCCGCTCGAGCCGAGGCTGCCGCGGATCGGCTCCGTCGACGCCGTCGCGCTCGAGGAACGCGCCGCGACGCTTGCGAAGCGCTCGATCAAGAAGGACTCGAAGCTCCAGGCCTACGACCTCGCGGTGCGGATGATGGACCTGACCACGCTCGAGGGCGCCGACACGCCCGGGAAGGTCGCCGCGCTCTGCTCGAAGGCGATCCGGCCCGACCCGGTCGACACCTCGATCCCGTCCGTCGCCGCCGTCTGCGTCTACCCCAACCTCGTCGCGACTGCGAAGGCACGGCTCGACGGCTCAGGCGTGAAGGTGGCCTCGGTCGCGACCGCGTTCCCGTCCGGCCAGTCGCCGCTCGCGATCAAGCTCGCCGACGTGCGCGAGGCGGTCGAGCTCGGCGCAGACGAGGTCGACATGGTGATCGACCGCGGCGCCTTCCTCTCCGGCCGCTACGCCAAGGTCTACGACGAGATCGTCAAGGTGAAGGAGGCCTGCGGCCCGGCCCACCTGAAGGTGATCCTCGAGACGGGCGAGCTCGGCACCTACGACAACGTCCGCCGCGCCTCGCTGCTCGCGATGGCCGCCGGCGGCGACTTCATCAAGACCTCGACCGGCAAGGTCAACCCGGCCGCGACGCTGCCCGTCACGCTCTGCATGCTCGAGGCGATCCGCGACGTCCACGAGGAGACCGGCCGCGTCGTCGGGATGAAGCCTGCGGGCGGGATCCGGACGGCCAAGCAGGCGATCCAGTACCTCGTCGTCCTGCACGAGACGCTCGGCCTGCAGTGGATGACGCCCGACCTCTTCCGCTTCGGCGCCTCCTCGCTCCTGAACGACGTGCTGATGCAGATCCGCAAGCAGAAGACCGGCCGCTACCAGTCCGCCGACTACTTCACCCTCGACTGATGAGCGAGGTCGCCAAGCGCCACGCGCCGGTTCCCGCCCTGACCGAGTGGGAGTACGCGCCTGCGCCCGAGGCCCGGGAGATCGTGCAGCTGGAGAAGCGCTACGGGCTCTTCATCGGCGGCAAGTTCGTCAAGCCGCGCTCCGGCGAGTGGTTCCCGTCGATCTCGCCCTCGAGCGAGGAGAAGCTCGCCGAGGTGGCGCAGGCGAGCGAGCAGGACGTCAACCTCGCCGTCAAGGCCGCCCGCGCCGCCTACTCGGACGGCTGGTCGAAGCTGCCTGCGTCCGAGCGCTCGAAGTACCTCTTCCGGATTGCGCGCGTGCTCCAGGAGCGCTCGCGCGAGCTCGCCGTGCTCGAGAGCCTCGACGGCGGCAAGCCGATCCGCGAGAGCCGCGACGTCGATCTCCCGCTCGCGGCCGCGCACTTCTTCTACTACGCGGGCTGGGCCGACAAGCTCGAGTACGCGTTCCCGGCGCGGAAGCCGAAGCCCGTCGGCGTCGCCGGCCAGATCATCCCCTGGAACTTCCCGCTCCTGATGCTGGCCTGGAAGATCGCGCCCGCGCTCGCGGCCGGCAACACGGTCGTGCTGAAGCCGGCCGAGACGACCCCGCTGACGGCGCTCTTCTTCGCCGACGTCTGCCGCCAGGCCGAGCTGCCGCCCGGTGTCGTCAACATCGTCACCGGCGACGGCCGCGCGGGCGCCGCGCTCGTCAAGCACGAGGACGTCGACAAGATCGCGTTCACGGGCTCGACCGAGGTCGGCAAGGCGATCCAGCGCGAGCTGGCCGGCACCGGCACGAAGCTGACCCTCGAGCTCGGCGGCAAGGCCGCGAACATCATCTTCGACGACGCCGCGCTCGACCAGGCGGTCGAGGGGATCGTCAACGGGATCTACTTCAACCAGGGCCACGTCTGCTGCGCCGGCTCGCGGCTGCTCGTGCAGGAGTCGATCTACGAGGCCACGGTCTCGAAGCTGAAGCAGCGGCTCGAGACGTTGCGCCTGGGCGACCCGCTCGACAAGAACACCGACATCGGCGCGATCAACTCGAAGATGCAGCTCGACAGGATCACCGAGCTGGTCGAGTCGGGGAAGGCCGAGGGCGCCGAGATCTACCAGCCGCCGTGCCGCCTGCCCGAGAAGGGCTACTGGTTCGCGCCGACAGTCTTCACCAACGTCGCGCAGAGCTACCGGATCGCGCAGGAGGAGATCTTCGGCCCCGTCCTCTCCGTGCTCACGTTCCGCACGCCCGAGGAGGCGGTCGAGAAGGCGAACAACACCGCGTACGGCCTCTCGGCCGGTGTCTGGACGGAGAAGGGCTCGCGGATCCTCTGGATGGCGGACAAGCTCAAGGCCGGCGTCGTCTGGGCGAACACCTTCAACCGCTTCGACCCGGCGTCGCCGTTCGGCGGCTACAAGGAGTCCGGCTTCGGCCGCGAGGGCGGCCGGCACGGGCTCGAGCCGTATCTGAGGTTCGACGCGTGAGGCGCTTCCGGCTGCCACTGCTGCTCGTCGGCGCCGCGGTCGCGCTCGTCCTCGGCGACCGCCGCTTCGGGAGCTCGGCATGAGCCGCCTCCCGGTCAAGAAGACGTACAAGCTCTTCATCGGCGGCGCCTTCCCGCGCTCGGAGTCGGGCCGCACCTACGAGGCGGAGGGCCAGAACGTCGCCCGCGCCTCGCGCAAGGACGCGCGCGACGCCGTCGTCGCGGCGCGCAAGGCGATTCCCGGCTGGGCCGGCGCGACCGCGTACAACCGCGGCCAGGTGCTCTACCGGCTCGCCGAGATGATGGAGACCCGCGCCGCCGATCTCGCCGCCGTCTGCTCGGGCAAGAAGGAGGTCGAGGCCGCGATCGACCGTGTCGTCTGGTACGCCGGCTGGGCCGACAAGCTGGCTCAGGTGCTCGGCTCGTCCAACCCGGTCTCCGGCCCGTACTTCAACTTCTCGATCCCCGAGCCGACCGGCGTCGTCGCTGTGCTCGCACCGGAAGAGCCGGCGCTCGCCGGCCTCGTCTCCCGGATCGCACCCGTGATCGTCGGCGGCAACGCCGCCGTCGTCGTCGCCTCCGAGTCGCATCCGCTCGCCGCGCTCGAGCTCGCCGAGGCAATCGCCACGTCCGATCTCCCCGGCGGCGTCGTCAACATCCTCACCGGGCTGCAGGACGAGCTGGCGCCGATCCTCGCCGGGCACATGGACGTGAACGCGATCGACCTCACGGGCGCGAACGGGACCTCGACCGAGCTCGAGCGGCTGGCGGCCGACAACGTCAAGCGCGTGATCCACGGCACGGCCGACGAGCAGAGCCCCTGGACGATCTCGAGCTTCCTCGAGCTCAAGACCGTCTGGCATCCGATCGGCCAGTAGGCCGCTACACCGCGCCCTCGTAGACGTCTCGCAGGTACGCCTCCTCGGCGGCCGGATCGCGTGGCCCGCGGAGGAACTCGCTCCACGCCCGCTGCTCGTGGCAGACCGCGCCGAGCTCCCAGACGCAGAACGTCGGTCGATGCGTGCCCTCCAGCGTCCACGGGTGAAAGCCGGCGGCGTCGCCGTCCTTCGCCCAGACCGTCTCCCAGAGCTCGTTGTCGTTGCGCCAGGTCGAGACGAGGAGGAAATAGAAGCTCTCGCCGCAGCGGTGCAGGATCACGAAGCCGAGGTCGTCGTCGAGAGCGATCGCCCCGGAGTCGACGGCCCCGCGGAGGGTCCCGCGCGCCAGTGCCCGAATCGGGCCTGGCACGGGCTCGTCCGCCGGTGCGATGTCGTACCACTTGAACGCGCTGGCTCCGAGCTCGATCCCCGGGGCGGGCGCGATCGCCTTCGTCAGATGCCGGTAGCCGGTCTGCACGGCCGTCATGTCTCTCCTCCTACGCGTGTGAAGTCGTTGATCCAGTTCGTCTCCCAGGTCTCGCCGCCGTCGTCCGAGAACGCCTGCTCCCAGCGCGGGCTCGGCGTCGTCACCCGCGACCACGTGAAGCGGACCCGGATCGGCTTGCCCTTGAACGTGTCGTCGCCCTCGAAGACGCCGGTGTCGCCGGTGAACGAGCCGATCACGGGCGGATCGAGCAGGCCGGGGCGGCGGCTGTCGGCCCAGTAGATCGACCACTCGCGCGTCGTCGGGTCGAAGAAGCGGAACGACATCCCGACGAAGCCGCCGTCGTGGTCGGTACGGAAGGTGTCCTCGTTGCCGAGTCCGCCGAGGATCGGCCACGCCTTGCTCTCCGCCTCGAACTCCTCCCACTCGTCCGAGCCCGCGAGGCGCTCGCGCAACCGCCGGTTCTGCACTGTCCACTCGCCCATCCAGAAGTCGAAATCGCCGACGTCGCTCATCGCAGTTCTCCTCGCTCGGGTGCTCTGCGAGCCTAGAGAACAAATAGGGCGGTTTCCGCCCGCTATCCGTGCTTGACTGGCTCCATGGCCTCGCCGACCTCGCGCCTGCTGGAGCTGCTCGAGCTGCTGCAGACCCGGCCGCTGACGACGGGGCGCGAGATCGCCGACCGGCTCGGGATCGACGCGCGGACGGCACGGCGGTACGTCGGCGTGCTGCAGGAGCTGGGGATCCCCGTCGAGGGGCAGCGCGGTGTCGGCGGCGGCTACCGGATCCGTCCCGGCTATCGCCTGCCGCCGCTGATGCTCGGCGACGAGGAGGCGGTCGCGGTCGTGCTCGGGCTGCTCGCGACCCGCGGCTCGAGGGAGGACGGTGAGAGCGACGTCGTGGACGGCGCGCTCGTGAAGATCAACCGCGTCCTGCCGGCGACGCTGCGCCGCCAGGTGGAGGCGCTCGAGGAGACGCTCGCCTTCACGAGGACGCGGGGCGCCGCGCCGGCCGACGCGGCGGCGGTGCTCCTGCTCGCGGACGCGATCCGCCGCAGGCGGCGGGTGCACATCGCGTATCGCACGTTCGCCGGCGACGAGTCGGAGCGCGAGCTCAGTCCGCACGGGCTCGTGGTCCACCGGGGACGCTGGTATCTCGCCGCACACGACCACCTGCGCGACGACCTCCGCACCTTCCGCGTCGACCGGATGTGGCGTCCAGCGCTCCTCGAGGCCGGCGCGCTCGAGCCGCCCGACGGCTTCGACGCGGTCGCTCACGTCACCCGCTCGCTCGCGAGCGTGCCGTGGAAGTGGGAGACCGAAGTGCTGCTCGACCTGCCGGTCGACGAGGCGGCGCGGCGGATTCCGCCCACGCTCGCCGAGGTGGTGGACGACCCGGATGGGACGCTGCTGCGGATGCGCGTCGACTCGCTCGACTGGATGGCGACCGTGCTCGCCGGCCTCGGCTGCGGCTTCACGATCCGCAGGCCGGACGAGTTGCGCGCAAGCGTCGCCGAGCTGGCCGACCGGCTCGCGGCCGCTGTCGGTTAGCCGCGGACGGCGTAGATCGCCTGGTGCAGCTTCCCGCCGCGGGGCGGCGAGGCGAGCGGGAGCACGACGAGCGGGCGGCCGCGGACCCAGCTGACGCCGATGTAGTCCGCCAGCATCCGCCCGAGGGTCGTCTGCGGCATCCATTCGAGCGGCATCCTGCGCGGCGTTGAGTCGCTGCGGAGCGCTCCAGCGCGTTCCGTTCGCCGACGTGATCAGCTCGGCGTCGACGCCGTTGCGCTGGAGCACGTAGTAGGCGATCGCGAGCCTGCCCGTGCCCGGCTCGACGCCGATGGTCGGCATCACCGCGTTGCGGCCCGAGGTCACGCGGACGGGCTCCGACCAGATCTTCCCGTCGGCCGAGCGCGAGATCACGACGTCGTTCGCCGTGCAGCCCGTCCGGAAGCGGCAGTCCTGCCAGGCCGTCAGCACGGCTCCGCTGCGCTCGAGCTCCGCGGCGATCAGAGGCGGCGACCGGAACGGCCGCGCGTTGCTCGTCCTCAGCTCCGAGATCTCGACGGCCGGCTCGAGCGTGACTCCGCCGTCCGGCGACGTCACGGAGACCATCCCGCTGCGGCCGGACCAGAACGTGAGCACGAGCCTCCCGTTGCGCTGCACGACCGGGATCACGCCGGTGACCGGCAGCCGCTGGGTGACCGGCGCCGACCAGGTCCGGCCGCCGTCGTCGGAGCGCTGGACGGCCAGGTCGTCGCCGCCCTCGCTCAGCAGTGTGTACGCGAGGTAGCAGCGGCCGCGGAACGGGCTCGCCGGGCCGTTGTCGCACGTGAGCCAGTTCTTGTCGTAGGCGAGGTCGTCCGAGCGCGAGACCGCCGCCTCGATCGGCCCCGTCCAGGTGAGCCCGTTCGTCGAGCGGTGAATCGTCAGCCGCGTCACGCCCGGTGCCAGCGCGAGCGAGTTCGCGAGCCAGACGCCGTGCACAGCGTCGAATGCGAGCACCGGGTCGCTGGCCCGTGCGGACGACCCGGCGGGCGTCGAGACGGCCGTCAGCCCGGGCAGGATCCCTTCACGCCACGTCCGGCCGGAGTCCCGCGAGGTCGAGAAGCCGATGCTCGCGGCGCCGCCGCTCCGGTTGCGTCCGACCTGGAAGAGCGCGACCGTGGTGGCGCCGACCGTGAGCGAGTCGGGCTCGACCTCCGACTCGTGCTGGCTCTCGGGGTTCGCGAACCGGTCGCGGTGGATCCGGCGCCCGACGATCTCGCAGCCCACGCGCACGCGGTCGTTGAGATCGGCGGTCACGATGTCGCGGCCGGTACCGCAGGACACGTCGTCGACCGCGCCGTCGTACTCGACCGCGATCCGGTCGTTACCGCCGCGCGCGTCGACCCGATCGGATCCGGCCCGCCCGAGCAGCACGTCAGCGCGGTCGGTCCCGGCGATCGTGGGGATCGCTGCACCGACGGCGACGGCCGGCAGGGCCACCAGCATGAGGACGATCGCGATGCGACCCCGCACGGTCCGCACGGTAGCCGCTCGGGTACATTCAGGCGAGTGACCGGCCCCAGACGTCTGAGTCAGGCCATCTCCGAGGGCGACGGGATCTCGTTGATCGTCGCCGTGCGCGACGCCGAGGCGGCGCAGCGGGCCGAGGCGGGCGGGGCGGAGGCGCTGCTGGCCGAGGACGCGCTCGACGCGATCCGCGCCTCGACCGGGCTCCCGATCGTGACGTCGTCGGGCTCGGCGGGGGACGCGCGCATCGTCTGCCCCGGCGACGGCGACGTCGAGCTGAGCGAGGGCGTCGAGCTGGTCGTGCAGGTCGAGAAGGAGGAGGAGCTGGACGAGGCGCTCGAGCGCTTCGACCCCGAGCTGTTCGTCCTCGCTGCCCCCGACGGCAACGGCGACAGGCTCGAGCACGTGCTCGACCTGCTCTCCGACCTGCCCGCGGGCAAGCTCGCGATCGCCGACCTCCGAGACGCGACCCAGCCGGAGATCGACGAGCTCGAGCGGGCCGGCGTCGACGCGGTGCTCGTCCGCGAGCTGCCCTAATGCCGGCGCACACCCGTCGCAGCTCGACGGCGATCGCGGTCGCCGTCTTCCTTGCGGGCGCTGCGCTCCTCGGGCTCGAGATCGCGGCCAGCCGCGTGCTCGCCCCCTACTTCGGTAACTCGCTCTACGTCTGGGGCGCGCTGATCGGGGTCGTTCTCGCGGGACTCTCGACCGGCTACTGGATCGGCGGTGCGATCGCCGACCGCTATCCGACGCCGCGGCTCCTCGTCGCGATGCTCGCCGCGGCCTCGCTGCTCGTGCTCGCGATCCCCTTCGTCGACGACTGGGTGCTCGAGAAGCTCGTCGAGTGGGATCCCGGGCCGCGGCTGAACCCCCTGCTCGCGACGATCTTCCTCTTCGGCGCCCAGAGCGTGATCCTCGGCACGGTCTCGCCGATCGCCGTGCGGCTGAAGGCGCACTCGCTCGACGAGCTCGGCCGCACCGCCGGCCGGCTCTTCGCGATCTCGACGGCCGGCTCGATCGCGGGCACGTTCGCCACGGCTTTCTGGCTCATCCCCGAGCTCGGCACCGACCAGGTGCTCGCCTCCGCCGCGGTGGCGCTGATGCTCGCAGCGGCGGCGATCGCGCTCGTCGAGCGGCTGCTGCTGGCGGGCGCGGTGGCGCTCTCGCTCGCGGTCGTCTGCCTCGGCGCGGTCGTCTCGCTCGCCCCGGAAGAGGGCGGCACGGTCTCCGCCTCCCAGCTCCGCAACTGGTCGCCGGTCTACCGCCAGCAGCGCGACGAGGAGCGGTTCGGCTCGCCGGAGGACTCCCAGTCCGGCTACACGATCCTGCACACGAAGGACTCGCAGTACCACCGGATCGCGGTCGTCGAGGACGACGACACCCGCTACCTCCGCTTCGACAGCTCCTTCCAGAGCGGCATGTACAAGAACGATCCCTTCCGGACGCGCTTCGAGTACTCCGACTACCTGCAGCTGCCGATCGCGTACCGGCCCGGCATTCGCAAGATCCTCTACGTCGGGCTCGGCGGCGGCTCGGCGCCGAAGCGCACGTGGCGCGACTTCCCCGCCACGCAGCTCGACGTGGTCGAGCTCGATCCTGAGGTCGTCGACGTCGCCTACGAGTACTTCGACGTGCCTCGCGACCCGCGCCTGCGCGTCGCGGTCGAGGACGGGCGGCGCTATCTCGCCGCCAACGAGGGGCCGTGGGACGCGATCGTGATCGACGCCTTCTACTCCGACTCGATCCCGTTCCACCTCGCCACGCGCGAGTTCCTCGAGCTGGCGCGCGCGCGGCTGGCGCCGGGCGGTGTCGTCTCGACGAACATCATCGGCGCCGTCCGCGGCAGGGACTCGCGCCTCTTCCGCTCGATGCTGCGGACGTACCGCGCCGTCTTCCCGACGGTCGCGATCCATCCGGTGGTCAGCGCGGGCGACCAGGACCTGACCGGGATCCGCAACGTGATCCTCGTCGCGGGCGACGCCGCGGCGCCGTCGAAGGAGTTCCTGCAGGAGCGCTGGGCGGAGGTGCGCAGGCAGTCGCCCGGTGCGCCCGACCTGACCGTCGCGATCAACGGCCGCGTCGACGAGCCCGTCCAGACCGAGGACGTGCCGGTGCTGACGGACGACTACGCGCCGACCGACGCGCTGCTGCTCCTCTTCGGCTAGGAGTTGCGCAGCACCTTTATCTCTCCTCGGATTCACGATCGAGCTCGACCACGAGCTCGCGGACCTGTTCCTTGATCTGATCCCTGATCTCGCGCACCTGCTCGAGGGGCAGGTGCTTCGGGTCGGTGAACTCCCAGCTGATCCGGCGCACGCCCGGAGTGACCGGGCAGACCTCCTCGTTACAGGTCGAAACGGCGACGTCCGCCCACGCGAGCAGCTCCGCGTCGAGCTTCCTCGGGACGTGGTCGCTCGCGTCGATCCCCACTTCTCTCAGTGCTTCGACGACCTGCGGATGCGAGGTTCCGCCAGGCTCGCTGCCGGCGGAGCGCGCTTGGTGGCGGTCGCCGGCGAGCTCGCGCAGGAACCGTTCAGCGATCAGGGAGCGGCCCGAGTTGGCGACGCAGACGAAGAGGACGTTCATGCTGGTTCCTCGGCTGCGCTGGCGTCCACCGGCTGATCCTGCTCGCCGCGGACGAACTGATAGGCCAGCGCCCCCAGCGCGGCACCAACCAGCGGTGCGGTGAGGTAGAGCCAGAGGGCGTGCAGGTCGCCTGATACGACTGCCGGCCCGAGTGACCGGGCAGGGTTCATCGAGGCGCCGCTGATCGGGCCGCCGAACATCGCATCGAGCGCGACGGTGCCGCCGACCGCGATCGCCGCCGCCTCACCGACGGCGCGCGTGTCGGTGGCGACGGCCATGATCACGAACATCAGGAAGAAGGTCAGCACGACCTCCCACAGAAACGACTGTCGCTGGGAGCCGGAGGGAAGCGTTGCGCCGACATGGGCGATGTCTCCGAGCGAGCCGCGCAGGACGAGCGCGGCCAGGAGCGCACCGGTGATCTGCGCCGCCCAGTAGGCGGCTGCGCGGGGCCAGGGGAAGTGGCGGCTGAGCGCGAACGCGAACGAGACGGCCGGGTTGAAGTGGGCGCCGCTCACGTGCCCGACCGCATAGATCATCGCCATGATCACGAGCCCGAAGGTGATCGCGATCCCGACGTGGCCGAGCGCACCCGTCTTCTCGTTGACCATGATCGCGCCGGCGCCGGCGAAGACGAGCGCGAAGGTTCCGATCAGCTCGGCGGCGAGCGCGCGGCCGAGGTCAGGCTGCATGGTGCGATTGGACCGCCACTAGCAGCAGCCGGCTTTCGCGGCCGGCTGGATCAGGGGCAACCCCTTCTCCGCCGGTGTGGTCGTCTTGATCGCCTTGACGATCGCGCCGTGCATGCCTTCTGCGACCTCGTGGGTGAACTCGACCGTGATCTGCTCGAAGCCGGCTGCCTCGAGCCCCGCCTCGTACTCGCCCTTGGAGAGGGCACCGGCGATGCAGCCGACGTAGGAGCCGCGCTCCGCACGCTCCTCGACCGTGAGCCGGTCCTCGGCGACGACGTCGCTGATCCCGATGCGGCCGCCTGGTCGCAGCACGCGCGCCATTTCGGTCAGCACGGTCGGCTTGTCGGTCGAGAGGTTGACGACGCAGTTGCTGATGATCACGTCGACGCTCGCCGCCGGCAGCGGGACAGCCTCGATCTCGCCCTTGAGAAAGTGGACGTTGCCGACGCCGGCGTCGCGCGCGTTCTGCTGCGCCAGTGCGAGCATCTCGTCGGTCATGTCGACCCCATACGCAGTTCCGGTTGGGCCGACCCGTTTCGCGGACAGGATCACGTCGATGCCGCCGCCGGAGCCGAGGTCGAGCACGACCTCGCCTTCCCGCAGCTCGGCGACTGCGGTCGGGTTGCCGCAGCCGAGCGAGGCGAGCGTCGCCGCCTCCGGCAGGTCGCCGCGCTGCTCGGCGTCGTAGAGCGCCTCCCCGAACTTGGCGGCGTCGCTCTCCCCATCCGCGCAGCAGGAGCCGCTCCCACAGCCGCAGCCATCCGAGCCGTCGACGACCCGGCGAGCGGACTCCGCGTAGCGGCGCCGCACCTCCTCGCGCAGCTCATCCGCCGTGGTGGTCATCAACAGCACACTCCCTTCGGTAGCTCAGCGAGAGCGGCCACCCGCTCGAACGCACTCGGATCGAGCGAGAAGTACGACCACTTGCCGCGCTCCTCACGCCGAACGAGCCCGGTCTCGACGAGACGGCCCAGGTGTTGCGAAACCGTCGCCTGTGCCAGCCCGAGCGGTTCGATCAGATTGCAAAGGCAGACCGGTTCCTCGCTCGAAGCGAGCAGGTTCACGATGCGCACCCGCGCCGGGTTCCCCAGGGCCGCGAACAAGGTCGCGGTCGCCGTCGCTTCCTCGGCGCTCAGCACCTTCGCCGCAAGCGGCGCACAACAATCGATCGGCATCAACATCACGCTCATCTCAAATCGGAAGTTACCGATTTGAGGTTGGCTGGTCAAGCGGTCCCACTCTTGCCGTGGCTAGCCGCCCAGCGCCTGGGCGACGGCGTACCACTGCGGCGTGACCGTCTTCAGCTCCTTGGTCGCCTCCTCGAGCGAGACGTCGACGATCTGGTCCCCGTGCAGCGCGGCCATTCGGCCGAACGTGCCGGCTTCGACGAGGTCGGCCGCCTTGAGCCCGTAGCGCGTCGCCAGGACGCGGTCGCGAGGCGTCGGCGTGCCGCCGCGCTGGACGTGGCCGAGCACGGTGACGCGGGTCTCGAAGCCGGTGCGGTCCTCGATCTGGCGCGCGAGCTCGCCGCCGACGCCGCCCAGCACGACGTGGCCGAACTGGTCGGTGGCGCGCGCCTCGCCCGCGACGAGCTGCCGCTCGCCCGAGGCGTAGGTGAGCTCGTAGCCCTCGCTGACGACCACGATCGAGAAGTCCTTGCCGCCCGCATGCCGCTTCTCGAGGAGGGCGCACGCATCCTCGACGGTGACGGGGTGCTCCGGGATCAGGATCACGTCGGCGCCGCCGGCGATCCCCGAGTGGAGCGCGATCCAGCCGGTGTGGCGGCCCATCACCTCGACGACCATGACGCGGTTGTGCGACTCGGCCGTCGTGTGCAGCCGGTCGATCGCCTCCGTCGCGATGAAGACGGCCGTGTCGAAGCCGAACGTGTAGTCGGTCCCGTTGAGGTCGTTGTCGATCGTCTTCGGGACGCCGACGACCGGGAAGTCGTGCTCGGCATGCAGGCGCGCGGCGACGCCGAGCGTGTCCTCGCCGCCGATCGCGACGAGCGCAGACAGGCCCTCGCGCTCGAAGTGCTCGAGCACGCCTTCGACGCCGCCGTCGACCTTGTACGGGTTCGTGCGCGAGGTGCCGAGGATCGTGCCGCCGCGGGGGAGGATCCCCGAGACGTCGCGGCGCTCGAGCGGCTCGACGATCCCCTCGACGAGCCCGCGCCAGCCCTCCCGGACCGCAGCGACCTCCCAGCCGAGGTCGAGCCCGCGCCGGGTCACGGCGCGGATGACCGCATTCAGTCCGGGGCAGTCTCCGCCGCCCGTGAGGATCCCGACTCGCGCCACGCTCGGAGTCTAGACCCGGTTCGCGCGCCGGGCCGCTGCGGTAACCTCGGGCGTGGCACCGCGCCTGATCGCCGGACGCTACGAGCTCGTCGAGCAGCTCGGCGCCTCGACCTGGCGTGCCACCGACAACGAGCTGCAGCGGGACGTCGTCGTTCAGATCCCCGCGCTCGACACCGGTCTCGCCCGGCTGACGCACCCGAGCATCGCGCACCTCTTCGACCAGGGCGAGGAGGACGGCGAGCGGTACGCCGTGCTCGAGTACCTGCCGGGCGGCACGCTCGAGCAGCGGCTCGACGCCGGGCCGCTCAGCGAGGCCGAGAGCCGGCAGATCGCGGCCGACGCTCACGGCTGCGCTCGCGTACGCGCACGAGCACGGGGTGACGCACGGCGCCCTCGGTCCCGCGAGCGTCCTGTTCAGCTCCGAGGGCCAGGCCAAGGTGGCCGGCTTCACGGGCGACGGCTCGCCCGAGGACGACGAGCGCGCGCTCGGCTGCGATCCTGCAGACCCTGGCGGCCGCCACCGCCGGCGCCACCGACGTGACGGCGATCCTCCGTCCCGAGCCGGTCGCGGTCGGCCGGCGCCCGGTCGCGCTGATCGTCGCTGCCGCGGTCGCACTCCTCGCCGGCGGCATCGGAGCCGCTCTCCTCGCGACCGGCGACGACTCGGACTCCGGTGGCGGGACCGGCTCCGTCCAGCTGACCGACTCGACCGCCTCGACGCAGGACACCGGCGTCGTACCGCCGACGACGACGCCAGAGGAGACGGAAGCGGAGACGACGACCGCGCCGACGGCGACCGACCCGGCGGAGACGACGGCGCCCCCGGAGACGACGGAGCCGGCGCCGACCACCGCCCCGACCACGGCGCCGCCGACGACCGAGCCGCCCCCGACGACCGAGCCTGCGGCGACGACGACCGAGCCTCCGGCGACCACCGAGCCGCCGCCCGCGACCACCACCGCCGGTGAAACGGAGACGACGGGCTGACCCGCCGAGCGCGCGCGGATCGGAGTGCCGAAGGTGGGAATCGAACCCACACTCCCCTAGGGGAACCGGATTTTGAGTCCGGCGCGTCTGCCAGTTCCGCCACTTCGGCCTGTTAAGCCAGCGTAGCGCGGGAACACAAAGTTGAAATGTGCCCGGCGCGACGGCGATACTGCGCCCTTCGCCCGCAACAAGGGCTGCGCAGTCGCGTGCAGAACCTCGTCGGGCTTGGTCAAGTACGTGACGGAGGAGGAGACAGCTGGTGATTTCCAGAAAGCGTGGTTGGTGGAGCGTTCTGGCCCTGTTCGTCGCCGTGCTCGCACTGCTCGCGGCAGGGTGCGGAGGCGACGACGACGAGGCAAGTGACGGCGCGACGACCGAGGCGTCGGGCGGCGGCGGCGAGGGCGTCGAGGCGCTGCCGTCGAGCTCGTGCACTGCGGTCGAGTACGAGGGCGAGGGAGAGCCGGACGTCCTGCTGGCGTCGGACTTCCCGCTCCAGGGCTCGTCGCGTACGCAGACGATCCAGATCGTGGAGGCGATTCGCTACCTCCTCGAGCAGTCGAACTTCAAGGCGGGCGATCTCAACGTCGCCTACCAGTCCTGTGACGACGCAACGGCACAGGCAGGCAAGTGGGACTCGGGCAAGTGCTCGACGAACGCGCAGGCCTATGCGGCGAACGAGAAGGTCGTCGCCGTGATCGGCACCTTCAACTCGGGCTGCGCCGCGATCGTGATCCCGGTGCTGAACCAGGCCCCGGGCGGCGGCGTCGCGATGATGTCGCCGGCCAACACGTACGTGTGTCTGACCGAGGGCGGTCCGGGCTGTGACGGCACCGAGCCGGACAAGTACTACCCGTCCGGGACCCGCAACTACGCCCGCGTCGTCGCGAACGACGCCTACCAGGGCGCGGCCGTGGCCGAGTTCGCCAAGGCCCAGGGTGTCAAGAACGTCTACATCCTGAACGACAAGGAGGCCTACGGCCTCGGCGTCGCGACGAACTTCCGGAACGCGGCGGAGAACGTCGGCATCAAGGTCGCCGGCTTCGAGGCGTGGGATCCGAAGGCGTCGAGCTACGAGGCGCTCTTCAACAAGATCAAGGGAACCGGGGCGGACGCCGTCTTCCTCGGTGGCCTGATCGACGAGAACGGCGCCCAGGTGATCAAGGACAAGGTCGCCGTGCTCGGCCCGAACGACGGCGCGGTCAAGCTGTTCGTGCCGGACGGGTTCACGACGCAGCAGACGATCGACGAGGCACCCGAGGCAGCTCCGGGCATGTTCCTGAGCGTCGCCGGCGTGCCGATCGACCAGTTCGAGGGCAAGGGCGCCGAGTTCATCGAGGCGTTCAAGCCGCGGCTCGGCGGCAAGCCCGTCGACCCGTACGCGATCTACGGAGCCCAGGCTGCCGAGCTGGTCCTCAACGCGATCGGAGAGTCGGACGGCTCGCGTGCCGACGTGATCGCGAAGATGTTCGAGCAGTCGATCACCGACGGCTACCTCGGCACGTTCGAGATCAACGAGAACGGTGATCCGGGCGGCGCTGAAGGCGCAGTCGTCGGCTTCACGATCTACAAGGCCACGGACAAGCTCGAGACCGTGACGACGATCTCTCCGAAGCCGGAGGTCGTCGAGGCGGCCCGCGGCTAGGACGTCTCAGAGCGAAGAGTCGGGGGAGGGCGTGGCCCTCCCCCGACTTTTGCTTTAGGTTCTCCCCTCAATGGCGGCCGCGGCAATGACCACGCTCGACCGGTTGCGGAAGGCGAGGATCACCGACCTCATCGGTCTGGCGCTCCTCGCGCTCGTCGGGCTCTGGCTCGTCGTCAACTTCATCCAGGGCCCGGCCGAGTTCATCAACGTCGGCCTGATCGGACTGACGAACGGCACCATCTACGGGCTGGTCGCGCTCGGCTACACCCTGATCTACGGGATCCTGCAGCTGATCAACTTCGCGCACGGCGACGTCTTCGCGCTCTCGGGGCTCGTCGCGTGGTCGGTGATCGTCAACGTGCTCGGCCTCGACAAGGACACGTCGGTCGCCGCCGTGGTCGGCGGCATGCTCCTGACGCTCGTCGTGATCATGGTCATGTTCTCGATCATCAACGCCGGGATCGAGTTCGTCGCCTACCGCCGGCTGCGCCGCGCGCCGCGCCTCGCGGCGCTGATCACCGCGGTCGGCATGTCCTTCATCATCCAGAACGTCTCGCTGGCCTTCTACGGGGTCAACTTCCACTCGGTGCCGTCGTTCATCCCGCGCACGGAGGCGATCGGGATCGGCGACGTCACCTACTCGTGGAACAAGCTCTCCGCGCTCCTGATCACGATCCCCGTCCTGATCCTGCTCACCTGGTTCGTCCGCTCGACGAAGCAGGGGAAGGCGATGCGCGCGGTCTCGCAGGACACGGAGGCGTCCGCGATGATGGGGATCAACGTGAACCGGACGATCTCCGTCGCGTTCGCGCTCGCCGGCGCTCTCGCAGGCGCCGCCGGGATCGTCTACCTGCTCCAGTTCAACATGCGCTACGACACGGGCTTCGAGCTCGGGCTGATCGCGTTCACCGCCGCCGTGCTCGGCGGGATCGGCAACCTCGCCGGAGCCGTCCTCGGCGCCCTCGTGATCGGCTTCATCCAGGCCTTCAACGAGGGCCTCACCTGGTTCACGCCCGGCTCCGACTGGACCCGCACGATCGTGTTCGGGATCCTGATCCTGATCCTCGTCTTCCGGCCCGAAGGCATCCTCGGCGAGCGGACGCCGGAGGGGGCGTGACCGCCGTCCAGAACCGGCTGCGGAGCTATGGTCCCGGCGCGTTCGTGGCCGTGGCCCTGATCGTCCTCGGCTTCTTCTATCCGCAGTACTTCGAGTCGCTCGGCGACCTGCCGCTGATCGGGGACTTCATCCCCAGCGTCGGGAGCATGGTGATCATGATCGCCTTCACGATGATGGCCGTCGGCCTGAACATCGTCGTCGGCTACGCGGGCCTGCTCGACCTCGGCTACGTCGCCTTCTACGCCGTCGGCGCCTACACGGCGGCGTGGTTCGCCTCGCAGCAGTTCGACCAGTGGACGTTCCACTTCGGCTCGGTCGGGATCTCGAAGGACGTCCCCGGCATCCACCTCTCGGTCTGGCTCGTGCTGATCATCGCCGGGGCGTTGACCGCGCTCTCGGGCATCCTGATCGGCCTGCCGACGCTGCGCCTGCGCGGCGACTACCTCGCGATCGTGACGCTGGGCTTCGGCGAGATCATCCCTCAGGTCGTCCGCAACGGCGACAACGTCTTCGGCTTCGACCTCACCCACGGCACGTTCGGGATCAGCCCGATCGACTCGCCGGGCTTCGGCAGCATCGGTGAGTCGCTCGGCCTGCCGCTCAGCTACCAGCAGTCGTTCGACCGCGCCCAGTGGTTCTACTGGACCGCGCTCGCGCTGCTGCTCTTCACCGTCTTCTGCTCGGTGCGGCTGCGCGACTCGCGGCTGGGCCGCGCCTGGATCGCGATCCGCGAGGACGAGACCGCGGCGGCGGCGATGGGCGTGCCGCTGATGCGGACGAAGACCTGGTCGTATGCGATCGGCGCCTTCTTCGGCGGCGTCGCGGGTGCCTTCTACGCGAGCTTCAAGAGCGGCGCCTTCCCGGCGGACTTCTACTTCAACATCTCCGTCTTCCTGCTCTGCATGGTCATCCTCGGCGGGATGGGCTCGATCTGGGGCGTGATCCTCGGCGGCATGATCCTCGGCTATCTCAACGTCGAGGGGCTGGCGACGCTCGGGTCGGAGCTGCAGCAGTCGGGAATCCCCACGCTCGAGGACTTCGACCCGACGAAGTACCAGTTCGGCTTCTACGGGGTGATCATCGTCCTGATGATGCTCTTCCGGCCCGAGGGCCTGATTCCCGAGCGCCGGCACAAGCGCGAGCTGCAGCTGGGTGTCCGCGACACGCCGCTCTACGACGTCACCCACGAGGGCGCCATGACCGACCGCGACTCGGAGAACGACTGAGGTCATGGCCGACCTCCTGACCGCAGAGCACGTTCGCAAGGAGTTCGGCGGCCTCGTCGCGACCGAACGACATCGACTTCTCGATCCCGCAGGGGTCGATCGTCTCCCTGATCGGCCCGAACGGCGCGGGCAAGACGACCTTCTTCAACATGCTGACGGGCGTCTACAAGCCGACGGGCGGACGGATCGTCTTCGACGGGGTCGACGTCAGCGACAAGCCGCCGCACGCGATCACCGCGCTCGGCGTCGGCCGCACGTTCCAGAACATCCGGCTCTTCCAGCACATGACGGCGCTCGAGAACGTGCTCGTCGGGATGCACTGCCGCATGCGCGGCGGCATCTTCGGCTCGATCCTGCGCACGCCGCGCGTGCGGCGGGAGGAGCGCGACGCCGTGAAACGCGGCCGCGAGCTGCTCACGTACTCGGGGCTCCCCGGCCGCCACAACGAGATGGCGCGGAACCTGCCCTACGGCGACCAGCGCCGCCTCGAGGTGGCGCGGGCGCTCGCGACCGAGCCGAAGCTGCTGCTCCTCGACGAGCCGACGGCCGGGATGAACCCGCAGGAGACTGCGGACTTCACGGCCTTCGTGAAGAAGCTCCGCGAGGAGCGTGGCCTGACCGTGCTGATGATCGAGCACGACATGAAGGTCGTGATGGGCATCTCCGACCGCGTCACCGTCCTCGACTACGGCCAGAAGATCGCCGAGGGGACGCCGCAGGACGTCCAGAAGGACGAGCGCGTGATCGAGGCCTACCTCGGCAAGGGGGCGACCTCACATGGCTGACCAGGAGAACGGCGCGGGCGTCGTCCTCGAGCTCGAGGACGTCCACACCTACTACGGCTCGATCCACGCGCTCAAGGGAGTCTCGCTGAAGGTGCACGACGGCGAGGTCGTGACGCTGATCGGCGCGAACGGGGCGGGCAAGTCGACGACGCTCCGCTCGATCAACGGCGTCAACCACCCCCGCGAAGGGCGGATCCACTTCCAGGGCAAGGACATCACGAACGCACCCCCGCACGAGATCGTGAAGATGGGCATCGCCCAGTCGCCCGAGGGCCGACGGCTCTTCCCACGGATGAGCGTGCTCGAGAACCTCGAGATGGGCGCCTTCCAGCGCACCGACAAGCAGAACTTCCAGGAGGACATCGACCGCGTCTTCGGCCTCTTCCCCCGCCTTGCCGAGCGGAGGCAGCAGAAGGCGGGAACGATGTCCGGCGGCGAGCAGCAGATGGTGGCGATGGGCCGGGCGCTGATGGCCCGTCCGAAGCTGCTCCTCCTCGACGAGCCGTCGATGGGACTCGCGCCGATCTTCGTCGAGAAGATCTTCGAGATCGTGGCGGAGATCAACGCGCAGGGAACGCCGATCCTGCTCGTCGAGCAGAACGCGCTGATGGCGCTCGACGCGGCGAGCCGCGGCTACGTGATGGAGACCGGCGTGATCGCGCTCGAGGGGCCGGCCAAGGATCTCCGCAACGACGAGAAGGTGCGCCAGACCTACCTGGGAGAAGGTTGAGCGAGCCGGCGCGCCCTGCGCCGCCCGAGGCCGATGGGCCTCGTCTCATCCCGCTCCAGCACCGCCGCCCGGCCGCCGCGCTCCCGGTTCTCGCGACCGTCTTCCTCTGCGGCGGCGTCCTGCTCGGGGTCGAGATGGCCGCAAGCCGCGTGCTGGCGCCGTACTTCGGCAACTCGCTCTTCGTCTGGGCGGCGATCATCGGCGTCATCCTCGGCGGCCTCGCCGCGGGCTACTGGCTCGGCGGCGCACTCGCCGACCGGTTTCCGTCGCCGCTGACGCTCGCCGCGGTGATCGGGGCGGCCGCCGCGGCCGTCCTCGCGATCCCCCTGCTCGACCGGGTCGTGATCGAGGCCGTCCTCGACTGGGACCCCGGCGCGCGGCTCGATCCCGTCCTCTGCACGGCGATCCTCTTCCTCCCGATGGCGGTACTGCTGTCGGCGGTCGGCCCGATCGCGGTGCGGCTCCAGACGCACGCGCTGCAGCGCGCGGGCCGGACGGCGGGGCGGACGTTCGCGATCTCGACGGCCGGCAGCATCGTCGGCACCTTCGCGACCGCGTTCTGGCTGATCCCCGAGTTCGGCGTCGAGCAGCTGTTCGTCCTCGGCGCGGCCGCGCTCTTCGCCACTGCCGGGCTCGTCGGGCTCGCCGGCCGGTTGCCGGCGGTCGTCGCCGTCGCGTGCGCGCTGTCCGTCGCGGCGAGCCTCTACGCGATCTCACTCGGCTCGCAGCACATCGAGCCGCTGACCGCGACTTCGGCGCAGAACTGGTCGCCGCTCTTCCGCACGCGCGGCTACGGCTACCTCGACGCGCGCGATCCGCGCGCGGTCGTCGAGGCGAAGGACCTGAAGGTCGTCTTCGCCGAGGACACCCGCTACCACCGGCTCGCCGTCGTCGACGACAAGGACACGCGCTACCTCCGCTTCGACAACTCGCTCCAGAGCGCGATGTACCAGGACGACCCCTTCCGGACGCGCTACCGCTACACGGATCTCTTCCACCTCGGGATCGCCTACAACCCGTCGGCCCGGGACGTCCTCTTCGTCGGCCTCGGCGCCGGCTCGTCGGAGAAGCGGATGTGGCGCGACTTCCCGCAGCTGCGACTCCATGCGGTCGAGCTCGATCCGGTCGTCGTCGACGTCGCGTACCGCTACTTCGAGCTGCCGCGCGACCCGCGCCTGCAGGTCGACGTCGGCGACGGCCGGCGGTTCCTCGCCGGCGAGCAGAAGCGCTGGGACGTGATCGTGATCGACGCCTTCTTCGCCGACTCGATCCCGGCGCACCTGGTGACGCAGGAGTTCCTCGCCCTCGTCCGGTCGCGGCTCGCACCGGGCGGCGTCGTCGTCACGAACGCGATCGGCGCGATCGCGGGGCCGGGCTCGAAGCTCTTCCGCTCGATCTACAAGACCTACCGGACCGCGTTCCCGTCCGTGCTCGTCCACCCGGCGATCCTGCCCGGCGACAAGGGCGAGGAGCAGTTCCGCAACCTGATCCTCGTCGCGACCGAGAAGGCGACCCCGGGGCGAGAGCAGCTCGCCGACCGCTGGGACGCCCTCCGCGCCGACAACCCGGGCGCCCCCGACCTGCGCGGCCCGATCCTCGATCGCCGAGACGGCGTGATCGCGACCGACGACGTCCCGGTGCTGACCGACGACTACGCGCCGACGGACGCCCTGCTCCTGCTCTTCCAGTAGACCTTGTGTTTCTGAAACACAAGCTCCCCTCGCCCCGCTTGGTCGAGCCGTTTCCGCGGGCCGAACGAGCGCTTGTGTTTCTGAAACACAAAGTCCTCTAGCCCGCGCCCACCTCGATCGGGAAGTACGGCGGGCCGAGGAGGTAGCCGATCCTCGCCTCGCCGCCGGCGCGGCCGTGGGCCATCTCGAGCGCGCTCGCGACCCCGTGCGTCGGGACGAACCCGAGCGTTCGCGCCGCCTGGTGGTCGCGGCAGCCGGCGACGACCACGGCGCCGAGCCGGTCGAGCGCGGGCCGGCAGCTGTCCCAGTCGACGTACGGGAGGAGCGGGTGGCAAGCGCGGCCGTCGCGGTACGCCTCGAGCGCGCGCGTGTCGGCCGCGGCCTCGCGCTCGCCGGCCGCGAGGTCCTCGACCGTGCGGCCGTCGCGGAGCGAGTGGAAGAGCGCGCGGTAGGGGTCCTGGGTGCCGTGCGCGAAGTGCCGTGAGAGCCGGTGCAGGACGATCGCCGTCCCGTCGTCGCGGACCGGGAACGCGTCGCGCCAGAGCCGGAGTGCGAGCCCGAGCGCGACGGTCGCGACCGTGATCGGGTTCAGCCGCTCGCGCGGCGCGTGCTGGTGCTTCCAGGGCATCCCGATCACGATCGCGTCGAGCGGCTCCGCCGAACGTCGTCGAGCGCCGGGCGATCCCGCGCAGGAGCGCCTCGGCGTGCGCGACCGACGGCGGCCCGGCGAAGGCGGCCACGGCGGTCAGCTCCCGCCCGAGATCCTGGAGCAGCCGCCGCCGGATCCCCGAGGGCAGCAGCGAGAACCGGCGCAGCGGCGACCGCACGAGCTGGGTGAGCGACTCGTCCTCGTAGGGGTAGCCGCGAAAGCGGCCCGAGAGACGCGTGCGGGTTGAGCACGAGCGACGTCCCGAAGACGGGCACGCGGCCCGCGAGCGTCCGCTCGAGCGCGACCCCGAGCTGCCAGCCCCGCGCGGCCGCGGTCTCGAGCAGCGAGTAGGCCGTCGCAGCCCGCAGCGTCTCCGGGCCGCAGGCGCCGAGCAGAGCTGCGGGGCCGCCGTGGAGGACGGTCTCGGCGGCGGTGACGCAGAGGACGAGGTCGGTCTCGAGCAGCAGCGGGTTGACGCGCAGCGGCGTCCGTCCCGCGTCGCCGACGTGGACGAGGTCGGGCGACTCGGCGTCGTGCACCTCGACCCGGCCGTGGAACCGGCGGGCGAACGAGGGAGCCAGCAGCGCCTCGAGCTCGCGCTGCCCGGCTCGCCGGTTGAGCCCGCCGGCGACGAGAATCGTCTGGCGGGTCGTGGGGACGCCGAGCCGGTCGAGCTCGTCGATCGCGGCGGCGAGCGCGTAGCGGCGGGGATCGCCGGGCGCGCCGGGGAGGGGGAGCTCGGGCGCCTCGACCACGAGCGTGGCGGTGCCGCCGCGGGAGACGAGCGCTTCGAGCGGGGAGCCGGAGAGCGGAAAGCGGAGCGCGTCGCGAACGGCCGCGGCGACGTCGACGACGCCGCCCGAGGGCCTGCGCGGCTGCAGGACGATCCCGTCTCTCGTGTTGACGACGGCGACCCGCGAGCCGGACGGGATCGGGACCCGTCGCATCAGGCGGTCGGCTGGATGTCCCGGCGAAGGCGGAGATGCGTCGGCTTGAACCCGCGCCGCGGCCAGAAGCGGGAAGCGAGCAGGTTCGTCGACCGCCAGTCGAGCTCGACGGTCTCGTGGCCGGCGAGGTGGGCCTCGTGGAGCGCATGCTCGACGAGCGCCACTCCGAGCCCGGCTCCGCGCACGTCCGGACGCGTGCCGGCGACGGGAAGGTGCGCGACGCCGGGGCTGTCCCCGGCGTAGAACGCGGCGTATCCGAGCGCGGCCCGGTCGCGCTCCGCGACGAGGATCACGGCGGTCTCGTCCGCGAGGAACTCGACCCAGTCTCCGCGCAGCTCCTCCCGCGCGGGCGCCGGCAGGCCCGACCAGACGGGTGGCCCCACCTGGTGCTCGCCGATCGCCCCGACGACGTCCAGGAGCAGCTCGATGTCGTCCGGCCGCGCACGCCGGATCGTCGCGCTGCTCGGTTGCGGAGGGCTCCTCGGCCCGGACCGGCGCCGAGGCGTGCACCTGCTCCTGCCCGAAGCCGAGCGCGAAGAAGAGGTGCGGGAGCGGCCCGGCGGCCGGCACCTCGACGATGTGCGTCAGATAGCCGGCTTCGACCCACGGGCCACCCGCCGCCGCGTAGACGTCGGCCAGGAGATCCGGCTCCTCGCCGGCCGCGAGCGAGTGGTCGGCGAGACCGACCCAGCTGTGCTTCCCCCGCGACGGCGCCTCGCCGAGCGCGCCGACGAGGTGCGCGACCCGGTCGCCGTCCCGGAGCGCCGCGGCACCGCTCTTCTCTCCCTCGGTGAGCGGAACGATCTCCACGACCGCGCGACGATACCTACACTCGACGCGATGTCCCCGAAGACACTGACAGGGCAGGAACTGCAGCTCGACGACGGTCCCGCGCGCGACTCCGAGCTCTTCCTCGTCGACGGGAACAACCTCGCCTACCGCGCCTTCTTCGCCCTTCCGGAGGAGCTCGCGACCAGCGACGGCTTCCCCACGAACGCGCTGCTCGGCTTCGCGAACATGCTCTTCAAGCTGCTCTCGGACTACAAGCCGAAGGGCGTCGCCGTCGCGTGGGACTCGAGCCCGACCCACCGCGCGGCAGTCGCCGAGGCGGCCGACGTGGTCTACAAGGAGGGACGGCGGCCGATGCCCGACCTCCTCCGCGAGCAGTTCCCGCACTTCCGGCCGATCGTGGAGGCGTTCGGCTACCGCAACCTCGAGTTCGAGGGCTGGGAGGCGGACGACGTGATCGCGACGCTCGCAACCCGCGCGGACGAGGCCGGGGTGAAGACGACGGTCGTCTCCACCGACCGCGATGCCTTCCAGCTCTGCTCGCCGAACATCGTGCTGATGATGACGCCGCGCGGCGTCGCCGACGTCAACGTCTACACGCCCGAGCGCGTCGAGCTTCGCTACGGGATCCGCCCCGACCAGGTGCCCGACTTCATCGGGCTCAAGGGCGACACGTCCGACAACATCCCGGGCGTCCCCGGGATCGGCGACAAGACCGCCGGCCAGCTGATCTCCCAGTACGGCTCGCTGGAGGAGGTGATCGCGCACGCGGACGAGCTCTCGCCGGCGCGGAAGAAGAACATCACCGAGTTCGCCGACCAGGCACGGACGTCGAAGGAGCTCGCGACGATGCGGCGGGATCTCGACCTCGACTTCGACCCGTCCCAGATCGTGCTCGAGCCGCCCGACCGCTCGCAGCTGCGCGAGATGTTCCGGCGCTACGAGTTCCGCGCGCTCCTGAACAGGATCGACGACCTCGAGGACGCGATCCCGGCGGCCGTGCCCGTTCCGGTCGCAGGCACCGTCGTCCCCTGGCGGGAGGGAGCGCTGCCGCAGGTGCGCGGCCGTGCCGGCCTCGCCGTCGCGGACGGCCGCTTCGCGCTCGCAGAGGAGGACGGCGTCACGGTCGGCCCGTGGGACGAGACCTCGCCCGCTCGGCTGCGCGACGCGAATCTGGTCGCGCACGACTTCAAGTCGCTGCCGCGGCTGACGATGCGCCCCGCCGACGACACGCTGATCGCCGCCTACCTGATCGAGCCGGGCCGGTCCGAGTACGCGATCGACGATCTCCAGCGTGAGTACGGGCTCGAGGTGATCCCCGAGCCGGCGACGGAGGAGGAGACCGCGGAGCTGATCACGCGTGCAGAGGCCGCGCGCCGCCTGGCCGGGCCGATGCGCGAGCGCGTCGTCGAGCGCGGCTCGGAGCGTCTCTACGACGAGATCGAGCTGCCGCTGACCGCCGTGCTCGCGTCGATGGAGGACGCCGGCGTCAAGATCGACACCTACCGGATGGGCGAGATCACCGCCCGTCTCGCCGACCGGCTCGAGGAGCTGGAGGCGAAGGCGTACGACCTCGCGGGCGAGGAGTTCATGATCGGCTCCACGCAGCAGGTCGCGCGGATCCTCTTCGAGGTGCTCGGCCTGACGCCCGGCCGGAAGGGCAAGACCGGCTACTCGACCGACACGCGCGTGCTCCGCGCGATCCGCGGCGAGCACGAGATCGTCGGCGTCCTGGAGGAGTGGCGCGAGCTCTCGAAGCTGGTCAACACCTATCTCGGGCCGCTGCCGCAGCTGATCTCGGAGCGCGACGGCCGCCTGCACACGACCTTCAACCAGGCGGCGGCATCGACCGGGCGCCTCTCGACGACGAACCCGAACCTGCAGGCGATCCCGATCCGGACGGAGCTCGGGCGCGAGATCCGCTCCGCGTTCGTCGCCGAGCAGGGCTCGCGGCTGATCTCGGCCGACTACAGCCAGGTCGAGCTGCGGATCCTCGCCCACGTCTCCGGTGAGCCGCGGCTGCGCGAGGCGTTCGCCCGCAACGAGGACATCCACGCAGCGACGGCGGCTGAGGTGCTCGGCAAGGATCCGGCGGAGCTGACGAAGGACGAGCGCAACGTCGCGAAGATGGTCAACTTCGGGATCATCTACGGGATCTCGGCGTTCGGGCTCTCGGAGAATCTCGAGATCCCGCGCGAGCAGGCGCAGGAGTACATCGACACCTACCTCGCGCGCTTCCCGCACGTGCAGGACTTCATCCAGCGCACGATCGAGCAGGCCGAGCGCGACGGCTACGTGACGACGCTGCTCGGCCGCCGGCGGCCGATCCCGGAGATCCGGGTCCGGAACCGGCAGACGCGCGCGCTCGGGGAGCGGCTCGCCGTCAACTCGGTCATGCAGGGCACGGCGGCCGACGTGATCAAGGTGGCGATGATCCGGATCCACGACCGGCTGCGGGAGGAGGGGAGGGGCGCGCACCTCGTCCTCCAGGTCCACGACGAGCTCCTGCTCGAGGCGCCCGAGACGGAGACGACCGCGATCAAGGAGCTCGTGCGGCAGGAGATGTGCGGCGCCTACCCGCTCGACCCGCCGCTGGCGGTCGACGTCGGCGCCGGCGACGACTGGAACGAGGCCAAGAGCTAGCAAGTAACAAAGTGTCACTTGGCGTTCCGAGCGGCTGCGAACTTCGGGCTATACTCCGCAACTCGCATGGCCAACGACACGATGGAAAAGCCGATCGAAGCCGAAGAAGGGGTCTGGGTAACCGGTCCCGACGGCGAGCTGATTCCCGACTACGAGTCGACCTTCCCGACGATCAACGAGGGCGAGGTCGTGCACGGCACGGTCGTCCGCGTCGACAAGGACGAGGTGCTCGTCGACATCGGCTACAAGTCGGAAGGCGTCATCCCGGTCGCCGAGCTCTCGATCCGCCGCTCGGTCAACCCCGCCGACGAGGTCTCGGTCGGCGAGGAGATCGATGCGCTCGTTCTCACGAAGGAGGACGCGGAGGGTCGACTGATCCTCTCGAAGAAGCGCGCGCGGTTCGAGCTGGCCTGGAAGAAGATCGAGGCCGCCGCCGAGTCCGGCGAACCGGTGATCGGGCGCGTGATCGAGGTCGTCAAGGGCGGCCTGATCCTCGACCTCGGTGTCCGCGGCTTCCTGCCCGCCTCGCTCGTCGACATCCGGCGCGTCCAGGACCTCGACGAGTTCATGGCGACCGAGCTTCGCTGCAAGGTGATCGAGCTGAACCGGTCGCGGAACAACGTCGTCCTCTCCCGCCGCGCCGTCCTCGAGGACGAGCGCAAGGACCAGCGCCAGCAGATTCTCGACCGGCTCAACCCGGGCGACATCGTCGACGGCACGATCTCGAACATCGTCGACTTCGGCGCCTTCGTCGACCTGAACGGGATGGACGGGCTGATCCACATCTCCGAGCTCTCGTGGAGCCACGTCAACCATCCCTCCGAGGTGCTCGAGATCGGCCAGGAGGTCAAGGTCAAGGTGCTCGACATCGACCGCGACCGCCAGCGGATCTCGCTCGGGCTCAAGCAGACGCAGTCGGATCCGTGGCAGCAGGTGCTCGAGAGCTACTCCGAGAACGACGTCGTCGAGGGTCGCGTCACGAAGGTGGTCACGTTCGGCGCCTTCGTCGAGATCCTGCCCGGCGTCGAGGGGCTCGTGCACATCTCCGAGCTGGCGCAGCACCACGTCGAGAACCCGCGCGAGGTCGTCTCGCAGGGCGACGCGGTCAACGTGCTCATCCTCGAGGTCGACGCCGAGCGGCGTCGCCTCTCGCTCTCGCTCAAGCGGGTCGAGGAGGGCCAGGAGCCGCTCCCGCGCGCCGACGGCGGCGAGTCCGTGCACCTGACGCCGAACCTGAACCTCTCCGAGGACGTCTTCCCGGCCGGTGCGGCCGAGGAGGAGGCGACCGAGGCGGCGCCGAGGAGCCGGTGGCCGAGGCCGCCGAGGCGATCGAGGCTTCCGAGCCCGTGGACGCCGCGGAGACCGTCGAGGCCGAGGAGCCGTCGAGGCCGAGGAGACCGTCGAGGCCGAGGAGACCGTCGAGGCAGAGGCAGAGCCGACGGCCGAGGTCGAGCTGGAGGACACGCCGGCGCCCGAGTCGGACGCCGCCGCGGAGGTCGAGCTCGAGGCCGAGACGACCGCCGACGCCGAGCCCGCCGCGGGCGACGAGCCCGTGGACGAGCCGACCGCCGAGTCGGATGCTGCAACGGGCGACGAGCCCGAGACCCCGCCTGCCGCCTAAGTTGCCGCGCCCGGTCGCGGTCGCGATCACCGGCGGGATCGGTGCCGGCAAGAGCGAGGCGCTCTACGCGTTCCAGAAGGCGGGCGCCGCGACGGTCTCGAGCGACGAGATCGTCCACCATCTCCTCCGCTCCGACCCGGACGTGAAGCAGGCGATCGTCGGCGAGCTGGGGGAGGGCGTCCTCGACGACAACGGCGGCGTCGACCGGAAGCGGGTCGGTGCGATCGTCTTCGGCGACCGGAAGAAGCTCGACTTCCTCGAGAAGCTGCTGCACCCGCTCGTCTCTGCCGAGTACCTGCGCTGGCGCGAGCAGCTCGGCGGCGCTGCCGAACCCGCCCGAGGTCTGCGTCACCGAGGTGCCGCTGCTCTACGAGACCGGGGGCGACAAGCGCTTCGACAAGGTGGTCGTGATCACCGCCCCGACCAAGCTGCGCGAGCAGCGGCGGCGGGTCACGCGCGACGACCGCGACCAGCGACTGCTCCCGGACAAGGAGAAGGTCGCAGCGCGCCGACTTCGCGTACGTCAACACCGGCACGCTCGACGAGCTCGACGCCTGGGTCGCCGGGGTGATGCAGGAGCTGACCGCGTGAAGCTCGGCGACGATCGGCATCCTCGGCGTCGTCGCCGCCGCCTTCGCCCTGTACGTGCTCGAGACGGAGCCGCGCTGGTACGAGCGGATGCGCTACCCGCTCCGAGTACGAGCAGATCGTCGTCGGGCACGCGGAGAACTACGACCTCGAGCCGCACCTCGTCGCGGCGGTGATCTACCAGGAGTCGAAGTTCGAGGCCGACGCCGTGTCCGCTTCCGGCGCCGTCGGGCTGATGCAGCTGCTGCCCGCGACCGCCCAGGGCATCGCCGACCGCACCGGCGGCACCGGCTGGCACGAGCGCGACCTCGTCAACCCGGAGCTGAACGTCCGCTACGGCTCCTGGTACCTGCGCCACCTGCTCGACAAGTACGAGGACGAGGAGCTCGCGCTCGCCGCCTACAACGCCGGCCAGGCGAACGTCGACCGCTGGCGGGAAGAGGGGAGCGGGATCGAGTTCCCCGAGACGCGCCACTACGTCCAGCGCGTGCAGGAGCTGAAGGCGATCTACGCTCGCGCCTACCGCGCCGAGCTCGGGCTCTAGCGCGCGGAGGCCTTGCTGCCGGCGAGCTCGGGCTCGCGCTCGGTGCGGGCGACGGCCGGCGCAGCGCTGACCGGTACCGGCGCCATGATCCGCCGCCGCTTCCGCGCCCGGACCTGCTCCGCGGCGACGTAGCTGCCGATGACGAAGACCGCGGCGCCGACCTGGGCGGCGAGGCCCTCCCAGGTCGGGTAGATCCCGAGCCAGGCTCCGGTCCAGTACGGCAGCTGCAGCCCCTCGATCGGCGTCACCGGCATCCAGCCCACGACCTGGAACGTCTGCACGGTCGTGCCGACGAGGATCACGAGCACCCAGGTCATCAGGATCCCGGTCGCGATCAGCATCTTCCGGTGCGGCAGCTTGCGCTCGAGCAGGATCGTCAGCCCGCCGACCGCCAGCGTCGCGGCGAGGCCGAGCATGACGCCGGGCAGGACGGCGAGGATGCCGGCCTCGAGCGTCATCGCCTGCAGGAAGAGAACGCGTCTCGAACCCTTCCCGGTACACGCTCGAGAAGCCCAGCGCCGCAAGCCCGAGCACCTGCGCCGAGATGAAGCCGACGTGCGAGCCGCGCAGGATCCGCTGCTTGCGCTTGTGGAAGTCGGCGAGATGCTCGGCCCAGTACACCCGGTGGTAGAACCAGTTCAGGATCAGCAGCAGCACGCCGATCGCGATCACCGAGACGATCGCCTCGAGCTTCTCGCCGTAGAGCGCAAGCGAGCCGAGCACGGTCTGCGCGATCACCCACGTGATCCGCCGAGGCGACGAGCGCGAAGCCCGCGCCGACGAGGAGCGGCCGGCGGTAGCGCCGGGCGGGGCCGACCATGCTCGCCATCAGCGCCGCGAGGATCAGGACTGCCTCGAGCCCCTCGCGGAAGACGACGATGGCGCTGTTCGAGATCACGGCGGCCGTCGAGCTGCTCGAGCCGACGCGCTGCGCCGCCTGCTCGAGCTCGGCCTGGAGCGCCGCGACCGACTCCTCGAGCTCCGCGCCCGCGTCCTTGCGCTTGACGAGCTGCACGAGCCCGGCCTGCCCGCCGTCGCCGTACCAGAAGAGGCCCTCGATGCGCTGGAACAACGAGGGCGCGATCCCGCGCAGCCGCTGCTCGGGACCGAGCTCGAAGATCCCGTACGCCTCCAGCCGCGCCTGCTCCGCGCGTCCCCAGCTGCCCGCCTTCGCGGCCGCCGCGAGCCGGTCGAGCGAGGCGGCGATGACGTCGAAGTCGGCGCCGGAGGCCGCCTCCTTCCAGGAGTCCGGGTAGAGATCGTCGACGAGCTCGAGGGCGCGGTCGGTGCGCGCACGGACGGTCTCCGCCGGCGTCGCCCGACCCGCGCCGGCCGCGTCGAGCGTGCGGCCGAGGTCGTCGACGATCGTGGTCAGCTCGCGGGTCGCAGCCGCGTCGCGGGCGAGCAGCTCGGGCGAGATGTCTGCGAGCGCGACCGCGACGGCGTTGCGGAAGCTGATCGCCTCCTGGATCTCGAACGCGAGCGTGACGCGGGTTCCCTCGACGCCGCGGTCGTACTCGATCGGCACGAGCCGGAGGAAGCGGTCGAGCTGGCCGGCGCGGCGGGCCTGCTCGGCGGGCGGCAGCGGCGCGGCCCGGAAGCCTTCGAGCAGGCGGTCGACGTCGTCGACCGCGGCCTGGACGGGCGCCGTCGTGCCGGCCGCCGCGGCCTGCTCGAGCCGGTCGAGTGCGCGCTCGAGCTGGGCGGCGGCGGCATCGCCGCGCTGGCTTCGGTAGCTCGGCCCGACGATCGCCGCGTAGCCGCGCGCGAGTGCCGCCTCCTCCGCGAGCCGCGCGGAGAAGCCGCGGCGCGACGCTCCCACGGCGTCGTCGAGGGCGGTGCGCAGCTTGGCCTCGTAGGTGTCGAGCAGATCGGTGCGAATCGACCGCGCCGCGGCTTGCGGCCGTGCTCTTGCCGACGCGCGAGCGCGGTGACGGCGAGCGTGGCGTCGGTTCCGGCCCGGGTGAAGCGGGTCGGAGCGCGGAACTCGCGCACGAGCAGCCACTGGCGTGCCGCGGCAGCGTCACCGCTCCCGGCGTCGGCGACCGCTCCGGTCAGACCCGCGCGGAGGAGCGTCGTCCAGGCCGTCGCACGTGCATCCGGCGAGCGCGCGGGCATCGCCGCCGGCGGCCGTGCGGCTTCGCGAGCGCGGCGAGCAGGTCCCGCCGGAGTGGGGCGGGGAGCTGCGGCGCGATCGCCGTCAGGGTCGCATCGGCTCTCGCGACGAGCTCGCGGGAGCGCTCGGTCTCGCCGAGCGCCAGCGCCGTCTGGGCCGCACCGAGGTCGCGCCGGGCGTCGACGGCCCCGGCCCAGCCCGTCGGCGCGCTCGCGCTCGCAGGCGACGCGGCCAGCGTGGCGGCGGCGAGCGCTGCCACGAGGATGGCCGCCCGACGCATGACTTACTGCTGGATCTCGATGCCGAGCTGGGCGGCGTGCTGGGAGACCTGGCCGGCGACCGCCTCGGCCGCGCGTCTGCGCGTCGGAACCCAGCTGGTCGGCCTGCTCCGGCGTGAAGCGCCGGCCGTCCGTCTCCTGCTCCTGGAGGTCGGCGATGAAGGCGCTGAGCTCGTCGAGCTCCTTGCCGGTCTGGGCGGCCGCGGCCTCGTCGTGCTCGGCGATCGGCCGACTCGACGCCTTCGTAGACGATCCCGAGGCCGGAGATGATGTCGTTGATGTCGGAGAGCCGCGAGACGACGTTGAACGACTCGCTCTCGGCAGCGTCGCCCTGGACGAAGCGCGACTCCTTCCACTGGCCGAAGTACTCGCTCATCGTCGGCACCATCACGACGAGCGAGGTGAAGGCGTCCGATGCCGTCGGCTCCCACGCATTCGCCTCGGTGTCGAGCTCGGCCGAGTAGCGCTCGAACGCCTCGGCGGCGGACGCCAGCACGAGCGCGTCGGGCAGCGCCTCGCCGAACTCGACCGTGCCGTCACCGTCGAGGTCGGCCTCCGCCTGCCCCGTCAGATCCGGCCGCGTCCCCCAGAGCATGCCCTCGGTGAGGTTGAAGAGGTTGCCCGGCTGCTCGAGGACCTTGCCGTCCGAGAGCGTCAGGTCGAACGGGACCGCGCTCTCCGGATCCTCGGTCTTGCTCGAGCCGGCGTCGAGGATGACGTCGTACTCGGCGAGCGACGGTGTCCCGGCGACGACTCCCTCGACCTGCTCGTAGTACGGGTTCGCCTCGATCCACGTCTTCTTCGCGTCCTCGAGGATGCGTGCGACCTCCTCGCGGTGCTCGGCCAGCAGGCGCGCGTAGTCGTAGTCGACGCTCTTCGCGAGGGTGTCGTACTCCTCTGCGAGGTCGGCGAACTCCTCGGTCGCGCCCGACAGCTGCGCGGTGTGGTCGGTGAGATAGCTCTTGACGCCGGCGAGGTCCTCGGCGTCGATCCCGCCGCTCGTCGTCTCGGCGGCGGTCGCCGTCGTCTGGGCGGCGTCGTCGGAGCTGTCGCCGCCGCAGCCGGCGAGCAGGACGAGCAGCGCAATCAGGGCAGCTAGGCGCGTCATGTCAGGCACACCTTACAGACCGTGAAAAGCAGTCGGTACAGCAGCCGTTTAGCGCGGTGCGACGCCGGTCTCGATCAGCGTCATCAGCTGGTCGAGGTCCGGCATCGGGTCGTCCGTGACGCGTGCGAACGCGACGCCGTTCGCGAGCATGCCGAGGAAATGGGCGATGACCTGGACCGGCACGTCGCCGCGCGTGACCTCCTGCAGGCGGGCGTGCCGGGACTCGCGCTGGCCGTGCGCGTCGTTCTCGAGCCGCGCGATCTGCTCCCGGAAGCGCTCGTCGGTGCGGACGCGGCGCGCTGCCTCCACCTGGACGGAGAGCCACTCGGGATCCTCCTGGAGCACCGCTTCGAGCAGCGCCCGGTAGCCCTGTTCGAGCCAGATCTCGACGAACCGGTCCGATGACCTGCGCACGAGCTCGACGAAGAGCGCCTCCTTGTTCTCGTAGTAGTTGAAGATCGCGCCGCGGGAGAGACCGGTCTCCTCCTCGAGCCGCGCGACGGTCGCGCCCTCGTAGCCGTACTGCGCGAAGGCGCGCTGTGCGCCGGCGAGGATCTGCTCGCGGCGGGCCTCCTTGTGCTCCTCGGTCACCTTCGGCATCGGTTCACTTTACAAAAACGTACGGTCGTACTATTATGCCGCCGATGCGCAAGACCCCGATCGCCGCTCTCGTCGCCGCCGAGATCGTCTCGATCCTCGGCTCGCGGATGACCTACCTGGCGCTGCCGTGGTTCGTGCTCGTGACGACCGGCTCGCCGTCGAAGATGACGCTCGTCCTCGCGGTGGAGATCGCGCCGATGGCGCTGCTCGGGATTCCCAGCGGGATGGTCGTCGAGCGGCTCGGCGCGCGCACGACGATGCTCGTGTGCGACGCGGCCCGGATCCCGCTGCTCGCCGCGCTCCCGATCCTCCACTCGGCGGGTCTCCTCAGCTTTCCGCTCCTGCTCGTGCTCGTCTTCGCACTCGGCTGCTTCATGGCGCCGTACTTCGCTGCGCAGCGGGTGATCCTGCCCGAGCTCGTCGGCGAGGACGAGACCACGATCGCGCAGGCGAACAGCCTCATCGAGGGCGGCACCGCCTTCGCCGGTCTCGCCGGCCCCGCGCTGGCCGGGATCCTGATCCCGATCCTCGGCGCGTCGAACGTGCTCTACGTCGACGCCGCCACCTACGCCGTCTCGTTCCTGCTCCTCGCCGGGCTCGTCCCGAAGACGAAGAAGCTCGGCGAGGCGGTGACGCACGGGGTCCTGGCGGGGATCACGTTCCTCCTCCGCGACAGGCTGCTGGGGCCGCTCGGCGGCACCGTGATCGTGCTCAACTTCCTCGGCGCCGGGCTGTCGGCCGCGCTCCCGTTCTACGCCTTCGACGAGTTCTCGGGCGACTCCAAGATCGCCGGTCTCTTCTTCACCGCGATGGGTGCCGGCGCGGTGGTCGGCAGCATCGGCGCCGTCTACTTCGTCAAGCGCTTCCCGCCACTCCGTCTGGCCGCGTTCGGGATCGTCGCGCTGACCGTCCCGCTGTGGCTGCTGCCGCTCGATCTCCCCGCGTGGGGCGTGATGGCCGCGCTCTTCACGGCGATGCTGTTCACGCCGCTCGTCAACGGCCCCACGATCGGGGTGATCACGGCGCGCACGCCGGTCGAGCTGCGGCCGAAGGTGATGACCGCGCTGATCTCGGTCAGCACGCTCTCCGCGCCCCTGGGCTTCCTCGTCGCGGGTCAGCTGCTCGAGCCGTGGGGCATCGAGCGCGTCTTCGCCGCGGTGGCGATCGGGATGACCGCGGCTGCGCTGGCCTTCGCCGCGATCGCCCTTCGCCACCGCGACGAGGCCGCGCCCGAGGTCTCGGCGGTCGCGGCCTAGAGGGTGAGAATCATCCTGCCGAGGTCGTCGCCGGCCTCGTACTCGACGTAGCCCAGCCTCGCGTAAAGCCGTTTCGCCGGATTGTCGGCGTCGACGCTGAGCGAGATCCGCGTGAGCCCGTCCGCGCGGGCGCGCTGCGCGATCGCCTCCAGCAGCGCTTGGCCGATCCCCTGGCCGCGGTGACCCGCCGCGACCGCGATCGCGAGCTCGGGCGTCGCCTCGTCGACGAAGCCCTCGCCGTGCTCGGCCTCGGTGAAGAGCCGGTACCAGACGACGCCGACGGGTTCATCGTCGAGCTCGCCCACGAGCCCGACGTCGCCTGCGCGGCCCCAGCCCTCGTGGAAGATCGTCAGCTGCGGGTGCGCGAGCACGAACTCGGCCGGGAGCCGCTCCTTCGCGGGATCCCAGTAGATCGCCTCGTAGAGCATCGCGCCGAGGAACTCGGCGTCCGCGGGCTCGAGCTCGCGGATCCGCAGCATCTAGGACGCGGCGAGCCTCGCCCAGAGGTTCTCGAGCATGCGCCGCACCGCCGGCAGCGTCGAAGAGCCGCCGAAGTCGATCACCCCGGCGGCGAAGACCTTCGCGCCCTGCGGGGTCTCGTAGTACGTCATCTGGGCGGTCAGGCCAGGCCCGAAGACGTCCGGGATCTCGGCCAGCACGATCGCGCCGAGGGGCGTGGACGGCGTCGCACTGTCGATCTCGATCCCGTAGCCGCCGAGCTCCTGGCCGAAGCTGGCGCCGTCGCCGAGGCCCGTTCCGGCCCACAGCCACGGCGCGGTCGACGCCGAGCGGACGATGAACGGCTGCTGCCGGCTGCCGTTGTCGTTGGCGCGGTACTGCGCGCCGAGCACCGACGACTCGGGCCGGCCCATGTCGCGCCACAACCGGGTCCGCCGAAGTGTCCGCCCCTGCAGCCGCACTTCCCAGAAGAAGTTGTTCGCCGAGAGGAAGGCGAGGTTGCCGCCGAGGTCGCGGTAGTTCCGGATCAGGTCGTACTCGTGCCGCGTCACGTACTCGGTGTGGCCGGGGAAGAGGACGAAGTCGTAGAGACGGAGCAGCTCCTCGGCGGTGCGGATCGACTCGAGCTCGGTCTCGGTGATGAAGTCGGGCTGCTTGCCCGTCATGTGGAGCCAGCGGATGAAGTCGACGTCGTACTTGCGCCACTGCGGCGGGACGCCGCGGCGGATGTACATGCGTCCGAGCGCCGCTGTGCTCTGCGCGCCCTTGGCGTACCAGGTGTCACCCCAGCCGTTCCCGTCGCGGTCGCGGAAGTTGTAGGCCTGCCAGGTGTTCGTCGGCATCACGACCGCGACGCGACTGCGCTCGCCGAGCGTGGTCGGCCGGACGACGAACGGGGCGTAGCCGATCCGCCCGTCGCTTGCGGTCAGCTTGACGAAGTAGACGCCGCTCGCCCACGGCCCGACCGCGAAGTTGAGCGTCGCCCGGCGGTGTCGCGCGACCCAGGGAATCGTCACCGGCTGGTTCACCGGCACGCCGTTCATGATCGTGTCGCTGTGCGTGCGCGTGTCCTCGCCGCCCGCCCGGAAGGTCTGCAGCGTCAGCTCGGTCGCGTCGGTCTCGATCGCGAGCCGGGCATTGCTCGTCGCCACGTAGCTCTCGGCGGTGAAGCCGGCGTCGACACCGAGCACCCGGACGACCGCCGAGCGCAGCCGCCTGCCCTCGCGCGCGTTGTCGGCGCCGTACGTGCGCCGGTTGCCGGCCTTGTCGACGGTCGTGATCCGGATCAGATACGTGCGCGCCCCCATCGACCAGTGCGGGTGCCACGTGAAGACGTTCTTGCCCGGCTTGAGGTTCGCCCAGAGCTCGTAGATCGTCGTCGGCGCGCTGACCGTCCGCGTCACCTCGAAGTGGACCTGCGCCGCCTCGGTCAGCGTGAACGAGATCTTGGCCGACTCGCGGAACTTGTCCCCGTTCGGCGAGATCGTCGTGTAGCGCTCGTTGTCGCCGCGGAAGGGGAGGCGGCTGCGGTTCCGGGCCCTCAGATTCGTGATCTGCGCCGCGGTCTGGTCGACCCGCAGCGGCGAGGTCGCCAGCACGCGCGGGCCGTCGACGAGCCGGATCCGGTAGTTGCCGTCCCAGACGCGCGCGCCGCTGCGCAGCCGCCCGTTCCAGCGGAAGTCGAGGTAGCGGCGGCGCTCCGGCTCGACGATCCAGCCGAGGACGCGGCCGTCCCCGCGCGTCAACTGCACGCCGACTCGCTCGAGCTTCGGCAGCGACGCCTTGATCCGGAGCCGCTCCTGCTTCGGCGAGAAGTCGTGCGGGGCGATCGTCAGGTCCGCCGCGGCTGCGGGCGGGACGACGGCGAGAGCGAGGACGACCAGGGCGAGGCGGCGCATCGGCCGGGAATCGTAGTCGTGGCAGATGATGGTGCGGTTAGGACCGGTCGGTGCGCTGCTCGAGCTCGTTCGCCTTCGCGGCGAGGGCGCTGAAGCCGGCCTGCATGAAGTCGTTCGCGGCGGACGCGGCCAGCGACCACGTCAGCAGCCGGCCGCTGCGCGGCGCGACGGTGTGCAGGCCGACGACGCCGGCCGCCGCCCACATGCCGATGCAGCGGCTGCAGGTGAGCAGCTCGCCGATCGCCTGGCGGGCGCCGCCGTCCTCGATCGGCTTCTCGTCGCCCTCGTGCGCCTCGCCGCGCACGAACGGCTGCCGCAGGAAGCTGAGCACCTCGTCGTGGGCGACCGTTCGCGAGGCCTTGAAGGTCGCGGCGGAGAGGACGGCGAGGTCGAGCGGGCGCAGCTGCTCGGGCCGGCGGCCGCGGAGGCTCGCGATCCCGGCGAGCCCGCCCATGCCGACCCCGAAGATGCCGACGAGGGCTGCGTAGGTCGAGTACGGGGGCTGCTGCGGGTCGCGGGCCACGGGCTAGGCTGTTACCCGAATGGCGGAACTCAAGACATCCGCTGCCTACCTGCCGACCGGCGACCAGCCGCGGGCGATCGAGGAGATCACGCGCTCGGTCACCGCGGGCGAGCGCTACCAGACCCTGCTCGGCGCGACCGGCACCGGCAAGACGGCGACGATGGCGTGGATCATCGAGCAGACGCAGCGCCCGGCGCTCGTGATCGCGCACAACAAGACGCTCGCCGCGCAGCTCTGCAACGAGTTCCGCGAGTTCTTCCCGGCGAACGCGGTCGAGTACTTCGTCTCCTACTACGACTACTACCAGCCCGAGGCGTACGTCCCGCAGGCCGACCTCTACATCGAGAAGGACTCGTCCCGCAACGACGACATCGACCGGCTGCGCCACGCGGCGACGTCGAACCTGCTCTCGCGCCGCGACACCGTGATCGTCGCGTCCGTCTCCTGCATCTACGGCCTCGGCTCGCCGGAGGAGTACGAGAAGCGGGTCGTCTTCCTCACCGTCGGCGAGGAGACCGACCGCGACGTGATGCTGCGGAAGCTGATCGACATCCAGTACGTCCGCAACGACACGCTGCTCGGCCGCGGCCGCTTCCGGGTCAAGGGCGACGTGATCGAGATCCAGCCGGCGTACTCCGAGACCGCCTATCGCGTCTCGATGTTCGGCGACGAGGTCGAGCAGATCACCCACTTCGACCCGCTCACCGGCGAGGTGTTCGCGAAGCTCGACACGGTCACGATCTTCCCGGCGACGCAGTACGTGACCTCGAAGCCGACGATCGAGCGCGCCCAGGACGAGATCAAGCACGAGCTCGAGCAGCAGGTGGCGCTGTTCGAGAGCCAGGGCCGGATGCTCGAGGCGCACCGGATCCGGCAGCGCACCGAGTACGACCTGGAGATGATGCGCGAGCTCGGCTTCTGCAACGGGATCGAGAACTACTCGCGGATCCTCGACGGCAGGCCGCCGGGCTCGGCGCCGCACACGCTGCTCGACTACTTCCCGTCCGACTACGTCGTCTTCGTCGACGAGTCGCACCAGACGATTCCGCAGATCGGCGGCATGTACGAGGGCGACCGCTCGCGCAAGCAGACGCTCGTCGACCACGGCTTCCGGCTCCCGTCCGCGCTCGACAACCGCCCGCTCCGCTTCGACGAGTTCCTGGACAAGGTGCAGCAGCTCGTCTTCGTCTCGGCCACGCCCGGCCCGTTCGAGCTCCGCCACTCGCAGGTGGTCTCCGAGCAGCTGATCCGGCCGACGTTCCTCGTCGACCCCGAGGTCGAGCTGCGGCCGACGAAGAACCAGATCGACGACCTCCTGAACGAGATCCGGAGGCGCGAAGAGGTGGGCGAGCGCGTGCTCGTGACGACGCTGACGAAGAAGATGTCCGAGGACCTGACCGACTACCTGCTCGAGGCCGGCGTCCGCGCGCGCTACCTCCACTCGGAGATCGACACGCTCGAGCGGATCCAGATCATCCGCGAGCTGCGGCTCGGCGAGTACGACGTCCTCGTCGGGATCAACCTGCTCCGCGAGGGGCTCGACCTGCCCGAGGTCTCGCTCGTCGCGATCCTCGACGCCGACAAGGAGGGCTTCCTCCGCGGCAAGACCGCGCTCGTGCAGACGATCGGCCGCGCCGCGCGCAACGTCAACGGCCGCGTCCTCCTCTACGCCGACAAGATGACCGAGGCGATCCAGGGCGCGATGGAGGAGACGGAGCGGCGCCGCGCGATCCAGCTCGCCTACAACGAGGAGCACGGGACGACGCCGATCTCGATCACGAAGGGCGTCAGCGACATCGCCGAGTTCCTCTCGCTCGAGAACCCGAACGTGCCCGGACGGCGCCGTCGGGGTGCGAAGGCCGACGTCGAGGGGCTGTCCCGCGAGGAGCTCGAGAAGCTCGCGGTCACGCTCGAGGAGGAGATGTTCGTCGCCGCCGAGGAGCTCCGCTTCGAGTACGCGGCGAAGCTGCGGGACGAGATCAAGGACCTGCGGCGCGAGCTCGCCGCACTCGCCGAACCCGTCAGTTAGGAGGACACGCCATGTGCCGGAACATCAGGGTGCTGCACAACTTCGAGCCCGCCGCGACCCCGGAGGAGGTCGAGGCCGCCGCGCTCCAGTACGTCCGCAAGATCAGCGGCTCGACGAAGCCGTCGAAGGCGAACGAGGCCGCGTTCGCGCGTGCCGTCGAGGAGGTCACCGCGACCTCGCGCCGCCTGCTCGACGCGCTCGTGACGAGTGCGCCGCCGAAGGACCGCGAAGTCGAGGCCGTGAAGGCCAAGGCCCGCGCCGCAGCTCGGTTCGCCTAGGCCGCGGTCAGCGCTCCCAGCTTGTCCTTCAGGTAGCGGACGTACGGCGCCGCGTCGATCGTCGGCGTCCCGACCACGCGCTCGAGCGTCTCCTGCGGGGTGAACTTGCGCCCCAGCGTGTAGAGCCGCGTCTGCAGCCACTCGTGCAGCGGGCCGAACTCGCCCTGCTCGAACTGCTCGGGCAGGTCGGGGAGCTCGCTCAGGACCTTCTCCCAGATCTGGACCGAGACGATGTTGCCGAGCGAGTAGGTGGGGAAGTAACCGAAGCCGCCGCCCGACCAGTGCACGTCCTGGAGCACGCCGAGCGTGTCGGTCGGCACCGGGATCCCGAGGTACTCCTCGAAGCGGCGGTTCCACTCGTCCGGCAGGTCCTTCAGCTCGATCGTGCCGGCGAAGATCTCCTGCTCGAGCTCGAAGCGGAGGATGATGTGGAGGTTGTAGGTCGCCTCGTCCGCGTCGACGCGGATGTACGACGGCTTCACCCGGTTGATCGCACGGTAGAAGCGCTCCTGGTCGACGTCGCCGACGGCCTCCGGGAACGCGCCCTGGAAGGACGGGTAGAAGTAGTTCCAGAACTCGCGGCTGCGGCCGACGATGTTCTCCCACATCCGGCTCTGCGACTCGTGCAGAGCCGAGGAGACGCCGTGGCAGAGCGGCGTCCGCTCGAGCGAGGGCGAGACGCCGTGCTCGTAGAGGCCGTGCCCGCACTCGTGCATCGCCGTGAAGATCGAGGTGATGTCGTCGTCCTTGTAGCGCGTCGTCAGCCGGATGTCCTGCGTCCCCGAGCTGGCCGCGAACGGGTGCACGGTCAGGTCGAGCCGCGCGAACGACTCGTCGAAGCCGAAGCGCCTGATGATGTCCAGCGAGTAGGCGTGCTGGGCGTCGACCGGCCACGGGCCGGACATGAACGCGTCGTCGCCGTCGACCGAGCCGATCTCGGCGATCAACGGCACGAGCTCCGTCTTCAGGTCGTCGAACACCGCCCGGACCTCGGCCGTCTTCATCCCGGGCTCGAAGTCGTCGAGGAGGACGTCGTACGGCTCGTCGTAGCCCTCGAAGCACTCGATGTAGCGGCGCTTCAGCTCGACGGCGCGCTCGAGATGGGGGAGGAAGAGCGCGAAGTCGTTCTCCTCCCGTGCCTTCGCCCAGACGTCGTGCGCGTCGGCCGCCGCACCGGTCATCTCGGCGGCGAGCTCTGCCGGGACCCGCTGCAGCTTCTCGTAGTCGCGGCGCGTGGTCCGGATCAGGGACGCGTCGTCGGAGTCGTAGTCGAGCTCCTGCTCGTACCCGGCGAGGTCGCCGAGGAGCGTGCCGATCTCGTCGGAGACGAACATCTCGTGCGCGATCCGGTCGAGCGTCGTCAGCTGCTGGCCGCGGACCGGGCCGCCTCCGGGCGGCATCATCACCGTCTGGTCCCAGAACAGGACCTCCAGGGAGCGGCGCAGGTCGTGGATCTCGGCCAGGCGTGTCTTCAGCTCGTCAAAGCGCTCGTGCATGTCTCTCCTCGGGCTCGCGGTCGCCTGACTCTAGATGATCCAGGCCGCATTCTCACCCCGCGTTTGCGCGCACCCGTGGCCGGGGATTTTGCGTTACACGCTCGTAACCAAAACAGGAGGCTCGATGGGAATCATCGCGTTCATCATCCTTGGCGCCATCGCTGGGGCGATCGCCAAGGCGCTGCTGCCGGGGGACGACCCGGGCGGGTTCATCATCACCACGATCGTCGGCATCGTCGGCGCGATCCTCGGCGGCTTTCTCGCCGCCGCGCTCTTCGGCGCCGATCCGATGGACGAGTTCTGGGACATCAGCAGCTGGCTGACCGCGATCGTCGGAGCGATCATCCTCTTGCTGCTCTACCGCGTCGTCGCCGGTCGCGGGAACTCGCGGGTAGTCGTCTGAGCTAGCTGCTCGTCTCGAAGGCAAGCGGGTCACGGCCGCGCGGGAACGTCCGCGCGGCCGTGAGCCCCCAGCCGTCCTCACGCCAGATGTAGGTGAGGATGCGCAGCCGGTCGGCCTCGATCTCGTAGATGTGGAGGCCGCGGGCCTCGCCGCGGCGGTTCGGGCGCGGCTGCCCGAAGCCCGGTGCGATCGAGACGACGACGGCGTGCTCGCCGCCCGGCGTCGAGAGCTCGAACTCGCGCCGCTCGGCGACGGTGCTCTGGTGGATGTGGCCGGCCAGGATCAGGTCGGCGCCCGCCTCGACGAGCCCGGCGAGGACGCGGTTCCGCCGGGCAACCGGCTTCTTCCGCGAGCGCCACGGCGCGCCGAGCAGGTGGTGGTGCAAGGCCACGATCCGGAACGTGGTGGGCGGGAGCCCCGAGAACGTGCTCGCCGCCGCCTGCACCTGGTCGTCGCGGAGCCGTCCCGACTGGTGGCGCCACGGCCGGACCGAGTTGAGGCCGGCGACGACGACGGCGTCCGAGCGGTAGACGGGCTCGGTCGTCTCCCAGAGTCGCTCGAACTCCTGCCACGGGCTCGTGAAGCGCCTCGGGAAGCTGTACGGGATGTCGTGGTTGCCCGGGATCGTCACGACGGGCAGCTCGAGCCCGCGCAGGAAGGCGGCCGCGCGCTCGTGCTGCTCGCGCAGCCCGCGGTGGGTCAGGTCGCCGCTAGCGATCACGAGCTCGGGCCGCGCCTGCTCGACCAGCCGCCCCAGCGCCTCCACCGACTCCGGCTTGTCGTTCCTGCCGAAATGAAGGTCGGAAACATGCAGGACCCGGGTAGCCACAGTCGAAGGAGGCTATACAGTCCGACCATGGCCGACACCGGTTCAGACACAGATTCGGGGAACGAGTCCCCCGAGATCTTCGACGACCTCTACCTCGGCCTGCGAGCGGGCGGCGCGCTGCGAAAGCAGCGGCGCGGCGAGCCGCTGACGACCGAGGAGCAGGAGGCGCTCGGGCGCTGGAACCGGCTCTCGATGGCGCGCAAGGCAGTCGCCGTCGGCGCGTTCGCGCTCGGGACGTTCGGTCTCGGCTTCACCCTCGGCGGCCTGATCTTCGGCCGCTGGCGCAAAGCCTGACCTCCACCGGCCGGGCGGCTCCCGCGGGCGGAGCCCGGCTCCGCCGCCCTCGCGCGCCTGAGCGCGCGCGGCTCTCCGGGTCTGGCCTTTCGGCCTATCCCCTCCGGCCGCACACGCTCAGCCGCGCGCCGAGGAGGTCACAGCGCCTCAGCGTCCGGGCGGCACGAGCCCGAAACGGCCAGGAGGTGCAAGACGACTCTGACACCGTGCAGACGAGTCTGACACCGGTTCACCCTGTCTCGACGTCCTTGGCGGAGAAGATCACCGCGGGCACGTCCTCCGCGGCCGGGTCCTTGTCGCGTACGACCACGTCGATGACGGTCGCGATCACGGCGGCGAGCGGGATCGCCAGGATCACCGCGAAGCCGCCGAAGAGGAGCCCGCAGGCGGTGACCGAGACGAGGACGACGAGCGGCGTCAGCCCGACCGCGTCGCCCAGCAGCCGCGGGATCACGAGGTAGTCCTCGAGCAGGCGGACGGCGAGCACGGCGAGCCCGGCCGCGAGGGCCGTCTGCCAGGAGACGGTGAGGCCGACCCCGACGGCCAGCGCGCCGGCAACGAGCGGGCCGACGACCGGGACGATCTCGACGATCCCGGCGAACACGCCGACGAGCAGCCAGTAGGGGAGCCCGATCGCCCAGAACGTGACCGAGAGGACGGTGCCGACGAGCACGATCAGCACCGCCTGGCCGCGGACGTACGCGCCGAGCTTCGCGTCGATCAGCTCCCACGTGTCGCGGACGCGCTTCCGCTTCGGCCGTGGCAGCAGCGAGCAGACGAGATTCTCGGCGCGGTCGCGCTCGAAGATCCAGTAGGCGGCGCTTGCGAGCACGAAGAAGATCCCGAGCGCGACCTCGAAGACGGTCAGCGTCACCTCGACCGCCGGGTCGACGAGGCTCTCGCCGGAGGGAATGTCCTCGAGCCGGCGCTGCACGCCGACGAGGATGTCGTGCTTGATCCCCGTCGACCGGCGCGCCTGCTCGTCGAGATCGGAGCGGGTCGAGGGCAGGCCGGCGACCGCCCTGTCGATCTGGTCGACCGCCCTCGGCGCGACCGCCCAGAGCAGGCCCGCGATCATCCCGACCAGCACGACGTAGTGGAGCCCGATGCCGACGCCGCGCGGGACCCCGCGCTCCGCCAGTCTCTCCACGGTCGGTCGCATCGCGGCGGCGAGGATGAAGGCGAAGAAGAGGAGCGCGGCGAGCAGCTTCAGCTGCCAGAGCGCGAGCGCGAGCACGACGATGCCGCCCGCGACGAGCGTGGCGAGGGCGGCTCGCTTGGCGGTCTCCTGCATCGCCGCCTTCGTTCCCCGCCGACGCGATCGCTACCCTTGTACGAACATGTGTTCGCGCGCTAGAATGGTCGCCGACATGGCCGCCGACGAGCTGATCGTCCACGGGGCCCGCGAGCACAACCTCAAGGACATCGACGTCCGGCTGCCGCGGAACAGCCTCGTCTGCATCACCGGGCTCTCGGGCTCCGGCAAGTCGAGCCTGGCGTTCGACACGATCTACGCCGAGGGCCAGCGCCGCTACGTCGAGAGCCTCTCCGCCTACGCGCGCCAGTTCCTGCAGATGATGGAGAAGCCCGATGTCGACTCGATCGACGGGCTCTCGCCGGCGATCTCGATCGACCAGAAGACGACCTCGCGCAACCCGCGCTCGACGGTCGGGACGGTGACCGAGATCTACGACTACCTGCGCCTGCTCTACGCGCGCGTCGGCCGGCCGCACTGCCCGGTCTGCGGCGCGCCCGATCGCCGGCCAGAGCCTCGACCAGATCGTCGAGCAGATCCTGGCGCTCGCGGACGGAACGAGGTTCACGGTCAACGCGCCGGTCGTGCGCGACCGCAAGGGCGAGTTCCGCGACGTGCTCGACGAGCTTCGCGCCGACGGCTTCACACGCGTCAAGGTCGACGGCGAGATCCGGCTGCTCGAAGAGGAGATCGTTCTCGACAAGAAGTTCAAGCACGAGATCGACGTGGTCGTCGACCGGCTCGTGCTCAAGCCCGACCTGCGCCAGCGGCTGACCCAGTCGGTCGAGACCGCGGCGGCGCTCGCCGACGGCCTCGTCGCGGTCGACGTCGTCGACGGCGAGACGATGCTCTTCAGCGAGAAGTTCGCGTGCCCGGAGCACGGCGTCTCGCTGCCCGAGCTGCAGCCGCGGATCTTCTCCTTCAACTCGCCGCACGGCGCCTGCCCGCGCTGCACCGGGCTCGGCTCGCAGCTCGAGATCGACCCCGACCTGATCGTGCCCGACACGAGCGTGTCGATCGGCGACGGCGCCCTCGTCCCGTGGTCGGTCGGCAACGGCGGCTTCTACGACTCGATCGTGCAGGCGATCTGCGACCGCTACGAGATCGACCCCGACACGTCCTGGCGCGACCTCTCGACGGAGCAGCAGGACCTGTTCCTGCACGGCACCAAGGGCGACAAGCTCTACGTCCAGTACCGCAACCGGATGGGCCGCCGGCGCTCCTACACGATGGCGTTCGAGGGGATCGTCGCCTCGCTCGAGCGGCGCTACAAGGAGACCGACTCGTCGCAGCAGCGCGAGCGGATCGAGGAGTACATGAGCTTCCGGCCCTGCCCCACGTGCGGCGGCGCCCGGCTGAAGCCGGAGGTGCTCGCGGTCACGGTCGGCGGCGAGTCGATCCACAGCTTCACGCGGATGTCGGTGACGCGCGCGCTGGCCTTCCTCGACGAGCTCGGGCTGACCCAGACCGAGGAGCTGATCGGGCACCGGATCGTCAAGGAGGTCCGCGAGCGGCTGACCTTCCTCGACAACGTCGGCGTCGGCTACCTCCAGCTCGACCGCGCCGCCAAGACGCTCTCCGGCGGCGAGGCGCAGCGGCTGCGGCTGGCGACCCAGATCGGCTCGCAGCTCGTCGGCGTCCTCTACATCCTCGACGAGCCGTCGATCGGGCTGCACCAGCGCGACAACGACAAGCTGATCGGGACGCTCGAGCGGCTGAAGGCCCTCGGCAACACCGTCCTCGTCGTCGAGCACGACGAGCAGATGATGCGCACGGCCGACCACCTCGTCGACATGGGGCCGGGCGCAGGCGAGCACGGCGGCCACGTCGTCGCCGAGGGCACCGCGGAAGAGGTGATGCGGGTCAAGGGCTCCGTCACGGGCCAGTTCCTCTCCGGCGAGCGGCGGATTGCGATTCCACCGCGGCGCGAGGACGACCGCGGCCACTTCACGATCCGCGGCGCCGCCGAGCACAACCTGAAGGGGATCGACGTCGACGTGCCCGTGGGCAAGTTCGTCACGGTCACAGGCGTCTCGGGCTCCGGCAAGTCGACGCTCGTGAACGAGATCCTCTACAAGGCGCTCGCGAACCGGCTCAACCGGATGCGCGTCAAGCCGGGCGAGCACGCCTCGGTCGAGGGGATCGACGTCTTCGACAAGGTGATCGACATCGACCAGAAGCCGATCGGCCGCACCCCGCGCTCGAACCCGGCGACCTACATCGACCTCTTCACGCACATCCGCGAGCTCTACTCGCTGACGCCCGAGGCGAAGGTGCGCGGCTACAAGCCGGGCCGCTTCTCCTTCAACGTCCGCGGCGGCCGCTGCGAGACGTGCAAGGGCGACGGGACGATCAAGATCGAGATGCACTTCCTGCCAGACGTCTACGTGCCCTGCGAGACGTGCCACGGGCACCGCTACAACAAGGAGACGCTCGAGGTGCGCTTCAAGGGCAAGTCGATCGCGGACGTGCTCGAGATGTCCGTCGAGGAGGCGCTGACCTTCTTCGCCAAGATCCCGAAGCTGCGGCGGCGGCTGCAGACGCTGCACGACGTCGGCCTCGACTACATCAAGCTCGGCCAGCCCGCGACGACGCTCTCCGGCGGCGAGGCGCAGCGGGTGAAGCTGGCGGCGGAGCTGTGCAAGGTCGCGACCGGCCGGACGCTCTACATCCTCGACGAGCCGACCACCGGCCTCCACTTCGCCGACATCGAGAAGCTGCTCGAGGTGCTGCAGCGGCTCGTCGACGCCGGCAACACCGTGCTCGTGATCGAGCACAACCTCGACGTGATCAAGCAGGCCGACTGGGTGATCGACCTCGGGCCCGAGGGCGGCGAGGCAGGTGGGGAGCTGATCGCGGCCGGGACGCCGGAGCAGGTCGCCGAGACCGAGGGCTCCTTCACGGGCCAGTTCCTCCGCGGAGTGCTCGCCCAGCGCGGCGAGCCTGTCGCGGCCTGACGTGGATCAGATCGCTCGCGGTCTCCGGCGCTGGACCGCGTGGCACGACCACTGGGAGGAGGAGGTCGGCTCGGTCGCCGTCGACACGGCGGACGGCCTCGTCCTGATCGACCCGCTCGACCCGCCGGCCGAGCTCGGGAAGCCGGCCCACGTGCTCGTCACGATCTACTGGCACGCGCGTGCGACCCCGGGCCTGGCCGCCAAGGTCTGGGCGCCGTCGCGCTCGCTGCGGCCGCTCGCCAACCGCGGCGTCGAGGCGGTCGATGCGGCAGGCGGGCTCCCCGGTGGGATCCTCGCGTTCCCGACCGCCCGCGCCGGCGGAGGCCGTCTACTGGCTGCCGGAGCAGCGCGCGCTCGTCGTCGGCGACGTCCTGCTCGGAGCGGGCGCGAAGCCGCGCGCCACGGACGACCCGCTGCGCCTGTGCCCCGAGCGCTGGCTCGGGAAGTCGACACACGACGACGTCCGGCGCGCGCTGGCGCCGCTGCTCGAGCTCCCGGTCGAGCACGTGCTCGTCTCCCACGGCGCTCCCGTCGTCGGGAACGGCCGCCGCGAGCTCCGGCGCCTGCTCGCGTAAGCTGGCTCCGTGCCCGGTTTGAACGCGATCGGGATCGTGGCCTCCGACATGGAGCTGTCGATCCGCTTCTACCGCCTGCTCGGCCTCGACGTCCCAGAGACACCCGGCGAGGGCCACATCGACACCGTCCTCCCGAACGGCGTCACCTTCATGCTCGACCAGGAGGACGTGATCAAGAGCTTCCGTCCCGAGTGGACGCGCGAGGCCGGCAACCAGATCGCGCTCGCATTCGAGTGCGACTCGCCGGCCGAGGTCGACGAGGTCTACCGGCGCGTCGTCGAGGCGGGCTTCGCCGGCGAGAAGGAGCCGTGGGACGCCTTCTGGGGCCAGCGCTATGCGCAGCTGCTCGATCCCGACGGCGTTCCGATCGACCTCTACGCCGCGCTCTAGACGCAGGGCTCCGGGGTGAACTCCTGGTGGCCGCGGCCCTCGTGGCAGCGCTGCACCCAGCGGGCCGACTCGATCCGCCAGGTTCCGTCGGCCCGGCGCGCCAGGGCCAGCTCGTAGCGGCGCGCCCGGACCGAGTCGTCCGCCAAGCCGTCGATCAGCAGCGTCACGTAGGCGCTGTCGCCGCTCGACGTCGCCTGGAACGAACGGCTGCCCGTCTCCTGCTCGGGGATCGCGAGGAACTCGTCCGTGATCTTCGCCAGATCGCGCTCCCACGGCTCGTCGACGCGCTCCGCCCTGGCATTGAACGCGGCCACGGGCAGCACCCCGGACGCCGGCGCCCCGATCGGGCCGGTGCTGGTCTCGGTGACCGTGACCGTCGCGGCCGTCGTCACGGTCACGGTCTGCGTCGTCTCGTCGTCTCCACCCGAGCATGCGCTCGCAAGCAGCAGCAGGAGGAGTGCGGCGAGCGCTCGCGTCAGAGCACCGCCTGCGTCTGCGTCACGCGGGCGACGTGCTTGCCGCTCTCGTCGAAGAGATCCGTCTCGACGACGATCGTGCGGCCGCCGCGATGGAGCGGCCGCGAGCGGGACTCGATCGTCCCGCCCCGTACGGCGGCGAAGAAGTTCGTCTTCGACTCGATCGTCGCGGTCCCGCTCGAACCCTCCGGCAGGTTGAGAAACGCGCAGTACGCGCCGACCGTGTCGGCGAGCCCCATCAGGACGCCGCCGTGGAGCAGTCCCGCCGCCGTCGTCAGCCGCTCCTCCCAGGCGATCCGGCCGCGCACCTCGTCGGGCGAGGCGGCCAGCAGCTCCAGTCCGAGTGTCTCGGCGTAGGGCATCGCCGCCCGGACGGTCTGCGTCAGCTCCTCGTCCACTTTCCGAACCTACCAAGTGGGGGATAATGCAACCTCCTCGATGTGCCGATGCGCCGGGCATGATCGTCCGGCTCGTCACAGCCCTTGCGGCAGCGCTGCTGCTCGCCGGCTGCAGCACTGAAGAGGGCATGCGCGCCCAGGAGCTGCTGCAGCAGGCGGAAGCCGCGCAGACCAAGCTCCGGTCGTCGACCTTCGACGGCAGCCTCGGGGTCACCGCCGACGGGATGACGTTCAAGGTCGCCTTCAACGGCGCCACCTCGAAAGACGGCGAGTGGTTCTCGATGAAGACGTCCGGGATCCCGAACGCCGGCGACATGACGATGCAGGTGCTCGTCAGCGGCGGCCGCGCGTGGATGAAGTCCGGCAGCCGGTGGCAGTCCATGCCGGTCCCGAAGGGTGTCGCGCCCGCGAACGGGACGGTCGGCGCGGCCGCGTTCCAGGAGCTCGCACGCCATGTCGAGGACGTCCGCGTGACGGAGCACCAGATGATCCAGGGCAAGCCGGTGACGACGATCGCCGGCGAGATCGACACCGCCGGGATGATCGAGTCACTCGGGAAGCTCGGCTCGATCGCCGAAGGCGCATCGTTCGACTTCGATCTCTCGAAGCTCGGGCTCGAGATCGGCGACATCCGAGCCGTCCTCACCGTCGACGAGGCGACGAAGCTGCTCAGCACCGCGTCGGTCAGCTTCTCGATGTCGGCCGAAGGCAAGAGCATCTCGATGGACATGCGCTACCGGCTTACGAGCGCGAACAAGCCGGTCAAGCTGCCTTCGCCGACCGGCTAGCCACTACCCTCGGGGCGTGAGTCCCGACCGCGAGTGGTGGTTGCGCGTGCCCGCCGTCCTGCTCTCCCCGCGCTCGGTCTTCGCAGCGCTGCGGAACGAGGAGCAGGACGACGTCGACGCGCGCTCCGAGCCGGTGCTCGCGCTGACGCTGCTGGCCGGGATCGCGATCGCGCTCGGGACGAGCACCGCCCGGACGCTCTACGACGACCCGCTCTACGAGCCCCTGACGCTCGCGATCTGGGCCGTCCTCGCCGGCGGCTTCGTCGCCTTCGCCGGCTATTTCATCGTCGGCGGCGCGCTCTACCTCGGCGTGCGCGGGCTCGGCAGCCAGGGCACGTTCCGGCGAGCCCGGCACGTGCTCGGCTTCGCGGTCGCGCCCCTGGCGCTCTCGGCGCTCCTGCTCTGGCCGCTCGGCCTCGCGATCTTCGGCACCGACCTCTTCCGCCGCGGCGGCGACGACGCCGGCACCGCGGGCGACCTCTTCTACGCGGCGACGCTCGGCCTCTCCGCCTGGTCGGTCGCGCTCATCCTCGTCGGTGTCCGCACCGTCCACGGCTGGACCTGGAGCCGTTCCCTCGCGGCCCTCGGTCTCGTCGCGTTGTTCCTAGCGGCGTTCTCGTACGTCTTCTAGCGCCTCCTCGAAGAGCGCGAGCTCCTCCTCCGGCATCGCGTACGTGTGCTGCTCCTCGGGAAAGCGGTGCTCCCGCACCTCCTCGACGTACCGGCCGACCGCCTCCTTGATCGCCGTCGCGAGATCGGCGTACTGCTTGACGAAGCGCGGCGAGCTTCCCTCGTAGAGCCCGAGCAGGTCGTGCCAGACGAGCACCTGCCCGTCCGTCGCCGCTCCGGCGCCGATGCCGATCGTCGGCACGCTCAGCGACTCCGTGATCCGCGCCGCGACCGGTGCCGGCACGGCCTCGAGCACGATCGCGAAGCACCCAGCGGCCTCGAGCGCGAGCGCATCCTCGTAGAGCCGCACCGCCTTCTCGGCCGTCCGCCCCTGCGCCTTGAAGCCGCCGAGCATCGTCGCCGACTGCGGTGTCAGGCCGAGGTGACCCATCACCGGGATGCCGCCGCCGACGAGCGCCTGCACCCTCGAGAGCATCGGTCCGGCGCCCTCGAGCTTGACCGCGTCGACACCCGCCTCCTTGACGAACCGGATCGCGTTCTCCATCGCGTCCTCGTCGGAGACCTGGAAGGAGCCGAACGGCATGTCGGCGACCACGAGCGGCCGCCGGGCGCCGCGCGTGACGGCGCGGGTGAGGACGAGCATCTCCTCCATCGTCGCGGGCACGGTCGAGTCATGGCCGAGCACGGTCATCGCGGCCGAATCGCCGACGAGGATCAGGTCGGCGCCGGCTGCGTCGGCGAGCCGGCCGGACGGGGCGTCGTACGCGGTCACCATCGCGATCGGCTGCCGCCGCGCCTTCATCTGAGCGAGTTCGGGCAAGGCGAGCTTCCCGGGCGCCGGGGTTCCCGGTGCGGGCGTGCGGGGTCGGGTGGTCATGATTCCTCCTGGAGGACGACGTTGTCGATCAAGCGTGTGGAGCCGACGCGGATCGCGGCGGCCAGAACGGGTGGGTCGAAGTCGGCGATCTCGAGGTAGTCGACGTCGACCCCGTCGAGGGTGCGGCGGGCGGCGTCGAGGTCGCGGGTCGCGAGCGCGCGAGGCAGGGCGAGCGCGGTCGCGCGCTCCGCTGCGGACAGCCGTCCGTTCCGAGACGAGAGCGCGAGCCCGTCGGGGTCGCGGACCGTCGGCACCGCGCGGATCTCGACGTCGAGATCGAGATCGCGGACGAGGCGCTTGACGACCGCCACCTGCTGCGCGTCCTTCTGGCCGAAGTACGCGTAGCGGGGCCGGACGATGTTGAAGAGCTTCAGGCACACGGTCGCGACGCCGCGGAAGTGGCCGGGCCGCTGCGCGCCCTCGAGGCCGCGGGAGAGCTCCTCGACCTCCACCCACGTCTGGAAGCCGGGCGGATACATCTCCTCGTGAGAGGGCGCGAAGACCACGTCGACGCCGGCGGCCTCCGCCATGCGCAGGTCACGCTGCTCGTCGCGCGGATAGGCGGCGAGGTCCGCTCCTTCGTCGAACTGGGCCGGGTTGACGAAGACACTGAGCACGACCGTCTCGCACTCGGCGCGCGCGGCCGCGATCAGGGCCTCGTGCCCGGCGTGGAGCGCGCCCATCGTCGGCACGAGGCCGACGACGCCGTCGAGGTCGAGCTCGCCGATCCGGCGGACGACCCTCACAGCAGCGCCTTCGTCGTCTCGGCCAGGGTCACGTACATCGGCTCGAGCTCGGGCCGCTCGCTCCGGATCGCGGCGCGGTGCGCGTCGACGGTCGCCCAGTCGCCCCGCGAGATCGGCCCGGTCAGCTCGAAGCCGTTCTCGATCGTGCGCCGCATCAGCGGGTCGAGCGCTTCGGGAGGCGCGCCGGCGGCCTCGAGCAGGGAGCCGGCGGCCTGCCGCAGCGTGACGAGGTAGTTCGAGGCGATCGCCGCGCCGGCGTGGTACGCCGCCCGCTTCTCGTCCGCGAGCGTGAACGGCTCCAGCCCGAGCGTGCGTGCGAGCCACAGCCCCACCTCGCGAGCCTCGGGCGTCTCGGCCGTCACCGCCGCGAACGCGCCGTCGAGCTGCTCGGCGCCGCGGCTGCGCGTGAACGTCTGCAGTGGATGGAGCCCGAAGCGGCGCTCGTGCGGGTCGAGCGCCGAGAGCGGTGTCGCGCCGCTCACGTGCGCAACCCAGGGCCCGGGCGCGATCGACGCCGCCACCTCGGCGATCGCGCGGTCGGGGACGCAGAGGAGCACGAGCTCCGGGCCGTCGTCGCCGAGGCCGAGCCCGCGCTCGCGCAGCCGCTCGGCCATCGCCGAGCCGACGCGTCCAGCGCCGATCACGTGAGCTTTCTCGATCATGTTCTTGGCTCCAGTTCCACACGGATACCGGGCGAAAGTAGTGTAGCCCCATGCGGATCCAGGTCGACGACGTGCGGCTGTTCTTCGACGTGCAAGGCACCAAGCTCGTCGCGGAAGGGCCGTGGATGCGCGAGCGGCCGACGGTCGTTCTGCTGCATCCCGGGCCCGGATTCGACCACGGCCTCTTCAAGATCGGGATCGGTCCCTGGCTCTCCGCCGGGACGCAGGCCGTCTACCTCGACATGCGCGGCGCCGGCCGCAGCGACCACGGCAAACCCGAGGATCTCCGGCTCGAGCGGTGGGCGGACGACGTCCGCGAGTTCTGCGACGCGCTCGGGATCGTGAAGCCGATCGTGTTCGGCCTCGGTTTCGGCTCCATGGTCGCGCTCGACTACGCCGCGCGGTACCCGCAGCATCCCGGCGCGCTCGTGCTGGCGTCGCCGGTGGCGCGCGTCGTCCCGGAGCGCTCGATCCCGGTGTACGAGCGGCTCGGCGGGCCCGAGGCGGCCGAGGTGGCGCGGCGCTACTACGGCGACCCCGACGGGCAGGCGTTCGCCGACTTCATCCGGGTCTGCTTCCCGCTCCTCTCGCGCTACCCGTTCACGAGCGACGTGATCGTGCGCGCGAACTGGCGTCCGGAGGTGCTCGTCAACTGGATGCGCGGCGAGGCGAAGGAGATCGACCTCCGCGACCGGCTGGGTGCGATCGAGGCGCCCGCGCTCGTGATCGCCGGCGAGGACGATGCCTGGGCGCCGCTGGACTCGACGCGGGAAGTCGCCGAGCTGCTCCACGACGCGGCTCGGTCGCGGTGGTTTCCTGACGCGCGGCACTCGGTGTTCGCGGACGCGCCGGACGCCTACGACGAGCTGCGGATCTTCCTCGACGACGTCCAGGCCGCCGCGTCATGAAGGTCCACGCCAACGGCGTCGAGCTCTTCTTCGACGTCGAGGGAACGTGGCTCGTCGCCGACGGCCCCTGGATGCGCGAGCGGCCGTCGGTCGTGCTCCTGCCGACCGGCCCGGGTCTCGATCACACGCTCTACAAGGGACACGTCGGGCCTGAGCTCGCGCGCGATGCGCAGGTGGTCTACCTCGACCTGCGTGGGTCGGGGCGGAGTGACTGGAGCGCCGAGGAGCACTGGACGCTCGACACCTGGGTCGAGGACGTGGTGCAGTTCTGCGACGCAGTCGAGCTGGAGCGGCCGTGCTTCCTCGGCACCGGCGTCGGCGGCCTCGTCGGGCTCCTCCACGCCGCGCGCCATCCCGAGCGCGTCGAGCGGCTCGTGCTGGTCAGCACGGTGGCGCGCTACAGCCACACTCGGGTCATCGCCGAGTTCGACCGGCTCGGCGGCCACGACGCCGGCGAGGTGGCGGCGCGGTACTTCGCCAACCCGACCGAAGCTTCGTGGGCCGAGTACATGCGCGTCTGCGTCCCGCTCTACACCCGGCGTGGGATCCCACCGGACGTCGTGGCCCGGATTGCGATGAACACCGCGCTCGCGGCGAACTGGGACCGGAGCGGCGAGCGCGACTTCGACCTGCGTGAGGAAGCCGCGAACGTCCGCTGCCCGACGCTCGTGCTCGCGGGCGCGGACGATCCCGGCGCGGCGATCGTCGGGGTCGAGGAGCTCGTCGCGGCGCTGCCGCAGGAGCTTGTGCGCTACGAGCGGTACGACGGTGTCGGGCACGGCGTCTTCCGCGACCGGCCCGAGACGATCTCGCTCGTGCGGGAGTTCATCGGCGGCTCAGCGGCCGAGCCGGCGTAACAGGTTCGCCCGCACCTCCGGCCACTCGTCGTCGATGATGCTGAACCAGGCGGAGTCGCGCCGCCGGCCGCCGCGGACGAGCATCGACTTGCGGTGAACACCCTCGAACTGCGCCGGCAGCGCCGCCATCGCACCCCGTGAGCGCTCGTTCCGCGCGTCCGTCTTCAGCTCCACGCGGAGGCAGCCGAGCCGCTCGAAGGCATGCTCGAGCATGAGCAGCTTCGCCTCGACGTTGACGCCGCTCCCCCAGACCTCCGGCGTGAGCCAGGTCCACCCGATCTCGATGCTGCGGTGCTCCGGCCGCAGCGCCAGGTAGCGCGTGCTGCCGACAACCCGGTCGTCCGCGCGGCGGATCGTCACGAGCGGCATCTCCGTCGCGTCCGCCTGGTTCGCGAGCGCCTCACCGACGTAGGTGTGCATCTCGTCCCGGGTCGTCGGCTGGAAGACGCTCAGCCACTCCCAGGTCCGCGGGTCGCGCGAGGCCTCCCAGAGGCCGTCCTCGTGCCCGGGCACGAGCGGCTCCAGCCGCACCAGCTCGCCCTCCAGGATCGGTGTCGTCCACTCCACTAGATGGCCGACCGGTGATTCGCGTGCTTTCGGGGGCGCGCCAGACCAAGCCGGAAGCCGCACTCGCCCGCGGCCAAGGCTGGTTGCCTTGGCAAGGGCGAGAGTGGTTTCCGGCGCCGCGTCTGGGGCGTCATCCGGAAGTGCGGGGATTGCCGGTCGACCATCTACAATTCTGAGCATGCCGATCTACGAGTACGCGTGCATGGAGTGCGAGTCGCACTTCGAGGAGCTCGTCCGAAACGCGGAGCAGGCCGTCGCGTGCCCGGAGTGCGGCGCCGGCAACGTGCTCAAGCAGTTCTCGAGCTTCGCCGTCGTGGGCGCCACGTCGCAGCCGAAGTTCGGCGGCGGTGGGGGTTGCTGCGGCGGCTCCTGCGGCTGCGGCTGAGCGCGCACCGGCCGGCGACACCTACGGCTGGCGGAGCCAGCCTCCGGCGACGCCTCGCGTCGCTCGCGGCACCTGGCTCTCCGGGTTCGTACTCGCGTACTGTCCCCTCCGGCCAGGCACCGCGACCGACGCGCCGGAGCACGCTCGAGACCGTCCTCCGCCGGGCGTAGACTCACCGCCGTGAGCGAACTGCTGCTCTACGAGGAGGCGACGAGCACGTGCACCCGCTGCCCGCTCGCCGCGACGCGGACGCAGGTCGTGTTCGGCGCCGGCGACCCGAACGCGGAGGTGATGTTCGTCGGCGAGGCGCCCGGCTTCCACGAGGACAAGAACGGCGTCCCGTTCGTCGGCCAGGCGGGGAAGCTGCTCGAGACGCTCCTGAACGGGATCGGCCTCTCTCGCACCGACGTCTACATCGCCAACGTGCTCAAGTGCCGCCCGCCCGGGAACCGCGACCCGCAGCCGGAGGAGATCGAGGCCTGCGAGTCGCACCTCTTCCGCCAGATCGAGCTGATTCGGCCGACGCTCGTGGCCACGCTCGGCAACTTCGCGACCAAGCTCCTCTCGGGCAAGCCGACCGGGATCACGCGCGTCCACGGCGTCCCCCAGCAGGTGACGCTCGGCGGCAATGAGGTGACGCTCTACCCGCTCTACCATCCGGCGGCAGCGCTCTACACGCGCTCGATGCTGTCCGTGCTCGAGCAGGACTTCGCGCGCATTCCCGAGCTACTCGGCCGGACGACCGTGGTACCCGAGCCGGCCGTGTTCGCGCCCGAGCCGGTGGCGGAGCTCGAGCCGGAGCCGGAGCCCGAGAGCGCCCGCGAGCCGGCCGTCCAGCTCGGGCTGTTCTAGCCGCTCGTGCCCGAGCTCCGGTCAGGCTCTCCGGCCGAGACGGAGGCGATCGCCGCACGCCTCGCGCGCGGACTCCAGCCCGGTGACGTCGTCACGATCTCGGGCGAGCTCGGCTCCGGGAAGACGACGTTCGTCCGCGGCGCCTGTCGCGCGCTCGGGGTGACCGCACCGGTGACGAGCCCGACCTACACGATCGGTCACCGCTACGAGGGCGAGCCGGACGTCTCCCACCTCGACCTCTACCGCTTCACGGCGGTGTCGGCGGCCGAGTGGGGCGATCTCGAGCCGTACTTCGAGGATGCGATCGTGTTCGTCGAGTGGCCGGAGGCTGCCGGCGGCGGGCTGCCGCCGGTGCGCGGCTCCGTTCGCCTCGAGCACGTCGACGAGCAGAGCCGGCGAATCGTGATCGAGGGCGACGTAACCTTGGGTGATGCCGCTGATCCTGGCCTTCGACACCGCGACTGACCGTGCCACCAGCGCCCTCGTCGACGACGGTGAGGTGCTCGGTGAGCGGGTCTCGCGTGCCTCGACGCTGCTCGCGGACCTCGACGCACTGCTTCGTCAGGGCGGCGCGCACCAGCGCGACGTGACCGGGCTCGCCGTCGGCACCGGGCCGGGCAGCTTCACCGGGATCCGGATCGGGCTCGCGGCCGCACGCGGGCTCGCGCTCGCGCTCGACGTCCAGGCGGCGGGCGTCTCCACCCTCGACGCGCTCGCCGCCGGTGCGCCCGGCGCTGTCCCGGTGATCGACGCGAAGCGCAGCGAGGTCTTCGTCCCCGGGCCGCGGGCGCTCGCCCCCGCCGAGCTGGAGATCGAGCCCGGCACGACCCACGTCGGCGACGGCGCGATCCGCTACCGCGCGCTCCTCGAGCGCGCCGGGGCGATCGTCCCGCCCGACGACGACGAGCGCCACCTGCCGCGTGCCCGCTTCCACGCCGCTCTGGCGACCGGCTTCGGCCCGGCCGAGCTCGTCGCGCCGCTCTACGTTCGGCTCCCGGACGCGGTCGAGGTCGCGCGATGAGCATCGACCTGCGGAAGCTGGAGCTGCACGATCTGAACGAGATCGAGCGGATCGAGCGCGAGTCGTACCCGACCCCGTGGTCGCGCTCGATGTTCGCGGGCGAGCTGGCCAAGCCGAGCTCGCTCTCGCTGGGCGCGTTCGACCGCGAGAGCGGGGTGCTCGTCGGTTACCTCGTGATCTCGCGCTACGTCGACGCCTGGCACGTGATGAACGTTGCGGTGACCGCCGCCCACCGCCGGCGCGGGATCGCTCGCGCCCTGCTCGAGCGGCTCTTCGAGGTGACCTCGTCGGACGAGCGGCGCGGCTACACGCTCGAGGTGCGGGTCTCGAACGAGGGGGCGATCAAGCTCTACGAACGCCTCGGCTTCGTCGCGCGCGGCGTCCGACGCGGCTACTACACCGACAACCGCGAGGACGCGCTGATCATGTGGCGCGACCCGATCCCCGAGCGAGAGACGCAGCCCGAGCAGGCAGAGGCCGGATGATCCTCGGGCTCGAGACGTCCTGCGACGAGACCGCGGCGGCGCTCGTGACCGAGGAGGGCGAGATCCGCGCGAACGTCGTCTCCTCCCAGGCCGACCTGCACGCCCGCTACGGCGGCGTCGTCCCCGAGGTCGCGTCGCGGCGGCACCTCGAGCTCTTCACCCCCGTCGTGCGCGAGGCCCTGGGCGACGCGGGAGCGACGCTCGACGACGTCGACACGGTCGCGGTCACCCAGGGGCCGGGGCTGATCGGCGCGCTGCTCGTGGGCGTCTCGGCGGCGAAGGCGCTCGCCTGGGCGCGGGGACTGCCGCTCGTGCCCGTCGACCACCTCCACGGGCACGTCGCCTCGCTCTTCCTCGAGCCTGATCCGGTCGAGCCGCCGTTTCTCTGCCTGCTCGCGAGCGGCGGGCACACCCTCCTGCTCGACGTGCGCGACCGTGCCGGCTTCACGGTCCTCGGCACCTCGATCGACGATGCGGCGGGGGAGGCGTTCGACAAGGGCGCGCGACTGCTCGGGCTGGGCTATCCGGGCGGCCGTGAGATCGATCGGCTCGCGCGCACGGGAGATCCGGACGCGTTCTCGTTTCCCGTCGCCCGGCTCGACGGGCTCGACTTCTCGTTCTCCGGCGTCAAGACGGCGCTGCTCTACGCCGTTCGCGACCTCGGCGACGGCGCGGAGGCGCGCAAGGCCGACCTCGCCGCGTCGTATCAGCGCGCGATCGTCCGGGCGCTCGTCGAGCGCACGCGCGCGGCGGCGGAGCGGGAGGGGCACGAGCAGATCGCCGTCGTCGGCGGGGTCGCGGCCAACTCCGAGCTGCGCGATTCGCTGCCGGGAGCCCGGTTCGCGCCGCTCGAGCTCTGCACCGACAACGCCGCGATGATCGCGTCCGCCGGCCGGTACGGCAGCCGCCTTCCCTATCCTCGTTACCTTGAACTCGACGCGTACGCATCGCGGGCCTGACCGCGTCAGCCTCGCCGCGGGGCTCGCGGTCGCCGTCGCACTGCTCGTAGTGGGCGGCGGCCAGAGCGCACAGGCTCCACCGGCGCCCGAGGGCGGCGCCGCCGCGTGGCGCGGGTTCGTCGACGGCGACCGGGCCGCGATCGCGATCGGGCAGCGGATGATCGTCGTGCTCAGGAACCCGTCGCTCGCCGACCGGATCGCCGAGGCCGGCGGGACGGCAACCGAGTCGGCGATGCGCCAGTGGACGGCCGGCGCGCTGGCGGCGCAGAAGCAGATCGCTGCGCGCCTCTCACGCGAGGGAATCCAGCTCGTGCCGGACTTCGTCTACACCCGCACCTTCAACGGCTTCTCCGCTCCGATCGACGGGCGGGCGCTGGCCCTGCTGGAGCGGGACGAAGACGTCCTCGGTGTCTATCCGGTGCGTGCGGCCTACCCGGCCGCCCTCTCGGCGGCGGAGCTGAGCGCGCCGGCGTTCGCCCCCGGGGCGGGCCGGCGGGTCGAGCTCGGCATTCCGGGTTTCGACGGCAGCGGCGTCACCGTCGCTCTGCTCGACACCGGCGTCGACGTCACGCATCCGTTCATCCGCGACCGGCTGCTCGAGGGCATCGACATGCTCGATCCCGAGCGGCGCGGGATCGCGCGTGCGCATCCGGACGAGCCGACACGGCTCGAGCGCCACGGCACCCAGCTCGCCGGGCTGATCGCGGGCAGCGGCGGGCCTGCCGGCATCCATGGCGTCGTGCCCGCCGCGTCGATCCTGCCGATCCGCGTCGCCGGCTGGCAGCCGAGTGCCGAGGGCGGCTTCGCGATCTACGGCCGCACCGACCAGCTGCTCGCCGGGATCGAGCGCGCGGTCGACCCCGATGCCGACGGCGATGTGCTCGACGCGGTCCGGGTCGCGGTCGTCGGCGTGACGGAGCCGTTCGCGTCGTTCTCCGACGGCCCGCTCGCGCGCGCGGTCGACGGCGCGGCGCGGCTCGACACCCTCGTCGTCACCCCCGCCGGGAACGAGGGGCCTGCCGGGCCGAGCTACGGCAGTGTCGGCGGGCCCGGCGGTGCTCCGGCGGCGCTGACGGTCGCTGCAGCAGACACGCGAGCAGCCACCGCCACCGTCCGGGTGGTCGTACGGGCGGGCCTGCACGTGCTGCTCGACCGCGAGGTTCCGCTCGCCGGCGCCGCAGCGCCCCGAGGCCCGTTGGCGCTGACGGTCGCCCGGCCCCGGCGCGACGTCCCCTCGGGGGCGCGCGGGACGCCGCTCGCCCGCTACTTCGACGACCGCGGCTTCAGCCTTGTGGCGGGGCGAGCGACGCTGCTCTCGCGGGCCTCCGGCCCGACCGACGAGGCGCGCTCGGCGGTGCTCGCCGGTGCCGCCGCGATCCTCGTCGACGGCGTGCTCCCGGCCGGCGCCCTCGGGCTCGACGACAGGCTCGACGTCCCGGTGATCGGCATTCCGCAGGATGCGGCGGCCGCCCTCCGCTCCGCGCTCGCGCGCGGCACCGAGGTGGACGTCTCGCTGGGTGCGCCGGGCTGGCAGGCGAACGAACGTCGCGCGGAGATCGCGCCGTTCTCGTCGCAGGGGCTTGCCTTCGGCGGCGGGATCAAGCCGGAGGTCGCGGCGCCCGGCGTCGAGCTCGTCACCGCCGACCCGGGCAGGAATCCCGATCGCACCGCCCGCTACGCCACGATCAGCGGCACGAGCGCGGCGACGGCACTGGCAGGCGGCGCTGCGACGGCGCTCGCGCAGGCCCGCCCCGAGCTCGACGCGGTCGCGCTCAAGGGCGCGCTCGTCGGCACCGGCGTCAGGGCCGTCAGCAGTTCGGTCGCAGCCCAGGGTGCCGGCTTGCTCGATCCGCTCGCCGCGACCGCGGCCGAGGTGATCTCCGAGCCCGCCGCCGTCGGCTTCGGCTCCGTGGACAAGGCGGGTTGGAGCGCCGTTCGCAGGATCACCGTGCGCAACGTCTCCTCGCGCCGCGTCACCGTCGACGTCGCCGCGGCGACCGAGGCGATCGCCGGGCTGTCGGTCACGGCCAATCCCGCGCGGTTGCGGCTCGCGCCCGGAACCGATGCGGTCGTGAAGCTGACCGCGCGGACGGCATTCCTGCCGCGGCGGGTCGGCGCGATCCAGGGGCGGGCGCGGCTCGAGGTCTCGGGCGGCGGCCGCGTCGTCGTGCCGTGGGCGGTCGCGCTCCCGTTCAAGGGCTCCGCGCTGATCGGCGGCGTCGCCATCTCGACCCGCTCGTTCCGCGCCTCCGATCAGGCGCCGGCGGTGCTGACCGTGCAGGCCGGCCAGGTGCGCGACCTCGCCGGGCGGCGGCAGCTGCGACCCGTCTCGCGCCTCGACGTCGAGCTCTGGCGGGGCGGGAAGCAACTCGGCCTCGTCGCCCGCCTGCGCGACGTGCTCCCGGGGCGGTACGCGTTCGGGCTCACCGGGCGGGGGCCGCGCGGGGGGTCCTTGCCGCGCGGCGCCTACCGGCTGCGCGTGCTCGCGGTCCCGCCCGACGGGCCAGCCGAGGCGGAGACCGTGAACTTCAGGATTCGCTGATCCCGCGCCGTTAGACTCCTCCGCGGCCTCGAGAGAAGGAGACTGCGATGTCCACGGCCGAAGCTCCCACCCATCTCCGGGAGAATCCGCTCGAGCTCGCGCGGCAGCAGCTGCGGCGAGTCGGGACGACCTTCGGGATCGATCCGAACCTGATCAACGTCCTCGAGAAGTGCAAGAAGGCGGTCGAGGTCTCGATCCCGGTGACGATGGACGACGGCTCGGTCGGTGTCTTCCGCGGCCACCGCGTCACCCACAACATCGCCCGCGGCCCCTCGAAGGGCGGCATCCGCTACCACCCGGCCGTCACCCGGGACGAGGTCAAGGCGCTCGCGATGTGGATGACGTGGAAGTGCGCGCTGATGGGCCTGCCCTTCGGCGGCGCCAAGGGCGGCGTGGTCTGCGACCCCAAGCAGCTCTCGCGCGGCGAGCTCGAGCGCCTGACGCGCCGTTACACGAGCGAGATCATCAACGAGATCGGCCCCGAGAAGGACATCCCCGCGCCCGACGTCGGCACCGACGCGAGCGTGATGGCCTGGATCTTCGACACGTACTCGATGAACAAGGGCCACTCCGTCCTGGGCGTCGTCACCGGCAAGCCGCTCGCGATCGGCGGCTCGCTCGGGCGCGAGGAGGCGACGGCCCGCGGGGCGCTCTACGTGATCGCCGACGCGCTCGGCGAGGAGGACAAGAAGCTCGAGGGCCTGCGCGTGATCGTGCAGGGCTTCGGCAACGTCGGCCGCAATCTCGCACGCCTCCTGCACGAGCAGGGCGCCGTCGTGATCGGCGTCTCGGACTCCAGCGGCGGACTGCACTGCGCCGAACGGGCTCGACATTCCGTCCGTGCTCGCGTGGAAGTCGGAGCACGGGACGCTGGAGGGGTACTCGGCGGCGGACGCGATCGGCAACGACGAGCTGCTGCTGCTGGAGTGCGACGTGCTGGCGCCGTGCGCGCTCGAGCAGGTGATCAGCGCGGAGAACGCGGCGCAGGTGAAGGCGCGGATCATCTGCGAGGGGGCGAACGGGCCGGTGACGCCGAGCGCCGACGAGATCCTCGAGGACCGCGGGATCGTCGTCCTGCCCGACGTGCTCGCGAACGCGGGCGGCGTCGTCGTCTCCTACTTCGAGTGGGTGCAGGGCCTGCAGGAGTACTTCTGGAAGGAGGAGGAGGTCAACAAGCGGCTCGACGACATCGTCACCCGTGCCTTCCAGGAGACCATCGCAACGCAGAAGCAGCACGGGACGAGCATGCGGATGGCTGCGTACGGGCTCGCGGTCCGCCGGGTCTCGGAGGCGACCGTGACGCGGGGCCTCTATCCCTAGAGTCGTCGTCTACACCGCCACGGGCTGCCATCTGTGCGACCGGGCGCTGGAGGTGGTCGAGCAGGTGTGCGCCGGCGACTTCGACCAGGTCGACATCGCGGGTTCGCCCGAGCTCGAGTCGGCCTATCGCGAGTCGATCCCGGTCGTCGAGATCGACGGCGAGCGCGCGTTCACGTTCTTCGTCCAGCCCGACGCCTTGCGCCAGCGGCTGAAGGCCTGCCGCTGACGGTTCCCGCCGCGGTCACAGGAGACCGTCGGCACAATGTCACGAAGGTTGTTACAAGCGACGAGAGGGATCAGTTGGCGGATCGGTTGACGGTAGGGGTTGCGGCACGGCTCTCCCGCTACCTGCAGGTGCTGACGCAGGCCAAGAAGATGGGGAAGGACCGGATCTCCTCGCAGGAGATCTCGGACTACACCAACATCAACGCCACCCAGATCCGGCGGGACCTCTCCGGCTTCGGCAAGTTCGGCAAGCGCGGGGTGGGCTACAACATCGACTCGCTGCTCGGCGAGATCCGGAAGATCCTGCGGACGCAGGGGCAGCACAACATCGCCCTCGTCGGCGCCGGCCGCCTCGGCCAGGCGATCGCGAGCTCACCGATCTTCGCCGAGCACGGGATCAACATCGCCGCCGTGCTCGACACCGATCCCGACAAGACGGGCCGCTCGATCGGGAGCCTCGCCGTCCAGCCCTACGCGCAGCTCCGCGAGGCGGTACGCGACAACAACATCATCGTCGGCGTGATCGCGGTCCCGGCAGGCAGTGCGCAGCAGGCGGCGGACGACCTGATCGACGCGGGCGTGAAGATCATCTTCAACTACTCAGAGGCGCTGCTCGACGTGCCGGCGGACGTCGCCGTCCACGCGTCCAACCCCGCGGTCGAGCTCCTCTACGCGCTCTACTTCCACCTGACCTAGCGGCTCGTCGCTGAGCGGCTAGCGGCGCTTCTTGGCGGGGGCTTCGCGCTTGTCCGGGACGCCGTCGTTGTCGTCGTCGGCGTCGGGGCGGTCGGCGAGGCCGTCGTTGTCGTCGTCGCCGTCCTTCGCGTCCACGATCCCGTCCCCGTCGTCGTCGCCGTCCTTCGCGGCCGGGACGCCGTCGTTGTCGAAGTCGAGGTCACGCGCGTCCGGGACCGAGTCGTTGTCGTCGTCCGCGTCCTTCAGGTCGGGCAGGCCGTCGTTCTCGTTGTCCGGATCGGAACGGTCGCCGATCCGGTCGTTGTCGTCGTCGAAGTCCTTGCGGTCGGCGATCCCGTCGTTGTCGTCGTCGTAGTCCTTCGCGTCCCCGATCCCGTCGCCGTCGTCGTCGCGGTCCTTCGAGTCGGCCGCGCCGTCGTTGTCGCGGTCGCAGTCCTTCACGTCGGCGATCCCGTCGCCGTCGTCGTCGTCGAACTCCTCGAAGTCCTCATCCTCATCGCCCTCGTCGTCGAAGTCGGTCTCGTCGTCGACGTCCTCGTCGCCCTCGTCGTCGAACTCGAAGTCGACGTCGGCGTCCTCGTCGTCGCTCAGCTCCTCGTCGTCGAGGCCGAGCTCGTCGTCCTCCTCGCAGCCGGCCTCGGCGTCCTCGCAGAGCGGCGCGGCCGTTCGCAGGCCGGAAACCGTGACCGAGCTGGTCGCCGTCGCTGTCCATGTGAGCGCGACAACGAGGTTCAACAGCACGACAAGTGCACGCAGCATGGGGTCGATATCGGCAGGATGCGCCGATGCGGGATCCCTCGATCTGCGGTTGGCGCGCGTGAAGATCCTGCTCTGGCACGGCTACCTGCTCGGCGGCACGGGCTCGAACGTCTACACGCGCGCGCTTGCGCGCGAGTGGGTGCGCGCCGGCCACGACGTCACCGTCTTCAGCCAGGAACCGCAACCCGAGCTCCACGACCTCGGCGGTGCCCGCACCGTTCGCCCCGACGTCGGCGGCCTGCTGCCGGTGTTCGTGCTCGACCGCTACGAGGGCTACGAGGTCAAGCTGGTGCAGGACTGCACGCGCGAGGAGCTCGACGACTGGGTCGAGCGGAACGCGGCGGTGCTGCGCGAGCACCTGCCGGCCGACCTCGTCTTCGCGAACCACGCGCTCCTGGGCGGGCCGGTCGGAGCGGCGAGCGGCGCCCGCTTCGGGGTCAAGGTGCACGGCTCCGAGCTCGAGTACTCGATGCGCGGCAACGAGGCGTTGTCGGCGTGGGGGCGGGAGGCGCTGACGCGGGCCAAGGCCGTCTTCGTCGGCTCGGCGCACATCCGGGAGGTACTGGAGGACGTGGTCGGGCACGTCGACCATGTCTACGAGGTGCCGCCGGGCGTCGACGTCGAGGCATGGCGCTTCCGGCCGCGCGGGGAAGCGCTGGCCGGCCTGCTCGAGGAGGCGCGGCGGGATCCCCCGAACCCCGGCAACGCGAACGAGCGGCTCCCGGACGACGGCAACGCCGACCGGCTGGCGGCGTTCCTCGCCGGTGACGAGCCGACGGTCGTCTACTTCGGGAAGCTCCTCTACAACAAGGGCGTCCACGTCCTGCTCGAGGCGCTGAAGGACGTCGACGCCCGCGCCGTCATCGTCGGCTTCGGCGACTACCGGGAGGCGCTGGAGGCGGCGGCCGGCCCGCGGACGCTGTTCACCGGGGCGCTCGAGCACCGTCATCTCGTCCACCTGCTCGCGCTGGCCGACGCGACCGTCGTCCCGTCGATCTTCCCGGAGGCGTTCGGGATGGTCGCCGCCGAGGCGGCCGCCGCGGGCTCGCCGCCGCTCGTTGCCCGCCATTCCGGGCTCGCCGAGATCGCCGAGGGGCTCGAGCAGGACTACCCGGAGCACCTCCGTCACCTGGCGAGCTTCGAGACCGGCAACGCCGCCGAGCTCGCGGCGAAGCTGAACGAGCTGCTCTCGCTCTCGGACGCCGACCGGACGGCGATCCGAGAGGCCGCACGGAGCGCCACCGTCGCCCGCTGGAGCTGGGCCGGCGTCGCGCGCCGCCTCCTGGAACCGTTCGACTACCCTCACGGCGATGGGTGACGAGCAACGGCTTGGCTACGCCGAGCTCCTCGACGCTGCGCGCGAGGGGTTCGAGAACGGGACCGACTTCTCCGTCGCGGTCGAGGAGGAGTTCGCGCTCCTCGACCCCGCCTCGCTCGACCTCGTCAACCGCTTCGAGGACGTCCAGGCGGCCGCGAAGGGAACGGCGCTCGAGCCGAACCTCGTCGGAGAGCTGATCGCGTCCGAGGTCGAGATCAAGACCGGGCGCTGCGAGTCGTTCGCCGAGATCCCGGCTGCGATGGCCGAGCGGCGTGCGCAGCTGGACGCGCTCGTCGAGACACTCGGGATCCGGCTCGCGGCGACGGGCACGCATCCCTGGGCCGACTGGAAGGACCAGCGGATCATCGACACTCCGCACTACCGGCGCAACGACGAGCTGCTCCGCTACGTCGTCTGGCGCAACAACACCTTCGGCCTCCACGTGCACCTCGGCATCCGCGGCGCCGACCGCGCTGTCGCCGTCAACAACGGGCTGCGGAACTTCCTGCCGGAGATCCTCGCGCTCTCGGCCAGCTCGCCGTTCGTCGAGAGCGTGAACACCGGGCTGCACTCGGCGCGGACGCAGATCTTCACCCGCTTCTTCCCCCGCTGCGGCGTCCCCGATGCGCTCGAGTCGTGGCAGCAGTTCGAGGACTACATCCGCCTGCTCTACGAGACCGGCTCGATGACCGAGCACACCCAACTCTGGTGGAGCGTCCGCCCGCACCTCGCCTTCCCCACGGTCGAGATCCGGATCTCCGACGGCCAGCCCGACCTCACGGAGGCGCAGGGGCTGGCGGCGTTCGGCGCCTCGCTGGCCGCGCGGATCGCGCGTGCGCACGACGAGGGCGAGCCGCTCGAGCAGCTGCCGCACCGGCTGATCGAGGAGAACTTCTGGCGCGCGATCCGGTACGGCCTCTCCGGCGAGCTGATCGACTTCGAGCGCGGCGACGTCGTGCCGGCACGCGCCCGGCTCGAGCGCCTGCTCGAGTGGGTCGCGCCGGTCGCCGAGGAGATCGGGGCCGCTCCGTACCTCGCGATCCCGGAGCGCAACGCCGCCGAGCGGCAGATCGCGCGGTTCGAGGACGGTGCGACGCTCGAGGAGATCTACGCCGAGCAGGCCGGCGTGCCCGTCCGTGGCTGAGGACGAGGTCACCGAGCAGGAGCTGCTCGACGCGCTGCGGCAGCTGCAGGTGTCCGACCTGCTCGTGCAGACGCTCTCGACCGTCTCCTCGCTCGCCTACCACCGCCTGGCCGAGGAGCACCGCGATCTCGAGCAGGCGCACCTGGCGATCGAAGCCCTCCGCGCGCTCGTTCCCGTGCTCTCCGGATCGATCCCGCCGGAGCTGACGCGCGACTTCGAGCAGGTGATCGCGAACCTCCAGCTCGCCTACGCGTCGGCGGTCGAACCCGCCTCCTGACCGGGCACCCGCCGTCGCTTGTGCTACATAATCCCCCGCGCCGAGCACGCCTCGGCGCTGACTTTGTGACGGGGCAATTCGGACGGAGGCTTGATGGATTTCTTCAATGACCACGCTGTTGCGTTCGCGCTCGTGTGCGCGGGCGTCGCGGTCGGCTTCGGGCTCTACTTCACCTGGTGGCTGCTGAAGCAGCCCGCGGGCAGCGAGCGGATGCAGGAAATCGCCCGCGCCGTGCAGGAGGGCGCCGCGGCGTACCTGCGCCGGCAGTACACGACGATCGCGGCAGTAGCGGTCGTGCCGTTCCTGGCGATCGGCTTCTACCCCGAGCTCGGCTGGGCGACGGCGATCGGCTTCGCGATCGGCGCCATCCTTTCCGCGGCCGCGGGCTTCATCGGCATGAACGTCGCCGTGCGCTCGAACGTGCGCACCGCGGAGGCCGCGAAGCAGGGGCTGCGGCCCGCGTTCGAGGTCGCGTTCAGGGCGGGGTCGGTGGCGGGCCTGCTGGTGGTCGGGCTCGGCCTGCTCGGCGTCGCCGGCTACTACGGCATCCTCACCGAGTTCTTCGACAAGAGCCAGGAGACCGCGATCGACGCGCTGATCGGGCTCGCCTTCGGCGGCTCGCTGATCTCCGTCTTCGCGCGCCTCGGCGGCGGCATCTTCACGAAGGCCGCCGACGTCGGCGCCGACCTCGTCGGCAAGATCGAGGCGGGCATCCCCGAGGACGACCCGCGCAACCCGGCCGTGATCGCCGACAACGTCGGCGACAACGTCGGCGACTGCGCCGGCATGGCGGCCGACCTGTTCGAGACGTACGCGGTCACCGCGGTCGCCGTGATGCTGCTGGGGACGGCGTTCCCGCTCGGAAACCTGCCGGTCTTCCCGCTCGCGCTCGGCGGCGTCTCGATCCTCGCCTCCGTGATCGGGATCTACTTCGCCCGGATCGGCAAGGGCGGCTCGATCATCAACGCGCTCTACAAGAGCGTCCTCGTCGCCACCGTCCTCTCGGCGATCGGCTTCATCCCCGTCACGATGGCATTCGACGACGGCCGCTTCAGCTTCGGCGAGCTCTACGGCTCCGCCGTCGTCGGCCTCGTGATCACGTTCCTGCTCGTCGCGATCACCGAGTTCTACACCGGCTCGCGCTGGAATCCCGTCAAGTCGATCGCGAAGGCGTCGCAGACGGGGCACGCCACGAACATCATCGAAGGCCTCGCCGTCGGGATGCGCGCGACCGCGGCCCCGGTGATCGTGATCGCCGCCGGGATCGTCGCCGCGTACGAGATCGCCGGCCTCTACGGGATCGGCGTCGCCGTGATGGCCCAGCTCTCGATGTGCGGCCTGATCGTCGCGCTCGACGCGTTCGGGCCCGTCACCGACAACGCCGGCGGGATCGCCGAGATGGCGCACCTGGACGAGTCCGTCCGCGCGATCACCGATCCGCTCGACGCCGTCGGGAACACGACGAAGGCGGTCACCAAGGGCTACGCGATCGGCTCCGCCGGCCTCGCTGCGCTCGTGCTCTTCGACGAGTACACGCGCGGCCTCGACGAGGAGGGGCTCGGCGTGAGCTTCAACCTCGGCGACCCGTACGTGATCGCCGGCCTCTTCATCGGCGGGATGATGCCGTTCCTCTTCGCGGCGCTCGCCATGACGGCCGTCGGCCGGGTCGGCGGCGAGGTCGTCGTCGAGGTGCGCCGGCAGTTCAAGGAGATGCCCGGGATCATGGAGGGCACCCAGCGGCCCGACTACACGCGGGCGGTCGACATCGTCGCCAAGTCGGCGATCAACAAGATGATGCTGCCCGCGCTGATCCCCGTCGCGATCCCGATCGCGGTCGGGATCGTCAGCCCCGAGATGCTCGGCGGGCTGCTGATCGGCACGATCGTGACCGGCCTCTTCCTCGCGATCGCGATGACCTCCGGCGGCGGCGCCTGGGACAACGCGAAGAAGCTGATCGAGGACGGCGCCTACGGCGGCAAGGGCTCCGAGGCGCACGCGGCGTCCGTCACCGGCGACACCGTCGGCGACCCCTACAAGGACACCGCCGGCCCCGCGATCAACCCGATGATCAAGATCGCCAACATCGTCGCGATCCTGATCATCCCGCTGCTCGTCTCGATTCACGGCTAGTCGCGGCCCCGAACGGCCGGAGCCGGGCCTCGTGCCCGGCTCCGGCGTCCTCGGGTAGGTCGAAAAAACCACCCTTGTGACTTTCGTCGCTGCCGCGTACGATCCACCCCGCTTGGGAAGGGCCGTCCGTCCCAGGGCGCACGGCCGCGAACAGACTCAGGGGAGAGAACAGCATGCGATTTCGCACACTGGGCGCGCTCAGCGCGTCCGCGCTGCTCGCGGTGCTCGTCCTCGCCGTCTCCGCATCGGCGGCTTCGTCCGCCGACGGGGCGAAGGGGACCTACCTCGTCCAGATGATCCAGGCGCCCACGGTCACCTACACAGGTGGCGTGGCCGGGATCCCTGCGACGAAGCCCGCAGCAGGCGACAAGCTCGACGGCGACTCCGCCGCGGTCGAGCGCTACGTCGACCACCTCGAGAGCGCGCACGACCAGGCGCTCGCGGCGGTCGGCGGCGAGAAGCTCTACGACTACAACATTGCGCTCAACGGCTTCGCCGCGAAGCTGACCGAGGGTCAGGCCGCAGCGATCGCGAAGGTGCCGGGGGTGATCGCGGTCGAGGCCGACGTGATCTACCAGGCGGACACCTCGACGACGCCGCACTACCTCGGGCTCGATGCGAACAACGGCATCTGGAGCCGCCTCGGCGGCCCGGCCCCTGGTGGGATCACCTGGCAGGACGGTGCCGGCGAGAACATCATCATCGGCGTCATCGACTCGGGGATCACGCCGGAGAGCTGGAGCTTCACCGACCGGGAGATCAGAAGACGGCTCGGCAACGTCGTCTACAAGATGACCCCGATCGGCCCGCCGCCCGCCGGCTGGGCAGGCACCTGCCAGACCGGTGAGCAGTGGACCGCCGCTCACTGCAACAACAAGCTGATCGGCGCCCGCTACTTCAACGCCGGGATGGGCGGCAACGCCGGGATCGACCTGAACCGGCCGTGGGAGTTCAACTCGCCCCGCGACTACAACGGGCACGGCACCCACACGACCGGCACCGCCGGCGGCAACTACAACGTGCCCGCCACGGGCGCGGCCGCCGCGTTCGGCAAGGTCAGCGGCATGGCGCCGCGCGCACGCGTGGCCATGTACAAGGCGCTGTGGTCGACGCAGGACTCCTCGACCGCCAGCGGGAGCGGCGTCGACCTGGTCGCCGCGATCGACAGAGCGGTTCTCGACGGCGTCGACGTGATCAACTACTCGATCAGCGGCACCTCGAACAACTTCCTCGACGGTGCCGAGCTCGCGTTCCTGAACGCGGCGTCGGTCGGCGTCTTCGTCGCAGCGTCGGCCGGCAACAGCGGCCCGGGCGCGTCGACGGTGGCGCACCCGAGCCCGTGGATCACGACGGTCTCGGCAGAGACGCACGACCGCGTCGGCGCCGGCTCGGCCACGATCGAGGGCGTCGTCTATCCGGGCGCCTCGGCCGGCACCGGCTCGGCGACGGGCCAGCTGGTCACCTTCGGCACGCCGGCCTCGCCGGCGCGCCTGTGCCAGCTGAACACGCTGACCGCAGCCGCGGCCGGCAAGATCGTCTTCTGCGAGCGCGGCGTCAACGCCCGCGTCGAGAAGAGCTTCGAGGTCCAGCGCGTGGGCGGGATCGGGATGATCCTCGTCAACCCGCCGGCAGGCGGCTCGCTGAACGCCGACCTGCACTTCGTGCCGTCGGTCCACCTCCAGGGTGACCGGTACGCCGCGATCGAGGCGGCTGCGCTCGCCGGCAAGACGGCGTCGATCACCGGGCAGATCCTGTTCGGGCAGCCGGCGCCGTTCATGGCGGCGTTCTCCTCGCGCGGTCCGCTGATCGCCGGGGCGGGCGACCTGCTCAAGCCGGACATCGGCGCCCCCGGCGTCGACGTCCTCGCCGCCGTCGCCCCGCCGGGGCAGCGCGGTCGCGAGTTCGACCTGTTCAGCGGCACGTCGATGTCCTCGCCGCACATCGCGGGCATCGCGGCGCTGTTCAAGCAGCTGCATCCCACCTGGACGCCGATGGCGATCAAGTCGGCTCTGATGACGAACGCCACGAACGTCCTCGAGACGTTCACGGACACGGCGGCGGCTGACGCGTCGGCTCTGCGGGCATTCGCCCAGGGCGCCGGCCATGTCCAGCCGAACGCGTCGATGAACCCGGGGCTCGTCTACGACAGCAACATCAACGACTGGCTCGCGTTCCTCTGCGGCGCCACGACGGGTGTCCTTCCGTCCGTCTGCGCGTCTCTGAGTGCGGCCGGCTACTCGTTCGACCGCAGCGACATGAACGTCCCCTCGATCGCGATCGGCGATCTCGCGGGCGTCCAGACGGTCAAGCGGAAGGTGACGAACGTGGACGACGTGCGGAGGACGTACACCGCGTCGTCCTCGATCTCGGGCGTCGCCGTCAACGTCTCGCCGTCGTCGTTTGCGATCAACCCGGGCGAGACCAAGACGATCGAGATCTCGTTCCTGGTCACGTCGGCTCCGCTGAACCGCTACACGGCCGGCTCGATGACGCTGTCGAGCACCAACCGCAGCGTCCGGATCCCGCTCGTCGTGCGGCCCGTGGCGTTCGGTGCCGCGGGTGAGGCGAGCTCGAACGGCTCGCCCGCGAGCTGGCAGGTGCGGGTCGGCTACAACGGCCCGCTCAACGCCGCTGTCGGCGGCCTCGTGCCGGCGATTGCGACGGCGTTCACGGTCAACGAGGACACGGACGAGACGTTCGTCCGGACCGACCCGACCGGGACGTACTCGCAGAGCTTCGCCGTGCCGGCCGGAGCGGTCTTCCGCACCGGCATCTACGAGGACGCGATCTCGCCGGACGACACCGACCTCGACCTGTTCGTCTACAACGGGACGACGCAGGTCGGCAGCAGTGCGGACGGTGACTCGAACGAGGAGGTCACCCTCACGCCGACCGCTGCAGCCCGGACGATCACGGTGTACGTGCACGGGTTCAGCACCGGCAGCCTCCCGGCTGCGACCGGAACGCTGTTCGCATGGTCGGTCGGGACTGCCTCGGCAGGCAACACGACGCTCTCGGGCGTCGTCAGCCCGGCGTCGATCGGCTCGCAGACGCACACCGCGACGTTCTCCGGCCTCGCGCCGAACACGCGGTACCTGGGTCGCGTGGACTACGACAACGGCACGGCCTTCCTCGGCCGCACGCTGCTGTCGATCCGCACGCCCTAACCACAGGACAACAGCACCCGAGGGGCCGGCTCACACCGGCCCCTCGGGACGCTGAAAACCCACCCGGGTGCAGGTGCAAACTGCCCTTGCGCCCCCTCCTCATCCCGCATAGCATCCTTCGCGCTTGGGGAAGAAGGAGCCGTCCATCCGGGCGGCTTTCGGATTTCGATACAGGGGAGAGACACATATGCGATTCCGATCCTGGGGCGCGCGACGCGCGCTCGTAGCATCGGCTCTGCTGACGCTCATTGCCTTGACGGTCGTAGCGGGGGGCTCGGCGGCCCGCACGCCTGAGGCAAGCGGAACCGAGGGCGTCATCGACGCTCAGTGGACGCCGATTGGCCTCCGCGACAGCGAGACGACCGTCGTCATCCAGCTTGCGGACAAGCCGGTGACGGTTGTCGAGGCCGAGACGGCCGGCACGCTCACCAACGCACAGGAGTCGGCGATCAAGGCCGACCTGAAGGGCAAGCAGGACAGCCTCACCGGTGCGATCCAGAACCTCGGCGGCGAGGTGCTCGCCGACTATCAGCTCGCCTACAACGGCATCAAGGTCCGGATCGACCGCAAGCAGCTGGCCAAGCTGTCGACGCTGAACGGCGTCACCGCTGTCCGCGGCCTCTCGAAGGTGATCCCGGACAACGTCAAGGGCGTCCCGCTGATCGGTGCTCCTGCGGTGTGGGGCGGCCTGCCCGGCCTGCACGGCGAGAACATCAAGGTCGCCGTGATCGACACCGGTATCGACTTCACGCACGCGAACTTCGCCGGTCCCGGCACGGTCGCCGCGTTCGAGGCGGCCGACGCCGTCGACACGCTGCCTCCGATGGCGGTCCACGGTTGGGGCCTCCGCGTCAAGGGCGGCATCGACCTCGTCGGCGACGACTACAACGCCGACGACACCGACCCGGCGTACCAGCCGGTTCCGCATCCGGACCCGAACCCGCTCGACTGCAACGGGCACGGCTCGCACGTCGCCGGCACCGCTGCCGGCTCGGGTGTGACCGCTGCGGGCGCCACGTACACGGGCGCCTACAACGCGACCACGATCAGCGGCAACAGCTGGCGGATCGGCCCCGGCGTCGCGCCGAAGGCCGACATCTACGGCGTCCGCGTCTTCGGCTGCGAAGGCTCGACGGACGTCACCGTCGACGCGATCGAGTGGGCGGTCGACCAACGACATGGACGTGATCAACATGTCGCTCGGCTCGTCGTTCGGCAGCACCGAGGATCCGTCCGCGGTCGCGACGACGAACGCGGCCAACGCCGGCGTCATCGTCGTCACCTCGACGGGCAACAGTGGCCCGTCGCAGTACATCGCAGGTTCGCCGGGCTCGGCCGAGGGTGCGATCGCGACTGCCGCGATCGATCCGTCCGCGAGCTTCCCGGCCGCGTCGATCGCGTTCCCGGGCGGCCCGATCCAGGCCGTCAACGCGAACGAGGTCACGCTGGCTGCATCGGCGACCTACACGATCAAGGCAATCGTCGACGACCCGGCTACGACCGTCGATCCCGACGGCGCCGCCGGCACGCGCTCGGCCGACGAGTCGCTCGGCTGCGACACGCAGTCGTTCGGCACGCTCGCGCCGAACACGATCGCCGTGGTCATCCGCGGCACGTGTGCCCGCGTGGCCAAGGCGATCTTCGGCCAGAAGGCCGGAGCCGCCGCGGTCGTGATGGTCGACAACTCGACGAACCTCCCGCCGGTGGAGGGTCCGATCACGAGCAACCCGGACACGGGTGAGGAGTACACGGTCACGATCCCGTTCCTGGGCGTGCGTGGCCTCGCATCCACTCCGACCTCCGACGGCGCGAAGCTCCGCGCTGCCACCGGCCAGCAGGCGACGGTGACCCCGGCGACGATCGCGAACCCGAACTTCCGGGGCTTCGCGAGCTTCTCGTCCGGCGGCCCGCGCACCGGTGACAGCGGCCTGAAGCCGAACATCTCGGCTCCGGGCGTCGCGACCGTCTCGACCGGCGTCGGTACGGGCAACGGCCCGGCGACGATCTCGGGCACCTCGATGGCCTCGCCGCACGTGGCGGGCGTCGCCGCACTGACGCGGCAGGCGCATCCGAACTGGAGCGTCGAGGACATCAAGGCCGCGATCGTGAACACCGGCGATCCGTCGCTGATGCTCAACAACCGCATCAGCCGCGGCGGTACCGGGCTCGTCCAGCCGGCGAAGTCGACGACGACGCAGGTGGTCGCGAAGGCGGCCGCGGGCAAGTTCGCGATCTCGGTCAACTACGGCTTCGAGGAGTTGAGCAAGGACTTCTCCAAGTCGCAGAAGCTCCTGGTCACGAACCACGGCTCGTCGACGGCGACGTTCAACATCGCGATCGCCAACCAGGCGGGCTCCCCGCACACGGCGTTCGTCAGCAACGGGGGCATCTTCGGCGGCCCGCTCTCGTCGGTCACGGTGCCGGCGGGCGGGACGGTCGAGCTGTTCCTGACGCTGAACGTCCCGGTCGCCACGGCCGGTAACTCGACCGCGTTCCGCGAGGTTGCGGGCCTGGTCACGCTCACGCCGGCGTCCGCGTCGGACAACAACGGGGTCACGCTCCGCGTGCCCTACTACCTCGTCCCGCGGGCGCTGTCGAACATCTCGACGGGGCTCTCGAGGTTCAACGCGGCCGGAAACGCCGTCGCCACGATCAAGAACAAGGGTGCGATCACGGGCGACGCGGACTTCTACGCGTGGGGCCTCACTGACGGGGACGAGGCAGGCACCGCTGCGAACGACATCCGTTCGGTCGGTGTCCAGGCGTTCCCGTTCACGGCTACCGAGCAGCTGATCGTGTTCGCGGTCAACGTCGGCAACCGCTGGTCGAATGCGGCCGTCTCCGAGTACGACATCGACCTCGATGTCAACGGCGATGGCGGCGTCGACTACACGGTCGTCGGCGTCGATCAGGGCGCGGTGCAGACCGGCACGTTCAACGGCGTCATGGGCTCGTTCGTGTTCAGCGCGCGGAGCGGCGGGGCGAGCATCGCCTTCCTCGCGACAGCACCGCACGACAGCTCGACGATCCTGATCCCCGTCCGGAGCGCACAGCTGTGCCGGGCGGGAGAGCCGTGCCTGAACGCGGCCAACCCGCGGTTCCGCTACTCGGCCGTCGGGTTCGACCTGACCGACACCGAGGCCCCGGACGCGGTCGACGGGACCGCGCGCTTCAACGCGTGGTCGAGCTCGATCAGCCAGGGTGGCTTCCAGACGGTGGCGCCCGGCGGCACCGCGACGGAGCCGATCTCGATCAACGCAGCCGAGTGGGCGCTCACGCCCGCCCTCGGCCTGATGATCGTGACGCTCGACAACAGGTGGGGAACGGACGAGGCGCAGACCATCAGGGTCACCAGGTAACAGCGACTCATCCGTAGGACTGCGAGGGGCCGGCCGACACGCCGGCCCCTCGTTTGGCGCAAGTGTGGGATCTGCGGAAGCAGATCCCACGCGCAAGACCCCTGAAGGGTCGCTTCGCTCCCGCCGCTCACGGCGCCGTTCCGTGCCTTAGACTGCTGCGGTGCCCAGCCGACGTAGACGGCAGGTCGAGCTCGAGCGTGTTCTCGGCACGCCCGCGCTCTTCGCGACCGCCTACGGCAACGTCGGCTCCTCGATCTACTACGCCCTCGGCCTCACGGCCGTCTACGCGCTCGGGCTGACGCCGCTCGTCTTCGTCGCGGCCGGCGTCATCTTCGCCGCCACCGCGGCCACCTACGCCGAGGGGACGGTGCGCTTCCCCGAGGCCGGCGGCTCCTCCAGCTTCGCCCGCCACGCCTTCAACGAGCTCGTCTCCTTCGGCGCCGCGTGGGCGCAGATGCTGGTCTACGTCGTCACGGTCGCGACCTCGGCGTTCTTCGTCCCGCACTACCTCTCGATCTTCTGGGAGCCGCTGCGCGAGAACCCCTGGGACATCGTCGGCGGGATCGTCGTCATCCTCGTCCTGGTCGTCCTCAACATCGTCGGGATCCAGGAGGCGGCGCGGCTTTCGATCACGCTGGCGGTGGTCGACTTCGCGACGCAGGTGCTGCTCGTCGCGCTCGGCTTCGTGCTCGTCTTCAGCCCCGAGGTCCTCGTCGACAACGTCCACTGGGGGATCGCGCCGACCTGGGGGAACCTCGCGATCGCGGTGCCGGTGGCGATGCTCGCCTACACGGGGGTGGAGACCGTCTCGAACCTGGCCGAGGAGGTGCGAGACCCGGTCAAGAACGTCCCCGACGCGTACAAGCTCGTCGCGGTCGCCGTCTTCGCGATCTACTTCACGCTGCCGCTGATCGCGCTCTCGGCGCTGCCGGTGGTCGAGATCGGCGGCGAGCTGACGACGCTGCTGGCCCTGCCGCCGGAGGAGGGCGGCTACGCGAACGACCCGATCCTCGGCGTCGTCCAGAACCTCGGCGTCGAAGGGGCGCTGCTCGATGCGCTCGAGATCTACGTCGGCATCCTCGCGGCGACGATCCTCTTCATCGCCACGAACGCCGGCGTGATCGGCGCGTCGCGGATCACCTACGCGATGGCGACCTACCGGCAGATCCCGGAGGTCTTCCGGACGCTCCATCCGCGCTTCAAGACGCCGTGGCTCTCGATCGTCCTCTTCGCGGGCGTGGCGCCGATCGCGGTGATCCTTCCCGGCGACGTCAACTTCGTCGGGACGCTCTACTCGTTCGGGGCGACGCTCTCGTTCACGATCGCGCACGCGTCGCTTGTCCGGATGCGGATGAGCGGGACGACCGAGGAGCTGCTCTACCGCGCGCGGCCGAACCTCCGGATCGGCTCGGTCGAGTGGCCGCTCTTCGCGCTCTTCGGCGGGATCGCCACCGGCGTCTCCTTCGCCGTGATCGTCGTCCAGAACCCGGCCACGCGCTGGGCCGGTTTCGGCTGGATCGCGACGGGGCTCCTCTTCTACGTCGTCTACCGGCGCCGGTTCGTGCGCGCGCCGCTGACCTCGACGGTGAAGGCGCCGCCCGCGTACGGGCCGGCGCTGGCGCTCGAGTACCGCCGCCTGCTCGTGCCGGTGCTGCCCGGCCGCGCCTCCGACGAGGCGCTGGACATCGCCGCCGGCCTCGCCGCCGAGCGGGGCGCGCAGATCACGGCGGTGTACGTGGTCGAGGTTCCCCTCGACCTGCCGCTTTCGGCCGACATGCCGGCCGAGGAGGCGCTCGCCAACCGCGAGCTCGACGAGGCCCGCGCGATCGGCGAGTCGTACGGGGTCACCGTGATCCCGCGGCTCGTGCGCGCGCGCACCGCCGGCGCCGCGATCGTGCGCGAGGCCGAGCGCCGTGCGACCGAGATCGTCGTCATCGGCGCGCCGCGGAAGGATCTCCCGACTCGCAAGCGCGCGATCTTCGGGCGCACCGTCGACTACGTGCTCAAGAACGCCACCTGCCGGGTGCTCGTGACCGCCGTGAGGGGCGCCGCCGCATGACGCCCTATCGCGTCGCCGTCGCCGTCCTCGCGGTCACCTTCATCGGGCTCGGGATCGCGCTGCTCGCGGTCACCGCCGCGAACGGCGGCGGCGTTCTCGGCTTTCTCCTCGGCGGCCTCTTCATCGCCCTCGGCGTCGGCCGGCTGACGCTGCTGCGCAAGGGCGGGCGCTAGTGGCCCGCAAGCTGAGCGGCTTCCAGCGTGTGCTCGACGCGCCGGCGCTGTTCTCGGTCGCCTACGGCGAGATCGCCTCGTCGCTCTACTTCGCGCTCGGGATCGTGGCCGCGTACGCGCTCGGGTTCACGCCGCTCGTCCTGCTCGGCGCCGGCATCTTCTTCCTGATCGTCTCGCTCTCCTATGCCGAGGCGACCGCGGCGCTGCCGGAGACGGGCGGGGCGGCGACGTTCGTCCGGCGCGCCTACAACGACGTCTACGGCTTCCTCACCGGGTGGGCGCTCTTCCTCGACTACCTGATCGTGATCGCGCTCTCGACCGTCTTCATGCCCCACTACCTCGGAGCCGCGCTCGGGGTCGACGCGCTGCGCGAGTCGCCCTGGGACGTCGTCGTCGCGGTGACGGTGATCGTCGCGATCGCGGCCGTCCGGCTGGCGCGCCGCTCGCAGCTCCACTCGGCGGGGATCGTGGTGGCAGGGCTCGATCTCGCGACGCAGCTGCTGCTCGTGCTCCTCGGCTTCGCGCTGCTCTTCTCGCCCGACGCTCTCACCCAGGGCACCGACCTCGGGGTGTCGCCGACCTGGGACGACCTCGCGTTCGCCCTGCCGCTCGCGATGCTCGCGTACACCGGGCTCGAGACCGTCGCCAACCTGGCCGAGGAGGCGCGCGAGCCCGGCCGGACGCTGCCGCGCAGCCTCTTCTCCGCGATCGGCCTCGTCGTCATCCTCACGGTCGCGGTCGCCGCAGTCGGGCTCTCGGCGTTCCCGGTCGAGAACGGTCAGACGGCGCTCGGCGACGAATGGCTGAAGGCGCCGCTGGCCGGAATCGTCGACGCGCTCCGCCCCGAGCTTCCCGGCCTCGTCGGCGATGCGCTTCTCGTCTACGTCGGGCTCACCGGGGCGCTCGTCCTCCTCGCGGCCGCGACGACGTCGATCTCGGGCTTCACGCGGCTCGCCCACTCGCTGGGGGAGCACCGGCAGCTGCCGGCGGGCTTCGGGCGGCTCAACCGGCGCACGCTCGTGTCGCCGCTGGCGATCGTCGCGGCCGCGACGATCTCGATCGGGCTCGTGATCGGCACCGCCCTGGTCCCCGACGACGTCGAGTTTCTCGCCAGCCTCTACTCGTTCGGCGTCCTGCTCGCCTTCGCAGCGGCCCAGCTGGCGGTGATCAGGCTGCGTTTCACCGAGCCGGACCTGCCGCGGCCCTTCCGGGCGCCGCTGATCGCCCCGCTGATCGGCGCGCCGCTCGCGATCGCGTTCTGGCTCGTCTCGATGGTCACGCATCCGGGCGCCCGCTACGCGGGCCCGATCTGGCTGGCGCTCGGCCTCGTCCTTTACCTGGTGGTGCGGCGGCGTGCCCACATCGGGATCCTGGCCGAGGCGAGCTCGGTCGCAGAGTTGCCGGCGGGCGCCGAGTTCCGGCGCGTGCTCGTGCCGATGAAGCTCGGCCCGATCGGGGAGGAGATGGTGGCGACCGCCGTCGCCCTGGCAAAGGAGCGCGGCGCCAGAGTGGACGCCCTCTTCGTGATCGTCGTCCCGCTCGACCAGAAGCTCGACGCGCCGCTCCACGAGCTCGAGGAGCACGCAGCCGCGTCGCTCGCCGAGGCCGTCCTGCTCGGGGAGGAGCACGGCGTCACGGTGGAGCCGCTCACCGTCCGCGCCCGCTCGCTCGGCCGCGCGATCGCCGAGCAGGCGGTCGACCGCGGCTCCGACCTGATCGTCGTCGGCTCCTCGCCGCGGTGGCGCCGCCAGTCCGCGTTCTTCTCGCCCACGGTCGACTACGTGCTCCGGAACGCGCCCTGCGAGGTTCTCGTCGTCGCGTTCCCGCAAGGCGTCCTGGAAGACGTACGCTGAGGCCATGAGGTTGGTCGTGATCGGCTGCGGCAGGGTGGGGTCGGCGGTCGCGCGCGACCTCGCAGAGGAAGGCTGGGACGTGACCGCGGTCGACGAGCAGGAGGAGGCGCTGGCGCGGCTCGGCTCGCGCTGGGGCGGCGGCTTCATCATCGGTCACGGCATGGACGCTGAGATCCTTCGCCGCGCGGGCGTCCCCGACGCCGACGCCGTCGTCGTCGCCACGAGCGGCGACAACACGAACCTCGTCATCGGCCAGGTGGTCGAGAAGCGCTGGGCCGTCCCGTGCGTCGTCGTCCGCGTGCTCGATCCCGCCCGCGCCGAGTTCTACAGCGAGCGCGGGATGCGCACGATCTGCCCGACGCAGACGGCGATCTCCGCCCTCACCGCCGCAGTCCGCAAGGAATCGCAGCAGGAGGCCACGGCCTGATGTACTCGATCGTCGCCGGCGGCGGGAAGGTCGGCGCCAACGTCGCCCGCTCGCTCCTGAAGATGGGCCACGAGGTGACGCTGATCGAGCAGCGGCCGTACCGCTTCGACCAGCTCCAGGACGAGTTCGAGCACCAGGTGCTGCTCGGGGACGCGACCGAGCTGCACGTGCTCGAGCGCGCCGGAATCGCCCGCCCGCCCGAGCTCGTGCTGGGGGTCACCGGCGACGACGAGGACAACCTGATCATCTGCCAGATCGCGACCGAGGGCTACCGCGTCCCGAAGGTGATCGCGCGCGTCAACGACCCGCGCAACCAGGAGCATTTCGACCTGCTCGGGATCACGCAGACGGTGTGCGCGACCGCGAACGTGCTCGGCCTCGTCGAGCACGAGGTGCCCGAGCACGGGATCGTCCACCTGCTCGAGCTGCGCAAGGAGAACCTCGAGATCGTCGAGCTCCAGATCGAGCGCGACTCGCCCGCGGCCGGCAAGCGGGTCGCCGGGCTGCGGCTGCCCGAGGGGACGAGGCTGATCTCGGTGATGCGGCAGGGCGGCTCGGAGCTGGCGGAGGACTCGACCGTGATCCGCCCCGGCGACCAGGTGCTCGCGGTCCTCCAGCCGGGCAAGGAGGACGAGCTCCGCCGGGTGCTGCTCTCGCGCTAGGGCTAGGCGTTGCGCCAGTAGTGGCGTGACACCAGGACGACGATCGGGACGATCTCGAGACGGCCGAGCCACATCAGGCCGGTCATCAGCAGGGTCGAGAAGTCGCTGAAGGGCTCGAACGAGCCGAGCGGGCCGCCGACGCCGAAGGCGGGGCCGACGTTCGCGAGCATGCTCGCCGAGACCGAGACGGCGTCGAACGGCGAGAGCGGGAGGCCCGTGCGGGCGGCGTCGATCGCCAGCGCGACCGCGCCGATGATGAAGATCCCGATGTAGAGCAGGATGAAAGAGGAGACCGCCCGCAGCGTGCGCTCGTCGACGACGCGGCGGTTCAGCCGGATCGGCAGGACGATCTCCGGATGCAGCGTCTGGTCGATCTCGCGGCGGAGGATCTTGCCGAGCAGCAGATGGCGCACGACCTTCACCGAGCCGGTGGTCGAGCCCGCCGAGCCGCCGACGAACATCAGCCCGACGATCGTCATCATCGCGAGCGGGGGCCAGGTGTTGTAGTCGGCGACGGAGAAGCCGGTCGTCGTCATCGTCGAGACGGCCGTGAAGACCCCGGCGCGGAGCGCGTCGAAGCCGCTGAGCACATCCTCGGTCCAGATCTCGCTGACGACGATCACGGAGCCGACCGCGAGCAGGGCCACGTACAGCCGCGCTTCACCGTCACGCGCGAGCGCGCGGGGCTGTCGCCGCACCAGCGTCCGGTACATGAGGGCGAAGTTGAAGCCGCCCAGGATCATGAAGACCACGATCACCCACTGGGTCGCCGGCGCGAAGCTCTCCATCGAGTCCGCCTGCGTCGAGAACCCGGCCGTGGGGATCGTCGTCAGCGCGTGCGCGACCGCGTTGAACGGCGTCATCCGCTCGTCGACGCCGGTCGCCCAGAGCGCGAAGAGGATCGCGAACAGGGCTGCGGTGAGGGCGATGTAGAGCACCCAGACGCGTTGGGCCGTGTCGCGAATGCGGGTGCTCAGGGTCTCGATCTCCGGTCCCGGCATCTCGTGCTCCAGCAGCTGCCGGCCGCCGACGCGGAGCCGCGGCAGGACCGCGAGCGCGAGGACGATGATCCCGATCCCGCCCAGCCACTGCGTGAACTGGCGCCAGAGCAGGAGGCTGTTCGGCAGCTCCTCGACGCGGACGAGGATGCTGCCGCCGGTGGTGCTGAAGCCGGACATGCCCTCGAAGAACGCGTCGATGGGACGCTGGAGCTGGGGATCGCCGGAAAGAAGGTAGGGGAGCGCGCCGAGCGCCGCCGCGGCGAGCCAGGTGAGCGCGACGACGAGGAAGCCCTCGCGGATGCCGAGGCGGTGCTCGCCGCGGGTCGCGTAGGCGACTGCCAGTGCGATCCCGCCGGTGATCGCGCCGGCGGCGAGGAAGGGCCAGAACGGCTCGCCGTAGCCGATCGCGACCCCCGCCGGAACGAGGACGGAGAGGCTGAGGTACGCAAGCAGCGTCCCGACGATGTGCAGCGCGCCGACGACGTCGACGGCGAGGAGCGGTGCGCGGCGTGCGGCGCCTCCGCGCCCGGCCGGGCTCACAGCGCTTTCTCGACCTCGGGCACGCGCCGTGACTCGGTGAAGATGATCGCCCGGTCGCCGGCGCGGAGGATGTCGTCGCCGCGCGGGAAGACGGCGGTGCCGTCGCGGACGATCGCGCCGATCAGGGCGCCGCGGATGGGCATGTCCTTGAAGCGCATGCCCGCGTACTCGCTCCCGGGGCGCGTCGTGATGTCGAGCACTTCGAAGCGGTCACCCTCGAGCATCACGACCTGCTGCGTACGCGGGTCGTGGGCGAAACGGACGATCTCCTCGGCGGTGATCTGGCGCGGGTTGACGGTGATGTCGATCCCGGCGTGCTCGAAGACCTCGACCGAGGTCGAGTCGTGGACGATCGCGATCGCGAAGCGGGCTCCGTGCACCTTTGCGAGCGTGGCGGCGAAGTGGTTCTTCATGTCCTCGCGCATCGCGAAGACGGCGACCTGTGCGTCACCGATCCGCTCGCGGTCGAGGAAATCGGGATCGAACCCGGTGGCGTTGTAGACGCGCGCCCGCGGCAGCTCGGCCGCGACGATCCTGGCCCGGTCGCGCGACGCCTCGATCAGGCGCACGCCGATGTCCTGCTCCAGCAGGAGCCGGGCGATCGCCGTGCCGGCACGCCCGGCGCCGAAGATGACGACGTCGGTGACCTTGCCGGTGCCGGGCGCGATCAGCTCGCTCCAGGCCTGGGCGGCCTGCGGAGAGCCGATCACGACGATCCGGTCGCCGGTCTGGATCGTCTCGTCGCCGCGGGGAATCACGACCCCGTCGCCGCGGATGATCGCGGCGACCCGAGCGTCGGGTGGAAGCTGCGCGTCGCGCAGCGGCGCGTCGAGCAGAATCGGATTCGCCTTGGCGGACACGTCGAACTCGACCAGCTGCACCTGCCCGTCCGCGAAGACGTCGGTCTGCCGCGCCGTCGGGACGCCGATCGAGCGCGAGATCGCGTAGGCGGTCTCGACCTCGGACGAGACGATGAAATCGACGTCGAGCTGGCCCTCGCGCCAGACCTCGAGGTACTCGGGATTGGTCGTGCGGACGACCGTCGTCGTCCGCTTCGAGCAGGCCTTCGAGATCATCGCCGCGACGATGTTCGACTCGTCCCGCGACGTGCACGCGATCAGGAGGTCGCTCTCGGTGATCCCCGCGGCCGAGAGGACGCGCCTGCTGGCGCCGTTGCCCTCGACCGTGGCGACGTCGTAGCGCTGCGACAGGGCTGCGAGCCGCTCCTCGTCGAGGTCGATCACGGTCAGCTCGTGGTCGTCGTGGAGTGCCTCGACGATGGTCGCTCCCACCTGCCCCGCGCCGATCACGAAGATCTTCACGCGGGGAGGTTACTCCGCACCACGGCCGATCCTGTGGCTATCGTGCGCGCCAGTGAGGTCGTTGCTCGCACTCGCCTGCGTCGCCGCCCTCGGGACGGCGTGTGCCGCAGGTGCCTCGCCCCAGCAGACCGACCGCGCGACCTTCAAGCCGCGCGCGGTGGCGAACGGGTTCTCGCAGCCGATCTTCGTCGCCGCAGCGAAAGGGGAGCAAGGACGGCTCTACGTCGTCGAGCAGGGCGGGACGATCCAGGTGCTCCAGAACGGGAGGCGAGTCGGGAAGCTGCTCGACATCAGCCGACTTGTCACCGCGGGCGGCGAGCAGGGGCTGCTCGGGCTCGCGTTTCACCCGTCCTACCCGCGCGTGAAGCGGTTCTACGTCCAGTACACCGCCAACAACGGCTCGACGAAGGTCGTCGAGTACCGCACGAACGGGATGAGGGCATCGGCGCCGCGGCAGCTCTTCTCGAGCGCCGACCCGTACGGGAACCACAACGGCGGCATGCTCGCGTTCGGGCCCGACGGCCGCCTCTACTTCACGATGGGCGACGGCGGCGCCGGCGGCGATCCCGAGAACCGCTCCCAGAACCCGAGCTCGCTGTTCGGGAAGCTGCTGTCGCTGAACGTGGCCACGAAGGGCCTCAAGGTCGAGGCGCTCGGGCTCCGCAACGCGTGGCGCTTCTCGTTCGACCGCGCCAACGGCGACCTCTACATCGGCGACGTCGGCCAGGGCGACCTCGAGGAGATCTCGTACCTGCCGGCCTCGAGCCCGGGCGTCGAGAACTACGGCTGGGACGTCTACGAGGGCCGCTCGTCGTTCGAGGACAAGGCACTCGGGCCCGGCCGGCTCGTCCAGCCCGTCGCGCAGTACTCGCACGACAACGGCTGCTCGGTGACCGGCGGCTACGTCTACCGCGGCTCGAACGCGTCGCTCCGCGGCCGCTACATCTACGGCGACTACTGCAGCGGGATCATCTGGAGCTTCAAGATCTCGGGCGGCAAGGCGACCGGGCTGCGCCGCGAGCGCTTCAAGATCGAGAGCGTCAGCTCGTTCGGGCAGGACCTCGCCGGCGAGCTCTATGCGGTCTCGCACGGCGGCACGATCTACCGCCTG